>NZ_SZQA01000099.1 GCF_005233835.1 Herbidospora galbida | reverse complement strand
CGGTCGGGACTGCTCCCGCGCCGGTCGTCGCCCTGCGCCGAGGCGAGGGGCCCGGCGCGCAGGCCGCGCCGCGCGGCGGCGGTGATCGCCAGGCCGCCCTCCGACGAGACGGTCGCCGACGCCGGCGCGTCCAGCAGGGAGACGCCCTGCGGCAGGGCCTCCTGCCGGTCGGCCCGGCCCACGAGGAAGACGCGGCCGTTCGCCCCCGACCGTACGCTCAGCTCGCCCAGCGGCCCCGACGCCAGCTCGCGGGTCTGGCCGGCGGCGTACTGCCGGATCCGGACCGACTCCCCGTCGCGCGCGGCGAAGGCGACCCCGCCGTCGGCGGTGGCGCGCAGGTCGAAGGGCACCGAACCGGCGTCCGCGAGCTGCCGGAGCGCCCCGCCGTCCTGCACCTCGACGAGGCGCGTCCCGTGCGCAGCGACGACCGTGCCGCCGACCGGGACGGCCGAGGTGACCTGGCCCTCGGCGACGACGGCCCGGGTCACCCGCTTGGTGACGGTGTCCACGGTGAGCAGGCGGGTGGTGCCGTGCCGGTCGCTGACGCCCTGGGTGAGCGCGACCGTGTCACCGGCCCCGCAGCCCGGGTTGAAGTAGGCGAGCGTCACCTGGTCCTTGAGCTTGGTGACCGCTCCGGTCTGGACGTCGACGACGGCGGCGAACGCGCCCCGGCCGAACAGCCACGGGCGGTTGGTGAAGTGGCGCGGCGCGTAGACGGCCACGATCCTGCCGCCGGAACCGGTCAGGCAGGCGTTGCCGATCCACTGGTCGGTGTCCATGCCGGGCTCGCTGAGCGTGGCGACGGTCCGCCACTGGTAGCCCGTGGCGGCCGTGGCCGTGAGCACGTGGAACCCGGTCGCGTCACCCGTCGCGGCGAGCGCGACGTCGGCGGAGGCGTGCCAGCCCGCGCCGAGCACGCGGTCGCGCAGCTCCGGCTGGACCGAGGACAGCCCGAGGGCGGCCGGCGGGGGCGCCGGATCCGCCGCCGCGGAGGTGACGGGGGTGATCAGGGAGGACAGACAGGCGGCGATCGTGGCGCTGATCAGCAGCCGCCGCCGGAGGTGTCTCATAACGCTCCAGGAGGGGAGGCACGTTTCCCGGCAGCATCACCACGCCGCCTTGACACGGCCTTGCCATCACCGGGCCAGCTGCACCACATAACCGACGGCCGTCACCGTCGCCGTCGTCCCGAGCAGCAGCGTCAGCGCCCTCTCTCCCGCGCGCCGGGCCACGGCCGCGCCGAGCAGCGCCCCGGCGATCCCGCCGAGCCCCGTCGCGATCCCGACGTGCCAGACCGGCGCGGCCGGCGGCGTCCCGATGTGGAAGGCGTCGAACAGGCTGTACGCCACCAGTCCGCTCAGCGACGTCGACAGCGTCGACGTGAGGGCCAGGGGCGCGGCCCGCGCCACGCTCTGGTGCGCCACGGCCACCAGCACCGGCGCCAGCATCGACCCCCCGCCGATCCCGATCGTCCCCCCGATCGCCCCGGTCACCAGGGCCAGCACCGCCAGCGGCAGCGGCCGGACGGGCGGCGAGTCGCCGTCGCGCACCCGCGCCTTTCGCACCGCCCGCACCAGCAGCTGGACGCCCAGCGGCGCCAGCACCGCGATCACCAGCAGGCGGAACCGCGCCGGATCGGCGAACAGCGTCACCCGCCCGTAGGCCCCGACCACCGCCGCCGGCACGCACGCGCCCGCGACCACGAGCAGCTCGGCCGCCCGCCCCCGGAACCCCGGCGCCCGCAGCAGCGCCAAGGGGGTCGACATCGCGTTGAAGACGAGGTTGGTCGCGCTGATGGCGGGCCCGCTCACCCCCAGGACGCTCGCCTGCAGCGGCAGCAGGAACACCGCGCCGGACACCCCGACCGGCGTGCCGAGCGCCGCCACCAGGAAACCGGCCACCAGCGCCAGCGCCACTTCAGTCATGTCCCGGTCTCTCCGCCGACGATTGTCCACGAACATAGTAGGGAATGACTGAAATCACCGATAAGGGCCGGTGACCTCGCGGAGGCGTTCCAGGGCCCGGCGCAGCGCGGCGGCGTCGGGCTCACCCAGATGGGCGACCCACTCGGCCTCGACCTCGACCTTCCGCGCGACGGCGACCCCGGCCCCGGCCTCCGACAGCCGCACCAGCCGCGCCCGCGCGCCCGCCGGGTCGGGCACCCGCTCGACGTAGCCGGCCTTCTCAAGCTGGTTCACCGGGAACGTCGCGGTCTGCTTGGTGACCCCGGCTGGTTCGGCCAGGTCGCCGATCCTGGTGCCGTCGGGGCCGATGCTGGCCAGGACGCGGCCCTGGGCGATGGTGAACGCGCATCCCGCCTCCTCGATGGCCGCGCTCACGCGGGCCTCCATGGCCCGGGAGGTCGCGGCCCACCTCACCCTGGCCCACACCCGTCCGGGCGTGGCCCTCGCCCGGGAGCTGCTGACGCCCTCGTGCACGGCCAGGACATGGCCCTCCCGCTGGGCCGCGACCGGCCGATGCCGGTCGAGGCCGCGATGGCGGCGGCCGACCGCGTCTGGACGATGGGCTTCCCGTTCCGCGCCGGGAAGGCCATCGCGGGCCTGGAGCTGGTCGCGACCGACTGCGCGTGGGGCGTGGGCTCCGGCCGCCCCGTCGAGGGCCCGATCGCGGGCCTGCTGCTGCTGATCACCGGAAGGGGGCGGGGTTAGGGTGCGGGGCATGACACTGCACGACCGCGCCCGCGCCTACCTGGACCGATTCCCCCCGGCCGTCGACTACGTCCCGCCGACCCTCGCCGAGATCCAGGAGAGCCGTCCCGTCGACGGCGACGCCGAGGGCCGGAGCCCGCGAATCCCCCTGCACGAGATCACCGACACCGAGATCGCCGGGGTGCCGGTCAGGATCTTCCGCCCTGCGCCCGGCGACCTCCCGGTCGTCGTCTACGTCCACGGGGGCGGCTTCGTCTTCGGCAGCGCCGACGTCGACGACCCGATGTGCCGCGACCTCGCGGTCCGGGCGGGCGCGCTGGTCGTCTCTATCGACTACCGTCTCGCGCCCGAGCACCCGTTCCCGGCCGCCGTCGACGACTGCTGGGCCGTGGTGGAAAGGGTCCTGCGCGACCACGAGACGGTCGCGATCATGGGGGAGAGCGCCGGGGCCAACCTCGCCACCGTCTGCGCCGCCCTGGCCCGCGACGCGGGGCTGACCCTCACGCACCAGCTGCTCGTCTATCCGTGTACGGAGATGCGTACCGACACCAAGGGTTTCGCCGAGGAGGGCCACCACAACCTCGAGACCGCCCGCGTGACCTGGCTCTTCGACCAGTACGCCGGCGCCGCCGACCGCACCGACCCCCGATTCGCCCCGGCCCTGCTCGAAGACAAGACCGGCCTGGCCCCGGCCACGGTCATCACGGCCGAACACGACCCGCTGACCGCCGAGTGCGAACGCTACGCGGCCGACCTCGGCGCCGCCTACCGCTGCTTCCCCGGCACCCTGCACGGCTTCTTCGGCCTGCCCGGCTTCTTCCCCGAGGCGGCGGAGGCCAGGGCGTACGCCGCCGACCGCCTCACGGCGTCGTTCTAGTGTCCTGAAGCGTTAATGCGTTGTCAGTGGGCAGCGATGTCCCATGCCGTTGCCGACAGCAGTGCCGATCGTGCTCACTGACAACGAACGAGAACAATTACTCGCCTGGTCCCGCCGACCAT
>NZ_SZQA01000098.1 GCF_005233835.1 Herbidospora galbida | reverse complement strand
CCGGCGACGCCGTCGGGGTCGCGGGCGGCGGCCGGACGTCCACGATCGCCCGGCTGCTCGGCCCCGGCGGCGTGGACCTCGACCGCGCCGCCCCCGGCACCGCGGTCACGGTGACGCTGGCCGACGACGTCGACGTGCGGCGCGGCGACCTGCTGGCCACGCCGGAGGCGCTCGGCGACGGCCTGTCCCCCGCGACCGCCTTCTCCGTCACGCTGATCTGGACCGCCGAGGAGCCCCTGCGCAACGGCCGCTCCTATCTGCTGCGGGCCGGCGGGCGCACCCTGCCCGCCGTGGTCACGGCCGTGCGCGACCGGCTCGACGTGGTGAGCGGGGGCGAGTACGCCGCCCGCACCCTGAACCTCAACGACATCGGCACGGTCGAACTGACCACCGACACCCCGCTCAGCCTCGACGCCTACCGGGAGTCGCGGCACACCGGCAGCCTCCTGCTCGTCGACCGGGTCACCAAGGAGACCGTCGCGGCCGGCATGGTCCGGCACGCCCTGCGGCGCGGCCGCAACGTCGCCCCGCACGCCTACACCGTCGACCGCGAGGCCCGCCAGCGGCTCAAGGGCCAGCGCGCGAAGGTGCTGTGGCTGACCGGCCTGCCGGGCGCCGGCAAGTCGACCATCGCCAACGCGCTGGAGCGGCGGCTCCACGGCATGGGCCTGCACACCTACGTGCTCGACGGCGAGAACGTCCGGGGCGGGCTGAACAAGGACCTCGGGTTCACCCCGCAGGGCCGCGCCGAGAACGTGCGCCGCGTCGCCGAGGTGTCGCGCATCCTGGTGGACGCCGGCCTGATCGTCATCGTGGCGCTGGTGTCCCCGTTCCGGACCGACCGGGCCACGGCCAAGGCGCTGTTCGCGGACGGCGACTTCGCCGAGGTCTTCGTCGACACCCCCGCCGAGGAGTGCGCCCGCCGCGACCCGAAGGGCCTCTACGCCCTGGCGAAGGCCGGGCGGCTGCCCAACATGACGGGCCACGGCCAGGCGTACGAGCCGCCCGACCACCCCGACCTGGTCGTCGACGGCGCCGGCTCGCTCGACGAGGCGACCGACGCGCTGTGCGCCCTGCTAGGCGAGTGAGACGTCGGTGACGAACGCCCTGATCGCCGCCGCGCTCTCGTCGGCGTGGGTCTCCAGCAGGTAGTGCCCGGCGTCGAAGACGTGCATCTCGATCCGGTCGAGGTCGCGGGCGTAGCCCATGATCTCGGCCAGGTCGAAGAAGGCGTCGTGGCGGCCCCACAGCAGCAGGCACGGCGGCTGGTGGGTGCGGTGGTAGTCGGCCAGGTCGCCGAAGCGGGCGACGTACGCGCCGTAGTCGCGGAACAGCTGGAACTGGACGTCGAGGTCGCCCGGCCGCGACATGCGCTCCCAGTCGAGGTGCCAGGTCTCCGGCGGGTGCAGCACGCGCAGCCGCTCGGGCAGCCCGTCGAGGTACTGCCCCCGGGTGCCCTCGAAGTTGAGCCACTCGGGCAGCTTGGCCCGGTTCTCCTCGGAGGGGTCGGCCCAGTAGGCGCGGGCGCCGTCCCACTGGTCGCCCAGGCCGTCGTCGTGGGCGTTGCCGTTCTGGACGACCAGCCCGAGGACGCGCTCGGGACGCCGCAGGGCGAGGTGGTAACCGACCGGGGCGCCGAAGTCGTGCAGGTAGACGAAGAACTCCTCGACGCCGATCCGGTCCAGGAACCGCTCCATGGTGTCGGCCAGGTTGGCGAAGGTGTACTCGTACTCCTCGATCGTGGGCGCGGAGGAGAACCCGAAGCCCGGCAGGTCGGGGGCGACGACCCGGCTCACCTCGGCGAGCGGCGAGAGCACCCGCCGGAAGCAGTGGGAGGAGCTGGGAAAGCCGTGCAGGAGCAGCAGGCACGGCCGGTCAGGCGTGCCCGCCTCGCGGTAGAAGACCTCGATCCCGTCGACGTCGACGCTCTGGTGGCGCGCCTTCGCGGTCGCTCGCATCCGTGGTTCCCCTCGGCTGGACGGTGTCGGCGTGGTTGCCCCTGCCCCGTCGCGGAAGGGTTAATGAGCGCATGGAGACCGACGTACCCGAGCACGAGGAGCTCGTCCGCGATCTGGCCGCCCTGCGCGAGCGCGGGCTGATCCGCCTCCGGGACGCCGACCTGCCGCATCTCCGCCGGGCCGCCGCCCTGCGCCACCCGGCGACCGGCCACGTCGCCGCCGTCGAGAAGCTGGTGCGCGACGCCGTCGACCGGCTCGGCGAGGGCAACCTGGGGTCGGCGGCCGCGTACACCTTCGGGCTCGTCCAGGGCACCCGCGACTGGACGGCGGCGGCGCGGCGCAAGCGGGCCGCCGACGTCTACCGGCTCAGCGTCGAGCGGTTCAGGAAGAACCAGGAGCGCATGCTGCTGGCCCAGGTCGCCGACCAGATCATCGCGCTCTGCGGGGAGGACGGCGAGGACGCGCTCCCCCGGGTCGCCGTCGGGGCCCGCATCCCGGTCGAGTCGGGCGGCGGGCGGGCGGTGCTGCAGGTGCGGCCCATCGAGCTGATCTCCGGGGTCGACGTGCTGGTCAATCCCGAGAACGTCTACCTGGAGATGGCGCGGGTGTTCTCGCCCAGCGTGTCGGGCGCGATCAGGAAGGCCGGGTCGCGACGTGGCCCGGCCGGGGAGCTGCTCGACGACACGATCCAGCGCGAACTGCACGAGTGGATGGCCAAGCACCACCGCCCGGGGCTCACCGTCGCCCCGGGCACGGTCGCGCCGACCGGGCCGGGCTCGCTGGCGTACAACGGGGTCCGGCGGGTCTACCACGCGGCCGTCGCGGTGCCCCGGCCCGGCACCTACCACCACGACGTCACCCCGCCGACGATCATGCTCGCCGTCCACCGGGTGTTCGCGCTGGCAGAGGAGGAGCGGGTGACCCACCGGCTGTCGACGATCTGCTTCCCGCTGATCGGCACCGGCGCGGGCAACCTGGCCGTGCGGGCCGGGCTGCACTGGCTGTGGTCGGCCGTCTGCGAGAACCTGGCCCGCAGCCGGGGCTGGGAGATCCATCTCAGCGTGCCGGAACCGGAGAAGGCAGACATCGTGCTGCGCCAGCTGTCGCCCTGACCCAGCGCGCCCGCAGGGGTTCCCGCAGTTCCTCCGGTACGCCCTCCACTCTGCCCCCCGCCTCGCCCCCCAGCAGCCGGAGCGCCCCCGTGACGTAGACCGAGGCCAGCGTGGGCAGGCTGCCGAGCTCCGGGTGGCCGGAGATGCGGGCGATCCGCTCCAGCACCCCCTGCCTGAGGACGCGGCGGACCGCCGGGTCGGCGGTCTCGGCCAGGGCGACCAGTTCGACGGCCATGGCGTAGGTCTCGGCCGCCAGCAGTCCCCGGCCGAACTCGAGGTCGTCGCCGCAGGCCGCCAGGTGGTCGAGGTGGGCGCCATCGTGGATGCCGCGCCAGACCCTTCTGCGGATCTCGGGGGCGCGGTGCGTGCGGTCGACCAGGACGGTGATCAGGCCGCGCTCGCCCGGCAGGCGCATCCAGGTGCGCCACGCCAGGCCGGCGAACCGGGAGCCGTCGACGACCGTGACCGCCCGAGTGGCGTGGGGGCGGTGGCGTTCGCCCCAGCGGAGGTGGTCGCGCACCGGGCGGACCCCGCCGCCGCCGTCGTCGTCGGGGAAGGTGGCGCACCAGGCGGCCAGCCGCCGGCAGGCCTCCCGGGTCTCCTCCCCCGGGGCGTCCACGGGGCCGGGGTCGGCGGCGTCGGGGTAGCCGCGCGGGACCGGCCCGCACCGGGCCCGCAGG
>NZ_SZQA01000097.1 GCF_005233835.1 Herbidospora galbida | reverse complement strand
GAGGGCGGTCAGCTGACCGAGAAGGTGCGGCGCAAGCCGTTCTCGGTGGTGCTGTTCGACGAGATCGAGAAGGCCCACCCCGACATCTTCAACAGCCTCCTGCAGATCCTGGAGGACGGCCGCCTGACCGACGCCCAGGGCCGCGTGGTCGACTTCAAGAACACGGTCATCATCATGACCACCAACCTCGGCACCCGCGACATCTCCAAGGGCATCGGGGTCGGGTTCGCCAAGAACAACGACGTCGAGGGCAACTACGACCGGATGAAGGCCAAGGTCCAGGAAGAGCTCAAGCAGCACTTCCGGCCCGAGTTCCTCAACCGCGTCGACGACACCGTCGTCTTCCACCAGCTGCGCATGACCGAGATCATCCAGATCGTCGACCTCATGCTCGCCCAGGTGGACGCCCGCCTGAAGGACCGGGACATGGCTCTGGAGCTGACCCCGGCCGCCAAGCAGGTGCTGGCCGACCGTGGTTACGACCCCGTCCTGGGCGCCCGGCCGCTGCGCCGGACCATCCAGCGTGAGCTGGAGGACTCGCTGTCGGAGAAGATCCTCTACGGGGAGCTGCGTCCCGGCCAGGTCGTCAAGGTCGACGTGGTGGGCGAGGGCGAGGCCGCCACGTTCACCTTCGTCGGCGAGGCCAAGCCGGAGACCGAGATGTACGTCCCGTCGGCGTTCACCGCGAAGCCGTAATCAGCTGAAGACCAAGGGCCGGGTGATCCACCCGGCCCTTCGGTTTTGCCGGAACCAGGAAATATCCACCCCCAGGCATGCCGTTTGTCAAGAAATGTCTTATTCGGGGGAGGTGGATACCCGCATGCCGGAACGTCTGACGTCGATCGCCCGCCTGGTCGTCACGGCGGTGGCCGCGTACGTGATCGCGCTCGTCCTGCTCGACACCAGGGCGCCCACGCTGGCCCCGCTGACCGCGATGCTCGTCGTCCAGGTCTCGTTCTTCCGGACGCTGAAGCACGCGGGAGGCCGGATCGTCAGCGTCGCGGCCGGAGTGCTGGTGTCGGTGGTCATGAGCGGGCTGTTCGGGCTCAGCTGGTGGAGCCTCGGCCTGTCGGTCGCGGTCGCCCTTGGCCTCGGCCACCTGCTGAAACTGCGCGAGCACCTGCTTGAGGTGCCGATCAGCGCGATGCTGATCCTGCAGTTCGGCACCGGCCCGGCCGCCGCCGACCGGATCGTGGAGACCCTGATCGGCGCGGCCGTCGGGCTGATCACCGTCTTCGTGGCGACGCCGACGCGCCTGCGCCCCGCCGAGCAGGCCATCGCCGACTTCGGCGGCCGGGTGGCGGGCCTCCTCGACGACATGGCCGCCGGGCTGGCCACCGAGCCCGGCCCCGAGGCGGTCGGCCGCTGGATGGACCAGGCCAGGAGGCTCACCGCCGAGATCCACCGGGTCGAGGCCGCGGTCGACACCGCCGACGAGACCGCCCGGCTGCGCGACCGCACCGCCTCCGGCCACAGCCGCGCCCTGCGGGAGGCCCTCGACACCCTGGAGCGCGCGATCCCGACCGTACGCGGCCTGGCCCGAAGCATCAGCGACCGCACCGGCCTGCGGATGTGGGAGCCCGAGGTCCGCGACCGGCTGGCCAGCGTGCTGCACGACCTGGCCCAGACCACCCGCGGCTACGCCGAGGCGGCCACCACCTGCTGCCCCGAGGAGGCCGAGCGCCTCATGGGCGAACTGGACCGCTCACTGACCGAGGGCCGCCGCATGCGCGACGAACTCGGCGCGGTGCTCCGGAACGACCCCGGCCACTGGCCCTTGCACGGCGAGCTGCTCGTCCACCTCGACCGCCTGCTCGACGGCCTGCGCGACGGCCAGAGCCCGGTGACCTACCGCCGCAACATCCGGCCGCACGAGACGCGGCGCCGGCCGGTGAGCCCCCGGGGCATCCTCGCCCGGACCGGGATGGACCGGCGGTTCTCCCGCGTCTAGCACAGCTGCCGGTAGGGCTGGCCGGGCACGTGGGTGCGCCACTCCTCGGGGGTGAGGGTGCGGCCGGCCTGGTCGCAGACGAGGTCGCGGGCGTCGACGCCGTACAGGGTGGAGTCCCAGATCTCCAGGGCCGGTTGGCCAGGAGCGGTGAACCGTCCGCCGCCCACGAGAGTGCCCCCGTCGGGGCTGAACGCCAGCGCGCTCGCCGCGAAGGCCGGGGCGCCGTCGGCGGGGATCCTGCCGTGCAGGGCGCCCAGCGGCCGGCCGGTCGCGATGTCCCAGAAGCGGACCACCCCGCTGACGTCGCCGCTGGCCAGGACGGTGCCGTCGGGGCTGAACGCGACCGACAGCACGTCGCCGGTGTGCCCCAGCAGGGCGGGACCGGCGGCGACGGCCTTCACCGGATCCCACAGCCGGATCACCCGGTCGGCGCCCCCGGTGGCCAGCAGCCGCCCGTCGGGGCTGAACGCCACCGCGCGCACGTCGCCGTCGTGGCCGCCGAGCCGGCCGGTCAGCCGCCGGGTCTGGTTGTCCCACAGCTCCACGCCCGGTCCGTAGGCCAGCGCGAGCGTCCGGCCGTCGGGCCCGAGGACGCCGTGGTTGGTGACCTCCTGCGGCGGGTTGGCCCACAGGGGCTGGCTGGTGCGGCTGTCGACGTCGAGCAGGCTGATCACGTTGTCGGTGCCCAGCACGACCAGCCCGCCGGTCGTGGGGTCGAACACCATCGAGTGGACCCCGGAGGTCCCCGTCTCGATCGGCACCCCGAGCGGGGTCCGCGAGGCGGTCCGCCAGAGGCGTACGGTGCCCGCGGCGTCGCCGGTGGCGAAGATCGAGCCGTCCTGGCTGAAGGCGATCGCGTCGACCGTGGCGAACCGGCCGCTCTTCGGGTCGGCGACCCGGGTGGTCAGGTCGAGCACGGAGTCGTACGCCGCCATGTTCCAGACCCGGACGGTCCGGTCGGTGGCCGCGGTGAGCAGGGTGTGCCCGTCGGGCGTGTAGGCGACCGCGACGACCGTCCCGGTGTGGCCGGTGATCGTGTCGCCGACACGGCGGCGGCTCACGGTCTCCCAGATCCGCACCGCCTCGTCGCCGCCGCCGGTGGCGAAGGTGGCGCCGTCGGGGCTGAACGCGATCGCCTCGACCGCCCGGTCGTGCGCGGCGAAGTCGGCCCGCCGCGCGAACTCGCGCTCCCCCACGCCCCAGATCTCGACGCCGCCGTCGGCCCGGCCGACGGCCAGGGTGCGCGTGTTCGGGGTGAGCGCGGCCGAGGTGACCCCCTCGGAGGGCAGCAGGCGCAGCCGTTCGCGGGTCTGCAGGTCGAAGGCCTCCAGGCCACGGGCGGTCGCGGTGTAGAAGGTGGCGCCGTCGTTGCCGAACAGCACCAGCGGGCGCTCGCCCGCCGCCGGGAACTCGGCCACCGGCTGGGCCGTGGTGGTGCTCCAGATCGTGACCGGCCGCCCGGCGGCCGCGACGGCGATGGTCCGCCCGTCGGGGGCGAACGCGACGGCCTTGCGCCCGAGGCCGCCGTCGTCGACGGCGACCAGCAGGTCGCGGGCGGCGGTGTCCCAGATCCGCACCGAACCGTCGGAGGCCGCGGTGGCGAACCGGCGGCCGTCGCGGGTGAAGGCGAGGGCGCTGATCGGGTCGTCGTGGGCGTGGACGACCGCGAGCCGGGTGCCGCCCCGCCAGAGCGTGACGTCGCCGCCCGAGGTGGTGGCCGGCACCCCGGCGGGGCTGACGACCATGGTCTCCACGCCGGGCGGGCGCAGCACGTCGAGCGCGGGATGCGCCGCCGAGGCGCGCAGGCCCGCCGCCGCCTCGGGCAGCGCGGGCGCGATCTC
>NZ_SZQA01000096.1 GCF_005233835.1 Herbidospora galbida | reverse complement strand
TCACGCCACCCCGACCCGGTGCGGAAGCGCCACAGGATCCCGTTGAACTGGTCACGCACCCGCCTTGGCAGCGGCCCGGTGGCCGCCACCGGCACCAACGGCTCGATCAACGCCCACTCGGCATCGGGCACATCAAAACGCGCCACAACCGGGTTCTATCAGCCATGGCCAGCCCACCACCGGACCTCACCAAGATCCGAACTCAGAACAGCTCCTAGAACATCTAGACGGTGAAGCGCTCGTGGCCGACGACCGCGAGCAGCTTCAGTTTCTCGTCGCCCTCGCTGCGCGGGGGAGCGGTCAGCACCAGCAGCGTCTGTGACTGGTCTTCGGTGAACAGGACCTGGCAGTCGAGTTCGATCGGGCCCAGCTGCGGGTGGATGAGGATCTTGTGGTCCTCGAAGCGGCGGGCCACCTCGTGCCGGTCCCAGATCCCGGCGAACTCCGGGCTGGCCTTCTGCAGGGCCCTGACCAGCTCGCCCGCGCGGGACTTCGGGCCCATCGTCCCGTACGCCGCCCGCAGGCCGGCCACCATGGCGCGGCTCTGGCGCGGACGGTCGTCCTCGGGGTAGAGACGGCGTTCGTTCTCCGGGTCGGTGAACCAGCGGTAGATCTCGCTGCGCGCCAGACCGGTGTAGCCCGACCGGTCGCCGAGGAGGGCCTGGGCCATCCGGTTGGCGACCAGGGTCTCGCCCAGGTTCGACAGGATCAGCGCGGGGGTGTCGTCGAGGCGGTCGAGGACCCGCAGCAGGGCCGGGGCCACGTGGGCGGAGCCGGTGAAGGTCTCGGGGGCGTTGCGGCCGGCCACGCGGAACAGGTAGGCGCGTTCGTCGCCGGTCAGCCGGAGCGCGCGGGCCAGGGTGGTGAGCATCTGCTCGCTGGGCTGCGGCCCGCGGCGCTGTTCGAGCCGCGTGTAGTAGTCGGTCGACATCAGCGCCAGGGAGGCCACCTCCTCACGGCGCAGGCCGGGCGCGCGCCGCCGGGCGCCTTCGGGCAGGCCCACGTCTTCGGGGCGCAACGCCTCCCGGTGGCGGCGGAGGAAGTCGGCGAGGGCTGAGCGGTCCACGTGTCCAACCTATGCAGTGCCGGAACCGGTAACCAGGGACCGCCGATCCCCCGACAACCGGTCTCTGCACCTCCCCGGGCGGACGGGGAAGGCTCGGAGACATGAACATCACCGGAAACACGATCTTCATCCCCGGCGCCACCAGCGGCATCGGGCTCGCCCTGGCCAGGGCCCTGCGCGACAAGGGCAACACCGTCGTCGTCGGCGGGCGCCGGACCGAGCTCCTCGACGAGCTGAAGGGCGAGGGGTTCGGCACGGTCCGCATCGACACCGCCGACGCCGCCGACATCGAGCGGGCGGCCGAGGACGTGCTGCGCCGCTACCCCGACCTGAACGTGCTGGTCGCCATGGCCGGGATCATGCGGGCCGAGGACTGGACCCGCCCGGAGGACTTCCTGGCCACGGCCGAGACGGTCATCACGACCAACGTCCTCGGGCCGATCCGGCTGATCGCCGCGTTCATCGGGCACCTGCAGGCCCAGCCCGACCCGACGATCGTCACCGTCTCCTCCGGCCTGGCGTTCACCCCGCTGAAGGTCACCCCGAGCTACAACGCCTCCAAGGCCGCGATCCACATGCTCAGCGAGTCGATCCGCCTCCAGTACACGAAGGTCAGGGTCGTCGAGCTGGTGCCGCCCTCGGTGCAGACCGACCTGATGCCGGGCCAGCGGGACAACGAGCGGGCCCTGCCCCTCGACGACTTCGTCGCCGAGGTCATGGCACTTCTGGAGTCCCAGCCGGACGCCAAGGAGATCTTGGTCGAGCGGGTGAAGTTCCTCCGCGAGGCCGTGCAGCGGGGCGACTACGACCACGTCGTGACTGTGCTCAACGCCACAGACCCACACGCGAACAAATAATTGAAGTTTCAGTCACTCATGAAGTCAGCCTTCAGTACCCTCCTTGACCGTGATAGATCAAGAAATTCCAATAGATGAGACGAGAAATCGGGAGATGCCGGAAGTTCGGCCGACCGAGGAGAACGACGACCGCGGCAGCGTGATCAGTCTGCTCGAGCGGGTCGCCTCGGTCGTCCTCCCGATCGGCGTGGCCCTGTACGCCGTCCTCTACCTCGGCGTCGAGGAGATCTACGGGGTCTTCGGCATCAACCCCCAGCAGGCCGGCATCGACCAATCGGTGCTGTTCAGCCGCCTGATGAGCACGCTGGTGCTGGTGCTGCTGCTGGGTCTGCCGCTGCTGGGCCTGCTCGTCGGCCTGGCCTGGCTCGTCAACGTGATCACCCTTGGCGCGGCCGGGCGGGCCGTGGGGTGGGTCAGGGCGCGGCCCTGGGTGGCCGGTCTGGTCGCCGCCCTGTGGAGCGGGGCGACGTACTGGGGGTTCTACAACTTCTTCGCCGACCTCGACCTGACGATCATGGTCATCATCGCGGTCGGCCTGGGCATGGTGACCTTCCTGGTGCCCTTCCAGCTGCTGCGCCGCCGCCCCGTCGGCCGGGCCGGGCTGAAGGTCCTCGTCGGCGGGCTGACCGGCCTCGGCCTGGGCTTCCTGCTGATCCTCAACCTCTCCTCGGCGGCCCAGACCATGCGCGACACCGGTCAGGCGAACCTGCTGCTCAGCACGGTCGGCTTCCAGGACCAGTGGGCGATCCTCACCAACGCCGAGGACGACAAGCCGCTCTACGACGGCCGCTGGATGATGCTCCTCGGCGAGAGCGACGGAACCTACCTCCTGTACGACTGCGACAAGCAGGAGACGTTCCGCCGCCCGATGGAGACCACCAACCTCACGCAGGTGCAGCTCGACCCCGAGCGTGAAGAGGGCTTCGTCTGCGGCTCCCTGGTGGAGGAGACCGCCTAGTCTTTGGCGATGTGCGCGGTGATGGCGCCGGTGAGCGTCACGAGGTTCCCCGGGGCCGTCTCGATCTGGAGACCCCGGCGCCCAGCCGAGAAGTAGATCGTCTCGAAGGCCAGCGCGGACGCGTCGACCACGGTCGGCAGCCGTTTGCGCTGGCCGAGCGGGCTGATCCCGCCCACCACGTAACCCGTCACCCGCTCGACCTTGGCCGCCTCGGCCATCGCGGCCTTCTTGCCCGAAAGCGCCGCCGCGAACGCCTTCAGGTCGAGCTTCCCGGCCACCGGCACCACCGCCACCGCGAGCCCGGCCTCGGTCTCGGCGACGAGCGTCTTGAAGATCCGCTCGTAGGGCACGCCGAGCGCGTCGGCCGCCTCCTCGCCGTAGGCCTGCGCGTTCGCGTCGTGCTCGTAGGGGTGGAGGGTGAACTCGGCACCGGCCTTGGTCAGCGCCACGGTCGCGGGGGTGCCCTGCCCGCCTTTCGTCTTCGCCACGCGCCTAGGTTAAAGCCCCGCGTCGGCGCCGATGCAGACGAACCCGGCCGCCGTGACGTCGTCTCCGGCCTCCTCCTGGGTCAGCGCCAGTGCGGTGGCGGCCGGCAGCCCGGCGGCGAGCCGCTCGTGCAGGGCGATCATCAGCGGCCGGGCGTGCGCGTCGGGCACCGGCACCATCGAGGCGACCACGCACCGCGTCCCGAGCGACAGGAAGGTGGTGCTCAGGCCGAGGAGCTCGTCGCCGGCCCGGACCACCGACCGGCCGCTCTCACAGGCGGCCAGCACGACCAGCCGGGGCGGGATCCGCAACCGTTCGAGGTCGTAGACGGTCAGCGGACCGTCGGCCAGCTGCAGCGCGGAGAACAGCGGGTTGGCGGCGTTGACGCGGCCGTGGGCGGCCAGATGGGCCAGCCGGGCGCCGTCGAGCGCGGCCAGCGTCTCCTCCGCGCCGCCCACGGCGGGGGTCACGCCGTGGACGGCCGCCACCTCGGCCACCTCCGCCGCCGCGCCGGGCAACCCGGGCCCCGAGGCCA
>NZ_SZQA01000095.1 GCF_005233835.1 Herbidospora galbida | reverse complement strand
GCGCCGGGCCGCACCAGGGCGGCCAGGCCGGGGCGGGCGCGCAGCCGCGCCGTCCACGGCCGGAGGTGGAGCGGCGGGGCCGGGTCGGCCAGCCGGAAGTGGCTCAGCAGGACCTCCCACAGGGGGTCGGCGACGGTGCTCAGGCGGGTCCGCGCGATGTCCTCGGCGGTGAAGTGGATGCGCAGCACCCGCCGAGTGTCGGCGGCCCGTCTTGACACCGGCTTGCCGCTCTGACCTGGTTCTATACCTCACGTATACCGTCGTCTCCGATCGTGCCGATCATGACTGACGGGGGTTGGGAGTTCCGGCTGCTGGGGCCGGTCGAGGTGTGGCACGGCGGCGGGCGGATCGCGCTCGCCCGGCGCGCGCAGCGCTGCCTGCTGGGCCTGCTGCTGCTGGAGGCGGGCCGGGTCGTCCCGGTGAGCCGGTTGCTGGAGCTGCTGTGGGACGACGACCCGCCCGCCCACGCCCGGGGCGTCCTGCACAGCCACGTCGCGCGGTTGCGCGGGACCCTCGATCCCGACCGCACGGGGTCGCGGGGGTTCCGGCTGCTGCTGCGGGGCGACGGCTACGTGGCCGAGACCGACGCGGGCGCCGTCGACGTCCACCGGTTCCGCGACCTGGTCGGGCGGGCCCGCCTGGCCGGTCCGGGCGGCCGGTCGCGCCTGCTGCGCGACGCGCTGGCGCACTGGCGGGGGCCGCTGCTCGCCGACGCCGCCACCGACCGGGTCCGCGACCGGCTGGGGGTGGGCCTGGAGGAGCTGCGGCTGTCGGCGATCGAGGCGTGCGTGGAGGCCGAACTGGAGTGCGGGCGGCACCGGGACCTGCTGCCGGAGCTGGCCGACCTGGTGCGGCAGCATCCGCTGCGGGAGCGGCTGATCCGCGCGTACATGCTGGCCCTCTACCGCGACGGACGCCGCCCCGACGCCCTGGCGGCGTACCGCAGGGCGCGGGGCGACTTCGCGCGGGAGCTCGGCCTCGAACCGACGAGCGACCTCGGCGAGGTGCACGACCGGATCGTGCACGCCGACCGGTCCCTCGACCTGCCGCTTTCCGGGGTACGAGGGCCGACCGCGTGGTGGTGAAGGTCTACCAGCCGGTGTAGTTCACCTCCGAGCCGCGCAGGTGCGCGTCGAGCACGGCGGCGAACCCGGTCGCGCCCCGCTTGGTCGGATGCATCGAACTGCGGCTCGCGCACCGGACGCCGTCGGCGATGCAGCCGTCCCAGAGGTCGCCGAAGTCGCCCGGACCGGTCTTGGTGAACATGACGGGGTTCACCCACCGGTCGGCGTCGCACACGCCGTGGCCCCGGAAGGCGGGCAGGGAGTCGGCGAAGGACACCTCGTTCCCGGCGTCGCGCAGCACCCGCACGGTGTTCTTCGCCTCGGTGACGAAGTACTCGCCGGCCCGCCGCAGGACGCCCTGCGCCTGGGGGTCGAAGGTCGTGCACGAGGAGTTGCTCCCGGACACGTCGGGATAGCCCATGAGCACGATCTTCGCCTTCTTCCCGCGCGAGGTGCTCTTGTTGTCCGTCTCGTCCTCGATCTCCTGCAGGAGGTGCGCGACGTTCGCCGGGTCGCCCGCCTCGACCCGGGTGTTGAGGGTGGCGAGGATCTCGGCCCGCAGGTCGCTCTCGTACGTGGGGACGTCACCGCAGGTGAAGATGTGGCAGTCGGCGATGACGCCGTCCCAGTCGGTGTCGTTGGCGCCGACGGTCAGCGCGACCAGGGTCGTGTTCTCGTTCAGGAAGCCGCTCTCCAGCTGCGCCGCCTCCCGGAACCGGCCCTCCGCCCGTCCCCGGTAGTCCGACCAGGCCGAGATCGGCTGCGTCATGTACTGGTACTGCGGCACGGTCATGTCCCGCGTCGTGGCGCCGGAGCAGGCCACGAACGCGAAGTCGAGCCTCGGGTCGAAGGAGTCGGCCAGCTCGCCGACGGTCTGGGTCTCGCCCGGCAGCACCGACTGCCTGATCCAGGCGTCCTTGCTGCGCCGGCAGGCGTTCCAGCGCGGCGTCCGGTACTCGAAGTCGGTCTCGGGGAGGTAGTTCCCCACTCCTTCGCCCGAGGTGATCGAGTCGCCCATGGCGACGACGAAGTGCTTGGGCCGCTTCTTGAGCACCTGGAAGGCGACCGCGTCCCACGAGATGGCCGCCGAGCCGTCGCCCTCCAGGTTCACGTTGGTGAGCGACACCTGCGGCCGCCCGGCGAACGGGAAGACGCCCAGGTTGTACCAGCCGTTCTGCTCCCGGCTCTGGTTCAGATAGCGGGTCTCCTGCCTGCCGTTGCCCAGGCCGACCGTGTACGGCGCCTGCTGCGTCTCCGCCCGCCGCTTCGGGATGTGGACGAGCACCCGGGCCCACGCGTTGACGTCCTCGTTCGGCTTCCAGGTGCCGGTCACCCGCATCACGTCGCCGTTCCTGGCGCTCGTCCGGGTGTAGGCGAACCACTCGTGCCCGCCGAACCCGTTGCCGAGCTGCTGGAAGTCGGCCCTGGCCGGGACCCGGCCCGCCGAGTCCTGGGCGAACTCGAAGGACAGGGTGCCGCTGTTGGTCCATCCGCTGTTGTCGCAGCCCCCGCGTACGGCCGGCACGGTCACGTCGTCGACGATCAGGACCTTGGCGGTGTCGCCGGTGACCGGTGGCAGGCCGGGGGTCCGGCAGGGCGTCCACTGGTCGGTGGGCTCGACGCGCTCGGTGCCGGCCCAGGTGGAGTCGTAGCGCAGGGACGCCTCGTTGCCGCAGGCCGACGAGCAGTCCTTCCACGCCTTCGG
The DNA here is from genome assembly GCF_005233835.1 of Herbidospora galbida. GTDB lineage: Bacteria > Actinomycetota > Actinomycetes > Streptosporangiales > Streptosporangiaceae > Herbidospora > Herbidospora galbida. The sequence goes on along the minus strand of NZ_SZQA01000095.1, from coordinate 1,170 downwards.
CACGTGCCACCAGCACTTGGAGTCCGACCGCAGGCAGGTGCCGCGCCCGCTCCCCGACGACGGCGGCTGGCACTCGTTGCTCGCGGTCGCGCAGAAGGCGTTGACGTCGACGTAGGTGGTGTTGGAGACCGTCGGCACGATCGAGGCGCGGTAGCCGTCGGTGGTCCACCACGCGTAGTTGTAGCCGCCCTCGGTGACGGGCCGGTTCGTGGCCGGGTCGACGTAGGTCTTGGCGATCGGCCACGCCGCCCAGCCCAGCACCTTCTCCTGGTAGGGCCAGTCCTGCGGGTGCCCGGCGTCGGCGTAGGAGTTGTCGTGCAGGAACGGCCGCCGGTCCTGCCGGTAGGAGGGGTTGGCGGGGTTGTTCAGCCAGCCCACCCCCCACGCGCCGTTGTTCGGCTGGCCGTTGCCGTCGCGTCCCCACGCGTCGGCCTTCGGGTGCCAGCCGGAGTTGTACGCCCACACGGCGAGATACCAGTTCTCGATCTTCGACGGGTCGCCGTCGTTGACCTTGCCCAGCCCGTCGGTGTCGGCCCAGATCTGGTTCCACTTGCCCGCCAGGGTCGCCATGCCCGCGGCGATGTTGGTGACGTAGTCGATCGCCACCCTCTTCTGCTTGTCGGCGTTCCATCCGCCGCTGTTCTTCCGCATGTTGTCGGTCTGCTGGGAGATGCCGTAGCCGCAGTCGGCCTTGGCGAAGTCGACGGCCCAGTCGTTGGACGGGTCGCTGTCGTAGATGTTGACGCCGTAGTAGTTGCCGACGAGCGGGTTGCCGGTCTCGCCCTCCAGCACGCTGCGCTGCGCCTGCCAGAGGTTGGACTCCTGGGCGAGGATGCCGAACATGATCGACACCGGCACCCGGCCGCCGCCCTGCAGGTCCGGCACCGGGAACTCGGCCTGCGGGTTCCACCCGGCGAGCCCGGAGCCCTTCCAGCCGTTCGGCCGCCAGACCGCCAGCCGGTTCTTGAAGACGAGCTGGTCGACCGCCCACTCCACCTGACGCCAGTGCGGCTGGTACACCTGCACCTGCGGGTCGTTGCGCGGGACGGCGCACGTGTACCCCTGGTCGACGGTGCCGGTCACGGCCGTGGTCGCCGCCGCGCCCGCCGGCCGGAGGGCGAGCGCCAGCCGGGGGTTGGCGACGCGGCCCGAGGCGGCGGCGGGCGCGAG
>NZ_SZQA01000094.1 GCF_005233835.1 Herbidospora galbida | reverse complement strand
CCCGGTCGGCGGCGTCGCAGGCCGCGATCCGCACCTCCGCCCCCGCCTCGGTCAGCTCGGCGGCCAGCTCGGCCGCGCCCGGGGCGTCCGGCCCGCGCCGGCTCGTCAGCAGCAGGTGCCGCACGCCGTGCTCGGCCACCAGGTGCCGGGCCAGCGCCGCCCCGATCGTGCCGGTCCCGCCGGTGACCAGGACCGTCCCTTCCGGTACGGACGGCAGCGTCAGCACCAGCTTGCCCACGTGCGCCGCCTGGGCGAAGTGCCGGAACGCGGCCGGGGCCTGGCGGACGTCCCAGGTGGTCACCCGCGACGGGCGCAGCGCCCCGCTCTCGAACAGCTCCAGCACGCCCCGGAACGCGGCGGCCACCTCCTCGACCGGCATGTCGAGCAGCTCGAACGGCAGGTACGCCACCCCCCTCTCGGTGAGCTCGCGCGGGTCGCGCGGGTCGGCGATGCCCATCTCGACGAACCGGCCGCCCGGAGCCAGCAGGCCGAGCGAGGCGTCGAGGAGCTCGCCGGTCAGCGAGTTCAGCACGACGTCGACCCCGCCGAACTCGGCCGCGAACGCGTCGGTGCGGGAGGAGGCGATCCGCTCCGGCGGCACCCCCAGCGCCCGCAGCGCCGGCCACTTGGCCGGGCTCGCCGTCGCGTAGACCTCCGCGCCCAGATGCCGCGCCAGCTGCAGCGCCGCGAGCCCCACCCCACCGGCGGCGGCGTGGACGAGCAGGCGTTCCCCCGGCCGGAGCCGGGCCAGGGTGACCAGACCGTGGTAGGCGGTGGTGAAGACGGCCGGCACGCTCGCCGCCTCGGCGAACGACCAGCCGCCCGGGATCCTGGCGAGGAGCCGATGGTCGGCGACCGCGACGGGCCCGACCGCACCCGGCACCAGCCCGAACACCCGGTCACCGACGGCCAGGCCGGTGACGGCCTCCCCGATCTCCGTCACGACACCCGCCGCCTCCGCGCCGAGCGGGGTGGCGGAGGGGACCATGCCGAGCGCGGTGAGGACGTCGCGGAAGTTCAGCCCCGCGGCCCTGATCTGGAGCCTGACCTGGTGGGGGGCCAGGGGGGCCAGGGCCTCCGGGAAGGGGGCGGCGCGGAGGTCGTCGGGCGAACCGCCCGGGGTGGCCAGGCGCCAGGCGTGGTCGAGGAGATCGAGGCGGGCGGACCGGCTCACCCGGGCCAGACGGGGGACCAGGGCGACGCCGTCGCGCAGGGCGATCTGGGGCTCGCGACTGGCCAGGGCCGCCGGGAGGGCGGCGGCCGAGGCGTCGTCGAGGTCGACGACGGTGACGCGGCCAGGGTTCTCGGTGGCGGCCGACCTCGCCACTCCCCAGAGGGGGGCCGCCGCGAGGTCGACGTGGTCACCGGGGCGCACGGCCACGGCGTTCCTGGTCAGGATGGCCAGGCGCGAGGCGGGGCCGGACTCCTCGGCCAGCCAGGCGGTCAGCCGGTCGACCAGGGCCTGCACGTTCGCGGCCACGGCTCGCGGAAGCTCGGCGACAGGGGTCGGCACCTCGATCACGGTCACATCGGCGGGGAGATCGACGGGCAGATCGGCGCGCGGGGCCAGTGCGAGGTTCGAGGGCTGGCCTGCGGTCAGGTCCGCAGGCGGGTTCGTCTTTTCTGGGCTGGACAGGGGGAGTTCGGTCCAGGTCAGTTCGTACAGGGAGGTGGGTTCGGTGGTCTGGGTCGTGGGGGCGGCGCGGAGGGTCAGGGATTCCACGCGGGCGATCGGGGCGCCTGTCGGGTCGGTCAGGGTGATGGCGACCGTGTCGTCGCCGGCGGGGGTCAATGTGGCGCGGAGGGCGGTGGCTCCTGCGGCGAACAGGTCGACGCCCGACCAGGTGAAGGGGAGGCGCACGCCCTCGCCGAGGAAGCCGCCCAGGGCCATGGCGTGCATGGCGGCGTCGAACAGGGCCGGGTGGAGGGCGAAGCGGGCGGCGTCGTCCTCGTGGCCCTCGGGCAGGCGGACCTCCGCGTGGACGGTGTCGCCCGCGCGCCAGGCGGCGGTGAGGTTGCGGAAGGCCGGGCCGTATTCGTAGCCGAGGTCGGCCAGGCGGTCGTAGAGGTCGTCGACCGGCAGCGGGACTGCGTCGGCGGGTGGCCAGGTGGTCGTCGTGTCCGGTTCGCCGGATGTGGACGGGGTCAGGGTGCCGGCGGCGTGGCGGGTCCACTCCGGGTCGCCGGCTCGGCGGGAGTGGACGGTCACCCGGCGGTGGCCGGACTCGTCGGGGGCGGTCACCTCCGCCTGGAGGCGGACGCTTCCGCGTTCGGGCAGGTGGAGCGGGGCTTCCAGGGTGAGTTCGTCGATGCGGAACGCCTCGCCGGAGAGCTGCCCGGCCTGGAGGGCGAGTTCGAGGAGCGCCGTGGCGGGGAGCAGCGCCGTGCCGCGTACGGCGTGGTCGGCGAGCCAGCCGTGGGAGTCCCGGGAGACGCGGCCGGTGACGACCAGCGCGCCCGTTTCGGCCAGCACGGTGACCGCGCTCAGGAACGGGTGCTCGGCGGCGTCCAGGCCGAGCCCTCCGGCGTCGCCGCCCACGGGCGGGCCGGTCAGCCAGTAGCGCTCGCGCTGGAAGGGATACGTCGGCAGGTCGGTGACGCCCGTGTCCGGCAGGTGCCAGGTGACCGGGTGGCCGTCGGCGTGGAGGGCGGCCAGGTTCAGGTGGAACTGCGCGAGGGTGCCCTTGTGCCGCCGGAGGGTGCCGGTGACCAGCAGCGACGGGTGCTCAAGGGTGTCCTGGACGGCCGTCGTCAGCACGGGGTGGGGGCTCGCTTCGACGAAGGTGGTGTGGCCGTCGTCCAGGAGCTTGGAGAGGGTTTCGTGGAAGCGGACCGGGCTGGCGAGGTTGTCGAACCAGTACTGGGGGGTGAGGTCGGCGACGTCGTCGGTGACGGTCGAGTAGAGGGGGACGGTGGCGGGCTGCGGCCGGATGCCGTCGAGGAGGGTGAGGAGTTCGTCGCGGAGGCGGTGGACGTGGGGGCTGTGGGAGGCGTAGTCGACGGGGATCCTGCGGGCGTCGAGGGTGGCGAGGAGGTCGTCGAGCTGGGTGGCGTCGCCGGCGATGACGGTGGCGTTGGGGCTGTTGTGGGCGGCGATGTGGAGGTCGTCGTAGGGGGCCAGGTGGGTGGCCAGGTCTTCGGCTCCCAGCTGCACTGACGCCATGCCGCCGGTTCCGGCGAGGGCGAGCAGTGCTTTGGAGCGGAGGGTGACGATCTTGGCGGCGTCGTCGAGGGTGAGGGCTCCGGCGATGTGGGCGGCGGCGATCTCTCCTTGGGAGTGGCCGATGACGGCGTCGGGTCGTACGCCGTGGTGTTCCCACAGTCGGGCCAGGCTGGTCATGACGGCGAACAGGGCGGGCTGGATGACGTCCACCCGGTCGACGGGTGGGCTGTTCAGCACGTCGATCAGGTTCCAGCCCGCGTACCGTTCGATCGCCTCGGCGGCGGCGCGCAGGTGCTCGGCGAAGACGGGGGAGGTGGCCAGCAGGTCCCGGGCCATTCCGTCCCACTGGGAACCCTGACCCGGGAAGACGAAGACCGTCTTGCCCAGCGGCCTGACCTGTCCCCGCACCAGCACCGGGTCGGGCCGGTCGTCGGCCAGCGCGTCGAGCGCCGCGAGCAGCGTCTCGCGGTCCCCGGTGACGACGGCGGCCCGGTGGGCGAGCGCGGCGCGGCCGGTGGCGAGGGTGCGGGTCAGGTCCGACGGCAGCAGGTCAGGGCGGGTGACGAGGTGGTCGCGCAACTGCCGCGCCTGCGCCCGCAACGCCGGGGCGCTGTGCCCCGACAGCAGCACCGGCGCGTCGCCTGCGAAAGCGTCGGCCCGGGAACTTGAGTCGACCTGGGAGGGAGAGGCGGGACCTTCGGCCTGGAGAAGGGTGGCTGGGGCGTCGGCTTGGGAGCGCGGGGCAGGTGCGTTGGGGCGGGGGGCCGAAACAGGGGCCTCTTCGAGGATGACGTGGGCGTTGGTGCCGCTCATGCCGAAGCCCGAGACGCCCGCGCGCCTGGTCCGGCCGGTCTCCCGTTCCCACGGCCGGGCCTCGGTGAGGAGGCGCACGTCGCCGGCCGCCCAGTCGACGTGCGGGGTCGGCTCGTCCACGTGCAGGGTCCTGGGCAGCACCCCGTGCCGGAGCGCCTGGACCATCTTGATGACGCCGCCCACCCCGGCCGCCGCCTGCGTGTGGCCGATGTTCGACTTGAGCGACCCGAGCCAGGCCGGTTCGTCCCGGTCCTGGCCGTAGGTCGCGAGGATGGCCTGGGCCTCGATCGGGTCGCCGAGGCGGGTGCCCGTCCCGTGCGCCTCGACGGCGTCGACGTCGGCGGCCGACAGGCCCGCGTCGGCCAGGGCCGCGCGGATGACCGCCTGCTGGGACGGGCCGTTGGGGGCGGTCAGGCCGTTCGAGGCGCCGTCCTGGTTGATGGCCGTCCCGCGGATCACCGCCAGGACCGGATGCCCGTTGCGGACGGCGTCCGACAGGCGTTCGACCAGCAGCAGGCCCACGCCTTCGCCGAAGGCGGTGCCGTCGGCGGCGGCGGCGAAGGCCTTGCAGCGGCTGTCGGCCGACAGGCCGCGCTGGCGGCTGAAGCCGATGAAGATGTCGGGGTGCGACAGGACGGTCGCGCCGCCCGCCAGGGCCAGGTCGCACTCGCCGCCGCGCAGGGCGCGGACCGCCAGGTGCAGGGCCACCAGTGACGCCGAGCAGGCGGTGTCCACGGTGACCGCCGGTCCGCGCAGGCCGAGGGTGTACGCGATCCGTCCCGACGCGATGCTGCCCGCGCTGCCGATGCCGAGATAGCCCTCCATGTCCGGCGGCAGCCGTACGCGCGAGCCGTAGTCGGTGTAGACCACGCCCGCGTAGACGCCGGTGGCCGAGCCGTGCAGCGAGGCCGGGTCGATGCCGGCCCGTTCGAACGCCTCCCACGCGGTCTCCAGCAGGAGCCGCTGCTGCGGGTCCATGCTGACCGCTTCCCGTGGGCTGATGCCGAAGAAGGCGGGATCGAAGCCGGCGGCGTCGTGCAGGAAACCGCCCTCGCGGGCGTAGGAGGTGCCCGCGTGGGCGGGGTCGGGGTCGAACAGGCGCTCCAGGTCCCAGCCCCGGTCGGCGGGGAAGGGGGAGATGACGTCGCGCTCGCCGGACACCACCGACCACAGGTCCTCCGGGGTGCGCACGTCACCCGGATACCGGCAGGCCATCGCCACGATCGCGATCGGCTCGTCGGCCCGGCGCGGGGTGGCGGTGACCGCGACCGCGGGGGTGTCTGCGCCCAGCAGCTCCGAGCGCAGGAACTCGGCCAGGGCGCGCGGCGACGGATGGTCGAAGATCAGCGTCGTGGGCAGCTTGAGACCGGTGGCCGTGGCCAGCCGGTTGCGGAACTCGACCGCCGTCAGGGAGTCGAAGCCCAGGTCCTTGAACGCGCGGGTGGCGTCGATGCCGCTCTGGCCGGTGAAGCCCAGGACGGCGGCGGCCTGGGCGCCGATCGCGTCCAGCAGCAGCCGTTCCTGGTCGGCGGGCGACCGTCCGGCCAGGGTGGCGAGGACCGGCGCGCCCGCGACCGCCGCGACCGGACCGGCGAAGGGCCGCAGCGGCGGCGGCA
>NZ_SZQA01000093.1 GCF_005233835.1 Herbidospora galbida | reverse complement strand
GCCTCCAGCGCGGCGTCGGCCGCCGGTCCGGCGGAGAACCGGCGGACCCGGCCGTCGCCGCAGACGACCGCGTGCAGCCGCCCGTCGACCGGCACGATCGCGACCAGCCACTCGTCGCCCAGAGCCGTCAGAAGAGCGGCCACGTCGAGGCGGTCGCCGTCGAAGTGGCCGCGCAGGCGCAGGGTGTGGGCGCGGATGCGGCGTTCGAGCCGCCGCTGCTCGCGGTCGAGGGCGGGCTGGGGCGACCCGGCCGCGCGGGCCGCCTCGGCCCGGCTGCCGACCTCGCGGAAGGCGGTCAGGTCGCGGGCCAGCTCCGGATCGGCCGGCGGCCGGATCGGCGGCACGGCCAGCGCGGTCGCCCGCCAGCGGTCGCTCCACCGCAACAGGTCGCGAGCCGACCGCGCGGCGCGCTGGGCGAGCGTCGCCAGCTCGGCCCCCTGCACGGTGGCCCGCACCCGCAGCTCGGCCGCGCCCATGGTCATGCGGTGCTCGTCGAGGACGTCGAGCCCGCGCCGACAGGCGTTCAGCATCAGCCGCCGGTCGCCGGTCGCGGCGGCGAGCAGGGCGAGCGCGGTCCAGCCGTCGGCCCTGACGTGGGCGGGCCCCCGGCGGCGGGCCTCGGCGGCTGACGTCAGGTGCACCCGGGCGGCGGCGAGATCGTCTCTGGCCAGGGCGATCCGCCCGGCCAGCAGCCTGGCCAGGACCGCCTCGGGAGACCGCAGCTCCGCCAGCCGGGTGGCCAGGGCGGGCGCGTCGCGCACGGTGTGGTCGCCGGTGGCGTAGCGGGCCTGGAGGAGGACCAACCGGGCGTGGGCGTGCCACCAGGCCCGATGCTGCCGGGCGAACACCCGGACCGCCACCGTGGCGTGCTCGGCCGCCAGGGCCGGATCGCCCGCGGCGATCGCGGCGCGGGCGGCGACCAGGCGGAGCTCGGCCGCCCGGGTGGCCTGTCCGTTCACGGTCAGCGCGGCACTCGCCTCGTCGAGCGCCTCACGGGTGAGCCCCGCCGAGAGCAGCACCTCGCAGCGCTGGATGGCCAGCATGACGGCCGGGGTGCCGAGCGACTCGTAGAGCCGGGCGGCCTCGTCGAGGTGCCGCAGCGCGGCGGGCGCGTCTCCCGCGCGGGAGGCGACCAGCCCCCGGTTCTCCACCGCCTTGGCCTTGTCGTGGTCCTGGTCGGTGCCCGCCCACAGCTCCTCGGCCGCCGCGAAGTCGGCCGCCGCCCGGTCGGCCGCCCCCACCGCCAGGTGGACGGTCGCGCGCAGGGTGAGGGTGCGGGCCGTCCAGATGACGTCGCCCTCCTTCCTCAGTACGGGCAGCGCCCGCCGGCAGTCGGCCAGCGACCCCTCGTGGTCGCCGACCACCCACCGCACATAGGCCCGCCGGAACAGCACCCGCGCCGCCGTGACCCCCTCGCCGCGCGCGACCGCGCGCTCCATCGTGACGAGTCCCTGCCGGGTGCGCCCGGCGTGCACCAGCGCCGCCCCGAGCGTCGCCAGCACGTCCGCCTCGCGGTCAGCCGAACCTGACCGAACGGCGAGGTCGCGAGCCCGGCGGAGGTGGTGGAGAGCGGTGGCGAGCTGACCGAAGTCGCGCTCCCAGATGCCCATGACCTGGTACGCGATGGACGCGTCATGCGGCGTGGGACGGCTGTCGAGCAGGGCGCCCGCGCCGGTCAGGGCGTCGGTGGGACGGGCGAACACCAGGGGGAGCAGATCCCCTGGTATGCCCCCAAAACGTGACCTTCCCCCCGGCACAGATCGATGTTAGACGTGAGGGGACGGGGCGTCCACGCTCCGTGATCATGGCAGGTTGATCATGGTGTATCACCGGACCCGGGTCCGGCTCCACACAGAGAAAGCTGACACCTGAGACAAGAGGAACCGCGAGATGGAGCCGAACCGATTCCGCGAACAGTTCGACATGATCCAGCAGAGCTACGACGAACACAGAGTGCGGCTGGTCGCCGGACCCAGCGGCACACCCGAATACCTGCACCACAAGGGCGTTGTTCTCATCCGCACCGACGACTACCCGACCGCCTCGTACTTACTGGCCGGGGCCGGGCTGGAGCCTGTCGAAACCAGCCACACCGAGAGCACCCGGCTCACCACCTTGAGTTTCGCCGACCCTTCCCAACCAGAGGAACGTTGGCACGACCCGATCGTCAGTGACGTGATCGACTTGCTGCTGGCGCAGAACATCCCCGCCGAACGCGACTACCTGCTGACGATCGCCGACGTCAACTGCTGTCCCGCCGACGAGCCGGTGCCCGTCTACGACGGCACCCACAACCCGGTGATCCCGGTCACCCGCCCGAGCTTCGGCACCGCCCCCGTGCGTGTTCTGGTCATCGACACCGGCCTGGTGCCCGGCTACGACACTCACCCGACTCTCGCCTCGACCATCAAGAAGCCGGGCAATCCGACGGGAAAGCTCGACAGCGAGATGAGTCCCGTGGACACGCAGAACGTGCTCCGGCAATACGTCGGCCACGGCACCTTCATCGCGGGTCTGATCGCGGCCGTCGCCCACAACGTGGAGATCACTGTTCGCAACTGCTTCTCCAACGCGGGCACGGCCGGGCAACACGCCCTCGGTAAGGACCTGAACGACATCCTCAGCGAGTTCCAGCAGTTGCCACGGGCGGAGTGGCCGGACATCATCTCCCTCTCCTCCGGCACACCGGTCGCCTGCGATGAGCTGACCCGGATCAATACCGGCGAGCAAGCGGGGAGTCCCTCGGCGCAACCACTGCTCGCCCTCGAAGAGTTCATGAACCGGCTCGCCGCCCTGGTAGTGGACAAGGAGATCCTTCTGGTGGCGGCGGCCGGGAACAACGGCTCTGACCAGCGCTTCTACCCCGCCGCCTGGGCTGACTCCCAGAAGTACGGCCGCCTCGTGGTGTCGGTCGGGGCGTTGCGCGCAGACGGGGCGGACGTCGCCTGCTTCAGCAACCACGGCCGCTGGGTCTCGGTCTTCGCGCCTGGCGAGCACCTGATCAGTACCTTCACCCAGAGGGGCGCTCAGACCGCCTACGACTACCAGCACTCCAGCTTCGGCGAGTGCCGCTATCACCAGAGCTACGTGTGCACCTGTCTGTCGCCCCCGCACATCGGTGAACTCAGCCAAAACCGTCCTTTCGAGACCTGGGACCTGGCCACCGACCGCAGACTCAAGCGGGTCCGGTTCGACGGGCTGGCCGAATGGAGCGGCACGTCGTTTTCCACCCCGCTGGTCGCCGGCATGATCGCCAACGTGATGTCCGAACAGAACCTGACGTCTCATGCCGCGGCCGAGTACCTGCTGAACACGATGGCCGGGTCGGCCACCCTGCGTGGCCGACCCGCGAAGATCGTGCGGCCCGCCGGGTGGCGGCCCTCAATGGTCTACCCGTCAACCTGATCCGGAGGAGACATGGAGCGTGCGGACACCGGAGAACTGTTCCGGGCGGCGGTGACCGGGGACAACGCCGCCTGGAAGGAGCTCGTCACGGCGCTCGCGCCGTTGGTCTGGTCGATCGCGCGCTCCTACCGCCTCTCCGAGGCCGACTGCCGGGAGGTGTACGCCACCGCCTGGTTCAAGCTGGTCCAGAACCTGGGCCGGATCCGGGACCCCGACAAGGTCGGGGCCTGGCTCGCCAGCACGACCCGGCACGAATGCCTGAAGCTCGCCCGGATGACGCGGCCGGTGCAGCTCGACGACCATCCGGCCGTGCTCGATCTGCGATCGCCGGAGCCGACGCCCGAGGAGGTCGTCGTCGAGGCCGAGCGGGAGGCCGACCGCGTGGCCAGGCTCCGGGCGTTGTGGCTGGCGGTGCAGGATCTCGGGGAGACCTGTCAGCGGGTGCTGCGGGTGCTGATGACCAATCCGCCGCCCTCGTACGCCGAGGTCTCCGCCGCCACCGGGCTGGCCGTGGGCAGCATCGGGCCGATCCGGCAGCGGTGCCTGGCCCGCCTGCGGGCGCTCCTGGAGGAGAGGGGCGTCCGGTGAGCGACGACCTCGAAGACGAGCTGCGCCGGGCCGCCGCCCTGTTCGACCCGCTGCCCGACGACGCGCTGCAGATCGCCGTCGACGCCTTCGTCGTGCACGCGCTGGACGCGGAGCTGGCGGCGTTGTCGTTCGACTCGCTCGACGAGCCCGCGCTGGTCAGGTCGGGGGAGACGCCCCGGCTGCTGACGTTCTCTGTGCCGGGGCTGTCGATCGAGGTGGAGTTCGCCGGGGGCCGTCTCCTCGGGCAGCTCCTGCCGCCCCAGGCGGCGGCCGTCGTCGTGAACGGGCGGCTTCCCCTCGTCGTCGACGAGTTCGGGCGGTTCGAGGCCGACGGGGTGCCCGCCGGGGCGCTCAGCCTGCGGTGCGAGGTGCCGGGGCGGACCGTCGTCACCGAATGGCTGACCGTCTGAGCCGGGGCTGTATCAGAACGCGGGCTCGTCGATCCGCACTTATGTGGACACCACCAAATTCGTCGGCCGCCAGGCCGAGCTCGCCGCCCTCGCGGACGCGTTGCGCGGGGCCGGGGAGGGCCGTCCGGCGGTCGTCGCCGTCGAGGGGACGGCGGGGATCGGCAAGTCGTCGCTGGTCCGGCGGTTCCTGACCGGGCATCCCGGATTGACCGTCCTGTCCGCCAGCGGCGCGACCGAGGAGAGTTCGCTGCGGTACGGGGTGCTCGGTCAGCTCATGCCGTCGGAGTGGCACGACGCCGATCCGCTGGAGGCCGGGTCGCTGCTGCTGGACCACATCGGGGTACGCCAGGCCGCCGGCGTGGTCGTCCTCGTCGTGGACGACGCCCACTGGGCCGACGCGCCCTCGCTGACCGCGCTCACCTTCGCCCTGCGGCGGCTGCGGGCCGACGGGGTGCTCGCGGTGATCGTCGCCCCGGACGTCGGGGACCTGCCCGGAGGGCTGCACCGGCTGCTCGCCGAGGACACCACCCTGCGGGTGCGGCTGACCGGGCTGACCACGGCCGACGTACGGGAGCTGACCGGGCTGCCCGCCCCGGCGGCCGAGCGGCTGCGCGCCCACACGGTCGGCAATCCGCTGCACATCGGGGCACTGCTCGGCCAGCTGCCGAGGGCGCGGCTGACCGACATGACCCGGGCGCTGCCGGCGCCGTCGTCGTACAGCCGGCTGGTGACCCGGACCCTGGTGGCCAGCCCGCTCGCGGCGCGGGCGCTGACGCGGGCGGCGGCCGTGCTCGGCGACGGGTGCGCGCTGAGCGCCGTCGCGGCGGTCGCGGGGGTGGGCGATCCCCTGGAGGCGCTCGAAGGGGCGGCCGGGCTCCTGGTCGAGACCGGGCCGGGGCCGGCCGTGGGGTTCCCGCATCCGCTCGTGCGGGCGGCGGTCTACCAGCACATCGGCCCGGCCGAACGGGCCCGGCTGCACACCCGCGCCGCCGTCCGGGAGAGCGATCCCGCCCGCGCGCTGGCCCACCGGGCCGCCGCCGTCGTCGGCACCGACGCCCACGTCGCCGCCGAACTCGCCGACCTGGCCGGCGACGAGGCCGATCAGGGCCGCTGGAGCACCGCCGCCGACCACCTGCTCACCTCCGCCCGGCTCACCCCCGACCCGGTGCTGCGGGCCGGCCGGGTGCTGACCGCCGCCGACCACCGGCTCCGCGACGGCGACGCGGTCCGCGCCGCCGAGCTCACCGGGCAGGTCGAGGCGATGCCCCCGACGCCGCGCCGCCACTACGTGCTCGGCCGGCTGGCCCTGGCCTCCGGCCACCAGGACGCCGCCGAGGCCCTGCTCACCTCCGCCTGGGAGTCGGGCGCCCACGATGGCGCGGCCGAACAGCTGGCCTGGCTGGCGCTGACGCAGGCCAGGGGCGCGGCGGCCATCGAGTGGGCCCGCCGCTCGGGCGGGGCGCCTGGCATGCGCGACGCGCTCGCGCTCGCCCTCGGCATCACCGGCCGTTACGCCGAGGGCCTGGCCTGCCTGCCCGCCGACGACGCGGTGGGCCCCGGCGACCTGCTCGACGGGCTGGTGGCGCGGGGCGTGCTGCGATTGTGGACCGACGACCTCGACGGGGCCCAGATCGACCTGGCCCGGGCCGCGTCCGCGCGGGCCGGGCTGCTGCACCTGGGGCCGATGGCGACCGCCTACCTGGCCGAGGCCGAGTTCCGGGCCGGGCGGTGGGACGACGCGGTCGCCCACGCCGAGCAGGCCGTCTCGCTGGCCGCCGACAGCGGGCAGAGCTGGCTGTGCTGCCTGGCGCACACGGTCGCCGCCCGGCCCCTTGCCGCCCGTGGCGACCTCCCGGCCGCCACCGCCCACGCCGAGGCGGCCGTCCGCTGGGCGGCGGCGCTCG
>NZ_SZQA01000092.1 GCF_005233835.1 Herbidospora galbida | reverse complement strand
CGAGCCCGGGACGGTCGGCGAGGTGGTCGCGCAACCGCCCGGCCTGCGCCCGCAGGGCCTCGGGGCTGTGGGCCGACAGCAGGATCGGCGCCGGGCCGGGCTCCGGCGCGGCGGCGGTGGCCGGGGCCTCCGGTTCTTCGAGGATGACGTGGGCGTTGGTGCCGCTGATGCCGAAGGAGGACACCGCCGCGCGGCGGGGCCGGGTGTCGTCCCGCTCCCACGGCCGGGCCTCGGTGAGCAGGCGGACCGCGCCGCTGTCCCAGTCGACGTGCGGGGTCGGCTCGTCGACGTGGAGGGTCCTGGGCAGGACGCCGTGCCGCATGGCGTGGACGATCTTGATGATGCCGCCGACCCCGGCCGCCGCCTGGGTGTGGCCGATGTTCGACTTCAGCGAGCCCAGCCACAGGGGCCGGTCCGCCGCGCGGTCGCGGCCGTACGCGGCGAGGAGGGCCTGCGCCTCGATCGGGTCGCCGAGGCGGGTGCCGGTGCCGTGCGCCTCGACGGCGTCCACGTCCGACGGGTGCAGTCCCGCGCCCGCGAGCGCCTGGCGGATGACGCGCTCCTGCGAGGGGCCGTTGGGGGCGGTCAGGCCGTTGCTCGCGCCGTCCTGGTTGACCGCCGTGCCGCGCACGACGGCGAGGATCGGGTGGCCGTTGCGGCGGGCGTCGGAGAGCCGTTCGACCAGGAGCAGGCCCGCGCCCTCCGACCAGCCGGTGCCGTCGGCGGCGGCGGCGAAGGCCTTGCAGCGGCCGTCGGCCGACAGCCCGCGCTGGCGGCTGAACTCCACGAACGTCCCCGGCCCGGCCATCACGGTCACCCCGCCCGCCAGGGCCAGGTCGCACTCGCCCCGGCGCAGGGCCTGGACGGCCAGGTGCAGCGCCACCAGCGAGGAGGAGCAGGCCGTGTCGACGGTGACCGCCGGGCCCTCCAGCCCGAAGGTGTACGCCAGCCGCCCCGACAGCACGCTCCCGGTGTTGCCGGTCAGCAGGTAACCCTCGAGGTCCTTCGGCGCCCGCGTCAGCCGGGCCGCGTAGTCGTTGTACATGACCCCGGCGAACACGGCGGTGCGCGAGCCGCGGACCGAGTCGGGGGCGATGCCGGCCCGTTCGAAGGTCTCCCACGCCGTCTCCAGCAGCAGCCGCTGCTGGGGGTCGATGGCGGCGGCCTCCCGGGGGCTGATGCCGAAGAAGGCGGGGTCGAAGTCGGCGGCGTCGTACAGGAAGCCGCCCTGCCGGGTGTAGGAGGTGCCGACGCGGTCGGGGTCGGGGTCGTACAGGGAGTCGAGGTCCCAGCCCCGGTCTGCGGGGAAGGGGCCGACGGCGTCGACGCCGTCGGCGACCAGCCGCCACAGGTCCTCCGGAGAGGCGACCCCGCCGGGATAGCGGCAGGCCATGCCGACGATGACGACCGGGTCGTCGTCCCGGACCGCCGTCACGGCCGCCGTCTCGCGGGCCTGCGTGCCGGGGAGCAGGCCGGTCAGGTAGGCGGTGAGCGCGTCCGCCGACGGGTGGTCGAAGGTGACCGTGGCGGGCAGCCGCAGGCCGGTCACCGTGCCGAGCCGGTTGCGCAGCTCGACCCCGGTGAGCGAGTCGAACCCCAGGTCCCGGAACGCGCGGGCGGGGTCGATGCCGGTCGAGCCGGAGTGGCCCAGCACGTCGGCGACCGCCGTCAGCACCGTCTCCGCGACGGCCCTGGGCCGCTCGTGCGCGGGCAGCGCCGCGACGCGTTCCGTCCACGACCCGGCCTTCTTACGCCGGACCGGCGGCACGAGCCCGCGCAGCGGCGCGGGCAGCGGCCCCGCAGACGCGCGCCGTCGCAGCGCCCCGGCGTCCACCCTCGCCGGTACGAGCACCGCGTCGTCCCCCGCCCCGAGCGCGGCGTCGAGCAGCTCCAGCCCGCGCGCCTCCGTCAGCGGCGGCAGCCCCGACCGCGACCAGCGGGCCCGCGCGGCCGCCTCCAGCGTGTCGCCCATGCCGCCCTCCCACAGCCCCCAGGCCAGCGACAGCGCGGGCAGCCCGCTCGCGCGGCGGTGCGCGGCGAGGGCGTCGAGGTAGGCGTTGGCGGCGGCGTAGTTGGCCTGCCCCGCCGTGCCGACGACGCCGGTGACCGACGAGAACAGGACGAACGCCGCGAGCGGCAGCTCCCGGGTCAGTTCGTGCAGGTGCGCGGCGGCGTCCGCCTTCGGCCGCAGCACCGCGTCGAGCCGCTCGCCGGTCAGGGACTCCAGCGTCCCGTCGTCGAGCACGCCCGCCAGGTGCACCACGGCGCCGATCTCCACGGAGGCGAGCACGGTCGCCAGCGCCTCCCGGTCGCCGACGTCCACGGCGGCGAACTCGGCCCGCGCGCCCAGCTCGGCCAGCTCGCGGGCGAACTCGGCGGCCCCGGGGGCGTCCGGCCCGCGCCGGCTGAGCAGCAGCAGCCGCCGCACCCCGTGCCGCCGCACCAGGTGCCGGACGACGGGCCGCGCCAGCCCGCCCGTGCCGCCGGTCACCACGACGGTCCGGTCGTCGAACACCGTGGCCGTGCCGGTCGGCTCCGCCCGGGTGAGCCTCGGGACGAGGACCGCCCCGTCCCGCACGGCGAGCTGCGGCTCGTCGGCCGACAGGGACGCGAGGACGTCGGCCGGGGTGTCGAGGGGGACGTCGGCGACGGCGAACCGGCCGGGCCGCTCGGTCTGCGCCGCCCGGAGGAGGCCCCACGCGGCGGCCTGCCACGGGTCGCCGACCCGGTCGCCCCGGGCGGCGGCCACGGCCCCGTCGGTGAGGAAGAGCACGCGGCCGTCGGCCGCCTCCTGCACGGCCCGCAGCACGAACGCCGCCGCGCCCCGTCCGGCCGGGACCCTGATCGTGACGGCGTCGCCCCCGGCCGGGGCGTCGGAGGGGACGGGGGTCCAGGTGAGGCGGTGCAGGTCGGGGAACGCGGGCCGGGCGGCGGGGATCGGGCGCAGGGTCACGGCCTCGGCCGACAGGACGGGGAGGCCGGCCTCGTCGGTGGCGTCGAGCCGCTGGGTGCCCGACCAGGTGACCCGCAACGTCCGGGCCTTGGTGGTCGACAGCTCCACGCCGGTCCACGCGAACGGGACGGGCAGCCCGTCGGCGCGGGCGAGTTCGCGGCCCACGAGCGGGTGCAGCGCGGCGTCGAGCAGCGCGGGGTGCAGCGCGAACCCGCCGGGGTCGCCGGGGAGCTCCAGTTCGGCGTGGAGGAGGTCGGCCTGCCGCCAGGCCGCCCGCACGCCGTGGAAGTCCGGGCCGTAGGCGTAACCGGCGTCGGCCAGGTCGGCGTAGAGCTGGTCGGGGTCGATCGGCTCCGCGCCCGCCGGCGGCCACACGGGGGTCGCCTGGACGGCGGTGCCCCTGGCGGGCGCGAGCAGGCCGGTCGCGTGGCGGCGCCACGGCTCGTCCGCGCGGTCGGGGCGGGCGTGGACGCTCAGCGTGCGGGTGCCGTCGGCGCTTGCCGGACCGACGGAGAGCTGCAGGGCCACCCACCCCTGGTCCGGCAGGACCAGCGGGGTCTCGATGGTGAGCTCTTCGACGCGGGGAGCGCCGGCACGGTCGCCCGCCGCCAGGGCCAGTTCCACGAGCGCCGTGCCCGGCAGCAGGACCGAACCGGCGATCCGGTGCCCCGCCAGCCAGGGGTGGGCCTCCAGGGAGACGCGCCCGGTCAGCAGCAGCCCGTCGTCACCGGCCAGGTCGACGACCGAGGTGAGGAGCGGGTGGCCGGTGTCGTTCGAGCTCTTGCGCGTGGGGTTGAGCCAGTAGCGCCGGCGCTGGAAGGGATAGGTGGGCAGGTCAGCGGGTTCGGTTCCGTTCAGGTGCCAGTCGACGGGGTGGCCGGTGGCGTGGAGGGTGGCCAGGAGCCTGGTGAGGGTTTCCGGCTGGTCGCGGCGGAGGGTGGGGTGGGCGTCGTGGTCGGGGAGCAGGGCGGTGAGGACGGCGTCGGGGCCGATCTCGACGAAGGTCTGGATGTCGGTGAGGGCGTCGATGACGTCGGTGAAGCGGATGGGTTCGCGGACGTGTCTGACCCAGTGGTCGGGGTCGTCGAGTCCGCCGAGGTGCCCGGTGCGGTCGGAGACGATGGGGATCGCGGGTTCGGCGAACTCCAGGGTGTCGAGGACCTGCCGGAACTCCTCCAGCATGGGTTCCATCAGCGGTGAGTGGAAGGCGTGGCTGACGGTCAGCCGCTTGACCTTCGCGCCCTGGGCTCGTTCGATGACCTGCTGGACGGCCTCCAGAGTCCCCGAGACGACGGTGGCGCGCGGCCCGTTCACGGCGGCGAGTGAGACCTGGTCGGTGAGCCCGTCCAGCAGGGCGAGGGCCTCGGCCTCGCCGAGTGACAGGGCCGCCATGGCCCCGCCGGGTGGCAGCTCCTGCATGAGGCGGGCGCGGGCGGTGACGAGCTTGGCGGCGCTGGGCAGGTCGAACACCCCTGCGACGTGGGCGGCGGCGATGGACCCGACGGAGTGCCCGGCCACGGCGTCGGGCCGGAGGCCGTGGTGTTCCAGGAGCCGGTAGAGGGCGGTCTGCAGGGCGAAGAGGGCGGGTTGGGTGTAGCGGGTCTCGTTGAGCAGAGGGTTTCCGGTGAAGACGATCTCTTTGAGGCCTGGTTCGAGTTCGGCGAGGGCTGCGTCGAAGGCGGCGGCGAAGACGGGTTCGGCCTCGTAGAGCTGGCGTCCCATGCCGGGGCGCTGGCTGCCCTGACCGGTGAACAGGAACGCGGTCCTCGGCTTGGTGGCTTCCCTCGTGATGAGGGCGTGGTGCTCTTGGCCGTCGGCCAGTGCCGTCAGCGCGGCCAGCGCTTCGGCGCGGTCGTCGGTGACGACGGCGGCCCGGTGGGCCAGTGCGGCCCTGCCGATCGCCAGGGTGCGGGCGGCGGCCTTCAGATCGAGATCGGGCGTGGCGGCGAGGTGATCGCGCAGCCTGGCCGCCTGCGCCCGGAGGGCCTCGGGGCCGCGCGCCGACAGCAGGACCGGCAGCGGCCCGGGTGCGACGTCGGGCGTGGCAGCGGGTTCGGGTTCTTCCAGGACGACGTGGGCGTTGGTGCCGCTGATGCCGAACGACGAGACGGCGGCCCTGCGTGGCCGGTCGTCGTCGTGGGGCCAGGCGACGGGCTCGGTGAGCAGCCGGAGGCCGTCGTTCCAGCGCACGTGCGGGGTGGGCGCGTCCACGTGCAGGGTGCGGGGCAGGAGGCCGTGCCGCATCGCCTCGACCATCTTGATGATCCCGCCGACCCCGGCCGCCGCCTGGGTGTGGCCGATGTTCGACTTCAGCGACCCCAGCCAGGCGGGCCGCTCGCGGTCCTGCCCGTAGGTGGCGATCAGCGCCTCGGCCTCGATGGGGTCGCCGAGGCGGGTGCCGGTGCCGTGGGCTTCGACGGCGTCCACGTCGGAGGGGGCCAGACCGGCGTTGGCGAGGGCCTGCCGGATGACGCGCTCCTGCGAGGGGCCGTTGGGGGCGGTCAGGCCGTTGCTCGCGCCGTCCTGGTTGACGGCCGTGCCGCGCACGACGGCGAGGATCGGGTGGCCGTTGCGGCGGGCGTCGGAGAGGCGTTCGACCAGGAGCAGGCCCGCGCCTTCGGACCAGCCGGTCCCGTCGGCGGCGGCGGCGAACGCCTTGCAGCGGCCGTCGGCCGACAGCCCGCGCTGGCGGCTGAACTCCAGGAACATGCCGGGCGTCGCCATCACCGTCACGCCGCCCGCCAGCGCCAGGTCGCATTCGCCCTGCCGCAGGGCCTGGACGGCCAGGTGCAGGGCGACCAGCGAGGAGGAGCAGGCCGTGTCGACGGTGACGGCCGGGCCCTCCAGCCCGAACGTGTACGCCACCCGCCCCGACGCGATGCTGACCGTGCTGCCGGTGAGCAGGTAGCCGTCGAAGCCCTCGGCGGGTTCGTGCAACCGGGGGCCGTAGTCCTGCGAGGTGCCGCCGACGAACACGGCGGTCCGGGAGCCGCGCAGGGTGTCCGGGTCGATGCCGGCCCGCTCGAAGGTCTCCCACGCCGTCTCCAGCAGCAGCCGTTGCTGGGGATCGATGGCCGCCGCTTCCCGGGGGCTGATGCCGAAGAAGTCCGCGTCGAAGTCGGCGGCGTCGTACAGGAAACCGCCCTGCCGGGTGTAGCTGGTGCCGGGGGTGGCCGGGTCGGGGTCGTACAGAGACTCCAGGTCCCAGCCGCGGTCGGCGGGGAAGGGGCCGACGGCGTCGACGCCGTCGGCGACCAGCCGCCACAGGGCCTCGGGCGACTCGGCGCCGCCCGGATAGCGGCAGGCCATGCCGACGATGACGACGGGATCGTCGGCCCGGGCCGCCGCCCGCGCCGGTACGACGTGCTCGGCGGCCCCGGCCAGTTCCGCCCGCAGAGACGCGACGACCGCGTGCGGCGTGGGGTGGTTGTAGACCAGCGCGGCCGGCAGGTCCAGGCCCGTCGCCTCGGCCAGCCGCTCGCGCAGTTCGACGGCGGCCATGGAGTCGAAGCCGAGGTCCTTGAAGGTACGGTCGCCGTCGACCGCGTCCCCGGTGACGTGCCCCAGCACGATCGCGGTCTGCGTCCGGACCAGGTCGAGCAGGTCGGGCAGGCCGGGGGTGTCGGCCGGGGCCGCCTCGGGGTGGGGCGTCTCGTCGAACCAGTGGCGGTCGCGCTGGAAGGCGTAGGTCGGCAGCGGCACCGCCCGGCCGGGCGCGAAGCCGCCCCAGTCGACGTCGACCCCGCGCACGTGCGCCGCCGCCAGCGCGCGCAGCAGGGTGGCCCGCTCGGGCCGGCCGCGCCGCAGCACGGCGTGACCGCCCGGCACCAGGGCCGAGAGCACCGCGTCGGGGCCGAGTTCGAGGAAGGTGGTCACGCCGTCGTCGCGCAGGGTCGTGAGGGCGTCGTGGAACCGCACGGCGTGCCGGATGTGCCGGGTCCAGTAGGCCGGATCGGTCAGCTGCTCCGCCGTCGCGACCCGCCCGGTCACGTTGCTCACGACCGGGATGACCGGGGGCCGGTAGGTGAGGGTGGCGGCGACGGCGTGGAACTCGTCCAGGACCGGATCCATGTGCGCCGAGTGGAAGGCGTGGCTCACCGCCAGCGCCCGGGTCCGGCGTCCCCGCGCGGAGAACAGCGCGGCCACCCGCGCGACCGCGTCGGCGTCGCCCGACACCACCACCGAGGTGGGCCCGTTGACCGCGCCGAGGTCCACCCCGTCGCCGAGGTGCGGGGTGATCTCCTCCTCGGTGGCCTCGACGGCCACCATGGCCCCGCCCGAGGGCGCCGACCACATGAGCCGGGCCCGCGCGGCCACCAGCGCCGCCGCGTCGGCCAGGCTCAGCACCCCGGCCACGTGCGCGGCCGTCACCTCGCCGATCGAATGGCCGGTGACGACGTCGGCCCGCACGCCGCGGTGCTCCAGCAGCCGGAACAGCGCCGTCTCCAGCGCGAACAGAGCGGGCTGGGTGTGGCGGGTCTCGTCCAGGAGGCCGCCGTCGAGGATCTCGGCCAGGTCGAGGTGCGGCGCGAAGGCGGCGGCCACCTCGTCGAAGGCGGCGGCGAACACCGGCTCGGCCTGGTAGAGCTCGGCGCCCATGCCCGCGTACTGGCTGCCCTGCCCGGTGAACAGGAACGCCGTCCGGGGCCGCCGGTCCGCGTCGCCACGGACGACCGACGGGTGCGCCCGCCCCTCCGCCACCGCCCGCAGCCCGTCGGCGAGCCCGTCGGCGTCGTCGGCCAGCACCACGGCGCGGCTCGCGAACCGGGTCCGGGTCGCGGCCAGGGAGTACGCCAGATCGACCGCCCGGCCGTGCGCGTGGCCCGCCAGCCGCCCGGCCTGGGCC
>NZ_SZQA01000091.1 GCF_005233835.1 Herbidospora galbida | reverse complement strand
GGCGGCGCACCCCGGCCCCGCCGGCCGCCACCCCGCCCGGCAGGCGGCGCCTCCACGGGAGCGTCAGCCCCTAACCCGAGCCACTGCCCGGTCACCGGCGCCTCGGCACCCCCGGCCCACGCGCCCGGCCCGGACCGCGCCTCCAGCGCACGCCCGTCAGCCGGACCACCCGGCCACGCCGCACCCTGGTTCGGCGGCGACGCGCTCACGTCAGAGCCGTTCGGCCACACCCGAGCATCCACAACCGCGGCCTCAGACTCGCTCGGCCAAGCCATCCCCTGCGTCGACTGAGGCACACCCGTCGCAGGCCACCCACGCGGGTCCGTCCCCGGCTGCGATCCCCCCGGCCATCCGGCGGTGCCAGGCGGGGTCTCGGGCGCTTGGGGCCACACCCGGGCGTCACCCGGTTGCTGGGGGTTGCCCGGCCACGCGCCGCCGGGACCCGGGTCGGATCGTCGGGGCCGGTCCCCGTTCCATGCCCCGCGGGTCACTTCAGTCCGCCGTGTTTATTTCCGCACCAATACCGCACAACGGGCAACGCTACAACGTCCCGACGACAATCAAGGCGTCACAAACGAAAAACGGCACGTCTCCCGTAACGGGAGATCGTGCCGTTTTTCGTAATTCCCTACAGGTACTGCCCCGTGTTGGCCACAGTGTCTATTGACCTGCCGGCCTCCGTGCCCTGCTTGCCCTGCACGAGGGTGCGGATGTAGACGATCCGCTCGCCCTTCTTGCCGGAGATGCGGGCCCAGTCGTCGGGGTTGGTGGTGTTCGGGAGGTCTTCGTTCTCCCGGAACTCGTCGACGCAGGCGGCCATCAGGTGCTGGATGCGCAGGCCCTTCTGGCCCGTCTCCAGGAACTGCTTGATCGCCATCTTCTTGCCCCGGTCGACGATGTTCTGGATCATCGCGCCGGAGTTGAAGTCCTTGAAGTAGAGGACTTCCTTGTCACCGTTGGCGTAGGTCACCTCAAGGAAGCGGTTCTCCTCGATCTCGTTGTACATGCGCTCGACGACCCGCTGGATCATCTCGGCGATCGTGGACTCACGGCTGCTGCCGTGCTCCGCGAGGTCGTCGGGGTGGAGCGGGAGGTCGGAGATCAGGTACTTCGAGAAGATGTCCTTCGCCGCCTCGGCGTCGGGCCGCTCGATCTTGATCTTCACGTCGAGGCGGCCGGGCCGCAGGATCGCCGGGTCGATCATGTCTTCGCGGTTGGAGGCGCCGATGACGATGACGTTCTCCAGGCCCTCGACGCCGTCGATCTCCGACAGCAGCTGAGGGACGATGGTGTTCTCGACGTCGGACGACACACCCGAGCCACGCGTGCGGAAGATCGAGTCCATCTCGTCGAAGAACACGATCACGGGGGTGCCCTCGGACGCCTTCTCGCGCGCCCGCTGGAAGACCAGGCGGATGTGCCGCTCGGTCTCACCGACGTACTTGTTCAGGAGCTCCGGGCCCTTGATGTTGAGGAAGAAGCTCTTGCCGGACTGGCCGGTCTTCTCCGCGACCTGCTTGGCCAGGGAGTTGGCGACCGCCTTGGCGATGAGCGTCTTGCCGCAACCGGGAGGGCCGTAGAGCAGCACGCCCTTGGGCGGGCGGAGCTTGTGCTCCCGGAACAGGTCGGCGTGCAGGTAGGGAAGCTCGATGGCGTCCCTGATCTGCTCGATCTGGCCGCGCAGGCCGCCGATCTCGTCGTAAGAGATGTCGGGCACCTCTTCGAGGACGAGCTCCTCGACCTCCGACTTGGGAATGCGCTCGTAGACGTAACCCGAACGCGGTTCGAGCAGGAGTGAGTCGCCCGACCTGATCGGCTGGCTGAGCAGCGACTCGGCGAGCTTCACGACGCGCTCTTCGTCGGCGTGCGATATCACGAGCGCGCGCTGCCCGTCTTCGAGCAGCTCCTTCAACATCACGATCTCGCCCACGTCTTCGAAGCCCAGGGCTTCGACCACGTTCAGCGCCTCGTTGAGCATGACCTCCTGGCCGCGCTTCAACGACTCGGCGTCGACGGCGGGGCTGACGTTCACCCGGAGCTTGCGCCCGCCGGTGAACACCTCGATCGTGCCGTCTTCTCTGGCCTCGAGGAACACGCCGAAGCCGGATGGCGGTTGCGCCAGCCGGTCGACCTCCTCCTTGAGGGCGACGATCTGGTCCCTGGCCTCCTTGAGGGTGGCCACGAGCCGTTCGTTCTGGCCTGTGAGGGCGACCACCTGAGCTTGAACGTCGTGGAGACGCTCCTCCAGCACCCGCGCTTGGCGGGGGGATTCCGCAAGTTTGCGGCGCAACGCGGTGATCTCCTCCTGAAGGAAGGAGACCTGTGTTGTGAGGTCGGCGACCTCCCGTTCGCGCTGCGCGGCCCGAGCCTCTGCGTCATCGCGAGCTGCCACGCCCCGTCACCTCCTTCCCAGTAGAGGAAAGACTACTCAAGTCCCTACCAATCTGACGGCCTTGAAAAACGTAGCCCACTGGTGTTCGTCTAGTTACGTGGAGTGTTTGATAGTTGGTGCCTTTTCGGAGGGTTTATCTCGGTGAGCACATGGAACAGGGTGTTTGTTCCCGCTGTCACTGAAGTTTCCCGTTTCGCCGCTAAATCGTCACTGGTCTTCCGTACCCTCCCCATACGCCCCCTTTGCCGGGCGGCGACGTCTGGGCGGTGGCGTGACGCCGTCCGCCATGCGGCGGGCGGTGACGAGGAAGCCGGTGTGCCCGACCATGCGGTGGTCGGGACGGACGGCGAGACCTTCGACATGCCAGTCGCGAATCAGGGTCTCCCACGCGTGGGGCTCCGTGAAACTCCCGTGATCGCGAAGTGTCTCGACGGTCCTTGACATCTGGGTCGTGGTGGCCACGTAACAGCAGATCACACCGCCGGGGGTCAAAGCTTTGCTCGCGGCGTCGACGCACTCCCACGGAGCGAGCATGTCGAGGATGATCCGGTCGACGTCGGTCTCGTCGAGGGCCTCGTTGAAGTCGCCGACCACCAGACGCCACTGCTTGAGGTCGCCGCCGAAGAACTTCGTCACGTTCTTGGTCGCGACCTCGGCGAAGTCGGCACGCCGTTCGTACGACGTCAGCGAGCCCTCCGCCCCGACGGCGCGCAGCAGGAAGCACGACAGCGCCCCGGAACCGACGCCGGCCTCCACGACCTTGGCGCCCGGGAAGATGTCGGCCATCGCGACGATCTGGGCCGAGTCCTTCGGGTAGATCACCGCCGCGCCGCGCGGCATCGTGAGCGTGTAGTCGGACAGCAGGTGGCGGAACGCCAGATACTGGATGCCGCCCGACGAGCGCACCACGGAGCCCTCAGGCTGCCCGATCAGGTCGGCGTGCGCGATCCACCCCTTGTGGGTGTGAAAGACACCGTCCTCCTTGAGCGTCACGGTGTGCCGCTTGTTCTTCGGATCGGTGAGCTGAACCTGATCTCCGGCCTGGAACGGGCCGTGCCTGCGAAAACCCATGGCGGCAAGGCTAATGGCAAAACGTTTGTCCCCCGACTCGGACGACTGGTAGCAAGGGGCCATGTACCCCCGCGAATCCATCTCAGCCGGACCGATCATCCTCCGTCCGCTCACCGAGGCCGACATTCCGGCCGTCGCGCGCGCCTGCTCCGATCCGGTGACCCAGCGTTTCATCCCGGCCATGCCCAGCCCGTACACCGAAGAGGACGCCCGTTTCTGGGTGACGCGGATCGCCGAGCCGAGGTGGGGGGCGGGCGGCGCCGAGTTCGTCATCGCCGACGCCCGGACCGGCGAACTGGACGGGGCGATCGGGCTGCACCCGCCCGACCGGTTCGACAACGTCGAGGCGGGCTATTGGGTGGCCCCGTGGGCCCGCCGCAAGGGCGTGGCGTCCGCGGCGCTGCGGGCCGTCACCACCCTGGCCTTCGAGCACGGCGCGCCCCGGGTGCACCTGGTCGCCGAGATGGAGAACGTGGGCTCGCAGAAGGTCGCGCTGGCGGCCGGGTTCCGCCACGAGGGGCTGCTGCGCGGCGCCGGGCCGGTCCGCGGCGGGGGCCGGGCCGACATGGCCCAGTACGGCCGGCTGCCCGGCGACTCCGGGGAGCCCGGCACGCCGTTCCTGCCGTTCCTGCCCGAGGGCGGGCTCACCGACGGAGTGGTGCGGCTGACCATGCTGACGGCCGACGACGCATCGGCCTACCACGCGGTCGGGTCGCTGCCCGACGTGGTGAAGTACTCGGTGCCGCCGGAGCCGCGGCCGTTCGAGGAGATCCTCTACCGGTGCACGGGCGCCGGATACCGCTGGCTGAACGGCATCCAGGCCGAGATGGCCATCCGCGACGCCGCCACCGGCGCGTTCGCCGGTGAGATCCAGCTCTCGCACCTGACGCCGCCCATGCGGGAGGCCATGGTCGGCTACAGCCTGCACAGCGACTTCCGGGGCCGCGGGCTGGTCACCCGGGCGGTCGAGCTGCTGGCCGAATGGGCCTTCACGCAGGCGGGCCTGCGGCGGCTGATCTCCGGGACCGACCCCGGGAACCTGGCCTCCCAGGCGGTGCTGGAGCGGGCCGGGTTCACCCGGGGTCAGACGCAGAAGGAGTACCTGCCCGGCCCGAACGGGACCTGGACCGACAACGTGGAGTGGCTCAGACTCCGCTGAAGCGCCGGGCGGTCGCGGCGAACGCGGCGTCGGTGCCTTCCAGGGCCCGGTCGATCTCGGCGTCGGTGTGGGCGGTCGACAGGAACCAGTTGTGCCAGGGGTGCACGTAGACCCCCTCGGCCAGGCAGGCGGCCGCCCAGAAGACCCCCCGCTCCAAAGTGGCGTCGCCGTCGAACGAGAGCCACGGGATCTGCACCGGGCCCGTCTGGTTGATCGTGAAGCCGTGGCTCTTGGCCTGCTCATACAGTCCGGTACGCAGCCTCGCCCCCGCGCGTTCGATCAGCGCCGGCCCGTCGGACTCCCGGAGGATCTCGATCGTGGCCTTGGCGGCGCCCATGGCGGCCGAGGAGAACCAGAACGAACCGGTCGAATAGAGGGTCTGGGCGGCGTTCTTGAGCGCGTCGCCGCCGGTGACGGCCGCGATCGCGTGGCCGTTGCCTATGGCCTTCGACCAGGCCGAGAGGTCAGGACGTACGCCGAAGGGCTCCCAGGTGCCCCGCAGGTCGAGCCGGAAGCCGGCGCGGACCTCGTCGATCACCAGGGCCGCGCCGAGGCGGTCGGCCAGCGCCCTGACGCCGCGGGCGAAGTCGGCCTCGGCGAGCGCCTGGTCTTCGAAGGAGTCGTGCTTGAAGGGGGTCACCAGGATGGCCGCGACGTCGTCGCCGGCCTCGGCGGCGGCCCGCTCGGCGTCCTGGAGGTCGTTGTAGGTGAACTCGGCCGTGTCGGCGCGCTGGTTGGGCGTGACGCCCGAGAGGCCGGGGGTGCACCACGGATCGGCGCCGTGGTAGGCGCCGTGGGCGATCAGGACCTTCGTGCGGCCGGTGGCGGCGCGGGCGACCATGAGGGCCTGGGTGGTGGCGTCGGTGCCGTTCTTGGAGAACATGGCCCAGTCCGCGGCCGGGATGAGGTCGACGAGCAGCTCGGCGAGCTCGACCATGATCGGGCCGGGCCCGTTGAGGCAGTCGCCCCGGGCCTGGAGCCGGGCTGCGGCCTCCTCCACCCGGGGGTTGCGGTGCCCGACGATCATGGGACCCCAGGAGCACATCAGGTCGACGTACTCCCGTCCGTCGGCGTCCCACTGGCGGGCGCCCTCGCCCCTGACGAAGAACTGGGGGTAGGTGTCGCCGTGGAGGGCGGCGTTGAGGTGGCCGTACATGCCGCCGGGGATGACCTTGGCGGCGCGGGCGCGCAGATCGGCGTCCAGGGACATGGGGGGAGTCTTCCTCTCAGGACAGCAGGGCGGCGGCGCCGTCGAGGTTCGCGTCGGAACCCAGTCCGCCGGCCACACGGGCGGCGACGGCGGTGCCGAGACGGGCCGCTTCGAGCACCGAGCGCCCGGTGAGCAGCCCGGCGGCGAACCCGGCGCAGTAGGCGTCGCCGCATCCGGTGGTGTCGACCACCTGGACGTCTTCGGCGGGCACCCGGGTGAGCCCGTCGGCCGTGGCGACGAGGCTGCCCTCGGCGCCGAGCGTGATGATCACGGTTCGCGGGCCCTCGGCGAGAAGGCTCTTGGCGGCCTCCTCGACCGTCGGGGCGCCGGTCATCATGAGGGCCTGCTCCTCGTTGGGCAGGAAGTGGTCGACGTGGGGCAGGAAGGTCTTCGCGGCGGGCATCAGGTCGGGCATGTTCGACAGCAGGTCGAGGGTGACCTGCGTGCCCCGGCCCCGCACCTCGTCGAGCAGGGCGTGGAAGGCGGGGTCGTGGAGGCCCCAGGTGGCGTCCATGCCGCCCAGGTGGAGGACCGTCGCGCCCCTGATGACGTCGGCGTCGACGTCGGCCGTCGACAGCCCCAGGTTGGCTCCCGGGACGTGGAACGAGGGCCGCCCGCCGTCGGGCCTGATGGGCAAGATCGAGGCGGCGGTCTGCTCCCCCGGCTTACGCGTCACCTTGGAGACGTCGACGCCGTGCCGGTTCATGACCATGAGGAGGAAGTCGCCGAGCTCGTCGTCGCCGACGGCCCCCAGCGACGTGACGGGGAGACCGAGCCTGGCCAGCACGACCGCCGTCCCGGCGGCGGCCCCGGCTGCGGTGATGCGCACCTGCTCGACCAGATGGGTGTCCTGGCCGGCCGGGATCGACTCGACGGGCCGGGCGAGCACGTCCACGATGTGGACGCCGAGCGTGACAACCGACATGGCCTGGATGATAGACGGGCGCCCGACTAAAATGTCAACATGCCGAAGATCGTGAACCATGACGAACGCAGGGAAGAGGTCGTCGCCGCGGCCCGCCGCATCATCCTGCGCGAGGGAATCGATGCCGCGACCACGCGGGCGATCGCGAAGGAGGCCGGCTACTCCAACGGCGTCCTGACCCACTACTTCGCCGACAAGGACGAGATCCTCCTGTCGGCCCTGCGGTCGAGCCACCGGCGGATCACCGAGCGCCTGGCCGAGAAGCTGACCGGCCTGACGGGCCTGGCGGCGCTGCGCGAGCTCCTGCTCGACAACCTGCCCATGGACGAGGAGCGCGCCCGGGAGACCGGCCTGGAGATCGGCTTCTGGGCCCGCAGCCTGACCTCTCCGGCGCTGCTGCGGACGCAGCGCGAGGAGGCGGCCGACCTCCACCTGCTGGTGCGGACCCTCCTCCAGAGCGCGGCCGACGCCGGGGAGATCGCGAACGAGGGCCTCGACGACACCGCCGAGCGCCTGCTGGCCCTCGTCGACGGGCTGAGCCTGCACCGGCTGCTCTATCCCGACCGGGCGGCGCGGATCGAGGAGATCATGCTCGCCGAACTCGACCGGCTCCGGCTGCCCTGAGAGGTGCGGAAAAGCGGAACCCCGGCGGTCTGCCGGGGTTCCGTCGTGCTCAGGCGCTGCGGTGGGGTTCGAACCGCATCGTGCGGGAGACGCCCACCCGGACCGTCGTGCCGGGCATGATCGTGACCGACTCGTTCGGGGGGATGTCGTAGAAGTTCGGGTCGCCCGGGGGCTGGATCTGGGTGCCGTTGACCGAGCCGAGGTCGATCAGGTTCACGTCCCAGTTCTCCAGGGTGACCCTCAGGTGGCGGCGGGAGACCGAGCCGTCGGGGCTGGTCACCCGCGCCGGGCGGGCGTCGCCCGACTGGACCTCGGGGGCGCGCTCGGGGTCGCGGCCGAGGATGTAGTCGCTGTCGAGCGTCAGCGCCATGCCGTCGTCGAGCAGCAGGACGCCGAGCGCGGGGCGCGGGCCCTTGTAGGGAACGAGGTCACGGGTCGACAGGGGCACGCCGCAGACCGCGCAGTAGGGCGCGCGCGGGTCGTTGAAGTGGTCGTTCTTGCAGTCGACGCCGTGGACCATGGGGCCGAGGCGCTCCGGGGCGGCGTCCATCTGGGTGGAGTCGCTGGGGTCGTCGGCCGGGGATTCGGGCTGCGGCTGCGGCTGGGGCTCGAAGTGGCCGCTGTCGTGGCGGCGTTCGTCGTGCTGGGGCGGCAGCGGCTCGGCGACCGGGGGCTGCGGGGCGCCCATCGGCGGCGGGCCCATCGGCAGGCCGGGGGGCGGGCCGAACGGGCCGGGGCCGGGGTGCGGCG
>NZ_SZQA01000090.1 GCF_005233835.1 Herbidospora galbida | reverse complement strand
ATCAACCGGCTCAAACGCCACCGCGCCATTGCCACTCGCTACGACAAACTCGCCGTCCGCTATGAGGCCACCATCCAGATCGCCGCTCTCAACGACTGGCTGACCCGACTTCGAAACAGGCCCTAGCGGTCGGACTCCAGGACGCCGCCGTTGGCGACGTCGGACTTCTCGATCTCCCAGTACACGATGCGCACCGCCTCGGGGCGGGCCTTCAGAATGTCGACGGCGGCCTCGGTGACGGCGGCGACGAAGTCCCTGCGCTGGTCCATGGTCCGGCCGGACAGCAGTTCCACGGTGATGTTGGGCATGACGTCCTCCCTAGGCGTTGCGTAAAATAAGACCATATTCCACTACATGGAACAACAGAAGAAGGTGCGCATGGATGTGGTCGTGGCAGGCGAACCGCTGGTCGAATTCTCCGCCGACCGCCCGCTGACCGAGGCCGAGACCTTCCGCCTGTCCTTCTCCGGCGACGCGCTCAACGTGGCCGTCGCCGCGGCCGCCGCCGGGGCCCGCACCGCCCTCGTGGCCCGGCTGGGCGCCGACGAGTTCGGCGAACGGCTGATCCGGTTCGCGGCCGGCCACGGCGTCGACACCCGCTGGCTGACCCAGGGCCCCGGCCCGACGGGCGCCTACGTGGTGGGCGCCGACCCGTCGGGCGAACGCGCCTTCGCCTACCTCCGGCAGGGGTCGGCGGCCTCCCGCCTGACCCCTGCCGACCTGATGGACTCCCCCGCCGCCCTGGCCCGCGTGCTGGTGCTGAGCGGCATCACCGCCGCGCTGTCGGCGACCTGCGACCAGGCGGTCAGATCGGCCTCCGAGAACGCGACCGGCCAGGTCGTCTACGACGCGAACTTCCGGGCCCGCCTGACCGCCCCGGAAGCCGCCGCCGCGACCCTGCGCGCCGTCGCCCCGCACACGTCGATCGTGAAACTTTCAGCTCCGGCCGACAGCCTTGCCCTCGTGGGCACCGCCGATCCGGTCGAGACGGCGCACCGCGTGCGCGATCTGGGGGCCCCGGCGGTGGCCGTGACGATGGGCGCCGACGGGGTGCTGCTGGCCGAGGGCGACCGGCTGCACGAGATCCCGGCGGTGCCCGCGCACCTGGTCGTCGACCAGACGGGCGCGGGCGACAACTTCACCGGCGCGATGGCGGCCTGGCTGGCCCGGGGCGCCTCCCTGCCGGAGGCTGTGCGGGCCGGCGCCGCGGCCGCGTCCCTTTCGCTGGCGGGTCGCGGCGGAACGGGCCGGGTCGCGGCGGCGGCGGAGATCGAGGACCTGCTGGGAGACCCGGTCAGCGGCGGGTGAGGGTGGTCGGGGCGCCCAGGGCCAGGGACACCTCGCGGGCCGCCGACACGACCTCCGGGGCCAGTTCCTGCAGCGCCTCGGGCTCCAGGTCCATCGCCAGGGTGGAGATGGAGATGCCGCCGAGCACCTGCCCGGTGTGGTCGAAGACGGCCGCGCCGACGCAGCGGATGCCCGGCACGTTCTCCTCGTCGTCGACGGCGTAGCCCGCCGCGCGCACGCCGACCAGGTGCGCGAGCAGCTCCTTCTCGCCCGTGACGGTGTTGGGGGTCAGCTTGGCGGGCTGGGTGCGGGCGACGATGGCGCGCACCTCGTCGTCGTCGAGCTGGGCCAGCACCGCCTTGCCGATGGCCGTCGAGTAGAGGCGCAGGCTCATGCCCACGCGCGAGGGCATCTGGTAGGGGCGGCGGCCCTCCAGTTTCTCGACGTAGACGGCCTCGTCGCCGCTGCGGATGGCGAAGTGGGTGGTGAAGCCGGTGCGCTCGTGGAGGGCGCGCAGGGCCACGGCGGCCTGGCGGGCCGGGTCGAAGCGGCTCATCACGCGCCCGGCCAGGGTGAGGATGCGGGGGCCCGGTTCGTAGCCGCCGTTGCCGTCGGTGCGGGCGAAGCCCCACTCCACCAAGGACTGGAGGATGCGGTGCACCGTCGACTTCGAGACGCCCGTGGCGGCCGCGATGTCGGTGATCCGGTGATGTTCGGCGATCGCTTCGAGCACCGCGAGCGCCTTGTCGATGGAACTGCCTTCCCTGACCACGCCCCGAGCCTACTAGCGGGCCAGCCAGCCGCCGTCCACGGCCAGAACATGACCGTTGACGTAATTCGACGCCGGGCCCGCCAGGAACACGGCGGCCCCGGCGACGTCCTCCGGGGTCCCCCAGCGCCCGGCCGGGATGCGCGCCCTGATCGCGGCCTCACGCGCCGGGTCGGCCCGGAGGGCGGCGGTGTTGGCGGTGTCGACGTACCCGGGGGCGACGGCGTTGACCTGGACGCCGGCCGCCGCCCATTCGCACGCCAGCGCCTTGGTGAGCCCGGCGACGCCGTGCTTGGCGGCGGCGTAGCCCGGGACGGTGACGCCGCCCTGGAACGACAGCATCGACGCCAGCATGACGATCTTGCCGCTGCCCCGGGCCAGCATCGGCCCCCCGAACGCCTGGCACAGCAGGAAGACGGCGTCGAGGTTGACGCCGAGCACCTCCCGCCAGTCCTGGTACGCGTGCCCGGCGGCGGGCGCCCGCCGGATGACGCCGGCGTTGTTGACCAGGACGTCCACCCTCGTGGAGGCGAGCAGCTCGGCGGCGGCCGCCGGGATCGCCTCCGGCGCGGACAGGTCGAGCACCCACCGCCGGGCCTTGCGGCCGAGCGCGGTCACCTCGGCCTCCACCTCGTCGAGGTCGTCGTGGCGGCCGTGCAGGACGAGGTCGGCCCCGGCCCGCGCCAGCCCCACGGCGACGGCCCTGCCGATGCCGGTCCGGGCGCCCGTGACCAGCGCGGTCGTGCCGTCGAGCGAGAACGGGTTCACCGAAGTTCGCCGATCGCGACCGGCGTCATGTCCTGGTAGTCCTGGTTCTCCCCGCCCATGGCCCAGACGAAGGCGTAGCTGCGGGTGCCGAAGCCGCAGTGGACCGACCACGGCGGCGAGACGACCGCCTCCCGGTCGGCCAGCACCAGGTTGCGCGTCTGCGCCGGTTCGCCCATCAGGTGGATGACGCGGTCGTCGGGGCCGAGGTCGAAGTAGAGGTAGGCCTCGGTGCGGCGGTGGTGGGTGTGGCAGGGCATGGTGTTCCACATGCTGCCGGGGGCCAGCACCGTCACCCCGAGCACGAGCTGGCAGCTCCGGATCCCGCCCGCGTGGATGTGCTTGTGGATCACCCGCTCGTTGGCGCCCTCCCGGCCGCCGAGGGCGACCTGTTCGGGGTCCGTCGAGAGGGCGGTCGGGTGGCTCGTGTGAGCGGTGGTGGAGACCAGGTAGAAGGCGCCGCCCTCGAAGGTCACGTGGCGAGCGCCGCGGCCGACATAAAAAACGTCGCGGGCGCCCAGCTCGAAGACCGAACCGTCGACCGTCACCGTGCCGGGCGGGCCGATGTTGACCACGCCCAGCTCACGGCGTTCGAGGAAGGTCGCGGAACCCAGCTCCGGCGGGTTCGGCAACGTCAGGGGACCGGCGGCCGGGAGCGCGCCGCCGAGCACGAGCCGGTCTTCGTGGGAGTAGAGCAGCCGCACCTCGCCCGGCCGGAACAGGCCGTCGGCCAGGAACCGCGCCCGGAGCTGCTCGGTCGTCATGCCGGGGATCTGGTCGGGTGCGGTGGCGTGCCGGACGTCCATCTCTCAGCCTTCCGGTACGACGGAGGGGAAGCGGTACTCCGTCCACGACCGGAACTCCTCGCCCGGCCGGAGCACGACCGAGGGGAAGCCCGGCCGGTTCGGCGAATCGGGGAAGTGCTGGGTCTCCAGGCAGAGCCCGGCGTGGGGGCCATAGGGGGTGAGCTCGGGCGAGAGCATGCCGCCGGCGTAGAACTGCACGCCGGGCTGGTCGGTGGCCACCTCCATCACCCGCATCCCGCACTCGACCCGTACCAGCCCGCCGGGGTTGAGCACGTAGTTGTGGTCGTACGCCCCCTCCATCCGGGCGCCGACCGCGACGGGCGCGCGGAAGTCGAACGGGGTGCCCTCGACCGGGGCGAGCTCCCCCGTGGGGATCTTGTGCTCGTCGACCGGGGTGTAGGCGTCGGCGTCGATCGTCACCACGTGGCCGAGCACGTCGCCGCCCCCGGCCAGGTTGAAGTAGCTGTGGTTGGTCAGGTTGAGCACGGTCGGCGCGTCGGTGGTGGCGGCGTAGTCGATGCGCAGGGCGCGGTCGGCGAGGGTGTAGGTGACCGACACGGACAGGGTGCCGGGGTAGCCCTCCTCGCCGTCGGGGCTCACGTGCCGCAGCACGATCGAGTCGGACGCCGCCGAGGCCGACCACACCCGTTTGTCGAACCCGCGCACGCCCCCGTGCAGGGCGGCCGTGCCGTTGTTGCGGGCCAGCCGGTAGGTGGCGCCGTCGAGGTCGAAGCGGCCATTGGCGATGCGGTTGCCGTACCGGCCGACGACCGCGCCGAAGTAGCGGCTGCGGGTCAGGTAGTCGTCGAGGGTGTCGCAGCCGAGGACGACGTCGACGCCGTCGACCTCCAGCGACTGGATCACGCAGCCGTAGGTGAGGACCGCGGCGGTCAGGCCGCCGCCGGTCAGGACATGCCGTTCGACCTTCTCGCCCTCAGGGGTCTGTCCGAAGTTCACGCCTCACCGGTCCCGTCGAGTCACGGATGATCAGGTTGGTGGCCAGGGTGGCGAGCGCCGGAGTGGCCGTCTCCCCCGCGCCGACGAGCTGGAGCAGCAGGTCGACGGCGGTACGCCCGGCGGCCTCGGCGGGCATGGCGACGGTGGTCAGCTTGGGCCGGCTGACGCGCCCGGCCACGATGTCGTCTATGCCGACCACGCTGACCCGGCCGGGCACCTCGACGCCGAGCGCGGTCAGCCCCTCGACCAGGCCGATCGCCATCAGGTCGTTGTAGGCCAGCACCCCGGTCACGTCGGCCGACGCGACGGCCTCCGCCAAAGCCAGGCCGCCGTGCTCGGTCGGGGAGTTGGGGCCGAAGACGGTCAGGTCGATGCCGGGCACCGCGTGGGCCGCGTCGGTGATCTCCCTGGACGTCCACGACCCGGCCGGGCCCGCCAGCAGGGCGATCCGGCGGTGGCCGAGCGACACCAGGTGGCCGATGGCCTCGCGGGCGCCGCTGCCGACGTCCATCAGGACGTTGGACATGCCCTTCATCCGCCGGTTGACCACGACGAACGGGACGTCCTCGCGCAGCTTCTCGATCACCCGGTTGGACAGTCGCGGGGAGCACAGCAGGACGCCGTCGACCTGTTTGGCCAGCGTCTGGATGAGCTCCTCCTCGACCTGCGGATCCTCGTCGGTGTCGGCGACGAACACGTGGTAGTCGCGGGTCCGGGCGTGGGCCTGGGCGCCCTTGATCAGGTGGGAGAAGAACGGGTTGGCGATGTCGGCCACGATGAGCCCGAGGTTGTGGGTGCGCCCGGTGGTCAGGGCGCGGGCGGCCCGGTTGGGCCGGTAGCCGAGATCCTCCGCCGCCGCCAGAACCCTGTTCCTGGTCTCGGTGTTGACCAGGTGCGGCGCCGAGAACGTGCGCGAGACGGTCGACACATGTACCCCGGACGCCTGCGCCACGTCGCGGATCGTCGCTGCCACGAAGCTCCTCTCCTTCTTGCCTGTCACGAATTAATGCAAACGGTTGCACGAGTGTCAAGGCGGAAAACCCTTCTGGAAATTGACCCCTTGACGTTTCTGGCGAGTGAAGGGAATGTTTCGTGCAACCGGTTGCAGTCTCGCTCCCCGACCCCTCTTCAAAGGAGCCAACGGCCATGCGTGTCGCACGGTCGCCGCGCACCCCCTATGTCCTGATCGCCCCGGCGGTGGTCGCGATGCTCGGGTTCCTCGTCTACCCGATGGGCAGCGTGATCTATTACAGCCTGCAGCACTACGACGTCACCCAGCCCTGGGACAACGGGTTCGCCGGCCTGGAGAACTTCCGCGTCCTGCTGTTCGAGGATCCGCTGTTCTGGCAGAGCCTCGGGTTCAGCGTGAAGTGGGTGGTCGTCGAGGTCGTGCTGCAACTGCTCTTCGGGCTGGCGCTGGCCCTGATCGTCAATGAGACGTTCATCGGCAGAGCGGTCTCCCGGGCTCTGGTGTTCTCGCCCTGGGCGGTGTCGGGAGTGCTCACGACCGGCATCTGGATCCTGCTCTACAACCCCTCGACCGGCTTCTTCCGCTACCTCGCCGACATCGGCATCGGCAGCTACGACACCGCGCCGCTCGCCGACCCGTCGACCGTGTTCGCGGCCGCGGTGGTCGCGGAGCTGTGGCGCGGGGTGCCGTTCTTCGCGATCCTGCTGCTGGCCGACCTGCAAACGGTCTCAGGCGAGCTGTACGAGGCCGCGTCGGTCGACGGCGCGAGCCGGATCAGGCGGTTCATCCACATCACGCTGCCGCACCTCAAGGACGCGATCATCCTGTCCACCCTGCTCCGCGCGGTGTGGGAGTTCAACAACGTCGACCTGCTCTACACGCTGACCGGCGGCGGCCCCGCCCACCAGACGACGACCCTGCCGCTCTACGTGGCCGCCAAGGCGGTGCAGTCGCACGACTTCGGCTACGGCTCGGCGCTGACCACGGCCGCGTTCCTGGTGCTGACCTTCTTCTCGATCGCCTATCTGAGGCTGAGCAAGTTCGGAGCCCGCTCGTGACCACGACCTTGATCCGGCCGGTGTCGAAGGCGGCGCCGCCGATCACCCGAAAACCGGCGAACCGGGTGAGCCGCTGGCAGATCTACCTGCCGCTGGGCCTCTACCTGCTGTTCACGCTGGTCCCCTTCTACTGGATGGTGGTCTTCGCGTTCCGGCCGCGCGGCTCGAACTCGCTGCTGCCGTGGCCGGTCACGCTCGAGAACTTCGAGCACGTGTGGACCGGCATGGGGTTCTCGGTCTTCTTCCAGAACTCACTGCTGGTCGGCGTGGCCTCGCTCGTCTCGACCACGGTCATCGCCCTGGCCGGGGGCTACGCGCTGGCCCGCTACGACTTCCGGGGCCGGCAGGCGTTCCTGATCGGCATGCTGTGCACCCAGTTCATCCCGGGCGCGATGATGCTGATCCCGCTGTTCGAGATCTTCCGGACGCTCGGCCTGGTCAACTCGCTGTGGGCGCTGGTGATCGCCGAGACCGTCTTCCAGCTGCCGCTGTCGCTCATCCTGATCAGCGGATTCGTCAAGAACATCCCGATCGAGCTGGAACAGGCGGCCTGGGTCGACGGCTGCTCGCGGCTGCGCGGCTTCTTCGCGGTCGTGCTGCCGATGCTGCGGCCCGCGCTCGTCGCGGTCGGGTCGTTCGCGTTCATCCACTCCTGGAACAACTTCCTCTTCGCGCTGATGTTCGTGAACGAGCAGGACAAGTTCACCCTGCCGGTCGGGCTGGCGTTCACGATCGGCGAGTTCAGCGCCGACTTCGGGGCGCTGGCCGCCGGCGGCGTGGTCGCGGCGGTGCCGGTCGTGCTCGTCTTCGCGGTCATCCAGCGCTATCTCGTGCAGGGCCTGTCGGCGGGGGCGGTGAAGGGCTGATGAGAGTACTGGTCACGGGCAGCGCCGGGCGGTTCGGGCGCAGCGTGGTGGTGGCGCTGGCCGACGCGGGCCACGAGGTGGTCGGCATCGACACGGTCGCGGGGACTCCCCCGCCGGCCCTGTGGCTGCCTGCCGACCTCACCGATCCGGGTGAGGCGTTCGGGGTGATGAGCCGGTTCCGGCCCGACGCCGTCGTCCACCTCGCCGCCGTCGCGACGCCGTTCTCGCGTACGGACGGGCTGACCTTCCGGGTCAACACGCAACTGGCCTTCAACGTGTGCGAGGCGGCGACGGCGCTCGGGGTCGGGCGGGTGGTCGTGGCGTCCAGCCCGACCGTCATCGGCTACGGCGCGCCCCAGGGCTGGACGCCCTCCTACCTGCCGATCGACGAAGACCACCCGACGCGGCCATGGAACGCCTACGCGGTGTCGAAGCTGGTGGCCGAGCAGGTCATGGCCTCGTTCGCGCGGTCGGCCACCGGCACCCGCTTCGCGGCGGTCCGCCCCTGCTTCGTGGTCGCGCCCGAGGAGTGGGAGGGCGCGCCGACCCAGTCGGGGCACACGATCCGGGAGCGGCTCGACCGGCCCGACGTCGCCGGGGTGTCGCTGTTCAACTACGTCGACGCGCGCGACGCCTCCGACCTGGTGCTGACCCTCGTCGACCGGATGGACGAGGTGCCCAGCGGCGAGGTGTTCTTCGCCGGGGCGCCCGACGCGCTGGCCAGGGAGCCGCTGGCCGACCTGCTCCCCCAGGTGATCCCGTCGACGGCCGGCCACGCCGCCGCGCTGACGGGCACCTCCCCCGCGTTCTCCGCGGCCAAGGCCGGGCGGCTGCTCGGCTGGCAGGCCAAGCGGAGCTGGCGTACCGAGATGGGAGACATCTGAAATGAACCTCAGCGGGGTTCTGTTCTTCCCCGTCACCCCCTTCGACGCCGATGGCCGGGTGGCGGAGGACGTGCTGGCCGAGCACCTGCGCCGCGGCCTGGACCACGGGCCGGGCGCGGTGTTCGCGGCGTGCGGCACCGGCGAGTTCACCTCCCTGTCCGAGGAGGAGCACGCGCGGGTCGTCGCGGTCGCCGCCGGGCAGACGGCCGGCCGGGTGCCGCTCTTCGCCGGGGCCGGCGGGCCGCTCGGGTCGGCGCTCC
>NZ_SZQA01000009.1 GCF_005233835.1 Herbidospora galbida | reverse complement strand
CGACCGCGACGGCCCGGCCGTCGACCTCGGCCGTCGCGAGTGTGGTCAGGGGTGCGCGCCGGGGCCGGCCGCGCGGGGCGCCGGTGCGCAGGTCCCACAGCCTGACCGTGTCGTCGTGCCCGGCGACCACCGCGACCGGACGCCCCGACACATGGGCGGTGGCCACGGCGCGCGTGGGGCCGCCCATCGGGCCGCCGCAGGGCTCGCCGGTCCGCAGGTCGTAGACGCGGGTCGTCTCGCCTCCGACGACGACGCGTCGGCGGCCGTCCACGCGAATCGTGGCGGCGGAGGTGTCGCCGGGATGGCCGATCCTCCGCCACGGCCCGCGTGGGCCGCGGATCCGCACGCGCCCCTGCTGGCCGAGCAGCACATGCCATGTCCCCGCGTCCCGGACCGTCGTGGCCTTCCCGACGCCCCAGTGGCGCTCCCGCGTCGTCTCGCCGGTGCGCGGGCGCCAGGTGAACAGGTGGGCCCAGTCGGTGGCCACGACGACCTCGTCCATGACCGCGATCGAGCCGATGTCGTGGGCGTCGACCCGCTGTTCGCCGAGCGGCAGGCCGGTGCGCAGGTCCCAGGCGCGCAGCACCCCGTGGTCGGAGCCGGTGACGGCCACCGGCACGCCGCCGAGCAGGCCCGCCGACACGGCGGTGACGGCGCCGGTCTGGTTGTTCCAGGGGGCGCGGACGTGCCGGTTCTCCTGGATCCCGCCGGCCCAGACGATCCGCCAGCCGCCGTCGGGCTGCTCCGGCCGGACCGCCCCCAGGCGGGCGGCGTGCACGGCCGCCACCCACGCGCGGGTCTCCGGATCGGCGGCGGCGAAGCGGCCGCCCGAACAGCGGTCGAGCCACTCGTGGTGGAGGTCAGGCACCCCGGGCGATCCGCTCCCGGTACCACCGGTACGACGCCTTCGGCGTGCGCTCGCCCGTCGTGAAGTCGACGTGGACCAGCCCGAAGCGCTGGTGGTAGCCCTCGGCCCACTCGAAGTTGTCGAGCAGCGACCAGACGAAGTAGCCCCGCACGTCGGCGTCGGCCCGGAGC
Organism: Herbidospora galbida; assembly: GCF_005233835.1. Lineage (GTDB taxonomy): Bacteria > Actinomycetota > Actinomycetes > Streptosporangiales > Streptosporangiaceae > Herbidospora > Herbidospora galbida. The sequence continues at coordinate 199,593 of NZ_SZQA01000009.1, read as the reverse complement.
GCCGCGTCGATGTGCCCGTCGAGGTAGGCGATGCGGCCGGGGTCGTCGATCCCCTCGTACGAGCAGCCGTTCTCCGTGACGTAGAGGGGCACCCGGTAGCGCTCGTGCAGGCCGGTGAGGAGTTCGCGCAGGCCGTCGGGGACGACGGGCCAACCGAACGCGGTGGTCGGATAGCCCTCGACGCCCGCGTCGGTGAAAGGGAGCTCGGGCGACTGCGGCGCGGAGATCCGGGTCGGGTTGTAGTAGTTGACCCCCAGGCCGTCGATCGGCCGGTTGATGATCGCGAGGTCGCCGTCGCGGAGGCCGGGCATCGCGTCGAGGCCGAAGGCGCGCAGATCGGGATATTCGCCGAGGAACACCGGGTCGTTGAACATCCGGTTGTGCAGGGTGTCGTAGGCGTCGGCCGCCGCCCGGTCGTCGGGGGAGTCCGACGCCGGCCACACGGGGGACAGGTTGTTGGTGATCAACACCGACGAGGCGCCCGCCGCGCGCAGCGCGTCGACGGCCAGGCCGTGGCCGAGCAGCTGGTGGTGGGCGGCGGGCAGGGCGTCGAGGAAGAGCGCCTGCCCAGGGGCGTGGAGGCCGAGCGCGTGGCCGTAGACGGTGTGCACGAACGGCTCGTTCAGGGTGATCCACAGGCCGACCCGGTCGGCGAGCCGGTCGGCCACCAGGGCGGCGTAGTCGGCGAACCGGTGGGCGGTGTCGCGGTCGAGCCAGCCGGGGAGCGCCGCCGGGAGGTCCCAGTGGAACAGCGTCAGCGCGGGGGTGATCCCGGCCGCCAGGAGGGCGTCGACCAGCCGTTCGTAGTGGTCGAGGCCCTTCGGGTTGGCCGGGCCGGTCCCGTCGGGCTGGACGCGGGGCCAGGACACCGAGAAGCGGTAGGCGTTCACCCCGAGATCGGCCAGCAGAGCCACGTCGTCGGCCCAGCGGCGGTAGCTGTCGCAGGCGGTCTCGGCGGTGTGGCCGTCGCGGATCGGGCCGAAGGAGTCCCAGATCGAGGGCCCCCGGCCGTCGTCCGACAGCGCTCCTTCGATCTGGAAGGCGGCCGTGGCCGCGCCCCACAGGAACATCAGCGGTCCCCCCTAGAACACGAGTGCGACTCAGGTTAACTCGTTGGCAATCGAATCGGGAGAAAATGGGGTCATGACAAACACCGCCACCGGCACCCTGCGCCGCAAACCCGCCCAGCGCAGGAGCGCCGAGAGGGTGGAGCGCATGCTCGACGAGTGCGCCCGGCTGCTCGACGAGGTGGGTTACGAGGGCCTGACCACCAAAGAGGTCGCCCGCAGGGCCGAGGTCCCGATCGGCACCTTCTACCAGTTCTTCCCCGACAAGCAAGGGCTGGTCCGCGCGCTGGCCTACCGCAACCTCGAGGCCTACCTGGCCCGGATCACCGCCACCCTGGCGCACACCACAATCAACGACTGGACCGAGGCGACCGACCTCGTCATCGACGAGTTCGTGTGGATGAAGCGGTCGACGCCCGGCTTCAGCGTCTTCGACTTCGGTCTCGCGCTGGCCGAGCCCGGCTCCTCCCGGATGCTCGACGAGGCGCTCGAAGACAACCTCGTCGTCGCCGACCGGCTGCGCGGGCTGCTGATCGACCTGATCGGGGTGCCGGCGGGCGAGGTCCAGGCGCGCGCGTTCGTGGTGGCCGTGGAGGCGGCCGACGCCGTGCTCAAGCTGGCCTTCCGGGCCTGCCCCGACGGCGACCCCGACCTGATCGCCGAGTGCAAGCGGCTGGTCCGCCGCTACCTGTCCGACCACCTCGGCTAGCTTGACCTGGAGCCGACTCCAGGTGTGATGATGCCGTGCATGGCCGTTTACACACCCGGACAGGTCGTCGAGGAGACGGGATTCAGCCTCGACACGCTCAGGTACTACGAACGGATCGGGCTTCTCGGCAACGTCGGCCGCAACTCGGCCGGTCAGCGCCGGTTCACCGACGGCGACGTCGGCTGGCTCGGCATGATCCGCTGCCTGCGCGACACCGGCATGCCGATCGCCGAGATGCTGCGGTTCGCCGAACTGACCCGCGCGGGCGACCACACCATCCCCGAGCGCATCCGCCTGCTCGAGGCGCACGACCGCCAGGTCGAGGAGCAGGTCGCCGACCTGCGCCACAAGCAGGGCGCGATCCAGCGCAAAATCGACTACTACAAGGACCATGTGATCGTCCCCGAAGCGATCTAGTTCCCCGCTTTACCCACCGCGAGCCCCCTCTTTCCGGTCCGGCCGTTAGAACGGACTCCGGGGGAGGGGGCGACATGGCGGGTCCGCGCGCCGGGCGCATGAACGTGCCGCTGCGCGGTGTCGCGGCGGTGTCCGGTCTGATGCTGTTCGCACTGCTGGGCAACGTCACCTACATCCAGGCGTTCCGGTACGACGCCCTGACCGCCGATCCGCGCAACAACCGGACCATGATCCTGCGGTTCGACGAACCCCGGGGCGAGGTGCGGCTGCGCGACGGCACCGTGGTCGCGGCCAGCGAACGCGTCACCGACCAGCGGTTCGGCTACCGCCGCGTCTATCCCCAGGGTCCTCTCTACGCCGCCGCCACCGGCTACGCCTCCCTCTACCGGACGACCGGCATCGAGGGCGCCGAAGACGCCTCCCTGACCGGGGAGGATCCGCGGGTCCGGGTCCGCGCGCTCCTCAAGGACATCGACCGCGGCGCCACCGTGACGCTGACGCTCGACTCCCGCGCCCAGAAGGCCGCCTACGACGGCCTGGCCGCCACGGGCAAGCGCGGCGCCGTGGTCGCCCTCGACCCCCGCACGGGCGCGATCCTCGCCATGGTCTCGCTGCCCTCCTACGACCCCAACGGGTTCGCCACCTTCTCGGCGGAGGAGCTGGCGGCGTACGACCGGGAACTGCAGCGGGACCCCGCGCGGCCGCTGCTGAACCGCGCGATCGGGGAGAACTACCCGCCCGGCTCGACGTTCAAGGTCATCACGGCGGCCGCGGCCCTCGCGTCGGGCGACTACGACCCCGAGACCGAGGTGCGGGCCCCCGCCCGGATGAAGCTCCCCGGCACCCAGACGTGGCTGCGCAACTCCGGCGGCGCGGAGTGCGGCGACGGCACCCCCGCGCTCCTCGACGCCTTCGTCATGTCGTGCAACACCGCCTTCGCCGACCTCGGCCTCGAACTCGGCGAGGAGGAGCTGAGCCGCTGGGCATCGGCCTTCGGCTTCGGCGACGCCGGCCTGAAGGTGCCGCTGGCCGTCGCCGCGAGCGTCTACCCGACGGGCCTCGACCGCGCCCAGACCGCGATGAGCGCCATCGGCCAGTACGACGACCGCGCCACCCCCCTGAGCATCGCCATGATCTCGGCGGCGGTGGCCAACGGGGGCAGCCTGATGCGGCCCTACCTGGTCGACGAGGTGCGCCTGCGCGACGGCGCGATCGTGCGCTCGACCGACCCCGCCGAATATCGCGACGCGATGCCGGCGGCCGTGGCCGACCGGCTGACCGAGATGATGGTCGCCGTCACCGGCCCCGGCGGCACCGGCACCGCCGCCGCGATCCCGGGCGTGAAGGTCGCGGCCAAGACCGGCACCGCCGAGAACGAGGGCTCCGACCACGCGATCTTCACCGCCTTCGCGCCCGCCGACGACCCGGTGGTGGCCGTCGGCGTGCTGGTCGAACACGGCGGCTCCGGCGGCCGGGTGGCCGCCCCCATCGCCCGCGCGGTCATCCGCGCACTGCTCTAGGCCTGTTCTAGGACTGGTAGGCGCTGGCCTGGAGCCCGTAGAGGTCGGCGTAGATGCCCTGGCGGTCGATCAGTTCGTCGTGGGTGCCCTCCTCGACGACGAGGCCGTGGTCGAGGACGTAGACCCGGTCGGCGTAGCGGACGCTGGCCAGGCGGTGGGTGATGAGCAGGACGGTGCGCCCGTCGGCGTGGGCGCGGATGCGTTCGAACAGGGCGTGCTCGGCGCGCGCGTCGAGGGCCGCCGTCGGTTCGTCGCAGATGAGCAGCGGGGCGTCGCGGTAGAAGCCCCGCGCCACCGCGATGCGCTGCCACTGGCCGCCCGACAGCTCCTGGCCGTCTTTGAAGCGGCGGTCGAGGAGGGTGCGGTAGCCGTGGGGGAGTTCGTCGATGACCTCGTCGGCCCCGGCGACCCCGGCCGCCTTCACCACGGCCGGCTCGCCCTTGTTCAGGCCCATGGTGATGTTGTGGCGGGCCGACAGCGGCCAGCGGGTGTGGTCTTGGGCGATGACCGCGATGCGGCCGCGCAGGGCGTGCGCGTCGACCGTGGCCAGCTCGACGTCGTCCCAGCGCACGCTGCCCGAGTCGGGCTGGTAGAGCCCGGCCAGGATCTTCGCGAGGGTGGTCTTGCCCGAGCCGTTCTCGCCGACGAGGGCGACCACCTCGCCTCGGTCGAGGTGGATGGACACGCCCTTCAGCGCCGGGGTGTCCTTGCCCGGGTAGCCGAACACCACGTTGTCGGCCGTGATCCGGGCGAAGCCGTCGGGCGGGGCGCCCGAGCCCGTCATGACCGGCGTCTTCTCGGTGGCGCTGCAGAAGTCGATGAAGTCGGTGAAGTAGAGGCCGTTCTCGTAGCTGCGGTTGACGGCGTACAGGAGCTGCTGGAGCGCGCCCTGCCCGGTGCGCACGGCCAGCACGGCGGTGCCCGCGACGGCGAGCGGCACCGAGCCCGAGGCCAGCAGCAGGCCGAGGGCGACGAAGACCAGCGCGGTGCCGACGCCGCCGAGCGCCTCGCCGATCAGCCGGGCGACGGTCTGGCGGCGGGCCAGGTCGACCAGGGCGTCCTGCTGCGTGCGGGCCACCATGTCGTAGACGCGCAGCAGGAAGCCCCGCATCGTGAACGAGCGCACCTCGGCCGCCGTGTCGCGGTCGGCCAGCAGTTCGCTGACGATCCACTTGCGCCGGTACGTCGGCAGCAGCGACAGCATCGTGGTGTAGCTCATCCGGGCCGACCGGACGGTCGACCACGCGTCGGGCAGCACCGCGAGGAACAGCAGCGGCAGCAGCACCGGATGAAGCACGCCCAGCACGCCGCCGACCGCGATCAAACCGATCGACGCCGTCAGCACGTCGATCGCCGAGCCGACCACGTCGTCGGAGGCGTTGACGCCGCGCATGCGGACCCGCTCCAGCGTGTCGTGGAACTCCGGGTCGTCGAACCGGACGAGGTCGACGCTGGAGGTCAGCCCGTAGAGCCGCTCCTCGGCGATGCGGAGCACCTGGGGCTGCAGCCGCGACTGCGCCCAGCCGGCGCCGGCCGAGAACAGGGAACGCAGCACCGCGGCCGCGCCGACCAGCAGCAGGGACGGGAGGGCGTCCCGGACCCGCTCGGGGGTCGGGCCGGCGGCGAAGAGAGCCTCCAGCACCCCCGTGGTGGCCAGCAGGCCGAACGCGGTGAAGACCCCGCTCAGCAGGTTGAGGGTGATGGTGGCGACGGTGTCGCGGGGGCTGGCCTGCCAGGCCATGCGGAAGGACTGGACGAAGAGGGCGGGTAACCGGCGGGCGACGGTGAAGAAGCCCACGTTGCTCATCTTGTCGTCGTGGGCGTGCCAGTTGTGCTGGGTCAGATCGGAGAAATCCGGAAGGTCATCGCTTTCTGATGGGTCGTCCCTATCGATTCGGGTGACGGTCATGCCTGTAGTGTGCGCGCGCCCACCGACAAAGCGGCACCGAGGATGTCATGGGCCAAACCGGAATGCGATCTGGGCACGTTCCGGAATTGATGCGACACTTCCTGTGACGATCCACCCCCCGAAGCTCACCCGAAGGCGACTCCCGAGGGCCGATGACCACTGAGATCTCCCACTCGATCGCCGTCGAGGGCAACCTCCCCCTGGAACCCAACGCGTTCGTGGGACGCGAGCCCGACGTCGAGGAACTCCTGCAACTGATGACGGCCACCCGGGTGGTCACCCTCTGCGGCGTGGGCGGGATCGGGAAGAGCCGGCTCGGCCTGCGGGTCGCCGCCGAGCTCGCCCGCGACCTACCCGACGGCGCGTGGCTGGTGGAGTTCCCCGAGGGCACCCGGCCCAAGGAGACCATCCGCCGCATCGCGTCGGTGCTGGGAGTCGAGGGGGAGCCGGGGCGCGATCTGGCCCTGGCCGTCGCCGAGGTGTTCGCCGGGCGCAAGGCGGTGATCCTGCTCGACAACTGCGAGACGGTGGTCGAGGAGTGCGCCCTGCTCACCCGGCGGCTGGCCGAGCACTGCCCCGAGATGCGGGTGCTGGCCACCAGCCGCGAGCCGCTGCGGGTGCCGGGCGAGACCGTCTGGCGGGTGCCGCCGCTGGCGCTGCCGCCCGACCACAACGCGGGCGCGGCCGTCGTCGGCGGCTACGAGGCGGTCCGCCTGTTCCAGGACCGCGCGGCCTCGGCCCGGCCCGGGTTCACGCTGACCGACGACAACGCGCCCGACGTGTCGCGGCTGTGCCACGCGCTCGACGGCATGCCGCTGGCGCTCGAACTGGCCGCCGGCATGACCCGGGTGCTGTCGATCCCGCAGATCGTGGCCCGGCTCGGCGACCGGTTCCGGCTACTGTCGGCCGGCGACCGCACCGCACCGCCCCGCCAGCGCACCCTGCGGGCCACCGTCGACTGGAGCTACGACCTGCTGACCGAGCCCGAGCGGGTGCTGCTGCGCCGGGCCACCGTGTTCCGCTCCGGCTGGACGCTCCCGATGGCCGAACTCGTCTGCGCGGGCGGCCCGGTCGAGGGGCCCGACGTCCTGGGCCACCTGACCGCCCTGGTCGACAAGTCCCTGGTCGTGGTCGACGGCGAACTCGCCGGCGAGGCCCGCTACCGCCTGCTCGACACCATCCGCCAGTACGCCGCCGAGCAGTTCGACGGCCCCGACGAAGAGGCCACCCGGCGGCGGCACCGCGACTACTTTGTCACCTTCGCCCGCGACTGGGAGATCGCGGTCGACGCGGGGTCGTGGCCGGCGGTGCACCGGCGTACCGAACGGCTGGAACGGCTGCAGAGCGACCTGCGGGCGGCGGTCGAGTGGTCGCTCACCACGGGAGACGCCGCGCCGATGCTGCGGGCGCTGCTCGGGCTGCGGTGGATGCTGCTCGGCAGCGGCCGGTTCCAGGCCGAGCTGACCCGGTGGGCCGACCGGCTGGTGGAGCTCGCGCTGCCCGAGATCGACCCGGCCACCCACGGCCGGGCGCTGGCGTTCACCGCCAACCTGCTGTCGAACACGGCCGACTTCGCCGGGGCCCGCGAGCGGGCGCGGCAGGCGCTCGACCTGTGCCGGCAGGCCGGCGACCGGGTCGGCGAGGGGCAGGCGCTGCTCGTGCTCGCCATCAGCGACGGGTCAGTACCGGCCGAGACCCGGCTGGAGGAGTCCATCTCGATCGCCCGCGCGATCGGCGAGCGGGTGCTGGAGGCCGAGGGCCATGGCACCCGCGCGTTCCTCGCGCTGGCCCAGGGGCGGCTGCGCGAGGCGCAGCGGTCGGCCGAACGGCTGGTGGCGCTGGCCACCGAACTCGACAACCACCTGGCGCTGGTCATCGGCCTGTCGGGGCTGGGCCAGACCGCCCGCCGGCGCGGCGACCTGCAGGCCGCCCGCCACCACTTCACCCGGGCGCTGCGCATCGTGCGCACCTTCGACGCCCGGCAGTGGCTCATTTCGTGCCTGGCCGGACTGGGGTCGGTGGCGCTCGACGCGGGCGACCTGACCGAGGCCCGCCGCCGCCTGGGCGAGGCGCTGCGCCTCGGCCGCGACGCCGGGCTGCGCATGCAGTCGGCCCGCCGTCTGGAGACCTTCGCCGCGCTCTACCTGAAGCAGGGCGACCCGCGCCGGGCCGTGCTGCTGGCCGCCGCCTCCGCCGGGCTGCGCGACGGACGGCCGGGGGCCCGCGTCGAGAGCGTGCTGACCCCCGCCCGCGAGGCGCTGGGCGAGCCCGTCGTGGCGGCGCTGTGGGCCGAAGGGCTCGGCCTGCCGTTCGACGTCGCCGTCACGCTCGCGCTGGAGGAGTCGGCCGGCAGCCCGCCGCTCGTCGTCGCGCCCGTCCCGGTCGTCCCGCAGAGCACGCTGACCGCCCGCGAACGCGAGATCGCCGAGCTGGTCGCGCGGGGTCTCAGCAACCGGGCCATCGCCGACGAGCTCGTCATCAGCCAGGCCACCGTGGCCCGCCACGTCGCCAACATCCTGGCCAAACTCGGTTTCACCTCGCGCACCCAGGTCGCCACCTGGGTCGTCGAGCACGGTGTGTAGACGCTCTCCAGCCGCCGGGCGGCCTCCCTTCTACACACCCACGTGCGCACATTCGCCGATGTGAGGGCCACCCCCGCCGATCTACGGTGAGTCCGTGGTCCGGTACGGCGACTCCGTGGCCGTCACCGGGCCAGCACGGGCGGATGCCTACTGAAGCCGGACGTCAGGGGGGGCATCTGGAAACGGCCGCGTGTCCGTCACGCCGGTCGAGGTCACCTCGGAGGGGTGGAGACCGAGACCGGGGGCACGTGGCCCGCGGGCCCGGGTCGCGCAGGACCCGGGCCCGCCCATGCGCGTGCGCGTCTCGCTTACACATCCCACTACACAGTTATGCGGATTCCGGGCCGGGAGCCCGGCCCGTACGGTCACGGACATGGAGTCAGGGGTCACCGGCGCGGTGTTCGGCCGATCCGCGCTGTGGGCCGACCGGCCGGCGCTGATCGATTTCGGCGAAGGCCGGGCCGTCAGCCACGAGACACTCGCCGCGACGGTGAGGAGGGCTGCCACGGGGCTGGTCAGGAGGGGGACCCGCCCCGGGCAGACCGCCGCCGTCTGCACCGACGGCGTGACCGGGTATCTGACCGCGGTTTTCGCCGTCGTCGCGGCCGGCGGGGTGGCGCTGCCGCTGAGTGTGCCCGACCCGGCCGAGCTGCTCGCCCACGACGTGCGGCTGATGTTCACCGGCGAGCGGCTGGCCGCCGAGGCGGTCTCGGCGGCCGAGGCGTCGCGGGTGCGGCAGGTCGTCTCGTTCGGCGGCGGGCACGGCGCGACCGAGTTCGACGTGCTGCTCGGGCTCGACCCGCTGCCGCTGCCGGTGGCCGACGCGCGCAGCGCCGCGGTCGTCGCCGAGGAGGGCGAGCTCAGCCACGACGGCTTCGCGGAGGCGATGGCGCTGCTCGACGGGCACGTCAGCCTCGACGAACGCGACGTCGTGCTGGTCGACTGGCCGCCGTCGGGCTCGGCCGACCTGGCCGTGCTGGGCGGGCTGGCGTTCGCCAAGGGCGCGATGCTGGTGACGGGCGGCGGGCGGGAGCTGGGGGTGACGGTGGCGGCCGTGGTCGAGTGCGGAAAGCGCGGGCTGCGCCGTATATAGAACCGTTGCTTGACGGGGCGCCTCAGGTGGTGGGTTGATGGGCTGCCATTTCACACCCGGAGGTCGGCCGCGATGAGGCGACGATGGACCGCGGTCGCCGCGGCGCTGCTCGTATTGGTGACGTCGTCATGCACGGGCGAGGCGGCGGAGACCCCCGAGCCCTCCGCGAAGCAGCGCGTCGAGGTGTTCTCGTGGTGGACGGGCCTGGGCGAGGCCGACGGCCTCAAGGCGATGCGCACCCTGTTCGAGAAGCAGAACCCCGGCTTCACCTTCGTCGACGCGGCCGTGGAGGGCGGGTCGGGCGACCAGGCCCGCGCCCTGTTAGCGAGCAAGCTCCAGGCCAACCAGCCCCCCGACACCTTCCAGGGCCACGCGGGCGCCGAGCTCCAGGGCTACATCACCGCCGGCAAGCTGGAACCCCTCAACTTCCTGTACGACGAACTGAAGCTGCGCGACGCCTTCCCGCCCCAGCTCGTCGAGCAGATCTCCGTCCACGGTGAGATCTACTCCGTCCCGGTGAACATCCACCGCTCGAACGTGATGTGGTTCAACCCCGGCGTGCTCAGGGCCGCGGGGGTGAACGGCGTCCCGCGGACCCTCCCGCAGTTCCTCGACGCGCTCGGCAAGGTCCGCGACACCGGACGGATTCCGCTGGCCATCGGGCCGCAGTGGACCGTGGTCCACCTCTTCGAGTCGGTGCTGCTGGGGTCGCTGGGGACTCGGGCGTACAACAAGCTGTGGACCGCCGACGCCGACTGGAGCAGCGCGGCGGTGAAGAAGGCGCTGACCGACTTCGCCGCCATCCTGTCGATGACCGGGCCGCCGCAGGCCGACTGGCAGCCGGCCGCCAAGCAGGTGGCCGACGGCGAGGCCGCGTTCACCGTCATGGGCGACTGGGCCTACGGCTACTTCCACAACGAGCCCGACGGCGGCCTCGGCAAGAAGTCGAAGACCGACTTCGACTGGGCCGCCTCGCCGGGCACCGAGGGCACCTTCATGTGGCTGTCCGACAGCTTCACGCTGCCGCGCGGCGCCCCGAACCGCGAGGGCGCGGTGGCCTGGCTCAAGGTGGCCGCCAGCAAGGCCGGGCAGGACGCGTTCAACCCGCCGAAGGGCTCGATCCCGGCCCGCCGCGACGTCGACACCTCCCTCTACAAGGACTATCTGGCCTGGAACCTGAACGAGTGGTCGCGCGACGAGCTGGCCGGGTCGATCCAGCACGGCGTCGTCGCCAACGACGGCTGGCGGGCGGCCATCAACGACGCGGTCGGCATCTTCATGGAGAACCCGGACGTCGCCGAGCTGCAGCGGGCTCTCGTGCTGGCCGCGAAAAACAGTGGCCAATAGACCGGTTTGTCATAACATCGCCCGGTGAATGTGGTGGACGACCGGGGCGCGACCTTCGGCGAACTGTTCCGGATCGGTGAGTTCCGCGCGCTGTTCGGCAGCCAGCTGCTGCTGACGCTGAGCGAGTCGGTCAAGATGCTGGCGTTCTCCGTCATCGTCTACGACCGGACCGAGTCGGCCGGGCTGTCGGCCATCTCGTGGATGATCGGCTTCCTGCCGATGATGCTCGGCGGCCTGTTCCTGTCGTCGATGGCCGACCGCGTCCGGCCCCGGGTGCTGATGGTCACCGGGGAGCTCACGCGGGTCGTGGTGTGCCTGGTCCTGGCGTTCGCCGGGCTGCCGGTCTGGGCGATGTTCGCGCTCGTGCTGGTCACCGGCGTGCCCACCGCCGTGTTCATGGCGGCCCGCAACGCGGTGCTGCCCGACATCCTCGACGGCGACCGGTTCGTGCTCGGGCGGGCCCTGTTCACCATGACGGGCGCCGGGGCGCAGATCGCCGGGCTCGCGGTCGGCGGGGCCATGCTCGCGCTGACCGGGCCCGAGGGGGCGCTGCTGATCACGGCCGGGCTTTCGCTGGCCGCCGTCCCGCTCATCCGGTTCGGGATCGCGAACCGGCCGGCCCGCGCGGTCAAGGACGGCACCGGCGCGGTCCGCGCCACGCTGCGCGGCAACTGGGAGCTGCTGACCGACCGGACCGTCCGAGGGCTGCTGCTGGCCGGGTGGCTGCCGCTGATGTTCATGGTCGGCTCCGAGGCCGTCTTCATCCCCTATCTGACCGAGATGGGGCAGGCCGGGGCGGCCGGGTTCGTGCTGGCCGCGACGGCCGCCGGGATGGGCTTCGGGGAGTTCGTCGTCGGCCGGTTCGTGTCGCCGGCGAACCGGGCCCGGCTCGGGCTGCCGCTGGTCGCGCTGATGGGCGTGCCGCTCATCGGGTTCGTCACCGCGCCGGGTCCGTGGTGGGCCGGGATCCTGGCGTTCCTCGCGGGGAACGGGCTGGCCTACCAGCTGATGCTGCAGCGGCCGTTCGTCGACGCGGTGCCGGAGGAGCGGCGCGGGCTCGCGTTCGGGTTGCAGGGGTCGGGGATGATGACCGTCCAGGGACTCGGCGGAGTGGTGGCGGGCGGCCTCGCCGAACTGGTCGACGTGCACCACGCCATCGCCCTGTGCGGGGGGCTGGTGCTGGTGTCGGGCGCGCTGCTCTGGCGGCCGCTCACTCCGGCGCGGTAGTTCACCGCTGGGTGGCGTGGAGGTCGGTCTCGATCTTGGCCACCCCGGCGCGCAGCGGGGGCAGCAGGTCGCGCCGGGCCGACTCCAGAGACGTGCGGCTGGCGTGCGACGACAGGTTGACGGCCGCGACGACCCGGCCGGCCCGGTCGCGGACGGGGACCGCGAGGGACCGCAGGCCGTCTTCGAGCTCCTGGTCGACCAGGGCGTACCCCTGCTCGCGGACCTCGGCCAGCACCGCGCGGAGTTCCTCTTCCGAGGTGAGAGTGCGGTCGGTCATCCGGACCAGGTCGGCCTTGGCGAAGTAGGCGTCGAGGTCGCAGGGTGACAGCCCGGCGAGCAGGACGCGGCCCATCGACGTGCAGTGGGCCGGGAAGCGGGTGCCGATCGCGATGGTGACCCGCATGATGCGGGTGGTGGGCACCCGGGCGACGTAGATGATGTCGGTGTCGTCGAGCACCGACACCGACGCCGACTCGTGCACCTCACTGACGAGCTGTTCGAGGTGGGGGAAGGCGACGTCGGGCAGCGACAGGTTCGACAGGTAGGCGTAGCCGAGTTCGAGCACACGGGGCGACAGCGAGAACAGCCGGCCGTCGGTGCGGACGTAGCCGAGGTCGACCAGCGTCAGCAGGAACCGGCGTGCCGCCGCCCGCGTGAGCTCGGTCTTCTTGGCGACCTCGCTCAGGGTCAGCTCGGGCGAGGACCCGTCGAACGCGCGGATCACCGCCAGGCCGCGCGCCAGCGACTGCACGAATTCCTCAGCCATAGTCCGGCACTCTAGCGCCTCGTATCGTTCCCATAACGAACTATTGTTCTCTATGCGAACAATGTGCCATCGTTCGCCAGAAGAACCATCGTTCGGATAGCGAACCGTCGTCAGGGTCGTCGGAGCCGGACTGGAGGACCTGATCCTGAACAGATCACCGCGCGGAGTCCGCGAGGAGGTCGTCGCGCTGCTCAGGGAGACCGGGCTGACCACGGTCTTCGCCAACGGCGCCGCCCCCGGGGCCGCGCGGCCACCCGGCTGGCCCGAGGACCTGCGGTTCGTGCTGGCCCTGCACGAGGGCGCGGTCGTCGGCATGGCCACGGGCTGGGCCATCGCCCGCGACGCCCCCGCGCTGGTGCTGCTGCACGCCACGGCCGGGCTCGGCAACGCGGCCGGCGCGCTGGCCATCGCCCGGGTCAGCCGGGCGCCGCTGGTCGTGCTGGTCAGCCGGCCGGGCCGCCGCCACCTGGTGGACGAACCGTTCCTCCCCGGCGAGCACGCCGTGTGGGTGACCACCCCGGCGCGGGCGCAGGACGTGCCGAGCGCCGTCGCGCGGGCCCGCCACGAGGCGGTGACCGGGCGCGGCCCGGCGCTGGTCGTCGTGCCGGAGGACGACTGGGACGCGCCCGGCTCCGGCCTCGGCGTCTCGGCCCCGAAGCAGATCGTCAGGACCAGGGCGGTGGGCGACGGGGAGCTCGCCCCGCTGGCCCGGCTCCTCGACGGCGCCCGGTCACCGGCGCTGGTGGCCGGTGCGGGCGCCGACTCCCCGGCGGCCTGGGCCGGGCTGGTCGCGCTGGCCGAACGCCTCGGGTCGCCGGTCTTCCAGGACTCGTCCGGCGCCCGCGCCGGGTTCCCGCAGGACCACCGGCTGTTCGCCGGGGTGCTGCCGGCCGACCGCCCGGCGCTGCGCCGCGCGCTCGGCGGCCACGACGTGGTTCTGGTGGTGGGGGCGGCGGCCTTCTGCCAGCACCCCTACCGGGAGGGGCCGTTCGCCCAGCCGGGCACCACCGTCGCGGTCGTCTCCGACGACGCCGCCGAACTGCACCGCAGCTGGGCGGAGGTCGCGTTGCGGGCCGATCCGGGGGTGGCCGCCCGGCGGCTGGCCGAGCTGGTCCGGCCGCGCGACTCCCGCCCGGTCGACAGGGTCGTCCCGGAGCCCGGCGAGGGGTTCCGGGCCGCCCACGTGCTCGCCGCGCTGGCCGAACGGCTGCCCCCGGAGACGGTCGTGGTCGAGGAGACCCCGTCGTCGCGGCCCGACCTGCACCGGCTGCTGCCGGCCCGCCGTCCGCTCGGGCTGGTCTCGGCCGCGACGGGCGGGCCCGGGTTCGCGCTCCCGGCGGCCGCCGGGCTGCGGATGGCGCTCCCGGCCCGTCCGGTGGTGGCTGTCGTCGGCGACCGGTCGGCCATGTACGGCGTCCAGGCCCTCTGGAGCGCCGCCCACTACGGCGTGGGGGCGCTGTTCGTGGTGCTCTCGAACTTCCCCGACATCAGCCTGGCGGGCCTGGCGCGGGCCCAGGGCTGCGACGCCATCGAGATCACCGACCGGGCCACCCTCGTCGACACCCTTGACGGGGTCATCCCCACCCTGACAGAACGGTCAGAACCTCTTCTCCTCGACATAGCAGTCACCCCTTAGGAGGTCAGATGTCCTTGCTGGACCCCAAACTCTGGACCGGCCGGATCTTCAGCGACGGGTGGGTCACCTCCCAAGCGGGTGACGCGCCCGTGGTCGAGCCCGCCACCGGCGGCGAGCTCGGCCGGATCGGCGTCGCCGGCGCCGACGACGTGCGGGCCGCCGCCCGCAAGGCCGCCCAGGCGCAGAAGGAGTGGGCGGCGACCAACTTCGAGGAGCGCGCCGCCGTGCTCCGCCGCGCGGGCGCCCTCTTCGAGCAGTACGCCGACGAGATCCACCAGTGGATCATCCGGGAGACCGGATCCGTACCGCCGAAAGCCGGCCTGGAGACCCACGTCGCCGCGCAGGAGTGCTTCGAGGCGGCCGCGCTGGCCTCCGGGACGACCGGGGAGATCCTGCCGACCAACCGCAAGCGGCTCAGCCTGGCCCGCCGGATCCCGGTCGGGGTGGTCGGCGTGATCGCGCCGTTCAACGTGCCGCTGATCCTGGGCATCCGCTCGGTCGCGCCCGCGCTGGCGCTGGGCAACGCCGTCGTGCTCAAGCCCGACCCCCGGACCGCCGTCTCCGGCGGCGTGGTGATCGCCCGGGTGCTGGAGGAGGCCGGGCTGCCCGAGGGGCTGCTGCACGTGCTGCCCGGCGGGCCGGAGGCGGGGGAGGCGCTGGTCGCCGACCCGCTGGTGCCGGTCATCTCGTTCACCGGATCGACCGCCGCCGGGCGCAAGGTCGGCGAGGCCTGCGGACGCCTGCTCAAGCGCGCCCACCTGGAGCTCGGCGGCAACTCGGCGCTGATCGTGCTCGACGACGCCGACCTCGACCTCGCCGCCGCGGCCGGGGCGTGGGGCTCCTTCCTGCACCAGGGCCAGATCTGCATGACCACCGGCCGCCACCTCGTGCACGCCTCCCTGGCCGACGAGTACGTCGAACGCCTCGCCGCCAAGGCCGACCACCTGCCCGTGGGCGACCCGTTCACCGGGCAGGTCGCCCTCGGTCCCCTGATCTCCGAGGGCCAGCGGGACAAGGTGCACGCCCTGGTCACCGGCAGCGTCGAAGCGGGCGCGCGGCTCGCGGCGGGCGGCACGTACGAGGACCTCTTCTACCGCCCGACGGTGCTGGCCGGAGCGGGACCCGCCTACGACAACGAGGTGTTCGGGCCGGTCGCCCCGGTCATGCCCTTCCACACGATCGAGGAGGCGGTGGCCCTGGCGGGCGACAGCGAGTACGGCCTCTCGCTCGGCATCCTCAGCCGGGACGTCATGAAGGCGATGCACCTGGCCGAGCAGATCCCCACGGGAATCGTGCACATCAACGACCAGACCGTCGACGACGAGGCGGTCGCGCCCTTCGGCGGGCTCGGCGCCTCGGGCACCGGATCGCGGTTCGGCGGGCCCCGCGCGAACGCCGACGCGTTCACCCACACCCAGTGGGTGACCGTCCAGGGTGACATCGCCGTTTATCCGTTTTGACCGATCTTGTAGGTTCGGGGGTCATGAGAAAGAACGGCTGGTTGTTGCTGGTCGCCGGGTTCGTCCTGGCCGCCCTCAACCTGCGACCGGCGCTCGCCGGAGTCTCGCCGCTTCTGGGCGAGATCATGTCCGATTTGTCCCTCTCCCCCGCGGCGGCCGGGGCCATCACCACCATCATGTTGCTGTGTCTCGGCCTCCTGGGCCCGCTGGGCCCGATCCTGTCCTCCCGCCTCGGTCTCGACCGCACCCTCATGGCGGGCATGCTGCTGCTCATCGCCGGAGTCGTGATCCGCAGCTCCGGCGGCGTCGTCACGCTCTACCTGGGTGCGGCGATGGCCGGCACCGCCATCGCGTTCATGAACGTGATCATGCCCGGCCTGGTCAAACAGCACTTCCCCGACCGGGTCGGCCTGTTCACCGGCCTCTACGTCACCAGCCTGGTCAGCGGCGCCGCCCTCGGCTCGGCCGTGATGGTGCCGCTCGCCCACGAGCTGGGCTGGCGCTGGGCCGCCGCCACGACGGCGATCTTCGCCCTGATCTCCGCGATCGTCTGGCTGCCGCAGGTGCTGCGTCCGCCGACCCCGCCCCCTCCGCAGGCGCCGCGGCCCTTCCGCGCCCTGATGAAGCGCCGGGTGACCTGGTACGTCGCCACGTACATGGGCGTCCAGTCGATGAGCTTCTACATCATGCTGGCCTGGCTGCCCACGATCTTCACCGACGCCGGGCTCAGCGCCGACGACGCCGGATACCTGCTCGGGCTCACCAACCTCGCCCAGATCGCCGCCACCCTGACCGTGCCGATTCACGCGGGGAAGGCGAAGTCCCAGGTTCCGCACGTCGTGGGCGCGGCCGTGATCACCATCGTCGGGTACGTCGGCGTGCTGTTCTGGCCGACCACCGTCCCGTGGCTGTGGATGATCGTGCTCGGCCTCGGGCAGGGCGCCTCGATCGCGCTCGCGCTGCTGATCATCACGCTGCGCGCCCCCGACCCCCGCTCGGTCACCGCCCTGTCGGCGGTCGCCCAGTCGACCGGCTACACCCTGGCCGCCATCGGCCCGGTCGTGATCGGGGCCATCTACCAGGTCAGCGGAAACTGGACGGTTCCCCTGGTCGTGGGGCTCGGCGTCTGCGGAGTGCAATTGGTGTTGGGTTATCTCGCCGCACGTCAACCGCACGGCACCTGATCTTCACTTCACCGCTTTACCGTCCGGCCCATGAGTCTCACGCGCAGAGGCGCGATCACCGTGCTCGCGGCCGGAACGGCCGCCGGCGCCCTGATGGGCACCACCCCCGCGTCCGCCAAGCGCCGCTTCGGCGACGTCACCGTGATCGGCCACCGGGGCGCCAGCGCCGTCCGTCCGGAGCACACCCTGCTCTCGTACGAGGCGGCCATCGCCCTGGGGGCCGACTACATCGAGCCCGACCTCGTCTCCACCAAGGACGGCGTGCTCGTCGCCCGGCACGAGAACGAGATCGGCGGCACCACCGACGTCTCCACCCGCGCCGAGTTCGCGGGCCGTCGCACCACCAAGATCATCGATGGCCGCCCGATCACCGGCTGGTTCACCGAGGACTTCACCCTCGCCGAGCTGAAGACCCTGCGGGCCACCGAGCGCATCCCCGACCTGCGGCCGAACAACGCCGCCTTCAACGGCCTGGCCGAGATCCCCACCCTGGAGGAGGTGATCCAGCTGGCGCAGCGCCACGAGGTCGGCATCTACCCGGAAACGAAGCACCCCACGTACTTCGACTCCATCGGCCTCTCGCTGGAGGAGCCGCTCCTGGCCACCCTCGACGAGTACGGCTGGCGGCGCTCCGGCGACCCGGTCGTCATCCAGTCGTTCGAGGTCGGCAACCTGAAGGCGCTGCGCCCGAAGACCAAGCTCAAGCTGGCCCAGCTCATCGACGCCGCGGGCAAGCCGTTCGACACCGCGACCCTCACCTACGACCAGATGGTCACCCGTGAGGGCCTGCGCGAGATCCGCACCTACGCCAACGGCATCGGCGTCAACACCCGCCGGATCCTCCCGGTCGGTCCCGACAACCGCACCCTGCCGCCGACCACGCTGGTGCGCGACGCCCACCGCGAGGACCTGATCGTGCACGCCTGGACGCTGCGCAACGAGAACTCGCAGCTCCCGGCCGACTACCAGTTCGGCAACCCGGCCAGCCCGGCGTTCCCCCGCGCGGTCGGGAACGTCATGGGCTTCGCGGCGGCGCTGTTCGAGCAGGAGATCGACGGCATCTTCGCCGACGACCCCTCGATGCCCCGCGCGGTGCTCAGCTCGGACAAGTAGCCCCGGCTAGTCGAGCGGGCGCAGCTCGTCGGCGTAGCTCACCGACTGGCGGCGCATCATGCCGTCGTCGCTGATCGAGTACTGACCGAGCCGCCACAGGGGCGGGGAGTAGGCGTGGATCGACACGCTGCCGTGCTCTGCCCCTGTGAGGCGGTGGATGTGGTCGGGACCGAAGCTGAACGAGGTCCCGGCGCTCACGCTGGTCTCCAGGTGCTCGCCGCCGATGCGCGGGTTGGCCTCCACCAGCGTGCCCCGGACCACGTTGACCGCGCCCGACGAGACGTCGTGGTCGTGCCAGCCCGTGTCGTCTTCGGGCCGCCAGCACAGCAGCCAGACGTCGACGTAGGCGTCGCGGTAGAGCGAGGCGTAGTGGCGGCCGCCGTCCTCCGAGCCCTCGAACGACAGGTGCTCCTGCCAGAGCTCCGGCTTGACGGCCAGGTCGTCGACGAGTTCGCGCAGTTCACGCCGGTCGAGTGCCCTGGGTGGCAGCGTCTCGAAAGGGGCCGTGGGACAGGTCGCGGGCACCGGGATGGTGGGCGTGCTCATGAGGACGGCTCCTTTCGTGTCAGCAATCTGGCGGGATTCGCCACGGTGATGGCGTGCCGGGCGGCCGGTCCGAAGTCGAGGACGGGCGCTTCGGCGTAGGGGCGGTCGGACCCGTTGACGACCACGTCGATGCCGAGTTCCCGGACGACCGCGTCGACGGCCCGGGGGCCGTAGGACGAGGTCTCCACGAACACGGACGGATCGACCAGGCCGCGGCCCGAGCCGCCGCGGGTGATCTGGCGTTCGGCGTGCAGCGGCGCGAGGCCGGCCAGCAGCGCGAAACAGACTTTGAGCCGGGGGTGCCGGGCCCGGCCGAACGCCTGGAAGGCGTACCAGGAGGCGTGCATCTGCTGCACGTAGGGCACGACGGCGGGCCACCATGACGGGGTGCCGGGCGCCGAGGCCGGTCCGGGGTGGATGAAGAGCGGGCGCTCTCCCAGGGCGTCGAGCAGCGGCGCGACGTGGGCGAACCCCTGTTCGTCCTGGACCGCCGTGGCCGGGAGCTGCAGGCCCAGCGCCCCGGCGGCGAGAGCCTCTTCGAGCTTCGGCACGGAGATGCCGGTCACCGGCGCCGACGCCCAGAAGCCGAAGGGCTGGGGGAGGGCCGCCGCGCCCTCGTGGAAGGCGTCGATCAGCGGCCACGCCTCATCGGGCGGGAGGTGCTCGATGCCCAGCGGGCTCGACAGCGAGACGAGCGCGAGATCGAGCGTGGAGTTCAGCTTGGCCCGTGCGGCCGGGTCGTGGTCGGCCGGGTTCACTTCGTAGGCCGGTTCGCCGTCGAGCAGCAGGGTCCAGCCGTCGAGGCGGGGGTTGACGGTCCGGGCGCGGAGGGCGTCGAGAAAAGGCGCAGGCCAGAGGTGCTGGTGCACGTCCACAGCCATCTCCGCCTCCTCCAACCCGAATTCCCTACTCATAATACAGGTATATCGATCTGAGGCTAGTGAACCGCTTCACTGATTCGCTTCAGTGAACCGTTTCACCCCATATGTGTCAAGTAGGCTGGATCGATGCCCCAACGGAAGCGAGCGACGATCCGTGAGGTGGCTCAGGCGACCGGCCTGTCCACCGCCGCCGTCAGCTACGCGCTACGGGGGCTCCAGGTCTCCGAGGAGACCATGCACCGGGTCCGCCGCGCCGCGGCCGAACTCGGCTACGAGGCCGATCCCAACGCGCGGGCGCTGGCCAGCGGGCGTACCGGGATGATCGGCGTGCTCTGCGGCTCGCTGGAGGACCTCTGGCAGCAGTCGCTGGCCGTCGGCATCGGCCGGTCGCTGCGGGAGAAGGACCACTACGGGCTGATCCTCGACGCCGCCGGCGACCCCGATCGCGAGCGCACCCTGGCCCGCCAGCTCCGGGGGGTCGACGGGCTGATCGTGCAGCCGGTCGACCCGGCCGCGCCGTTCTGGGCGGGAATCGCGGAGAACATCCCGCTCGTGACGATCGGCGACGCGCTGAAAGAGGCCCGCACCGCCGCCGAGGTGGTCTTCGACAACCAGAGCGGGGTCACGCTCGCCCTCGAATACCTGGCCGGTCGCGGGCACCGGCGGGTCGCGGTGCTGACCCCGACCCTGGCCGAGACGCCCGACCGGCCCGCCGACCGCCTGGTCACCGCCGAGGCCGCGCGGCTCGGCCTCGAGGTGAGCGTCCAGACCTGCCCGCAGGGCCTCGGCCCGGCCGCCGAGGCGGCCCGCGCCGTGCTCAGGGACCGGCCGAGCGCGGTGTTCTGCTTCTCCGACTCGATCGCGTACGGGGTGCTCAAGGCCGCCGGCGACCTGGGTCTCTCGGTTCCCGGCGACGTCTCGGTCATGGGCTACGACGACCATCCGATGTCGGAACTGCTCGGCCTGACCACCGTGAGCTGGGATCTCGAAGGGATCGTCCGGTCGGCGGTCCGGCTGGTGCTCGGGGCCGCCGACGGCACCCTGCGCCGCCGCCGCGTCGTCCAGAAGCCCACGCTGCGCGAGCGCGGGTCAGTCGGCCAGCGCTGACCGGGCCGCCTCGACCTCGGCCTCCAGCGACCGGTCTTCCGGCCTCTCGCCGCTCTGGATGGCCAGGGCGCGGTCGGCGGCCACCAGCTCGCAGGCCAGGATGATCTCGTAGGGCTCCCGTGCCGCCAGGCAGGCGCGGGCCGCCTGGGTGCCGAAGCCCGCGTGGTCTTCCACGCTGCGCGACAGGACCGCGCCGCCCAGGGTCACCGGAGCGGCCAGCTGGCGCAGGGAGGCGAGGGCGTCGTGGGCGACGTACTCGAGGATCAGCGCGCCCGACTTCCCGGGCGACCCGGCGAGGAAGGGGAGCAGGCCGGTGTAGGCCGGTTCCATCAGCGTGGCCAGGCGGGCCGTCGACAGCGACGCGGTCTGCACCAGCGCGGCCCGCAGGGCGTCGAGGGCCAGCGCGACCGGGGCGGTGTGGAAGTTGCCGTTGTGCCAGGCCGCCTCGCCGGCGATCAGCGGGTTCTCGGCGGCCGAGTTCATGTCGATGGTGACCGCGCGGCGGGCGACGTCGAGAGCGTCGAACGCCGCGCCGTGGACCTGCGGCAGCGCGCGGTAGCCGTAGGGGTCCTGGAGGCGGCCGGCGGGGGAGTGGTCGTCGAGCAGGGCGCTCAGCGCGGCGGCGACCCTGGCCTGACCGGGGTGGCGGCGGGCGCGCTGGACCTCGTACGCGAGCGGTTCGACCGACGCGCCGGCGGCCCGCCACGTGCGGGCGGCGACCCGCACCGACGCCTCCAGCAGCCGGGCCAGATCGGCGCAGGCCAGCGCGGCGTCGGCCAGGGTGAGCGCGTTGGAGCTGATGAACGGCAGGGCGTCGGCGGAGGCCAGCCGGAAGCGGGGGCCGTCCCAAGGCGTCTCGCCGAGCAGGCAGAGCGCCGTGGTCGACAGGGCGGTGAGGTCGCCGGTGCCGATCGCGCCGTAGAGCCTGATCGGCGGGGCGGCCCCACCGTTGATCGCCTCGGCCAAGACGGGGAGCAGCGCCGGGTTGATCCCGGAACCTCCACGGAGGAGCTGGTTGAGGCGGACCGTCAGCATGGCGGTCGCGCGGGCCGGTTCGATGAGCGGCCCGGCGCCCCCGGCGTGGCTGCGCAGCAGGTCGAGGCCCGGTTCGTGGACCTCGACGTCTTTGTTGGCCCCCACGCCGGTGGTGCGGCCGTAGACCGGGCCGGTCTGCTCACGGGCGGCGGCGAAGGCGTCTTCGGCCCGGGCCGGTGAGCCCAGTTCGACCTTGGCCGTGCCGTAGCCGACCGCCCTGACCTCGTCACAGGTCAGGGTCGAGCCGTCGAGCAGGACAGTCCTAGTCGTCAATTCCGAAGATCAGGTCGAGCAGCCAGGAGATCACGCCGATGATGATCGCTCCCCAGAAGGCCGCCCAGAATCCGACGACCTCGAACGGGAGTGTCAGCTGATCGGCGATCCAGCTGGTCAGGAGGAGCAGGCCGGCGTTCACGACCAGCGCGAACAGACCCAGCGTCAGGACATAGAAGGCGCAGCCGATCGTCTTGATGATCGGCTTGAGGAGGGCGTTGATCACCCCGAAGATCAGCGCCACCGCGAGCAGCGTGCCGACCTCTTTGGCGGTCGACTCGCCGCCGACCGTGATGCCGTCGACGACGCGGGTCGACACCCACAGGGCCGCCGCGACCACGAGGATCTTGACGATGTATTTCACGGGGTGATCCTCGCATGTCCGGGCCGGTCGGGGCGAAGGTCGCGTGACTCTGACCCGTTGTTGGGCATAGGTGGTGATCGTCCCGGGAAATCACCGCTTGGGGGTGGGCCAGATCATGAACGTCGACCAGCTCGAACAGCTCTCCGCGAAGGAACTGCACGACCGCGCGGTCCGGTATGCCGTGCGTCACGGCGACTTCGGGTTCCTGTGGGACCTGCTGAAGGTCATCCCGGCCGCCCAGGGCGCCAGCGGCCACGAGGAGGAGACCGCCAACGATCTGAGCAGGGTCTCCGCGCTGCTGAGCGACGCCATGGCCGCAGGCGAGGGCAAGCTGGGAGAGGCACTGCGCCCGGTCTACATCGAGTACCTCTCCAAACACAACAACGACCTCGACGACTAGCTCGCCTTGACGTCGGGCCCGTAGACGAGGAACCCCGGCGTGCTGGTCACCCGGCCGTCGAGCCCGGTGAGCATCACGTCGTAGGGCGTCGCCTGCGTGTCCTTGGGCAGGGCGATCTCCCGGGCGAACCGGCGGGCCCGGACCGAGCCCATGGCGTGCAGCGCCGTGGCGTACGCCCCTGCCGTCGCGAGGTCGGGACCGACGACGGTGACGGAGGCCAGGTCGCCCTGCGTGCCCGCGCCCTTCGGCCGCTCCGCGGTGGCGACCGCCAGGTCGTGGGCGAACACGACCCGTGACACGGCCCCTTCCCTGGGGTCCTTGAGCCCGACCCGCCAGGGCACCCCCGGGCGGGCCGATCCCCGGACGCGGACGTCGCCGTCGGCGCTGACGCAGTGGTCCACCGCCCCGGCGGCGGCCAGCGCGCGGGAGACCCGTTCGAGGGCCCAGTCGCGCACGTATCCGGCCCCGGCCGTCTCGCCGGTCGAGCCGCCGAAGAAGCCGTCGGTGATCCGGTCGAGTTCGGCGATCCGCTGGAGGACCTCGGTCAGCTCGGGCGCCGCCTCCTCGGGCGTGATCTCCTTGCGCGCCAGCCGGTTGAGCTGGCTGTCGGGCCGCCGGGTGCTGAACGTTTCTTCGACCCAGCGCAGCCACGTGAACGCGTCGTCGAGGAGCGGGCGCAGCTCCCGCTGCGGGAGAGCCGTACGGATGTCGATCCCGACATGCGATCCCATCAGGTCCTCAGCTCGGTGAGCACCGGGGAAGCGGTCGATGCGGCGGGTGGTGGTGTCCGTAGAGGTAGTCATCGCACTCCTTCATCTCCGAGCTGAGATACGCGCCGGAGCAGGGACGCGTTCAAGCCCGATAACGATTCAATCTCAGAACGTTCGTCCCTTTTAAGTGGTATGTCGGATTCTTTACTTTACTCAGCGACTTTTCATGAACCGGCGGCAGAATGTCCGCTGTGCCAGAGACCCGAGTGCTCGTCGTGGACGACGAGCCCGAAGTGCGGACCGCCATCGCCCGCGCGCTCCGCGTCGAGGGCCACCGCGTGGCCAGCGCCGTCGACGGCGTGACCGCCCTCGCCGCCATCGCCGGGAACGCTCCCGACGTGGTCGTCCTGGACGTGATGATGCCCGACATGGACGGCCTGGAGGTCTGCCGCCGCCTGCGCAAGAACGGCGACCGCACCCCGGTGCTGATGCTGACCGCGCTCGACGGCGTGGGCGACCGGGTGGCCGGTCTGGACGCCGGCGCCGACGACTATCTGGTCAAGCCGTTCGCCCTGGAGGAGCTCTTCGCCCGCGTCCGCGCGCTGCTGCGGCGGGCGGCCCCGCCCCCGGAGACCTCCTTCGCCGACCTGCACCTGCTGCCCGACCGCCGCCAGGCCCGGCGCGGCACCCGCGTCTTCGACCTGACCCGCACCGAGTACGCCCTGCTGGAGCTGCTGATCCGCAACGGCGGCCAGGTCCTGGCGCGGGAGCTCATCCTGGAGCGGATCTGGGGCTACGAGTTCACGCCCGGGTCGAACTCCCTTGAGGTCTACATCCGCTACCTGCGCCGCAAGACGGAGGCCGACGGGGAACCCCGCCTCATCCAGACCGTCCACGGCCTGGGCTACGCGCTGCGGGAGCGCTCGTGAAACTGCACTGGCGGATGGCCCTGGCCTCGGCGCTCGCCGGGGCGGTGAGCGTGATCGTCGTCATCTACGCGGCCTACCGGATCACCTGCAACCGCTTCGAGTCGGCCATGGGCAGCTACGGCTACCGCCCGCCGTCGGGCGTGCTGGCCGGCCTCGCCGAGGTGACCGACCTCGGCTGGCCCTTCTTCGCCATCGCCCTCGGCGGCCTCTGCCTGTCGGGGGCCCTGGGCTGGATCGCCGCCTGGACGGGCCTGCGCCCGGTCGGCAAGTTCAAGGACGCCGCCCGGCGGGTCACCGACACCAGAGACCTGACCACCCGGATCGACGTCAGCGGCGACGACGAACTCGGCAGCCTGGCCCGCAGCTTCAACACCATGCTCGACGCCCTGGAACGCTCGGCCAAGGCCCAGAAACGCCTGGTGGCCGACGCGTCGCACGAACTGCGCACACCCCTGACGGCGGTCCGCACCAACGCCGAACTCCTCCAGCGCGGCCGGCTGCCCGCCGGAGAGCGCGAGGAGGTCGCCGCGGCGATGATCAGCGGCCTGGAGGAGCTGACCGGCCTGGTCTCCGACATCGTCGAACTCGCCCGCGACGAGGAACCCCAGGCGCTGGTGGAACCGCTGCGCCTCGACGAGATCGTCTCCCGGGAGATCGCCCGCGCCTCCTCCCACTGGCCCCTGACCAGATACACCTCCGACCTGGAGCCGGTCATGGTCCTGGGCGTCGCCGACCGGCTCTCCCGCGCGGTCGGCAACGTCCTGGACAACGCCGCGAAGTACAGCCCCGCCGGCGCGAACGTGGAGGTCCTGCTGCGCGAGGGCGTCCTGACCGTCCGCGACCACGGCCCCGGCATCGCGGTGGAAGACCTCCCGCACGTCTTCGACCGCTTCTACCGCGCCTCCGCCGCCCGCGCCATGCCCGGCTCCGGCCTGGGCCTGGCCATCGTCCGCCAGGTCGTCGACAGCCACGGCGGATCGGTTTCCGCAGGTCCCGCTCCCGGCGGCGGCACGCTGGTGAAGCTGGCCTTCCCGTAGGGTGCTTTTCATGGGAGATGTACGGGTTACCCGGACCGAATCCGGTTTCGTGGCGACCAACGACAGGGGCGCCCAGGTGGCCCTGGGTCACGGTGAGGGCGAGTTCGGCGCGGTCGAACTGCTCCAGGTCGCCGTGGGGGCCTGCAACGCCATGACCGTCGAGCCGTTGACCGCCCAGCGCGGCCTCCGGCTACCCGAGCTTTCTGTGACGATCAGCGCGGAAAGGTCTGCTCCGACCCTGCTGGGCAAAGTGACGGTCAGCTACGAAATCGAGCTGCCCGAGGGCATGCCGATGGCCAAGTTCCACGAAATAGCCCAGCGTGTACACGACAGACACTGCATCGTGAGCCGATCCCTGGAAGCCGGGACCGAGGTCAAGCTCGACCTGCCGCACTCCTGAGACTTAGACCAACAACCGGCAGTGCCATTGCGTGGTCCTTAAGGTCGGTTCAGTAACGTGGAAGCAGGTCAAGGGGGCTGGAAAGCCACCACACAAGCCTTTTTCCCATAAGGGCGCGGAGGGGGAACCGCGCCCGAGAGCGGGGGAAGCCGTCCAGACGCCTTTGGGGGAGGGCGCCTCGGCGGCACCGCTTGGAGTCGGGGCCGGCGCAGTTGGGGGACTGCGTCGGCCCCGACGTATGTTCGAAGGTCGTCGCGACTCTGGGCGACATCGTCGCTACTGCTGGTAGCGTGGCAGAAATGAGCCAATGCTCCCCGTCATCCGGCTCAGCGGCTGGATCGGCGGGGACTTATTCATGTGAGGCATCCCCCCATGCCCGATCGCGTGATCCTCTTCATCGACTACCAGAACGTCTACAAAGCGGCACGAGCGACGTTCCACGAAGAGGAGACCTCCCCCAACGCCAACGGCGGCATCAACCCCTTGCTGCTCGGCCAGTGGTTCGTTGAGAGCGGCAGTTTTCCTCGCGCACTCGCCGAGGTCCGCGTCTATCGGGGGCAACCTCACCCAAGCAGGGATCCCAGAAGTCATGGTGCCTTCTCCCGGCAGCGACAGGCCTGGATCGCCGACCCTCGGGTCACTCTCGTCTCTCGCGGTCTGCGATATCCGCGAGGCTGGCCCGACCGATGCGGGCCTGGGGAAAGGCCTCAGGAGAAAGGCATCGACGTCGCACTGGCCATCGACTACGTGAGGTTGGCAATCGAAGACCGCTACGACGTCGGCATCCTCATGTCCACCGACACCGACCTCACGCCAGCCCTGGAGGTGGTGCATGAGATGCGTTCCGATGGCGGTCCTCGTGTCGAAGTCGCCTCCTGGTACAGGCCCGGAAAACGGAAGCGACGCCTGACACTCCCAGAAGGCAACATCTGGTGTCACTGGCTGGACAAGTCCTGCTATGACGTGGTCAGGGACTCGATGGACTACGGGAGCCAGCCTTAGCTCGCAGCGGGCTGCGACAGCCCGGACACTTGTGGTAACGTTGCAATCAATGTTCCCCGCCATCCATTGGATTGGCGGGGCTATTTTTTTGTCCGGACTCGCGGAGGGCGGCCATGAACTCGTCGTGGTGGCCGTACCAGACGTGGTGGTCCGCTCCCTTGATCGTGACGGCCCCCGGAGTGTCCTCGGGTACGAAGCGGCTCCCCTCAGCCCGGATCACGAGCCCCCGCTGCGCCGGCGTGTAATCCCTCCCCCCGGACGCCACCAGCAACGCCACCGCCGTCTCGACGTCGAA
The DNA here is from genome assembly GCF_005233835.1 of Herbidospora galbida. Lineage (GTDB taxonomy): Bacteria > Actinomycetota > Actinomycetes > Streptosporangiales > Streptosporangiaceae > Herbidospora > Herbidospora galbida. The sequence goes on along the minus strand of NZ_SZQA01000009.1, from coordinate 172,584 downwards.
GTGCTTCGCCGCCTCGGCCTCCGCCTCGCGGTCGAAGGCGTCCCACCCCGGGTGGTTCTCCGCCAGGGCCTCCGGCGTCCGCCGGGACTTGGCCTTCTCGTACGTCCCCCGCCACGCCTCCGCCGGCATGCGATGCCCCGCCCCGGTGGGGGCGTCCACGTAGACCACCCGGTCAGGCGTCAGCGCCGCCCCCGCGATGAACGACCCCATTGAGTGCGCCACCGCCAGGTCGATCTCGCCCGGCACCGCCAGGCGTAGCTCGTCGGCCATCCGTTCGACCGTCGCATCGGGCATCCGGGCGCTGTGCCCGTGGCCGGGCAGGTCGACGGCCACCACGCGGTAGCCGCGTGAGGCCAGGTCGGGGCCCACCCGCCACCAGCAGCCCGAATCCGAGAGGATCCCGTGGACCAGGACGGCCGTCTTCGGGCCGGTGCCCCATTCGCGGACGTTCAGCATGTGGCTTCCTCTCTCGTCAGGGTCGTGAGCAGGTCGGCCAGGATCTCGACGCCGTTTCTCGTCAGCACCGACGCCGGGTGGAACTGCACCGACGCGAAGCCGGGGCCCATCAGGGCGTGGACCTCGTCTCCTTCCCGGGAGACGGCGATGTCACCGAGGGCGTCGGTGGGGCAGCGGGCGGCGAAGGTGTTGTAGAAGCCGGCCTGTTCCGTGCGGCCGAAGAACGGGATCGTCCGCTGGACGCCCTGGTTCGGGAACGGGTTGCGGGTGATGTCCAGGCCGAGGAGAGTGCACAGGACCTGGTGGCCCAGGCAGACCGACAGGAAGGGGATCCGGCGGTCGAGGAGTTCCCGGGTGGTCGACCGGAGGCGGGCGATCTTCGGGTGGGTGACGTCGCGGGGGTCGCCGGGGCCGGGGCCGACGATCACCAGGTCGTACGCCCCCACGTCGAAGGAGTCGGAGTAGCGGGTCACCGTCACCTCGCAGCCCAGGGCGCGGATGATGTGGCGGGCCATCGCCGTGAAGGTGTCCTCCGCGTCGATGACCAGCACCTTCCGGCCGCACAGCTCGGGGATGCGGCGGTCGCGGCACTCCGGGCCCTCGAACCAGAAACCGGCCAGGGGCTCGTTGCGGGACATCAGCGCCTGGTAGATCGCCGGGTGGCCGCCCACGTCGGCGGGGGCGTCGCGGCAGGCGCCGCCGCGGAGGGCCTCCAGCAGGCCGGCGGCCTTGGCCCGGGTCTCGGCCGCCTCCGAGGCCGGGTCGCTGTCGCGGACCAGGGTCGCGCCGACCGAGACGCGCAGGTCGCCCGTCGCGGAGACGTCGGCGGTGCGGATCAGGATCGCCGAGTCGAGGGCGCGGGCCCCGCCGCGGTCGCGGCCGATCAGGGCGACCATGCCGGCGTAGTAGTCGCGTCCTTCCGGTTCGAACTTGGAGATCACGCGGCAGGCGCTCTCCAGCGGGCCGCCGGTCACGGTCGGGGCGAACAGGGTCTCGCGGAGGATGTCTCTGACGTCGAGGGAGCTGCGGCCCTCGATCAGGTACTCGGTGTGGGCGATGCGGGCCAGCTGTTTCAGGTGCGGGCCGACGGCGCGGCCGCCCTGGTCGCAGACGCGGCCCATCATCTTGAGTTCCTCGTCGAGGACCATGTAGAGCTCGCCGGCCTCCTTCTCGTCGTCCAGGAAGTCGAGCACGCCGGGCAGCTCCGGACCGCCGCGCGGGTAGCGGTAGGTGCCGCTGATGGGGTTCATCACGACGGTGCCGGCGTCGAGGGTGATGTGGCGTTCGGGGGAGGAGCCGACGAACGTCCGGGCGCCGGTCCAGATCACGAAGGTCCAGTGGGCGCCGGGGTCGCGGCCCAGGAGACGGCGGAAGCACGACAGGGCGGTGCGGGGGGACCAGCCATCTACCGACGCCTGGTAGGTGCGTTTGATGACGAAGTTGGCGCCGGTGCCCTCGCCGATCTCCTCGGCCAGGACGCGGCGGACCACCGCTTCGTACTCCTCGTCGGAGGTGTCGAAGGAGCCGTCTCTCAGCTCGACGGGGTCGTCGGGGAGGACCTGCATGGCGTCGCCGACCGACAGCGTCGACTGGTCGGTCACGGTCATCGCCAGCAGGGGCGCGGCGTCGTCGGGGCAGGCGTAGCCACGCTCCCGGATCTGGCGGTAGGGGAGCACCACCAGTGTCTCGTGGCCCGCAGGGCCCTCGTCGGACAGGGGGATGTCGGCGATCCGGTCCAGCGGCACGACGTCGCCGAACAGCACGTCGATGTCGGCCACGCCCGAGCCCGGGCGGTGCAGCAGCGCGAACGGGGGCGGGTCGGCGCCCAGCAGCCGGGTCAGCATGTCGCCTCCAGAGCGTCGAGCACGCCGGCCGTCGGGATCGTCACGGCGCAGCGGGCGGCGGCGTAGTCGAGGGCCAGGCGGTGGAAGTCCGGCGTGAAGTCGGCGATCGCGTCGGCCACGACGAAGGTCTGGATGTCGTGGGAGAAGCTCTCGTGGGCGGTCATCAGGATGCCCACGTGGGCGTACACGCCGCAGATGACGAGCTGGTCGCGGCCCTGCTCGCGGAGCAGGCGCAGCAGGTCGGTGCGGCAGAACGCGCTCGGCCGCCACTTGGTCAGCACCACGTCGTCAGGGGAGGGCTCCAGCGGCGGGACGATGGCCCGGTGGGCGGGGTCGGCGGTCATGCCGGGGCCCCAGAAGTCCATCAGCAGGCCCCGGTCCTCGGTGCTCATGCCGCCGGGCTGGGCGGTGTAGAAGACCGGCGCGCCGCAGGCCGTGAACCGGTCTTTCAGCGCCGCGACGTTCTCCAGCAGCGCCGAGGGGTCGGTGAACGGGCTGAGGAAGTAGTTCTGCATGTCGTGGACGAGCAGCGCCGCCCTCCGGGGATCCACCCGCCACGGGGCGATGTTCTCGGGGAGTTCGGTCGGCATCGGGTACGGCTCGATCGCGGGGATCGCCATGGTTCAACTCCTTTCGATCAGGCAGATTCACGGCGCGGGCCACGGCCGGCCTTCGGCCGTCCGCATCTCGCTTCAGACGCCCAGACAGGCGCCTCCGTCGACCGTCAGGTCCTGCATGGTGATGTGGGCGGCCCGGTCGGAGAGCAGGAACGCGACCGCGTCGGCCACGTCCGAGGGACTGGCCACCCGGCCCAGCGGAATGCCCACCCGGTACGCCCCGGGCGCCCCCTCGACCGAGGTGCGGAGCGCGTCGGAGCCGTCCCAGAGGCCGGTCAGCATGGGGGTGTCGGTGGAGCCGGGCGCGACGACGTTGCACCGGATGCCGAACTCGGCCAGCTCCAGCCCGAGGCACTTGGTGAACGCGGTGGCCGCGGCCTTGGAGGCGGCGTAGGCGGCCATGTTCTGGCGGGCGGTCTTCGACGCGTTCGAGGCCACGGTCACGATCGCGCCCGCACGCCGGGGGATCATCCGCCGGGCGACCGCCCGCGACACGTGGAAGACGCCCGAGGCGTTGACCGCCAGCGTGGCGGCCCAGTCGGCGTCGGAGAGCTCGACGGCCCGGCCGGTCCGCAGCACTCCCGCCGCGTTGACCAGCGCGCCGATGGGCCCCGAGGCCTCCACCAGCTCGACGAAGGCCTCGACCTGCTCGGAGGAGGTGACGTCGACGTCGGCGTCCAGGCCGGCCACGGTGTAGCCGTCGTCGGTCAGGCGCTTGCACACGGCCGAGCCGATTCCGCCCGCCGACCCGGTGACCAGGGCGATCATGGCAGCTCCACCCCCAGGCACCGGACCGAGAACGACCGGAGCGCCTCCAGGTAGTCGTTCCGGAGCGTCTCCTCGTCGGCCTTGACGACCCGCCCGTTCACGATGACGGTCTCGACGTCGGCCGACCCGCCGAGGGTCAGGAACGCCTCCAGCGGACGCGGGTTGAGCAGGTACCGCCAGTCGTCGGCGCGGATCAGCACCAGGTCGGCGCGCTTGCCGACCTCCAGCGACCCGACGTCGGCGAACCCGAGCCCCTTCGCGGCGATCCGCGTGGCCATCGCGAGGGCGTCGGTCGGCAGCAGGGCGGTCGGGTCGGCCGCCATCTCCGTGTACGCCTGCCACGCCGCCGTCATGTTCTCCGCCATCCCCGGGACGGGCAGCGAGGCCCCGTCGGTCGACAGCGACACGTCGAGCCCGGCGGCCCGCAGCCCCGGGATCTGCCGGGTCTCCGTCAGGGTCGACTCCCCGGCGGGGCCGTACTTGGCGGGGGAGTGGGTGATGTGCGCCCCCGCCCGCACGAGCAGGTCCCGCTCCTCGGGGGTGGCGAACGCGCAGTGCACGGCCGTGAACCGCTCGTCGAGGAGCCCGAGGTCGGCGAACCGGCGTACCGGGGTGACCCCGAAGTAGGCCTCCATGGCCCGCGCCTCGTTCCGCAGCGCGCCCACGTGGGCGGCGAACGGCAGGTCGTGCCGCTCGCAGAGGTCACGCAGGCCTGATCCGAGCTCGTCGGTCATGTTGGTGGCGTACACGGCGGTGGGTCTGACCTGGACGTGTGCGTCCTGGAGCGCCATGAGCCCTTCGACGCGCGCGAGCGCCTCGGCGGCGTCGCGGCTGCGGCGGCCGCAGACCGCGTCGCTGACCCACGCCGACACCGACAGCCGCATCCCGAGCTCGCGGGCGGCCTGGGCCAGCGCGGCCGGCTTGTTGACCGACCCGACGTCGCCGAGCGTCGTGACGCCGGAGCGCAGCTGCGTCCACAGCGAATAGCGGGCGACGGCCAGGGCCTCGTCGTCGGTGAGGGCGTCGACCAGGCCGTGGAAGCGGTCGAACGCCATGGAGATGGCCGGGATGTCGCCGCCGTGGGCCATGAAGGCCGGCTTGTCGTCCCGGTCGGACGGGGGCCGCAGGGCCCCCTTGAACGGGTAGCGCAGGGCGAACATCTCGTGCCAGTGCGGGTTGACGAACCCGGGCAGCACCAGCATGCCGGTGGCGTCGATCACCTCGGCGTCGGCGGCCTCGTCGGGGAATCCGGCGATCAGGCCGTCGTCGATCAGCACGCCGGAGGTGATCCGGTGCGCGGGGTCGGCGGTGTAGACGGTCCCGCCCTTGACCAGCAGGCGGCTCATGCGCTCGCCTCCTCCAGCTTCTCGAGCTGCGCGGCCCAGGCCGAGATCGTGGGCGTCGCCGCGAGCTCACGGAACTCGACCTTCAGGCCGGCCCGCCGCCACTTGGTGACCAGGCGCATCATCTCCAGCGACCCCAGGCCGAGGAAGACGAGGTTGTCGTCGTCGGACACGGTCGCCGGGTCGGCGCCGACGAGCCCGGCGACGGTGGTGCGGAGTTCCTCCTTGACGGTCATGACCGCTCCTTCCAATCGCGGGCCGTCATCGGGTCGGCCGCCGCGGCGGCCAGGACTTTCTTGTCGACCTTGCCAAGGGGGGTGAGCGGGAAGGCGTCCACGAACTCGACCCGGTCGGGCAGCTTGAAGTCGGCCAGGCCGCGCTCGTGCAGCGACCGCTTGAGCTCCGGCAGCGACGGCCTGCCGTGGCGGCTGACCAGGAACGCGTAGATGCGCTCGCCGAGGAACTCGTCGGGCACCGGCACGACGGCCGCCCGGTCGACGTCGGGATGGGCCAGCAGATGGCCCTCGACCTCGCCGGCGGCGATCTTGTCGCCGCCCCGGATGACCACGTCCTTGATCCGCCCCTCGATGACGAGGTCGCCGTCGGGGGTGACCGAGGCCAGGTCGCCGGTCTTGTAGAACCCGTCGGGGGTGAACGCCTTCGCGTTGTGCTCGGGCGCGTTGTAGTAGCCGCGCAGCGTGTACGGCCCCCGCGCCAGCAGTTCGCCGTCGACGATCTGGATCTCGTCGAACGGGCTCACCGGCCGGCCCTGGGTGGCGATCACGCGCTCGGCGGGGTCGTCGAGGCGGGACATCGACAGCAGCCCCTCGGCCATGCCGAACACCTGCTGGAGCCGGCAGCCGAGCTCCGGTTCGATCCGGGCCGCGAGCTCCGGCTGGAGCCGGGCGCCGCCGATCTGCATCAGGCGGAGCGAGGACAGGTCGTCGTCGAGGTACTCGCGGGCCTCCAGCCACAGGTGCGCGACCGTCGGCACGACCGAGGTGACGGTGACCTTCTCCCGGGCGATCAGCGCGAAGCAGTCGTCGGCGCCGGGGTCGTCGGCCAGCACGACCGTGCCGCCCTGGTGCAGGGTCCCGATGACGCCTGGGCAGCCCCAGGTGAAGTTGAACTCGACCGGGAGCGCGGCCAGGTAGACGTCGTCGGACGTCACCTGGCACAGGTCGGCGACGGTCCTGGTCTGGTAGGCGTAGTCGTCGTGGGTTCGCGGGATCAGCTTCGGCAGCGCGGTCGTCCCGCCGGAGAGCAGGAAGAACGCGACGTCCGACGGATCGATCTCCGGATGCGCGACGGGGGTGCCGTCGAGGTCCTCCGGCGACAGGACGTGCTTGATCCGCAGCCCGTGGGCGATGTCGTGGTTCGGGCCGACGTATCCGACGGCCCCGGACGTGTCGGACAGGTGGCCGACCTCGTTCGAGCGATGCGAGGCCAGCGAGAAGACCGCCTTCACCCCCGCCTTGAACATCGCGAACGCGACGACCACGAAGTCGGGCGTGTTCGGCAGCTGCAGCACCACCCGGTCACCGGGCTGGATGCCGTGCCGGGCGAACCCGGCGGCCGTCCGGGCGACCCTGATCGCCAGGTCCCGGTACGAGATGCGCTCGTCGTGCCAGACCAGGGCGGTGGCGTCGCCGTAGCGGGCGGCCCACTCCGACGGGAGGTCGCCCAGGGCGACCCCCTGCCAGACCTGCTGGGATCGGTAGTACGCGGCCAGGTCCTCCGGCCACGGGGTGCAACCGGGCAACATCACGCGCTCCTCTCGGTGATCTCGACGACCGCGCAGCCCGACTCCATGCCGGGGGCCGTGCCGATGAGCAGCACGTGGTCGCCGGGTTCGACCTCGCCCCGCGTCCACAGCCACTCCAGGCCGATGAAGGGGTCGGCGGCGCCGGCGTGGCCGGTCGTCCGGGTGAGCTCCCAGGTGCCCTTGGCGGCGTCGATGCCGAGCGGGTCGAGGTAGATGTCGGTCAGCGGGCCCTCGGTGAAGCCGACGTGGCAGACCCGCTTGACGCGGTCGATCGAGCTGCCGGCCTCCTCCAGGGTCCGGAAGGCGACCTCACTGACGAGTTCGCCCAGGTGGCCCATGGGCGGGGTGACCCCGGCGGCCCACTGGTCGCGCCACCAGGCGACGCGCTCCTCGAAGTTGAGGCCGCGCGACAGGTCGGGCGGGAACAGCGTCTCGCCGCCCCGGTGGAGCTCCTCCATCTCGGGGTGGGACACCGCCCCGGCGGCCAGGACCTTGGCGAACCCGCCCCGCCGCGACGCGACCACGGCCGCGCCGCCGTCGGCGAGCAGGAACATCCGGGAGGCCCGCCACCGGTCGACCAGCGGGGTGCCGTAGTTGTCGCCCGTGGTCAGCAGCACGGCGTCGTCCTCGTCGTGCAGCAGGCCGGCGGCGAGGCGCAGGCCGGACAGCATGCCGAGGCAGCCCTGGCGGACTTCGAGGGCGGTGATCGGGCGGTCGATCGTGTTGCGCAGGACGTAGTGGGGCGCCGACCAGCCGTCGGGGCCCTGGTGGTAGCTGCCGCTGTGCAGCAGGGCGACGAAGTCGTCAGGCTCGTGGCCGGAGCGCTTCATCGCGATGTCTCCGGCCTGGGCCGCCAGGTCGACGGCGGGTGTGTCACCCGCCACCATCACGCTGACCATGCCGGAGCCGTCGTCGGGTGCGGGGACCGTCTCCGGCAGATGGGAGCCCACCCCGGCCAGGTAGAGGTTCTCGAATCTCATGCCGCGCTCCTCACCAGGTGCCGCGCGACGCTTTCCAGCTTCTCGCACGTCTCCTCGAACTCGCGTTCCGGCGTCGACTGGCCGACGATCCCGGCCCCGGCGCGCAGCCAGGTCCGGCCGTCGCGGCGGTAGGCCGACCGCAGGACCAGCGCGGCGTCCATCGCGCCGGTGTGGTCGACGGTCATGACGGCGCCGCTGTAGAGGCCGCGGGCCTCCGGCTCGTGCGCCCTGATCGCCTCGTACGCGGCCTTCTTCGGCACCCCCGACGCGGTGACGGCCGGGAAGACGGCGCCGAAGGCGTCCCAGGCCCGCATCCCGGGGGACAGCCGGCCGGAGACGCGGGAGGCCAGGTGCTGGACGCTGCCGCGCTCGCGGATCGCCATGAACTCCGGCACCTCGACCGAGTCGGGCTCGCACACGCCGACCAGCTCGTCGGTGCCGACCTTGACGGAGATGGCGTGCTCGTAGACCTCTTTGGCCGACCCGTAGAGGTCGGCCCGCAGGGCCGCGTTCACCGCCTCGTCGGGGGTCAGCGCGCGGGTCCCGGCCAGCGGCTGCGACACCACGTGCCCGTCCGCGGAGACCTGGACGACGATCTCGGGGCTGAACCCGGTCGCCTCCAGCCCGCCCAGGTCGAGCAGGAACGAGCGGGCCGGGTTGTTGCCGCGCCGGCCGGCCAGGTAGGTGGCGGTCAGGTCGACCTCGTCGGGCACCTCGACCACCCGCGACAGGATGACCTTGTGCAGCTCACCGGCGTTGATCGACTCGACGGCCAGCTTCACGGCCTCGCGGTAGGCGTCCTCGCCGGTGCCCCAGACGTCGAGCGGGGTCGGCCGCGTCGGCCGCCGCGGCGGCTCCTGGTTGATCGCGTTCAGCAGCGACGTCAGCGTCGCGGTGTCGGCCGCCCGCAGCCGGGCGTGCCCCTCGGAGAGCCGCGCCTCGGCCTGCGGCACCACCAGGTGCAGCAGCCGCCCGTCGCCCACGTGCTCCTCGGTGTACGACAGCTCGAACGCCGCCCACCCGTAGGCCCGCCATTCGGGGATCGACACGGTGTCGAGCAGCCCGGCGACCTGGTGCAGCGGGTCGCCGTTCCACGGCTGGAAGACGTCGGCGCGGCCCTCGTGCCGCAGCAGCGCCCCGGACCGGTCGAGGGTCAGTTCGGCGCGGGCGCCGCCGGCGTAGGACCAGACGCCGCCGTTCTCGTAGACGACGTGGTCGGCGAACAGGCCGGAGCCGGCGAGCCGGGCCGCGACCTCGACCGCGTCCTCGGTGAGGGGGACCTGGGTCTCGAAGTAATGCATGCCGTCCTCATTTCGCGGCGATGGCCACGGCCATGCGCTCGATCGTCGGGTCGTCGAAGAGGTCGTCGATGTCGGCGTCCGTGGCGAACCTGGCCCTGATGCGGTCGGTCAGCGCGGCGGCGCGCATCGAGTCGCCGCCCAGGTCGAAGAAGTTGTCCTTCACGCCGATGCCGTCGAGGTCGAGCGTGGTCGACCACATCTCGCGCAGCGTGTGCTCGACGTCGGTGCGCGGCTCCTCGTAGGGGCTGTCGACGTCGGGGCGCTCCTTGGGCGGCTCGGGCAGCGCGTTGCGGTCGATCTTGCCGTTGGTCGTCAGCGGGAACCGGCCGACGACGTAGGCCGAGGGGACCATGAACGAGGGGAGCAGCTTCGCCAGGGTCCGCCGCAGGTCGCGGATCGAGGGGTCGCCCTCGACGTAGGCGACCAGGCGGGTGTCGCCGGACGCGTCCTTCTTGGCCAGCACGGCCGCCTGGCCGACCCCGGGCTGGGCGGCGATGACGACCTCGATCTCGCCGAGGTGCACCCGGTTGCCGCGCACCTTCACCTGGTTGTCGGTCCGGCCGACGATCTCGATGCTGCCGTCGGTCCAGAACCGGGCCAGGTCGCCGGTCCGGTAGAGGGTGCCCACCTCGTGGGAGACCCACTTCTCGGCGGTCGCCTCGGGCCGGTTCAGGTAGCCGGACGACAGGCTCTCCCCGGCCACGCACAGCTCGCCGACCACGCCCGGCGGGACCGGCTTCAGCGACTCGTCCAGGACGTAGGTCCGGACGTTCGGGGTCGGGCGGCCGATGGGCGGCAGGCGCCTGGCCCGCTCGCGCTCGCCGAGCTGCTGCCCCAGTTCGGTGATGTCGCAGGTCGCCACGACGGTGGCCTCGGCGGAGCCGTAGAGGTTGAAGACGTGGAAGGGCAGGTCGAGCGGCCACGACTGGACCCGCTCGCCGCAGATGCGGATGTTCCGCAGGGCGGTCTCGGCCGGCCAGTCCAGGCTCCACAGGCGCTCGCACATGGCCTTCATGAGCAGCGTGTGGGTGATCCGGCTGCCGACGAGCCAGTCGCGCAGCCACTCGGGGCTGGTCACGACCGACGGCTCGGGGATGTGGACGGGGGCCCCGGCGGCCAGCACCGAGAAGCACTCGACCTCGACCATGCCGTAGCCGGGCGCGGCCAGCCAGGTGCCCCGCGACGACGGGGTGACGCCGCAGATGGTGCGCATGGAGTAGATCAGGTTCCGGGCCGCGCCGTGGCGGACCATGACGGCCTTCGGCTTGCCGGTCGAGCCGGAGGTGTAGCAGATGTGGATCAGGTCGTCGGGGCCGACGACCGAGTTGATCGGGGCCGGGGGCTCCAGCCGCCAGTCGTCGCCGTCGAGGGTGACCACATGACCGGTGACCATGTCGCGGTGGGCGTCCATGGTCAGGGTCAGCTTCGCCTCGCCGTCCACGATCATGAACTGGACCCGGTCGGCGGGGAAGTCGGGGTCGAGCAGGATCGCCGCCGCGCCGGTCTTGAAGCAGGCCAGCTGGGCGATCAGGCTCTCGGGCCCGCGCGGGAAGCAGGTGCCGACCCGGTCGCCGCGCCGCACGCCGAGCCTGGTCAGGCGGTTCGCGAGCCGGTTGGCGTCGGCGTCGAGCTCCCGGAAGGTGATCGTGCCGCCCGGCCAGACGACGGCCGGGGCGTCCGGGGTGGCCTCGGCGATCTCGGCGACGCGTTCGTGGAAGTAGGGCGCCGGGACCGGCTCATCGGTCTGGTTCCAGGCGACGAGCATGCGCTCGGTCTCCTCGGCGGTGAGGATCTCCATGTCGCGGACCGTCGCCGAAGGGTCGGTGCAGCGGGCCAGGTGGGCGGCGTACTGGTCGGCGGCGTCGGCGTCGAAGTCGGAGCCCCGCATCCGCAGAGTGGTCCCGTCGAACGACAGCGGGCCGATCGTGATCGGCAGGTCCGCGGCGATCTCGCCGACGGTCATGTCGCCCGTGACGTGGGAGCCGGCGATCTCGGTCTCGCCGGTGTAGCGGTGCAGCAGCGCGACGAGGGCGCGGCCCGGGGCCTCGACCCGGCGCTCGTGCGTGACGGCCGGGTCACCGCCGGGACGGGCCAGGGGCAGTGTCGTTTCAAAAGGCGGTGCGGTTTCCATGATCAGTCCTGTCTGTTGGGCAGATTCACAGCGCGAGCCACGGCCGGCCTTCGGCCGTCCGCGTCTCGCTTCAGGCGGCAACCGTCGTAGCGCGGCCGGCGGTGACGGCGTCGGCGAGCTGGGCGACCATGCGGGTCGTGCGGTCCCAGCCGACGCAGGCGTCGGTGACGCTCTGGCCGAAGACCAGACGGCCCGGTTCGCCGAGGACGAGCTCCTGCCGGCCGGAGGCCAGGAAGCTCTCGACCATCAGCCCGGCGATGCCGCGTTCACCCGCGGCGATGCGGCGGGCGACGTCGGCGACGACGACGGGCTGGCGTTCGTGGTCCTTGCCGCTGTTGCCGTGGCTGGCGTCGATGACGAGCCGGCGCGGCAGGCCGGCGCCGCCGAGGGCGTCGAGCGCGCGGGCGACGTCGAGCGGCCCGTAGTTCGGCCCGGACGCGCCGCCGCGCAGCACGACGTGGCAGTCGGGGTTGCCGCTGGTCTGGATGACCGAGGCGAGGCCGTCGTCGTCGATGCCGGGGAACACGTGGCCGTGGGAGGCGCAGACGATCGCGTCGATGGCGTCGCCGACCGCGCCGGTGGTGGTGTTCTTCATGCCGACCGGCATCGCCAGGCCGCTGGTCAGCTGCCGGTGCGTCTGGCTCTGCACGGTCCGGGCGCCGATCGCGCCCCAGCAGACCGCGTCGGACAGGTAGCGGGCCACGGTCGGGTCGAGGAACTCGCATCCGGTGGGCAGGCCGAGTTCCAGCACCTTCGTCAGCAGCTCGCGCGAGAGCCGGAGTCCTTCGTTGACGTCGTCGCTGCCGTCGAGGTGCGGGTCGCTGACCAGGCCCTTCCAGCCCAGCCGGGTGCGGGGCTTCTCCACGTAGACCCGCATGACGAGCAGCAGCGTGTCGGACACCTCCTCGGCCAGGTGAGCCAGGCGCTCGGCGTAGGTGAGCGCGGCGGCCGGGTCGTGCACCGAGCACGGGCCCGTCACGACCAGCAGGCGGTCGTCGGTGCCGTCGAGCACCCGGGCGACCTCCTCGCGGCCCTTGCGCAGGGTGCGGGCGGCCAGGTCGGTCACCGGGACCTCGGCGCGCAGTTCGGCCGGGGTGAGCAGCGGCTCGACCGCGGAGATGCGGGCGTTCACCGGACGCATGGCGTGTCCTCCCTGGTAAGCACTGCCGCGGAGAAGGTGAAGCCCATGCCGGTGCCGAGCACCAGCACCGTGGCTCCGGGCGCGAGCAGGTCGTCGCGGATCAGATGGTGCAGCGCGTAGAGGCCGTCGGCCGGGCCGAGATGCCCGGTGGTCAGGCCCAGGTCGAGCAGGGTGTTCCTGGGCGTGTGGCCGTCGAACGGGCGGATGAAGCTGTCGTGGTGGAGGGCCCGCCCCACGAAGGGGGTGACGAACCAGTCGACCTCGTCGAGGCTCTTGCCGGCCTCGTCGAGCGCCCGGGTGACGACGCTGTGGGTGCGCTCGGCCGACCGCCGCCGCACGTCCTTCAGCGAGAGGCCGCCGTGGGCGAGGAACGCGCGGGTCCGGCCGCGCATGTCGGCTCCCGGCTGGGGCGCGGTGCGGAACGGTTCGTCCCCCCGCGACAGTCCCTCGAGCGTGGCGTCGGTCTCCGACACCAGGCTGCGGAGCCGGAGCTGCCCGCTTCCGCGCGTCAGCACGGCCGCGGCGGCCCCGTCGCCGAACACCATGCCGGGCGACAGGTACCACCGGTCGGCGGGCGGCGCGAACCGGTCGGCGACGGTGATCAGCGCCGAGGGGGTCTCGGGCCGGGCCGTGAGCATGGTGGCCGCGATCTCCAGGCTGCCCAGGGACCCGTTGGAGGCCGCCTGGACCGACATCGGCATGCCGCGCAGCTCGGTGCCGAGGAGCTCCCCGGCGATCCAGCAGGCGGCCGGCCACATGTCGACGCCCTGGAAGTGGCTGTGGCTGTGCAGGTAGAGGGTGTCGGGGCCGACGTGCGCGCCGCCGTCCTCGGCCGACTTGACCGCGCGGCGCCCGGCGGCGACCGCCATCTCGGGCGGGGCCTGCCGCGACATGGCGACCGAGACCTGCCCGGTGCTCTTCGCGGCGTCGGCCGAGTAGTCGCCGGAGGCGACGGCCCGCTCGACCGGCACCCGTTCGCCGAGCGTGCCGCCGGTTCCGGCGACCCAGATGTCATCGAACCGCATCGCTCGGGATCCTTTCTGCTAGATCGAAGGCGTGTAACCAGGCCACGTGGTCGTGCAGGTCCGTGCCGGACAGCGCGGCCAGCGTGGCGTTCCGGTCGCGGGCGGCCTCGCCCGCCGGGTGGTAGAGGTGCTCGCCGAGCCATCGGGCGGTCAGCGTCGCCCTCGCGGTGCGCTCCCGCCGCAGCCCGGCGTAGGTGTCGAGGTCGGGGAAGACCCCGCCGATGACGACCGCGTCCTCCAGGGCCGTGCAGGCGCCCTGGGCGGCGTACTGGAGCATGGGATGGGCCGCGTCGCCCAGCAGGGCCACCCGGCCGTCGACCCAGTTCGCGACGGGGTCGCGGTCGCAGAGCACCCAGGTCCGCCACTCGTCGCCGAGCTCCAGCAGAGCTCTGGCCGTGTCGCTCAGACCGGGGAACTCCTTCCGTACGCGGTCTCGCGCGACCGGCTCGCCCGCGACCTCCCGGGCGGCTCCGTCGTCGCGGGTGGCGGCCAGGTTGAGGAACGCGCCGCCGCCGATCGGATAGTGCACGAAGTGCCACTTGGGCCCGGCCCACAGGGTGACGACGTTCCACCGCAGTTCGGCGGGGACCCGGTCCATCGGGATGACCGACCGGTAGATCGTGTGGCCGGAGACCCGGGGGCGGCCGTCGCCGACGAGCTGGGCCCGGACCGCCGAGCGGATGCCGTCGGCGCCGATCAGGTAGTCGGCCTCGAAGCTCGTCGCCGTGACGCCGTCGGCGGCCCGGCCGGTCACGACGACCTCGGCGGCGACCTCGGCGGCGCTCTGCGTGTAGCCGGTGACCGTGTGGCCCGGCAGGAGCTCGATGCGGCCGTCGGCGCGGCAGGCGTCCAGCAGCGGCTGGTAGAGGTCGCCCCTTGAGACGACGGCGTAGGGGTTGCCGAAGCGCTCCCGGTAGGCGCCGGTGAGGGGCAGCCCGGCGACGCGGTCGCCCGTGGTGCCGTCCATGAAGCGCAGTTCGTCGATGAAGACCGCGCGGTCGCGCACCCGGTCGCCCACGCCGAGCAGGTCGAGGGCGCGGAACGCGTTGGGCGCGAGCTGGATCCCGGCGCCGAGTTCGGCGAACCGGTCACCGCGTTCGAGCACGGTCACGCGATTGCCCTCTCGGGCGATCGAGAGCGCGGCCGCCAGGCCGCCGATCCCGCCGCCGGCGATCAGTGTGTTCGCCATGTCCGTCCTTTCGCTGTTACCGCTTACCACGCTATGGCGGTAACTACGGCCGAACAATGGCGTCTCGATTAGCGCTTGTTATGCAATAAAAAGGGCCGGCCTCCCGATAAAGGAGACCGGCCTTTCCGTGCTTTTCTCAGGCGTCGACCTTTTCCTTGTGCTTGGCCGGCGCGGGCTTCCCTGACGGCAGCACGGCCGCCGCGATCAGCGCGATCAGCACCGACAGGACCGTGCTGATCCCGAACGCGACGTGGTAGCTGCCGATGTTCTGCGGGTCGGTGGTCGGCACCGCCGCCGTCACCGCGACGGCCAGCAGCAGCCCGACGCCGAGTTGGCGCAGCGAGTTGTAGAGGCCGCTGGCCAGGCCCATTCTCGGCCCGTCCACCCCGGTCGTGGCGGCCACCGCGGTGGAGATCATCATGACGGTGACGCCGAGCCCGATCAGGACGCCGCCGGGCAGCACGTGCAGCCAATAGCTCCCGCCCACGGGCACCGTGAGCAGCCAGGCCGAACCGGCGGTCAGGAACGCCGCGCCGCCGATGAGCACCGGCCGGGGCCCGACCCGCCCGGTCAGGTCGGCCACGAACTTGGCCGATAGCACGGTGACGACCGCCTGCGGGAAGAACGCGACGCCGGTCTGGATGGCGGAGTAACCGAGGCCGTGCTGCATGTAGAGGGTCAGGAAGTACGTCGAGATCGACATGACGCCGCCCGACAGGAACGCGATCGAGTCGCCCGCGACCACGCCGCGGATCTTGAAGATCGACAGCGGCACCAGCGGGTTGCGCGACCGGGTCTGGAGAACGAAGAACGCGACCAGCAGCACCGCCGCCCCGATCAACGGGTAGACGACGCCGGGGGCCGACCAGCCATGGTCGGTGGCGGTGGTGAGGGCGTAGGTCAGCGCGCACATGCCGGCCGTGACCAGGATGGCGCCGGGGACGTCGATCCGCTGGGTGCGGTGGGTGACGTGGTCGGCGTCCAGGCGCTTGACCGCCCGGAGCACCAGCGCGACGCCGACCGGGACGTTCACGAACATGACCGCCCGCCAGCCGAACAGCTCGGTGAGGATGCCGCCGAAGAGCACCCCGCCGGTGAACCCGGCCGAGGCGACCGCGCCGAAGATGCCCATGGCCTTCGCGCGTTCCTTCCCTTCGGGGTAGCCCGCCGCGATCAGCGCCAGCACGGCCGGCGACACGGCCGCCGCCGAGAGGCCCTGCAGCGCGCGGGCGACGACGAGCACGATCGGCTCGGTCGCGAGCCCGCCCACCAGGGAGGCCGCCGTGAAGACGGCCAGCCCGCCGACGAACATCCTCTTGCGTCCCACGATGTCGCCGAGCCGCCCGCCGATCAGCAGGAACCCGCCGAAGAACAACGCGTACGCGCCGACGACCCACTGCAGGGCGCTGTCGGTGAAGCCGAGGTCACGCTGGATGGAGGGCAGTGCGACGTTGACGATCGCGAAGTCCAGGACCAGCACGAACTGGGCCATGCACAGCAGTGCCAGGGCCGGCTTGCGGTTCTCCTGGAACATGGGATTTCCTCCTCATACTTGATTTGTTACCAGTGAAACTCGTTTACTGGTAAGCATGAAAGGTCAGCCGGGAGACAGGGAGATCGCGCCGGGCCCGCTGGCGCTCGTTCAGTCGTTCGTGAACAGCGTCAACGTGGAGTTCGGGCCCGACGAGTTCGCGACGGCCGAGGGGGTCGAGCGCTGGCTGGCCCGCCACGGCTTCACGCTGGAGGTGGCCGAGCTCGACCGGCGCGACGCCGTCACCCTGCGGGAGGCGCTGCGCGCCGTGCTCCGCGAGAACAACGGCGCCGCCCCCGACCCCGAGGCCCGGCTGACGATCGGCCACGTCGCGCGCGACTGCCCCTTGGTCCTGTCGGGCGAGACTCTCGGCCTGCGCCCGGTCCAGTCCGACCTGCGCGGCGTGTTCGCCACGCTGCTCGGCGCGGTCGCCGCCGCCGTGGCCGACGGCTCGTGGTCGCGGCTCAAGGCCTGCCGGGAGCACCGCTGCGAATGGGCCTTCTACGACCGCTCCCGCAACCGGGGCAGCCGCTGGTGCTCGATGGCCGTCTGCGGCGCCCGCGCGAAGATGCGCACCTACCGCCGGGGCACGGCCGCCGGGCCGGCCAACGCGGCACCCGGCGGATCCGCCGTCCGCGTGGGCGATGGCGCCGATGCGGAACCGGTCCGAGCCTGAGGCGATCTCGCAGGTCATGGTGCCGCCTCCCGTCCCAGCAGGTGGCGTGCGACGACCAGCTTGGTCGCGGCGGCGGTGCCGTCGGCGAGTTGCAGGCCGATGACGTCTCTGAGGCGCTGGGCCACCGGCCCGTCCTCCGACCAGCCGACGTGGCCCATCGTGAGAAGCGACTGGTGGACGGCCTCCATGGCGGCCTTGGGGGCCCACCACTTCGCCATGTTCGCGGGTAACCGAGGATCGCGGCCGGCGTCGGCGGCGGCCAGGGCCTCGTAGGAGACCAGGCGCGCCGCGTGCAGCATGGTCGCGTGTTCGACCAGGGGGAACGCGACCGACTGGAATTTCCCGATGGGCCGGCCGAAGGCCTCGCGCCGTCCGGCGTAGGCCATGGCCTCGTCCAGGGCGGCCTGCCCCACGGCGATGGCCATCAGGGAGATCAGCGCCCGGGAGACCCCGAAGCCGCGCATCACCTCCACGAATCCGGCGCCCGGCCGGCCGACGAGGTCGTCGTCGGCGACCCGCAGGCCGTCGAGGGAGAAGCGGCCCCGGCCGCCCGAGCGGCAGCCCAGGTCGGTGTGCAGCTCGCGGCGCACGCCGTGCAACGGGGTGTAGAAGGCGCTGATGCCACGGGCCCCGGCCGCGCCGGTCCGGGCGAACAGCAGCCCGTGGGTGGCGTAGGCGGTGGCCATGATGGACGTCTTCTCGCCCGTCAGCCGCCAGCCGTCGGCGAAGTGCTCCCCGGCGGTCTCGATGGCCGCCGCGTCGGTCCCGTGGCCGGCCTCGGTGAGGCCGAGGGCGACGATCGACGTACCGGCCGCGATCCCGGGAAGCCAGCGGGCCAGCTGGGCGGGGGTGCCGTTCGCGGCCAGCACGCCGCCCACCAGTGCCGCGTTGAGCACCGGGTAGCAGACCGACAGGTCGGCCGCGGCGAGCTCTTCGAGCACGATGCCGGCGCTGACCGCGTCGAGCGCCTGACCGCCGAACTCCTCGGGGACGCGGACGCCGAACAGACCTTCGGCGGCCATCTCGGCCAGCAGGCCCGGACGGTATTCGGCCCGCCGGTCGCTCTCGGCCCGGAAGGGCGCGACGCGGTCGGCGGCGAACTCGCGGACCCGTTTGGCCAGCGTCTCCTGCTGCGGTGTGAAGTCGAGGTTCATCGCAGCCCCTCCCGCAGGGCGAATTTCTGGATCTTCCCGGACGGCGTGCGCGGCAGCGACGGCACCAGTTCCAGCCGTTCCGGCCAGTACTGCTTGGCCATCCCGAGCCCGGCCAGGTGCACGCGCAGATCGTCGAGCGTCACGCCGGGGGAGGCCACCAGCACCGCGCAGGCCCGCTCGCCGAGCCGCTCGTCGGGGTAGCCGACGACCGCGACGTCCCGGACGGAGGAGTGCCGGAGCAGGGCCGCCTCGACCTCGACGACCGGGATGTTCTCGGCGCCGCGCATGATGACGTCCTTGGCGCGCCCGGTGATCCGGATGCCGCCGTGGCCGTCGTCGCGGGCCAGGTCGCCGGTGTCGAACCAGCCGTCGTCGGTGAGACAGGCCCGGTAGACGTGCTCGCGCCGGAAGTAGCCGGCGCACTGCGACGCGCCCCTGACCTGTAACCGGCCCTCGGCGGTGATCCGCACCTCCATGCCGGGCACGGCGGTCCCGTCGCTCTCGGCGGCCCGCATCGGCGGGTCCTCCGGCCGGGTGATGGTGACGCAGCCGTTCTCGGTCATGCCCCACAGGGCGTAGAGGCGGCAGCCGAGTACGTCGCGGGCGCGTTCGACCAGGTAGGGCGCGATCGGCGCGCTGCCGGTCGCGAAGGTCTCCAGCCTGCGCAGATCCCGCGGACGCTCGGCCTGCGCCTCGATGAGGTCGGACAGGAACGTCGGGGCACCCATGAAGAAGGTCACGCCGCGCTCCTGGAGGATGTCGAGCATCCGGTCGGCGTCCCACGACTCGACGTGGACGGCGGTCCCGCCGAGCAGCAGCGGCATGAACAGGTTCCAGGTGAACCCGGCCTGGTGCGTCGTCGGCGACCCCATGGCCGTGACGACGCCGGAGGTCAGGTGGAGCACCTCGGCCTGCGCCCGGTTCATCGCCCGGAGGGTGTCGTGGGTGTGCACGACCCCCTTCGGCTCGCCGGTCGTGCCGGAGGTGAACGCCACCTGCGCCGGATCGCCGGGACCCGGCTCCTCGACCCCGTCGAGGTCGGCCGGGGGCAGTTCGAGGTCGTCGACGAACAGGGCGTGGCGCAGGTGCGGCGCGTCCACGGAGGCGATCATGTCCCGGTACGAGAATCCGCGGAACTCCGCGCGCGCGACGTAGACCGGGCTCTCGGTCAGGTTCAACATGAACCGGACCTCCCGCCGCCGCATGATCGGCACCACCGGCCCGGGGATCGCCCCGATCCGGTGACACGCCAGGATCAGCGCGGCCAGCTGCCACGAGTTGGGCAGCTGCAACGTCACCACCTGGCCCCTGCCGACGCCGAGCCGGCGCAGCAGCGTGGCCATCCGGTCGACGCGGTCGAGCAGCTCTCCGTACGTCAGCTCCACCGCCCCGCCGTCCTGGTGGCAGACCAGGGCGAGCTTGCCGGGCGGATGTCCGCGCAGGTCGTCCATGATGGTCATCGCGGATCCCTCCGAAGCGCGAGACGAGCCTTGGCGGCGACCGCGGCCGAGGTGACGCCTCCGCGTTCGGCCAGATACCGCTGCCCACCGGAGACGGGGACGAACGCGTCCGGCATCGCAACCCGGAGCACCAGGCTGGGCGCGATCTCGGCGAGCGACTCGGCGACGGCGGCGCCGAACCCGGCGTTTCGCCAGTGCTCCTCGACGGTCACGACGACGCCGGAGCGTTCGGCGTGCGCGGCGATCGTGGCGACGTCGAGGGGCTTCACGGTGTGCACGTTCAGCACCGACGCGCGGACGCCCTCTTCGGCGAGCGCGTCGGCGGCGTCGAGCGCGGCCAGCACGGGATAGGGCCCACAGGCCGCGAGCGTGACGTCGGGGCCGTCTCTGAGCACCTGGGCCAGGCCGAGCGTGACCGGCGGCGCGTCGGGCAACTCGGGGGTCGCGTTGCGGCCGAGCCGCAGGTAGACCGGGCCCCTGACGTGGAGCGACTGCCGGAACAGCGTCCCGGTCTGCGGGCCGTCGGCCGGCACGACCACGGTCATGTTGGGCAGGGTCCGCATCACGGCCAGGTCCTCCAGCGCGTGGTGGGTCGGCCCGAGGTGGCCGGCGGACACGCCCGAGTGGGTCGCGGCGATCCGCACCGGCAGGTCGTTGAGCGCGATGTCGATCTTCACGGCCTCGTTGGCCCGCGACGACGCGAACGCCGCCATCGTGTTGACCAGCGGCATCCGGCCCGACTTGGCCAGCCCGGCCGCCGCGCCCATCAGCGTGTGCTCGGCGATGCCGAGGTTGACGTAGCGCTCGGGGAAGGCGGCCGCGTCGAACAGGCCGGTGTCGGAGTCGAGGCAGACCAGCCGTTCGTCCTGCGGGAGCAGGTCGAGCACGGCGTCGCGGTAGACCTCGCGTGAGGAGGCGGTCATGAGGCGGCCCCCCTTCGCAGCGCGGCGAGGGCCTTGGCGTGCTGGCGTTCGCCGAGCTTGGCGTAGTGGCTGCGCGGCTGGTCCTCGACGAACGGGATGCCCTTGCCCTTCACGGTGTGGGCGATCACGACCGTCGGACGGCCGTCCACGGGCGCCTCGGTGAGGGCGGCCTCCAGCTCCTCGCAGGAGTGGCCGTCGACCTGGCGTACCGTCCAGCCGAAGGCCGACCACCGATCGGCCAGCGGTTCGAGCGCGTCGATCGTCTCGGTCGCGCCGGTGATCTGGAGCCGGTTGCGGTCGACGATCGCGACGACGCTGTCGAGCCGCTGGGCGGCGGCCACCGAGGCGGCCTCCCAGACCGAGCCCTCCTGGAGCTCGCCGTCGCCCATGACGACGAAGCAGCGCCGGTCGGCGCCGTCGAGCCGGAACCCCAGCGCGAACCCGACCGCCAGCGCGAGCCCGTGGCCGAGCGAGCCCGAGGGCATCTCGACGCCGGGGATCTCGGCGTGGGGGTGGGCCGTGAACTCGCTGCCGGGCCGGGCGTACTCGTCGAGCCGGTCGGCCGGGAAGAACCCGGCCTCGGTCAGCGCGGCGTAGAGCGCCAGGCCGCCGTGGCCCTTGCTGAGCAGCAGCACGTCCCGGTCGGGGCGCGCCGGGTCGAGGGGGTCGACCCGCAGCACCCGCGTGTACAGGGTGGCGAGGATCTCCGCGAGCGACATCGAGCCGCCCAGGTGGCCGCCCTCGGGGCTGGCGCACAGGTTGACGACGTGCTCCCTGATCCGGGCGGCCGTCCCGGCCGCCGGCGGGGCGTCGATGGTGGTGGTCATCGGTTCTCCTAGTTCGGGTGCAGGCCGACGAACTCCAGGCCCTCGCGCTCGGGGCGGCCGTGGCGGATGTTCATGCACTGCACGGCGTTGCCGGCGCCGCCCTTGACGAGGTTGTCGAGGGCCGCGATCACGGTGACCGTGGTCGATCCGGCGTCGAGGGCGAAGCCGACGTCGCAGAAGTTGGAGCCGGAGAGGATCTTGGCGTCCGGGAACCGGTGCAGGCCGCGCCGGTGGGCGACCACCCGCACGAAGTGCTCGTCGGCGTAGCGGTCGCGGTAGGCCGACCGGATCGCGCGCTCGTCGGCGCCCTCGGCCAGCCGGGCCTTGCAGAGCAGCTGCACCCCGCGCACGGCCTCGACGCCGGTCGCCGTCATCCGGACCGGCAGGCCGGTGGCCTGGGCGATCTCGGCCTCGTGGCGGTGCCGGGTGGGCGCGAACACCCGGAGGGCGCCGCTGCGTTCGGCGTGCAGGTTCTCGGCCCCGGCGGTCGCGCCGGCGCCGCTGGAGCCGGTGCGGGCGTCCACGGTCAGTACGCCGTGGATCAGCCCGGCCTCGGCCAGCGGGGTCAGCGCCAGGATGCCGGCGTTGGCCATGCACCCGGGCACGCTGATGCGGCTCGCGACCTGGAGTTCCTCGCGGTGCAGCTCCGGTACGCCGGTCGTGAAGCTCCCGATGAGGTCGGGCGCGGCGTGGTCGACGCCGTAGTAGTCGGCGTAGACCGCCGGGTCGCGCAGCCGGAAGTCGCCCGACAGGTCGACCACGGTCGCGGCCAGCCCGAGGAACTCGGGCATCCGCCGCATGGTCTCGCGGTGGGGCGTGGCCAGGAACAGCACGTCGTAGGGGCCGTCCTGGTCGAGCTCCTCGTCGGAGACGAAGGCCAGCCGGGTGCGGCCGCGCAGGTTGGGGTGGGCGCCGTCGATCTGCCGGCCGCGCAGCCGCCGTGAGGTGGTGGCCACCAGGTCGGCCGATGGGTGCCCGGTGAGGATGCGCAGGAGTTCGCCGCCGATGTAGCCGGCGCCTCCCACGACGGCGCATCGGATCATGCTCGTGCCCTCCCTAGGACGTGAGACGCCACGACGTCGGCGACGTCGATCTCGTGGGCGTCCTGGAAGCCGCGGAACTCCACGCGGTCGTTGACCTCCAGCACGGTCAGGTGCCCGTCGGCGTCCTCGAGCAGGTCGACCCCGGCGATCTCGGCGCCCACCGCCTCGGCGGCGGCGACCGCGAGCTTCGCGTGGACGTCGGTCAGCTCGCACCGGGTCGAGACGGCGCCCCGGGCAACGTTGGTGCGCCACTCGTCGCCGCGCCGGTAGGTCGCGCCCAGCGCCTGCCCGCCGACGACCAGCACCCGGATGTCCCGGTCGGCCTTCTCGACGAGTTCCTGCACGTAGACGACGTGCTGCTGGGGCGAGGGCAGGGCCGCGACGTGTTCGAGCACGGCGGTCGCGGTGGGCCGGTCGGGGATCGCGGTGACCAGGCGCCCCCACGAGCCGACCAGCGGTTTGACGACCGCCGGGTAGCCGATCTGGTCGAGGGCGTCGACGGCCGCCTCGGGCGTCATGGCCAGGGCGGTGCGGGGGGTCGGCAGGCCCGCGGCCAGGAGCGCCGCGGTGGTCAGCCACTTGTCGCCGCTGACATGGGTGGCGGCGGCGGTGTTCAGCACCGTCGCCCCCGCCGACTCCAGCGCGCTCGCGGCGTAGAGGGCCCGGTAGTGGCCGACCTCGCGGTTCAGCACGAAATCCTTCCGGGAAACGCCGTCGGCCACGACCAGAGAACGGGGATCGAGGTGGACGAACGTCGCGCCGCGCCGGTCCAGCGCGGCCATGATCTGCTTCTCCTCGAACCGCACCCGTGACGCGAGCACGGCGAGACGGTGGTCGGAGCGCATTACTCCCCCCAGTCCTCTTCGACCTCGGGGGCGAGGGTGAGGGACGGCGGCGTGACGGAGGAGATCTCCAGCTCACTGCGGCAGTCGAGGCATTCGACGATCTCGCTCACCCGGGCGTCGGCGTCGATGGAGACCGGCGCCGCGCACTCGGGACACTCGGGGGCGTTCATAACCTTCTGCATGGCTCGTCCCTATGTCGTCGGGGAAATATCGGCGTTTCAACCGTAACCAGAATCGGCGTCGAACCGCCAATAAGGCTTGCCGATCGAAGTGAATTCCCGCGCTTATCGGGGGCCATATAAACAGGTGATTCCCCGAGCATAAGCGGCGCTACTCGATTTGGTGCGGAAATTCATTCGCCGAATTCATAGGCTCTATTGGAGTCGTATATCCCTGAGGAGGGCTCATGCGAGCGACAGCCCTGCACGAAGCGTCATACGAAGCGTCGCCGGGGGAGCGGTTCGCCGCCGAGGTGGCCGCGGGGGCCCGTGAGGTCCCGTTCGGCCTGCACCTGCCGGCCGCGTTCCCCCTGTTCGCGTCCCGGCCGCGCTACACGGTCCGCCACCTGCTGAAGACCGCCGACGTGGCCGACGGGTCGGTGTCCTACGTCCACGAGCCGCCCAAGGGCCGGATCGGGGCGGCCGGCACCGCCTACGGCGCCACCCCGGAGGCCGCGTTCGCGCCCCGGCTGATGAAGGCGCCGCTGACCGACCTGTCCGTCGAGGTGCCGCTGCCCGACGGCGTCGCCGCCGACCCGGCGCTGCTCGCCGCGTACGTGGACTACCGGGTGCTGGTACGCCTGTCCGTCGTCGAGAACGAGTCGCTGCTGCACGGCACCGCCGACGGCGCGATCACCGGACTGCTGGGCCTGCCGGGCAGCCGCTCGGCCGAGAGCCACGACGACCTGGCGACCACGGTCACCCGGGCCGCCGGGGAGATCGAGGAGACCGGCGGGTCGTGCGACGGCGTGGTGGCGCACCCGGAGACGTACTGGAAGATGGTCCGCGACGACCTGCTGGTGCGGTTCCAGAACGCCGGCATCACCGTCTCGCGCACCCGGATGATGCCGAAGGACACCCTGCTCATGGGCGACTTCCGGGCCGCCTGCACGCTGCTCATGCCGGGCGTCGCGTCGATCGAACTGCTGCCGGGGGCCGTGCGGGCCACGTCCAGGATCGGGCTGGCGGTGCACCTGCCGCAGCACCTGATGGCGGTGAAGTGGCATGGGTGAGCCGCGCGTCCTCTACATCACCGGCTGGCTGCGCAGCGGCAGCACCATGCTCGGCAACGTGCTGGGCGAACTGCCCGGCGTGCTGCACGCCGGCGAGCTGCACTACCTGTGGCAGAACGGCATCCTGAAGGCCGGCACCAACTCGACCTGCGGCTGCGGCGCCGACGTCACGGCCTGCGACCTGTGGTCGAAGGTCGTCACGTCGACCGGTGGCGATCGGCTGGGCGAGGCCCGGCTGATGACGCTCCAGCAGCGGGCGCTGCTGCGCACCCGCCACACGCGCGACCGGATCGCCGAGTCGACCGGCCGGGTCGCGACGGCGCCCGGGGTGGCCGAGGCGGTCGGGCGTACCGCCGGGATCTACCGGACGCTCGCCGCGCACGGCGGCGAGCGGCTCGTCGTCGACGGCTCGAAGTTCCCGGCTGAGGCGGCGGCCCTGCTGGGCCGCGCCGACCTCGACGTGCGGGTGCTGCACATGGTGCGCGATCCGCGCGCCACCGCGTTCTCCTACGCGAAGGCCAAGGACTACATCGACCCGATGAGCCCGGCCCGCAGCAGCGGCTTCTGGACCGGCTTCAACCTGGCCTCCGAACTGTCCGGCCACGCCGCCCCCGACCGCTACCTGCGGGTCCGCCACGAGGACCTGTGCCGCGACCCGCGCGGCACGCTCGCGCGGGTGCTGCGGTTCGCCGGTCTGGACGACGCCCCGCCCGCCGACGCCGACGGCAACGTCACGCTCGGCGTGAACCACACGGTCACCGGCAACCCCGACCGGCTGTCGGCCGGCCCGGCGCGCATCCGCGCCGACGAACGCTGGCGCACCGGCCTTTCCGCCCGCGCCCGCGCCGCCGCCACGGCCCCGGCCCTGCCCCTGCTGGGCCGCTACGGCTACCCGATTCTGACCTGAGGGGGACATCCCATGGATCTGCGCCTGAAAGGGCGGGTCGCCCTGGTGGCCTGCTCCAGCAGCGGCCTCGGCCTGGGCGTCGCCAAGGCCCTGGCCGCCGAGGGGGCCAGCGTGGCCATCTGCGGCCGCGACCCCGGCAAGCTCGCCCGCGCCCACGTCGAGGTGAGCGCCATGGGCGACGGCGACGTGCTGAGCGTCCCGGTCGACCTGTGCGACGAGAACGCCGCCGCCGCCTGGGTCCGCGACACCGCCGCCACGCTCGGCGGCATCGACATCGTGGTGACCAACTCCGGCGGCGTGCCGTTCGGCCCCGTCGACGCGTTCGGCGTGGCCGACTACCGGGCCGCCATCGACGCCAACCTGATCCCGCACATCGCCGTGACGCTGGCCGCCCTGCCCTACGTGAAGAAGGACGGCTGGGGACGCCTGCTGATGATCGCCTCCGAGTCGGTCCGGCAGCCGCACCCCGAGAGCGGCCTGTCGTCGGTGGCCCGGCTCGGGCTGCTCGGCTACATGAAGGGCCTGGTCTCGGTGCTGGGCGCGAGCGGGGTGACGGTGAACGTGCTGGCCCCCGGCTTCCACCGCACCCCGATCCTCGACGAGCAGTTCGGCGCCTCCGTGGAGGAGGAACTCGCCGCCGTCGCGAGCCGGATCCCGCTGGGCCGGATCGGCGACGTCGACGACTTCGGCGCGCTGGCCGCCTTCCTCGCCAGCGACCAGGCCGCCTACGTCACCGGCACGGTCGTCGTGGCCGACGGCGGCAACACCAGAGGAGTGTGAATCGTGTCTGTTCTCGGTGAGGTCGCCACCACCCACACGGCGGCCCTCTACGTTGTCAAGATCGGCAGCGCCAGCCTCGCCCACGAGACGGTCTTCGACGAAGTGGCCCGCCTGCGCGGGCGCGGCGCGAAGATCCTCCTGGTGGCGGGCGGCGCGGCCGGCATCGCGGCCCACTACGAGGCCATCGGCCGTCCGGTGCGCTCGCTCACGTTGAAGAACGGTTCGACGGCGCGCTACTGCCCGCCGGAGGAGATGGCCCACATCGTGGCCGCCTACGAGCGGGTCACCCTGCCCCGGGTGCACGCCGCGCTGGCCGCGCGCGGGCTGACCGGTTTCACCTCGACCGCCCAGGCGGGCTCGCTGGTGACGGCCCGGCCCAACCCGCCGCTGCGCGCCGTGTCCGGCGACCGGCCGGTCATCGTCAGGGACCACCGGGCGGGGACCGTCTCGGAGGTCGCGACCGAGTGCCTGTCGCAGTTGCTCGACGCGTTCGACGTCGTCTGCCTGGCCCCTCCTGCCGCCGCCTCCGACGGCGGGTCGCCGCTGAACGTCGACGCCGACGTGCTGGCCGCCGAGCTGGCCAACGCGCTCGACGCCGACCATCTGCGGCTGGTGACGGGGACGGCCGGGCTACTTGCGGATGCGGAAGACCCGACGTCCGGCATCTCCGACATCGGCCGAGGCGAAGGGCTGCGCCACGCCCGGGGCCGCATGCGGCAGAAGGTGCGGGCGGCCGAGATCGCCCTCGACGGCAGCGCCGACGTGGCCATCACCGGTCCGCACTCCCTGGAGGTCGGCACCCGCTTCTGGCGGGCCCCCGCGCCCGCCGACGACCTCACGCTGCTGTCGCGGGCCGTGGAGATCTCCTCGGTCTCCCGCGACGAGCGCGAGCTGGCCGAATACCTGGTCTCGTGGTGCCGCGACCGCGGCATCGACGCCGAGATCGACGAGGCAGGCAACCTCGTGGCCTCCAAGGGCTCCGGCCGCCGCCGCCTCCTCATGCTCGGCCACCTCGACACCGTCCCGCACCGCTGGCCGGTCCGCTGGGACGGCGGCACCATCACCGGCCGGGGCTGCGTCGACGCCAAGGGCAGCCTGGTGGCCTACCTGGAGACGCTGCACGACCTCGACGTACCGCCCGACGCCCAGGTCAGGGTGGTCGGCGCGGTCGAGGAGGAGATCACCTCGGCGGGCGCGTTCTTCGTCCGCGACCACTACCGGGCCGACGCCGTCGTCATCGGCGAGCCGTCCGGCGCGGGCGCGCTGACCATCGGCTACTACGGCCTGCTGAAGGTCCGGGTGGCCGTCGCCGACCCCGTCGGGCACACCGCGGGCCAGGGCGTCACCACGGCGGCCGACCAGATGGTCGACGTGCTCGCCCGGCTGCGCGCGGCCCTGGCCGAGGCGGGGCCCGACGCCCTGCTGGCCGTGCTCGGCATCCACGCCGTCAACGGCGGCGACGAGCAGCGCGGCGAGGCGGTCGTGGACGTCCGGGTGCCCGCCGACCTGTCGGTCGACGACCTGACCCGGCTGATCGGCCAGGTCGCCCATCCCGTCGAGGTCGAGGTGCTGCGGGCCACCCCCGGGCACCTCACCGCGCGCACCAGCCCCCTGGTCAAGGCCTTCTCGCGGGCCTTCCGCGCCGAGGGGGTGGTCAACCGGTTCCTGGCCAAGAAGGGCAGCAGCGACATGAACACGCTGGCCACGACGTGGCAGGGCGTGCCGATGGTGGCGTACGGCCCCGGCGACGCCAAGCTCGACCACACCCCCGACGAGCACCTCGACGCCGTCGAATACCGGCGGGCCCGCGCGGTGCTGTCGCGGGCGGTCGCCGAATGGATCGCCGCCGAGACCCGGATCGTCGGGAGGGCGGCGTGATGACGACCACCACCCATCTGGAGGCGCTGGAGGCCGAGGCCGCGCACATCATGCGCGAGACCGCCGGCGAGTTCGACCGCCCGGTGCTGCTGTTCTCCGGCGGCAAGGACTCCATCGTCATGCTGCACGTGGCCGTCAAGGCCTTCGCCCCCGCGCCGGTGCCCTTCCCGCTCCTGCACGTCGACACCGGCCACAACTTCCCCGAGGTCATCGAGTTCCGCGACCGGGTGACGGCGGGCCTGCGGCTGGAGGTCGCCTCGGTGCAGGACTACATCGACCGGGGCGCGCTGCCGGACGTACCGGAGCGGAACGGCCTGCAGACCACGCCCCTGCTGGACGCCATCGAGGCCGGCGGCTACGACGCCGTCTTCGGCGGCGGGCGGCGCGACGAGGAGAAGGCCCGCGCGAAGGAGCGCGTCTTCTCCCTCCGCGACGAGTTCGGCGGCTGGGACCCGCGCCGCCAGCGCCCGGAGCTCTGGAACCTCTACAACGGCCGCCACTGCCCGGGGGAGCACGTCCGCGTCTTCCCGCTGTCGAACTGGACCGAGCTGGACGTCTGGCAGTACATCGCGGCCGAGGACATCGCGCTGCCGTCGATCTACTACGCCCACGAACGCGAGGTGTTCGACCGGCGCGGGATGTGGCTGTGCCCCGGCGCGTGGGGCGGGCGGTCGGAGCGGCTGGTCCGCCGGACGGTCCGCTACCGCACGGTCGGCGACATGTCCTGCACCGGCGCGGTCGAGTCGACCGCCCGCACCCCCGGCGAGGTCGTCGAGGAGATCGCGGCCTCGCGGATCACCGAGCGCGGCGCGACCCGCGCCGACGACCGGCTGGCCGAGGCCGCCATGGAGGACCGCAAACGAGAAGGGTACTTCTGATGTCCACACTGCTCAGGCTGGCCACCGCCGGCTCCGTCGACGACGGCAAGTCGACGCTGGTCGGGCGTCTTCTGCACGACTCCAAGTCGGTCATGTCCGACCAGCTGGAGAAGATCGCCTCGCCCGGCGACCTGGCCCTCCTCACCGACGGCCTGCGCGCCGAGCGGGAGCAGGGCATCACGATCGACGTCGCCTACCGCTACTTCGCCACCCCCCGCCGGCGGTTCGTCCTGGCCGACACCCCGGGCCACGTGCAGTACACGCGGAACATGGTGACCGGCGCGTCGACGGCCGAGCTCGTCGTGCTCGTGGTCGACGCCCGCAGGGGCGTGACCGAGCAGACCCGCCGCCACGCCGCCGTGGCCGCGCTGCTGCGGGTGCCTTCGCTGGTCCTCGCGGTCAACAAGATGGACCTGGTCGGCTGGTCGGAGGAGGTCTTCGCGTCGATCGCCGACGACCTCGACCACCCCGGCGAGGTGACGGCCATCCCGATCTCGGCCCTGAGCGGCGACAACGTGGTGACCCCGTCGGCGCACATGGACTGGTACACCGGGCCGACCGTGCTGGAGTTCCTCGAGACGGCCGAGGCCGGCGAGGACCTGACCGGGCTGCCCGCGCGGCTCCCGGTCCAGTACGTCATCAAGACGCGGGGCCGCCGCGCCTACGCCGGCCAGCTCACGGGCGGCATCCTGCACGTCGGCGAACGGGTGGTCGTCCAGCCCGGCGGCCACACGACGACCGTGGCCGGCATCGACGTGCTGGGGGAGCCGGTGGCGACGGCCTGGGCGCCGCAGTCGATCGCGGTCCGGCTGGCCGACGACCTCGACGTGTCGCGCGGCGCCCTCATCTCACCGGCGGCCACCGCGCCCGAGACCACCCGCGAACTGCGCGCGACGGTCTGCCACCTGCACGAGAAGGCCCTCACGGTCGGCGAGAAGGTGCTGGTCAAGCACACCACCCGGACCGTCCACGCGGTGGTGGAGGAGATCGGGACGGGCGGCCCGCTGGGCGTCAACGACATCGGCGACGTGGTGGTGCGCACCGCGTCGGACCTGGCGGTCGACGACTACGCCGAGAGCCGGATCACGGGCGCCTGCCTGCTGATCGACCCGGGCGACGGCGCGACCCGGTCGGCGGGCATGATCTCGGTCGCCTGACCGGTCACCAGCTCTGCTCGCCGGCCCTGACCAGCATCTCGTTGACCGCGACCCGCCTCTCGCGGGTGACCATGTAGCGGACGGCGTCGGCGACGTCGTCCGGGCGCAGGAGTTCCATGGCGCCGATCTGGCCGGCGACGGCCTCGCGTACGCCGTCGCGCAGGTGGGAGGCGAGTTCGGTGTCGACCGTGCCGGGCCCGACGACGCCGACGCGGACCCGCTTGGGCTGCAGCTCCTGCCGGAGCGACTCGGAGAAGGCGTTCACGCCCGACTTGGTCAGGCTGTAGACGGCCTGGCCGGCGCGGGCCACCCGTCCGGCGGTGGAGCTGATCGTGACCAGGTCGGCGACCCGCCGGGGCGAGCTCTCCGCCGCCCTGACGAGGTGGGGGAGCGCGGCCCGGGTGACGTGCAGGAGGCCCTCGACGTTGACCGCGAGCATGCGGTCCCACTCGTGCTCGGGGGCCGCCTCGGCCGGGCCGACGAGGCACACGCCGGCGTTGTTGACCACGGTGTCGAGGCGGCCGAGCTCCTCGACGACCCGGCCGACCGCCTCGCGCGCCTGGACGCGGTCGGCGATGTCGGCCGGAACGACCGTCGCGGCGCCGCCGGCCGCCCGGATCTCCGCCGCGAGCTCGTCGAGCCGGTCGGCGCGCCGGGCCACCAGCGCCACCGAGGCCCCCTCCTCCGCCAGGGCGCGCGCCGTGGCCGCGCCGATCCCGCTGCTCGCGCCCGTCACCAGGGCGACGGTCTGCCTCAGTGATGCCGTCATGGGTCCTCCTCGTACACTTGCGATAAGCGGAGCGCCGTCCGCATACGTCCGACCATAAACGGAGCATGCTCCGTTTAGCAAGTCCGAGGAGGTCAGGTGGCCGACCGCCTGCGCGCCGACGCGAAGGCCAACCAGGATCTGGTGCTCGCCGCCGCCCGCCGGGCCTTCGCCCGCGACGGCGGCGCCGACGCCTCGCTGCGGGAGATCGCGAAGGAGGCGGGCGTGGGCATCGGCACCCTCTACCGCCGCTTCCCGACCCGCGAGGACCTGGTCTGGGCCGTCTACAGCGGCGAGGTCGACCGCATCTGCGAGGAGGCCGAGACCTCGGCCCCGCACCCGCGCGCCTGGATGGAGACCTTCCTCGACTTCCTGGCGGCCAAGCGCGCCATGGCCGACGCGCTGAAGGTCGTGCTCGCCGGCGACGAGGAGCGACGGCTGGCCGTCCGTGCCCGGATCACCGGCGCGCTCGGATCACTCCTCGACACCGCCGCCGCCGAAGGCGCGATCCGCGACGACGTCGCGGCCCTCGACGTGCTGATGGCGCTGGGCGGCATCTCCCTCATCGCCGGCGAGCCCGACCAGCGCGCCCAGGCCGGCCGCCTGCTCGACCTCCTCATGGACGGGCTGCGCCCATGCCGGTGAGGCGCTTCACCACCTCGAACCCGTCGTCGGTGCCCGGCCAGTGGGCCCGGACGGCGGGCAGGCCCGCGCGCCGGACGACCGACCGCAGCACCGCGACGACCACGATCGCGTCGTCGGCGTAGCCGAGGACCGGGATGAAGTCGGGGATCAGGTCGATGGGGACGGCCAGGTAGACCAGCAGCAGCCCCAGCCTGATCCGCACCCCGCGCGGCAGGTCGCGGTCGGCGGCCAGACGGCGGATGAGCCGGAGCACGTCGGGCAGCACCCGCAGCGCCTCACGCAGCAGGCCGCCGCGTGGCCGCAGGACCGCCAGCGCGGCGATCAGCGTGAGCCAGGTGAGGGCGAGGGCGGCGACGATCGCCAGCCCGATGTCCATGAAGTCCATGATGGCGGTTTCTGTTCTCTATGAGCCTGATCAATATTTGTGTCCTGTTCAGCCGGTCGCCTGAGACTCGTCTGTCGCACCCTTCTCAACAGTGACCGGAAGGCTCGAACGTGACAGACAAGCACAGCGAAGAGTCCGAGGGCGGGGCGATCTCCCGCCGCCAGCTGGTCAGGTACGCCGGAATCGGCGCGACCCTGGTCGCCGCGAGCCCGCTGGCGACCACGGGCACGGCCGCCGCCGACGACGACGCCGCGCGCGGCCACGACCGGCCCGCCACCCCCAACGGCCGGATCTGGCGCGCCGGCGACCACCACATCCACTCGGAGTACAGCGGCGAGTTCGACACCTCCGTCAGCCCGCCCAGGTTCCGCAAGGGCGCGGACGCCGTCTACCCGATCGTGACGAACGCGATCATGGCCAAGCACTTCGGCCTCACCTGGGCCATGTGCACCGACCACGGCGGCCCGACGCACTCGAAGGTGAACCTCGAGCAGGCCTACCCCGACCTGCTGCGCTCGCGCATCCTGGTGCCCGAGGTCCTGCAGTTCTGGGGCATGGAGTTCGACGCGCCCGCGCAGGACCACCACACGCTGATGATCCCGCACCACCGCGACGAGGCGCAGCAGCTGTTCGAGCTGGAGCAGCGCTTCGCCAAGCACGACGCCTTCCCCGCCGACCCCGGGCGCGACACCGAAGCCAAGATGATCGAGTTCCTCAAGGCCGCCAAGGGCATGCCCCACAAGCCCCTGGTGATCGCCCACCACGCCTCGCGCTCCGCGACCGGCCTGGGCGTCTACGGCCAGGACACCCCGCGCGAGTTCCGCAACGGCAACGACGTCGCCCCCGACGTCTACGTCGGCTTCGAGGGCGCGCCCGGCCACCAGGCCGCCCCGCTGCTCGGCGGCGCGCGCGGCGGTTACGGCAACCACCCCACCTACGGCGGCTTCGACCAGATGACGGCCCGCGTGGGCGGCCTGTGGGACGCGCTGCTCGGCGAGGGACGCCGCTGGTGGATCACCGCCACCTCCGACTCCCACGTCCACTGGACGCGCGGCGGCGCCGACTTCTGGCCCGGCGAGTACAGCAAGACCTACGTCCACGCCCGCCAGGACTACGCCGACATCATGGACGGCCTGCGCGCCGGCCGCATCTGGGTCACCACCGGCGACCTGATCACCAGCCTCGACCTGACGGCGCGCGGCCAGGGCCGCGAGGCGGCGATGGGCGAGACCATCACGCTCAGCCGCCGCAACCGCGGCGACGTCGAGATCGAGATCAGGTTCCGCCCGCCGCAGGGCGTCAACGGCAACGGCGACCGCCCCGAGGTCCGCCGCGTCGACCTGATCGTCGGCCAGATCACCGGCCCGGCCACCGACCGCGACTCCGACACCAACCCCACCACCAGGGTCGAGGCCCGATTCGGCCCCCGCGACTGGCGCCGCCAGGGCCAGGAGTACGTCATCCGCCACACCCTGCGCGACGTCCAGACCGACCTGTACGCCCGGGTCCGCGGTACGAGCACCGACGAGGCGGAGCCGCTGGCCGACGGCAAGGAGAGCCCCTGGGACGACCTCTGGTTCTACTCCAACCCCGTCTTCGTGCAGTTCCGCTGACCCGCGAGGTCATTCCGACAGCCGGGGAGCGGGCGGACGCCACGGGCGCGGGCGGCCGGGAGGAGGCTACGACGGCGGCAAGCGTGATCTCCCGGAGCTGGGCCTGCTCCCGGTCGCGCACCTTCTCCAGGATCTCGGTCGGCGGGCCGGACACGCCGGGGAAGTGCGGCGGGGGCTCGACCCCCTCCGTCACCCGGATGACGTCGGCGACCGAGATCTGCTCCGGCGAGCGGGCCGGCCAGTAGCCCCCTTCGGGGCCCCGGGCGATTGAGGTTGAGCTGCGGTCAAGTCATGGTTCGATCTCATATCTCGTCGTTCGCCTAGGATCATCCGCGTGGACCTGGACGCCATCGCCGCCCGGCTCGGAGTTTCCGTCGACGAGGTCGAACGCGTGCACCGGCTCGCCGGTGACCTGCCGTCGGCCCCGCTGCCCGCCGCGTCCGACGCGCCGGAGCTCCTCGACCGGCTCGCCGTCCGGCCCGATGACGCCGCCGAGATCATGGAGGGCTGGCCCGACCCCGGCTCCCCGCTGTGGACTCCGGAGCTGCGCTGGCTGCTCGACCGCTCCATCGCCCTGGTCCGCGCCGATCTGGGGGGCCACGTCTGGCTCCCGCCCGGCCCGGAACTGGCCCGCGACCGCGGGCCCGCCTGGCGGCACCTCTATGTGTACGCCTACCTGGCCCTGGTCGACGTCGCGCTGAAGTTCCACCGCGACCACGGCGTCCCCGACGACGTGACGTGGCTGAGCCTGTCCGACCTGGGCCGCAACCTCGCGATCGACCGGCGGATGAACCGTGAGGGCTGGCCGGTCATGCAGAGCTGGCTGACGCTGCACGTCCGCGGCGCCGTCTACGAACTGGGCCGGCTCCAGTTCCACCGTGGCGGCGCCACCCTCGACCTGCACATCCCCGAGACGGGGCCGATGACCCCTGAGGCGGTCGACGCCTCGCTCGACCGGGCCCGTGCGTTCTTCCCGCGCCATTTCCCCGGCGAGACGTACACGGCGTTCGCCTGCGGTTCGTGGCTGCTCGACCCGCAGCTGGCGGAGTATCTGCCCGACGACTCCAACATCGTCCGGTTCCAGCGCAGGTTCGAGCTGGAGCCCTATGAGGAGTCCGAAGGGATCGACGCCGACGTCGAGGTGCTGCGGTTCGCGTTCCGTTCGCTGACCACGCCGCTCGACCGGCTGCCGCGCGGCACCGTGCTGCAGCGCGCGATCATCGATCATCTGAAGGCCGGCCGCCACTGGCGGTGGCGTCGCGGCGCCTTCCCGGTCTGACGGGTCAGGCGATCCTGCGGCGGTAGGTCGACATCGCGAAGGCGTAGGCCACGACGAGGAGCCCGACGCACCACGCGATGGCCACCCAGATCCCCGAGCCGACCGGCTGCTGGGTGAACAGGTCGCGGATGGCGTTGACGATGGAGGTCACCGGCTGGTTCTCGGCGAACGCGCGGACCGGCCCCGGCATGGTGTCGGTCGGGACGAAGGCCGAGCTGAGGAAGGGCAGGAAGACCAGCGGGTAGGAGAAGGCGCTCGCGCCGTCGATGGTCTTGGCGGTCAGGCCGGGGATGACGGCCAGCCAGGTCAGCGCCAGCGTGAACAGCACCAGCAGGCCGAGGACGCCGAGCCAGGCCCCGATCCCCGCCGAGGAGCGGAAGCCCATGATCAGGGCGACGACGACGACCACCGCCAGCGAGATCAGGTTGGCGACCAGCGAGGTCAGCACGTGGGCCCACAGCACGGCCGACCGGGCGATCGGCATCGACTGGAACCGTTCGAAGATGCCGCTCTGCATGTCGAGGAAGAGCCGGTAGGCGGTGTAGGAGATGCCCGAGGCGACCGTGATGAGCAGGATGCCGGGCAGCAGGTAGGTCACATAGGAGTCGGATCCCGACTGGATCGCGCCGCCGAAGACGTACACGAACAGCAGCATGAACATGATCGGCATGACGGTGGTCGTGATGATGGTGTCCATGCTGCGGGTGATGTGCCGCAGGGACCGGCCCAGCAGGGCCGTGGTGTCGCCGAAGAAATGCCTGGTCATCGTTTGTCCTTGCCGACGAGGGTGAGGAAGACGTCCTCCAGGGTCGGCTGCTTCTCGACGTACTCGACCTTGGCGGGCGGGAGCAGTTGCTTGAGTTCGGTGAGGGTGCCGTTCACGATGATCCGGCCCTCGTGGAGGATGGCGATGCGGTCGGCGAGTTGTTCGGCCTCGTCCAAGTACTGCGTGGTGAGCAGCACCGTCGTGCCCCGGGCGGCGAGTTCCCTGACCGCCTGCCACACCTCGATGCGGGCCTCCGGGTCGAGGCCGGTCGTCGGCTCGTCGAGGAAGATGACCGGCGGGTCGCCGATGAGGCTCATCGCGATGTCGAGCCGGCGGCGCATGCCGCCCGAGTAGGTGGCCACCTTCCGGCCGCCCGCGTCGGTCAGCGAGAAGCGGTCGAGCAGGTCGTCGGCGATCTTCCCCGGGTCCTTGAGGTGACGCAGCCGGGCGACCAGCGCGAGGTTCTCGCGCCCGGTGAGGATCTCGTCGACGGCCGCGAACTGGCCGGTCAGGCTGATCGACTCGCGCACCCGCGCGGGCTGGGCCGCGACGTCGAACCCGTTGACGCCGGCGCTGCCCGCGTCGGCCTTGAGCAGCGTCGACAGGATGCGCACGACCGTGGTCTTGCCCGCCCCGTTCGAGCCGAGCAGGGCGAAGATGCTGCCCCGCGCCACCTCGAAGTCGACGCCTCGAAGAACCTTCAGGTCCTTGTACGACTTCTCCAGCGCCTGCACGCGGATCATGAGGCCCTCCGGTCTTCTTCGCCGGCGGCGCGGGCGACGGCGCGGGTGAAGCGCTCGCGCTCCCGGGCCATCCACCGCCCGACCGGGTAGTTCTGGATGAAGGTCTCGACGAACTCGATCGGGTCGTCGCCGAACACGTCGCGGATGGGGGTCGCGTTCGCCGCGCTCTGCTCGAACAGGTCGGCGAGGTCCTCGTACATCTCCAGCGCGCCGGGGCCGTCGGCCCGGCCGAAGTACATGATGTAACGCTCCAGCGCGTCGAACGCGGTGCGGTAGTTCTCGGGAAGGCGCTCCATGCGGGCCTTGACCTGCCGGTAGCGCTTCTTGTCGTCGAGAGAGCCGGTGAGGAGCTCCAGATAGCGCCGGTAGCGGCTCTTCTCTTCGGTTGACTCGGGGGTTTCGGGGGTCATGTCGATCGGTCTCCCTTGTGGAGGTGGTCGAGACGTTCGGCGAGGAAGGCCCAGTTCCGCCAGAACTCCTGCAGGTACTCCCGGCCCTGGGCGTTGAGGGAGTACACCTTGCGCGGCGGCCCCTTCTCGGAGGGGACCTTCTCCACGTCGACGAAGCCGCGCTGCTCGATCCGGACGAGCAGCGCGTAGATGGTGCCTTCGGCGATGTCGGAGAAGCCCTGGTCGCGCAGCCACGCCGTGATCTCGTAGCCGTACGCGGACCGACCGGCCAGGATCGCGAGCACGATGCCCTCCAGCGTGCCCTTGAGCATCTCGGTGAGCTGCTTGCCCATGGTGTGCTCCTCGACTACTCAGCAATGCTGACTACTGGTACATAGTAACGCTGAATAGCGGCGGCGCAAGTACCTGACCGGTATACGCATAAGCATACGTATACCGTTAGAGGAGTGGCAAGAGGTCAGCCGACGTGCACGACCGGGCGGCGCGACGGGTCGGGCTCGGCCTGGCGCAGGACCTCGCGGGTCAGGGGCGGGATGTCGCCGCCGCCGAAGACCAGGTAGCGCAGCAGCGCGCCGATCGGGTTGCCCTCCGCGGCCCAGTGGAAGTAGACCTGCGGCGTCTTGCCGGTCAGGTCGCGCAGGTGCAGCAGCAGCGCCGCGATGGAGTTGGCGACGGTCGTGCTCTGCATGGTCAGGACGCGGAACCCGTGCCGCTCCTCACCGACCACGCGCAGCTCCCCGGCGAACTCCGAGGCGTCCGGGACGGTCACCTCCAGGAACAGCAGGCCCTCCCGGGTGCGCAGGCGGTGCAGCTCCCACGCCTCGCGCGCCTTGTCGACGTACTCCTTGGCGTCGCGGCTGTTCGGCTCGTTGGCGATGAGGTGGATCTCGCCCGCCTCGTTGACGAAACGGCGCGCGGCGTCGTCGAGGCTGATGCGGGTGACCCGCAGTTCGGTGGAGCGGGTGGCCCGGGAGACGAGCGAGACGACCACGATGGCCAGCACGAACAGCAGCGCGATGACCAGGCCGTCGGGGCGTTCGATGATGTTGGCGACGGTGGCGTACCCGAAGAACAGGGTGACCACGCCGAAGAAGAGCGCGGGGCGGGTGCGGCCCTTCGTCCACGCCGCCAGGGTGACGGCCACGGCCGCCGAGAGGATGAGCGCCAGCACGCCGGTCGCGTACGCGCCGCCCTGTGACTCGACCTCGGCGCCGAAGACCACCGTGATGAGGAAGGCGATGGCGGTGAAGACCAGCACCATGGGCCGCGAGGCGCGGGTCCAGTCGGGGGCCATCCCGTAGCGGGGGAGGTAGCGCGGCACGATGTTGAGCAGCCCGGCCAGCGCCGACGCCCCGGCGAACCACAGGATCGCGATGGTCGACAGGTCGTAGGCGGTGCCGAACCAGTCGCCGAGATAGAGGTGGGCCAGGTAGGCCAGGGCCCGGCCGTTGGCCGAGCCGCCCTCGGCGAACTCCGCCG
This sequence comes from Herbidospora galbida, assembly GCF_005233835.1. Taxonomy (GTDB): domain Bacteria; phylum Actinomycetota; class Actinomycetes; order Streptosporangiales; family Streptosporangiaceae; genus Herbidospora; species Herbidospora galbida. Next base: position 134,648 of record NZ_SZQA01000009.1, on the reverse strand, counting down.
GCGGGATGAGCACGGTGGTGGCGAGGCTGGAGGCGATGAGGAAGACGCTCATGATGAGCGCGGCCGTGGTCAGCAGCTTGCGGGTGCCCCTGACCCGTTCGGCGATGTCGCCCCGGACCAGCGGCATGACGGCCACGCCCGTCTCGAAGCCGGACAGCCCCAGGGCGAGCTTCGGCATCACGTAGAGCGCGACGGCGACCATCGCCAGCGGGCTGGCGTAGTCGGAGTCCAGCGCGTTCTGCCAGCCGACCAGTTTCTCGGGCGAGGTCAGCGCGTGTTCGACGGCGGTCCCCACGACGACCACGTTGAGCAGCAGATAGACCGCAACCAGAACGACCGCGACGGAGATCGCCTCGCTGAACCCGGCCAGGAACACCCCGCCCAGGGCGGCGATGAGCAGCAGCGTCACCGGCACCTGCCAGCCCGCCAGCATCTCGGGCACGAACGGGTTGTGCAGGATGTGCGCGGTCGCGTCGGCGGCCGACAGGGTGATGGTGACGACGAAGGCCGTGGCGACGAACCCGAGCAGGAACAGCACCAGCAGCTTGCCGCGCCAGCCGGGCAGCAGCCGCTCCAGCATCGACAGCGAGCCGAGCCCGTGCGGGCTCTGCTCGGCCACCGCCCGGTAGGTCGGCAGCGCGCCGAACAGCGTCAGCGCCACCAGCACCAGCGTGGCTATGGGGCTGAGCGCGCCGGCGGCCAGCGCGGCGATGCCCGGCTGGTAGCCGAGGGTGGAGAAGTAGTCGACGCCGGTCAGGCACATGACCTGCCACCAGGTGTGCTGGTGCTCGGGCGGCTCCTCGTCGTGCGTCCCGCCGACCAGTCCTTCGGGGCGCTTGAGCCCCTTCAGCAGCCATCGCCGGAGCGTGCCGGTCACCAGGTACCTCCGCTATCCGGGCAAATCAGACGAGTGGTCACGCTACTGACGACACAGGTCGATGCCACGGATGCGGGGCGTCAAGAAAACGTAAAAATGTCCGGACCGATCAGGGCTCGCCGAAGCCGAAGTTGTCGTGGACCACGTTCGACTTCTTGGTCATGCGCGGATAGCCGGGCCCGTCGAAAATGATCTTCGTGTAGATCTCGTCGCCGTAGTCGTACGGGGGCTTGTCGTCCTCGTCGAGGTAGTTGACGCAGGACAGCTTCAGGTCGGAGAGGATGAAGAGGCCGCCGCCGTTCCGGTCGGAGATCGCGCTCAGGGTCGCCTTGGGCGCCTTGTAGACGCGGTTGTCGAAGACGGCGTCCTCGGCCCAGACCTCGACGCGGGCCGTCGCGCCGTTGTCGACCAGATACCGCGCCTGGGCGTTGGTCATGCCGATCTTGCCGACGGTGAGGACCCGGCACTCGGTGCCGCTCCCCGTGATGGTCAGCCGGGCGGTCAGCTTGCCGGGTTCGTCCGCCGCCAGGGCGGGGGTGGTGAGGGCGATCACGGCGACGCCGAATGCGGCGGCCGCGCTCTTGAAGGAGGTCATGCCCGCACGGTCGGCCGGTCGGCTTGCGACCGGCTTGACATCCGGCGACCGCACCGCCCGATCACCGCCGTGACCTGCTGATACGTGCTGAACCACTTCCGTCGGGCCACTTCAGGCATTTGACGGGACGGGGATGCGGCCGACGACGAACGGCAGCTCGAAGAGCATCGGGGGAGTCAGCGTGATGCCGGTCAGGTCTTCGGTCCACGTGAAGACCGGGCCGTCGTTGATCTCCGGCCCGTCTGGGAACAGGGCGTCGGAGCGGGCCAGGATCGAGGCGAACGCCTCGGGCACCACGCCCCACCCCGTCGGCGGCTCTCCACTCTCCGGGTCCGGGTCAGGGTCGCCGCTGATGAAGCCGTCCTCACTGTAGAAGCCGAACTCGATCCGGCCGTCTTCGGCCCAGCGGAAGTCGTAGATCCCCGTGATCTCCTGCAGATAGTGGGAGACCACCCGGGTGCCCGCCGACAAGGGCCTGATCATCTCGGTGTCGACGCCGATCGCGCGGTCGTCGACGGCCAGCGTCCAGTCACCGATGGAGGCCACGGCCAGAAACGCCGTGGTCCTTCCATAGCTGCCGGTGAATGCCAGATCGTCGAAGGTTCTGGGAGAGAAGGTCGCGATGTCGCCACCCCAGCGGGCGACGAGGTCGGCAGGGGCCAGGCCCCGGACATAGGTGAAAGTGGCGCTCTCGGCATATTGGGCCAGTTCTCGATACATGAGCCGCATGATCGCAGCACGTACCGACGGATCAGGCGAACGGATAATCGCGCAACGCCTGCTGGAAGGCCCTCTCGGCGATCGGCACATACTCGGAATCGGTCGCGTTCGCGGAAAGGGCCACGGTCACCGGCAGCGGCCCAGGGGCCGAAGGGAGCGCGTTGCGCGCCGCGCGCGGCAGCCCCCACAACTCGTCGCCGTTGGCCACCAGGCAGGCGACCCCGAGGCCGGCCTTCGCGGCGGCGCGCAGCCCGACGAGCTCCGGCCCTTCGTAGGCCACCCGCCACGGCACCTCTGACGCGTCGAGCGCGTCGACGATGCGCCGCCGCAGCGTGCACGGCTCGGTGAAGAGGGTCAGCGGGAGCGCCGCGCCCTCGCCGTGGGCGGGGCGGCCGAACCAGTCCATGCGCATCTCGCCCAGCTGGTGGGCGGGCGCGGCGACCGGCTCCGACTGGAGCAGCAGCGCCAGGTCGAGCTGCCCCGACGACACCTGGTTCTCCAGCGACTCGCTCAACCCCGTCTGCACCCCGACCTGCACGTGCGGCAGCCCCCGGTTCAGCAGCCGCAGGATCTCCGGCAGCGCCTCGGCGAGCTGGTTGACCACGCCGATCGTCAGCCGGGCGGTGCCCGACGGCGGCACGAACCGGCCCACCGCCTCGTCGTTGAGGGCGACGATCCGGCGCGCGTACCCGAGCAGCTCCTCGCCCTCGGTGCTGAGCTCCAGGCTGCGGCCGGTCGAGGTGAAGATGGGCCCCTTGACGAGACCGCCGAGCTGACGGATCTGCTGGCTCACCGCCGGCTGGGTCACGTGCAGCGCCTCGGCCGCCTTCCGGAACCCGCCGAGCTCGACCACGGTCACCAAAGCCCTCAGCCGATTGATTTGCAGATCGTGATACATGCGTTTCCCTCAATAAGGCAGATGGACGCCTGACGGCGTACGCGTGTCGATGTCCCGGACCGTCCCGGGCCGCGGCCGCTTGGGCCGGCGTATTCGAATGCGATTCACGCGGCTCAGCCTAGAAGCGCTTACATCGCACGGTCTTCATCCGGTTTCACGATCCCGATGTGAAAATCTCACACCCGGCTCGTGAATCGATGACTATGGCCGCCCGGCCCGCCTCCGCAGAATCGAATGCATGACCACGATGACTCACGCGGACGAAGACTGGCGTTTCGCCGAACTGGTGATGCGGGCGTGGACGGAACCCGACCTGGCCGCCCGCTACGAAGACGACCCGGCCGCCACCCTGGCCCAGTTCGGCATCGACCTGGGCGCCGACGACGCGCCCCCGCTCTCGGCGGGCGGTGACCCCCTGCAGATCGCCGACCTGACCAAGCCGTCCCTCATGTCGGCGAAATGGACGTATTGCGGATGAGGGTCGGATTCAAGCGGCACTGGCGTGCGGTGACCGTGCCCGGTGACGGGGTCTACCTGACCTCGGCGCGGGCCACGGTCGCGCTGCACGGCGACCACATCGAAGAGGTCGCGCCCCTGCTCGACGGCAGCCACGACCTGGCCGGCCTGCACGAGCGGACCGGGCTCGGCGCGGCCGACCTGGGGCGGCTGCTCGGGCGGCTGGCCGAGGCCGACCTGGTCGCGCCGCAGACCGACGAGAAGACGTCGCCCGAGGTCGCCGCGTACTGGGACCTGGCCGGGCTCGGGGTGCCGCACGGCACGGTCGAGGTGATCGGCGACGCGTCGCTGATCGGTCCGATCCTCCGTGACCTGGGGTTGCGCGTCGGTGACCAGGGGCCGGTGCTGGTCGTCTGCGACGACTACCTCGATCCGGCGCTCGCGTCGGTGAACGCCGATCGCCTGGCCGACGGCCGGCCCTGGCTGCCCGTGGCGGTCGACGGGCCCGACCTGTGGATCGGGCCGGGGTTCCGCCCGGGGGAGTCGGCCTGCTGGGAGTGCCTGGCGGCCCGGTTGCGGATCAGGCGGCAGGCCCCGCTCGCGCTCGCGCCGCCCGCCGCCCTGCCGCAGACGACGTCGATCGGGGCGCAGCTGGCGGCCCTGCAGGTGGCGCGGTGGCTGGCGGGCCGGGAGCTCGACACGCTCTGGACGTTCGACCCGCTCACCCTGGAGGCCGCACACCACCGGGTCACCAGGAGGCCGCAGTGCCCGGCCTGCGGCGACCCTCGGACCCGGCCGGCTCCGGTCGAGGTCACGTCCAGGCGCAAGGCGCACGCCCACCGGTCGGCCGGGCCGCAGGAGACCTGGGACCGGTACGTCCACCTCACCGACCCCGTCACCGGCGTCGTCGACCGGGTCCGCCGCGATCCGCGCGCGCCCGCATTCCTCAACAGCTACCTGTCCGGCCGCAACCTGGCCCTGCCGGTCTCCGGCCTGCGGGCCGACAGCGGCGGCAAGGGCGGCACCCCGATCGAGGCGAAGGTGGGGGCGCTCTGCGAGGCGGTCGAACGCTACTGCGGTTCCCGTCTGGGCGAGGAGCACGTCGTGCGCGACTCCTACCGGGGGCTGGGCGCGGCGGCCGTCCACCCCGACGACGTCCTGCTCTACGACCCGCGCCAGCGCGCCCCCTTCGACGAGGGCGCCGAGACGGAGTGGACGCCCCTGTTCACCCTCGACGGCCGCAGGCGCTACCTGCCCACCGACCTGCTCTACTTCTCCGAGGGCGGCCAGGCCGACTCCAACGGCAACGCCGCCGGGTCGTCGATCGAGGACGCGATCCTCCAGGGCTTCCTCGAACTGGTCGAACGGGACGCCGTCGGGATCTGGTGGTACAACCGGACCCGCCAGCCGGAGGTCGTCCTCGACGACCCGTGGACCGCCGAGCTGCGCGCCGACTACGCGGGGCTGGGCCGTGACGTGCGCGTCCTCGACCTGACGACCGACCTGGGGATCCCGGCCATGGCCGCCGTCTCCACGAAGGGCGGCGAAGAGGTCATGCTGGGGTTCGGCGCCCACTTCGACCCCGCGACGGCCGCCCGCCGCGCGCTGACGGAGCTCGGCCAGCTGCTGCCCGCCGCCCAGGACATCGACATGCGCCCGTGGTGGGGGCGCGTGTCGGCCGCCAGCCATCCGTGCCTGCTGCCCGAGGGGGTGGCGGCGCCCCGTGCGTACACCCCGAACGACGACCTCAACGACGACATCGACCTGATCAGGCCCTTCGACCCGTTGATCCTCGACCAGACCCGGCCCGACATCGGGGTGCCGGTGGTCAAGGTCGTCGTGCCGGGGCTGCGGCATTTCTGGCCGAGGTTCGCCCCGGGCCGGCTGTTCGACGTCCCCGTCGCGCTGGGCCGGCTCGACCGGCCGACCGCCTACGACGACCTGAACCCGGTCGCCCTGTTCATGTGAGAGGAGCCGACATGCACGACACGCTCCCCCCGTTTCCCCTGTGGTCCTTCCGCGAGGACGTCCTCGTCGAACCCGACCCGGACCAGGGTGTGATCGTCGTGCACTCGCGCTGGGAGGACACCGTCCTCCCGATGCCCGCCCCGGCCGTCGTCGCGGCCATGCGCCGGATGAGCCTGGGGCCGATCTCGCTCGGCAACGTCATCAGGTCGGGCGCGGAGCGGCGGGCCCTCGGCGCGCTGCTCGACCGGCTGGGGCACCTGGTCGTGCGGTCGTTCGGCGTCGACCGGGAGCAGCCGCTGATCTCGGTCGTGCCGCTCACCCCGCAGGCGGGCTTCCACCTGCCGGAGCGGCCGCCGGTCCAGCCGGTACGCCTGTCGCGCTTCGCCGTCCTCACCACCGACGGCGGCAACTACCTGCTGGAGTCGCCGCTGTCGCAGCATCGGGTGATCCTGCACCGCGCCGACGCGATCGGTCACCTGGGCGCGCTGATGCGCCCGACCACGGCCTCGGAGGCGGGGCCGGAGACCAGGTCGGTGATCTCCTACCTGATGGCGGCCGGGATGGTCGTCGAGGCGGTGCCCGGCGACCCGTTCCAGCGGGTCGAGTTCGCCGAAGACCGCGATCCCGCGCTGACCGCGTGGACCCCGATCGACCTGATGTTCCACACCCGCTCCACGCTGGGCCGCCACGACCAGGACTTCGGCGTGACCTATCCGCTCGGCGAGCACGGCAGCGTCGAACCGGTCGTGAAGGAGGCGGCCGAGGGCATTCCGCTGCCCCGGCCGTCGTGGGACGACCTGGCCGCCGACCCGCCCTTCTCCGCCGTCGTCGAGGCCCACCGGCCGGCCCGGTCGTTCTCCGGCGAGGAGATGACCCTCACCGACCTGGGGGCGCTGCTCTATCGCACCGCCCGGGTCCGGTCGCTGACCGGCTCGCCGTCGACCGAGGCGACGGCCACCACGAGCGACCGCCCCCATCCGACCAGCGGCGACTGCCACGAGCTGGAGCTGTACGCCGTCGTCGACCGGTGCGCCGGGCTGGCGCGCGGGGTCTACCACTACGACCCCTATCACCACGGCCTCACCCCGCTCGACGGCGATCCCGACGAGCTGCTCGTCTCGGCCAACCTGCCCTCCCCTCCGCCGGTGCTGCTGATGGTCACCGCGCGGTTCCGGCGGCTGTCGTGGAAGTACAACGGGCTCGGCTACTCGCTCGTGCTCACCGACGCGGGTGCGCTGGTGCAGACGCTGTCGCTGGTCGCGACGGCCTTGGGGCTCGCCGGACGCCGTCTCGACGGGCCCGACATCGAGGCGTCGGCGCACGTGTTCGGGCTCGACTGGCGGACCGAGTCGAGCGTGTGCGGCTACGCCGTCGGCCACCCAGAAAACGGCTCGGCGGACGACGGCTATCCGGTCAACGACGCCGACTGGCCGATGCTGGCCGCCGCCCTTCTCGCATAAGGCGATATTTCCTGGTTAGTGAGGGCCCGTGGTGTCGTTAGGGATACGGCCCGGACTGATGGCGCGTGCCGTCATCGGCGCCGTGCTGTTCGGGTACACCTTCAACTCCCTGATGTTCGTCTGGGGCGAGGGACTGCGCGACTGGTCCCTCGTCGCCTTCGCGGCCTGTCTCCTCGCGGGGTTCGGGCTCCAGCTCGTCCACTCGACCCGCGACGTCCTGTCGTGGCCCGCGCCACGCAAGGCGGTGACGCTGTCGGCGCAGGCCGTCGTCACGTTCGCGCCGTTCGCCTGGGCCGGTCCCCAGGCCGGTTCCCTCGCCGGGTTCCTGGCCGGCTCGATGCTCCTCGCCGTCGCGGGTCCGCTGCGCTGGGCCCTGTACGCCGCCGTCCCCGCCGCCATGTCACTCGCGCTCACGTGGATGGGCATGGCCACCGTCGACGTCGTCTACGGCGCTTACTTCACCGCGCTGACCGGGTTGATGGTCTACGGCGTGAGCTCGCTGGCGTCACTGGCGCTGACCGTCCACGCCGCCCGGGGCGAACTGGCCGGGGTGGCCGTCGCCCAGGAACGCCTGCGGGTCGCCCGTGACCTGCACGACCTGCTCGGCTACAACGTCTCCGCGCTCACCCTCAAGAGCGAACTGGCCTACCGCCTGCTGCCCGGCTCGGCCGAACGCGCCCGCCGCGAGCTGCGCGACGTGCTGACGCTGTCGCGCCAGGCGCTCGGCGACGTGCGGGTGGTCGCGGGCGGCAGCCGCCCGATGTCGCTGGCCGCCGAGGCCCGCTCGGCCGAGTCGATGCTGATCGCCGCCGACATGGACGTCGAGGTGCGGCTGGCGCCCGGCCCCTTGCCGGAGGAGGTCGACACGGTTCTGGCCATCGTGCTGCGCGAGGCGGTGACCAACGTGCTGCGGCACAGCAAGGCGCAGTACTGCCTGGTCGAGACCTCGCGGGAGGGCGACCACATCGTGCTGCGAGTGGTCAACGACGCCGCCGACGTCGGCGGCCCGGCGCCCGGCGGAGGAGCGGGCCTGGACAACCTGTCGGCCCGCGTCGAGGCCGCCGGCGGCGTCAGCACCACGAGCCTCGACGGCGAGTGGTTCACCTTCACCGCCGAGGTCCCGGCGGAGGGAACGGCCCCGCCGGTCGCCGACGACCCGGTGACGTGGACGGTCGCGCAGATCACCGGCCAGCCCTGGCACCTGCGGGTGGCCCGCACGATCGCGGTGGTCGTGCTGCTCGGCTACGGAGTGCTGATGGTCGTGAACGTGCTCGGTCAGCACCCGGGGGCGCTGAGCCTGCTGGAGTCGGCCCTCTGCGCGGCCGTGCTGGTCGGCGTCCAGATCGCCCTCTCCCTGGGCTTCCTCCGCCGCGCCGCGTTGCCGATCCAGGCGGTCGCCACCTACCTGCCGCTGCTGTGGATCGGCGCGCCGTGGGGTTCCATGGGCGGCTTCCTGGCCGGCACGGCGCTGATGGTCCTGCCGGGCGTCTGGCGCTGGGGCTGCTACGCCGCCGTCGGCGTCAGCGTGTCGGCCCTGTCGGTCCTGCACGGCGACGCGGGGGAGTGGACCGCCTACCTCACCCTCTCGACCCTGCTGACCGGCCTGGTCGTGTACGGCATCGGCGAACTCTCCGGCCTCGTCGCCCAGGTCGACCAGGCCCGCGACGACCTGGCGCGCGGCGCGGTCACCCGGGAGCGATTACGGGTCGCCCGCGAGCTGCACGACCTGCTCGGCCACGACCTGGCCGCCATGACGGTCAAGAGCGAACGCGCCTACCGCCTGCTCCCCGGCTCGGGCGACCGGGCCCGCGCCGAACTCGCCGACGTCCTGGACGTGGCCCGCCGCGCCGTCGCCGACGTCAGATCGGTGGCCAGCGGCTACCGCCACATGTCCTTCACCGCCGAACTCGACTCCGCCCGCGCGACCCTGGCGGCGGCCGGGGTGTGCGTCCGGGCCGAAGCCCGCGACGTCCCGCCGGAGTTCGACGCGATCCTGGCGGTCGTGCTCCGCGAGGCAGTGACGAACGTGCTGCGGCACAGCGCCGCCGCCCACTGCGAGATCACCTTCTCCGACGGCTCGCTGACCGTCTGGAACGACGGCGTCATTCCCCTGCTGACCCCCGCGGAGCCCGGCACCGCCCTGGATGACCTGGCCGTACGCCTGGAATCCGTCGGGGGTTCGTTGAAATATGAACGAAGTGCCGGAACGTTCCGGCTAAAAGCCGACATCCCATAATGACGTTCTGTCAAGAATGTCGGCATTGCCTATTTGCGTAACCTCGGTACAAGATTCATTTTGACCTTTTGGACGGGCCGGGGGAATCGACGTGCTGACGTTACGGATCCTCCTCGCCGAGGACGTGCGCATCGTCCGGGGCGCCCTGGCCGCCCTGCTGGAGATGGAGCCCGACCTCACCGTCGTGGCCCAGGTGGGCAGCGGCGCCGACATCGTCCCGGCGGCCCTGGAACACCGCCCCGACGTGGCTGTCCTCGACGTCGACCTTCCCGTCATCGACGGACTGTCGGCGGCCGAGGAACTGCACGCCAAGCTCCCCTCGTGCCGCACCCTGATCCTCACGGGCCTGGGCCGCCCCGGCACGCTGCGGCGCGCGCTGTCGGTCTCGGTGTCGGGCTTCCTGCTGAAGGACACCCCGTCGGAGCGGCTGGCGCAGGCCGTACGGGAAGTGGCGGCAGGCAGAAGGATCATCGACCCGCAGCTGGCGCTGACCGCGTGGGACGTCGGCGACATCCCCCTGTCGGGCCGCGAGATCCAGGTGCTCCGCCTGGCGGCCGGGGGAGCGGAACCCCCGGAGATCGCCGCCCAAATGCACGTTTCGGTCGGAACGGTACGCAACTATCTGACCAAAATCGTCACCAAGTTGAACGCCCGGAATCGCGTGGACGCGATACGCATAGCCACGGAAGCGGGCTGGATCTGAATTCCAGCCCCGGTTATTCTCGCCACGGGGTGATAGGCGATGACTTATACGCTATTGCGCGGAAATTTCGTGATCAGATATCCCGATCTCCCGCGCCAGGGTCCGGAACCAGACGGTGACACGATCAAGTTCCTTCCCGACACACCGGCGCTGGTCGAGGCGCTCCCGCGCCCTTCGGGCACGTCGCCCGACCTGAACCGGCGCGGCATCTCGGTCCGCCTGGAGGCGATCGACGCCCTGGAGACCCACTTCGAGGAGACCCACCAGCGCCTGGAATGGGCCTGGGCCGCCCGCGACCGGCTGCTGGCGCTCCTGGGCTTCACCGGAGTGGAGTTCTTCGACGACCTCCCGAACAAGGTCAGGCGAGCCGACCAGGACGCGATCCGCGGCTACGTGCTCTCGAACGGCGTCGACGCGAACGGCCGCCTGATCGCGTTCGTCTACGCGGGCGGCACCGACACCCCCGACGGCGCCCCCGTGTTCCTGACCCCGACGCTGGCCGGCGCGTCGGCCAACCGGGCGCTGCTCGCCGAGGGCCTGGCCTACCCGGCCTACTACGCCACCCTCCCCGCGGAACTGCGCGACCACCTGGCCGTCGTCTCCCGGGCGGTCCGCCCGGCCACGGGCTTCTGGCCCTCCGCCGACGGCCACCCGGGGCGGCCCGCGACCGTCACCCCGGAGAACCTCGACGAGACGGTCATCTGGCCGAAGCTGTTCCGGCGGCTGGTGCCCTACTTCGCGGCCGGCTTTTCGAACTTCGACCAGTTCGACACGTGGCTGCGCGCCGACCCGGTCCATCGCGACGACGCGGTCTGGCTGATCGGGAGACAGGAGCGCGGCAACCTCCACGACGTCGTGCGCGCCTCGGGCGACACGATCGAGCTGACGGTCTGGCCCGAGGACTTCGTCATCGCCCCCGACCCGGCGACCGGCCCGACGACCCCGCCCTCGGCGGTCACCGGCGACCTGGTCATCGTGGCCGCCCTGCCCAACCCGGCCGGGGCCGACGCGGGCGCCGAGAAGATCACCCTGCTGAACGTGACCCCCGACCCGATCAAACTCGACGGCTGGCACCTGCGCGACACCTCGGGCAACCGCACGGGCCTGTCGGGCGCGGTCGAGGCGGGCGACGTCAAGGTCGTCAAGGTGAGCCGGCTCGACAACGGCGGCGACTCGATCATGCTGGTCGGGCCGAACGACGTGGTGATCGACACGGTGACGTACAAGAAGGAGCAGGTCAGGAACGGCCGCACGATCGCGTTCGGCCGCTGACCTCGATCAACGTCGTCTAGGGTGGAGCCGTGGCCATGGACATCGGTATCCTGCGGCTCGTCGTGCGTGAGCTGGCGGTTCCGCCCTACCACGTGTCGAGGGTGTCGGTCGTCCCCGAAACGGTCGACCGCCGCGAGAACGACGCCGAACACTCCTTCGCGCTGGGCCTGGTCGCCGTCGTCGTCGCCCCCCTGGTCGACCCGACCCTCGACCAGGGCCTGCTCGCCAAGTACGCCCTCATCCACGACCTGCCGGAGATCTACTCCGGCGACGTGTCGGTCTACGCCGACGCGGGCGACCTGGAGAAGAAGGAACTACGCGAAGAGGAGGCCAGGGAGCGCATCCGGGCCGAGTTCGGCGACCGTTTCCCCTGGCTGATCGACGACCTCTACCGCTACAAGAGGCTCGACGACCCCGAGAGCAGGTTCGTCTACGCCCTCGACAAGCTGCTTCCCCACATGACCACGCTGCTGGGCGACCGCCACCCGGTGAAGCCGACCTGGGAGGCCTACAAGGTCACCGAGCAGGTGGCCAGAGGCAAGATCGGGGCGACCTTCCCGGCCCTGCTGCCGCTCTTCGAGGAACTGTGCGCCGAGTTCGCCCTGCGCCCCGAGTTCTTCGCCGGTGAGATCACTTCTCCCCACGCGAGATGACCACGGTCGACAGCGCCAGCAGCACCGCCCCGGCGATCGCCGGGATCAGCCGCCATTGCAGCGCGACGGTGCTGCCCAGCACGGCCGGCAGCGCCACCAGGATCGCCCCCAGCCCGCTGGCCCCGAGCCGCAGGGCCAGCCGCGACCGCGACCGCCGCACGACCACCGGGAACCCGGCGTTGGTCGTCAGCCGGTCGGCCGAGAGCTTGACCGTCACCCGCGCGAGCGCGTCGAAGCTGAGCACGGCCGGCTGCAGCCAGAACTCCACCGAGTCGTAGCGCAGCGCGACGTCGTAGGAGTCGTCGGAGGAGATCCGCAGGTAGGTGCCGTCGGTGGCGCAGGTGAGCTGCTTGGGCGTCTCGGAGTAGTCGGCGGAGAAGAAGTTCACCCGGATCTTCACCGGCTGCCGGTCACTCACGCTCAGCTGCCCCGAGGCGTCGAACTTGATCGTCTTCCCGCCGGGGGTCCGCGGCGGTTCGACCCGGACGAAGTAGGACTTCGCGAACTCGTCGTGCTGCGCCAGCCGTCGGGCCACTCCCAGCCACGACTGGGGTTCGGGCTGGGCCGGTTCGTGGCAGCGGAGGTCGGCGAACTGGTTGGCCGCCGGGAAGTAGTGCTTGGCGTTGCGCTGGATCAGCGTGTCGACGAACCGCTTGCCCGCGGCCCTGATCTCGGCGGCGCCCGAGGGGAACTCGTCGAGACACGGGTAGTCCTCGACCTGCAGCCGGAACAGCACCACGTCGGCGACCGATTCGGCGCTCACCACGGTCGCGAACCGCACGGGCACCAGGAAGGGATCGTCGGTCTCGACGTCGGCCACGAACGCGATCAGGCAGCGGGTGCCCATCACCGTCTGCCCGGCGATCTTCTCGCGCAGCCGGGGGGCGACGTACTCGGCGTCGTAACGGAACTGGATGACCGCGCCCCTCGGCAGCGCCAGCGCGCTGAGGATGTCCTCGGCGTATCTCCGCCTCTGGTTCGACGACAGCAGGAGCACCTCGGGGCGGACGCCGGGCATTCGCGATTTCCTCATGTTGATCCTGAAAGGGGCGGCGATACCCTAACGCCGCGGCCCGAGCCTGTCATCGAGAACCAGGAATCGCGGCCATACCCGATCGGTCGGTAACGCGTCGAGCGGCAGCCGCGACGTGGGCTCGTAGTGGATCCCCCGGGATCGTAGTTCTTCATGAGGACCCGTGATCACCCTGACGTCGTTTCCCCGGGCCTGGTCGCCGGTGAGGTCGATGACCGTTCGCCGAGGATCGGCGCCGTCGCCGATCTCGACCCAGCAGTGGTGGTCGACGTCGCCGACGCCGGCCGCGTCGAAGCTGAGCCGACCGAAACAGTACGTGGGTTCGACGCGCAGATCGGTGCGGAGTTTCCGCGCCAGCCACACCGACGCCACTCCGCACTGGCCACGCGGATCGGCCTCTTCGCGCGGAATCTCGAAGTACTTCGGATGGGCCGTCGAATCCGACCAGTGATTCTCCAGCAGGGCCCGTTGGCCGCTCAGCCATTCGTGCCATTCGGTCGACGAGAAATCGATCGAGGAAGGGTGAACGGGGTCGACACGTGAATGGACTTCCGGTGGGATTTCGACCAGCCCGTCCAAGGCCGCGACCTCGGTTTTGGCCGCTGTCGGCACGCCCAGGATCATCAGCACGTTGTTCGGGGTGTCGAGCCGTTGCGGGAACAGCTTCCGGGAGATCCGCCGGGTCTGGAAGAAGCCTCTCCGGTCGTAGGCGTAGGTCACCGGCGACGACGCGATGGCGCGGAATCCGGCGGCCCGGAACGACGTGCCCTCGAAGCCCAGCATCGGGTTGAAGGCCGTGATGACGAACCGGGTGTCCGACCTCTCCTTGATGGCGCGCACCGCCCTGCCGATGGTGAGGCTCATCAGGTTGGCCGGGATGCCGGCCAGGCCGTGCATGCGGGTGAGGACGAGGATCTCGTCGTGGTGGGCCTTCAGGCCGTGCCCGGCCAGGGCGTCCATGATGTACTGCCGGTCGCAGCGGGAGAACGCCACGTAGGTGAGGGGCATGGTGGCCCCGGGCAGGTGGAGCCCGAACTGGTAGAGGGTGTCGGCCCGTTCACTGCGCAGGTAGTGGAGCCGCGACTGGATCTGGTGGCCGACGGCGGGCTTCACGTCGTCGAACCGGAGCGTGGTGCGGTAGTCGTCGGTGAACGACAGGCTGAGGTCCCTGCGCACCTTGTCGACGTTGAGCAGCACCGACGCGTGCGCCTGGTACGCCGCCTCCCGTGCCGACTGCTGCTCCTCGGCGGCCCTGATGATCGCGTGTACGCGGATCGCCTCATAGGCCTTCTCGGGGGAACCCAGCGCCGCCCGGTCGAGGCGCGGTAAGTGGAGCCGCACCTGAATCTCGAACGTCCGCGCGGGAACACCGATCGTTTCGGCGTCTTCTTCGATGTGAGGCCGCATCGCCGCAATGAAATTCTCGATATCGCGATCAGCCAATGGTGCGTTCATGGTGATGTGCACATTCATCTCCCGTATCCGCCACCGGCCCACAGGATAGAACGCATGCCTGACCGTGTCAGGACGTTATTCGATTCACCGGGAATGGTGGCCCGAATTACGGGCGGGAAATAACGGCACGAGCCGGAGACGGAAGAAGCCCAGATCAGTTTGCTGATCTGGGCTTCTGCTTGGTGCGCCGCCAGGGACTCGAACCCCGGACCCGCTGATTAAGAGTCAGCTGCTCTAACCAACTGAGCTAGCGGCGCCCGCGAGGAAGACTTTAGCAGCTCCAAGCCCTCCATCGCACATCGATAAGGCTCAGTGCCTCCACGCGCCGGCCGAGAACGGAACCGGCGCGGCCTTGAGGCCCGTCCCGTCGCCCCACTTGGTGATGTGGTACTCGATCGGGATGTGCCCGGCGCCGCCGTTGTCCTTCACGGCCAGGGTGTGCATGTCGAAGGTGCCGCCGGTCAGCTCGGCGAAGGTCTGCCCGTCGAGGTCGAGCATGACGCCGCGCGACGACGGGTTCCCGGGGCCTCGGTCGCCGACGAAGAACGGCTTCTTGACGCCCTTGTAGACCACGTAGCCCTCGGTGCCGAGGGGCCAGCTCGGGGAGGCGGCCATGCCCTTTTGCATCGGCTTGCCGCTGGCGGGCAGACCCGTGTCGCCCGCGCGGCCGGAGGAGTCGTCCCAGAAGTAGGAGGCGGTCGTCTTGCCGGTCAGCACGGCCGGCTTGACGAACGAGGGCTCCTTGATCGCGGGCTTGGCCACCGCGGGAGCCTTCGCCAGGGGCTTGACGATGGCGGCCGGCTTGGTGTGGATCCGGACGTGGTTCGCGTGCGGAGGTGCGGCCAGGGCGGTGGTGGCGCCGGTGGTGCCCAGTCCCACGACGGCCAGGCCGACGGCGGTGAGCGCGGTGGTCGCGGTCTTGTTCTTCAGGATGCCTTTGAGGGCGTACATGAAAAAGGGAGATCTTTCCGTACGACGACAGGACTGCCACGCGAGTCATCAGGGGTGGCGTGTCCGGTGGGCCCCTCGGGCCGCTGCCGGATCCGATGGTCAAGTGCTGTCCCGTGGGTTGGTCAGCACTTGGCAACGAAATCGACACTAGCCACCAAACCATGACATGGCAAACCTAAGACAGTAAAACATCTCAGATAGCCATGAAACGCCCATAAATAAGGGGATTCCGTGGTCAAGCGTGCCGTTTGCCCTCCCGTGACCGGTCAGGTGTTGGACTTGGTGACGGTAAGGACGCAAGGGATCGGGAGCCCTGGATGGAAAGCCTGCTGCAGGGGGCCACGCGGCTGTTCGCCGCGCTCGGGTACGACGCCACGACCTTGAAGCAGATCGTCGAGGCGACCGGGCTCGACCCGGCCAAGGAGGGTTTCGGAGGGTCCAAGCGGGACCTCTACCTGGCCGTCATCGAGCGGGCCGCCCGGATCGAGACCGAGGCGCTCGAAGGCGTCGTCAACGACATGATGTCGGCCGACCACGTCACGGCGGCGGGGGCGGTGCACGAGATCGTCGACCGCTACATCGACTTCTGCGTCGACAATCCCGAGTTCCCGGCCCTGTGGATCCACCGGTGGCTGTACGACGCGGCCGACCTCACCGGGCTGGAGCGGCAGTACTCCCAGCCGCTGATCACCATGACGACCTCCGTGCTCGAACAGGCCGCCGAAGCCGGATACATCGACGACACGGCCGACATGGAGTACTGCGTGTGGACGCTGATCTGGTGCGTCCACGGGTTCGTCCAGGGCGGGGTGCTCGACGAGTCGGGCGACCGTCTGGGAGCGGAGAACCCCGAGGTGCTCGCCCGGTTTCGGCGGCACCTCCACCGGCTGGCCGCCCGGACCCTGAATCTTTCATAGGCATCCTGGCCGTATCTCGTCGAAGCAGGAAACATGCTGTACACCTCGGCGAAACGAACTCATGTTGGGAGCGCTCCCAATCGTGTATGCCGAGGAGAAGAGAAAGCTATGGGACCCCGATTGAGTTCCTGGCGCAGAGCCGCCATGACGGCGGCGGCCATGCTGCTGGCCGTCACCGGGCTCGCCGTCATGCAGGCCCCGGCGGGCGCAGCGGTCGCCTGCCAGGTCACGTACGCCAAGCAGTGGGACAACGGCAGCGGTTTCGGCGCCAACATCACGATCAACAACCTCGGTGACGCGGTGAATCCGTGGCGGCTCACGTACACGTGGCCGGGGAACCAGACTGTGCAGCAGGGTTGGAACGGCACCTGGAGCCAGTCGGGCCAGAACGTGACCGTCGTGGCCCCCTCGTGGGCCGGCGCCCTGAACACCGGCCAGTCGGTGCAGATCGGCTTCAACGGCCAGTTCAGCGGGACCAACACCAACCCGACCTCGTTCTCCCTGAACGGCACCGTCTGCAACGGCCCGAACCCCTCGCCGTCGCCGTCGCCGAGCCCGTCGCAGCAGGCCCTCATCGTGACCCCGACCAGCGTGAGCGTCCCCGAGGGCGGCACCGCCACCTACTCGGTGCGCCTGCAGTCGCAGCCCAGCTCCAACGTGACCGTGACCACGAGCGCCGGTTCGGGTGACACCAACCTGTCGGTGAGTTCGGGCGCCAGCCTCACGTTCACCAGCAGCAACTGGTCGACCGCGCAGAACGTGACCCTCGCCGCGGCGCAGGACGGCGACACGACCAACGGCTCGCGCACCTTCACGGTCGCCTCCAGCGGGCTGACCAGCGTCAACGTCACCGCCACCGAGGCCGACGACGACGGGACGCAGACCCAGGCGCTGGTCGTCTCCTCGACCGCCGTCACCGTGCCCGAGGGCGGCACCGCCTCCTACACGGTCCGCCTCCAGGCCGCGCCGAGCGGCAACGTGACCGTGACCAACACGGCCGGCTCCGGTGACACCAACATCACCGTCAGCTCGGGCGCCAGCCTGACGTTCACCACCTCGAACTGGCAGACCCCGCAGACCGTCACCCTGGCGGCGGCGCAGGACAGCGACCAGACGGCCGGCACCCGGCCGATCACCGTCGCCTCCTCCGGCCTGACCAGCGTCACCGTCACCGCGACCGAGGGCGACGACGACATCGTCAACCCGGGCCGCGTCGACAACCCCTACGCGGGCGCGACCGGTTACGTGAACCCCGACTGGTCGGCCAGCGCGGCCTCCGAGCCGGGCGGTTCGGCCGTCGCCAACACCTCCACGGCCATCTGGCTGGACCGGATCGCGGCCATCACCAGCGGTTCGGCCGGCAACAACAGCAAGGGCCTGCGCGACCACCTGGACCTGGCCGTCCAGCAGGACGCGGCCAACGGTTCCGCCCCGGTCGTGATCCAGGTCGTGATCTACAACCTGCCCAACCGCGACTGCTCGGCCCTGGCCTCCAACGGTGAGCTCAAGGTCGCCCAGGACGGCATCAACCGGTACAAGACCGAGTACATCGACCCGATCGCCTCGATCATGTCCGACACCGCGTACCGGAACCTGCGCATCGTCGCCATCATCGAGATCGACTCGCTGCCGAACCTGGTCACCAACCTCAACCTGGCCGCCTGCCAGGAGGCGAAGAACTCCGGCGCTTATGAGCAGGGTGTGGCCTACGCGCTGTCCAAGCTGTACGCGATCCCGAACGTGTACAACTACGTCGACGCCGGTCACCACGGCTGGCTGGGCTGGGACTCCAACTTCGGTCCGTCGGCCGACCTGTTCGGCTCCACCGCCGACCTGGCCACCGGCGGCAAGGCCACCGTCCACGGCTTCATCACCAACACCGCCAACTACTCGGCGCTGGTGGAGCCGCACTTCACCGTGAACGGCACCGTCAACGGCCAGCAGATCCGCTCTTCGCGGTGGGTCGACTGGAACTTCTACATCGACGAGTTGTCCTTCGCGCAGGCCTTCCGTCAGCGGCTGGTGCAGGAGGGCTTCTCCTCCAACATCGGCATGCTGATCGACACCTCGCGTAACGGCTGGGGCGGCCCGAACCGGCCGACCGCGCCGAGCACCTCGACCGACCTGAACACCTTCGTCAACAACTCCAAGGTCGACCGACGCGTCCACGCCGGCAACTGGTGCAACCAGAGCGGCGCGGGTCTGGGTGAGCGTCCGCAGGCCAACCCGGCCACCGGTATCGACGCCTACGTGTGGGTCAAGCCTCCGGGCGAGTCCGACGGTTCCTCGACCGAGATCCCGAACAACGAGGGCAAGGGCTTCGACCGGATGTGTGACCCGACCTACGGCGGCAACGACCGTAACGGGAACAACCCGAGTGGTGCTCTGGCGAATGCTCCGCTGTCGGGTCACTGGTTCTCGGCCCAGTTCCGTCAGCTGCTGGCCAACGCCTACCCGCCCATCAGCTAGCCCCCGAACGTCGTGGTCCCGCCGAGGTTGGGGGTCCTCCTCGGCGGGACCACGGCCCTACAGCAGGTCGAGGCCGGGTTCCCGGCAGCGCATCAGCAGCATGGCCGCGTCGTCGGTCGGCGGGCCGTCGATGTGGGCGATCAGGTCGCGGCGCAGGGACTCCAGCGCCGCCTCCGGGTCGTCGTCCTTGAGCAGCGGGACCCGGTCGGCCAGCGGATAGAACCGGCCCAGGGCGTCGCGGGCCTCGATGACACCGTCGGTGTAGAAGAGGATCTGGTCGCCCGGTTCGAAGGTGATCGAATAGGGCGCCGGCCCCTCGGGCCCCAGGACCGCCAGCCCCAGCGGGGGCACGTGTTCGTCGGGGTCGGCGAACTCGATCTCCCCGCCCGCCCTGAGCACCAGCGGCGCGGGGTGGCCGTAGTTGAGGAGCGTCATGGTCGTCTCCTCGATGCTGAACTCGGCCAGCACGGCGGTGACGAACTCCTCGCCGGAAAGGCGCCGGTTGAGCGCCTTCTCCAACCGGGCGCTGACCCCTTCGAGGTCCTTCTCGTCGTGGGCGGCCTCACGGAACGCCCCCAGGACCAGCGCCGCCGTCTCGACCGCCTCCAGGCCCTTGCCCTGGACGTCGCCCACGATGACCCTGACTCCGGTGGGGGCGGTGACGACCTCGTACAGATCGCCGCCGATGTGCGCCTCGGCCATGGCCGAGGTGTAGGAGACGGCCACGCGCATGTGCCCGGCGCGGCGGGGCACCGGCCGCAGCAACACCCGCTGCGCGACCTCGGCCACCGACCTGACCTGGGCCAGTTCCCGTTCTCTGCGTCGGCGGCCGACCGTCGCCAGGGCGCTCGCCGCCGTCACGCCGGCGATCGAGCCCATGGTGATGTACGCCCTGCGCAACTCCAGATGGTTGTACGCCGCCAGCCCCATCGCCAGCACCAGCGCCGTCACCCCGACGAGCATGGTCCGCCGGATCCCGCCGGTGAGCGAGGCGAAGGCCGGCCCGACCGCGAGCAGGGGAAGGAAGCCGATCTCGGGGCCCGTGCTCAGATCGAGCACCGACACGAGGAGCATCATCAGGAAGGGCAGCACCGCCAGAGCGAGCGCCGTGCGGGCCCCGGCCGCCCGGCGCCGCCCGTTGCCCGGACGGAACGGCCCGGTGAGGCGCAACGGCATCCGGCGAATCCCCTCTAATCCCGTCTGGTACGCGCTTGCGACCATACTTCACGATCCCGCCTGAGATGCGAAGTCACAAAAACGAGAGGCGCCCGCATCCCCCTGGATACGGGCGCTCCCTAAAACGCGGCTAGAGGATGGAGCCGGACCAGACGTTGGCCGCCTGCTTGTAGACGCCGTAGGTCTCGCCGTCGAAGTAGGCCGACACCGACGTGTCGATGCGCTTGTTGCCGTCGCGGTCGGAGACCGCGATCGTCACGCCGTTCAGGTAGCCGAGGCGGCGGGTGTTCTTGTAGCCGGCCAGCCACGAGGAGCCGATGGCGCCCTGGCCGGTGAACGACGACTTGATGCCGACGAGTTCCTGGGCCTTGATCGCCGACGCGGAGGCGGCGAAGGTCTTGCCGTACGACCACTTGAGGGTGTTGCCGGAGAAGACGCGGTTGCCGTCGGGGTGGGCGCCGCTCGGGTAGCCGAACACGTAGTGGGCCTTGCCGAGCTTCTGGTTGTAGGCCAGGCCCTGACCACCGACGTTGTCGCCGAGACGGCCGACGTTCTCGACGCCGCGGACGATGTAGTGGTCCTTGTAGTAGGCCTCGGCCACCGAGGTCTTGACCCACTTCTTCACGAACCATTCCTTCTTGAAGAACTGGTTCTGCTCGGTCTTGCGCAGCACACCCTTGAAGGCGGTGTCGGCCTTCAGCTTGTTGTAGGTGGCCTCGTCGATCGGGTATTCCTTGCCCGAGTCGGGGCCGCACCAGGTCGGGCACTTCTCGCCGTTCTTCATGGCGTTGGTGCCGGTGGGGGCGGCGTTGTAGGCGGCCTGGGTGACCGACTCGGTGGTCAGCTTCACGCCGTCGACGCCGTCGGTGTAGTACTTCTCGGCCTCGGCCTGGGTGAACGACGCCTTCGGCGGGTCGACCGGGGCCGTCACGGGCGCGAGGGTCTTCTTCCAGTAGGGGCCGCCCTCGGTGTACTTGGCCTCGAACTCCTCCTTGGTGACGACCTCGGAGAGGATCTTCTTCTGGCCTTTCCACTTGTCGTAGGCCTTTTTGTCGACCTCCTTGTCACCCGTGAGCTTGACGCCGTTGTAGACGGTGACGAACGCGTAGTTGCGGTCGCCGTCCTCGTAGACGTCGTAGTCGTAGTGGGTGTAGGCGGTCTTGCCGACGTAGATGCCCCAGGGGGTCTTGCCCTGGTAGTAGCCGGGCACGAAGACCCAGTTGTTCAGGACCGGCTTGTTGCTCTCGGTGTCGTACACACACTGGCCGGCGGTGGCCACGAGGTTGCGGTACTTCGACTGCAGCGAGGTGCCCGAGCACCAGTGGGGCTTGCCGTCGGCGCCCATGAAGAAGACCTTGCCGCTCGTCCGGGGCAGGTTCACGTTCTTCGAGGTGGAGGTCGACTTCTTCTCGTCGCCGATCGCGGGGACGGTGCCCGCCTTGGTGTCGGCGGTGGGCCCGCCCGTGGAGATGTGCTTGGCCCCGACCGTCGTCTCGACGTTGTAGGGGGTCGCATCCTGGAGCTGCGCCTTGTCCCAGAAGTAGGCGATGGCCTGCGCCTCGCTGGAACCGGCCAGCACCTCCTTCTCGATGTACTGGGGGGCGGCTGCGGCGGGGCTCGCGACCAGCGCTGCGGCCAGCAGTCCGATGGATCCGGCGAAGGTGCTGCCGATGAGGAGGGTGCGCTGCACTGCGGGGTCTCCCTTGCTCTGCCGTGGGACGTCACTCGCGCCCCATCCGTCAGTAAATGGATTGGCAAGGACGTTACATGTGACGATTCGGATAGAACCCCCAGGTCGTTATAACTGTGACCCAGATCACAATCTTTCGAGGGAACCGGATCTGATTGGACACCGTCCAATTCGCCTGTCCAGCGGTAGATCGTCGTGGCATGTAACAAGTTCGACGCCGCTGGTTCACATGAGCGGTGGGGTGCCGTACCGTGGTAAAGGAGTGGGAGCGCTCCCAATCTGGACGGTGAAGGAGGACGCGGGCATGAGTGTCCCTTTCGCCGTCACGGCACTCGACGGGCTCGACGACTTCGAGACCTGGTCGGCCGAATGCCTCCTCCCGGCCGTCGGCGCCAGCGTCGCCGAGGCCCGCCGGCTGGTCCGGCGTGAACTGAGCAGCCGGGGCTGCTCCTCCTTCGTCGACGACTGCCAGCTGATCGTCAGCGAGCTGGTCACCAACGCCGTCCGGCACGCGGGCACCGCCTTCGCGCTCCGGTTGCGCGGCACCCGCGAATGGGTCTACGGCGAGGTCTTCGACACCGGCGCCACCCCGCCGCGCCCGCGCGAACCGCGCCCCGACGCCACCGACGGCCGGGGCCTGCTGATCGTGGACACCCTGGCCGCGTCGTGGGGTCACGCGCCGGGGGCGCGCGGCGGCAAGATCGTCTGGTTCGTCCTGGGCTCCTAGGGGCCGGTACGGAGTTCAGATCTTCAGCGGGGTTGGGAGACTTCGGATCCACAGGATGGCTCCGCGTAGATGGAGTCCGGCCAGGTAGCCGGCCGGGGTCTTGTCGAAGCGGAAGGCCGGGCCGCGCCAGGCTTTGATCTGGTTGATGCACCGTTCGGCGGCCCTGTCCCAACCACCGGCCTGCGGTGTGAACACCCCCCGACGCTCATCAGTCGATGGTGAGGTGGGTGGTGAAAAAGTCGGTGAGCTTGTCGACGACGGGGTCGATGCACTCCTTCCTGTCGTAGAGGTCGACGTGGCTGGCGTCCTTGATCCAGTGGATCTCCTTGGGGCCGGTGGCGCGCTGGTGGGCCTCGACGGCCATCCAGGCGGTGACGGCGCGTTCGCCGATGATCTGAAGGATGGGGCGGGGGCCGATCAACGGAACGGCGAAGAAGGCGTCATGGAAGGCCATCCTGTCGATGCTCTCCCAAGCGAGGGTCTTCGCGGAGCGCTCGTGGTGGCCGCGCGGGGTGCAGTAGTACTCGAAGCCTTCGGCACCGTGCTGGCCGCCGAGCGCGCGGGCCTGCTCGGCGGTCTCCGGGAACATGGTCATCGTGCCGGGGTCCTCGCCACGTGCGGCGGCGCTGCGGGCCGTTGCGGCTGCGTCCAGCAGTGCCTGGAAGACAGCCGGATCCTGGGTGCCGTCGGCGCCCAGACGAAACTGGCGAGCGGGCTCGGCGGTGGACACGGTGGCCACGGCCTTGACGCGGTGGTCACCGCCGGTGGCGGCCAGCGAGTAGCTGCCGGAGGCGCAGATGCCCAGCAGGCCGATCCGGTCGGCGTCGACCTCGTCGAGCGTGGTGAGGTAGGAGACGGCGGCCTTGAAGTCCTCCACCCGCTGGGCGGGGTCCTCCAGGCCACGCGGCAGACCGCCGGACTCGCCCTGGTAGGCGGCGTCGAAGGCGAGGGCGACGAAACCGCGCTCGGCCATCAGCCGGGCGTATGTGCCGGAGGTCTGTTCCTTTACGCCGGTGCCGGGGTGACCGACCACGAGCGCCGGCCGCGGACCCGATGCCGGCGTGTCGGGGGTGTGAAGGTGGCCGGCGAGCGGGATGCCGGCGCTGTCGAAGCTGACGGTGGTCCTGGCCATGAGGTACTCTCCCCGAAACGGTGATGACGTGTGGTGACGCACCCGCGCGGCGGACCTGAGGGCCTGCACCCCGCCGGGCACACATCCACCTTCGGCCAGTCTCCGCAGGGGCGGGAGAGCCAGGTTTCTGCCTGGGAAAGAACCTGCCCCCTCACACATGTGCCGTGGCCGTCGCGGCGCAATCACACTTGAGAGCATGACTTCAGATTCCGACTCCCGGGCGCTGGGAGCCTTCCTCAAGGCCCGCCGGGCCCAGCTGATACCACGGGAGTGCGGCCTCGCCGAGACGGACTCCGCCCGCAAAGTCGCTGGACTACGTCGCGAGGAGGTCGCCCAGCTCGCCGCCATCAGCGTGGACTACTACACACGACTGGAACAGGGCCGCGTCCGGGCATCCGTACCTGTGCTCACGACCCTGGCCCGTGCCCTGCGCCTCAACGACGACCAGCAGGCTTACCTCTACGAACTCGCCGGCCGAACCGACGCCCGCCCACGCCGACGCCGGCCCGCCCAACGGCTGCGTCCCGCCATGCGACGTCTGCTCGACCAGCTCACCGAAACCCCTGCGCTCGTCCTCGGCGAACGCCTGGACATCCTGGCCTGGAACCCCGCCGCCGCAGCCCTTTACACCGACTTCGCCGCCATCCCGGCCCACCGGCGCAACTACCTGCGGCTGCTGTTCACGAACCCGGTGGTCCGGCAGCTGCACCAAGACTGGGCCCACGACGCCCGGGAAGCCGTCGCCGCGCTGCGCATGGAGGCTGCGGCCGACCCCGACGATCCCGACCTCGCCCAGCTCGTCGGCGAACTGTCCCTCCAGGATCCGGACTTCCGCGCCTGGTGGGCCGAACACCGCGTCAACAGCGCCAGTTACGGCACCAAGCAGTACCGCCACCATCTAGTGGGCGACCTCACCCTCGACTGCGACACCTGGGCCAGCCCGGACGGGTCCGTACAGCGCCTGATGATCCTGACCGCCGAACCCGGGAGTCCCTCCCACGACGCCCTGCGCATTCTCACGTCATGGACCACCCCGCAACCGAGCACCGACCGGGGGGCCTGATGCGATGACCACCTGGGCACCCGCTGACGGAACGGAGCCCTGGGCAACGTCAACGCGAGCAGGGCACTCCCGATCAGGCCGACGAGACCGCTTGCCAGGTATGGGGTAGCCCGAGGCGGCCGTCGCCATGAACACGTGGAACCCGGTCGCGTCACCGGCACCGGACCGTGACCTCGTCCGCCGCCCTGCTCTTTTGGCGGCCTCTCCCGCACGGTAGTGCTGCCCTTACCTCCGATAGACCGGCTGGCCTCAGCGAGCCGTCGGTCCCTTCGCACCAGACTCGCTCCTGACACACAGGAGAGGTCGGCATGAACACCTCAAGATTGACGCCCGCCAGAATCATCGCCCTGGCGGCCGCGACTTTCACCACCCTTGCCCTCGGTTACCTGGGCTTACGGGATACGACGACACCGGCGGTCTCCCCCGAGGCCAAGGTCGGCACACTGATTCTGAACCCCTGCGCGTACGAGACTGAATCCGGAGCGCTCCCAGCGGACTGCGGCACCCTGACCGTGCCGGAGAACCACGACGTTCCCGGCTCTCGGCCGATCACGCTGCCGGTGAACCGCATCCGGGCCACCGGCCCCGACCCGGCCGAGCCGATCTTCCGTCTCGGGGGTGGGCCCGGCCAGACGAACATGACCTTCAAGGAAGCCGCCCGCCTCTCTGACCGGCACGACATCGTCCTGGTCGGCTACCGCGGCATCGACGGTTCCTTCGTCCTCGACTGTCCTGAGGTGACCACGGCGATGCGGCACTCCGCCGACCTTGCCGAACCCGGCACGACCCGGCGCACCTCCCAGGCCTACGCCGACTGCGCCCGACGCCTGACCGAGGACGGCGCCGACCTCGACGGCTACTCGCTGCCGCAGCGCGTGGAGGACCTGGAGGCCGTCCGCCGCGCACTGGGCTACCAGCGGATCAACCTGATCAGCCAGAGCGTCGGGACCCGCACCGCCATGATCTACGCTTGGCGCCACCCGCGGTCCATCCACCGGTCGGTGATGATCGGTGTGAACCCGCCCGGCCGATTCCTCTGGGATCCCGTCATCACGGACGACCAGCTCGCCCGATACGCGCGGTTGTGCGCCCAGGACCAGGCATGTGCGGCGCGCACCGAAGACCTCGCCGCCTCCATGAAGGCGACCGCCGCCCACCTTCCCGAACGGTGGGGACCTCTGGCAGTCAAAAGCGGCAACGTCCGCGCCGCGACGCTGATCGGAATGGTCAACTCCACCCGATTCGCCGCACCGCTCAACGCGCCCTCGATACTCGACGCCTGGCTGGCCGCCTCCGAAGGCGATCCCAGCGGGCTCTGGGCCGTCTCCCTGCTCGCCGACCTGACCATCCCGACGTCCTTCCTCTGGGGAGAGTCCGCCGCGACCACCATGATCGACGCTGCGGCGGTCGACCGCTACTACGTTGCGGGGGGCGACCCGGGCTCGATCCTCGGCAACGCGGGCGCGGATCTGCTGTGGGCCGGCGGTGGCCTCACCAAGGCGTGGCCGTCCAGCCCCGGCAACCGCGGATACCAGCAAGCTCGCCCGACCGACGTGGAAACGCTCCTGATCAGCGGCACCGTCGACTTCACCACACCCGCCGAACTGGCCACCAGGGAACTGCTGCCCGCACTGCGCAACGGCCACCAGGTGATCCTGGCCGAACTGGGGCACACCACCGACTTCTGGCGCTACCAGCCTCAGGCCAACCGGCGGCTGCTGACCACCTTCTTCGACCACGGCGAGGTTGACACTTCCGGATACACCACCCACAAGGTCGACTTCCAGGTCGGCGCGCTCAGCATGCCGAACATCGCCAAGATCGTCGTAGGCGTCCTGACCGGTCTCACGCTGGCCGCCGCCGCCCTGCTAGCCGGGATGACCCGCCGGGTACGCCGCCGCGGTGGCTTCGGGCCCAGAACCGGCAGGTGGCTGCGTGTCCTGACCCCGGCGATCCTCGGCCTCGGCGGCTGGTCCCTGGCCGTGCTGGCCGTGTCGATCCTGTGGCCGGCGACCTACCTCGGCGACCCGCTCGTCACCGTACCGCCCGTCGGCATCGCCATCGGCTACGGCGCCTACTGCGCCTGGACCCGCCTCGACCGGACCTCCCGGCAACGACACCGGGGCCTGGCCGCCGCACCAGTCGCGGCGCTCGCCGGAGCCTGGCTGGGATTCTCCGCCGCCGATGGCCTCCCCGGCGTGACGACCGCGATCGTCGGCGCCGCCATCGCCGCCAACCTCGCCCTCCTCGCCCTTGACGTCATCGGCGACCGCGCCGCTCCGCTGCCGGAGCGCTGATCCACCATTCCGCCAGCGGAACGACGACGCGACCTTCAGATCATCGACCCAAGGAGCTCCCGATCCGAGTGGGACGTCGGGGCTCCGCAGGTTCGATGAAGGTATTCGGGCTGGTTCTGGGCGCGCATCTCAGCACACACCGGAGGGCGGCGAGGCGCTTTCCCTGGGGCATCCGCCTGACGGGGACCCGGGTCGCCGGATCGAAGGACGGAACGAAATGCGTCGTCACATCGCCGCTCTCACCCTCACCGCCGCCGCCAGGTCCTGGGAGACACCCGCCCTGGCCCAGGCCCGGAACCGGTCACAGGTGGTCGACCGCGGCCCGTGCTCCACCGGCAGGTCCCGCCATGGACTGGCCGTCCGGAACCGCCACATCACCGCCTTGAACTGATGCCGCAGGTCCGGGAGCGGGCCTCTCTCACCCAACGGCAGGTCCGTACAAGCCCTAGCGGAACGCGGCCAGCACCGCCGTCGTGATCTCGTGCGGCGTCCGCGTCGCGTCCGCCACGTGGTCGGCGACCTCCAGGAACTTCGGCCGCCGCTTGTCCCGCTGCGTCTTCAGCATGTGCACCAGATCGGGCTCGAAGTGCGGCCGGTGGCTGCTCGACAGCATCCGTTCGGCCAGCACCTCCGGCGGCCCGTCCAGGAAGACGACGAACGACGAGGTCAGCGCGTCGCGGGCGGCCGGGTCCTCGACCGTGCTGGCGGCGGCGGCCACCACCACGGCGGGCCGCGCGGCCACGGCGTCGAGCAGGACCTCGGTCTCGCGGTCGTGCAGCACGTCGGCGCCGACGGTCTCGTTCATGCGGGCGGCGGTCTGGCCGTAGCGGGCCTCCAGGTCGCCGTCGCTGTCGCGCATCTCGCGGCCGAGCGCCTCGGCGACCAGGCGCGCGACCGTGCTCTTGCCGGCGCCCATCAAACCCATGATCACGACGGGGGTCTCGTTCATGACGGGCATTCTGCCCGTGTGGTGCGGTTTTGGTCCCCCCGCGTTTGAGATTCGCTCACGGGATAGTGCACCCGTCGAAGGAGGGAACCATGACCATCGCCGGAAGCATCATCCTGATCATGTTGGGCGCCATTCTCACCTGGGCGGTCGAATTCACCCTCGCCGGGCTCGACATCCAGGTCATCGGGGTCATCCTCATGGTGGGCGGCCTGGCGGGGCTGCTGTTCGGCCTCTACCGGCTGAGCGCCGTGCGCCGCGCCTCCACCACCGTCACCCCGGTGGCCCCCGTGGACGAGGTGCACACCACCCAGCGTCGCGTCTACGAGGAGCGCCACTACAACGACCCCATCTGAGCCATGCGAAAGCCGGAGCGCCGGGAAAGGTCATCGCGACGACCTTCCCGGCGTCCGGCTTTCTCACCGGGCGGGGGTGAAGAAGTTGACGAGGTTGCCGTCGGGGTCGCGGAACAGCAGCGACCGGTTGCCCCAGGGCATCGTGGTGGGCTCGGTGACGACGTCGGTGACGAAGCCGGTCAGGTTCCGGTACACCCGGTCGACGTCGTCGACCCGGAACTCGATGATCACGCTCTGGTTGGCCGCCGGACGGGCGGCGTCCGGGGCGAACAGCGGGACGGTGCGGGTGCCGGCGACGGCGAGCGTGGCGCCGGCGGTCCTGAGTTCGGCGAAGTCCTCGGTGGCCCACGTCGCCCGCGTTCCGGTGGCCCGTTCGTAGAACTCGACGAGGCGGGCGACGTCGCCGGTGATGACGCGGATCGAGACGAAGTCCATGGTGATCTCCTTAGGGGATGGAATCGCTGCCCGCCGAGGCTAGGAGAAATAGTGGACGGAATCGGTCCGGTATCGGCCGTAGGCTGCGCGTATGCCTCGACCCGCCGGCCGCGTGCTGACACTCCTGGAGCTGCTGCAATCGGGCGGCACCCGGACGGTGGCCGAACTCGCCGACCGGCTCGGCGTCGAGGGGCGCACCGTACGGCGCTATGTCGACCAGCTGATCGATCTTGACGTGCCCGTCGAGTCGGTGCGCGGCCGCTACGGCGGATACCGGCTCGCCCCCGGCTACCGGCTGCCTCCGCTCATGCTCGGCGACGACGAGGCGCTGGCCGTCATGCTCGGCCTGGTCGCCGGCCGCCGAGCGGGGATGACGGCAGGTCACACCGCGACCGAGACGGCCTCGGCCAAGATCCGGCGGGTGCTGCCCAAGCACCTCGCCGGCCGGCTCGACACCCTCCTGGAAGCCCTGGCCTTCACCGATCGGCCCGGTGAGCCGGCCGTCCCGGACGCCGCGGTCCTGCTCACCGTCGCCGACGCGGTACGGAACCGCCGGCCGGTCTCGATCAGATACACCGACCGCGACGGCCGGCGCACCGAACGCACGCTGCACGCGTACGGGATCGTCGCCCATGCGGGCCGCTGGTACGTGACGGGCGCCGACCCCGGGATCGGCGCCGACCGGACCTTCCGGCTCGATCGCATCGCCGGCGCGCGGACCCTGCCCGGCTCGTTCGAGGCGCCCGCGGGTCCCGACCCGGCGGAGCGTCTGCTGTCGGGGTTCGCCACGGCCGGCTACCGGCACGAGGTGGTTCTGCGGATCCACGCGACGGCCGAGCGGATCCGCGCCCGCCTTCCCGCCGCCGTCGCGATCCTCGACGAAGACGGCGTGGACGAGGGCTGGCTGCGCGTCCGGCTGAGGGTGGAGCGGCTCGACTGGCTGCCGCCGCTCCTCGCGGCGCTCGACCGTCCGTTCGTCGTCGAGCGCCCCGACGAGCTGCGCGGCCTCCTCATCGGGCTCGCCGACCGCCTCGCGGCGTACGCCCGCCAAGCCTGACCAGGACAGCCTGACTAGGACAGGGTGTCCTTGACCTTGATCTGTCCGGCGTCGATCACGAACTTCTGGTTGGTGTGGTCGAGGCAGGTCCACAGGCGGACCTTGGTGTTGTTGGCGCGGCTGTTGGTGGCGTCGAGGCAGACCTCGCGGGCGGTCCCGATGGTGTCCTTGACCTTGATCTGTCCGGCGTCGATCACGAACTTCTGGTTGACGTGGTCGAGGCAGGTCCACAGGCGGACCTTGGTGTTGTTGGCGCGGCTGTTGGTCGTGTCGAGGCAGACCTCGCGGGCGGTCCCGATGGTGTCCTTGACCTTGATCTGTCCGGCGTCGATCACGAACTTCTGGTTGACGTGGTCGAGGCACGCCCACAGACGGACGTCGGTGTTGTTCGCACGGCTGTTGGTGGCGTCGACGCAGACGGGGCTCGCCGCCTGGGCGGAGGCAGAGACGGGCAGGGCGAGGCCCGCGCCGACGGTGGTCGCGAGGACGGCACAGGACAGCATGCGGCGAATGAACGTCATGGTGGTTTCCTTCGGAGAGGGTCCGATCAGAGCATGATCACCATTCCTCACTCGACGTAGTAGTGCAAGCACTAAGGGTGTGATGTCGCCGGTCAACGCCTCGTCAAAGCCCGCGTGTGGCCGACGGCCCCCGGAGCCGCGCGTGCTGACGATGGGGGCATGCGCTCACTCCTGTGGTCCGCCGTCGTCCTGGGCCTCGCCCTCGCCCCGCTCCAGCCGGCCGTCGCCGACGACGACATCGGCGGGGTCAGCTGCCTGTCCGGCAGCCTGCACCTGCGGTACACCCCCGGACTGACGTTCACCGAGAAGACCATCCGGGTGCGGGGCAGCGGCGACCTCGACTCATGCCAGTCGGCGCGCCATCCGAGGATCACCAGGGGAGTGGTCCGGGTCAGGGCCACCGTCACGGGCAAGTGCCCGGGGCCGATCGACCCCGCCTCGGCCAAGGTCACGATCTCCTGGAACGACGGCACCCGGACCACGATCACGGAGTCGGCGTTCAACCGCGAGGGCAAGACGCTCCACGTCGAGGGCGACGTGGCCGCCGGGGTCTTCAAGGGCGGGGTCGCCCGCGCCGACGGCCGGGCCACCGGCAACTTCATCGCGGCCGCCGCGGCCTGTCTGACCGGCGGATTCACCCGCAGCTCGATCACCGTCGACCGGTTCTCGGTCGGTTCCTGAGAAACCGAGGGCCGGGACGCCACGTCCCGGCCCCATCAATCCTCCGTGCGGCTAGCCGGCCTCGGAGCGCGGCCCGCCTCCCAGCGAGCGCTGGCGGCGCGTCGCGACGTACATGTCGACGCCGATGGCGACCGCGGCCACGAGGCCGACGATCATCAGCCACCACACGCCGCTGATGCCGGCGATCACCGCCACGGCGACCGCGATCACCAGGCCGAACGATCCGAGCCTGACGTGGACGACGTCGCGCGGGGTCGCCGCCACCATGGGCTTGCCCCGGGCGTCAACCTGTTCTTCCGTCTTTCTCGGCTCTGTCATGATTTATCCCCTACCCTCCGAATTCGTGCACTATCGCCGTTCGACGACCCGGACCTCGCCGCCGAGCTCCCGCACCAGGCGGGCCTCGGGCAGCAGGTCCGGATGGCCGCCGCCCCCCTTGACGTAGACGTCGGGGCGGATGAGCTTCAGCAGGGACGCCGGGGTGTCGTCCTCGATCAGCGTGATGTAGTCGACCGAGCCCAGCCCGGCCAGCACGGCCGCCCGGTCCTCGGCGGTGTTGACCACCCGGTCGGGCGCCTTCCTGAGGGCGGCGCTGCGGTCGTCCCGCACCCCCACGACCAGCACGTCGCCGAACCGCCGGGCCTGCTCCAGGCAGGTCACGTGGCCGGGGTGCAGGACGTCGAAGCAGCCGTCGGTGAAGACGATGCGGCGGCCCTGCTCCCGTTCGGCGGCGACCCGTTCGGCCAGGACCTTGGCCGGCATGGCCGGGCGCGGGCCCAGCTCGGCGAGCAGGTCGCCCGCGTCGCAGACCGCCGTGCCGGGGCGGCGGGAGACCACGTCGGCGCCCGCCTGGGCCAGGTCGGCGGCGGTGGCCGGATCGGCCCCGGCGGCCAGCGCCAGCGCGAAGACCGCGGTGAAGGTGTCGCCGGCCCCCGCGCCGACGAGGTCGCCGGAGTTCGGCCTGGTCCGGTAGGGCGGGCGGCCCTCCCGGTGGACGACCGCGCCGCCGCCCTCGTCGGTGACCACGATGGGGGCGCAGTCGTCCGGGAGGAGGTCGCAGGCGTCATATCTGGCCAGCACGGCGGCCGGTTCGGCGTCGCGCCAGAGTTCGGGGTCGTAGGCGTCCACGATCAGCATCGGCAGGCCCGAGAGGGCCTGGCGGACCTCCTCGGTGCAGACGCCCGCGCCGGAGTCGCAGACGATGACCACGTGGGCCACGTCCACCAGCTCACGGATCTGGGCGACCAGCTCGCGCTCCACCGGCGCCGGGATGGGGGAACGGTCCTCCTCGTCGTAACGTGCCACGATCTGCCCGCCCGACATTACCCGCCGCTTCACGGCGGTCCGTCGGCTGCGGGTGACGATGGGCCCGTCCACCTCGTGGCGGAGGAGGGCTCCGATAAGCGCCGTCCCCGCGGGGTCGGCGCCGGCGACGCCGAGCAGGTGCACCCGGGCACCCAGCGCGGCGAGATTGGCGGCGGTGTTGGCGGCGCCGCCGGGGGCGTCCTCGATCTGCTCGACGCTGACCACCGGGACCGGCGCCTCCTGCGCCATTCTGCTGGCCTGACCCTGGAGCCACGAGTCGAGCATCACGTCCCCGACGACCACGGCCGTGAGGCCGGGGAAGCGGCGCACTGTCTCTTCCGTCATAAGCGTCTCTGCTGCCCGGGGGCGTGCGGGGAAAACCGCAGCGTGTTTGCTCATGAACCCCTCGGGTAACCGGGCCGGGGTACCGAAAGCGAACCGATCCAAGCGAGACACGACGGCCGGAGGGCGGCCGTGGCTCGCGTCTGCGAATCTGCCTAAGAAGGTCCTGCGATGAACCTCATCGTCGAGAGCGTCGAGCGGATCGCCGTCCTGCGGGCCACGGCCCTGGGTGACCTGCTGCTGATCCTCCCCGCCGTGGAAGCGCTGCGCCATGCCTATCCCGCCGCCAGAATCACCCTGCTCGGCCGGGAGTGGCAGGTGCCGTTCCTGCGCGGCCGTCCCGGCCCGGTCGACGACGTCGTGCCCGTGCCGGCCATCGAGGGGTCCCCGGACGCGCCGCCGGAACTCGTGGGCCGCTTCGACCTGGCACTCCAGATGCACGGCGACGGGCACCACGCCAACGCCTTCGTCAACGGCCTGGGCGCGCGGGTGACCGCCGGCCTGCGCGGCGACGACGCCCAGCCGCTCGACCGCTGGGTCCCCTACGTCCCCTACCAGCACGAGACCCTGCGGTTCCTGGAGGTGGCGGGCCTGGTGGGCGCGAGCTCCGAGCACGTCGAGCCGCGCATGCAGGTGACCCGCGGCGACTACGCGGAGTTGCGGTCGGTCCTGGGCGCGCTACCGCGCGGCCTGATCGCGGTGCATCCGGGGGGCCGCGACGCCCGGCGCCGCTGGCCGGCATCCTGCTTCGCCGACGCCGCCGCCCGGCTGGGACGGCCGGTGGTGGTGACCGGCGGGGAGCACGAACGCGATCTGGTGGAGAAGGTCGCCGCGCTGATCCCGAGGTCGATCCCGGTCGTCGGGGCGCTGTCGGCGGGCGGCCTGGCGGCCCTCTACACCGCCTGCGACGTGGTGATCGCCAACGACAGCGGTCCCCGGAGGCTGGCCGCCGCGACCGGCACCCCGACCGTCGGGGTCTACTGGTGCGGCGACCTGATCAACGCCGGGCCGCTCACCCGCAGCCACCACCGCCCCCTCATCTCGTGGACGACGCACTGCCCGACGTGCGGAGGCGCGGGCCTCCGGGAACCGGGCGGCTGCGACCACCCCGTGTCGTGGCTGACGGACGTCGGCGCCGAAGCGGTGGCCGCACAGGCCGACGAGCTGCTCAGCGCCTGACCAGGCCCTCGCTCAACACCGCCGAGGCGGCCCTCAGCATGTCGGCGGTCGTCACGCTCGTCGGGTCGGCGTCACGGCGGAGGGCCTGGTGGCGGGGCCGCTCCTTCGGCGGGCCCCACCGCTCCGGACGCTCCGGGCCGAAGATCGTCACCGACGGGGTGCCGTAGGCCGTCGCGAGCTGGGACACCCCCGTGTCGGAGCTGATCACCAGCCGGGCCCCGGCCACGAGCGCGCACAGCTCCCGCAGCGATGTCCGGCCGGCCAGCACGATCTGCGGCGGCAGCACCGCCTGCGTCGCCACCAGCAGGGCCAGCGGGCGCTCCTTGCGCGAGCCGGTCACGACGACCGGCAGGTCATCCCCGGCCATCGCCCGCGCCACCTGGGCGAACCGTTCCGGCGGCCAGCGCCGCGACAGGCCCGTCCCGCCCGGGTGGATCACCACCGCACCGGGGGCCGGGCTCGGCGTCATCGGCGGGGGCAGCAGCAGGTCGCGGGGGTCGGCCTTCAGCCCGTACCACTCGACCAGGCGGCACCACCGCCGCGTCTCGTGCTCGTCGTCGTCCCACTTCGGGCCGGGGGGATAGGCCTCCTCGGCGTACGCCCACAGCCTCCGGGGCCGCAGGTCGGCCAGCAGTTCCGTGGATCGCGGCCCCCGGCCGTGCAGGTTGACCGCGATCTCGGGGAAGAAGGGCAGGTCGGAGTTGCGGTCGGTGAGTCCGGGCCACATGATCGGCTCCAGGCCGTACGCCGGGATGAGCCGGTCGACCACCCCGGTGAGGGCGGCCAGTTCGCTCAGCTCCGGCGGGCAGGCCAGGGCGATCCTGATGCCACTGCGGCGCAGGGCGCGCAGCGCGGGCACGGCCGTCAGCAGATGGCCGATGCCCTGCGCGCGCAGCACGAGTGCGGTCGTCATGCCGTCGCCTCCAACCGGACGCCGACCTCTCGATAGGCGGCGACCGTCTCCATCGCGATCCTGTTCCATCCGTAGCGCGCCCTGGCCCGGTCGGCCCCGGCGATGCCGTACGCGCTCATCCGCACCGGGTCGGCCAGCAGCCGCTGCACGGCCCTGGCCAGCGCGTTGGGCCGCTGCGGCGGCACCAGCACACCGGTGATCCCGTTGACCACGGTCTCCTTCTGGCCGCCCACGCACGAGGCGACCACCGGCACGCCGCAGGCCATCGCCTCCAGCGCGACCATGCCGAAGGGCTCGTACCAGGGCACCGTGACGACGGCGGCGGCCGAGCGCATCAGCGCCGGCACGTCCTGGCGGGCCACCTGGCCGGTGAAGGTCACCCGGTCGGCCACCCCGTTCCGCTGGGCCAGCCAGCGCAGCCGGGTCACCTCGGGGTCGTGGTGCAGCGCGTGGGCGGGCGGCCCACCGGCCACCACCAGCTCGACACCCTTGATCCCGCGCAGGGCCTCGATGATCGTCGCCACGCCCTTGCGGGGCACCAGGCGGCTGATCGACACCAGCCGGGGCCGGGCCGTGCGCGGCGTCGGGACGTGCGGGTTGAATCGGGCCAGGTCGACCCCGCAGGGCACGACCCGCGCCTGCCGCCGGCTGACGCCCATCCGGCGCAGTTCGTCGACCTCGTCGGTGCAGGTCGCGACGACGGCGTCGGCCTCCCGGCCGATCCGGGTCTCGGCCTCTATCCGGTCGGCCGGGCTGGTGTCCTCGGCGCCCTGGTGGCGCCGCTTGACCGAGCCGAGCGCGTGGTAGGTGTGCACGACCGGGATCCCCAGGTCGCGGGCGGCGCCGAGAGCGGCCAGGCCGCTCATCCAGAAGTGGCTGTGCACCACGTCGGGCCGGTCGAACAGCCACTGCTCCCGCAGCCACTTCGCGAAGTGCGGCACCCACGGGAGGATGTCGTCCTTCGGGATCTTCCGCGCCGGTCCGGCCGGCACGTGGACGACGGTGACGCGGGGCGCGATCCGCACCCTCTCGGGGGTCTTCTCGTCGTCGCGGCGGGTGTAGACGACGACCTCGTGACCGAGGGCCGCGATCGCCCTGGCCAGGGCGTCGACGTGGACGTTCTGGCCTCCGGCGTCGGTGGTGCCGACGCAGGCGAGCGGGCTGGCGTGCTCCGAGATCAAGGCGATCTTCATGGGGTTACCTCCGGAAACGGCTGATCCCGCTCGCAGGCGGGATCGCGAGCGAACGGGTAGCCCGAGTCCGGGGTCACGGGAGCCGGGAGGAGAGCACGCCGGTTAGACGCGGCGAAAAGGGGGGAATGTGCGCTGAGCAAGGGACCTCCGGGACGGCATGCGTCAACACGGGAGGTGCCTGCTTCCTAGGCACAATATTGCCTCCACTTTAACCTATAAAGCCGTCCAGCAAACATCCTGTTTCGCCGGAAAAGGCGCGGGCAGGCGTTTTCTCTATGGACACACCGCACTATGTGGCCGCCCGCGTGCAG
The DNA here is from genome assembly GCF_005233835.1 of Herbidospora galbida. GTDB lineage: Bacteria > Actinomycetota > Actinomycetes > Streptosporangiales > Streptosporangiaceae > Herbidospora > Herbidospora galbida. Next base: position 98,661 of record NZ_SZQA01000009.1, on the reverse strand, counting down.
CAAGCCATCGCGGAGGACGGCCGGACCAACGAACTCGGCATCCGGGTGGACGTGCGGGGAGACCAGGTCTTCCTACGCGGCCAGGTGAGCGGGGAGGAGCAGCGTCACCTGCTGACCGACGTCGCCCGGGAGGCCGCTCCCGGCCTGACGGTCCACAACGAGGTGACCTGTGTCGAGGTCCGCGACCCCGGCGAGGAGGAGCAGCTGTGAGCATCCGTGTCGCGGCCGTCGCCGACATCCACCTCGACCCGGCCCAGCGGGGCACCTACCGGGCCCGGCTCGACGGCATCGAAGAACGCGCCGACGTGCTGCTGGTCGGCGGCGACCTGACCCGCCACGGCACCCTCGACGAGGGCAAGATCGTCGCGGAGGAGTTCCGCGGCCTGCCGGTGCCCGTCGTCTTCGTGCTGGGCAACCACGACTACCACTCCGACGTCGAGGAGGAGATCATCGCGGTCCTGCGGGAGGCCGGGGGGATCGTCCTCGACGACACCGCCGAGACGCTCTTCGACGGACGGCTCGGCGTCGTCGGCGGCAAGGGCTTCGGCGGCGGGTTCGCCGGCAAGTCGGCCAGCGAGTTCGGGGAGCCCGAGACCAAGGCCTTCGTCCGGCACACGCGGGAGATCGCCGACCGGTGGCGGATCGCGCTGAAGGGCCTCGACACCGAATACCGGGTGGTGCTCAGCCACTATTCGCCGGTGAAGGAGACGCTGGCCGGGGAGCCACCGGAGATCTACCCGTTCCTCGGCAGCTATCTGCTCGCCGAGGCGGTCGACGCGGAGGGCGCCGACCTGATCGTCCACGGTCACGCCCACGCGGGCACCGAGAAGGGCATGACCCCCGGCGGCATCCGGGTCAGGAACGTGGCGCTGCCGGTGCTGCGCCGGGCGTACGCCACCTACTGCCTCGGCTCGGAAGAGTGCTAGAACACGTAATGGCGGCCGGGCTTTCCGGCCGCCATTGTCGTGTTTTCATGATCGCTATACGTTGAAGATACTGACGCCGCCGGGCCCGACGAGGAACCCGAGGACGATGAGGACGATCCCCCAGAGGATGTCCCTACGAGCGAGGATCACGTAGATCCCGGCGATGACGAGTACAACGGCGATGATCCAGAGCAAAGTAGCCATGAAGCTCGACTGCCCTCCCGAAGCGGTCATTAACGTCAGGGAACATGGGCAGGGGAGATTTCATGACACGTTTTGGTTACTTCCTCAGCTCCGAGGAGCACAGCCCGAAAGAGCTGGTCAGGCAGGCCGTGCTCGCCGAACACGCGGGTTTCGAGGGTCTGTGGATCTCCGACCACTTCCATCCGTGGATCGACGAGCAGGGCGAGAGCTCCTTCGTCTGGTCGGTGATCGGCGCGCTCTCCCAGGTGGTCTCGCTCCCGGTGACGACGGCGGTGACCTGTCCGCTGGTCCGCGTCCACCCGGCGATCGTGGCGCAGGCCGCGGCCACCGCCCAGGTTCTGCTCGACGGCCGCTTCCATCTGGGGGTCGGTACGGGCGAAGCCCTCAACGAGCACATCTTCGGCGACCCGTGGCCCCCGGCCGGCGACCGGCAGCGGATGCTGGAGGAGGCCGTGGGGATCATCCGTGAACTGTGGGAGGGCGGCCTGGTCACCCACCACGGGGAGTACTACGACGTCGAGAACGCGCGGCTCTACACGCTGCCCGACGAACCGCCGCCGATCTACGTCTCGGCCTTCGGCCCCGGTTCGGCCGAGCTGGCCGGCCGGATCGGCGACGGTTTCGTGTCGGTGCTGCCGGACGCGGACCTGCTGGAGGCGTACCGGAAGGCCGGGGGAGCCGGGAAGCCGGCGCAGGCGGGGCTGAAGGTCTGCTGGGGCACCGACGAGGACGACGCCCGCCGGCTGGCCCACCGTCTGTGGCCCACCGAGGGCATCGACGGCGAGGCCAACCAGCTGCTGCCGCTGCCGCGCCACTTCGAGCAGCTGGCCACGCTGGTCCGGCCCGAGGACCTGACCCTCCCGGTCGGCCCCGATCCCGAGGTGCACGTCGCCGCGATCCAGCAGTTCGTCGACGCCGGATACGACGAGATCTACATCGCCCAGATCGGGCCCGACCAGGAGGGCTTCTTCGAGTTCTACGAGTCGGCGATCCTGCCGCGGTTCCGCTGAAGCGTCAGCAGCGGCTGCACGAACCACAGCCAGGTGCTCAGTAAGACCACTCCGGCCGCGATGAGAATGGCCGGGGTGGCGCCCAGGTAGACCTCGACGACCAGCCCGGTCGAGCAGGTCATCGACACCGCCAGGGCGATCCCCCCGACCACCGCCAGCTCGTTGGCCCGATGGAGCATGATCTCCTTCAGTCCCGAACGGAACAGGATCCGGTTCTGCACCGCGGGGGCCAGCAGGCAGATCGACGCCACCGCCGCCGACACCAGGGCGGCGTAGAAGAGCCACTTGCCGAACTCGTCGACGCGGCTGAACCCGGCGGAGAAGGGGAGCGTCAGCAGGAACGCGAACAGCACCTGCACCCCGGTCGACTGGACGCGCAGGCCTTGGAGGAGCTCGCTCAGCTCACGGTCGACCCGTTCCTTGGGGTTCTCCTCGGGGTTGGTCAGCAGGATCCTGTGCTCTTGTTCGGTCATTTCGCCACCTTGATCATTTTCGAGTACGCGAGCTGTAACCAGTCGGACACCGCCACCGCCGTCATCGTCGCGCCCACCAGGCGGGTCACCCGGGGGGCGAAGACCATCCCGGCCGCGTAGCCGGTCGCGATCCACTGGGCCAGGCAGAACGGGCAGCTCAGGAGCTCGCCCACCGCGTGGCGATGGCCCTCGCCCCGGACCTCCTCCTTCAGTTCGGAGGGCCCGGAGACGCCGACGTACCGCGTGAAGGGCGCCCTGAGCGGGCTGGTGACGGTGTCCTTCGCGATCGTCCGGGACAGGCGGTGGGTGGCCATCGACATCAGGGCGAGGTCCATGGGGGTCACCCGGTCGGGGGCCTCGCGTCCGGTCAGCTTTCCAGCGGTCAGGAGGGCGGCGACGGCGGTGCCGTACACACCGAGGACCCTGGCGTAGGAAGCCAAAGGGCGTTCCTCGGAATACGCGTCGTTGATCTCTTTGAGGGTCTCGGTCATGGCGCGACGTATTACCCCGGATTGTTTGGGTCGAACGTTCCGGGGCAAACGGTGCGGCGTGGGTAGTCACAGTCACGAGGTAACCGACGCCATCCTGGACACGCTGAAGCGCGCGGGGTCCGGCCTCAAAGAGGTGGGCGTCCGCTTCGCCCTGGCCGGCGGCTGCGCCGGATACGCCAGGGGAGCGGCTCCGTCTCTGCACGACGTCGACTTCGCGCTGGTCGAAGAGGACGTCCCCCTGGCGCTGAAGACGCTGGAGAACATGGGCTTCCGGACCGAACGCCCACCGGAGGACTGGCTGGTCAAGGCCTTCGACGAAGAGGGCGTCCTGGTCGACCTGATCTTCCAGCTGGCCGACCGGCCCGTCACCCCCGAGATGATCGGGCGCGCCACGATGATCAACACCGCGGCGCTGAGCCTGCCGGTGCTGGAGGCGACCGACCTGGTGATCTCGTGGATCCTGCCGCTGTCGGAGCACAGTTGCGACTACTCGGGCCTGCTGCCGACCGTCCGGGCGATGCGGGAGCAGGTCGACTGGGACCGCGTGGCCGGGGTGGCCGAGTCGTCGCCCTACGCCTCGACGTTCCTGGTGCTGCTGGAACGCCTCGGAGTGATCGAGAAGCCGACCCCCGTGCCGGTCGACCGCTGGCCCTAGACCCCTGAGAAAGGCCCCGCCCCCGCAGAGGGGCGGGGCCTTTCGCCTGTTACGGGATCCCGTAGGGGAAGCGCTCGGCGTAGGGCCGCTGGGGTGGGTCGTCGGCCATGATGAAGTCGGGGGCGTTGCTGATCTCTTTCTGGGTCCGGTCGACGTAGATCTTCCGATGCGAGGCGTCGACCTGCGTGATCACGCTGGCGGGCAGCATGACCTTGTGCCCGAAGATCCACGGGCCGGTGTCGATGACGAGGTAGCCCTCGCCGATCTCGTCGCTGACGGCGTCGACGGTTCCGATGCGGCCGTCGACGGCCTCGACGTGATAGCCGATGAGGTTCACGGTGAGTCCGTTTTCGTCCATCGGCTTCCCCTACCCGACAATCAGCACGACCTTCCCCCGTCCGTGCCCGGATTCCACGTCGGCGTGCGCCTTCGCGGCCTCCTCCAGCGGGTACGCCGCCCTGACGGTCACCCGCAGGTCGCCGGCGGCGACCAGGTCGAGCAGCTCGGCGAGCCGGGCCCGGTTCCGGTCGCTGCCGATCCACCGGCAGCCGAGCTCCCGCACGAGCCCCCAGTCGGCGATCGAGCCGATCCGCGACCGGTCGCCGACAAGCTGCACGGTGGTGTGCAGGTTCCCGTGCCCGGCCGCGTCGAGCGCGGCGTCGAAGGGCCCGGCCTCCCTGAGCCGGTCGAGCTCGCCGTCGCCGTACACGACCGGGACCGCCCCGAGGCTCCGCAGGTGGTCCTGGTTCTCGGCGCTCGCGGTGCCGACCACCCGGACGCCCCGCAGCACGGCCAGCTGGGTGATCATCGTGCCGACCCCGCCCGCCGCGCCGTGCACGAGCAGGGTCTCGCCCTTTCGCACGCCCAGGTGTTCCAGCGCGGTGTGGGCGGTCTGCCCCGAGGCGGAGAGCGCCCCCGCCGCCGCCCAGTCGACCCCTTCGGGTTTCGGTACGACCTGCGTCTCCGGGACCACCACGTACTCCGCGTGGCAGCGCATCATCCGGAACCCCACGACCTCCTCGCCGGTCTCCTCGACGACCCCGGCGAACTCGTTGCCGGGGACGACGGGGAACTCCACCGGCGGCGCCCCGGCGGGCATCCGGCCCGACCGCACCGCCAGGTCGACCGGCTGCACCCCGGCCGCGCGCACCCGGACCAGCAGCTCACCCGGCCCCGGCTCCGGCCGGGGCACCTCCATGATCCGGAGCCGGTCCGCCGGCCCGAACTCGGCCACTCCGGCCGCCCGCATGATTCCCATGGGTAGAGTCCACTTCATCAAGCGCACTTGACGTCAATGGGGAGACGAGGGTGATCGATCCCGACGCGGTCTGGCTCCGGCCCGGCCAGGTCGCCGAACGCGCCGGGGTGGCCGTCTCGGCCCTCCACTACTACGAGAGCCTCGGCCTCATCGAGAGCCGCCGCACGGCCGGCAACCGCCGCGAATACCGCCGCGACGTGCTGCGGGTGATCGCCTTCATCCGGGTGGCCCAGCGGGTCGGCGTCTCGCTGGAGCGCATCAAGGAGGCGCTCGACCGCCTCCCGGACGAGGGCGTGCCGGGCAAGCGCGACTGGGCCAGGATCAGCCGCGAGTGGCACGACGACCTGACCCGGCGCATCGAGGAGCTGACCGCGCTGCGCGACAACTTCTCCAACTGCATCGGCTGCGGCTGCCTGTCGCTGGTGGCGTGCCCCTACTCGAACCCCGGCGACGTCCTGGGCCGGAAAGGTCCTGGTCTGCACCGGTTCCCGTAAAAGCTCGGCCCGGTCGGCGTCACGACCAGGCCCGCGGGCCATGACTACGGGTGGGGAAAGGAGCCTCCCGTGTCGCATGGCCTGCCCGAGCTCGGAGACGACTACCTGCGGGATCCTCACGGCGCCTACCAGGCGCTCCGCGCCGAAGGGCCGGTCGTCCAGGTCGTGATGCCCAACGGGATCCGCATGTGGCTCGTCACCGGCTACGACGACGCCCGGGAGGCCCTGGCCGACCCGCGGCTCCGCAAGGACGCCGCCACCCTCCGCGAGGCGCTCCAGCGCGCCGTCACCACGCCCGACGCCCGCGTCCAGCCCGCCGAGCTGGCCTCGCACATGCTCAACAGCGACCCGCCCGACCACACCCGGCTGCGGCGGCTGGTCAGCAAGGCGTTCACGCCCCGGGCCGTCGAGCGGCTCCGGCCCCGCGTCGAGGAGATCGCCGCCGGGCTCCTCGGCCGGATGGACGGCGAGGTCGACCTGATCGACGCCTACGCCTACCCGCTGCCGATGACGGTCATCTGCGAGCTCCTCGGGGTGCCCGAACGCGACCGCGACGACCTGCGGGCGCACCTGCGGGAGCTGCTGGAGCGGCCCTTCCGCGCCGGAGACGACCAGACCGAGCGCGACCGCCGCATCGCGGGCCTGGTCGAGCGGTTCTCGGCGCTCATCGAGGACAAGCGCGCCACGCCGGGCGAGGACATCCTGACCGGGCTGGTGCAGGCCCGCGACCAGGAGGACAAGCTCGACGACGTCGAGCTCATCTCGACCTGCTTCCTGCTGTTCCTGGCCGGGCACGAGACCACGGTCAACCTGATCGGCAACGCCGTCCTGGCCCTGCTCACCCACCCCGACCAGCGCAGCGAGCTGCTCAGGAACCCCGGCGTGATCGACGACGCGGTCGAGGAGTTCCTCCGGTACGACGGCCCGCTCAACTTCGCGCCGCAGCGGGTGACCGGGGAGGACGTCACCATCGCCGGGGTGACCATCCCGAAGGGCGAGCTGGTCGCGGTGGCCCTCTCGGCGGCCGACCGCGACCCGGCGGAGTTCCCCGAGCCCGACCGGCTCGACCTCACCCGCGACGACGGCCCCCACCTGGCCTTCGGCCACGGCATCCACTACTGCCTGGGGGCGCCGCTGGCCCGGCTGGAGGCGCGGATCGCGCTGGCGCGGCTGTTCGAGCGGTTCCCGGAGATGAGCCTGGCCGCGCCCGCCGAGGAGCTCAGGTGGCGGCCGCTGCCGCTGCTGCGCGCCCTCGACCGGCTACCGGTACGACTCGGGCCAGACGCAGGGTGAGGTCGCGGCCAGATAGATGTGGTCGCCGGAACCCCAGGTCAGCGCGAGGATGAACTTGTCGGGCTCGGTGATCCCGCTGAGGTCGGGATTGTCGGGCTGGGCGTTCTTGGCGATGACCTGGAAACCCTGCTCCTTCCAGTAGTCGGCGACCTGGCGGGAGACCACCATGTGCTGGTTGCGGTCGACGCCGCGCAGCCAGTAGGCGCGGCTGACCACGATCTTCTGCAGCGACTCGCTCTTGTCGAGGCAGGCCGTCGGGGGCACCGACACCGGGATGAGTTCGAGCTGGGGCCGGGGGGTCAGCGCCCCGGCCGTGTCGCGGACCAGCTTCTCGACCCGGTCGGTCGCCCGGACCTGGGTCAGTTCGTCGTCGTCCGACATGCCACATCCCGTGAGCGTGAGAAGGAACCAGAACGCGAGCGCGGTCTTCATCGGGGCCCCGATCCGTTGACGATGGTGGCCACGTCGCGGAGGGCGGCCGACTCCGGCCGCCAGTCACCGTCGCCCTGTTCGATGATGATCACGTCGTCGGCCAGCCCGGCCCGCCCGGCCAGGGCCCGGTGGACGGTCAGCGCGCCGTCGCCGTGCCCGATCAGCACGCTCCTGGCCGTGGCCGACGGGGTGTGCGCGGCCCGCAGGCCCAGGCAGAACGCGGTCAGCGCCTGGCCGCCGAGCGCGGCGTTGCGGTCGGGGGTGAAGGCGCCGAAGTCGACCAGCGGGGTGTCGTAGCCGTCCCAGGTGACGCAGGCGACCGGGGTGCCGGCCATGGTCGAGGCCTGCCGCCACAGGAGCTGGGCGCGGGTGATGCTGGTCGTCGCGTCGGCGAGGCCGGTGTTCAGGCCGTGGACGAAGATCACCGTGGTCTGCGCGGTGTCGGGGTCGCCCCACGAGACGGTCAGCCGTCCCTGGCCCGTGACGTCGAAGCCGAGCAGCATCGGATCGGGGTAGCCGGGCACCGGCGCCGTCACCGACCTGATCTTCTCCAGGCGTTTGAGCTGGACGTTCACCCGGTCCCAGCTGCGGGGCAGGTCGCGGTCGGACTGCCACATCACCGACGCGCCGAGCCGGTGGAGGTCGTGGGTGAGCAGGCCGTGCTCGATCCGGAGGAACTCCCGGTTGGCGGAGTCGCGCACGACCGCCGGGAGGCCGTGGAGGCCGCCGAACGCGGGCAGGCCGAGCGAGGTGGCCCGGACCACCGGATGCTGCAACGTCCACCAGGCGTTCAGCCGGTCCGCGAGGCCGGGGTCGGCGCAGCGGTGCTGGAGGCCCAGCAGGGCGTCGACGGCCGCGGGGTCGCCGGCGGAGACCCGCGTGAGCAGGGGATCGGCCCCGGCGGCGTCGCCGGCGTGGGCGCCGAACACGCCGTAGGCGGCCAGGGAGGCGGGCAGGGTCTTGCCCGGGGGCAGTTCGAGCAGCCGGGCGCGGAGGTCTCTGGCCTGTTCGCCCGCCCAGAACGCGAGGTCGGCGATGACCCGCGCCGGGCGGTCGGACATTCCGGCCGCGGCGAACTCCTGCGACAGGAATACGGCGATCTCCTCCAGGCCTCGGGAGGCGGCGCACAATTCACCGGCGAGGGTCGGCAGCACGTTCCGGGAGAAACCCGCGAATGCGCCCTTCGGCCGGGGGAGTTCGGGTATTCCGGCCGCGAGTTCGGGCGTACCGGAAAAAAGGGAAATCGATTCGGAGAGGGCCGTGTGGAGTGCGGTGCGCTGCTCGCCGAGCAGTTCGGCGAACGCCGAGGCGCCACCGCCGGTCCAGGCGATGGCGTGCACCAGGCGGGTCGCCTGATCGAGTGCCGTGTGGTGCTCGGCGGCGATGGCGGTGACCCGTTCGAGGGAGGCAGTCTGGTCCACCATGACCGAGACAGGATCGCAGTCCGCTTTGCTCCAGGTCAGGCGGTTGCCGCTTCACCCACATTCATCCGAATAATCCGCGCTAAGATCGTCGCTTTGCGACCAGAAAACGGATGAATGACATGTCGAAATCGTTAGTTGCGGCAATTGTCGGCATTTATGGTGTGGTGCTGACCTACTTCGCGATCACCGGCGAGGTCCGGGCGCTGCACGCCGTGGCGACGCTGAACGGCTGGTGGGACGACGACGCCGGCGGCTGGGTGCTGGTCCCCGGTCTGATGGTGATCGGCGGGCTCCAGGCGTGGCTGCTCTGGGCGCTGCTGCGGATGCCGCCGCTGACCGTGCACCGGGGCCTGCGGCAGGCCCTCATCGCGCTGGCGCTGTGCGACACCCTCCTGTGGACGGTGCTGATGGAACTTCCGGAGCTCCTGGTCGGGCTCGTCTACCTCGGTCTGCTCGTCGTCATCGCGATCCTGCTGCCGGGGGTGTTCGCGGAGTGGCCGGTGCAGGTGCGGAACGTGCTGGTGGCCCTCGGCCTGATCGGCCTGCCCATGAGCCCGCCGATGGGGGTCGTCCTGATCGTCTGGTGGGGGCTGATGCTGATGCTCCAGTTCTCGGACGGGCGCTGGAGCGCCGCCACACTGGTGGCCGGCCTGGTCGCCATGGGAACGCACCTGACGGGGCTGCTCGTGCCGATGCCGCCGGAGCTCCTCGTCGAGGGCGACCCTCACTGGGCGGCCTACGAGGTGCTGCTCGACGCCTCTGTCGTGGCCGACGCCCTCTGGATGGCGCTCACCGCCCGGGAGCTGACCACGCTCTCGCCGCTGGAACCGGTGGTGACTCCGCGTAGAAGTCGATCACTCGCACCACGGCCCGCTTTCCGAGTGGCCGCGTGACGGTGATCGGCTCGCGCAGGGTGACGCGCGTGTTGGTCTGCGACCCGACCGGCACGACGAGCCGCTCGCCGTCGACCTTCAGCGACGACTCGTAGCCGCGGACCGCGCCGGTGCTCTCGATCAGGTCGGCCGGCACGCGCACGTCGAGGTAGTGGCCGAGCCGGACGCGGAGCCCGGCGTCGCTCACCACATGGGGCCGGACCACGCCCGACGCGATCATCCCGGCCACCATGACCGTGCCGTAGACGCCCAGGGCCAGCAGCGGGGTGCGCACCACCTCGGGCACGCCGAGCCCCCGCAGCAGCAGCTCCACGCCGACCGTCTCGACGAGCTGGATGATCAGGAAGACCGTGAGAAGCATGTTCTGGGCCTTCGCGTACGGCACCGCCACCGCTCCGGCCGGCACGTCGGGCCTTCGCAGCAGCCACCGGCCGATCGACACCAGCCCGTCGACCTCGAACCGCAACAGCCGCACGATCATCGCTTCCGCTCCCTCGACATCGTCATGACCTGGTGGAAGACCGCCGCCTGGGCGGGGGAGACCTCGACGCCGAGCTCGCCGAGCCAGCGTTCGCCGGCCTCCTCGCCGAGCCCGCCGAGCATCGACGCGGGCAGGAGGCCGACGAGGTCGGCGGCCAGCGCGGCCACCCGGGGGTCGTCGGGGGCGGCGTCGTGGAGGGCGTCGAGGCGGGCGTAGAGGTCGGCCGCGCCCTCGACCATGGGGCCCAGTTCGGCCAGCACGTCGGGCGGCAGCAGCGACATCATCTCCCGGTCGAACTTGGCGAAGCCCTCGCCGGGCAGCGCCCGCAGCACGTCGGCCATCTCCGGAGAGACCACCGCGTCGGCGCTCAGATCACCCTCGATCGCCAGCAACATGGACAGGCGCGCTCGTTTCGCCGCCAGGACCTGCTGCTCGCGGGCCAGGTCGGCGTCGAGCTCCAGCAGCACCTCGCGCAGCTCCCGGCCCTCGTCGTCGGCCAGCACGTCGCGGATCTCGTCGAGCGACAGGCCGAGCTCGGCCAGCCGCCGGATGCGCGCCAGCACGACGGCGTCGCGCAGCCGGTAGTCGCGATAGCCGTTGGCCCGCCGGGTGGGCTCGGCCAGCAGGCCCATGTGGTGGTAGTGCCGGATGGTCCGGGTGGACACCCCGGCCATCTCGGCGAGTTCCCCGATCCGCATGCCTCTGATTAGAAACGTTGCCGCTACGTCATGGTCAACAGCGGCGTGATCGCGGTCGTCGCCGAGTGCTGGAAGACGACGAGGGTGCGGAAGCTGACCACCTCCTTGCGCTTGGCCAGGTGGTCGATGAGGAAGCCGTGCAGCCGCTCGTTGTCCTGGACGGCCACCCGGATCAGGAAGTCGTCGCCGCCCGCCACGACCAGCACCTCCAGCACCTCGGGCCGGGGCGCGGCCCAGTCGTGGAAGCTGTTGATGACGGTCCGGCTCGACGGCCTGACCTGCGCCGCCACGATCGCCTGCACGCTGCGGCCGATCTTCGACAGGTCGAGCCGGGCGTGGTAGCCGGTGATGACCCCGCGCTCGTGCAGGCCGCGGACCCGCTCCAGGCAGGTCGAGGCGGCGATGCCGACTCTGCGGGCCAGCTCCCGGTTCGACTGCCGTGCGTCGAGCTGCAATTGGGCGATGATCGCCGAATCTATGTCGTCCAAATCCATGAATTGGACCCTAGCGCCGATCATACGTTCGGTTGGCGGCCTTGAGCTCCAGGTGAATGTCTAGAGTCGTCGGCGTTGACCACTCGATTGAACGGAGTCCGCCGGTGGAGACCAAACTCGTCATGGTGCTGCGCGACGACCTGCCCCCGGGCCTGGCCGTGAACGCCGCCGCCGTGCTGGCCCTCAGCCTCGGCGACGCGCTGACCGAATGGCTCGGCTCCGACGGCAAGGACGCCGACGGCAACGTCCACCCCGGGCTCAACACCCACCCCGTGCCGGTGCTGACCGCCTCCGGCGAGGCGCTGCGCGAACTCCACGACGCCGCGCCCGAGGAGGTCAGGGTCGTCGGCTTCACCGAGGTCGCCCGGCGGGCCCGCGAGTACGGCGAGTACCTGCGGACCCTGGCGGAGACTCCGGCGGCGGAGATCGACTACGTCGGCCTGGTGGTGTTCGGGCCGAAGGCGCCGGTCACGAAGCTGACCCGGCGCCTGGCCCTGATGCGCTAGTTCGGGTTCTTCGCGTGGGTGAGCGTCTCCCACGCCACGAACAGGTAGTTCGTGCCGGCCGGGCGCTGGCGCTCGGTCAGGGTCTGGGTGTTAGTCATCCCGATGCCCATGCGGGTGTTCAGCGCGTTGAAGCCCACCTCGGTCACCGGGCCGAGGCCCAGGTGCAGTGAGCCGCCGCACAGCCACGCCGGGGCGGCGGTGCCGAGCTGGTACTTGGAGTGGAGGCCGAGCGCGTGCCGGAGCCGGTCGGCGAGCTCGGGATAGAGGTCCTGGCCCTGGATGCGGCTGGTCTCGGCGACGTGCGAGATGGCGCTGATGCCGTAGCCGGTGTGGGTGAAGTCGCGGCAGGTCTCCTGGCTCAGGCCGTCGACGAAGGTGGTCTGGCCGTGCCAGAAGTTCACCAGCTCGCCGTAGGTGTCGACGCCGCCCACCGGCGGATACTTCGGCTGGGGGCCGTCGGCGGCGACGTACAGGAAGGCCGCGGCGCGGGCTCGGAAGCGGGCGACGGCGCGGTCGTAGACGGCCTTGTCCTCCAGGAAGACGGCGATGCCGATGGCCGCCTCCATCATCGACAGCTCCCAGTTGCCGTTGCTGGACGAGCCGTTGACGACCTCGGGCAGGTAGACGTTACGCAGCATGGTGGCGAACCGCTGCATGTTCGGCCAGCCGCCGGTGTAGGTGTAACGGATGATCTCCGCGGCCCTCGGCCACGTGGAGGCGGCCCAGGCCGACTGGAGCGGGGCGTTGCTGTTGGTGTGGTCGCGCAGCACGGCCGACCAGGCGTCCATGATCGAGATGGCCTTGGTCGCGTAGCGCGCGTCACCGGTGATGTACCAGCGCAGTGCCAGCGTGTACGCCGCCAGCGCGTCCTGCCGCTCGTCGGTGCACCCGATGTTCGGGTTGGAGTAGGAGCCGCACTCCACCACCGCGCGCGGCGTCGGATTGCGCGTCAGCGAGGCGAACGGCGAGGCCGCCATCTGGTCGAACGCGGCCTTCCACGGCTGGGCGTTCGCCGCGACCCGGCCTTTGACGAAGTCGAGCTGGGCCCGGCTGACCATGACGCCCGGATGGGCGAACACGGCCGGCGCGGCCTGGGCGGGCGTGGCCACGAGGGTGGACAAGAGCACCAGAAGTGCGCATAACGAGCGTGCCATCGGCAGACTCCGTACAGAAAGAGACGGGTGGGACGAGCGCTCTTGAGCGCTCATCCAACACAGACCTGACAGTCCGGGTCAATATGGTTAGGAAAGTTTCCTAAGAAATCCGGGCACGAAGAAGGCCCCGGGAGGCGTCGTGCCTGCCCGGGGCCGGGGTTGGAAGCGGGCCGTCCGCCTGGTCATCGTGGCCACCCTAGGCGAGCACCTTCGCGACGAAGTCGTCGAGGTTCACGACCAGCCGGGCGATCTTGTCCTCCGGCGACAGCGTCTCTGAACCCGACAGCCGGTCGGTGGCCTTACGGCCCCGGACGTAGAGCGAGCAGGCCAGGTCGGAGCACAGATAGGCGCCCACCGTGTTGCCCTGCCGCCCGGCCGCGCCGACGCGGGGCGCCACGAACAGCGCCACGCCGGTGCCCCCGTGGGAGGTCACGCAGACCGAGCAGACGGTCGTCTTGACGACGCTGCGCTTGACGCCCTGCGGGAACCGCATGACGATCCCCGTCAGCCGCCCGCCGTGCTCGGCGACCAGATAGCCCCGCTCGGGCGACTGAGGGTCGCGCCAGCCCAGGAAGTCGAGCGACTCCCAGTCGAGCTCACGCAGGTCGCGCGGGAGGTTGAGGCGCGAGGCCTCACCCTTGGAACAGTTCACGAACGAGGCACGGATCTCTCGTTCTACCAGCGGAATCACCCGGTGACGCTACCCGGCCCCGCCGGGTGTTTCACCTGGTTTTAGCTGTCTTAGCCGCGCCGGATGACTTCGGTGTGCTCGGGCAGGGTGATCCGGTAGCGGACCGTGCAGTCCATGCAGCCGCCGGAGTCGATGGTCAGGGTCTGGCCGTCCCACGACTGCGACTGGTCGGGCCGCTCGCGGGCCCACGTGGTCTCGCGTTCGATGACCACCCGGTCGCCCGTGCCGTGCTCGATGTCGATCGGGACGCCGGGTCCGCTGTGGTCGACCAGCACGAACTGCGGCGTGTAGAGCAGGTACTCGTCGCGGACGGTCTCGGTCGTGCGGGTGTCGACCAGCGCCATCGGGACCCCCGGTTCGTCGAGCACGGCCGTGGAGAAGCCCGCCGCGCCGAGCACCAGGATCGCGGCGGTGAAGATCGCGCCGGAGACCCGCCAGCGCAGCCGCGCCGCCGCGTTCACGAGACCCTCAGGAACCGGAGCACGGCCAGCACGCGCCGGTGGTCCTTGTCGTCGCCGGCCAGGTCGAGCTTGGCGAAGATGTTGTTGATGTGCTTGCCCACGGCGCTCTCCGAGACAGACAGAGCCTCGGCGATGCCGGTGTTGGAGCGGCCCTCGGCGATCAAGGCCAGCACCTCCTTCTCTCGGCGGGTCAGACGGTCGAGCGGGTCGCTGTGGCGGCGGACCAGGAGCTGGGCGACGACCTCGGGGTCGAGGGCGGTGCCGCCCGTCGCGACCCGGCGCAGCGCGTCGAGGAACTCGGGCACGTCGGCCACCCGGTCTTTCAGCAGGTAGCCGACCCCGGTGGTGGTCGTGGACAGCAGGGTGGCGGCGTAGCGCTCCTCGACGTACTGCGAGAGCACCACGATCGACATGTCGGGCCACTGCCGCCGGAGCACCAGGGCGGCGCGCAGGCCCTCGTCGGTGTGGGACGGCGGCATGCGCACGTCGGTCACGACCAGGTCGGGCCGGTGCTCCTCAGCCGCGCGCAGCAGCCCCTCGGCGTCTTCGACGGCGGCCACGACCTCCATGCCGGCCGACCGGAGCACCCAGACGAGGCCCTCGCGGAGCAGCACGGAGTCTTCGGCGAGGACTACCCGCACGGCAGATCGGCCCGGATCGTGGTCGGCCCGCCCTCGGGGCTGAGGATCGTGATCAGCCCGTCGACGGAACCGGCCCGCTGGATCAGGCCGCGCAGCCCCGAGCCCTCGGCCGGGTCGGCGCCGCCCCGCCCGTCGTCGAGCACCTCGACGATCAGCCGGTCGCCCTCTCTGCGCACGGTGACGAACGCCTCGTGGGCCTCGGCGTGCTTGGCGACGTTGGTGAGCGCCTCGGACACCACGAAGAACGCCACCGCCTCGATCGTCGGGGAGGGCCGCCGGTCGACCTCGACGGTCAGCCGCACCGGCACCGGCGACCGCGCGGCCACCCCCGACAGCGCGGCGTCGAGGCCCTGCTCGTCGAGCACCGCCGGGTGGAGCCCGCGCACCAGGTCGCGCAGCTCCTTCAGCGCCAGCTTCGCCTCGTCGTGGGCCTGCGCGATCACCTGCCGGGCCGGTTCGGGCAGGTCGGTGAGGGTGGTGCGGGCCATACCGAGGTTCATCGCCAGCCACACGAGCCGGCGCTGGGCGCCGTCGTGGAGGTCGCGCTCCATCCGGCGCCGCTCGGCGTCGGCCGCGTCGATCACCTCGGCGCGGCTCTCGCGCAGGCTCTCGACCCGTTCGGTCAGCAGGTCGGCGGTGCTCGGGCCGAGCAGCGACACGGCGGCCACCTCGTCGACCGAGCAGATCAGTCTGGCCGCCCACGGCCCGGCCACCGCCAGCGCCGCCGCGAGCGTCAGCATGAACCAGCCCTCGATCTCCGAGGTGCCCCGGTCGGTCCAGTAGTTGATCGCCACCGTGAGGGCCGCCAACGCCCCCGACCAGGCCACGATCATGGCGAACAGCCCGATCCCGGTGATGAAGGGGGCGAGCAGGTGGTAGGCGAGCTGCCGCCAGGTGCGCGGGTCGCGGATCTCGGCATAGAGGAACCTGATGGGGTTCCGGGTGCTCTGCCTGCGCCGGATCGCCGGGATCTCGATGGACAGGAACGCCGCGAAGCGCCCCCGCTGCAGCCCGGTCAGATGCCGCAGCAGCCAGAACATGAGCGGCAGCGCGACCAGGGGGACCACGATCGTCCAGATGAAGATGATCGAGACGGCGGCCAGGCCGCCGATCACGGCCAGCGCCAGCAGCGCGACCGGCGCCCCGGTCACCACGTGCGCGGTGCGCAGCCAGGTCGGGGCGGCCCAGTGAGAGCGCAGCCGGTCCCACGGGGTGAGCGTCTGGGTGAGGGCCATGGGGACAACCGTAGAGACCGGGTGGGGCGGTCACCATCCACGAGGTATCCGGGAAAAAGGTGGTGCTGGCACCACCCCCGGGTCTTACGCCGATGTGGCGGGCGTCGGGGATGAGTGAAAGAGTGGGGATTGTGGAGGATCATCGTCGTGCCGCCGAGCGTGTCCGTCAGGACCAGCGGCTGCGCGCCGCTCACCCGGCTGAACGCCGCTACGCCGCCGCCTATCATCTGGCGCATCTGGCGGAGTGGCATGGCGGGGTCGACCTCCGCGAAGCCGCGCGGGCCGTTCTGGAGAGAGAGCGCGAATTGACGGCGGAAGACGACGGCGAGCCCGGTTTGGCGGGCCGCGCCTTCCAGGTGACCGCCCACCGTCGTGGTGGCGACGTGATCATCGTGGTCCGGGGCGAGATCGACGCCCTGGCCGAACCGGCCTTCCACGACTACGTCCGGGAGCGTTCCGGCGAACGGGTGGTCTTCGACCTCGCGGGCCTGACCTTCATCGACAGCCGGGGCCTGCAGGTCCTCCTCGACGCCCACCGCCGGGGCCCGGCGGCCTACTGCGCCCTGACACCCCGGGTGGCCCGGCTCTTCGACCTCCTGGGCCTGCGGACCCGGCTGAAGGTCTACGACTCGGTCGACGAGGCCTTCGCCGGGTAACGGGCTCAGCCCTGCCGCAGGATCTCCTCAAGGGCGGTCCGGTAGCGTCGCGCGTCCTGTTCCGGCACGGCCTCGGCCATGCGCAGCAGGACGTTGCCCACCTGATAGGTGTGCTCCGAGGTCTCTCTGGGCTGGCCGGCCGCCGAGGTCTCGTCCGCGAAGACCTGGATCAGGCCGCCGGTCGCGAGGTCGGCCGGGCCGCCGCCCTTGCCCGTGACGGCGATCGCGTCGGCCTGGAACGAGGCGCCGGTGACGCCCTCCTCCTGGTAGGTCACGCCGAGGTGGGCGTCCATGCCGTGCTCGGACAGCTCCCTGACGACGTCGGCGGCCGTCAGGCCGGTGTGGACGGGACCCGGCGCGGCGGCGGCGCCGCAGGCGGTCAGGACGAGCGCGGTGGCCGCGAGGCCGAGGAGGCGGAATCGGATCACTTCACAGACATACAGGGCAGGACCGTCCGCCGCAGCCCGAACGCCGTGTTCCGGCGCGAAAGGAAAAGCCCCGTGACCGCCGTCACGGGGCTTCTCCGGTCCGGGTCAGACGCCGGGGTCAGACAGGGCAGGTACTGCGGTACTCCTCGATCGCCAGGCCGCTCGGGCCGGGACAGATGAACTGGCTGTAGCGGGTGTCCTCGTCGACCCAGCGCTTGAGCCAGGCGACGAACTGCTTGGCGAACGGGGTGTTGGTCGTCTGCGGGAAGAAGTGGCTGGCGCTGTTGAGCTCCAGGTACGCCTTCTCGGTCTGGGTGATGCTGTTGTAGAACGGGCTGGCGTGCGTCGTCGGGGAGGCGACGCTGTCGCTCTCGCCGGCCACGATCAGGGTCGGAACGCGGACCGAACCCCACGTCTTGTCGGTGTTCCACGGCGCGATCGGCACGGCGGCCTTGAGCGACGGCCGGTCTTCGGCCGCGTGGAGGGTGCCGCCGCCGCCCATCGAGTGGCCGGCGACCGCGAGGCGGTTGCGGTCGATGCGGCTGCGTACCGTGGTGGAGCTGCTGTTGACCAGGTAGTCGAGGGCGGCCAGGAGCTGGTTGCCGCGGCTGGCGGGCTGGTCGAGGGTCGAGTTGGTCTCGATGCCGATGACGACGAAGCCGTGCGAGGCGATGCGCGGGCCTAACCATTCGAGGCTCGACCACCGGGCGGTGTAGCCGGGGGAGATGGCGATCGCGCCGAAGGTGCCCTGGCTGGTGTCGGTCGGGTAGTAGATCGTGCCGCCGCCGAAGCCGGAGACGAGCGACGAGACGCTCGTGGTCGCGACGGAGAACGGGCCGCGCGAGGCCTCGAGGATCGCGCTGGTGGGGTTCGGGCCGCGCTCGAAGCCGGCGGCCTGCGCCGAGGGGGCGAGGGTGACGGCGGTCCCGGTCGCCAGGGTGAACGCGAGGGCGGCGGTGGCGATGCGGGACAGTCGGGACGAGAAGCGAGTGAGACGCGGGCGGCCGAAGGCCGATCGTGGCTCGCGTGGGGAATCTGCCGCGAAGAAGCGTCGCAAGGGGGTGTCTCCCGGTTCTCGGAAGAGCCGCTGGTGTTGCGGGCACGTTTCCGGCTCCGCACGACGGCCCTGTCGGAATTGCTGACTGCGTCATCGTCGGGATCGAACCGGGGGTGGCGCATCGGCGAAATCACCGGTCGGGCGACGCCGGATGCGCGCATGAAAAAGGAGCTATCCTGATGAATTGCGGCCTCAGTCGCTGCACAATTCACATAGCTCCGTTGGAGAGGATAGCACTAGCGTGGCCAATCGTCAAGTGCTCGAATTGGAGCAGAGCCGGATCACCCAGCTCTACGACCGGCTCGACATCGTCCGGCGCCGGACGGCCGAGGCTCTGAAGACCGAATACGCCAAGGGCGCCTCGGGCGGCACCCACCAGGCGCGGGTCGAGCGCGAGGTGTCGGCCAAGGAGCACGCCAGACGGCTGGCACAGCTCAACGGCGTCGAGCGCGGCCTGTGCTTCGGGCGCATCGACGACGTCTTGGAGGAGACCCTCTACATCGGCCGCGTCGGGCTGCGCAACGACGACCACGAGACGATCCTGGTCGACTGGCGGGCCCCCGCCGCCCGGCCCTTCTACGCCGCCACCCCCTCCTACCCGGGCACGCTGGTGCGCCGCCGCCACCTGCGGACCAGGGGCCGGACCGTGGTCGGCGTCGACGACGAGGTCTTCGACCTCGACCGCGAGGACGTCGACGGCGGCTTCGTCGGCGAGGCCGCGCTGCTGGCCGCCCTCCGGCGCAGGCGCACCGGCCGGATGGGCGACGTCGTGGCCACCATCCAGACCGAGCAGGACCGGGTGATCCGGTCGGGCCTGCACGGCACCCTCGTCGTCCAGGGCGGCCCCGGCACCGGCAAGACCGTCGCCGCCCTCCACCGCGCCGCCTATCTCCTGTACGCCTACCGCGAGACCCTCGAACGCCGGGGCGTCCTGGTCGTCGGCCCGAACACGACCTTCCTGCGCTACATCAGCCAGGTCCTGCCCTCGCTGGGCGAGACCGACGTGGTGCTGGCCGGCGTCGGCGACCTGTTCCCCGGCGTCACCGCCACGGCCGACGACGAGCCGTTCCAGGCCGTCATCAAGGGCGACCTCGGCATGGTCGACGCGGTCGCGCGGGCGGTGGCCGACCGGCAGCGGGTGCCCGAGGGCGACCTGGAGATCCACGTCGACGGGCTGGACCTGGCGGTCCCGCACCACCTCTGCGCCGAGGCCCGCGACCGGGCCCGCAGGTCGGGCCGCCCCCACAACGTGGCCCGCAAGCTGATGGTCCTCGACCTGCTGCGCGCGCTCGCGATCGACGAGACGGCCAAACTCGACCGGCCCGCCGACGCCGACGAGCTGGCGTACATCAGGAAGGTCCTCTGGCACGAACCCCCGGTCAGGGCGGCCATCGACGCCCTGTGGCCGGTCGTCACCCCGCAGGAGCTCGTGCGGGGGATGCTCGGCAAGGCGCCCGGCGACCCGTGGACGACCGGTGACATCCCCCTCCTGGACGAGGCCGCAGAGCTGCTCGGCGAGGAGCCCGGCCCGGCGCGGCGCGACGACGACGACCGGGCCGAGCAGGAGCTGTTCGCCCGCGAGGTGCTCACCGTCACCGGCGTGGAGGAGGTCGAGGCGGCGCTGCTGGCCGACTGGAACGCCACCCCCGGCGAGGAGGTCACCACCGCCCAGCGGGCCGAGCGCGACCGCAAGTGGGTCTACGGCCACGTGATCGTGGACGAGGCCCAGGAGCTCTCCGCGATGGCCTGGCGCATGATCATGCGGCGCATCCCGACCCGCTCGATGACGATCGTCGGCGACATCGGCCAGACCGGCTCCCCGGCCGGCGCGACGAGCTGGGGCGAGATGCTCGACCAGTACGTCACCTGGCGCGAGGAGCGCCTCACGGTCAACTACCGCACCCCCAAAGACGTGATGGACGCCGCCGCCGAGGTCCTGAAGGAGATCGCCCCCGACCAGGAACCCCCGATTTCGGTGCGGCCCGCCGAAGAGCCGCCCCGAGTGGTCCAGACCGCCCAGTCCGGGCTGAACGACGTGCTCAGGGCGGAGATCGCCGCCGCGGCCCGAGACCTCCTCGCCGACGGGGAGGGCCGGCTGGCGATCATCACGTCCGGTGAACGGTATGCGGAAGTCGCGTCGATGGTCCCGGAAGCCGTTACGCTCGATCCGCTGGACTCGCCGGTGGCGCTGCTGACCGTGACGACCTCAAAAGGGCTCGAATTCGACGGCGTCATCGTGCTGTGGCCCGAGGAACTGGCCGGTCGCGACCTCTACGTGGCGATGACCAGGGCGACCCGCCGCCTGGTGCTGATCCATGAGCGTGAGCTGCCGCCCCCGCTCGCCGGGCTCGCTAAATAAGACTATCCTTGTAGGAAATACCGGGAGGCGACATGGGGCGGACGGAAGCCGACACGCCGGTCACCGCGGCGATCCACGCCGCCCGGTGGATCCGCGAGGCCGCCGTCGACGACGACCACGGCCACCACTGGCTCGCCAACCCCGACCCCGGCGGCCGTTCCGCCAACGCCGGCCACTCGGCCACCCTCTATTCGGGCGCCGCCGGGATCGTCCTGTTCTACCTGGAACTGGCCGCCGCGACCGGCGACCAGTCCTACCTCGACGACGCCCTGGCCGGGGCCGACCACCTGGTCACCGTCTCGGGCACGATCACCGACCCGACCTTCTACCACGGCCTGATGGGCCTGGTCTTCGCGCTGACCGAGTCCTACTGGGCCACCGGCGACGCCACCCACCAGGTCGCGGCCGAGCGCATCGCCGAGCGGGTGCTCGCGTCGCAGCGGCCGTCCAGAGAGGGTCTGACCTGGACCGGCGACGTGTCGCAGCGCGGCGACGGCGGGATCGCCCTCGGCCTCCTGCACATCGCCGGCATGCTCGGCCGTGACGACCTCGAAGAGGTCGCCATCATGACCGGCCGCACCATCGCCGGCCAGGTCGTCCCCGGCCACCAGTTCGGCGCCGAGGGCGGCGACCTCCCGGTCGACGCGGTGACCCCCGGCTTCCTGTCCGGCACGGCCGGATCGGGCTTCCTCATGGCCCGCCTCTACGGCGTGACCGGCGACGGCATGTTCCTCGCGGCGGCCCGCCGCGCGGCCGACTTCGTCCGGATGGTCAGCTCGGTCAGCGACAAGTGCGCCCTGGTGCCCCACCACGTGCCGCACGCGCGGGCGCTCAACTACCTGGGCTTCTGCTCCGGCTCGGCTGGGGTGGCCCGGCTGTTCCACGAGCTCTACCGGGTGACCGGCGACCCCGGCGACCTCGACTGGGTCGAGCGCCTGGCCCGCGGCGTCATCAACAGCGGGGTGCCCGAACGCCGCAGCGAGGGCTACTGGAACGTGGCATGCCAGTGCTGCGGCGCGGCCGGGCTGATCGAGTTCTTCGTCGGCCTGTGGGCCGCGACGGGCACCCGGGAATACCTCGACGTGGCGACCGAACTGGGCGACGACCTGATCGAGCGGGCCACCCGCGACGACGGGCGGGGGATGCGCTGGTACCAGGCGTACCGGCGGCTGCGGCCCCACGAGATCACGGCCGACACCGGTTACATGGTCGGCGCGGCGGGGATCGGCGCGGCGCTGCTGCACCTGGCGGCGGCGCGCGAGGGCCGCGACGCCCGTCGGGTGATCCTGCTCCCGGACAACCCGTTCCCGGCGATCCCGGTCCCGGCCGACTCCCTCTAGACACGCGTTGACGCCCGGGGGGAGGGGCGTCCTCCCTCCTCCCGGGCGCCGGTCACGTGGTCCGAGCTAGGAGCCGTACACCTCGAACTCGGAGATCTGCGCCGCCGGCCAGCCGGTGTTGCCGGTGACGTTCAGGCGCAGGTAGCGCTGGCTGCTGCCGGTGAACGTGATGGTCACCGTGTTGCCGCTCGCCGGGTTGAAGACCCGGCCGGCCGAGGCCGACAGGGTGTTCCACGTCGAGTTGTCCTGGGAGCCGAGGACCGACAGGGTCTGGGTGCGGGTGGCCCAGGCCGACGCGGGGGGCAGCTTCAGGACGACGCGCCCGACCGTGCGGTTCTGGCCGAGGTCGACGGTGATCGTCTGGGGGAAGGCGTTGTTGGTGCTCTCCCAGTACGTGTTGGCGTTGCCGTCGACCGCGTTGCCGGGGCCGTAGTTCTGGGCGACGCCGCTGGCGGTGGCCGGGCGGCCCTGCGCCAGGTTCCCGGCCGGCTGGCTGGGGGTCGGCGAGGGCGAGGCCGAGGGCGAAGGGGACGGCGAGGGCGAGGGGGTGGCGCCCGGGGTGCCGTACACCTCGACCGACGAGAGCTGCGCGGCCGGCCAGCCGGTGTTGCCCGTCACGACGACGCGCAGGTAGCGGACGGTCGCGGCGGTGGTGTTGATCGACACCGTGTTCCCGGTCGCCGGGTTGAAGGTCCGCCCGGCCGAGGCCGAGAGGGTCGTCCACGACGAGTTGTTCGTCGAGCCTTCAACGGCGATGGTCTGGGTGCGGGTGTTCCAGGCGGTGGCGGGCGGCAGCTTCAGGTCCACGCGCTGGACGTTGACCGGTGCGCACAGGTCGACGGTCAGCGTCTGCGGGAACTGGTTGTTGGCGCTCTCCCAGTACGAGTCGGCGTTGCCGTCGACCGCGTTGCCCGGGACGAAGGAGCCGTTGGTGGTGGTCGCCGTGACCGTCTTGTTCCGCGCCAGGTCACCGGTGCCGGGATTGCAGGTCGACGGGCTCGGGCTGGGGCTGGGACTCGGGCTGGGGCTCGGCGAGGTGGGGGGCGACGGAGAAGGCGAGGGGTTCCCGCCGCCGCCGCCCGGATAGATGTAGTTCGGGTTCGGCCAGGTCCCGGTGCAGGTCGTGCTGTTGGGGGACCAGCCCGAGTTGCCGCCCAGGTCGGTCGCCACGAACGCGCCGCCCACGCAGTTGTGGATCGCCGTCCCGGCGCCGATGTACGACGCCCGCACGTTCTCGAAGGTGGTCCGGGCGCCCGATTGGGCCTGGATCACGTAGGTGCCCGTGCCGGCGATGTTGACGTTCTTGAAGTTGACCGTCTGGGTGCTGCCCTCGATGAAGTGGATGGCGGCGTACGAGCTGTCGATGATGTCGGTGTCGGTCACGTTGATCGTGGCGTTGACCGGCTCGTTGAGGCCGGAGAACCAGATCGCGCCGACGCCGAAGCGCCAGTTGTAGTCGTTGTTGCCGGTCCGGATCAGGGTGTTCCTGGCCACCGTGTGGGTGCCCGCCACGGCGGTGCCCTGGCCGGAGTTGACCCCGGGATAGCGGTTGGCGATGTGGATGCCGCCGCCGTTGGTCAGCGTGTCGGAGACCACGTTGTCGGTGATCTTTATGTCCCGGCCGCCGTAGCTGACGATGTTGTTGGCCAGGATCGGCGCGATCACGGTGTTGAAGCTGAAGGTGTTGTTGACGTTCGCCATCCGGTCGGGCCACATGGCCAGGCCGTCGTCGCCGCTGTTGCGGACGAAGGTGTTGGTCACCGTCGAGTTCGTCACGCCGGTGTGGAAGTTCACGCCGTCGGCGATCTGGTCGACGATCCTGCTGTTGCGGATGACGAAGTTGTTCATGGGGCCGTCCATCCAGGCCCCGACCTTGGTGTTCTCCATCCAGACGTTGTCGACGACCGAGTCGGTCATCGCGCCGCCCATGGCGTTCACCTGGTCGTCGTCCACCCGCTCGCGGATGTCGCCGAGGATGTGCAGGTCGCGCACGACCACGTTGCGGCTCGGGCCGCCGGCCTCGTGGGCGCGGATGCCGCCCTGGTAGCCGCCGCCGGAGACGTACTTGCCGTAGATGCCGACCGCGCGGTTGCGCTGGGTCGGGTGGCGGCCGGTCAGCTTGGTGTACCAGGGGCCGGCGCCGCGGAGGGTAACCCCGTCGACGACCACGTGGTCCCAGAGGGTGTACGTGCCCTCGGGGATGTACACCTCCTTGCCCTGGGCCTTGCCCGCGTCGACCGCGGCCTGGAAGGCGGCGGTGGAGTCGGTCGACGAGTTGCGGGCGGCGCCGAACTCGTCGACCGACAGCGAGCCGGCCGGCCTGCCGATCGCCGCGGGGGCGACCTCGAAGTCGGCCACGTCCACCGTGATGGGGGTGTTCGACTGGGCCTGGACGCGGATCTTCGTACCGGCCTGGTAGGTCTGGCCGAGAAGCGTCTGGGTCTCGTCGTAGAAGTGGTGGGGGTTGGTGTCACCCGGGTTGTTGTTGAACGGGTAGCCGCCGTAGAACCAGCTGTACACCGAGGTCAGGGAGATGTCCTTGAGCTTGGCGCCGCCGACGCGGATGTCGGCGTTGATGGTCTGGCCCTGGCCGCCGTTCGCGTCGGGGATGCTGTAGCGCACCGTCATCGCGTTGGCCGGCTTGGTCAGGGTGAACTCGACGTACTCGCCCGGCGAGTCGATCGTCACGGCCCGGCGGCCGGAGGCCTCGGAGGGGAGCGTCGTGTAGATCCGGCTGGGCCCGATGACGGTGCCGTTGTGGGCGACGTCCTCGGCCTCGAACTCGGTGAAGGGGACGGTCGCGCCGCGACCGGGGATGCCCCAGACGGAGTCGGCCGTGGCGGCTGCGGCGGTGCCGGTGAGAGTGGGGACGGCCACCACGCCCGCCGCGATCAGGGCGGCGCTCGCGAGGGCGGCGGACAGACGACGTGATCGGATTACCGATTCAGGCATCGGCGGACCCTTCTGTCAGGTGCGGGCCTGCGCCGTCGCCGGGGGGTCGGCGGGTGACACGGGCCTGAGGGGTGCTCGCCACCTCCGTCGCGATCGGCGGTGTCGAGATGAGCACACCATAGGATGGCCAACAGAAGTCCGCAATATTTCAACTTGATTTCGCAAAAGGGCTCGTCTGTGGAGGTCTGACAGGACCTGACCCCTGCGGTCATGGGGTCCGAAGCGCTCCACGTGCCCGTGCTTGCTCTTCGACGGCGCCACTGAGCTGGCCTTATGGGCCCTCTGGTGGGTTCGGTACGCAAACTTTCGCCCGGCCGGTCAACGGGGCGTCGTGTGTAACGTTCATATGTCCCAGGCCCCGTGTAAAGAACACGTAAGCGCGCGTATCTCCTCGCAAACGATCGTTTTCCGGTCCTCACCTGGAGCGTTGGTCGACAGGAGGGGATTCCATGATCGTGGCCCGATGGGTGGAAAACGCTCTCATGGCGAGATGGCATCGGTGGAATGCAAGCAGGTTGCGTTCCTTGGGCGTATGATTTGCGCTGTGACACGTCGACTTGCAGAAGTGGCGAAGAAAGTCGGAGTCAGCGAGGCGACCGTCAGCCGAGTGCTGAACGGCAAGCCGGGCGTCTCCGACGCGACCCGCGCGGCCGTGCTGACCGCCCTCGATGTCCTCGGCTACGAGCGCCCGACGCAGCTCCGGGGGGAGCGCGCCCGCCTGGTCGGCCTGGTCCTGCCCGAACTGGGCAACCCCATATTCCCGGCGCTGGCCGAGGTGGTCGGCGGCGCCCTGGCGCAGCGCGGCTTCACCCCCGTGCTGTGCACCCGCACGGCGGGCGGCCTCTCCGAGTCCGACTACGTCGAGATGCTCCTGGAGCAGCAGGTCTCCGGAGTGGTCTTCGCGGGCGGTCACTACATGGAGGCCGACGCCCCCCACGAGCACTACCTCCGGCTGCTCGACATCGGCCTGCCGGTCGTGCTGGTGAACGCCGCGAGCGACAACCTTGACTTCCCGCGCGTCTCCACCGACGACGCGGTCGCGGTGGAGCAGGCCTTCAGCCACCTGGTCTCGCTCGGCCACGAGCGGCTCGGGATAGTGCTGGGCCCCGACGACCACATACCGTCCCGGCGCAAGCTGGCCGCGATCAACGCCGCCGCCGAGAAGGCCGGCCTCGCCGAGGTCGCGGTCGAGCACGCCATGTTCTCGCTCGAAGGCGGCCAGGCCGTCACCAACCGGCTGATCAGGCTCGGCGTCACCGGCATCATCTGCGCCTCCGACCCGCTGGCGCTTGGAGCGATCCGGGCCGTCCGCCGGATGGGCATGTCGGTCCCCGAAGACGTCTCGGTGGTCGGCTTCGACGACTCGAACTTCATGAACTGCACCAACCCGCCGCTGACCACGGTCCGCCAGCCCATCGAGGCGATCGGCCGCGCCGCCGTCACGCTGCTGGTGAACCAGATCGACGGAACACCCGTCACGGCGGAGGAGCTCCTCTACGAACCGGAGCTGGTCGTCCGGGGCTCCACCGGCCCCGCCAGGATCGGCGCCGGCGTCGGAGTCGCGGTCTGACCCCCTAGCCGGCCACGCCAGAAGCCCCGCCTTCCCCGGAAGCGCGGGGCTTTCGCTTGTCTGCGCATCGAAAGCCGCGTCGTTCCAGTTCATCTGGACGTCGAATCCATGCGCGCTGGCAGGAGCTTGTTTGCGACCGATTCCCGGTGTTTGACTGGAACGGTCATGGTCCTGTCAGGCGTCATCTCAAGCACGACAGCGCCCTGAGAGCGACCATCGAGGCAGGCCATCTCTGTGACCTGCAGGTTCGTGTTTCGAGGGTGTTCGCTGCGTCGCACTGTCACTTTTTTGCATCTTGAGTACATGACTCTTGCTCAGCCTTGTTCGTCTCTGTATGTTTCTCGCAACCGGTAACACGAAGCGGACTCGTAACTCCACCTTCATCGATCGGGCCTTCGGGGGGCTCGTTCCGGAACTTGCCAGACGGACAGGTGCTCTCAAGGTGTCGTGGTTGGCCACGGCAGGAGGGAATCATTGATGCAATCCCGTAAAATCGCGACGTTGCTGGCCGTGGCGGGGCTTACCCTCGCCGCTGCGGCGTGTGGCACGGAGGAGACCCCGGCCCCGGCCGCGAACCCCTCTGCCGGCGGCTCGGCCCCGGCCGCAGAGAACGCGCCTGTGACGATCAGCGTCGGCTGCCAGCCTCCGAAGACGAACCCGAAGGAGCGCGCGCAGTGGGACGCGGACGTCACCGCGTTCCAGGCGAAGTTCCCCTACATCACGATCGAGAGCAAGGACGCGTTCCCCTGCATCGTTCCTGAGACCTTCCAGGCGAAGCTCGCCGGCGGCCAGATGGAAGACCTGTTCTACGTCTACTACACCGACGCCGCCCGCATCATCGGGGCCGGCCAGGCCGCCGACATCACGCCCTACCTGAGCGAGGCCCCGCACTTCGCGGAGATCCGCCCCGACGTGAAGGGCGTGTTCGAGTCCGGCGGCAAGACCTACGGCGTGCCGCGCACCAACTACGCCACCGGCCTGGTCTACAACCGCGCGCTGTTCACCCAGGCGGGCCTCAACCCGGACATGCCGCCCAAGACCTGGGCCGAAGTCCAGGACGCCGCCAAGAAGATCGCCGGGCTCGGCAATGGCTACGTCGGCTTCGGCGAGTACTCCGCCGGCAACACCGGCGGCTGGCACTTCACCTCGTCGATCTACGCCCGCGGCGGCGCGATCGTGAGCGAGGACGGCAAGATGGCCGCCTTCAACAGCGAGCAGGGCAAGGCCGTGCTGGAGAACCTCCGCAAGATGCGGTGGGACGACAACAGCATGGGCACCAAGCAGCTGCACCGCTGGGAAGACCTCATGCGGCTGATGGGCTCCGGCAAGCTCGGCATGATGATCGGCGCCCCCGACGTCGTCCAGGCCGTGAACAACGACTTCAAGGGCAAGTTCGAGGACTACGGCGTGACCGCCGTGCCCGAGTCGACCCAGTCGCTGTCCGGCGGCGACGGCTACATGTTCAACGCGAAGGCCACCCCCGACCAGATCAAGGCCGGTCTGAAGTGGCTGGAGTTCAAGTTCCTCACCCCGGGCCAGGGCCAGTTCGACTACGCCCGCAACAAGGCCGACGGCCTGCCCACGGGCCTGCCCCTCACCGACCTGTACGGCTCCGCCGCCCCCGGTGCCCAGATCCAGGCCGACCGTGAGGCCAACGCCAACGTCCCGACCGAGCACTTCGCCCCGTACGTCGAGGGCACCAAGTCGGTGACCTTCAAGCTGGAGCCGCCGAAGGCCCAGGAGATCTACGCCATCCTCGACACCCCGATGTCGGCGGTCCTGACGCGCAAGGACGCCAACATCGACGAGCTGCTGGCGGATGCGGAAGAGAAGGTCAACAAGCTGCTGGCAGCGGGCTGACCTGAAGTTCGGGGGCCGGTCGCAGGGCCGGCCCCCGATAGTCACGTTGAGATTGTGAGCGCAAACCGATGACGACTCTCTCCGCGAAGGACGTCCGGCCGCCCCGGCAGCGGCCCCCCGGAGCCCTGCGGCGCGCGGTGAGCCGGAACCTCACGGCCTACGGCTTCCTCTCCGGGGCGCTGATCTGCTTCGCGTTCTTCTCCTGGATCCCGATGGTCCGGGAGTTCATCCTGTCCTTCCAGAAGACCAACTTCGTGAACTCGACGGAGTGGGTCGGCCTGGAGAACTTCCGCACCGTCCTGGACGACCCGGCCTTCATCTCCGCCTGGGTCAACACCGCGATCTTCACCCTGCTGGCGCTGGTCTTCGGCTACATCGTGCCGTTCGTGTTCGCGGTCGTGCTGAACGAGATCCGGCACGCCCAGGGCTACCTCCGCCTGATCGTCTACCTGCCCGTGATGCTGCCGCCCGCCGTGGCGGTGCTGCTGTTCAAGTGGTTCTACGACCCGGGCGCCGGCCTGTTCAACCAGGCCCTCGGCGTGGTCGGCATCCCCCCGCTGAGCTGGCTCGACTCCACCACGACCGCCCTGCCCTCGCTCGTCATCGTCTCCACCTGGATGAACCTCGGGACCGGCACGCTGATCTACCTCGCGGCCCTCCAGAGCATCCCCAGCGAGCTCTACGAGGCGGCCGAGCTCGACGGCGCGGGCCTGTTCAAGCGCGTGTGGCACATCACGATCCCGCAGACGCGGCTGATCCTGCTGGTCATGCTGCTGCTCCAGATCGTGGCGACCATGCAGGTCTTCATCGAGCCCTTCCTGCTGACCGGCGGCGGCCCCGAGAACGCGACCGTGACGGTGGCCTACCTCATGTACCAGTACGCCTTCAGCTTCGGGAACTTCGGCGGCGGCGGCGCGCTCGGGCTGATGCTGATGCTCGTCCTCATCGTCTTCTCCGCCTTCTACCTGCGCGTCTCGCGCGACCGTACCTAGCCGAGACCGGCAGAGAGGAGGAACACCGATGTCGCAGAGCACCGTCCAGCGGCCCGTCAGGGCCGTGAAGGACACCGCGCCGCCGCCGAAGCACGCCCGGCGGCGCCGGAAGCGGAAGGAACAGCCCCAGCAGTTCCGCGGCCTGGTGTCGCCCCACACCTTGACCACCCGGCGCGGGAAGATCGTCTACTGGACGGTCGTGACGTTCGTGGTCACCGGGTTCACGCTCGCCTTCGTGTTCCCGCTGTACTGGATGGTCACCGGCGCGATGAAGTCGCCCGACGAACTCGTCGCGGTACCGCCGAGCTTTTTCCCCAAAGAGCTGAACTTCTCGGTGTACGCCGAGGCGTGGGAGCTGCTCGACCTCGGCACCTTCCTGAAGAACACCCTGATCTACGCGGGCGGCGCCTGGTTCTTCACGCTGACCTTCGACGTGGCCGCGGCCTACGCGCTGTCGAAGCTGCGGCCGGTGTTCGGCAAGGTGGTCCTGGCGCTGGTGCTGTCGACGCTGATGATCCCGCCGATGGTGATCCTGCTGCCGGCCTACCTGAGCGTGGTGGAACTGCCTATCTTCGGGTGGAACCTGCTGAACACCCCGTGGGCGATCTGGCTGCCCGCGGCGGCCAACGGGTTCTTCATCTTCCTGCTCAAGCGGTTCTTCGACTCGATCCCGCGTGAGCTGCTCGAAGCCGCCCAGATCGACGGCGCGTCGCCGATGCGTATCCTCTGGTCGGTGGTTCTTCCGGTCTCCCGGCCGATCCTCGGGGTGGTCTCCATCCTGGCGGTGGTCAACGTCTGGAAGGACTTCGTCTGGCCGCTGCTGGTCCTGCCCGACAGCGAGAAGATGTCGAT
This sequence comes from Herbidospora galbida, assembly GCF_005233835.1. Classification (GTDB taxonomy): domain Bacteria; phylum Actinomycetota; class Actinomycetes; order Streptosporangiales; family Streptosporangiaceae; genus Herbidospora; species Herbidospora galbida. Next base: position 68,681 of record NZ_SZQA01000009.1, on the reverse strand, counting down.
CAGCGTCGGCATCTCCTCCCTTTCGGCCCAGATGCCGCAGAACGTCCTGATCGCGGCTCTCGTCATCGCGAGCATCCCGGCGATCCTGGTGTTCCTGGTGTTCCAGCGCAGCATCATGGCCGGTCTGACGGCGGGAAGCCTAAAAGGCTGACCCCGTCGCCAGTGTCGCCCACTCTCCAATAAAGCCTAAGGAGTTGTTCCAGCATGCCCGAAACGTGGTGGCGGGGGGCCGCGATCTACCAGGTCTACCTGCGCAGCTTCGCCGATGGAAACGGCGACGGCATCGGCGACCTCGCCGGTCTGCGCAGCCGCCTGGCCTACCTCGCCGACCTCGGTGTCAACGCCGTGTGGCTGGTCCCGTGGTACCCGTCCCCGATGGCGGACGGCGGCTACGACGTGGCCGACTACCGGGCCATCGAGCCGTCCTTCGGTGATCTGGAGGAGGCCGAGAGGTTCATCGAGGAGGCCCACGCGCTGGGCATCAAGGTGATCATCGACGTCGTCCCGAACCACCACTCCGACCAGAGCGAGTGGTTCAAGGCGGCGCTGGCGGCCGGGCCCGGCTCGCCCGAGCGGGAGCGCTTCTGGTTCCGCGACGAGCCCGGCGACTGGAAGTCGATCTTCGGCGGCCCGGCGTGGACCCAGGTGCCCGACGGCCAGTGGTACCTGCACCTGTTCGCGCCCGAGCAGCCCGACTTCAACTGGACCAACCCGGAGGTCCACGCGGAGTTCCACGACGTCCTGCGGTTCTGGTTCGACCGCGGCGTCGACGGCATCCGGATCGACTCGGCGGCCGTGCTGGTCAAGAACTTCGAGGGCGGCGACCCCGACGGGTACACCGACCTGCCCGAGGTCCACGACATCTACCGCAGCTGGCGGAGCCTGGCGGACAGCGAGTACACGGACCGGATCTTCATCGGTGAGGTCTGGTTTCCCGACCAGGAGAGGTTCGCCCGCTACCTGCGCCCCGACGAACTGCACACGGCGTTCAACTTCGACTTCCTGGCCGCTCCGTGGGAGCCGGCGGCGCTGCGCGCCTCCATCACCACGACGCTGGAGACCCACGCCCCGCTGGGCGCGCCGCCCACGTGGGTGCTGTCGAACCACGACGTGACCCGCGTGGTGACCCGCTACGGCCGCGAGATCACCTCCTGGGACCACGGCGCCCGCCGCGACGGCTTCCCGTCCGACCTGGAGCTCGGCTACCGCCGGGCCAGGGCGGCGGCGCTGCTGGCCATGGCCCTGCCCGGTGGCGTGTACATCTACCAGGGCGAGGAGCTGGGCCTGCCGGAGGTCGACGACATCCCGAACGAGCTGCGCCAGGACCCGATGTGGGTCCGTTCGGAGCACACCGTGCCGGGCCGCGACGGCTGCCGGGTGCCGCTGCCGTGGTCGGGCCAGGAGAAGCCGTTCGGATTCGGCACCGGCGAGCCGTGGCTCCCGCAGCCCGCCGACTGGAACAAGCTGACCGTCGAGGCGCAGAGCGAGGACCTCGGCTCGATGCTGAGCCTCTACCGCTCGGGCCTCAAGCTGCGCCGCGACCTGCTCGGCGACGGCACCCTGACCTGGTGCGAGTCACGCGACGACGTGCTCGCCTTCCAGCGCGACTCGGGTCTGGTCTGCGTCGTGAACCTGGGCGCCGAACCCGCGCCGCTGCCCCCGCACACCGAGGTGCTGCTGGCCAGCGGCCCGCTGGAGGGCGACGAACTGCCCTCCGACACAGCCGTCTGGCTGCGCTGACGGGGGTTCATTTACTCGGGCCCGTGACCGCTCGTGGGAAGCGCGAGACGCGGCCTGCCGAAGGCAGGCCGTGGCTCGCGCCCTGAATCTGCCCGATGAATCGGTCACGGGCTCGCGCCACTACGGGGGCTGACATGGCACTGATCGAGGCCGAAGGGCTGGAGAAGCGTTATCCGGGGACCGACTTCGCCGCGGTCGCCGGCATCGGGTTCCGGGTCGAACGCGGGGAGGCCTTCGGCTTCCTCGGGCCCAACGGGGCCGGGAAGTCGTCGACGATGCGGATGCTGGCGTGCGTGTCGCAGCCCAGCGGAGGCAGCCTGCGCATCCTCGGGGAGGACCCGGTGGTCCACGGCCGGGCGTTACGGGCCCGGCTCGGCGTGGTCCCGCAGGACGACGCGCTCGACCTGCAGCTGACCGTCCGCGAGAACCTGATCGTGTACGGCCTGTACTTCGGCCTGTCCCTGAAGCGCATGCGGGCCAAGAGCGCCGAACTGCTGGAGTTCGCCCAGCTCGCCGACAAGGCGGGGGAGCGGGTCGAACACCTGTCCGGCGGCATGCGACGCCGCCTCACGATCGCCCGCTCGCTGGTCAACGACCCGGAGATCCTGCTGCTCGACGAGCCGACCACCGGCCTCGACCCGCAGGCCCGGCACATCCTGTGGGACCGGCTGTTCCGCCTGAAGAGCGCCGGCGTGACCCTGATCCTCACCACCCACTACATGGACGAGGCCGAGCAGCTCTGCGACCGCCTGGTCATCATGGACAAGGGCCTGATCGCCGACGAGGGCACCCCCCGCGAACTCATCGACCGCCACGTGACCCGCGAGGTCCTGGAACTCCGCTTCCCGCCCGGGGAACAGGAACAGGCGGCCGAGAAGCTGGGCGGCGATGTGGAGGTCCTCCCCGACCGCCTCCTCTGCTACGCCGACGACGGCGACGAGGTCCTGACCCGCGTGACGGAGGTGGGCCTGCGCCCCCTGACCGCGCTGGTCCGACGGGCCACGCTGGAGGACGTCTTCCTCCGCCTCACCGGCCGATCGCTGACCGACTGATGACCAGACTCATGAACGGGGCTCGTGGTTCGACCGCTGGTCGACTGATGGCTGGGCTCGTAGACGGGCGGCTTCCGGAGGCTCCCGGTTTAATCGCCGGCCGACTGACGGCCAAGTTCGTGGACCGGGCCGGGCCGGCGGATGGCAGACTTCGTGAGCCGCGTCTGCCTGCCGGATCGGGGGCGGGCCGATGATCCGCGCCTTGACCTATTGGTTGTTCCGGTACCGCCGGACCTGGCAGGGCACCGTCGTCGTCTCGGTTGCGAACCCCCTGTTGTTCCTGCTGGCCATCGGGGCCGGCCTCGGATCTCTGGTGCAGGGTGACGTCGAGGGCGTGCCCTACCTGCAGTTCTTCGCGCCGGGCATGCTGGCCGCCGCCGCGTTCCAGAACGCGTTCATCGACGCCGGGTTCGGGGTGGCGACGGCGCGGGGGCGGGAGCGGGTCTACCAGACCGCCGTCGCGACACCCCTGTCGCCGGGCGAGGTGATGGGCGGGCATCTGCTGTTCGTCGCGTTGCGGGTGTTCGTGGGAGCGCTGGCCTTCGTGGTGGTGATGGCCTGCTTCGGGCTGGTCTCCTCCGTCTCGGTCTTCGTGACGGTCCTGCTGGCCGCCACGCTCACCGGGATCGCGCCCGCGGCGCTCGTCGCCGCCTGGGCGGTGACCGTGACCGACTTCCCGCGACTGAACACGGTGTTCCGGTTCGTGGTCATGCCCATGTACCTGTTCTCCGGCACGTTCTTCTCCGTCGAACAGCTGCCCGCCGCCCTCCAGACGATCATGTATGCCCTCCCGCTCTGGCACGGCGCCGACCTCTGCCGCTCGCTGGCCCTCGGCACCGCCACCCCCGGCATGACCCTGCTGCACGTGGCCTACCTGGGCGCCATGGCGGTCGCCGGGATCCTGATCGGGCGGGTCACCTTCCGGAAGGTGCTCTATGTCTAGGCTCCCGGCCGCCGGCGGCGCCCATCTGGTCGTGCTGCGCAACGTGTGGGTGCACAAGGGCGGCACCCCGTGGACGATGGCGCTCTTCTCCGTGTACGAGCCGATCCTCTACCTCCTGGCCCTGGGCGTCGGCGTGGGAGCGCTCGTCGGCGAGGTGCCGGGGATCGACGTCCCGTACGCCGCCTTCGTCGCCCCCGCACTCCTCGCGGTGGCGATGATGAACAGCGCCCTGGAGGAGACCACCAACACGGTCTACGGCAAGCTCACCTTCGACCGCTTCTACCACTCGCTGCTGGTCACCCCGATGACCGTGCGCGGCATGGTCGCCGGGGAACTCCTCTGGGCGGCGGCCCGCGCGCTCGTCACCGGCGTCGGCTTCCTGGCCGTGATCGCGGCCTTCGGCCTGGTCAGGTCGCCGTGGGCGGTCATGGCCGTGCCGGCGGGCCTGCTGACCGCCTTCGCGTTCGGCGCGTTCGGCCTGGCGGCGGCCGGCTACGCCCGGGGCTGGCACAGCTTCCAGTACGTCCAGCTCGTGATGCTGCCCATGTTCCTGTTCGCGACGACCTTCTATCCCGTCACCGTCTACACCGAATGGGTGCGGGTGCTGGTGGAAGCGCTCCCGCTCTACCACGCGATCGAGCTCTCACGGGGGCTGGCGCTGGGCGAGGTCGGGCCGGGGCTGCTGCTGAACGCCGCCTACCTGGTCGTGTTCGGCGGCGTGATGCTGGCGGTGGCCCAGGCCCGCTGGGCCACCCTGATGGCCAGATAACGCCAGGACGCGCCGACGTCTGGACTGACGAAGCGCCGGGAGCGCAGCGACCAGAGCGGAGGAGGGAAGATGTCGGATCTGAGCGCCCTGGCCGCCGTGCCGGAGGCGCGGTCGTAATCACGTGATCCGCCGGACGAAGTCGGCGGCCAGGTCGGCGATGGCGGCCGCCTCGTAGGCGTGCCGGTTGTAGATGAGCTGGCCGCGCAGCGTCCCGTCGTGCGACTCGCTGATCAGGATCTCCGGCGGGTGCAGGTCGGGGTCGTCGTCGGGCATCGTCCACTCCATGATCGGCCCGGCCGGTACGTCGAACTCCTCCGACGGCACTCCCGGCAGGTGGGCCGGGTGTCCCCAGCTCTCGAACCGGAAGTACGCCGGGAACGGCACCGCCGCGTGCAGGTGGCCCCAGTCGTGGAACTGCCGCTCGGCGGCCGCGAGCGACTCCCGCCTGACGTGGTCGACCACGTCGGGCAGCGCGCCCGTTCCCGGGACGGTGATGAGGTTCCACCGGAACAGGCAGCCCACCGCGTTCTCGAACCCGGGCTTCGACCGCCCGCTGACCGGGGTGGCGACCACGAGCTCGGGGGCCCGCGCCCACGCGCCGAGGGTCAGCGCCCAGGCCGCCGCCAGCGTCATCGACACCGTGGCCCCCCGCGAGCGGGCCAGCTCCCGGACGTCCGGGACCGCGAACCGATGCGCGTCGGCCAGGTAGAGCCGGACGTCTCGGGCCCGCCCGGGAAGCCGCTCCAGAGACGCCGGAGCGCCCTCCAGGGTGGCCTCCCACCAGGGCCGGTGCCGCGCCCATTCGAGGCGTTCCCACGCGACGACGTCGCCGTAGGAGACGGCGGGCGGCAGCGGCGACGGCGCACCGTGCCGGAAGGCGGAGTAGAGGACGCCGAGCTCCCGCAGCAGCACTGTGGCCGACCCGCCGTCGAACACCAGGTGGTGGACGGAGACGACCAGCACACACCCCTGAGGCAGCTCGATCACCTCGACCCGCAGCAGCGGCCCGTTCTCGACGTCGAACGGCGCCCGCACCCGCTCGGCCGCCAGCAGCGCAGCCTCGGCCTCGCTCTCCCGCCGGTGGACGGCGATCGGGACGTCGAGGGAGGCCAGCACCGGCCCCACCCCCGGATCGCGGAACACCGTCCGGAGACTGTCGTGCCGCCGGACGAGCTCCGCCACCGCCCGGCCCAGCACGCCGAGATCGAGCCCACCCGGGACCCGCACCGCGACGTGCACGGGCGGCATGTGACGCCGCTCTCCGGAGGCGTGCATCCACCGCCACCAGTGGGCCTGCACTCCGGAGAGGGCGCCGTCCTCCGCCGCCGCGCCGCCGGCGTGGGAGACGGTCGCGACCGCGGCTCGGATCTGGCCGGCCTGCTCAGCCAGCACGGGCCGATCGAACGCGAACGTCCCCTCGACGGGAACCCCGAACCGTTCGGCCACCCGTGCGGCGAGCTGGGCGGCCCGGAGGGAGTCCCCGCCGAGGGCGAAGAAGTCGTCGTCCGCACTGGTCGCGGGCACCCCGAGCACACCGGTCCACAACCGGCCCAGGGCCCGCTCCTCCGCGCTCTCCAAGGGCCGACCGGCGGGCCCGGCGACCGCGAACAGCGCCCGGACCTCGGCCTTGACGACCTTCCCGAGCTCGTTGCGGGGCAGCGCGTCGACGAAGACAAAACGGGAGGGCACCTCGTTACGGGCAAGCCGCTGATGAAGAAAAGTGCGCAACCCGTCTGCGGTGAGGACCTCGCCCCCTGATGTGAGCGCTTCCAAAAAGATTCGTGCCGGCTTTCTGACCACCGCGGCGGCGATCATCTGGCCCATCGTGGGGTGTGGCAGGCCGACGACGGCCGCGTCGGCTACCGCCGGGTGTTCGCGGACGGCCGTCTCGACCTGGGGCAGGGAGATCTTGAGGCCACCCGACTTGACCACGTCGCTCTCGCGGCCGACCAGGTACAAGTAGCCGTCGGCGTCGAGGCGGCCCAGGTCGCCCATGCGGGTCCAGCCGTTCTTGAAGGTCTTCGCGCTGGTGCCGGGGTCGCCGTAGTAGGTCCGCTGGGCGGCGGGGGCGCGCAGCCACACTTCGCCGACCTCGCCGGGGGCGAGCGGCGTGCCCTGCTCGTCGGCGATCATCAGGTCGCCGCGGGCGGTCGCGCGGCCGACCGAGTCGGGGCGGCGGGGGTCGACGATCATCGTCGTCTGGGCGGGGACCGCCTCGGTCGAGGTGTAGTAGTTGACGATCGTGGCCTTCGGGAAGGCCTCCGGCAGGCCGGCCGCCACCCGGGGCGGCAGCGCGTCGGCCGACGAGCTCAGCAGTACCACGCTCGACAGGTCGTGGCCGCGCCAGGCGCCCGAGTCGAGGAGTTCGGTCGCCATCGCGGGCACCACGAACACCGTCCCGGCGCGGAACCTCTCGATCAGGCCGCAGAACTCCGCCGCGTCGAAGCGGCCCGCCACCACCGCCGCCGGGTGCGCGGTCAGGGTGTTGACCAGCATCATCTGCCCGGCGTTGGTGCCGATCGGGAACGCGTGCACGAAGTGCTCCGAGTGGCCGAACGCCCGGAAGGCGGGCTTCTCGGAGTGCCCCCAGGCCAGGTTGGCGTGGGTGGCCATGACGCCCTTCGGCGTCCCGGTCGTGCCCGAGGTGTAGAGGATCTGGGCGGGATCGTCGGGGGAGAGGCCGACGTCGGGCACCCCCGAGCCCGACGGCGCCCCCGACGGTGCCCCCGATGGTGTCTCGGTCAGCACCCACCGTGCCGCGCAGTCGTCGGTCATCACCTTCAGGGTCGCCGCCGACTGCCGGACGGGCAGTGGCACGGCGACGCCACCGGCCCGCAAAACAGCCATGCAGGCGATGGCGAAATCCAACCACCGATCGTTTTCGAAGAGCAGACCGACCCGATCGCCTCGTTGCAAGCCCTTGCCGAGCAGGGCGTGTGCCCCGGAGTCGGCCCCCGCGTCCCATTCGCCGAACGTCAGCTCCCGGCCGTCTGTGCTGATCAGCGCAGTTCTTCCGGGTTGTTCGGCGGCCCTCGCTCGAAGTAAGTGGGGGAGGGTCGCGGTCATGGGCCCACCTCTTCCGCGTACAGCAGACGGTCGGAAGGGGAGTAAATCAGACCAGACGAATCCTCACAAGTATCTAGCAAGTGAATGCAATTTCTGGTCATACTCACGAAATAAGCGAAGCGTTGGGGCAGGCAATGTCACGAGTACCACTTTCGGTGCCGCAGAGCGGCATCTGGTTCAACGAACGTCTCGGCGGCGCGGGGGCCGTCCACCACATGCCTTTCGCGATCCGGTTCTCCGGTGACCTCGATGTGGACGCGCTGCGCCACGCCTGCGCGGGCGTGGTCACCCTGCATCCCGCCTTGCGAGCGGCGGTCCGCGAGGAGGCCGGCGCTCCCTACCAGGTCGAAGGGCCACCGGTGCCCTTCGAGATCATCGAGACCGATCCCGACCGATTGGCCGGCGCGCGGCGGGAGGCGATCCTGCGGCCCTTCGACCTGGCCGCCGGGCCGCTGACCCGGATCACGCTGTTCCGGCTCGGCCCGGCCGAGCACGAGCTGCTGGTCGTGGCCCACCACCTGGTCTTCGACGGCCATTCGACCGACGTCTTCGTCGCCGACCTGGCCCGGCTCTACGGGCAGGCCGTCCCGGTGACCGCGCCGGAGCCGTTCGACGTCGCCGCCGAGGCCCGCCGGGTCGCCGAGGGGCTGACGGCCGCGCGGGCCTACTGGTCGGGGCGGCCGACCGAGTTCCCCGACGTCGTGCTGCCGGGCCTCGACCGGCCCGACGACGCGGTCCAGCCGGGGGAGTCGGTCGAGTTCTTCCTGACCGAGCCGATCCTGGAGAAGGCCGCCGCCCAGCTCGGGGTGACCCGGTTCGAGCTGGTCGTGGCCTCGGTGCACGCGATGCTGTTCCGGTACGGCAACGCCCACCCCGTCACCGCCCTCGACCTCGGCACCCGCCAGGCAGGGGCGGGCGAGCGCATCGGCGTCCACGTCAACGAACTGCCGTTCACCTCGGACCCCCGGGCCGACCTGACCTTCACCGATTACGCCCGGCAGGTCAGGGCCGGGCTGCGCGAGCTCTACCGGGTCCGCGAGGTCCCCCTCGGCCGGGCCGCCCCCGGCACGCGGCCCGGCATCGCGCTGGCCCCCGTCTCCCTCACCTACCGGCGGCGGATCGCGCCCCCGGAGTTCCCGGGCCTGCGGACCGAGGTGACGTGGGTGGCGTTCAACCACGTCGCCCGCAACGCCCTGCGGTTCCACCTGGTCGACGGCCCCGACGGGCTCGGCGTGATGCTCCAGTTCCCGCCCGCGTCGATGCCCCGCCAGGACGCCGAGCGCGTCGCCGCCCACCTGCTCGACGTGCTGCGGCACGTCACCGACGACCCGGCCGCACCGCTCGCCGCGCTGCCCGTGGCCGAAGAGCCGGCGGGCCTGTGGTCCACCCGGGCCTACCCGGGCGCGTCGGCGGTGCCCGACCTGGTGGCGGCCCAGGCCACCCGGACCCCGGACGCCGTCGCGGTCGTCGGCGAGAACCGGCTCACCTACCGCGAGCTGATCGAGCGGTCCGACGCGGTGGCCGACCGCCTCAGGCGGGCGGGGGTACGCCCCGGCGACCTGGTGGCCATCTCGGCCTCCCGGTCGGAGCGGCTGGTCACGGGCGTGCTGGGCATCTGGCGGGCGGGCGCGTCCTACCTGCCGCTCGACCCGGCCTATCCGGCCGAACGCCTCGACTACGTCCTCGCCGACAGCGGCGCGACGGCGCTGCTGGCCGACGCGGGCAGCGACCTGTCCGGTCCGGTCAGAGTCCCCCTCGACCTGCCCGCGCCCGCCATCGACGGCTCGGACCGGTCGGCCGGTCACGGCGGCGTCCTCGGTGACCGGGCCTACGTGATCTACACGTCCGGGTCCACCGGCCGTCCCAAGGGGGTCGAGGTCGGGCATGCCGCGCTGACCAACCTGCTGCTGTCCATGCGCGACGAGACCAGGTCGGGCCCCTCGGCCACGTGGCTGGCGGTCACGTCGTTGTCGTTCGACATCTCCGGCCTGGAACTGTGGCTGCCGCTGATCACCGGTGGCCGGGTCGTGGTGGCGACCGAGGCGCAGGCCGCCGACGGCGAGGCGCTCCGGGCGCTCGTGTCGGCCCACGGGGTCACCCACGTCCAGGCCACGCCCTCGACCTGGCGGCTGCTGGCCGACGCCGGGTTCGAGGCGCCCGTCACCGCGCTGGTCGGCGGGGAGGCGCTGCCGTTGCCGCTGGCCACGCGGTTGCGTCCGAGGGTGGCGCGGCTGCTCAATGTCTACGGGCCGACCGAGACGACGATCTGGTCGGCCGTCGCGGAGGTGCCGCCCGACCCGGACCGGATCTCGATCGGGGGGCCGCTGGCCGCGACCGGGCTGCTGGTGCTCGACGACGACCTGCGGCCGGTGCCGACCGGGGTGCCGGGGGAGCTGTACATCACCGGGGCCGGGCTGGCCCGGGGCTACCTGGGCAGGCCGGCGCTGACGGCCGAGCGGTTCCTGCCGTGCCCGTTCGGCGCCGAAGGGGCGCGGATGTACCGGACCGGCGACCGGGTCCGCGTCAGGGACGGCGGGCTGGAGTTCCTCGGGCGGACCGACGACCAGGTCAAGGTCCGGGGGCACCGCATCGAGCTGGGCGAGATCGAGGCGGTGCTGCTCGGTCACGCCCGGGAGGCGGCGGTGGCCGTACACGACGAGGAGCTCGTCGCCTACACGGTCGGCGCCGCCGGCGACCTGCGGCGGGAGGCGGCGCGGGTGCTGCCCGCCTACATGGTGCCCAGCGCGTTCGTGGCGCTGGACCGGATGCCGCTGACCCCGAACGGCAAGCTCGACCGGGCGGCGCTGCCCGCGCCCGACCTGTCTCTCGGCGACGAAACAGGGACCGCGTCCGATGAGACGGCCGAGGTCGTCCGGGAGATCTGGGAGGAGGTCCTCGGGCTCGACCACATCGGCGACGACGAGAGCCTGTTCGAGCTCGGCGGCCACTCGCTGACCATCGCGCGGATCGCCGCCCGCATCCACGACCGGCTCGGCGTCGACGTCCCGTTCTACGTGTTCTTCGACGTGCCGACCGTGGCCGGGATCGCCGCCGACGTGGCCGATCGCCGGGCCGGTTCGTGAGTGCGCTGTCGGCCGGGCAGCGGCGGCTCTGGTTCCTGCAGCGCCTCGACCCGGCCGACGCGTCGTACAACATGCCGGTGGCCCTGCGGATCAGGGGCCGCCTCGACGAGGCGGCGCTGGAGGCCGCGCTCACCGCGATCACCCTGCGGCACGACGTGCTGCGCGGCAGGTACGCCGAAGACGACGACGGGAACCCGGTCCGGCTGGTCACCCCGGCCGGGCCGGCCCTGGAGAGGATCGAGACCGGCGACCCCCTGGCGGCCGTGGCCGAACGCGCCAACCGGCCGTTCGACCTGGCCGCCGGCCCGGTCGCCCGGTTCACCCTGATCGAGGTCGGCCCCGACGACCACGTGCTCTGCCTCGTCGTCCACCACATCGCCGCCGACGGCTGGTCGGTCGACGTGCTGCTGCGCGAGCTCGACGTCCTCTACCGGGGCGGCGCGCTCCCGCCGCTGCCGATCACCTTCGCCGACCACGTCGCGCGCGGCGACCGCTCGCACCCCGGCTACTGGGCCGAGGAGCTGCGCTGCCTGCCGGTCCTCGACCTGCCCGGCGACCGGCCCCGGGCGACCGGGCAGGGCGGCCAGATCTTCGCCGCCCTGCCACCGGAGCTGGTCGGCGGGCTGGAGGCCCTGGCCAGGAGGGAGCGCGGCACCCTGTTCATGGTGCTGCTGGCCGCCTTCCAGGTGTTCCTGGCCCGGCACGCCGCCCAGCACGACGTCTGCGTCGCCGTTCCGGTGCTCGGCCGCGACCGCGTCGACACCGAACCCCTGGTCGGCTACTTCACCGGTCTGGCGATGCTCCGCACCGACCTGGGCGACGACCCGCCGTTCACCGAGGCGCTGCGCCGGGCGCGGGGGGCCGTGGTGCGCTCGTTCGACCACGGCCCGGTGCCGGACGGGGTGCCCGGCGGGGTGCGGTTCCAGGCGATGTTCCAGTACACCCGGACCACCACCGAACGCCCCCGCCTCGGCGACCTCGACGTCGAGATCTACGACTCGGGGCTGGCCTCGGCCAAGTGCGACCTGTCCCTGGACGTCTACCAGGGCCCCACCGAGACCGGGCTCGTCCTCACCTACGACAAGGGCCGCTTCGACCGGGCGACGGCGGAGCGGTTCGCGGCGCGGTTCCGGGTTCTCCTGGACGACGTCGCGGCGCACCCCCATCGGAGCTGCGGCGATCTCGACCTGTTCTGCGCCCTCGACACGCGGCCGGTCGGGTCACACGTCGAGACGCCTCCACCGGAGATCGACCCCGCCTCCCCGGCGGTCGCCTGCGACGGCGTCGAGCTCACCTACGGGGAGCTGGGCGAACGCGTCGCGCGGATGGCGTCCGGGCTGGTCGCGCGGGGGGTGCGGCCCGGCGACGTCGTGGGGGTGAGCCTGCGGCGGAACCTCGATCTCGTGCCGGTCCTGCTGGCCGTCTGGCGGGCCGGAGCCGCCTATCTGCCGGTCGACCCGGGCCTTCCCGCCGCCCGCGTCTCGACCTTGCTCAGTGACGGCGGCGCGCGCATTCTGGTGGGTGGCGCGGGCTTCGTACCGGGAATTGCGGCGGTGCGGCCCGGGGATTTGAGCGGGCCTTTTCTGACAGAAATCTCCGACAATTCCTTACCGGCGTATGTGCTTTACACGTCGGGGTCAACCGGTCTGCCAAAAGGTGTCGTGATCGATCGCCAAAGCGTATCGGAACGCGTTTCCTGGATGCGCACGGCCTATGACCTGCAGCCCGGCGACCGCGTGGCGCAGTTTTCTGAACTGGGATTCGACGCCCACGTGGAAGAGATCTTCCCATCCTTGGAAGCGGGGGCTACGGTCGTGATGCTGCCCAATGGCGGGCGCACCCTGCCGGATTTCCTGACCACTTCCGAAGGGGCTCGAGTAACCGTGCTCGATTTGCCGACCTCCTTTTGGCATGCCCTCGTCGAGGAGATCGACGAGATCGCCTGGCCGCCGAATCTTCGGCTCGTCATCCTCGGCGGCGACCCCGTCGCCGCCTCGGCGGTCAAGCGCTGGCGCAGCCGATTCGGCGATCGCATCCGCCTGGTCAACACCTACGGCCCCACCGAGGCCACCGTGATCGCCACGGCCGCCGACCTCGGCGCGGGCAGGCCGTCGATCGGCCGCCCGGTCGCGGGCACCACGGTCGCCGTCCTCGACCCCTCCGGACGTGAAGTGCCGCCGGGCGTTCCCGGCGAGCTGGCCATCGGCGGCGCGGGCGTCGCGTGGGGCTACCTGAACCGGCCGCGCCTGACCGCCGAACGGTTCGTCCCCGCCCCGAACGGCCGCCTCTACCTCACCGGCGACCGCGCCCGCGTCCGGGCCGACGGGGACCTGGAGTTCCTGGGCCGCCTCGACGACCAGGTCAAGATCAGGGGTGTACGCATAGAGCCCGCCGAGGTCGAGGCCGCGCTGACCGCCTTCCCCTCGGTCCGGAGCGCCGCCGTGATCGCGCTCGACGGCTCCCTGGTCGCCTACGTGACGGGCGACCCCGACCGTGACGGTCTCCGCGCCCACCTGCGGCGCACCCTGCCCGAGCACCTCGTGCCGGGCCACATCGTGCCGCTGCCCGAGCTGCCGCTGACCCGGAACGGCAAGCTCGACCGGACGGCGCTGCCCGCCCCCGGCACGGCCGGAGAGGCGTACGTCGCCCCCCGGACCGACGCCGAGGAGCTGGTCGCACAGATATTCGGCGAAGTGCTCGGGGCCCCGCGCGTGGGGGCCACCGACGACTTCTTCGCCCTCGGGGGGCATTCGCTGCTCGCCACCCGCGTGGTGGCGCGCATCCGCCGGGCCGTCGACCTGGTCGTCCCGGTGCGCACCCTGTTCGCCAGCCGTACGGTCGCCGAGTTCGCGGCCGCGGTCGACGAGATCCTGGAGGAGGCCGAGCGCTGATGCGCGACGACCTGAGCATCCATTTCGCGGTGGTCGGTGCGGGGCTGGCGGGTTCCCTGCTGGCCGTGTACCTGGCCGGGCAGGGCCACCGCGTCGACGTCTACGAACGCCGGGCCGACCCCCGGGTCGCGCCCCCCGACGAGGGCCGTTCGATCAACCTGGGCCTGTCGGCCCGGGGGATCGGCGCCCTCCGCAAGGCCGGGCTGTGGGACGCGGTGCGCACCCACACCGTCCCGATGCGCGGCCGGTACGTCCACCCTAGGGAGGGCCGCCCGTTCTTCCACCCGTACGGGCGCGACCCCGGCGAGATCCTCCACTCGATCCGGCGCGACGCCCTCAGCCGGACCCTGGTCGAGCACGCGGAGAAGCTCCAGGGGGTGCGGTTCTTCTTCGGCACCCCGGTGACCGCGATCGACCGCGACGCCCCGTCGTTCCGGGCGGGCGGCGAGACCGTCACCCCCGACGTGATCGTCGGCGCCGATGGAGCGTTCTCCGCGGTGCGTGCCGAACTCCTGCGCGGCCGGCCGGCCGACTTCCGGCAGGAGTTCCTGCCGTGGGGCTACAAGGAGCTGCACCTGCCGTACACCGAACGGCTGGAGGCGCTGCACGTGTGGCCCGGCGACCAGGGCCTGATGGTCGCCCACCCCAACGTCGACGGGTCGCTGACCTGCACGTTGTTCATGGACCACCACGATCTCGCCCGGCCCGACCTGGCCGCGTTCGTGAAGAGCGTGCTCCCGGCCGCCGACCTGCCCGACCTGGCGGGGCAGCTGGCCCGCAACCCGGTCGGCCACCTGGTGACGGTGCGGACCTCGAAGTGGCACGAGGACGGCCGGGCGGTGCTGATCGGCGACGCCTGCCACGCCGTCTACCCCTTCTACGGCCAGGGCATGAACTCGGCGTTCGAGGACTGCGTCGTCCTCGCCGAGTGCGTGGAGGCCCGCCCCGACGATCTCGGCGCGGCGTTCGCCGCGTACCAGCGGCGCAGGAAACCGCACACCGACGTGCTGGCCGACCTGTCGGCCGACAACTTCCTGGAACTCCGCGACCGGCTGCGCTCCCCGCTCCACCTGGCCCGCAAGCAGGTGGACACCGTGCTCAGCCGGCTGCTGCCCGACATGTGGCGACCGCTCTACACGATGGTCAGCCACACCACCATGCCGTACGGCGAAGCGCTGCGGCGTGCGCGAAAGCAGGACCGGATCGTCCGCGCGGGAGGGATGACGGCGGCCGTGGGGCTGGCGGCCGCCCTCCTCTGGCGCCGCGACAGGAGGCACCCGAAGTGATCACCCACCCCGACGAGCCGACCTTACGCCTCTTCGACGTCAAGGACGTCGAGAGCGGCCGCCCGCTGCACCCGCTGGGCGCCATGTACATCCGCCAGCTCCGCACCGTGACCACGTGGGCGCGCGAGTACCTGTGCCGCCCCCACCCGGAACTGGGCCGCCGCGGCCCGGTCTGCCCGTACGCCCAGGGCTCCATCGACCGGGGGCGGTTCCTGCTCGCCATCCGCCCTGGACGGCCGGAGACCGTCGAGGAGGTGGTCGCCGCCGTGGAGCCGTACCGGCAGTGGTTCGGCGAGCTCGCCCCCCGGTCGATCGCCGACTCGATGCACACGGCGGTGCTGGTGCTGTTCCCCGACGCGGGCCGGCGGCTCGACCTGATCGACGCCGCCCAGGAGGTCCTCAAGGACCGGCACGTGCCCGCCGGGGTCATGGTCGGCGAGTTCCACGACGGCCCGCCGGACAAGGGCGGGCTGTGGAACCCGCTGCTGCGCCCGCTGGAGGCGCCGGTCCCGATGCTGGTCGTGCGGCACATGGTCAGCACCGACCTGCCGTTCCTCACCTCGCGCGAGCAGCACGTGTCGGCGTACCGGGCGATCTTCGGCGACCGTGTCCCCGCCCATCTGCGGGACGTGGTGCCCTCGTGAGCAGACTGTCCGAACGCATGGCGCGGGTCGCGGCGCAGCGGTCCGGGATCCCGCGCCGCGCCCCGGGCTCCGACGCGCCGCTCGCCCCGTCGCAGGAACGGCTGTGGTTCCTCGACCAGGCGGGGTTCGACGGCGACCGCTACCTGTGCTGGGCGGCCCACGAGCTGACCGGCGACCTCGACGTGCCCCGGATGCACCGGGCGATCGACGCGCTGGTGGCCCGGCACGAGTCCCTGCGCACCGCGATCGTGGTGCGTGACGGGGTGCCCCACCAGCACGTCGTCCCGGCCGCCGAGGTGCCCTTCTTCACCGAGGGCACCATCGAGGAGTTCCTCTCGTACGGGTTCGACCTCGCCCGCGCCCCGCTGATGCGCGTCCTGCTGATCCCCCACGGCGACGGGCACGTGCTGGCGATGTGCTGGCACCACATCGTGTGCGACGGTGAGACCACCGGCATCCTGTTCGACGAGCTCTACGCCCTCTACCGGGGGGAGCGCCTGCCGCCCGTACAGGTGCAGTACCCCGACTACGCGGCGTGGCTGGCGACCCGCGACACCGGCGCGGCCGACCGGGCCTTCTGGGCGCAGCGGCTCGACGGCGTCAGCGGCCTGCTCGACCTGCCCCTCGACCGGCCGCGCCCGGCCCGGCCGACCTTCGACGGCGTCCGCCGCTCGGTCGTCTACCCCGGCGGGTTCGCCGGCGAGCTGCGGGCGTGGGCGCAGGCCAACCGGACGACCGTCTTCATGGTCGTGCTGGCCGCGCTGAACGTCGTGCTGGCCCGGATGGCCGACACCGACGACGTCGTCATCGGCACCCCCGTCAGCGACCGCGAGCTGCCCGAGCTGGAGCGCACGGCCGGGATGTTCGTCAACACCGTGGCGCTGCGCACCCGCCTCACCGGGAACCCGACGCTGCGGGAGGTGGTCCGGCTCGCCCGCGAGACGACCATGACCGCGCTCGACCACCGCACGCTGCCGTTCGACTCGGTCGTCGAGCTCACCGGCGGGCGGCGCGACCTCAGCCACAACCCGATCTTCCAGGTCATGCTGGTGACCGGCGAGCCGGGCGGGGCGATCGAGGTCGCGCCGGGGCTGACCGGCCGGGCCTACGACCTGTCCGCGCCGCCGGCCCGGTTCGACCTGACGGTCGTGGTCGAGGGCGACGGCGTCCACATCGACTACGCGACCGACCTGTTCGACGCCGCCTCGATCGACGCGATCGGCCACCACATGGTCGCCGTCCTGCGCGCGACCGTCGACGACGCCGACCAGGGCATCTGGGACGTCCCGCTGCGGACCCGCCCCGCCGGCGCGCTCTCCGGCGAAGCGCCGGCCTGGGAGATCACCCCCACCGACGCACCCGCCGTGATCACCGACACCGAGACGGTGACCTATCGCGAGCTGCTGCGCCGGGCCGACGCCCTCGACCTGACCGGGCTGACCCGGGGCAGTGTCGTCGGGGTACGCCTCCCCGCCGGACCCGACGCCGTCGCCGCCATCGTGGGCATCCTCCGGGCGGGCTGCGCCTACCTGCCGCTCGACCCCGGTCACCCCGACGAACGCGTGGCGCGGCTGCTCGACGCGGCCAACGCCGTGGGCGTCGTCGACCACGAGGGTTTCCACCCCCGGGACCACGCTCCGGTGGAGCCGAGTTCGCTGGCCTACGTCATCTTCACCTCGGGCTCGACCGGCACCCCCAAGGGCGTCGCCGTCGGCCACGAGTCGCTGCGGCGGTTCACGAAGGCGTTCGTGGACGTCCACGGGTTCACGGCCGCCGACCGGGTGCTGATGATCCCGCCGCTCACCTTCGACGCGTCCGTCGGCGACCTGTTCCCGGTGCTCGCCACCGGCGGCGCGCTGGTCCTGCACGACGAACCGGCCCGTCTCGACGCGGACGCGCTGCTGGCCTTCGTCGAGCGCCACGGGATCACCGCCGTCGACACGGCGGCCTCGCTCTGGCGGCGCTGGGCCGGCGAGCTGGCCGGGCGGAAGGTCGAGTGGCCGGTCCGGCTGATGATGGTCGGCGGCGAGTCGGTGCCCGCCTCGGCGCTGGAGACCTGGCTGGCCGCGACCGGCACCCCGCTGGTCAACCACTACGGCCCGACCGAGGCGACGGTGTGCGCGACCACGCACACGGCGGCCGAGCCCACCGGCCTGCTGCACCTGCCCATCGGGACCGAGCTGCCGCACGTGCGGGCCTACGTCGTCGACAGCCACGGCGGGCTCGCCCCCGACAACGTCTACGGCGAACTCCACCTCGCGGGCGACTGCCTGGCCTGGGGGTACCTGGGGCAGCCGGCCATGACCGCCGACCGGTTCGGGCCCGACCCGTTCTCCGGAGTGCCCGGGGCGCGCATGTACCGGACCGGCGACCTGGTCCGGCGGCGTCTCGACGGGAGCTTCGAGTTCGCGGGGCGCAAGGACCGCCAGCTCAAGGTGCGCGGCCACCGCATCGAACCGGGCGAGGTCGAGGCGGCGCTGACCGCGCACCCCGGCGTCCGCGACGCCCACGTGACCTCGGTCGGCGACCGCCTGGTCGCGTTCGTCGCCGGGGACTCCGACCTCCGTGCCCACCTGCGGGAACGGCTGCCCGACTACCTCGTGCCCGACGTGTTCGTGGCGCTGGAGACGGTCCCGCGGACCAGCCACGGCAAGGTCGACACGGCCGCCCTGCCCGAGGTCACCGTGTCGGCCCCGTACGAGGCCCCGCGGACCCCGGTCGAGCAGGCGGTGGCCGACGTCTGGTCGGTCGTCGTCGCGGGCGACCGGCGGGTCGGGCGGCGGGACAACTTCTTCGAGCTCGGCGGCCACTCGCTCCTCGCGGCCCGCGTGCTGGCGGCCCTGAAGGACCGGATCGGCGTCGCCCTCCCGCTGCGCGCCCTGTTCGAGACCGCCGACCTGGCCGAACTCGCCGCCACGATCGAGGGCACCCACGCGACCTCGGACGAACCCGACCTGCTCGCCGAGGCGGTGCTGCCCGCCGACATCCGGGTGGCCGTCCCGAGGAGGCGGTCGGGGACGACGGTCCTGCTTACCGGCGCGACCGGCTTCCTCGGGGCGCACCTCGCCGCCCGGCTGGCCCCCGTCTCGGAACTGCTCTGTCTCGTCCGGGCCGACACCCCCGCCGCCGCCGAGGCCCGGGTGCGGGCCGCGCTCGCCGCCCAAGGGCTGCCCGAGGCGCGGGTCGTCGGCATCCCCGGCGACCTCGGCGCGCCCCGGCTCGGCCTGTCGGAGGAGGAGTTCGCCGAACTCGCCGAGCGGGTCGACGTGATCTGCCACAACGGCGGGCTGATCAACTTCGCGGAGCCGTACCACCGGCTGAAGGACGTCAACGTCGGCGGCACCCTGGAGGTCCTGCGGCTGTCGGCGCTGGGCGGGGGCGTCCCCGTCCACCACGTCTCGACGCTCGGGGTCCATCTCGGCAAGGCCTACCAGAGCCGCCGGATCACCGAGGCCGACGTGCCGGAAGACCCGGCCGGCCTGGGCGGCGGCTACAACCAGACCAAGTGGGTCGCCGACCGGCTGGCCGCGCAGGCACGGGAGCGCGGCATTCCGGTCTCGATCCACCGCCCGGCCCGGATCGGCGGCGACAGCCGGACCGGCTGGGGCAACGACGGCGACTACTTCAGCCGCCTGCTGGCCACGATGACGCGGCTCGGGATGGCCCCCGACATGCCCTACGACGAGGACGTCTCCCCGGTCGACCACGTCGCCGACGGCATCGTCCACCACGTGCTGCACGGCGCGGGGGAGGACCACCACTACTTCAACGAGGCGACGATCACCTACGCGGAGATCGCCGAGGCCCTCGGGGTGCGGCTGGTGGCCTGGCCGGAGTGGCGGGCCGCCGTCCACGACGGGCTGCCCGACCTGCCGCTCGCGGCGTTCGTCACCGAACTCCCCGAGGAGCGGCCGGTCTTCCCCCGGCCGTGGTTCGACTGTTCGCGCACCCGGCGGACGCTGACCGCCGCCGGGATCACCTGCCCGCCCGCCGACCGGGCGCTCATCCGGCGTTACGTGGAGGCGATGTGCCTGACCTCGTGAGATTCGGCATCGTCTGGCTGTCGTCGCTGGTCTCCGGCGTCGGGTCGAGCCTGACGGGCTTCGTGCTGGGCGTCTGGGTCTACCAGAACACCGAGTCGACCACCCTGTTCGCGCTGGTCATGCTGTCGGGGCTGCTGCCGGCGATCCTGGTCGGCCCGTTCGCCGGGGTGATCGTCGACCGGTTCGACCGGCGCCGCGTCCTGATCATCAGCGACTGCGTCGTGGCGGTCAGCACCGGCGTGCAGGCGCTGCTGCTCTACAACGACGCGCTGCAGGTGTGGCACATCTGCCTCGGGTCGCTCGTGGGCGCCGTCTGCGGGACGCTGCACATGACGACCTACCAGGCGATGACCCCGCTGCTCATCCCCGAACGCCACCTCGCCCGCGCCAACGGCCTCATGCAGATCACCGTGGCCACCCAGATCGCCGCCCCGCTGGCGGCCGGCGCGCTGCTCGGCGCGATCGGCATGACCGGCGTGCTGGTCCTCGACCTGGTGACCTTCGCCATAGCGGTGACCACGCTGCTGGTCGTGAAGCTGCCCGCCTCGGTGGTGAAGGCCCCCGGGGCCGGGTCGGCGAAGGCGCCGCTGGCCGACCTGTCGTACGGCTGGCACTACCTGCGGCGGCGGCGCGACCTGATGTCGCTGACGCTGACGTTCACGGCGTACAACTTCTGCTTCGCCGTGGCCGGGGTGCTGGTGCAGCCGCTGATCCTGTCGTTCGGCTCCCCGGCGGTGCTGGGCGCGCTGATGTTCGCCGGAGGGTCCGGGGTGTTCCTCGGCGGCCTGGTGATGGGCGTGTGGGGCGGCCCGAAGAAGCGCATCCGCGGCATGGGCGTGTTCATGTTGCTCGGCTCGCTCTTCCTGGTGCTGCACACGGTGCGCCCCGACCCGTGGGTGGTGGCCTTCGCGGCGGCGGCGTTCCTGTTCACGCTGCCGGTCGTGCAGGGCTCGGGCAACGCGGTGCTGCAGTCGGGCATCGAACCCGACAGCCTCGGCCGGGTCCTCGGGACGGTCCACTCGATCGGCGGCATCGCCTCCCCGTTCGCCTACCTGCTCGCCGGGCCGCTGGCCGAGCACGTGGCCGGGCCGCTGCTGCAGCCCGACGGCGCGCTCGCCTCCAGCGTGGGTTCGCTGATCGGCACCGGCGAGGGCCGGGGGATCGCGTTCGTCATCCTGGCCGACGCCGTGATCCTGCTGCTGGTCGCGGTCCGCGTGCTGTTCCTGCGCGAACCCGCCCCGAAGAAGACCGAGGAGGTGCCCGATGCCGTTGCCACCGCATGACCCCGGCCCGTCGACCGACCTCGTCGGCGCGATGTCCTTCTACGCCGCCGACGCGGCGGTCCGGCTGGGCGTCTTCAACGCGCTCCCCGGCACGCCTGCCGACCTGGCCAAGGCGACCGGCGCCGACGAGGAGGGCCTCACCCTCCTGCTCGACCTGCTGACGACGACCGGCTATCTCGTCCGGTCCGACGACGTCTTCAGCGCGTCGCCGATGTGGACCGACGCCGGATACGCCACCCCGCTGCGCCTGTGGGGAGCCATCATCGGCGAGTTCTGGCGGGACCTGTACGACGGCCTGGCCACCGGCCGCCCGCGCGCCGACTTCTACCACTGGCTGTCGTCCCGGCCCGAGCCCCTGGCCGTCTTCCACCGGTTGCAGTCGGGCCTGGCGGGCTGGCTCGCCGAGGAGGTCGTCGGCCTGGTCCCGATGAGCCCCGGCCGGCTGGCCGACGTCGGCGGCGGCCACGGCGTCTTCGCCCAGGCCTTCCAGGACGCCACGCCTGGCCTGGAGGCGGTCGTCGTCGACCTGCCGGGCACGCCCAGCGCGGTCCCGCTGGTGGCGGCCGACCTGTCGGAGCCGCTGGTGCTGGAGGGCTACGACCACGTGCTGCTGTTCAACGTCGTCCACGGCTTCTCCCGCGACCGGGCCCGGGGGCTGGTGCGGGAGGCGGTGGCGTCGGGAGCCGACGTCCACATCCTGGAGACCACGACGACCCCGCGCGGCGGCGTGGCCGACCAGGCCTTCACCGAGGGCTTCGCCCTGAACCTGTGGCTCACCCAGGGAGGCCGCCTCTACACGGCCGGCGAACTGGAGGGCTGGCTCCGCGAGGCGGGCGCCGCCGACGTCACCCGAACCGATCTGACCCGTTCCCCCACGCACACCCTCATCACCGCAAGGAGCACGTCGTGACCCACCTGGTCGTCCGCAACGACGAGGAGCAGTACTCCCTCTGGCCCGCCGGACGGGAGATCCCCGACGGCTGGCACCCGGACGGTTTCGAGGGCACCCGGGAGGAGTGCCTGACCCACATCGAGGAGGTCTGGACGGACATGCGCCCCAAGAGCGCCCGTCCGGCCTGACGAAAACCCGCGTCCGGGCGAGCCTGCGCCGGCCCGCCCGGACGCGTCCTTCCTAGTGGGCCGAGTGGTCGTGACAGTGGCCGGGACCACAGGCGGCCTCGGCGCCGCAGTCGAGCTCGTGCTCGTGGTCGGCGTCCTCGTGGTCGTGATGCGGGTGGTCGTTCATCGATGTCCCCTCCGTCTGAACGATGATGGTTACGGAGAGTTATCGACGTTTCGCCCATCGATCAAACGTCTGAGCAAGTATTCACATGTCACTGGGGCGCGCCGAGCCGCGCAGGACGCGGTGGTCGGACAGCCAGGGCAGCCAGCCCCTGCCACTTGCCGTGAAGCGCGAGAAGTGGTTGCTCAGCAGGATGTAGTCGATCTTCAGATCCTGCTCGGGGAAGGTCACCCGCGCCATCGGGTCGATCTCACGGAACCGGCGGTAGAGGTTGCGGATCGGCAGGGTCCCCGGGCTCAGGTTGAGGTCGCCGCCGATGACGAGCGGGCCGGTCCAGCCCCGGATGACGGTGTCGATGAAGTTGACGTGCATCTCCCGGTTGTGGCCCTTGTAGTCGACGTGCGTCGTGCACAGCCGGGTCGGGCGGTGGGCCAGGACGGCGTCCACGCAGAGGAGGGCGCGGGGTTCGTCGCGGTGCGGGTTCGGCAGCGCCCACACCCCCCGGGCCAGCGCCGGGCCCTTCACGAAGACGGCGATGCCGAAACGGCGGTCGCCCCAGTTCCGGCCGCACGACCTGTTCTTGCGGACGGTCACCACGTATTCGG
Source organism: Herbidospora galbida (assembly GCF_005233835.1). Classification (GTDB taxonomy): domain Bacteria; phylum Actinomycetota; class Actinomycetes; order Streptosporangiales; family Streptosporangiaceae; genus Herbidospora; species Herbidospora galbida. The sequence goes on along the minus strand of NZ_SZQA01000009.1, from coordinate 46,033 downwards.
CGTGATATTGCCCGGAAAGGCGGTTGCGGAGGGCGTCGAACTGCCGGCCGCACAGTTCCTGGAGGAAGAAGGCGTCGGCGTCCTTGGTCTCGCGCAGGAGGACCGACGTCCACCTCGCCAGGGAGAAGCCCGTTTCGCACAGGCCTCCGCAGACGTTGAAGGTGAGGAACCTGAGCGGATCGCCGGCGGGCTCGGGGACGGGAACCGGCGTGGTCACGGGCGCCGGTGCCGGTACCGGTGCCGGCGCGGGCGCGACGGGCACGGGTGGTGGCGGTGTGGGTGTCGACGCCGGAGTCGACAAAAGCCCCATTATGGTAATTACTCGTGTTATCACGCTTTACCTCCCCCAAAGGCACTTCTAATGGTACAGAAGTGCCTTTTTGGGCTGGTGGGAAGGTCTGCCCGCAGCAGCGCATGATCTGCCAGAGTTGGGGTCTGAGGAGGTGGGCGTGCTCGAAGCGGCCAGCCTCGTCGAGCTGTCGATGAACCAGCTCCGCGAGGACATTCTGAGTGGCGCGCTCCAGCCGGGGGAGCGCCTGATCGAGGAGCAGCTCACGCGGCGCTTCGGCATCAGCCGGGCGCCGCTGCGCGAGGCTCTGCGGCTGCTCGACGAGCAGGGGCTCGTGGAGCACCTGCCGAGGCGCGGGGTGCGGGTGGCGCAGCTGTCCGACCGCGACGTCGACGAGCTGTTCGGCCTGCGCGACGTGCTCGAACAGTACGCCGTCTCGCTCTCCACGCCCCTCGTCGAGGGCACCCACGTGGGCGAGTTGGAAGACGCGCTGCACGCCATGGACGTCGCCGCCCGCAAGGGCGACCTGCGCGAGGAGAACGACGCCCACTGCCGGTTCCACATCGCGATGGTCGCGCTGGCCGGGCAGCGTCAGCTGCTGCTCGCCTACCGGCCCGTCATCCGCAAGCTCCAGCTCTACATGGCCGCCAACCTGCGCCGGGAGGTCGAGCACGTCGGCGACCCGGGCGACGGGGTGCGCCGGCACCGCAAGCTCCTCGACGCCGTCGTGAGCCAGGACGCGCCGACCGTGCTGGCCGCGCTGGCCTCCCACGGGGCCCGGACGTACATCGGGTAACCGGCCGTTAACCGGGCGGGCCGGTAGTCGATACAAATCTGTCGACAATCGACGATATGGACCGCCCGGCCGGTCCGGCGTCGGGGGACGTACCGGCCTTGGAAATCGAGGAGCCGGTCGTGCCCACTGTCGACGCGTCCCCCTATTCGTTCACGTTCGAGCCCGAGTCAACCGCGCTGCTGGTCATCGACATGCAGCGCGACTTCGTCGAACCCGGCGGTTTCGGAGAGACCCTCGGGAACGACGTCGGCAAGCTGCAGAAGGTCATCCCGCCACTGGCGCGGCTGCTCGGCGCGGCCCGCGCGGCCGGGCTGCTGGTCGTCCACACGCGGGAGGGCCACCTCCCGGATCTCTCCGACTGCCCGCCCGCGAAGCTCAACCGCGGCGCGCCGTCGATGCGCATCGGGGATCCCGGCCCGAAGGGCCGGATCCTGATCAGGGGTGAGTACGGTCACGACATCGTCGACGACCTCAAGCCCCTCGGCGAGGAGCCGGTCATCGACAAACCCGGCAAGGGCTCGTTCTACGCCACCGACCTCGGTGAACTGCTGGCCGAGAAGGGCGTCACCTCGCTCGTCGTGACCGGCGTCACGACCGAGGTCTGCGTCCACACGACCGTGCGGGAGGCCAACGACCGGGGCTTCGAGTGCCTCGTCGTCTCCGACTGCGTCGGGTCGTACTTCGACGAGTTCCAGGAAGCGGGACTCGCCATGATCGCCGCCCAGGGCGGCATCTTCGGCTGGGTCGCCCCCTCCGAGAACCTGATCGAGGTGCTGTGATGACCACTCCCGCGGTGAAGGTGCCCTGGTGGGTGCCCGGCGACACCAACGCCTTCTTCGGCCTGGGCTTCAACGTCCTGGTCAACGTCCTGACCCTCACGGCCCTGTGCGTCGGCGTGGTGCACATCGCCGAGGGCGACGTGTACGGCGTGATCCTCCCGGCCCTCGGCATCCAGCTGCTGATCGGCAACGTCTACTACACCTACCTGGCCAGACGGCTGGCGAAGAAGGAGAACCGCCTCGACGTCTGCGCGATGCCGTACGGTCCGTCGGTCCCGCACATGTTCATCGTCGTGTTCGTGATCATGTTGCCGACGTACCTGGCCACCAACGACCCGATCGCCGCCTGGCAGGCCGGTCTGGCGTGGTGCTTCATCATCGGCCTGATCGTCCTGCTGGGCGCGTTCGTCGGCCCGGTGATCAGGAAGTACACCCCGCAGGCGGCCATGCTCGGCACCCTGGCCGGCATCTCGATCGCGTTCATCTCGATGCGCCCGGCCGCCCAGATGTGGGAGGCGCTCTGGATCGCGCTGCCGGTGCTGGTCATCATCCTGGTCGGCTTCTTCACCGACCTGAAGCTGCCGGGCAACATCCCGGTCGGCCTGGCCGCCCTGCTGGTCGGCTCGGCCATCGGCTGGATCGGCGGCTACATGGAGCCCGCCGCCGTCGGCGCGGCGATCAGCGACATCGCGGTCGGCCTGCCGACGTTGAAGATCGACCTGCTGATCAGCGGACTCAGCGAGGTCGCGCCCCTGCTGGCGACGGCCATCCCGCTGGGCATCTACAACTTCACCGAGGGCATGACCAACGTCGAGTCGGCCGCCGTGGCGGGCGACAAGTACAACCTCCGCTCCGTCCTGCTCGCCGACGGCGCCGGCGCGGTCGTCGGCTCGGCCCTGGGCTCCCCGTTCCCGCCCGCCGTCTACATCGGCCACCCGGGCTGGAAGGAGGCCGGCGGCCGGGCCGGCTACTCGATGGCCAGCGGCGTGGTGATCGCCCTGTTCTGCTTCCTGGGCCTGTTCAGCGTCCTGTCGACCCTGCTCCCGACGCCCGCGATCGTGCCGATCCTGCTCTACATCGGCCTGCTCATCGGCGCCCAGGCCTTCCAGGCGGTGCCCCGCGTCCACGCGGTCGCGGTCGTGATGGCCATCATCCCCAACATCGCCGCCTGGGCGGCCGGCCAGATGAACAACGTCATCGCGGCCTCGGGCGTGGCCGTCACGAGCGAGCAGATCGCCGCGGCGGGCTCGGTCTACCACGGCACGGTCCTGCTGGGCGGCGGCGCGATCCTGGCCGGACTGGTGCTCGGCGCGATCGTGGCGTTCATCATCGACCGCAACTTCTACTGGGCGGCCGGGTACGCGCTGTTCGGCGCGCTGCTGTCGTTCATCGGCCTGGTCCACGCGGAGAAGGTCGGCTGGAACGTCGGCGGCCAGATAGCCCTGGGCTACGTCTTCGCCGCGTTGGTCCTGGCGGGCTTCGGCCTCTGGCGCGCCCGCACCCCGGAGCCGGCCCACGAACCCAAGGAGGAGTCTCCGGTCGAGGCCTGAACACAGAGCGCCTGACACAGAGCGAGGGACCTCCCGCCGGCCGGTCGGGAGGTCCCTCTTTTTCCGCCCTGGATCAGGTGCGGTGCCAGCGGCTCTCGGCGAAGCAGTAGGCGGCGAAGAGGATCAGGCCGATCGCGACCGCGGCGAGGAGCCACGGGCCCATCGGGGTCTCCGACAGGGACTTGAGGGCGTCGTCGATGCCGGCCGCCTTGTCGGGGTCGTAGGTCAGGGCGGCCTGGCCGACCAGGACGCCGGCCGCGATGGCGACGACGCCGCGGGCGATGTAGCCGGCCTTGCCGAGGCGGACGACCGTGGTCCGGGCCTTGGGCTCGGTCACGTGCATGTCGCGCATGAACTTCTCGGTCCAGCCCTCGTGGATCCAGTACACGCCGAGGGCCATGAGGCCGAGCGCGAACAGGCCGACCAGGAACTGCCCGCCGGGGAGTTCGAACAGGGCGCGGGTGGCGTCCTGCGACTGCGAGTCGGTGCTGGCCGCCTCCTTGCCCTTGAGCAGGAGGCTGGTGATGGAGACCACCAGGGTCACGTACACCACCGCTCGGGCTACCGACTCGACGCGCTCACGCAGCTTCGGGCGGCCCCAGATGGCTTCGCCGATCTGCCAGAGGGCCAGGCCCGCCAGGCCGACGGCCATGATCCAGAGCAGCACCGAGCCGAAGGGCTGCGCGGCCACCATGTGGATCGCACCTGACTTGTCGGCTTCTTCCCCGCCGGATCCGCCGAAGGCGATCTGCAGCGCGACCAGTCCGATCAGCGCGTAAAGCACGCCGCGGGCGGCGAATCCGACCTTCGCCAGCTTGTCGAGCAGGGGGTGCTGTGCGGCCCTGCGGGCGGCGCCGCCGACCGTCTCCGTGGTCGTCATGGGAGGTCCCTTCGTTGTGGCTGGACCCCCTCTGCCTTCCAGGGCGATCAGTAAACCCAAGGCAAAGTTTTGTCGTGTTCTCTTACGGTCTGTCGTAAATGGGGCCTAATGTCCGGTTACTTCGATGTGACCAAAGGAGATTCCCCCATTTCCCCCATCACAGACTCGCTGCTCGACGCGGCCCGGCAGGAGCTGGGCTACACCGCGCAGGCGGGCACGCAGAGCAAGTACGGCGCCTGGTATGGCGAGGGCAAAGACTCCGGCCTCGCCTCCGCCCCCTGGTGCGACACGTTCGTCTCGTACGCCGGCCACTCGGCCGGAGTCCTGAAGCAGGTCGGCAGCTTCGCCGCCTCCGCCGACCACGCCAAGTGGTTCAAGTCGAAGGGCGCCTGGACCTCCGAGCCCCAGCCCGGCGCGGTCGCCTTCCTCAAGGACCACGGCCAGGTCGGCGTGGTCGAGAAGACCACCGACGGCAAGGTCACCACGATCGAGGCCCTCAACGGCTCGGTCCAGCGGGTGACCCGGTCCACGTCCGATTTCTCCGGGTATGGCGTGCCAGACCTGGTCGTCCATCCCGTGTACGAAGGCTCGACCACCGCGTCCTACTTCTGGGACGACGGTTCGGGCCGCAACGGAGACACCGGCGCCCCCGCGTCGGGCAAGCCCATGCAGAAAGGACTGGCGGCCAGTCCGAGCTGGCCCATGGGCACCGAAGGTTACGTCATGCACGACGGCAAGAAGGCCCCCTTCTTCGTCGGCGACCGAGGACCGGGCGGGCCGTCGAGCGACGGCGTCATGCTCGACCTCGACGGCAAGACCTTCGCCGAACTCACCGGCGGCTCCTGGAACGACGGCAGCCTGACCGTCGAGGGCAACGGCGGCGCCGGCCACATCGACATCGACTACGTCATCACCAAGTGGGGTGAGGGCCTGGGCAAGAAGGGCGCCCCGGAGCCGTTCTCGTCCGGCGCGTACAACTCGAGCAGCGGTCCGGACGACGCGCCGCCGGTCACCTTCAAGCCGTCGAGCGTCCAGGACGTCACCTGCACCCCCGACGAGGCGCCCATCGCGGCGCAGAAGGCCGTCCCGCACAAGGCCCCCCAGAAGAAGGTCGCGGTGCTGCCGTCGGCGGCGCCGAAGCCGAAGACCATCGCCATCCCGTCGGCGAGCCACGTGGCCGCCGACACCATGACTCCGCGGCCGGAGACGCCCGTGCCGGTCATCGCCTCCGGGCTGGTGGCCTGCGCGCTGGTCGCGGTCGGCCTGCGCTTCCTGATCGTCCAGGCGAGGAAGGGCAGGCACGAGAAGACCGGGGCATAAGGAAGAAGCGGGCCCCGAACCGGCGATCCGCGCCCCGTCTCCCAGGGGGCGCGGATCGTCCTGTGTACGGCGCTGAATTCGCGTTGAATTTTCGAGCCACTCGAAATGTTCCGGCGATTTGCCTATTTCTGCCAATGGCGCGTTCCACGCCCTTACCGGCCTTGCGTGCCGGTGATCTCCGGTTGAGGATGACCGAGTAGCGGCAATTTCCCCGCGCAGCCACAGGAAAGGCAACACCATGAAAGTTCTGAAAAGGGCGTTCGTCGGTCTCGCCATCGCCGGAGCGGTTTTCTCCATGTCGGGAACCGCCCACGCGGAAAGCAAGTTCTACTACGGTTACCCCGACTCGGGTAACTGCAATTACTGGCGGTCCGCCGTGAAGGCGGCCGGGTGGCAGGTGTCGTCGTGCACCTACTCGGTCCCCAACAAGTGGCATTTCACCGCGTGGCGGTAAATCCCCGAAAACGATGAAAAGGTCCGGCCCGCAAGGGCCGGGCCTTTTTCACGCCACCACTCCCGTCAGCCTTTCCGCGCTTTTTCGGGCACTCGGGGCCGCTAGTCGGGTCAGTGGCCGTTCCGCCGGGTTCGGCCGGGGCTAGCCTTTCTTGCGGCCGCGCAGCGCCGAGGAGACGCGTCGCAGCACGCGGTCCCAGTCGCTGCCGAACGGGTTCTCCGACACCAGATAGGTCCACGTCGCCGAGGGCCGCTTCATGCCCTGCTCGGCCAGGGGCGCCGACAGGTCGAGGGCGTCGAAGCTCGCCGTCGAGCGCTTCTCGATCTCCTCGAGGAGTTTCCGGTACGCCGGGAGCGCCTCCCGGTTGAACTCGTCGATCGGGCTGAGCCGCCCCAGGGCCCGCAGGTGGATGCCCTCGCGCAGGTCGGCGAAGTAGCCCAGGTGGTCGGTCCAGCAGCGGTCGAGGTGGAACAGCACGATCTGGCGGGCCGCCGCGGCGACGGCCTCCTCCGACGACTGTTCGACCAGCTCCTGGTAGCGCTCGGGACGGGCGTCACGGAGGGCCTCGGCGCCCGCGTCGCCGTACAGGATGCGGTCGCGGTGGTCGAGCAGGCGGGTGCGCTGCTCCTCCAGGACGCGCGTGTAGCGCCAGGTGTTGCGGTGGATCTCGGTGTTGACGCCCTCGGCGATCCGCTGGGCGTGGCCGACCAGGTAGGCGGCCTGCTTGTCGCGGATGCGGCCGTCCTTCTCGGCCTTCGGCAGGGTCTCTTCCGGCAGGTAGGCCTTGAGCAGGTCGTCTTCGCCGCTGACGAAGAACACCGACCGGCCGGGGTCGCCCTGGCGGCCGGACCGGCCGCGCAGCTGGTCGTCGAGGCGGCTCGACGGGTGGCGGCCCGTGCCGATGACCAGCAGGCCGCCCAGCTCGGCGACCTCCGGCGAGCCGAGGCGGATGTCGGTGCCGCGTCCGGCCATCTGGGTCGACACCGTCAGCGCGCCCAGCTCGCCCGCGCGGGCGATGATGGCCGCCTCCTCGGCGTCGTTCTTGGCGTTCAGTACGACCGGCTCCAGCCCCCGCGAGCGCAGCTCCTTGGCCAGCGACTCCGACTCGGCCACGTCGAGCGTGCCGATCAGGATCGGGCGGCCGGTGGCGTGCTGGGCGACGATCTCGTCGGCCAGGGCCAGTTCCTTGTCGATCAGCGACGGGTAGATGCGGTCGGGCTCGTCTTCCCGGACGCACGGCCGGTTCGGCGCGATCACGGCGACCTTGAGCTGGTAGAACTCGCGCAGGTTCTCGCCGACGGCGACGGCGGTGCCGGTCATGCCGCAGATCTCGGGGTAGCGCGTCAGCAGGCCCTGGATGGTGATCGAGTCGAGGATCTCGCCGGTGTCGGAGGGGGCCAGCTTCTCTTTGGCCTCCACCGCCGCCTGCAGGCCGTCGGGCCAGCGCTGGAGCTGGGCGACCCGGCCGCGCGAGGGGTTCACGAGCTGGACCCGGCCGTCGCGCACGATGTAGTCGACGTCGCGGACCAGCAGCGCGTGGGCGTGGAGGGCGAGGTTGACCTCGGTGACGGTGCCGGGGTGGTCGTACAGGGAGATGCCGAGGGCGCTCTCGACGGTGTCGGTGCCCTTGGCGGTCAGGAAGACGTTGCGGCCCTCGTCGTCGAGCTCGAAGTGGTAACCGCGCGAGAGGCGGCGGACCAGCGCGGCCATCTCGGGGACCGCCGCGCCCGCGTCGGTGGCGCCGGCCAGCACGAGCGGCACGCGGGCCTCGTCGACGAGCACCGAGTCGGCCTCGTCGACCAGGGCGACCTGGGGGACCGGCTGGACGGTCGCCTCGGGGTCGGTGGCCAGGCGGTCGCGCAGCAGGTCGAAGCCGATCTCGCTGACGTTGGCGTAGGTGATGTCGCACGCGTAGGCGGCGCGGCGCTCCTCGGCCGTGGACGCCTCGGCGATCCAGCCGACCGTGAGGTTCATCGCCGTGTAGAAGGGCGCCATCCACTCGGCGTCGCGGCGGGCCAGGTAGTCGTTGACCGAGATGGCGTGCACCGACTTGCCGCGCAGCGCGAATCCCGCGGCTGCGAGCGCGCCCGCGAGGGTCTTGCCCTCGCCGGTGGCCATCTCGACGACGTTCCCCGACAGCATGGCGAGCGTGCCGACGAGCTGCACGTCGAACGGGCGTTCACCGAGGGTGCGGTCGGCGACCTCCCGGACCGCCGCGCAGAACTCGGCCGAGCCGACGTTCGCCGCGGCCATCTCGCGCAACTCCTCAAGAGAGAGGTCGCGCGCGCGGTCGGCGAGCGCCCCGGCGGCGGCGACGGTGCGCTCGAAAGGCGCGATGTCGACGCTGCCGGGCTTCTCCAGGAAACGCCGGATCATCTGGGATAGAGAGGCCACGCCCGCTCCAACGCGCCGCACGAGTAGGTCGTTCCAGGGCACCCCGTAGGAAAAACCCCGGAATCACCGATGCTAGACCCAAGGGCGGGCCTTGCGCTTTGACTGGTTATCCAGTCAGTGTTGATGGATGAACGAGATCGCCGTCCAGCTAGGCCGGGTGGGCCTTCCCGAACCCGTGGAAGACCTGGCGCGTCGCCGCTGGGACGTGGTCGTGGTCGGCGGCGGCCACAACGGCCTCACCTGCGCCGCCTACCTGGCACGGGCGGGCAAGCGGGTGCTGGTGCTGGAGGCCCGGGAGCGGCTCGGCGGCGCGTGCACCCTGGAACGCCCGTTCGAAGATCAGCAGTACGTCGTGAGCCCCTGCGCCTACGTCGTCGGGCTCCTCGACGAGACGGTCATCCGCGAACTCGACCTGAAACGACGGGGCCTCGATTTCACGATCGCCGACCCCCAGCTCTGGATCCCCTACGACGACGGCACCGCCTTCGCCCAGTGGCTCGACCACGACCGCACCCTGCGGGGGCTGCGCGATCTCGGCCTGCCCCAGAAGGAGATCGACGGCTACTTCGCGTACGAGGACCTGTTCGACCGCATGCGGATCAAGCTCCGCAAGGGCGCCAGGGACACCTGGATGGGCGACTCGCCCACCCGCGAGGAGCTCGGCGAGATCCTCGGCGACACCTATATGTCCGACGTCCTCTTCCACGCCTCGATCGCGGACGTGATCGACGACTTCGTCACCGACCAGCGCCTCAAGGACGCCCTGTTCGGCCAGGGGATCATCGGCACCTACGCCGGACCGCGCGACCCCGGCACCGCCGCCGTCAAGCTGATGCACTTCATCGGCGAGCTCGACGGCGTCGGCGCGGTCTGGGGCTACGTGAAGGGCGGCATGGGGATGGTGAGCTTCGCCATCGCCGACGCCGCCCGCGAGGCCGGGGCCGTGCTGGCCGCCGGGGTGCCGGTGGCGCGGGTGCTCCCGGGTGAGGGGGTCTGCCTCGACGACGGCACCTTCATCGCCGCCGACCGGGTGGTCTCCAACGCCGACCCCAAGCGCTTGATGACCATGGTCGACGCGCCGGACGACTACCGGCTGCGGATCGCCGAATGGGACGTCCGCAGCCCCGTGGTCAAGTTCAACGCCGCCCTGCGCCGCCTGCCCTCCTGGACGGCCGCCCCCGGCCAGACCTTCATGGCCCATGGCGTGGTCGACGTGACGACCGGCCTCGACGAGGCCCAGCGCGCCTTCGAACGGTGCCAGGCCGGCGAACCGGCGGTGGGGTTCGGGGAGATCTACGTACAGGACGGCCTGATGAGCGTCTTCGGGCAGTACGCCCCCTACGCCCTGAAGGGCGGCTGGGAGGCGCGCCGCGACGAGGTGGCCCGCCAGTTCATCGACCTCATCAGCCGGTACGCCCCCGACTTCGCCGACTGCCTGGCCCATTACGAGGTGCTCGGGCCGCCCGACATCGAGGCGCGCGTCGGGCTCACGGGGGGCCACATCTTCCAGGGGGAGGTGCGGCCGGACCAGATGTGGGACCGGCGGCTGACCCCTCGGACCCCCGTGGAAGGGGTCTATCTGTGCGGCGCGGCGACGCATCCGGGGGGCAGTGTGATCGCCCTCAATGGGCGGAATGCCGCAATGGCCGTTCTGGTAGATATGGGAGACTCGACCCGGGGAACAGGTGAATGTCCCTAAGCTGGATCGGGTGACCCACACCCTCGACTTCTCCGGAGCATGCCCATGACCTGGCTGGGGTTCACCATCGCCCTGCTGGGCGCGCTCGGATACGCGCTGGGGGCGGCCCTCCAGCAGTTCGAGGCGGTCGCCCAGGGAGCCACCCTACGGCTGGTCCGCCGGCCGCGCTGGTGGATCGGCGGGGTCATCAGTTTCAGCGGCGCCTGTCTCCACGCGGTCGCGCTCAGTTTCGCGCCGCTCATCATCGTCCAGCCGATCAGCGTCGCCACGCTGGTGTTCGCGGTGCCGCTCGCGGCCTGGCTGCACGGGCGCAAGGCCAAGCGGGCCGAATACCTGGGGTCGCTGGCCGTGGCGGTCGGGCTGCTGTGGCTGATGCTGCTGGTCCCGGCCCACAACGTGCGACCGTCGATGTCCACCGGCGAGGGCGTCGGGATGATCCTCGTGGTCGCCCTGATCGCCGCCGCGAGCTTCGTGTCGGCGCGGTTCTTCACGGGGCCCGGCAAGGCCATCTGGATGTCGATCGGCGCCGGGGCGGTGACCGCGACCGTGTCGACGTTCGTCCGTGTCGTGGGCGCCAACTTCGACGGGGCGTGGGGCGGCCTGCTGCACTGGTTCGCCTTCGCGATCCCCCTCCTGCTGATCGCGGCCGTGGTGCTGCTGCAGAAGTCCTACGAGGTCGGCTACTTCGGCATCGCCTACGCGACCGTGCAGATCGTCGACCCCATCACCTCGATCACCGCCGGGACCGTCCTGCTCGGCGAACCCCTGCCGGCCGGGGTCGGCCAGGTCGTCCCGGCGCTCGTCGCGACCGCGATCCTCGTCTGGGGCACCATCACGCTCAGCCGGCTCGCGCCCGACCACTCGCCGGCGCCCGAGGCCAAGCCCGAGCCGGTCACGGTCTGACGGGCGGTTCCCAGGCGAGGACCGCGTCCATCTGACGCAGCATCGCCGTGGTGCCGAGCCGGCCGGCGAGGCCGATCATCGTGTTCCGCGCCGCAGTCGCGACCGGGTTGCGCCAGGAGGTGATCCGGGCGATGGTCCGCGACCGCTGCACGATCGTCGCCGTGCGCGGCATCCGCGCCGCCGAATAGCTCTCCAGATCCTTCGCGTACGCCAGCGTGACGGCGTCCTCGATCGCCTGGCAGGCCCCCTGGCCGAGGTTCGGGGTCATGGCGTGGGCGGCGTCGCCGAGCAGCGCGACCCGGCCCGAGTGGAAGGCCGGGGGAGCGGTCTCCAGGCTGTGGATGTCGGTGCGGATGACCTTCGCCGGGTCGGCGCGGGCGAGCAGGGCCGGGATGGGGTCGTGCCAGCCGGCGAACAGGCGCCTGAGCTCGGCCAGCTCGTCGGGGCTGGTCAGACCGGGCGGGGAGGGCGCGGTGGCGTAGGCGTAGACCCGGTCTCCGGCGAGGGGGGCCATGCCGAAGACCTGCCCGTCGCCCCACGACTCCGATGACAGGGCCGTGCCGTCGACGATCACCCGCCAGCTCGTCACGCCCGCGTAGACCGGGCCGGGCAGCGCCGGGAACAGGGCCTGCCGAATGCGGGAGCGGATGCCGTCGGCGGCCACCACCAGGTCGGCTTCGAGGTCGCCCTTCGCGGTGGTGACCACGCCCTCGGGGGTGACCGACTCGACCGGGGTGTTCAGCTGGATCTCCGGGGCCCGCTCCGCGAGCAGCTCAGCCAGCACCGCCCGGTGGAGGAGCACGGTCGGGTCGCCGTAGCGCGCCTCGGCGGCCTCGGCGCTAGTGCGCGAGAGCCACTTGCCGGTCTTGGTCCGGATGCCGGCCGACCCCTGGAGGGCCGACAGCTTCCGCACCTGGTCGCCCACCCCGATCACGTCGAGCGCGCGCAGCGCGTTGGGCGCCATCGCCAGCCCCGCGCCGACCGGTTCGATCGATGCGGCCCGCTCCAGCACGGTCACCGCCCATCCCTGCTGGTGCAGTGCGGCTGCTGCGGTCAGCCCGCCGATCCCGGCGCCGACCACGACGGCGTGTCTCATGATGCCTCCTTGGGAAACTACATCTGTAGTATGCACTACATGTGTAGTCTGCGAAAGTGAGCACTGAGCGGGCACGACTCATCGGGGACGCCGCGATCGGGATCCTCGCCGACCTGGGCATGCGCGGCCTGACCCACCGGGCGGTCGACGCGGCGGCCGGGCTGCCGCCCGGATCGACGTCCAACGTCGCCCGCAGCCGTGCCGCACTGCTGGAGCTGGCCCTGGCCCGGCTGACCGAGCTCGAAGACGAGCACTTCGGCAGCCTGCTTGTCGACCCGCTGCCGGTCGACCGGCGGGAGGCCATGGTCGAGCTGCTGGCCGTCTCGACGCACAAGATGATCGGCCCTGACCGGCGGCGCAGCGTCGCCCGCTACGAACTGGCCCTGGAGGCCACCCGGCGGCCGGAACTGCGCGCCGTCTACGACGACATCGGCCGCCGCTACCGCGAACCGGCCGCCGCCATGTTCGCCGCCGCCGGCACGTCCGACCCCGCCCGCCACGGCCGCCAGCTGGTCGCCTTCACCGAGGGCCTGCTGTTCGACGCGGTCGTCGGCGCCGGGGGCACTCCCACGCTCGACGACCTGCGGGCCGCCTTCGCCGAATACCTGTCGGCCGTGTTCAAGGGCGGGTCAGCGACTTGATGCGGCGGCCGGCCCCCGAGTCCTCGATCAGGGTGGCCAGGCGGCGCAGCCGGGTCTCCTCCTTCTTGGCGCTGATCACCCAGTAGATGGCGGTCCGGCGGTACCAGGGGGCCTGACCCTCGAACCAGTCCCAGGCGGCCTTGTCCTCCTGGAACCGGGCGGCGTACTCCTCGGGCAGCTCGGCGGCTTGGCGCTGCTCGTAGCTGTAGATCTCCGAACGGTCCTCACTGCGGGACTCGAAGGCCGCCAGCCCCGCCTGGTGGACGACCCCCAGGTCGATCAGCTCGCGGATGCGGTTGATGTTCACCGAGCTCCACGTGCTGCGCGGCTTCCTGGGGGTGAAGCGGATCACGTAGGACTCGGGACCGAGGCTCTTGCGCACGCCGTCGATCCAGCCGAAGCAGAGCGCCTGGTCGACCGACTCGGGCCAGGTGAGGCTCGGCCTGCCGGTGGAACGCTTGTGGAAGCCGACCCACAACTCCGTCTCGGCGGCGTGGTTGGCGGCCAGCCAGGCGTAGAACTCGTCGGGATGCTCGAAGAACGTCGGTTCCATGGGGGGTCACCCTAGGGTCGTGGGGGCCGGTCCGGTCAAAGCACCGAGACCTGATAGGTCCATGTCCTGATATATCCAGAAAAATCCTTTCGGTTGCCTCTGTCACCCCCGAGTGTCGTCGACACTCATACCGGCTGGTCGGTATGCTCGCGAGCTGTGACAGTGCCCGGACTCGACCTCGACCGTCTCGCCGCCCGCCTCTCTGAGGCCGGTGTCACCCGTGGCCCGCTGACCGCCGAACTGATCGAGGGCGGCAAGTCGAACCTCACCTACGTCGTCCGCGACGCCGACCGCACGGTCGTGGTGCGCCGGCCGCCGCTCGGCCACGTGCTGGCCACCGCCCACGACATGGGGCGGGAGTTCCGCGTGATGGGCGCCCTCCAGGACACCGACGTGCCGGTGCCGCGCATGTACCACTTCTGCGACGACGTCGAGGTGGTCGGCGCCCCCTTCTACGTCATGGAGTACGTCGAGGGCACGCCCACCCGCCTCACCCCCGAGGTGGGGGAGCATCTGGTCGGCGTACTGGCGCGGCTGCACGTGATCGACCCGGGCGAGGTGGGCCTGGGCGACTTCGGGCGGCCCGACGGGTTCCTCGACCGGCAGGTCAAGCGCTGGAAGCGGCAGCTCGATGCCTCGCGCAGCCGCGAGGTCGGCGGGATCGACGAGCTGTTCGCCCGGCTCGCCAAGGACGTGCCGGCGTCGGGGGCGCCGGCGATCGTCCACGGCGACTTCAAGCTCGGGAACACGCTGATCCGCGACGGGCGGGTCGCGGCGGTGCTCGACTGGGAGATGTCGACCCTCGGCGACCCCCTCACCGACGTGGCGCTGTTCCTGCTCTACTCCGACTTCCCGCACCTCGACGTCGGCGGGCTCGGCGGCGAGGTCGACATCGCCGCGCTGGCCGCCCGCTACGCCGCCGAATCCGGGCGCGACGTGTCGCGGCTGGGCTGGTACGTCGGGCTGGCCTGCTTCAAGCTCGCGGTCATCACCGAGGGCATCCACTTCCGCTTCACCCAGGGGCTGACCGTCGGCGACGGGTTCGCCGACATCGGGGACATCGTCGCGCCGCTCGTCGAGCGCGGCCTTCGGGAGGTCTGACAGATGGATTTCGCCTTCGACGCGACCACTCATGAACACCGCGAGAAGCTCGAGGCGTTCATGGAAGAGCACGTCTACCCGGCCGAACCGCTCTTCGAGGAGCAGGCCCGCGACTCGGGCTGGAGCGCCCCGCCGATCATCGAGGAGCTGAAGGCCGAGGCCAGGAGACGCGGCCTCTGGAACCTGTTCCTGCCGGGCGAGGGCCTCACCAACCTCCAGTACGCCCCCCTCGCCGAGATCATGGGCCGATCTCCGGCCATCGCGCCGGTCGCGACCAACTGCGCCGCCCCCGACACCGGGAACATGGAGGTGCTGCACCAGTTCGGCACCGACGACCAGCGCAAACGGTGGCTCGAACCGCTGCTGAACGGCGAGATCCGCTCGGCGTTCGCGATGACCGAACCCGACGTGGCCTCCTCCGACGCGACCAACATCGCCACCTCGATCGTCCGCGACGGCGACGAGTACGTCATCAATGGCCGCAAGTGGTTCATCACCGGGGCGATGAACCCGAACTGCGCGGTCTTCATCGTGATGGGCAAGACCGACCCCGAGGCGCCCAAGCACCGGCAGCAGAGCCAGATCCTGGTCCCGCGCGACACCCCCGGCCTGACCGTCAAGCGCGGCATGTCGGTCTTCGGCTACACCGACAACGACCACGGCGGCCACGCCGAAGTGATCTTCGAGGACGTCCGGGTCCCGGCGGCGAACCTGATCGGCGAGGAGGGCGGCGGGTTCGCCATCGCCCAGGCGCGTCTGGGGCCGGGCCGCATCCACCACTGCATGCGCCTCATCGGCATGGCCGAACGGGCCATCGAGATGATGTGCCGGCGGGCACTCGCCCGGACCGCCTTCGGGAAGCCGGTGGCGCAGCAGGGGGTCGTCCAGGACTGGATCGCCGAGTCGCGGGTCAAGGTCGAGCAGCTGCGGCTGCTCGTGCTGAAGACGGCCTGGCTGATGGACACCGTCGGCAACCAGGGCGCGCACACCGAGATCCAGGCCATCAAGATCGCCACGCCGATCGCGGTCGAGTGGATCCTCGACAAGGCCGTCCAGGTTCACGGCGCGGGCGGCGTCAGCCAGGACTTCCCGCTGGCCGCGCTGTGGGCGGGCGCCCGCAGCCTGCGCTTCGCCGACGGCCCCGACGAGGTCCACAAGCGCTCCCTGGCGTACCGGGAGCTGAAGAAGCACACGTGATTCCACCGATACCGGATCAACGACCCGGTGCGGTACGACTTTGGCACGGCATCAGACAGGGGAATCACGTGGTGGACGCGACCACGGTCAGGCAGCGCGCGGAGGCGTTCCTGGCCGAGCACGACCCTTCCGGGCTGAGCCCGCTCGACTGGCTGAGGGCCAGGTTCGACGCCGGGCTGGCCTGGGTGCACTTTCCCGAAGGGCTGGGCGGCCTGGGCGCCCCGCGCGACCTCCAGGGGGTCGTCGACCAGCTGTTCCGGGGCACGCCCGACAACAATCCCGGCCGCATCGGCATCGGCCTCGGCATGGCCGCGCCGACGATCCTCGCCTACGGCACCGAGGAGCAGAAGAAGCGCTTCCTGCGCCCCCTCTGGACCGGGGAGGAGGTCTGGTGCCAGCTCTTCTCCGAGCCGGGCGCCGGTTCCGACCTGGCCGGGCTGGCGACCCGGGCGGTCCGCGACGGCGACGACTGGATCGTCGACGGCCAGAAGGTCTGGACGTCCAGCGCGCACCTCGCCCGCTGGGGCATCCTGGTCGCCCGGCACGACCCCGACCTGCCCAAACACCGGGGCCTGACCTACTTCGTGTGTGACATGGAAGACCCCGGCGTGGAGGTCCGGCCGCTGCGCCAGATCACCGGCGAGGCCGAGTTCAACGAGGTCTTCCTGACCGGCGTCCGGCTCGGCGACGACCTGCGGCTCGGCGAGGTCGGCGACGGCTGGCGGGTGGCCCAGACGACGCTGATGAACGAGCGGGTGGCCATCGGCGCGTCCGGCTCGCCGCGCCGGACCATGATGGGTGTCTTCACCGAGGCCTGGCAGGCCCGCCCCGACCTGCGCAGCCACGACCTGCACCGGCGGGCGCTGGAGCTGTGGGTGCAGGGCGAGGTGATGCGGCTGACCGGGCAGCGCCTGCGCGAGCAGCTCCTCGCCGGGCACCCCGGCCCCGAGGGGTCGGGCATGAAGCTGCTGTTCGCCCGGCACCACCAGGAGGTCTCGGCCCTGGAGGTCGAGTTCCTGCGCGAAGACGGCCTGACCTACGACGACTGGACCTTCCGCCGCGCCGACGGGGTCGACTTCCTCGGCCGCGGGGCGGGCTACCGCTACCTGCGGGCCAAGGGCAACTCGATCGAGGGCGGCACCTCCGAGATCCTCCGCAACATCGTGGCCGAGCGGGTGCTCGGGCTGCCGGCGGAACCCCGCACCGACGTCGCCGCGCCCTGGAAGGACCTGCCTCGATGACCCTGCTCTACACGGAGGTCGAGGAGGAACTGCGGACCGCCGTCCGCGACCTCCTCGCCGACAAGGCCCCCGTCGCCGCCGAGGGCGAGAACCCGGCGGCCTGGCACGGGCTGGCCCGCGACATCGGCGTGGCGGGCCTGCTGGTGCCCGAGGACCTGGGCGGCGCCGGCGCGTCGGCCCGCGAGGTCGCGGTCGTGCTGGAGGAGCTGGGGCGGGCGGGCACCCCCGTGCCGTTCCTGACCTCGTCGGTGCTGGCGACCCGGGTGCTGGTCGACGCGGGATATGCCGATATCTCCCGGCTGGCGTCTGGCGAGGCTACGGCGGCCTTGTGCGTGTCCCTGGCCGCGTCGCCCTATCGCGACGTCCCGGCTGCCGTGGTCGACGCCGACCCGGCCGCAGGGCAATCGGCGGTCGCCGCCGCGGTGATCCTGGAGAACGAGAGGGTGAGCGGCCGGTTCACCGGGGTCGCCGGCGCCCTCGGCGCAGACCTGCTCGTGGTGCCGGGCGACGGCGGCCTGGTGGCCCTGGTCGAAAGCGCGCACGCGCGGATCGAGCCGGTGGTGTCCCTCGACGTGACGCGGCCGCTGGCCACGGTCACGTTCGAGCGGGCTCCCGCCATGGTGCTCGACGGGGGGTCGGTGCCGGACGCGCTGTTGTTCGCGGCCGGGTTGCTCGCGTCCGAGCAGGTGGGGATCGCGGAGTGGTGTCTCGCCGCCACAGTGGGCTACCTGAAGGAGCGGCGGCAGTTCGCGCGGCCCGTCGGGTCGTTCCAGGCGCTCAAGCACCGGCTCGCCGACCTGTGGCTGGAAGTCGCGGGCGCCCGGGCGGCGGCGCGCAACGCCGCCGACCAGCTCGCCGCCGGGGGCGATGCCCGCGTGGCCGTGGCGGTCGCCGCCGCCCACTGCGGCGAGGTCGCGGTACGGGCCGCGGAGGAGGCCCTGCAGCTTCATGGAGGCATCGGGATGACCTGGGAGCATCCCATCCACCTCTACCTGAAGCGCGCCAAGGCCGACGCGATCGCCTTCGGCACCCCCGGCGACCATCGGACTGCTCTCGCGCCCTTGGTCGGCCTGCCGGGACCGGAGTAGTCGGCACGGCCGGGGGTCGTCACCCGGCGCGGTGGGTGCGGCCGGTCAGCGCCGGTCGCGGCGCAAGGCGGGGCGGCGGGCGGGGTCGGGTGGGCGGAGCCGTAACGGAGAATGAGAACGGGCGAGCCTGACGGTGTGAGCGGCCGGAGCAGACGGTCGGCGGGTCAGCTCGCCGGCGTGAGCGAGCGGAGGAGGAGGTCGGCGAAGTAGCGGCCGACCTCGCCGCCCGTGAGCGGGCCGTCGGGGTGGTACCAGGTGCCGAGGTGGTGGACGGAGCCGAAGAAGAAGTCGACCACCATCTCGGCCGGGACGTCGTCGCGGAACACGCCCTCTTGCTGGCCCTCGATCACAAGGTCGCGGAAGCGTTCGTGGTAGCGGCGGCGTTCGGCGCGGACGATCTTGCGGGTGTCGGGGGCCAGCTGATGATTGGACCTGAAAAAGATCTTCGAATCGTCCAGGTTGTCGACTGTGGTATTGATCACATCGGCGGCTGCCGCGTGCAGGCGCTCCGCGACGGTCCCCTCACCGTCGGCGAAACGCTGCAGGCGGTCCATCTGCATGCGCAGGACCCGTCCGTAGATCTCCTGAAGAAGATCATCTTTCGAGTCGAAATAGTGGTACATCGCCCCTTTTGTGACGCCGGCGGCCGCTACGATTTCCTGGACGGAAGTGCTCTCGAAGCCCTTCTCGGCGAACAGGCGCGTCGCCGCCGACAGCAACCGCTGGCGTACCGGTTCTTCGACGGACGTGCCCAAACGCGCCATGCCGGCCTCCTCTGATCGACGACCAGCATACCGACTGGTCGGTCAAGACGAGGTCGTTTCCGGCGGTGGTGGCGTAAGTGTGCTAGTTCCCTCACCATCGGGGATCTGGAATCCCCGATCGGGTACGCCTTAGGCAAAGCAGTCCTAACTAACCGGGAGTGCAGGGTGCCCAACGGGTCCATCTATGTCCCGCGCGACGACAAGTTCACCGGTTCGTCGCCGCAGAACCTGTACTTGACCTTCTGGCTCGCCGGCCGGAAGAACCGTCTCCGGCTCCGGGCCGCCTACGCGGTCGCCGGGCTCATCGCCGGAAGCCTCCTCGCCGGCAGATTCGGCTGGAACGTCGTCGCCACCGGGATCGTCCTCGCCGGACTGGCGGGCGGCACCGACGCCTTCATCGCCTGGCGGTCCCACGAACGCACCGCCGTCTGGCGGGGGAAACGCCGGGGCGAGGTCCGCACCGGCCGCCTCCTGCGGGCGATGCTCCGCCGTCGCGGCTACCACGTGATGGACGGCCGCGCCGTGCCGGGCAAGGCCTCGGTCGACCATCTGATCATCGGGCCGGGCGGCCTGTGGATCGTCGACAACGAGGCCTACTCACCCGACACGATCGTGGCCAAGCACGGCAAGCGCCTCTTCTTCGACGAGAAGTACGGCACCAGCGTCGCCAAGGGCCTCATCGGGGCCGCGACCGACCTGGCCGAGGTGCTGTCGAAGGAGACCGGCATCCCGGTCACCATCAGCCCGGTGCTCGCGTTGCACGGGTGCACGATCGCCAACAGGGCAGGCGTGGTCAGCGGCGAGGGCTTGACCGTGGCCTACCCGAGGCGGATCCCCGGCTTCATCCGGCGCAACCCGACGGCGGAGCTGACGGCCGAGCAGGTCGAGCTACTCGGCCGCACGGCTGCGCGCATCCTCCGACGGATGCGCTAGCAGCTCCTTCGCCAGCAGGGCGACCACGATCAGGGCCGTGACCAGCGTCGTCCACGGCCCCCCGATCACCGTCGCCAGCGGCGTGAGCGCCAGCACGATCACCCCGGTGACGGCGAACACGACCGGCTTCAGGTCCCGCCTGCCGTTCCCCAGTGCGTCGATGGCGGCGTACGCGAAGAGGAACACCGCGACCGGAGCGGTGACCGCCAGTGCGGCCCCCCACTCGGGCAGGTGCGCGCCGTGCCCCCCGACCGACCCGGCCATCACCGCCACCCCCGCGCCCCCGGCCGCGATGGCGGCGAGGATGAAGTAGTGGCCGTACGACCAGATGTAGGTGGTCCTGGGGTTGGTCGTCAGCGCCTTGTGGTCCATGTAGCCGAAGTAGAGCCACCAGATCGACAGCGAGATCAGCAGCGCCGCCACGGCCAGCACCAGCAGTTCGACGACGTGGCCCTGCGCCTCGAACGCCGACTGGATGGCCAGCGTCGCCGCGGTGATCGACTCGCCGATGACGATCAGGGTGAACAGGCCGAACCGCTCGGCGATGTGGTGCGCGTGATAGCCGCCCTGGTCGGCGTTCCAGCCCGCGAACCACGGCACCGACAGGTCGACCAGGAACAGGACGATGAAGGCCAAGATCCGGTAGTCGTCCGGCAGCAGCAGCTGCAGCACCCAGAGGACCTGCACGGCCGTCGTCCCCGCCGCCAGCTTGATCGCCAGCGTCCGGACCGCCGGATGCTCCCGCCCGGCCCGCAGCCACTGGGCGACGTAGCCGATGCGCATGATCACGTAGCCGAGGACGGTCCAGCGGAAGTCGAGGTCGTTGAACGCCGCCGGCACCCCCGCGGCCAGCACGAGCGACCCGGCGATCTGCACGAACGCCAAGATGCGGTAGGGCCCGTCGTCGGGGTCGAAGGCGCTGGCGAACCACGTGAACGAGATCCAGGCCCACCAGATCGCGCCGAAGAGCATCAGATAGCTGACGATCCCCTCGGCGGTGTGCCCTTCGAGGAGGGCGTGGTCGAGCTGCAGGGCGACCTGGGCGACCGCGGTCACGAAGACCAGGTCGAACAGCAGCTCAAGGGGCGTGGCGGTGCGGTGTGGTTCGGATGGGTCACGGGCGACCATCCCGGTCTTCCAGGGCATGGACCGCATAGTAGCCAGGGGTGCCGGGTGCGCCTGCGCCCGTTGTGGCTGCGCCGTGACGGAACGGCTTACGCAGGCCAGAACTGGAAGACGAACGTCTCGTCTATCGGGTCGTCTTCGTCGTCGTCGTAGTCATCTGGCACGCCGGTGGGATGTCGCAAGACGCGCAGTCGCCAGGTCAGGCCGGGCGCGCCAAGATCGATGTGCTCGTGGACCGCGCCGCCGACGGGGAGATGGGGTGCGACTTTTCCCGAGGCCAGCCGAACGGACAGTTCGGCGGAGTCGGAGTCGGAGTCGACGTCGAGGGGCGGTTCTTCGCTCCAGCGCTGAAGGATGAGGTCGGAATGACGGGTGTTGAAGTCACTCAGCGCGGTGAGACTGTTGTCGGTCGCGCCCGCGAATCGGCCGGGAGCGACGAATGCCTCCTTGAGTGGCCCCGAACCGTCGATGGCCTCGACGTCCGCCAGGAGAAGGGTGCCGTTCCAGATGGGAACGACCAGCCTGAGCTCAGCCGACGGTCTCTTCGATGAAGGCGGCGAGTTGCCGGACGTTCCTGCATTCATACATCGGGATTATGGCGGCGTAGCCGCTCGCCACCGAGTCGCCGGTGTCCCATTGGTCTCGCGGTTCGGGGTTGAGCCAGTAGGCGTGCCGCACCTTTCCGGCGAGGCGTTTCAGGGTCTCGGTGTTCGGCGGCTGGTGGTTGGACCTGGCGTCGCCGAGGATCAGCAGGCTCGTTTTCGGGGTGAGGACGCTCGTATGGCGTTCCTCGAAGGTCTTCAGGACGTGGCCGTAATCGGTGCGCCCGAACCGCGAGATGTCGGCCTCACTGGTCATGCGGGTGATGGCGTCGAGGACGTCGGTTCCCGGCGCGAAATACCTGGTGATCTCGTCGACGGTGTCGACGAAGGCGAACGCCCTGACCTTGGTGAACTGCTCCCGCAGCGCGAAGGTGAGCAGCAGGGTGAACTGGGCGAAGCCGGCGACGGAGTCGCTGGCGTCGGTGACGACGACCAGTTCCGGCTTGTGCGGGCGTCGCGGCTTCAGATGGGTGGTCAGCGGCACGCCGCCCGACTGCAGCGACGCGCGGACCGTCCGGCGGAAGTCGAGGCGCCCCCGGTCGCCCTTCTTGTGTTTCATCGAAAGACGGGTGGCCAGCCTCCTGGCGAGCGGATGGATCTCTCTGCGCATCTCGGCGAGTTCCGCCTTGGTGACGCGGAGGAAGTCGCGGCGGTCGATCGGGGGTCTCACCGCCGATCTGGTGATGCGTTCGCGCCCCTGTTCCTCGGCGATCCTGCGTCTGACGTCTGAGGCCACTTCGGCTTCGAAGGCGGCGATGTTCGCGGTGACGCGCTGACGGGCCAGTTTCTCGGCCAGCCCGCCGCGTTCACCGAGCAGGCGGGCGATCAGGGTCTGCGGGGAAAGGGCGCGCATGACCGGATAGGAGAACCACGACTGGCGTCCGGGCCCGGCCTGGACCCGGCCGAACCGCTCGACCATGGCCTGCGCGAACGCACGGAATTCGGGGGCGGCGGGATCTCCCCCGAGCAGTTCGGCGAGTTCGGTTCTCAGGTCTTCGGGATCTTCGGCTCGGTGCTTCGGCGGCCCCTGCGTCGTGGACGGGAACCAGAGGTCGAACAGGACGTCGAAGCCCTCCCGGTGCTGGGGCCGCTTCACGAGCGTCACGGCGTAGGCCTGGCGGAGGATCTCCCGGTCGGCGAGGTCGATGTGCCGGAGGGCGCGGGCGGCGTCGAGCCCCTCGGCCAGGGAGACGGGCAGGCCGGTCTCCCTCAGGGCGTGGACGAAGCCGATGTGCCGGTCGATCATGCCCGCAGGCCCAGTTCCTTGGCGGCCCTCTGCTGGTCGGAATGGTGCTTCAGGACGACACCCAGCGTCTCGGCGATGGTCTGCTCGTCGAGCACCTCACGGCCCAGCGCGAGCAGGGTGTGCGCCCAGTCGACGGTCTCGGCGATGCTCGGCGACTTCTTCAGCTCCAGGGCGCGCAGCGTGGCGGCCGTCCGCGCGAGCTGCTCGGCGACCGTCTCGGCGATGCCCGGGACCTGGGCGAGGACGATGTCGCGCTCGCGTTCGGGGGTGGGGTAGTCGAGGTGGAGGTAGAGACAGCGGCGTTTGAGGGCCTCGCTGAGTTCTCGCGTGGCGTTCGAGGTCAGCACCACGAACGGTTTCCTCGTGGCGGCGACGGTGCCGAGCTCGGGGATGGTGATCTGAAAGTCCGAGAGGATCTCCAGCAGGAGGCCCTCGACCTCGACGTCGGCCTTGTCGGTCTCGTCGATCAGCAGGACGGTGGGGCGGTCTGACCTGATCGCCTTGAGGAGGGGCCGCTCCAGGAGGAACTCCTCGGCGAAGATGTCGTCCCAGGCGTCGTCGTCGGCCTGGATCCGGAGCAGCTGCTTCTTGTAGTTCCACTCGTAGAGGGCCCTGGCCTCGTCGAGGCCCTCGTAGCACTGGAGCCTGACCAGGTCTGCGCCTGTGGCTTCGGCTATCGCCTTGGCCAGCTGGGTCTTGCCCACGCCTGCCGGGCCCTCCGCCAGGAGGGGTTTCTCCAGTACGCCGGCCAGGAAGACCGAGGTGGCGATGGCGTCGTCGGAGAGGTATCCGGTCTGGCGGAGACGGGTGACGGCTTCCGACGGTGAGGCGAACCAGGTCACGTGGGCTTCCCCTTGGGCGTACCGAATGATGTTCTACTGTAGCCCGATTTGGTGGGGGTTCGGAGTCGCGGTAACCTACAAGGGCTTCAAGCGCCGCTAGCTCAGTTGGTTAGAGCAGCTGACTCTTAATCAGCGGGTCCGGGGTTCGAGTCCCTGGCGGCGCACAGCGAAAATCCCAGGTCAGAGCTGTTCTGGCCTGGGATTTTTTCATGCCTAGGGCAGGCGCTCCGACGCATCTGGAGTCCTCGGCTGTTGTCCGGGTCCGTCTTGACGTCACGTCTCGGGAACTTCGGCCCGAAGCCCAAGCAGCTTCGAGAGTCTCTCCGCCATGCGCTTCTTCCGGGCGTCGTAGAAGTCGACGAAGCCGGCTAGGTCGTGCGGCAGCAGGTCCAGGTCGTTCTGCGCCAGATGGTTCTCCCGCGCCGCGTCGGACGTGAAGTGCGGGCCGTCGAGCCACTCCCAGGGCCAGGCGTCTCCCTTGGCGATGTTCGGCAGGCCGGCCAGCAGCTGAAGGTTGGGCAGTCCATTGGCGCGGCTGGTGTAGTCCTCGTGCTGCTCACGAGAAATGCCCGATTTGCGGAGCGCTTGAGGAGTGAGACGCGAGCGGGCGAAGACGTGGTCTTCATGGAACTGCTGGGTGAGATCCAGCCCGGGATAGAGCATGGCCAAGACCGGGAAGGTCTGGGGCTTGCCGTACTGCAGCTCCAGGACGCCGTCGATTTCCTCGTCGGTGAACGACAAGCCCTTGCCGCGGCTGGCCATCGCAGACTCCAGAGCATCCACCGGGAATTCCGGTGTTGCCGAACTACGGATCACTGCCTGGATGGAGCGCAGCAGGGTGTCGAGGCCTGAGCCCCACACCCCCCGCTTGATGAGGCTTTTGAACACCCATCGGCGAACGAGGGCTCGATCGGTGGCGAAGGTGGAGGCCGTCAGGTATTTGTCGCCGAGTCCGTGGCGGTGGAGGTAATAAGCGACGGGGATGACGACGCTGTCGGCTGTGAGGTTGTTCGCGGACAACCCGAACGAAGCGAGCAGGTTGGCCGCCCTCAGTAGGCTGCTTCGGATTTCCGCCCAGCCGTGTTCAAGGCGACTCATGTTCGTCTGCGTGAAGTTCGAGATCTTGAACTGAAAGTCCGGCGCTTCCGTCAGCATCAGTCCGGCCTTGAGGATGAGGTCTTTGCTGAATCTGAACTGACCCGGCCCGGCGGTGAATTCCGTCTCCAGAGACCGGACTTCCTCTCGCGCGTCCAGCTCCTTCCACTGATTGGTGGCCATGGACAGGAGCAGATCGGAGTTGGACAGTTTGGTCCCGCCGCTGTTGACGCGCACGAAGATGTCCAGGACGCGGTCAGGGTCTTGGGAGTCCTCTTGGAAGGCGTTGATCACCTGCTGTGTGTGGATGGCCTGGTAGAGCTCATAAAGCTGCTTGTAGGCGTAGTGGAATTCAGCCACGTCCAAGCCTCGGGCTCCCACCGCATCCATGATCGCCGGACCGCCGTCAGGAAACTTGAGCACCTCCGCGACCTTGAACCAGGGACGCTTGCCGTCAGTCGTCGGCTCAGCCGCCTTTGCGCTCGTGAGGAATCGCAGGTCATATTTGAGCCCTAATTCATCGTCGCCGCCGGAGCCGAGCAGGTTCAGATAGAGCCACTTCCGGGGGTAGTTTTCCGGGTTGTTGGCTTGTTTGTACTTGAGGCGCTCGGCGTAGCTTCCATAAAGGCCGATGTTGATTGCCGTGAGGCGTTGCTGGCCATCGAGTACGGCGATGACGGATTCTCCATGGGCAACGTTGGCCGTGGGGGCATAGGGCTGGTTCTTCTCGTGGTAGTCAGTGAGGAAGTCGTAGAAGGTGAATTTTTCGACCTGCTCTTTCTCAAGGCCCCACAAGAGGAACGACCCCACGGGGTAGCCGCGCATGAGGCTGTCGAACAGGCTTCTGATCTGGTTGGTGTTCCATACGAACTCTCGCTGGATGGCCGGCAGCACCCAGGCCCCTTTGTGGATTCTCTTGAGAGCCTCGGCGATGGTCATCGCAGGGAGAAAACCCATGTGGACTGCACTCCTCACAAGAGGGACTCGACGGTCGATCCTTTGACGGAAGCGACTCTATGACAAAGGACAGTTGGTTCGGCGTTCGCCAGGAATTTGTTGTGGGGCTCGGTGAAAGTTCGCCTGAAGCGAGTCGCCGTCGTAGGGAGAACGTCTCGCAGCCGGTTCTATGACGCGTCGATGGTCTTCGAGGTATAGCCGTACGAGGCGATCTCGATGAGGTTCCCGTCGGGGTCGCGGACGTAGACGCTGGTCATGAGCCCCAGAGCACTCGTCTTCTCGACCGGCCCTCGATCGGCACCCCTTCACCGTCAGTCGGGCCGCCACCCGCTCCAGCGGGCTCGTGGTGATCAGGCACAGGTCGGCCGTGCCCGGGGCCGGGTGCAGTGCGTGCGGGCTGAACTCGCGCCCGCCCGGTGAAGGTTGATTTTGTTGCGGCCGAAGACCAGGGCGTCGCGGCCCTCGCCGAAGGTGACCGCGTCCATGCCCAGGACGTCGCGGTAGAAGGCGATGGTCCGGGGAATGTCGGCCACCGTCAGCACGAAGAGGAATGCCCGCCGGTCAGGATGGGTGATCTGGCCGGTGAAGCGGTCGCGGAACCGGGTCAGGTCGAAGTAGGTGGCGGCGCGGTCGCAGGAGGCGTATGCGTACACGAGCCGTTCCGCGTCATCGCCGATGGCGGCTCGCAGGATGGCGCGCTCTGACCGGTCGAGAAAGCCGTAGGCGGCGTGCAGCAGGCCCGCCGACCAGACCTCCTCGGGGGCGCCGCACTCGTCCAGAAAGGCGTCGGCGGCACCGTGATTGGTGAGGAAGTCGGTCGGTCTCGTGCCGTGGTCGTTCCCCAGCAGTCAGAAGCGGGCGCGTTCCCGCCACGACGTCCAGATCCCCTTGTCCCCGAAGATCTCCAGGTCGCCCTCGCGCCGGTTCAGCAGTGCCAGGAACAGGTCGGTCGCAGGCCCCCTCACCGCCAGGTCGCCCTTCCCATGCCCCAGCCCCCAGACCACCCGGTCCTCCTCGCCGCGCAGCATCCACTCGCCGGGCACGTCGGTCGTGTGCAGGTGGACGGTCACCCCCGGGTCGAGGGTCGGCCGGGTCGAGGCGACGGTGTCGATCCACTCTTCGATGCCGTCGGCGGCCAGTTCGGGTGCGAGGTCGTAGGGCAGGCCGAGGGCGAAGGCGGCGTCGGCGCGGTGCATCGTCGCCTCGTGGAGGCGGCGGCGTACCCACCACTCGGCCGGGCGGGGGCCCGAGAACGTCCACACGTACGTGTCCGGGCCGATCGCGTCGACGGCGCTCTGCAGGATGCGGGGGCCTTCGGCGAACCAGGCCAACGCGCCCTCGAGGTCAGCCGGGGGTTTGCCGTCGCGGACCTCGCGCGGGTCGAGGTACTCGCCGACCCGGTCGCTGATGATCTGGGCCGACCAGCGGTCGCCCCGGCCTACGTGGCGGAAGAGCTGCTTGAGGGTCCAGCCGGGGCAGGTCGGGACTTCCGTCGTCTCGTCGGCGTCGGCGAGCAGGTCAGCGAAGCGGGCGTTCTGGTCGATCAGGGCGGTCATGTGATCCATGGGCACGATCATCCCCGGTCGGCTCGCCGTCCGACAGGAACAGCAGGCCCGTGCCGGGGTGCCGGAGGGTGGCGCGGATGCGGCGGGCCAGCGCCGCCTCGGTCAGGCCGCCGATCTCATCGAGGGCGACGAAGCGGACTTCGGCGATCTCCTCGTCGACGAAGCGGATCGCGGCCACGTCGTCGGGGTTCAGGACGCCACCGTCGAAGAGGAAGGCCAGCAGCGGGCGGCGGTCGGGGCGGGCCGGGCGGACGTCGATGCTGAGCAGGTCACCCACCGGGCGGTCGAGGCCGAGCTCCTCGCGGAGTTCCCGGCGGGCCGCCGCCGCGGGTGTCTCGCCGCCGCCGACCTCGATCACCCCGCCGGGGATGTCCCAGTCGTTCTTGTACGTCGTCCGCACCAGCAGCACCCTGCCGTCGTCGTCGGTGAAGAGCACACCGGCGGCGGAGATGGCGACCGGGAGGGCGGCGTACCACGCGGGGAGATTCACCGGGCGATGCTACAGCCGCCGGGCGGGATGGACCCCGACGTTCAGCACGGCCCTGTCATCCAGCGGCCGGGAGAGTTCGACGGTGAACGGCGTGGGTGGATTGCCCTGGCATGTCACGATTTCGCCCCACTGTCCTTCCCGGACCGCCACGGTCAGCCGGACCTCCTCGTCGGTCTCCTCCAGCTCGACCAGTTCGATCCGCCCCGCCGCCGACTGGCCGCTCGCGCACGCCCGCTCGGTGACCAGCAGGTTCAGGCGGGTGCCCGACGCCGATCCGAGGGCGACGTCGGCGGGCCCCAGGCCGGGGACGACCCGCTTCAGGTCGCAGCGGGTGGAGGTGTTCAGCATCCACCCGCCGCCCGGGAGCCGGCGCTCGATCGACAGGTACTGGTGGGTGCTGTCGCCGGAGTCCGCGCGGACGGGCTCGTCGATCTCGCGGATCAGGGCCACCCGATCGGCGCTCTCCTCGACGATGTGCCACTTCTCCAGTTCTTCGACCCGCCCGACCTCCTGCCCTTGCAGCGCGGCCCTGCCGTCAGGCCCCAGTCGCGTCGCCGGCGGGCCGGTCAGCTGGGCCAGGGGGACGGGATGTCCGTTGCAGGCGTAGGCGTAGGCGTGGGTGGGTTCGGGGGCGCCGCACCCGGCCACGAGCAGGAGGGCCGGCAGGAATCGCTTCATGGTGATAATTCGGAATCGTTTGACATATGCCAATAGTCGCGGGTCGCGACGGCCAATCCCGCCTCGTCGAACGTCACGAACACGCACCCCGCCAGGTCGCCCTCGCGGGCGCGCACCCGGAACTCGACGACCGCGGTGTCGCCGTCGACCAGCGGCTCCCCGAACTCCACGGCCAGCACGTCTTCTTCGGAGAACGACCACGTCAGATAGTCCCTGAGCGCGTCGAGGCCCCGGTGCGGCTCGCGGAAGGGCATCGAGCGGTGGACGATGCCCGGGGCGTACAGGGAGAGAAGAAGGTCGACGTCGTGGGCGGCCCAGCCGGTCTGCCAGGTCTGGGCGAAGCGGCGGGCGATCTCCCTGGTGTTCACCCGCCGAAGCCTAAGCTGAGGGAATGGTGGTGGGGACGTCCGGCTGGCAGTACGCCGACTGGCGCGGAGTGCTCTATCCGCCCGGCCTGCCGCAGAAACGCTGGCTGGAACACTACGGCGAGGAATTCGGCACCGTCGAGAACAACGGCGCCTTCTATCGGCTGCCCCGGCGCGAGACCTTCGAAGAATGGCACGACCGCACGCCCGACGATTTCGTCATGGCGGTCAAGGCGAGTCGCTATCTGACTCATGTCAGACGACTCAGAGACCCGAAGGAACCGGTGGGGCGTCTGATGGGAGTGGCCGAGGGGCTCGGCGACAAACTCGGGCCGATCCTCATCCAGCTGCCGCCCACTCTGCGCTATGAGGAAGACGCCCTCGACGACTGCCTGAAATGTTTTCCGAAAGGCGTCGAGCTGGCCGTCGAACCGCGCCACGAATCGTGGTGGAACGACGACGTGCGGCGAATTCTGGAAAGGCGGTCGGCCGCCCTGGTCTGGAGCGACCGGCTCGGCCGGCTCCAGGGGCCGCTGTGGCGGACGACGACCTGGACCTATGTGCGCTTTCACGAGGGAACGTCGAAGAAGCACCCGCCCGAATACGGCGACCGGGCGATGAAGACCTGGCTCGAAAGGCTTCCCGAAGACGGCTACGTCTACTTCAACAACGACCCCACCGGCGCGGCGGTGCGAAATGCCCGCCGGTTTCTGCAGTTGGCGACAAAATAGGACGTATGCGCACAATGACGCTGTGGCGTCCCACCGGCCCCGAGGAACTGGAGCTGGTCCGCCGGTCGGGCTTCACCGCGTGGCCCCCGAGGCTGCCCGAGCAGCCGATCTTCTATCCGGTCCTCAACGAGGACTACGCCGTCAGGATCGCCCGTGACTGGAACGTCGCGGCCTCCGGCGTCGGCTACGTCACCCGATTCGAGGTGGACGCCGAGTTCGCCGAGCGCTACCCGGTTCAGCAGGCCGGCGGCGAGACGATCCTCGAACTGTGGGTCCCGGCCGAGGACCTCGACGAGTTCAACCGGCACATCGTGGGCCTGATCGAGGTCGTCCACGAGTTCCGCGCCGCATGAGGCTGCTGGGGCCGGCCGAGCTCGACGCCTCCTCCGTCGTCGCCAACAACGCCATGAACCGGGGCCGCCGGCTGCGCGCCTACTCCCGTGAGCTGGGCCTGAACCTGCCCGAAGCCGTCAGCGGGAAGACGTGGCTGGACCTGTGCTGCGGTGAGGGCCACGCGCTGGCCGAGGCCGCGATGCTCGGCGCCGACGTCACCGGGGTCGACCTGGTCGGCCATTTCGCCGTGCCTCCCGGAAAGGGCCTGGAACTGGTCGTCGCGTCCATTCCCGGCTGGCGGCCAGAAAAGCGATACGACCTCGTCACCGTCGTCCACGGCCTCCACTACCTCGGCGACAAGCTCAGGGCGCTCACCGACATCGCCGGATGGCTCACCGAGCACGGCAGATTCGTGGCCAACTTCGACGTCGCCTCCGTCGAGGCCGGATCGCGCCGGAAGCTGCTGGCCGCGCTCAGAAGCCGGGGGTTCGTCTACGACCCCAGGAACAAGCGCGTCTCGCGCACCGGCCCCGCCGTGGTCGAGCTGCCCTACGAATACCTGGGCGCCGACGACACGGCCGGGCCCAACTACACCGGCCAGCCGGCCGTCGTCTCCCACTACCGGGCATAGCCGAACCCGTACCGGATCAGGAGGTTCATCGACCATGTCACCGGCGACGCCTTACGGGGTGGACGACCATCGGAGCGGTGTGCAGGCGGTCCTGGGCTCGCTCAGCCCGGCGGCCATCTTCATCGTGGCCACGATCAAGCCGACGGGGCACCAGGCGGTCAGGGAGCTGGGCGAAGACCTGGCCGGGCTGCTGCGGACGGTCGGGTTCCGGTCGCTGGACCCCGGGCTGTCGTGCGTGCTGGGCCTCGGCTCAGAGTTCTGGGACCGGCTCTTCCCGGGGCTGCCGAAGCCCGCGGGGCTGCACCCGTTCCAGGAGATCCGGGGCGCCCACTACGCGCCCTCGACGCCGGGCGACCTGCTGATCCACATCAGGGCCAACCGTCACGACCTCTGCTTCGAGCTGGCCGGGCTGATCATGGACCGGCTCAGGGACGCGGTCGCGAGCGCCGACGAGGTGCACGGCTTCCGCTACTTCGACGCCCGCGACCTGCTCGGCTTCGTCGACGGGACCGAGAACCCCACCGGGAACCTGGCCTACGACTCGGTGCTCATCGGCGACGAGGACCCCGACTACGCGGGCGGCTCCTACGTCCTGGTCCAGAAGTACGTCCACGACCTGGCCACCTGGAACCGGCTCGCCACCGAAGACCAGGAGAAGGTCATCGGCCGCCACAAGCTCTCCAACGTCGAGCTCGACGACGACGTCAAGCCGCCGAACGCGCACAACGCCCTCACGGTCATCGAGGAGGACGGCAAGGAGCTGAAGATCCTGCGCGACAACATGCCGTTCGGCAACGCCTCGCGGGGCGAGTTCGGCACCTACTTCATCGGCTACGCGCGGACCTCCGGCCTGCTGGAGCGCATGCTGACCAACATGTTCATCGGGGACCCGCCCGGCAACTACGACCGGATCCTCGACTTCTCCACCGCGCTGACCGGTTCCCTCTACTTCGTCCCCTCAGGTGCCTTCCTGGAAGACCCGCCGGAGCCCGTGTCGTCGGGCCGGCTGATCATCGGTGACCTCAAGGGAGTGCCGCAGATATGAACAACCTCCATCGGGAGCTGGCCCCGATCTCCGACGCCGCCTGGGCGCAGATCGAGGAGGAGGCCGCCCGTACCTTCAAACGGCACATCGCCGGACGCCGGGTGGTCGACGTGCACGGCCCCGACGGAACCGAACTGTCGGCCGTGTCGACCGGACACACGACCCCGATCCAGCCGCCCGCGACCGGCGTCCAGGCCCGGCAGCGTGAGGTGTCCCGGCTGGTCGAGCTGCGCCGGCCGTTCGAGCTCGACCGGGAGGCGGTCGACGACGTCGAGCGCGGCTCCAACGACTCCGACTGGCAGCCCGTCAAGGACGCCGCCGCCGCGCTGGCCATCGCCGAGGACCGGGCCGTCTTCGAGGGGTACGGCCCCGGCCAGATCTCCGGCGTCATCCCGCTCAGCGCGCACGCGCCGCTGGTGCTCCCGGCCGACGTGCGGGGCTATCCCGACGCCATCGCGCAGGCCCTCGGCATCCTGCGCATGGCCGGGGTCGACGGCCCCTACTCGGTGCTGCTGTCGGCCGACGCCTACACCGGGGTCGCCGAGACGGCCGACCACGGCTATCCGGTGCTGGAGCACCTCCAGCGGTTCGTCTCGGGCGACATCATCTGGGCCCCGGCGATCAGCGGCGCGGTCGTGCTCACCACCCGGGGCGGCGACTTCGACCTGCACCTCGGGCAGGACGTCTCCATCGGATATCTGAGCCATACCGACGCCACGGTGACGCTCTATCTCCAGGAGTCGTTCACCTTCCTGCCGTTCACGGCTGAGGCCGCCATTCATTTGACGAGTCCGTAATTGGTTCTTCGGCAATTATTGACAGGTCAACGGATACCCACCAGTATTGCCCGGACGGGGCGGGGGCCACAGCTTTAAACACGGGGAGACATGCGGGTATTCGTCGTGGACGAAGATAGTCAGACGGCGGCCGAGATCGAGGCGGCGCTGGCGAAAAGCGGATATTCGGTCACGGTCGGATCCGACCGGACGGCGACACTCGGATATGACGTCGTCTTTCTCGGCGTACGGGGCGACGACGGGACCGAGGCGTGCCGGGAGATCCGGCGGGTCAGCGATGTGCCGATCATCGTCCTGTCGGCCCGCGACGACCGGGCCGAACGGGTCCGCGGGCTGCGCGCCGGTGCGGACGACTACCTGGTCAAACCCGTCTGCATGGAGGAGCTGGAGGCCCGCCTGGAGGCGGTCCTGCGGCGCACCCGGGGCGGCAAGACCGACGTGCTGCAGGCGGGCGACATCCAGATCGACGCGCGGCGTTATCTGGTCTGGCGCGACGGCCGCAATGTGCCGCTCACGCCGAAGGAGTTCGCGTTACTCCGGCGGCTCGTGCAGACGCCCGGCGAGGTCGTCACCAAGCAGACGTTATTGCTGGAGAACTGGAAGGACCTGAGCCGCTCGGCGGCGCGCACTCTCGACGTCCACATCGCGCATCTGCGGGCCAAACTCGGCGAGCCGAATGTCGTGGAAACGGTGCGCGGAGTGGGGTACCGGTTGGTGCCCTGAAAATACTGGCAGTTGTTGCCAGGAGCGTTCCAACGGCTTCTGGGGTGTGATGTGCCCATGAGAAAGAAGCCGTTCCGGCTGTTAAGCGCTCCACTGCTCGCCCTCACGATGGTCCTGTCCGTCATGAGCTCGCCCGCCAGGGCCGACTCCGACCCGCTGATCGCCCTCCAGTGGGAGCTGGCCCGCACCACGTACACCCTGGTCGAGGCCCTGAACCACCCCCACCCCGCCCTCGGCAGGGCGGCCCGGTCGCAGAGCATCTCGGTCGACATCGCCGCCCCGCGCTACGAGGTCTTCGCGATCTACTCGAACTTCGAGAACCACATCGGCGCGAACCCGCTGCTCCAGCGGGTGGTCGTCCACTCCGACACCACCTCCGGCGGGGTCCGCACCGTCAACCAGACCGCGATCGAGAACACGCCGCTCCAGCCGGGGCTGCCCGCGACCCCGATCAACACCCACGCCCAGCAGCGGATCAACGCGGCCGGCTACTTCTACGAGGTCGACTCGTGGACGCTGCCCAACGTCATCACCCACCAGACGATCACCTTCGAGGACCTCGGCGCGGCCGGGACCCGGGTGACCGAGAACCTGAGGTTCGAGGCGAGCGTCCTGCTGATCGACTACACGGTCTCGCAGGGCGTCATGGCCCACCAGGGCATCCAGTCGGTGTTCAAGCAGCGCATCGAGAGCGGTTACTACGGCTAGTCCTGCGGGTGCACCGCCAGGGCGCCCGCCGCGTTGCGGATCGCGAACGTCACGCTGCCGGCCCGGTAGCGGTCGTCGGACCACTCCGCCGGGCGCCCCTCCCGCGTCGTCGTCACCCGCCGCTGCCGCAGCAGCGGCCCGCCCCGCCGCACTCCGAGCAGGCGGGCGTCCTCCGTCCCGGCCGCGACGGCGTCGATCAGATGCTCCCCGTACGCGAACACCAGCCCGCTCGACTCGTAGAGGGCCCGCGTGACCGAGTCGCAGTCAGCGGGTAACCGCTCGACCGCGGGGGCGAGCCAGCCGGCGTACACGGTCCGTTCCAGCAGCACCGCGACGCCGTCGAGGCGGCGCAGCCGCAGCACCTGCAGCACCGTGTCGCCGACGGTCAGCCCGAGCCGGGCCGCCTCGGCGGCGCCCGCGACGCGGCGGCGCTGGTCGATCACCTGGCCGGTCACCTCGTGCCCGGCGGCCCGCGCCCACTCCGCGAAACTGTGCAGCACCGCGAAGTTCTGGCTGCGTTCGCGGCCCAGCACGATCCGTCTGGCACCCTGGCGGGAGCCCACCAGCCCTTCGGCGGTCAGCACCGCGACGGCCTGGCGGATCGTCCCCCGCGCGACCTTGTGCCGGGCGGCCAGCACCGTCTCCGAGGGCAGGGGCGCGCCGACCGGGAGCTCACCGCCGAGGATGGCCGCCCGGAGCTCGTCGGCGATGCGCGCGTAACGCGGGTGCACGGCGGCTCCCAGCTCTCTGCGTACAGGGACGGCCCTCACCGTACGGTCAACGAAACGTTCGGAAAAGTAGGTGTTTAGCCATTTGACGAATGGCCTCCGACTGTTCACCGGCAGGACGGTGGCGGGCGATGTGGCGTCCCTAGCTTGTTTGAACAAGTTCTGTGCACATCGCTCCAGTGGGAGTTCACCGTGGTCTCTTCCCGAGTCCGTCTCACCGGCCTCACCGCCGGTCTGCTGATCGCCGTCGCGGCCTGTGGGTCCGCGCCCGGTACCGAGGCAACCTCCACGTCCTCCGCCGCCGCCCCGGGTGGCGCCGCCGCGGTCGACGCCCGTACCGCCACCTCGGCCGCCGACTTCGGCGGGGTCGACAAGCTGTACGAGGCGGCCAAGGCCGAGGGCAAACTGCACGTCATCGCGCTGCCGCCCGACTGGGCCAACTACGGCGAGATCCTGGCCGCGTTCAAGGCCAAGTACCCCGGCATCGAGATCGAGGAGGAGACCCCCGACGCCTCCTCCGCCGACGAGATCAACGCGGTGAAGACCCGCAAGGGCCAGGACCGCGCCCCCGACGTCCTGGACGTCGGCCAGTCGTTCGCGATCAGCGGCGCGGCCGAGGGCCTGTTCGCGCCGTACAAGGTCGAGAACTGGGACAAGATCCCCGAGGGCCAGAAGGAGTCGACCGGCCTCTGGTTCAACGACTACGGCGGCTACGTCTCCATCGGCTGCGACGCCAAGAAGATCGCCGCCTGCCCGCAGACCTTCGCCGACCTGCTCAAGCCCGAGTACAAGGGCAAGGTCGCGATGAACGGCAACCCGACCAAGTCGGGCTCGGCCTTCGCCGGCGTATACGCCGCCGCGCTCGCCAACGGCGGTTCGTTCGACGACATCCAGCCCGGCATCGACTTCTTCAAGAAGCTCAAGGACGCCGGCAACTTCAACCCGGTCGAGACCACCCCGGCGACCATCGAGAAGGGCGAGACCCAGATCTCGATCGACTGGGACTACAACAACGCCGCCTACGCGCCGATCATGGCCGGCAAGGGCCTCGACTGGAAGACCGTCATCCCCAGCGACGGCAAGTACTTCCAGCTCTACGCCCAGGCCATCAACAAGGACGCCCCCCACCCGGCCGCCGCGCGGCTGTGGCAGGAGTTCCTCTACAGCACCGAGGGCCAGAACCTGTACCTGAAGGGCTTCGCCCGCCCGGTCCTGCTGCCCGCGATGATCGCCGACGGCTCGGTCGACCAGGCCGCCTCCGCCGCCCTCCCGCCGGTCGACGGCGAGCCTGCCTTCCCGACGCCCGACCAGGTCACGAAGGCGAACGAAGCCGTCGCCTCGGGCTGGGGCGCCGCGGTCGCGGGCTGATGGCCGGTCTCACGGGTTCCCGGCGCCGCGGTGGCGGCGCCGGGTGGCTGGCGGCGGCCCCGCTGCTCGTCGTCACCCTGATCGCGTTCGGCATCCCCACGGTGGTGCTGGGCGTCGGCGCGTTCTCGGTCAAGGGCGGCGGGTTCGGGTTCGACAACCTGTCGGCGACGATGCAGGAGCCGTACATCGGGGCGCTGTGGAGCAGCGTCAAGCTGTCGGCCGTCGTCGCGATCCTCGGCGCCGTCCTCGGGGCGTTCCTCGCGCAGGCGGTGCTGACCTCGCGGTCGGGGCTGCTGCGGGAGGCCGTGCTGACCGCGTCCGGGGTGCTGGCCAACTTCGGCGGCGTGCCGCTCGCCTTCATCTGGATCGCCACGCTGGGCAACTCCGGCGTGGTCACCGCCGCCCTCGGCCTCGGCTCGGGCGTGCTCTACAACTTCTGGGGCCTGGCCCTGGTGTACCTCTACTTCTCCATCCCGCTGATGGTGCTCGTCATCGCCCCCGCGCTCGACGGGCTCAAGCCGCAGTGGCGGGAGGCCGCGCTGAACAACGGCGCGTCCACCTGGCAGTTCTGGCGGCACGTCGGCATCCCGGTGCTCGGCCCCGCGCTGCTCGGCGGGGGCGTGCTGCTGTTCGGCGGCGCGTTCGCCGCCTACGCGACCGCCGCCGCGATGGTCGGCGCGTCGGTGCCGCTGGTGACGCTGCAGATCGCCGACGCCCTCACGGGCAACGTCCTGATCGGGTACGAGAACATCGCCCTCGCGCTGTCCGTCGACATGATCGTGATCGCGCTGCTGGTGATGGCCGTCTACCTGCCGCTGCAGAAGAGGAGCTCCCGATGGCTGGCGTGACGTGGCGGCGTCTGACGCTGGGCGTGGCGGCGGTCTACTTCCTGGTGCCGCTGGCCATCGCGGTCTGGTTCACCGTCTACAACGAGTCGCTGGGCTTCTCCCTCGGCGCGTACGGCCGGATCGTGTCGGCCCCCGGCTTCGGCGAGAGCCTGCTCAAGTCGCTGCTGCTGGGCGCCGCGGTGATCGTGCTGGTCCTGCTCCTGGCGCTGCCGGCCCTGCTGGCCGTACGTCTCGGGGCCCCCGGCCTGCGCCCGGTGCTGGAGACCATCACGACGCTGCCGCTCATCGTGCCGCCGATCACCTACGTGGTCGGCATCGCCAACGCCCTGCGCGGCGGCACCGACGCCCTGGCGGCCACGCCGTTCTGGCAGACCCTCATCTCCATCCAGGACGAGGACTTCCCCGTCGTCCTGGTGCTGGCGTACGTCATGCTCGCGCTGCCGTTCGCCTACCGTTCGCTGGACACCGGCCTGCGGGCCGTCGACGTGCGGACCCTCGTGGAGGCGGCCCGGAACCTGGGCGCCTCGTGGCCGTACGTGCTGTTCCGGGTGATCCTGCCGAACCTGCGCTCGGCCGTGGCCGGCGCCTCGTTCCTCAGCCTGGCGCTCGTCATGGGCGAGTACACCATCGCGGCCCTCATGGGCTACCGCACCTTCCCGGTGTGGATCGTCACCGTCTCCGGCAGCGACGGCCAGCTCTCGGTCGCGCTGTCGGTGCTCAGCCTCGGCCTGATCTGGCTGCTGTTGCTCACCCTCTCGGGAGCGGGAAGGAAGTCGAAATGACCGTTGAACTCCGTGAGCTGCGCCGTTCGTTCGGCGGCACGGTCGCCCTCGACGGCCTCAGCCTGACCATCGAGCAGGGCGAGCTGATCGCCTTCCTCGGCCCGTCGGGCTGCGGGAAGACGACCGCGCTGCGCTGCGTGGCCGGGTTCGAACGCCCCGACACCGGCGCCGTGTTCATCGACGGCGCCGACGTCACCCGGGTCCCCGCCAACCGGCGCGACGCCGGGATGGTGTTCCAGAGCTACTCGCTGTTCCCCAACCTGAACGTGCGCGACAACGTCGCGTTCGGGCTGCGGGTCCGGCGGCGGCCGACCTCCGAGCGCCACAGCCGGGCCGCCGAGCTGCTGGAACTCGTCGGCCTCGGCGGCTTCGGCGAGCGCTACCCGCACCAGCTCTCGGGCGGCCAGCAGCAGCGGGTGGCCCTGGCCCGCGCCCTGGCCCTCCAGCCCAAGGTGCTGCTGCTCGACGAACCGCTGTCGGCGCTCGACGCCAA
This sequence comes from Herbidospora galbida, assembly GCF_005233835.1. Lineage (GTDB taxonomy): Bacteria > Actinomycetota > Actinomycetes > Streptosporangiales > Streptosporangiaceae > Herbidospora > Herbidospora galbida. The sequence continues at coordinate 8,203 of NZ_SZQA01000009.1, read as the reverse complement.
GGTGCGGGTCAACCTCCGCGAGGAGATCCGCCGCCTCCAGCTCGAACTCGGCATCACGACCATCTTCGTCACCCACGACCAGGAGGAGGCCCTCTCGGTCGCCGACCGGGTCGCGGTGCTCAAGTCGGGCCGCCTGGAGCAGGTGGCCCCTCCGGCGGAGGTGTACGACCGCCCGGCGACCCCGTTCGTCGCGGAGTTCGTCGGCACGATGAACCACCTGCCGGGCCGCGTGTCCGGGGAGACGGTCGAGGTCTTCGGCCATTTCCTCCCGCTCGACGGCGCCGCCCCCGGCGAGGAGGTCGACGTCCTGGTCCGGCCGGAGGCCGTGCGGGTGAGCCCGTCGGAGGAGGGTCGCGGGTTCATCCTCGCCTCGTCGTTCCGGGGCTCCATCGCCCGGCTGCGCGTCCAGCTCGACAGCGGCGGCGAGGTCCTGGCCGACGTCCCGGGCCACGAGGCCGTCCGCCTCGCGCCGGGCCTCAAGGTCGACGTCACCCTGGTCGAACGCCCGGTCCTGACGGCGCCACGGACGGCGGTCGCCGCCCCGGTGGAGCCGGTCGCCTGAACCGCGCGGGCCGATCGCCACCCAGGCGATCGGCCTCGACGGACGTCCGCACGAGCCACCACATCTGCGTGACCAGCAGGACGTCGAGCGGTATCGACACGATGAACCACGAGTGCGCGAAGACCCCGCCGATGAGCAGCACCGCGCTATAGGCCCAGCCGAGCCACAGCACCGAACGGCTCCACCGCCCGTCCATGGTCTGGGCCAGCAGCACCAGCGCCACCCAGAACCACGAGATGGGCGTCTCGGCGGGATAGACGACCACCCCGACCAGGCCGAGGAACACCCGGGCGACCAGCGGCGCCGAGGTCAGCAGGACCGGCAGCATGACCGGCACCGCCAGTTCGAGCACGACCTCGACGGCGGGTTCGACCGCGCGCGGCAGCGGCAGCAGGTCGTCCAGCTCGACGAAGTTCGCGAACCCCAGCCAGACGGCCACGCGGAAGCAGCGTTGCCGCACGTCTCGTGGCCAGCGGGCGCGCAGCAGCTCCCACGCCACGTGGGCGCGCGAAGCGAGCAGCAGGGCCGACATGACACCGGCGATCCAGTAAACGGGGAGCTCCGGCCACAGGGATCTCCAGGCCGCGACCTGCAGGGCGAGGGTGTCCAGCGTCGCGGCCACCACCAGGCCGTACACGAGGAACCCGAGGAGCCGCCTCACGCGGGCACGACCTTTCCCACCGGGCGGCGATCGGCCTCGCGGGCGGTGCGCGGCCACCAGCGGGTCAGGACGCCCAGGTCCATGGCCACGAAGACATAGACCGGCCGGCCGTCAGCGACGATCCACACCCGGGTCACTTGTGCACGACCCGCTCCGTAGAGCGGCCGGGGAAGGCCACGATCAGGTGCTGTTCGGCCTTCAGGCCCGGAACGGCCAGGTCGCGGGTGTAGACGCGCATCCGCTGGCGGCCCTCGCCGATCTCGTCCAGAAGGTTTCCGTCGCGCAGCGCCACGGAGCCGTGGGAGCGCAGCGGGACCTCGACGACGCTGCGCCACCCGCCGGCCCGCAGGGGCGGCGGCCGCTTCACCGTCTTGTACGTCAGGCACACCCCCTGCACGCCCGCTCCGACGGCGACCGGCTCCTCGTCGAGCCAGCCGGGCGGGCCGTCGTGCAGGCGATGGGTGACGACGCGGTAGCCCTCGCCGGGCTTCTCCAGCAGATGGGGCACAGTGGGGAACTGCCCGCCTGACCGGACGCGCGGCCAGGGATCGGCGCAGGCCGCGTGGAGCGCGTCGATGACGGTCCGGCCGAGCAGCAGGCCCGGCGCCACCGCCGCCACCCGCTCGGGGCACAGGTAGACCAGTCGCTCCATGGTGCCGCCGTAGAGCGTTTCGGCGGCGCAGAGGGCCCGCCCCTCCGCCAGCAGGGCCGCGTCGGGCCGCCGGTCGTCGTGGCGGGTGAGGCACAGGTAGGCCTTCTCCCGGTCGTGCGGCAGGGTGGTGACGTACTCCTTCCCGAGTACCGTCCAGGGCTCGCAGCCGGCGACGGGGTCGGCGGAGTCCTCTTCGCCGCTCGTCAGCGCGTTGACGACCAGCACCTCGTCGACGGCCCCCGCCGGAGGACGCAGGGCCGCCACGGCCGCCGTCCCCGCCACCACCGAGGCCAGCACGACCGCGCCCAGCCGGAACGCGAGCGGCGCGGCCGGTGCGGCCGCGTGGTCGCGGCCCAGGTCGGCGGCGGTGTGGGCCAGCCACAGCGCCTGGATCACCGCGAAGGCGTCCAGCAGCAGCAGCAGCCAGGCGGGGCTCGTGTCATACGTCGTGAACCGAACCGGCAGCAGGCTCATCGCGCCGGCGTGGACGAGCGCGGCCAGGCCGAGCCCCCAGGTGACCGGGCTCCACCGGCAGAACACCTGGAACAGCACCACCGCGATCGGCCAGACCAGCATCACGCCCGGCAGCTCCACCAAGAGCGGCAGGACGCACGCGGCCACCCCGACGGCCGCGACGACCACCCGGACCGCCAGGGGCACCTGCCGGAATACCAGGGGCAGCAGCGCGAGCACCGGAAGACTCACCAGGTAGGCGGCGTATCCGGCGACCAGGGAGACGGCCGGGCCCAGCACGAACAGGACGGCGTTCAGATAGAGCAGGAACCGCAGCACCCGCGTCCAGGGCGGCCCCTGGAAAGGCGGGCGGACCAGCACCGTCCAGATCACCCAGCCGCGTAACCCGGCCGCGAGCAGCACCAGGACCACCAGGAGCGAAGAGGCGGAGTCGTGGTGCTCCCAGACGGTCACGAAGAAGAAGACGTGCCAATCCCCGGTGAGTATCGCCCACGCGAGAGCGCCGAGCACGGCGACGGAATAAATGCCGACAATTACCGTCGCAATTCGAATGGACACGTCATTCCCCGGCTATTGACGACAGGGCGACGATCTTAGCGCTATTTATCCGGACGAATAAGGATTACCGACCGGGAAGGCGAGTGGTGATCTCCTGGAGATACCACCCGTTCCCGTCGGGGTCGTCGAACGACAGGAACGACCCGTAGGTGGCGCGGCCGGGGGCCGGGCCGGAGACCCGCGCCTGTCCGCCGCCGTGGTGGAAGATCCCGCCCTCGTCGTGGAAGACCTCACTCGGGTTCGCACCCCGGGCGGCCAGTTCGGCCCGCGCGGCCTCGATGTCGTCGACGATCAGGTGCAGACCCCGCGCCGAGCCGGGCGGCGCCGAGGTGACCCCGGTGCCGAAGATGATCGAGCAGGGCGACCCGGGCGGGGTGAACTGGATGACGCGGAAATCGTCTCCCGTGACGATGTCGGCGTCTTCGCGCCAGCCCAGCGCGGCGTAGAAGCTCTTCGCCCGGTCCACATCGGCGACGGGCAGGACGATGACCTCGAGTTTCATGTCCACTGTCGATGTCCCCTTCTCTCGACGTCCGCCGAGACCTCTCAGCGGACCCCTCTCACCCGGAACTGGATGCTGATCCGCGGGCCCCGCGCCTTCGCCGACTTCGGGATGGCGTGTTCCCACGTGCGCTGGCAGCTGCCGCCCATCACGATCAGATCGCCGTGGCCCAGGTCGTGGCGGATGGTCGGGCCGCCGCCCTGGGGCCGCAGCAGCAGCGCCCGGGGGGTGCCGACCGAGACGATCGCGACCATCGTGTCTTCGGTCGAGCCCCGGCCGATGCGGTCGCCGTGCCAGGCCACGCTGTCGCGGCCGTCGCGGTAGAGGCACAGGCCGGCCGTGCGGAACGGCTCGCCGAGCTCCTCGCGGTAGTGGTCGTCGAGCATCGCCTTGGCCTGGTCGAGCAGGGGGTCGGGCAGGCGCTCGCCCTCGTCGTAGAAGGCGAGGAGGCGGGGGACGTCGACCACGTTGTCGTACAGGCGGCGGCGTTCGGCCCGCCAGGGGACGGTGTCGGCGAGGCGGGTGAAGAGGGCGTCGGCCCCGGAGATCCAGCCGGGGCGGACGTCGATCCAGGCGCCGTCAGACAGAAGGGTGCGGTGGACGTGGCCGCCGAGCGGCCCCGGCCCTTCGTGGTCGGCCGTCGCGTCGAGCAGCGACGGCTGGAACACTGCGCTCATAGTCCGTCAGGATATCAAACACCTGTTCGATCATGAGGAAAGCCCGCAGGTGGCGGCGATGCCGGCCGGGAGCGGATAGGGACGCTCGACCGGGAGTTCGGCCGCACGGGAGTCGGCCGGGAGCGCGTGGATCCGGTGGGCGAGGGCGGTCACGTCCTCGATCCCGACGATCCACTCGTCCACGTACCGGTCCACCGCCTCGCGCGACAGGCCCATCTGCAGCGAGCGGTGCGGCAGCGCGTGCAGGGCGGGCGAGCGCTCCGGATCCCACTGGATCCGGACCGGCCGGTGCCGGGTCGCCGTCCACGCCGCCCGGTCGTGGTGGACGGCCGAGTCGAAGTGGCTGAGCCCCGAATGGGCCAGCGCCCATTCGAACCCCTCCCGGGTGATCGTGACGGCCAGCACGCGCTCCTGGCCGGGCTTGGTCGCCCAGCCGGAGCGGTACATCATCCACAGGAACGACGGCTTCACCCAGGTCATCCGGTTCCGGTTGTAGGAGGGCGCGAACCGGCCGTGAGTGGCGGCGTACTCACCGATCTCGGGGTTGTAGGCCTGGTAGACGGTGATCGTGCGCTCGTCGTGGCGGGCCCTGATCTGCCGCAGCGGAATCATGCGGCACAGTCTTCATATCGGGCTTTCCGCCCGCAACGCGAATTCGCTCAGCAGGCCCGCGTAGGGCTTCGGCGGGGGAGCGGCGTACTCGCCCTTTCTGCTGGTGGTGACGCCGAGCCGGACGAGCGACTCGGCCAGGGTCACCGCAGCCTGGACCCCGTCGATCACCGGGGCGTCGATCCGGCGCGCGATCTCCTTCGTGTACGCCCCCATCCCCGCGCACCCGAGCACGATCGCCTCGGAACGGTCGTGCCGCAGCGCGGCCTCGGCGACCTCCGCGACCAGGTCGCAGGCCTCGTCGTCGAGGTCGAGGACCGGGATCTCGCACGCGTGCACCCCCCGGCACGCCCGCGCGCAGCCGTAGCGGTCGGCCAGGTCCAGGGCCCGCTGGACGGTCCGGCCCAGGGTCGTGACCACGCTGAAGCTGCGGCTGACCAGGGTCGCGACGTGCATGGCCGCCTCGGCGACGCCGACCACCGGGCCGTCGGCTACCTCGCGGGCGGCGTCCAGGCCCGGATCGCCGAAGCAGGCGATCACGTAGGCGTCGGCGCCGTGCAGTTCGGTCAGGATCCCCGGCACGGCCAGCGCCTCGTCGTAGTGGCTCTCGATCGAGGCCGGGCCCATGGCCGGGCTGACCGCGGTGACGTGGGCCGACACCTCCCGGGCGCACGCGCCGATGAGCTCGGTCATGTCCCGGGAGGTGTTGGGGTTGATCACCTTGACGTGGGTCACCCGGCGTCCACCAGGATCCGGGGGCTGCGCCGCTCGAAGGCGATGAAGGCCACGAAGCCGAGCCCGCACCCGATGAACCACGAGTAGTCGGCGATCCACAGACCCGACCCGATCAGCTTCGGCACGATCACCGACAGGATCGCCGGGATGCCGCTGGCCAGCATCGCGTAGATCGCGTTCGGGTTGTAGCCGCCGCTGAAGTAGTAGCGCCCGGTCGGCGACATGGTGAACATGGCGTCCACGTCGACGTACTGCCGGCTGATCACGTAGTAGCCCGCGATCAGGATCCCGAACAGCGGCCCGATCAGCGCGCCGAGCACGCCGAGCGTGTAGTGGATGGCGTCGGGGTTGCTGTACCAGTTCCAGGGCGTCAGCAGGACCGACCCGACCGCGGCGATCATGCCGCCCATCCGCCACGAGATCTTCTGCGGCGACACGTTGGAGAAGTCGAACGCCGGCGAGATGAAGTTGGCCACGATGTTGATCCCGATCGTGGCGATGACGAAGGTCAGCCCGCCGAGCAGGATCGCGAACGGCGTGTCGATCCGCTCGACCGTGTGGATCGGGTCGGTGATCAGCTCACCGAACACCGGCACCGTCGCCGAGGCGGTGATGACCGTCAGGATCGAGAAGAACAGGAAGTTCACCGGGAGCCCGAGCAGGTTGCCGCGCTTGACGGCGTCGAACGACCTGCCGTACCGCGAGAAGTCGCCGAAGTTCAGCATCGGCCCCGAGAAGTACGACACCACCAGGGCGATCGCGCCCAGCATGACCGGGATCGACTCGGCGAACCCGAGGCTCTCGCCCGCGCTCAGGTCGAGCGAGATGTTCTCCCACCCGGCCTCGCCGACCAGGTAGACGGCCAGCACGACCATGACGACGTACACGGCGGGACCGGCCCAGTCGATGAACCGGCGGATCGCCTCCATGCCTTTCCAGAACACCGCCGCCTGGGCTACCCAGAGGATGGCGTAGCAGATGTACCCGAGGGGCGACAGGCCGAGGAAGGTCGACTCGTTGAGCGCGGCCGTCGACGGCCAGAACTTGAGGAAGATGATCAGGAGCGACTGCGAGGCGAGGTAGGTCTGCACGCCGTACCAGGCGATCGCGATCGCGCCCCGCACGATGGCGGGGATGTTCGCGCCGAGCACCCCGAAGATCGCCCGGTTGATGACCGGATAGGGCACGCCCGTGACCTGGCTGGGCTTGGCGACCAGGTTGCAGAAGACCTGGACGATGACGATGCCGACGAGCAGGGCGAGCAGCACCTGCCACGACGCCAGTCCGAGCGCGAACAGCGAACCGGCGGTGACGTAACCGCCGACGCTGTGTACGTCGGACATCCAGAAGGCGAAGATGTTGTAGGACGACCAGGTCTGCTTCTTCAGCGGAGCGAGGTCCTCGTTCGCGAGGCGGGGATCGTAGCCGGGTTTGATGAGGCCTGTTTGGACGTCGGTCATCACAGCTTCCTCGGGGGTATCGTGATGGTGTTAAGCAATCACTTAACGCTCGACCCGTTTCGCCGTTGTTAACCCGCTGTGACAATCGGTAAGGAGCCATGGAAGCCGAGGCCCTCGGAACAGAACAGCTCGGGGCCCGGCTACGTGAGCTGCGCCGGCGGTCCGGGCTGTCCCTGCGCGCCGTCGCCAGGGAACTCGGCATCTCCCCGTCGGCCGTCTCGCAGATCGAACGCGGCCTCATGCGCCCGTCGGTCTCCCGGCTGATCGCCTACGTGACCGCGATCGGCGTCCCGCTCGCCGACGTGTTCGACCCCGCCGACGTGAAGCCGGTGGCCTTCGCCGTCCGGCGGGCCGGGGAGGTCGCGCCCATCCTGCTGAGCGGCGGCATCACGTTCCGGCGCCTGTCGCCGTCGCCCACCCCCGACGTCGAGTTCTTCGAGTCGACCTATCCGCCGCTGTCGATCTCCAACGCGCACGGCCAGTTCCTCAAGCACGACGGTTACGAGGTCGGCACGGTCACCGCCGGGGAGCTGACCGTCGAGTTCGAGTCGGAGACCGTCACCCTCGGCCCCGGCGACTCGGTCACCTTCCCGTGCGACCGCCCCCACCTGATCGGCAACCGGTCGGCCGAGGTGACCGCCGTGGCGACGTGGCTGATCGTGCACCGCTGAGAACCTTTTCCCGCGCGGGCCGGTAGCAGGGGTATGACACGACGAATTCTGGCCGCCCTGGCGGTCGTCGCCGCCGTCTTCCTCCCGGCGCTCCCCGCGAACGCCGGCGCGTGGGCGGTGACGGAACTCGACACCTTCCCCCGGGCGATCGAGCCGGGGGCGACGTACACGATCGGCTACTGGGTCCTCCAGCACGGGACGCACCCCTTCGAGGGGCCCGCGTCCGAGATGCAGACGGGGCTGCGCCTCACCGACGGGGTGAAGGTGCTCGACTTCCCCGGCACGCGGCTGGCCGAGCCGGCCCACTACGCCGCCACGATCCAGGTGCCCGAGGGCACGTGGAAGCTCGAAGGGGTGCAGGGGATCTTCGCGCCGTACAACCTCGGTCAGCTGACCGTGCCGGGCGGCCTGGAGGTCGCGCCCCCGCCGTTCCCGAGCCAGACCGGCGGGACCGTGACCGACTACTGGGGGCCGGTGAAGCCGCCGGGCTTCCCGTGGGACGCCGAGCACGTCGTGAAGGCGGGCACCACCGCCATGGCCCCGGCCCCCTCACGCTCGGCCGACCCCGCCCCGGCCCCGGCCGCCGCGGCGGCTCCCGCACCGGCGGAGCGCGCGGACGAGGGCCTGCCGTGGGGCTGGGCG
>NZ_SZQA01000089.1 GCF_005233835.1 Herbidospora galbida | reverse complement strand
GATGGGGCATGATTCGCCCGGATTGTCCGGGATCGGAAGGGAACCAGAAATCGGGCTCTGACCTGCAAGGACGCGTGGTTAGGGCTTCAACCTGCATGGATGAAACGCTTGCAACTATAAAGCGCCGATGTTCGGCATGATCATCCCGGCCAGGTAGCCGCCGAACCTCTGGATCGTGGCCTTTATCCCGGTGCCCTCGACGGGCGGGGTGTAGTCGGTGGTCATGTTGTGCTCCTTTCCGGGGAGCTCGGGGGGTGGAAAGGGGAGAGCGAGGTGAATCTGCCTTGTCGACAGGCGAGCGGGCCGCGATCAGCCCCCCGAAAGCGGCCGCGTGGGATCGGGTTCGCTGACGGTCACCCGGTCACGTCTGATGTCGCCGGGCCCCGGCATGCGGCTGCCCGGCAGCTGCACCGCCGCGGTGGCCCAGGCCAGCCCTTCGACGAGGGCGGCCCTCCCGTGGGCCCCGGCGGCGAGGAACCCGGCCAGTAATGCGTCGCCGGCCCCGACGGAGCTGCGCGGCTCCTCCGCCGCGCACTCGCCGTGCCACACGGTTCCGTCGTCGACCAGCAGGGCGCCGTCACGTCCGAGGCTCGCCAGTACGGTCTCCGCCCCCATCGCGCGCAGTTTCGCGGCGGCCTCCAGGGCGTCGCCGACCGTGTCGATCGGGGAGCCGGTGGCCTCGGCGAGCTCCTCGCGGTTGGGCTTGACCAGGCGGGGCCCGGCCTGCACCGCGGCCAGCAGCGCCGGGCCGCTGGTGTCGACGGCCACGTTGATGCCGGCCTGGCGGAAGCGGCGGCAGAGGGTGGCGTACACGTCGGAGGGGACCTGGGGCGGCAGGCTGCCGGACGCGACCACCCAGTCCGCGCTGTGCGCGGCGCCGAGGACGGCGGTGGCGATCTCCTCCAGCTCGCGCCCGCTGAGCGTGGCGCCGGGCTCGTTGACCTTGGTGACGGTGCCGTCGGGTTCGGCGAGGGTGATGTTGGAACGGGTGGTCCCGGCGACCGGAACCATGATCATGTCGATGCCCTCGACGTCGAGCAGCTCGATCAGCCGCCGCCCCTCCTCGCCGCCGTAGGGGACCACCGCGCACGAGCGCACGTGGTTGGCGAGCAGGGCGCGGGAGACGTTGACGCCCTTGCCGCCGGGGTCGAGGTGGGCGGCGGCGGCCCGGATGACCTCGCCCCGCGCGAGCGAGGGGATCTCGACGGTCCGGTCGAGGCTGGGGTTGAGGGTCAGCGTGAGGATCATGCGCGTACCACTTCCGGGCCGTGCAGTGCCAGGTCGGCGGCCACCTGGGGGTCGAGGACGGTGTCGGTGATCACGACGTCGATCTCCGCCAGGGTGGCGAAGCGGGCCAGGAAGGTGTCGCTGAACTTGGTGTGGTCGGCCAGCAGGACGCTGCGCTGCGCGGAGGCGATCATCGCGCGCTTGATCGCGGCCTCGGCCGGGTCGGGCGTGGTCAGGCCCTTGGCCACGGAGATGCCGTTGGTGCCCATGAACGCCACGTCGACGTGGATGTCGGCCAGCGGCCGCAGCGCCCAGTCGTCGACGGTGGCGAGGGTCCGGCCGCGCACCCGGCCGCCGAGCATGATGACGTTGAGGTTGGCCCGCGCGGCCAGGATGGTGGCCAGCGGCGGGGAGTTCACGATGACCGTCAGCTCGCGGTCGGCGGGGAGCTCCTGGGCCAGCCGCCGGGTCGTCGACCCGGCGTCGATGATGATCGCGCCGTCCTGCGGCAGCTCGCCGAGGGCGGCCTTGGCGATCCGTTCCTTCTCGGACGTCATGACCTCGTCGCGCGCCGCGAGCGCGGGCTCGAAGCCGAGCCGCTCGACGGGGATGGCCCCGCCGTGCACCCGCCGCAGCACCCCGGCCTTCTCGAGGGCGGTCAGGTCACGGCGCACGGTCTCGGTGGTGACGGCGAACTCCTCGGCCAGGGTCACCACGTCGACCCGACCGGCGGCGCGGGCCCGGCGCAAGATCTCCTGCTGTCGCTCCTCGGCGTACATGATGTTGGTTTCGTCCTTGGGTGTGTTGTTTTATCTGTGATTACACCCGTTTTACCTGGACGGTCAAGAGTTGAAACCAATACGAAACCAAGCGAAACGCCTCAGGGGTGGACCTCGTACTCGAAGGGGTGGGGGCCCAGGACGTACAGGGTCCGGTGGACGGGATAGCGGTGCTCGCTGTTCAGCGTGATGCCGCCGGTCGCGCCGTTCATGTCCCGTACGCCCGGTTCCATGAGCCACTTGTAGACGGCGTTGGCGGGGAAGTCCTCGTCGGGCGCCTCGTCGGCGAACGCGCCGTCGGTGGCCTTGGCGGCCACCATCACCGCGTCGTAGGCGCCGGCCGCGTCGCTGTTCGGGACGTAGGCGGGCAGGCCCCGGGAGGTGAAGTAGGCCGGGAAGCCCTTGACGAAGTGGTGGGGTCTCGGGCGGCCCACGCCGGGCGAGAACGAGACGTGGGAGAACTCCGCGAAGGGGTAGCCGGTGGTGAGCTTGGCCGGGTCGTCGAGGTATCCGCTCGGCATGGCCTCGGCCAGGAAGCCGAAGCGGGCGCCGTCGGCGCGGGTGCAATCGGCCCGGCCCCGCATGGCGTTCAGCAGCTCCATCAGGCGGGCCGAACGGCCCGCGTACACGACGAAGGCGCCGGCCCGCGTGGCCTGCGCGCAGATGCGGCGGGCCGCGTCGTCGGCGGTGTGGTCCTGGCCGAACTCGGAGTAGTCGACGCGGACCGTGCGGGCCGCCGTGAAGCGGGCCGTCACCTTGGCGGCGAGGTCGACGCTGAAGACCTCGTCGTCGGGGTGGGCGACGAGGACCATCGTGGTGGCCTTCCGCGACCGGACGAACTCCGTGGTGACCGCGGAGACCTGGCCGTTCGACGGCGACACCTGGACGTAGCGGGTGGGCGCGCCGGGGCCCTCCACCATCGCGCTGCCCGTGACGGAGCTCCCGATCACCGGGATCTTGCCGTCGCTGAGCGTCGTCACGGCTTCGAGCGCGGCCGGACGGCTCTGCGTGATGCCCACCACGGCCGCGACACGGTCGCGGGCCGCCCGTTCGAGGATCATCCGCGCGACCTCGGTCCCGTGGGCGAACGCGTCGCCGGGGTTGGCGATGAGGATGCGCTGGCGCATGTGGTTCACGCCGGGGCTCGCGTTGACCTCGGCCAGCGCGACCAGCACCCCGCGCAGACTCTGAACGCCGTTCAGCGTGGTGTTGCCCGAACCGTCCCGCACCGTGACGGGGGCGAAGTAGACCGTCGTCCGGTGGGGCTCGCTCAGGTCGACCGCCGCGTTGTGGGCCGCCGCCAGCCGCTCCAGCTCCCGCAGCTGGTCGCCTTCGGGGCCCGGCGGGGCGAGGCTGCACTCGGCGCCGTCGGTCACGCCGATGACCTCCCCGCCCTCGACGGCCCGGCACCCGTCGGGGCCCCATACGTAGACCGGCACCGCGGCCGCCACCAACAGCAGCGCGGCCACCGGGGCCGTCGCGCGCACGTAGTCGGTCGGGGCGGCGGGCCGGGGGTGGACCCGGAGGTTGGTCTCGAACCACTGCCGTGCGGCGCCGTCGTCATCCTCATCGGCCAGCGGGAGGGCGTACACCCGTCGACCGGGACGGTGGTATAGCTCGGCGACGTCGGCCGCCGTGAGCGCGGCCGCGACGGACGGCGGTTCGGCGGTGAGCGCGCCCAGGACCAGGAGCGGTGCCCGAGCCCCCTTGGACACGGCCCGGTCCCAGGTGTCGAGGAGCACCTTGCACGGCGAGTCGGCGCCCCCGACCGTGCCGAGCAGCACGACGAACGACCAGCGCCGCCGCGCCCGGTACACCCAGAACCGCGACGGCCGCGCGGCCCGGTCGAGGTCCCGCGACAACGCGGTCACCAGAAGCTCCTGGACCAGCGCCGTGTTGGCGCGCAGCCGGCCGCCCTCGGTGAGCTCCAGCGCGGCGTGCAGGAAGCGGCGGTCGTGGCCCTTCAGCAGTTCCCCGGCCCAGTGCAGCGACCGCCGCGACAACCAGAGGCCGTACACCCAGCGCGGGAACACCACGACGAACACCTGCAGCACGGCCTGCGCGGCGTAGGCCAGGGAGAAGCCCTGACCGGTGTGCGAGGCCACCTGCTGCGCGTGACCGAGCCAGGGGCGCCGGAGGGTCAGCTCCTCGTAGAGCCGGTCGCGCAGGGCCCTGCGCCGGGCCGGCAGGTCGCCGCCGGCCGCCGGCGTGCCCAGCACGGCCTCGCAGGTCCGCAGCAGCGGCAACCGCAGCGCGCCGCTGCCCTGCGGCATCGTCTCGTCGAGGCCGTCGGCCAGGTCGAGCACGATCCGGACGTGCGGCTCCGGCGCGTCGGCCACGTCGTCGGTGAGCAGCGCGTGGGGGACCAGGCTGACCTTCCGGCGCCCGAGCCGCCGGTCGACCAGCCGCTCGGCGTAGCCGGCGACGATCGCGCCGGCCGCCGGACCACCGAGCAGCAGCGCGGGCAGCACGGACCGGCGCGGCCGGGTGGCCATGACCGCGTCGAGCTGCATGGCCAGAAGATGGACGCCACGCGGGAGCGGCCCGTTTTCGGGCACCCAAAAGGGATTTTGCACGACATTCCCCACTTAGTCGCACTCAGACTGTAACCGGGAACCTACTGTGCGTCGCGGTGGATCGGCCATCGATATCACGGAATTTCAAGTTTCAGGGTCGCCGTCGGCGACGGCCCCCACCTCTCCCCAGGTAGGGCGTCATGTGGCGACATGTCACTGTGTGATCGCTTTTCGGGCTGAATTCGCTGTGTCACGATCGAGGCGGCACGACTCGTAATTCGAATTCGGCGGCGGGGTGCCCGTGCACGAGACACGTGACCTACTCGACCCGGAGGCCAGGAGCGACAGCGTCCTCCAGGTCATCAGGGCGCTGATGTGCCGTTCCGGCATGCGCACCGAGCTCGCCAGGCGTACCGGCCTGTCGATCGCGTCGGTCAGCACGGCGGTGCAGCGGCTGCTCGACGACGGCATCGCCCACGGCGGCAAGAAGGAGGCCGTCGCCCTGCGCCCGGTGACCGGGGTCGCGGTCGGGATGCAGGTCGGCACCCGCCACGTCACCGTGGCCGCGCGGTTACCCCACTGGCCGCGAGAGCAGGTGCGGCTCGTCTCGCTCGGGCTGGGGCTGCGCGACGGCGGGGCGTGGATCGACGCCGCAGTGGGCGCGGTGGCCGAGCTCGCCGGGTCGATCGGGCGCGGTCCGGGCGACGTCGCCACGGTCGGGCTGGCCGTGCCCTGGTCGGTCGACCCGCGCGACCTGTCGCCCGCGCCCCCGTCACCCTGGTTCGCCGCGCCCGACCTGCACCGCCACCTGTCGGCGCGGTTCGGCGAGGTCAAAGTGGTCGTGGACGCCGACGCCCGGCTGGGCGCGCTGAACGAGCAGACCTACCACCATCCGTACGAGACCCTGCTCTACGTCGAGATCGCCGAGCACGTGCTCGGCGGGCTGGTCGTCGGGCCGCGCATGCTGCGCGGCGCGCTCGGCCGGGCGGGCAGCGTCGGCCACCACTCGGTCGACCCTGTGGGGCTCGACTGCTGGTGTGGCAAGAGGGGTTGTTTGGAACGTTACATCAGCGTGCCGGCGGTGCTTGAGGGGGTGTACGTGAGCATCCGGGCCCGAGGGGAGGAACCACCCACCTCGATCGAGACCCTCATCGACCGCGCCCGTGGCGGCGACCCCGACTGCCGCTGGGCCCTCACCGCCGCCGCGAAGAGGCTGGCCCGCGCATTGCGCGAGAGCGCCGTCACCCTGGAGACCCAGGCGGTCGTGCTGGGCGGCCCGCTCGCCCCCGGCCTGCGGCTGGTCGCCGCCGAGTGCGAGCAGGAACTCCGCCGCTCCGCGTGGACCCGCCACATGGAACTGCGGTTCGCCCAGCCGGACGCCGCCGCACACGGGGCGCTGATTCTCGGGCTCATCGGCCATCTCCGCTGACTCTCGGTAGAGTCACTCTGGTCTCTTCCGTATCCCACTTCACAGGCACAGGTGGTCATTCATGTCAGCAGAGGGGCCCGAACTGCCTTCGCCGGAGCCCGACTATGAACCGCCCACCCTCATCCGCCTCGGCCGGGTCACCGAACTTTTCGGCGGGAACTCCAGCAGCGGAAACGCCGACGCGAATTCCGACTATTACTGGTGATTTCGGAATTCTGATCAGGACGGTCGGCGGCCGCCCCGACGGCGGCGCCGCCCTCCCCGGGCGCGCGGTCTGGCCCGGCACCGAGGCGGTGAGAGTCTACGGATCGCCCCCGTCCGCCCTGCTCAGAGCCGTCGACCGCGACGACGGCCGGGTCGTCTTCCTCGGCCACGTCCTGGCCACCGAGCGGGAACTGCGGACCGCCCCTCTCCGGGAGCTGCCCGGCGCCTATTCCTGCGCGACCGTCACCGCCGCCGGGGTCGAGCTGCACACCGACCGCGCGGGTCAATTCCCTTTTCATATCTCGGTACGCGGCCACGAGACCCTGATCGCCCATCACGCGACCCTCCTGGCCGCGCTCCATTCCCGTACCCCCGACCCGCTCTCGGCGGCGATTCAGATCGCGTGCCCGAATGTGCTTCCCCTGACAATGGGCCGTTCCTTCTTCACCGATGTCGGGCGTTACGAGAATGCGCACCACGGCCCCGTGGCCGGGCTGCGCGCGGCGCTGGTGGAGGCCGTCCGACGGCGGGGCCCGGGAGCGAGCGCCGACTTCAGCGGCGGCATCGACTCGACCTCCCTGGCCTTCCTCGCGGCGGCCGACGGCCCGGTCGACGCGGTCGTCTACCACCACGACCGCATCCCCGCCGCCGACCTCGACGCGGCCCGACGGGCGGCCGCTCTGAGCGACCGCATCAGGCTGAGCGTGGTGACCGGAGACCAGCACACCCTGCCCTACCAGGGGATCAGCCCTGACCCGCCCGCTTTCGGCGCCACAGCTGATCGAACGGGGCTCGACTGGCCCGCTCCCGGACTTCTCGCGTATCGGCGGGCGGCGTTGCGGCTCGACTGGGCCCGCCGGAGAGAAGCGGAAGGGACCGTCCATCTCACCGGCGAAGGGGCCGACGCGCTGTTCCAGCCGCCGCCCTCCTACCTGGCCACCCTGTTCCGGCAGGGTGAGCTGCGGAGATGGGCGAGCCACAGTGCCCGGCTGAGCCGGTTGCGGCAGGCGTCGGCGCTCGATCTGGCCGTGCGGGCGGCCAGGCTCGCGGCGACCTCCCACGGCCGGGCGCTCCGCGCGCTGGCCCGCTCCCTGGCCCGGCCCTCGTCCGCCGACGCCCCGGGGCCGGGCGACGCCGTCGGCTGGTGGAACGTGGCGGGTGAGGCCGCCGGATGGCTGACCCCGCAGATCCGCGGCGATCTGGCCGATCTCGCGGGAGAGCCGGCCACGGCCCGGAAGCTCCCGGCGGGCCTGACCCCGGCCCGGCACGCGACGCTCGCGTCACTCCGATCGGCCGCCGACGCGCAGCGGTTCCTCCGCACGCTCGGCGACCACCTCGGGGTGGCGGTGCACGCCCCCTACCTCGACGACGCGGTCGTCGGCGCCGTCCTCGACGGCCCGGCGCCCGTGCCCGACCCGGCGAGGGCCAAGCCGCAGCTGGCCGACGCCCTCGCGGGGCTGGTCCCCAAGGTGGTCCTGACCCGCCGGACCAAGGGCGCCTACCAGGCCGAGGAGTACGCCGGGGCCCGCGCGGCCCGTCGGCAGATCGCCGGCCTGCTCGACGACTCACGGCTCGCGGACCTCGGCGTGGTCGATCCGGCCGCCGTCAGAACCACGCTGACCCGGTTGAACGCCGGGGCGCCGGTCCCCCTGAGCGCGCTCGGGCGGCTGGTCGCCCTGGAGGTGTGGCTGCGGAGATGATCTACCAGCTGGCCGACGACGAGCGTGGCCTCGTCCTCGTCGACGTCCGCACGGGCGAGTGCCACGCGCTGAACCCGCCCGGCATGGTGACGTGGAGCGTGCTGAGCTCGGGCGGCACCCGCGACGACGCGGTCAGCGCCCTGGCCTCCCGCTATCCGGCCGTCCCCGGCGACCGGCTGCGCGCCGACGTCGACGCCCTGCTCGGCGACCTCCATCAGGTCGGCCTCGTGCCGGTGGCCGCCCCCGGCGACCTGGCGGTCGGGCCGAGCCGTGCCCGGCCCGTCGAGGTGCCGATGGCCGCCGGGCCGCCGGGCCGCCCGGGGTTCCGGGCGGCCCTCTTCCTGGCGGTGGCGGCGGCGGTGCTGCTGCTGTTCCCGTTCAAGGTCGCCCATCGGCTCGCCCTGCGCGCGGGGAGGAACCGGCGGGCCCTCGACCCGGCGACCGCCCGCCGGATGGTCGCCGACGTCTCTCGTGCCGCCGGCTGGTTCCCCGGCCGGGCGGCCTGCCTGCAGATCTCCCTGGCGACGGTGCTGTGGGCGGGGTCGAAGGGACGCCGGGCCGACTGGTGCTTCGGGGTGCTGCCCGACCCGTACACCTTCCACGCCTGGATCGAGGCCGATGGCGAGCGGATCACCACCGGCGACGAGCCGTCCTACCACCGGCTGCGGCCCTTGCCGTAGTCCATCGGCAGCGCCTGGAGGCGTTCGACCGGGATCTCCGACAGGACGAAGTACTTCTCCGGGCCGTCGGGCTCGACGAGGTGGTCGGGGTCGAACAGCTCGAAGTACGGGTCGACGCCGCCGTTGCGGGCCATGTGGGGCCGGGGGTCCTCGGCGTACGTCACCAGCGCGCCGCCCTTGTCGGTCATGATCAGGCCGTATTCCTGCATCGCCCGCGCGATGGTGCGGGCGGCGGGGGAGGTCAGGGTCGAGACGTCGAAGGCCGGGTCGAGGCGGAAGCGCTGGCCCTCGCACGGGATGTCGGCGCCCTCGACGAAGCCGTCGTTGCGGGTGGCGGGCCAGCTGTTGCAGTTCGCCCTGGTCCGGACCGTCACGATGTTCAGGGCGTGGTCGATGCGGCCCCGCCGGAGCTCCTCGATGCGGATCGTGAACGCGCCGAACGGCAGGCCGGTCGCGGTCGCGCCGAGCGGGTTGTCGAAGATGCCGGGGTTCCGGGAGTAGTTCTCGATCTTGCCGCCCCAGCAGGCCGACCAGTTCCCCAGGGCGTCCTTCTCGGCGCGCCAGAAGTCCCAGTAGGTGTCGGTGGAGGGCTGGTAGATCGCCACGGAGGCGTCGGTGCCCTTCGACACGATCAGATCACCGGGGGTGGGCACCGACCGCAGCGAGTCGGCGATGACCGGGGCCAGGTGCGGGAGGCCGAGGCAGTCGGAGAAGCGCCACTGCTTCCGGGGGGTGTGCCGCCCCACGGTGTAGATGGGCGCGGAGTACTCGTCGGTGTTGATCGCCCAGCTGCCGTAGTTCTGTTCCTTGTCGAGCTTGATGTTGTCCACGATGGCCTGGGAGTTCGGGGCCAGCGGCACGTTCCGGGGGAGCTTCTGGTTCCACGGGCCCCACTTCGCGAAGCCGTTGGTCGGCGTGGGGTGGGCCTCGGCCGTCGTCGGCGTCAGGACCAGCGCCGTCGTCAGGGTCAGGATGAGCGCTTTGCGCAGCGGCATGGCGTGAGGGTAGGCGCGGCCGCGGCCCGGCGGCTTCAGGGTCCGACCCCGGGAAATCCGGCCGGCGACCCCAGCTCCCGCAGTTCCCGCCGCGAGGTGATGTCGAGCCGCCGGAACACGTGCCCCAGGTGGAACTCGACCGTCTTCACGCTGACCACGAGCCGGTCGGCGATCTCCCGGTTGGTCAGGCCGTCGCAGGCCAGCCCGGCGACGGCGCGCTCGGCGGGGGTGAGGTCGTCGAAGGGGCGCGCGGGCCCGTCGACGACGAGGCCCGCGTCGCCGGCGGCGCCGCGCGCCAGGTCCTGGTAGGCGCGGGCGCCGATCCGCTCGAATTCCGTGTACGCCGCCCGCAACGCCCGCTCGCCCGCCTTCGCCCGCCCCCGGAGCAGCTGGCAGCGGCCCGTGAGGAGGTCGACGAACGCGCGCTCCAGCGGGAACGGCGCGGCGTGGACGCGGGCCTCGGCGAAACAGGCCAGCGCCCGCTCGTGCTCGCCGCGCGCCATCGCGACCAGCCCCCGGGCCCGGGAGGCGCCCAGGCCGTCCGGGAAGTCCGGGGGGTCCCCGAGATCGCCCGCCCGGCCCAGCTGGGCGAGGGCCTCCTCCCGGACCGGGCCGAGCAGGTGGGTGCCCGGTTCGCCGGCCGGATAGATCCCGGCCAGCTCGGTCGACGCGGCCAGCGCCCACGACGGGTCGTCGCGGGCCCGCGCGATGGCGATGGCCGCGGCGGCGGCGTAGACGCGGGCGGCGGGGATGCCGGTGGCGCGGGCCCAGCGGGCCGACTCTTCGGCGTGC
>NZ_SZQA01000088.1 GCF_005233835.1 Herbidospora galbida | reverse complement strand
CCCGCGCGTCGTGCGCGGGACCGTCCTGGCCGGGCCCGCCCGGCCGCGCGGATGCCCGGCCGCGCGGCGGATGCGGGGCGGGCCCGGACAGGAGTCGGGGGTGGGGAATCGCTGCGCAGATCCGCTGCGGAGGCATGGGGCGCTCCTTGGTCGGAGAGGGGGGCGTGCTCTCGGACCGAGAGCGTAAGTCGGGATTTTTCCGGGAGGCCACGACATGTTCCAAATATTGGAACAAATGGCCCCTAAGACGGCGCGGGTCACCACGCGACGACGCACCGGCCGCTCATCCGGCCAGCCGGGCCGTCCGCAACGTCACCGCGAGTTCGTGGCCCGCCCGCCGGACCGCCGCCTCGGCCGAGCCGTTCTGCAGGACCTTCATCGGGCCCGACACCCCCACCGCCACCACGCCGAAGTGGGGCACGCCCAGCACCGGGACCGCGATGGCGCTGAGCCCCAGGACGTACTCCTCCACGCACCACGCCACCCCCTGGCGGCGGATCGCGGCCAGCCGGCGTTCGAGGACGCCGGGGTCGGTGATGGTGCGGTCGGTGTGCCGGCGCAACGGCACGCGCAGGTCGGGCGGGCCGCCCTGGTAGGCCAGCAGCACCTTCCCGGCCGCCGTGCAGTGGGCGGGAGCCAGTTCGGCGGTCCGCCACAGCGCCTTGGTGTGGGTGCGCGGGCAGAGGGTCATCACGTACTCGGCCTGCCGGTCGGTCAGCACGGCGATCGAGACGATCTGGCGGGTGTGCTCGTACAGCTCCAGCAGGTGGGGCGTGGCCATGCGGCGCAGCCACTGGAAGTGGCGGACCCGCTCGGGCTGCGCGTAGGGGCGCAGCGTGGCGGCGACGCGGTAGTCGGCTCCGGTACGGCCCACGAGGTCGTCGGCCTCCAGGGCCGCGAGCAGCCGGTGGACCGTGGACTTGGGCATCTGGACCTGGCGTGCCAGGGTGGTGAGGCTGACCGGCTCCGGCGACGTGGCCAGAGTGCGCAGCACGATCATGGCTTTGGCCAGCGTGCCGATGCGTTCCATGACGGTCCCTTCAGCGCGTGAGACGTCCCCGAAAAAAACCGACCGGAATGTATTTTTATAGGGCCGACTCGGGGCGAACTGAAGGGGGGACAGCAGAACCTGTCTCTCAGGTGAGGGCGAGCGCCTCGGCCCGGCGGACGGTGGCCCGCGGCGAGGGTTCGGCCTGGATGCCGAACAGGACGACGCGCCACATCTCGCGCAACCGCTCCTCGGTGTCGGCCCGGCCGAGCGTGTCGCTGACCTGGAAGACCCCGAAGAACGAGCTGACGACGACCCGCGCCGCCTCCTCGGCGGTGACGCCCTCGGCGAGCTCCCCGGCCTTCTCGGCCGGCTGGAGCACCTGGGTGAACGCGGCCTCCCAGGCGCCGACGTTGCGGTCGAGGGCCAGCCGGGCCCCCGCCCGCATGACCGGTTCGTCGCGGAAGGCCCGGGTGATGGCGAAGGTCAGCGCGACCACCACCACGACCGGGTCGGACTCCTCGCCGCAGAACCGCTTGACGAGGGCGGGCCAGCGTTCGAGCTGCCGCTCGACGATCGCCTCGGCCACCGACTCCTTGTTCGGGTAGTGGAAGTAGATCGCGCCCTTGGTCACCCCGGCCCGCTCGTGGATCTCGGTCAGGCTGGTCCCGGCGTACCCGTTGGCCGCGAAGATCTCGGCGGCCGCGCGGAGCAGCCGTTCACGGGTCGCCAGTGCACGCTGCTGCACGGCCCTCGCCTCCTACGGGCCCCGACCCCACAGACGCGGCCCTTTCAGAGGTTAACACGGGAACAATCTACCAAATCGGGTAACGAACCCACTACGGAGAATCACGTGCTATTTCGTTGTTTTGTGGTCGGGTCATTCGAATGCAAACTCGTAATTGACACTCCGAAGATCGCCCCTGCATTATTGATCCGTTCGGCCAGCCCAATGAGGTTTCTCGCGCGGGCCCCCTGAATTGTTTTCGCTTCGCCGCAGGAACAGGAGTCGAGTTGACCGTTGAGAACGAGCAATTGAGCCTGGGCACGGCGGCGGCCAGGAAACTGGCCACCACCACGAAAACCGTCCCCCAGATGCAGGGCATCAGCAGCAGGTGGCTGCTGAAGGTGCTGCCGTGGGTCCAGGTCTCCGGCGGCGCCTACCGCGTCAACCGCCGCCTGTCCTACGCCGTCGGCGACGGCCGGGTCACCTTCACCGTCCAGTCGGGCCAGGTCCGGGTCATCCCCGCCGAGCTCACCGAACTCCCCCTCCTCCGCGGTTTCGACGACCCCGACACCCTGACCACCCTGTCCGAACGCTTCACCCAGCGCGACTTCTCCGCCGGCGACGTCATCGTGGAGGCCGGCCAGCCCGCCGACCAGGTGATCCTGGTGGCCCACGGCAAGCTGACCAAGATCGGCACCGGCCCCTACGGCGACCAGGTCGCCCTGGGCCTGCTGGCCGACGGCGACCACATCGGCGACCAGACCCTGCTGGCCTCCGGCACCTGGGACTACACGGTCAAGGCCACCACGGCCGGCACCGTGCTGACCCTCCCCCGCAGCGAGTTCGAGCGGCTCGTCGACCAGTCCGACGCGCTCCGCGCGCACGTCGAGTCCTACCAGGCCGGCTCGGGCCGCCCGCAGGACGAATACGGCGAGGCCGCCATCGAGGTCTCCTCGGGCCACCACGGCGAGCCCTCGCTGCCCGGCACGTTCGTCGACTACGAGACCTCGCCC
Organism: Herbidospora galbida; assembly: GCF_005233835.1. GTDB lineage: Bacteria > Actinomycetota > Actinomycetes > Streptosporangiales > Streptosporangiaceae > Herbidospora > Herbidospora galbida. The sequence goes on along the minus strand of NZ_SZQA01000088.1, from coordinate 7,906 downwards.
CGCGAATACGAGCTGAGCGTCGCGCAGACCGTGCTGCGGGTGCACTCGCGGGTGGCCGACCTCTACAACGACCCGATGGACCAGATCGAGCAGCAGCTCCGGCTGACCATCGAGGCGCTGCGCGAACGCCAGGAACACGAGATCGTCAACAACCGCGAGTTCGGCCTGCTCGCCAACGCCGACCTCAAGCAGCGCACCCACACCCGGTCGGGCCCGCCGACCCCCGACGACGTCGACGAGCTGCTGTCGCTGGTGTGGCGGGAGCCGTCGTACATCCTGGCCCACCCGCTGGCCATCGCGGCCTTCGGGCGGGAGTGCAGCGCCCGCGGGGTCTACCCGACCAGCGTCGACGTCGGGGGGCACCACTTCCCGTCGTGGCGCGGGGTGCCGATCCTGCCCTGCAACAAGATCCCGGTGACCGACACGCGCACCTCCTCGATGATCGTGATGCGGCTCGGCGAGGAGAAGCAGGGGGTGGTCGGCCTCCACCAGGTCGGCATCCCCGACGAATACCAGCCGAGCCTCTCGATGCGCTTCATGGGCATCGACGAGAAGGCCATCATCAAGTATCTGGTGAGCGCCTACTATTCGGCCGCGATCCTCGTCCCCGATGCCCTCGGAATTCTGGAGAACGTCGAAGTCGGTCATTGACGAATGGTTCCCCCAGGGCGGCCCGAGCATGAATCACCGGGCCGCCCTTTTTAATTCCCACCAGTAAGGGAGTGCCGTGAACGATCAACTGAGCCTGGGCACGGCGGCGGCCAGGAAACTGGCGACCACCACGAAAACCGTCCCCCAGATGCAGGGCATCAGCAGCCGGTGGCTGCTGAAGGTGCTGCCGTGGGTCCAGGTCTCCGGCGGCGCCTACCGCGTCAACCGCCGTCTGTCCTACGCCGTCGGCGACGGGCGGGTCACCTTCACCGTCCAGTCGGGCCAGGTGCGGGTCATCCCCGCCGAGCTCACCGAACTCCCCCTCCTCCGCGGTTTCGACGACCCGGAGGCCCTCGATGCCCTCGCGGGCCGGTTCTCCCAGCGCGACTTCGCCGCCGGCGACGTCATCGCCGGGCAGGGCGACCAGGCCGACGAGGTCATCCTGGTCGCGCACGGCAAGCTCACCAAGGTCGGCGCGGGCGCCTACGGGGGCGAGACCGCGCTCGGCCTCCTCGGCGACGGCGACCACGTCGGCGATCACGCCCTGCTCTCCCCCGGGACGTGGGACTTCACCGTGAAGGCCACGACGGCGGGCACGGTGCTGACGCTGGGGCGGCGCGCGTTCGAGGAACTGGCCGACCGGTTCGAGACGCTGCGGGCGCACGTGGAGGCGTACCGGAGCAGTCCCGAGAGACCGCAGGACCGGCACGGGCAGGCGGAGATCGCGCTCGCGGCCGGCCACCACGGCGAGGCGGCGCTGCCGGGCACGTTCGTCGACTACGAGACCTCCCCGCGTGAATACGAGCTGAGCGTCGCGCAGACCGTGCTGCGGGTGCACTCGCGGGTGGCCGACCTCTACAACGACCCGATGGACCAGGTCGAGCAGCAGCTCCGGCTGACCATCGAGGCGCTGCGCGAACGCCAGGAACACGAGATCGTCAACAACAAGGAGTTCGGCCTGCTCGCCAACGCCGACCTGAAGCAGCGGCTCCAGTCCCGGTCGGGCCCGCCCACCCCCGACGACATGGACGACCTGCTCTGCCGCCGCCGCAAGACGCAGTACTTCGTGGCCCACCCCCAGGCCATCGCCGCGTTCGGCCGCGAGTGCACCAAGAGAGGCGTCTACCCGACGAACGTGGAGGTCGAAGGGGTCCGCCTGACGGCCTGGCGGGGGGTGCCGATCCTGCCGTGCAACAAGCTCCCCATCAGCGAGGCCCGCACCACCTCGATCATGGCGATGCGGCTCGGCGAGGACAACCAGGGCGTGGTGGGCCTGCACCAGACCGGCATCCCCGACGAGTACCAGCCCGGCCTGAACGTGCGGTTCATGGGCATCGACGAACGGGCGGTGATCAACTATCTGGTGAGCGCCTACTACTCGGCCGCGATCCTGATCCCGGACGCGCTCGGCGTCCTGGAGAACGTGGAACTAGGCCATCGATGACGACGACCGACACGGGAGCTCGCGACGTCGCGGAGGTGCTCGCCTGGAGCCGCGACCTGGTGCAGCCGGCGATCCGGGAGGCGGCCGACACCCTGCCCGCCTCGATGCGGCACATCTCCGGCTACCACATGGGCTGGTGGGACGAGCGGGGCCGCCCGATCACCACCGGTTCCGGCAAGTCGGTACGCCCGGCGCTGGCGCTGCTGGCCGCCGAGGCGGTGGGCGGCTCGGCCGAGGGGGCGCTGCCGGCGGCGGTGGCGGTCGAGCTCGTCCACGACTTCTCGCTGCTGCACGACGACGTGATGGACGGCGACGCCACCCGGCGGCACCGCCCCACCGCGTGGCGGGTGTTCGGGGTGAGCCAGGCGATCCTGGCCGGTGACGCGCTGGTGTCGCTGGCGTTCGCCCGGCTGGCCGGCAGCGGCCACCCGCTGGCCCACGAGGGGGCCCGGCTGCTGAACGCGACGGTCCTCGACCTGCTCGACGGACAGAGCGCCGACGTCGGGTTCGAAGACCGGACCGACGTGACGCTCCCCGAGTGCATCCGCATGGCCGGGTCGAAGACCGGCGCGCTGATCGCGTGCGCCTGCGCGCTCGGCGCCCTCTACGGGGGAGCCGACGCGCGGGCGATCGAGCACCTGCGGACGTTCGGCGCCGAGCTGGGGCTGGCCTTCCAGCTGGCCGACGACCTGCTCGGCATCTGGGGCGACCCGGAGGTGACCGGCAAGCCGGTCTTCTCCGACCTGGCCAACCGGAAGAAGTCGCTGCCGGTGGTGGCCGCGCTCACCTCCGCGACCGGGGAGGCCGCGGAGCTGGCCGCGATCTACCGGTCGGGCACGGTCCTGTCGGACGCCGAGCTGGCCAGGGCCGCCGATCTGGTGGAGCGGGCCGGGGGCCGCGACTGGTGCCTGGAGACCGCCGACGGCCTGCTCGCGCGGGCCCCCGCCCACCTGGAGGAGGCGGGCTGCGCGGCCCGCCCGGCGGCGGAGCTGACGGCGCTGTCCACGCTGATGGCCCGGCGCACGCTCTGAGACGGCGGTGCCGGGCGGCGACGAGGACGCCCGGCACCGCTCACGTGCTCAGGTATAGGTGTCGAAGGCGAGCTTGACCGCGACGACCAGCCCGGCCACGGCGGTCAGCACCCGCAGCGACTGGCCGGGCAGCCGCCGGGCGATCAGGGGCCCGATCCAGCCGCCGACGACCATCCCGGCCGACAGCGGGACGACCACGTCCCACCGCACCGGCCCGAACAGGGCGAAGCCGAGGGCGGCCACGCCGTTGGAGGACATCGCGATCACGTTCTTGACCGCGTTGACGTGGGCCGGGCTCTGGTCGAGGGCCGCCGTCAGGATGGCGAACATGATCACCCCACCGGCCGCCCCGAAGTAGCCGGTGTAGATCGCGACGGCGTACACACCCAGGTAGAACGCCCACCCGCGCAGCGCCGCGGACGTGGGAGCCCGGAGCAACACCAGCGACGCGCCCGCGACCAGCACGGGCGCGACCAGCTCGAACGCCCTCGGCGGGGTGAGCAGCAGGAGGGCGGCCCCGGTGGCGCCGCCGAGCGCGGTCACCGCGCACAGGCGCAGCACCAGCGGCGCCTGGCCCTTGAGCTCCGGCCGCGACGCGGCGGCCGACCCGACCCCGGTGAACGTGAGCGACACCGTGTTCGTGACGTTGGCCGCCAGCGGCGGCAGCCCGAAGGCGAGCAGAGCAGGGTACGAGACGATCGACGCGAGTGACACGACCGTGCTCACGATCCCCGTCGCGACCCCCACCAGGGCAAGGACGAGGATCTCCACGCACCGAACTCAATCACAAGATCGTTTCAGTAGGCGGCGGGGGTCGACGGCACCGCCTTCGGGGTCACCCGGTGGTCGCTGAGGTGCAGGTCCCCGCCGAGGTCGGTGCGCAGCTTGTCGAGGGTCTCCCGGGTCCCGAGCACGGTCCAGAGCCGTCCCACGAGATGGGGGTTGTACTCGGGCGCCTGGTCCATCCAGGCGTCCTTGCCCTTCTCGGTGGCGAAGGTGTTCACGAAGAAGTCCCCGGCCTCGGTCGAGCAGGCGCCGGTGCGCAGTTCCTCGGCGTCGACCTGGATCTTCACCTTGCACCCGACCTTGGCGGCGAGGTCCTCGACGGTCGGAGGGGGCCCCGCCTCGACGGGGGCGGCGGCCGCGGCGGGAGCCGGGTCGGACACCTGGTAGGCCCCACCGGCGGGCGATGCGGAGCCGCCCGAACAGGCGGACAGCGACACGACGGCCAGAGCGGCGGCGGCGAAGGCGGCATGGCGCGAAACAGTCAGCACGCCCGGGGATACGCGGGGTGGACGAGAGCGGTTCAATCCGGTGAACCGAAGTGACCCCTGGGGCGTCATGTCTGGCAAGGGAGGCCCGCATGGACGTCCTGGACAACCTCCTCGACGGGGATCTCCGGCTGGAGCTCGTCCTCGTGGAGGCCCTCCAATGGGAAGCCGATCGGCTGGCCGCCCCGGCCGATCGCGAACGGCACCACTGAATGCACAGGTGAATTCACCGCGGTCCCGCCTCTCGACAGGGAGGGGCGGGGCCCGTGCATGCGGGGCCCTTTTGCGGGAAGTTCCGCTCCATTCGCTTTTGAGGAGGTCGTCGTCGATGGCGCAGCATGCCGATGTCGTCGTGGTGGGTGGAGGCGTCGTGGGTCTCACGACCGCGATCGCCCTGAACGAGGCCGGGCTCCGCACGGTCGTGTGGACCGCCGAGGTCCCCCGGCAGACCACCTCCGCCGTCGCGGGCGCCCTGCTGGGCGGCCCCGTCATGACCGAGCCGCGCGACGACGCGGTCCGCTGGCAGAAGACGGGCCTGGAGATCTTCGACGAGCTCGCCACCCACCCGCACTCCGGCGTCACCGCCGCGCGCGGCCGGCTGGTCACCCGCATGGACGGCGGCACCCCGCCGTGGGCCCGCGACCTGCCCGGCTTCGCCGAGTGCTCCCCCGACGAGCTGGCCGGGTTCAAGGCGGGCTTCTGGATCACCAGCCCGATCGCCGACATGCCCTGCTACCTCGACTACCTCGTCGACCGGCTGTGCCGCTCGGGCGGCGACATCGAGATCTGCACGGTGGCCTCGCTGGAGCAGCCCACCTCCCACGCGCCGATCGTGGTCAACTGCGCCGGCGTGGCCGGGGGGACGCTGGCCTGCGACGACTCGGTCACCCCCGTGCGCGGGCAGCACGTCGTCGTGGAGAACCCCGGCCTGACGGAGTTCTTCTACGAGGGCGGCGCCGACGACGACTGGACGGGCTTCTTCCCGCACGGCGACCGCGTCGTCCTCGGCGGCAACGCCCGCAAGGGCGACTGGAACCTCGAACCCGACGAAGCCCAGACCGCCGACATCCTGCGGCGCTGCGCCGAGGTCGAGCCCCGGCTGGCCGACGCCCCCGTGATCAAGGTGGACGTCGGCCTGCGGCCCGGGCGTCCCTCGATCCGGCTGGAGGAGCAGCAGGTCGACGAGGGGCGGCTCATCCACAACTACGGGCACGGCGGCGTGGGGGTCAGCATGAGCTGGGGCTGCGCCCTCGACGTGGTGAAACTGGCGTCCGCCTGAAGCAGGGGCGCGCTCCGGCTATTAGGTGGCGTAATTCCACCGCGCCATGGACGATATAGGCGGGGAAGCCGGAACGATCCCGATCCATGGCGCGGGGATGGATTCATGTCAATGGTGAGCAGCCAGGACGATGCTCGAACGCCCTGGTGGAAGGACCGTCTTTCCTGGTTGCGCGACGAACCCGAAGTGGGGATCGCGTTCCTGATCGCGGTGTCCGCGGCCGTCTACGACGTCTGGGGCGGGCAGGCCGAGGTCGTCGACAAGGCCACGCTCGTCGTCCTCGCCCTGGTGGCCATCACGCTGATCCGCAGCCGGCTGCGGACGGGAGACGTCGAGATCGAACTCCGCCGGCTGCTGTCCGGCTCCGGTGAGGCGCTCCGGCAGGTGCCCGAGCGGCTCGGCGAGGTCACCGAGCTGCTGGAGAAGTCGCGCCAGGCGATCGACCAGATGTCGGTCGTCTCGCTCCTGCCGGGGGCGCAGGTGCGGGCCGAGCTCATGGCGGCGGCCCAGCACACCAACACCTGGATCTTCAAGGGCGGCACCGGCACCTTCATCCGCGCCTTCACCCTGCCGGAGTGCGTGGAGAACTCCCGGGTCGCCCGCCGCCAGCTCCAGGTGCAGCTGGAGATCATCGACCCGGACCACGACGGCGCCTGCGGGGCGTACTCGCGGTTCCGCCAGTCGCTCGTCACCGGCCGCGCCGACCTCTGGACGGCCGACCGCGTCCGCAAGGAGTCGTACGCGACGATCCTGGCCGCGAGCTGGTATCGCCGGCACAACGACTTCCTGACCATCCGGGTGGGGCTGTCGTCGACGATGACGACCTGCCGCTGGGACATGGCCGCCTCCCGCGTGGTCGTCACCCGGGAGGATCCCACCGCGCCGGCGCTGGTGGCCTACCAGGGCAAGCTCTACTACTCCTGGTGTGAGACCGAACTGAACAGCAGCTTCGCCCAGTCGAGGAAGCTGCCCATCGAGAGCGTGCTGACGGTGCCGCTCGGCGACGAGCCGACGGTCGAGGAGGTGCGCGATCTCTTCGAGGCGCTGGGGCTGTCGCTCGACGCGCTCGACGACTCCGAGGTGGCCGACGTGACCCGCCGCGCGCTGCAGCCCGCGGAGCCCTACCGGTGAGATGACCATAGAGGGGCGACATGCGCTACTCCGATCTACGGCACGAGATCGACCAGGGCACCGCCGTCTCGACGATTCCGGCGTGGGCCGGGTCGGTGCTCCAGGCGGTCACCGCCGGGGCCCTGCGCGTCCCGGCGGTGCGCCATCCGCTCGGGTTCTTCTGCCTGCCCGTCGAACGCGACGGCGACCTGGGCGTCTGCCTGCACGTGTGGTCGCCGCAGCTGACCACCTCGGGCAGCAGCACCTCGCTGGTGCACTGCCACAGCTGGGACCTGCTGAGTTTCGTCCTGTACGGCCAGGTCTCCAACGTCCTCGGCCGGATCTCCGACGGGACCGTCCACCGGCTCTTCGAGGTGAGCGGCCTCGGCGACGAGGACGCCATCACGGCGACCGACCGGGTGGTCGACTACCGGCCCGAACGCCTGGAGCGGTTCGGCGCGGGCCAGAGCTACTCGCTGGCCGCGGGCGTCTTCCACAGCACGGTGATCGAGGGGTCGGGCGAGGCGGCGACGGTCGCGCTCGGCCGGATGATCCGCTCGGGCGCCGACCTGTCGCTCGGGCCGCTCGACGCGCCCAGCCACACCCAGCGCCGGCACGTCTGCGGCGACGCCGAGTCGGCCAGGGCCGCGGCGGTCGCCACCGCCGGCATGGCCGCCCAGTACACCCACTGAAGGGGCGGGCCGTGGACGTCTCGGCGGAACTGGCGGTGGCCGTGGCCGCCGCGGAGGCCGCGGGCACGCTGCTGCGACGCGAGCCCGCGTGGACCAGCGCCAAGGGCACGGCCGGCGATGTCACCACCGACCTGGACCTCCGGTCGGAGGAGCTGATCGTGAGCCGGGTCAGGGCCGCCTACCCCGGCGACCGGATCGTGGCCGAGGAGTCGGGCGCGGCGGGCGCCGACGGCGACCGGGTGTGGTTCGTCGACCCGCTCGACGGCACCAACAACCTGGCGATCGGCCTGCCCGTGTACGCCGTGGGCATCGCCTTCTGCGTGGCCGCGCGGCCGGTGGCCGGGGTGGTGCACGACCCCGTCAGCGGCGGCACCTGGTCGGCCGTGCGCGGCGGCGGGGCGCACGGCCCCGGCCTGCCCGCCGAGGCG
>NZ_SZQA01000087.1 GCF_005233835.1 Herbidospora galbida | reverse complement strand
CGGCCGCTCTCGCGCTGGCGGCGCGGCCCGCCCGCCGGGCCGCCCGGCTCCGCCTGGCGGCGACGCTGCGGGCCGAGTGAGGCATTGGGTCTTGACCCCGAACCGGTTAAGCGGCACCCTTCGGATATGTCGGACTTAACGCCGACGTAATGATTTCGAAGCGCTTCGACACCTGACCTCCAAGCGCTTCTTTTTCTGCGTCATTCGAAGCGCTTCGACCGAGGACGTGTTGATGAGCGAACCCTTCCGCGACCCCGCGCGCCCGGTCGCCGAACGCGTCGCCGACCTGCTGGCCCGGCTCACCGTCGACGAGAAGATCGGCCTGCTGCACCAGTACCAGGCCCCCGTCGACCGGCTCGGCCTGGCGCCGTTCCGCACCGGCACCGAGGCCCTGCACGGCCTGGCCTGGCTGGGCCCGGCGACGGTGTTCCCGCAGGCCGTGGGCCTGGCCAGCACCTGGAACCCGGAGCTGGTCCGCCGGGTCGGCGCGGCCACCGCCGACGAGGTCGTCGCCTTCCACCGCAAGGACCCCTCGGGCGCCGGCCGCAACGTCTGGGCGCCGGTCGTGAACCCCTTACGCGACCCGCGCTGGGGCCGCAACGAGGAGGGCTACAGCGAGGATCCGTGGCTGACCGGCGTCTTGGGCACCGCCTACGCGTCGGGCCTCAAAGGCGACGGCCGGGTGATGAAGACCGCGCCGACGCTGAAGCACTTCCTCGCGTACAACAACGAGACCGACCGCTGCGCGACCAGCAGCAACCTCCCGCCGCGCGTCCTGCACGAATACGAGCTGCGCGCCTTCCGCGCCCCCGTCGAGGCGGGCGCGGCGGTCGCCGTGATGCCCAGCTACAACCTGGTGAACGGCCGTCCCGCCCACCTGTCGCCGCTGATCAACGACGTGCTGCGCACGTGGGCCCGCGACGACCTGCTGGTGGTCAGCGACGCCTACGCCCCCGCGAACCTGTTCGGCGTCCAGGCCTACTACGACGACCCCGCGGAGGCCTACGCGCACGCCCTGAAGGCGGGCCTCGACAGCTTCACCCAGGACGACGCCGACCCCGCCGCGACCCTGGGGCACCTGCGCGAGGCGCTGCGGCGCCGCCTGATCGACGAGGGCGACGTCGACGCCGCCGTCCGGCACGCCCTGGCGATCAGGGTCCGGCTGGGCGAGTTCGACCCCATCGAGCCCTTCCTGGAGATCACCGAGGCGGTGGTCAACCGGCCCGAGCACCAGAGGCTGGCGCGTGAGGCCGCCACCGAGTCGATGACGCTGCTGAAGAACGACGGCCTGCTCCCGCTGACGTCCGGGAAGATCGCCGTGGTCGGCCCGCTGGCCGACGTGCTGCTCGAAGACTGGTACAGCGGCACCCTGCCCTACCAGGTCACCGCCCGCGCCGGCTTGGCCGGGCGGGCCGAGACGGTGTGGTGCGAGGGCGTCGACCGGATCGTGCTGCGCGCCGAGGAGGGCTACGTCTCGGCGAGCGCCGAGATCACCGGCGGGCCGCTGACCACCGGCCCGTCGGCCGAGTTCGACCTGTTCGACTGGGGCGGCGGGGCGGTCGCGCTGCGCAGCGTCCCCAACGGGCGGCACGTCGGCGTCGACGACGACGGCGTGCTCGTCAACGACCAGCCGGGGCCGAGCGGCTGGGAGGTCCGGCAGACGTTCCGGATGGAGGACCGCTTCAGGGGCGTGGTCCTCCGCCACATCTTCACCGGACGCTACGTCGGGATCAGCAAGGGCGTTCTCGGACTCGCCGACGACCCCGAGAACGCCGCCGTCTTCGTCGTGGAGACGGTCGAGAGCGGCGCGGGGCGGGCCGCCCGGCTGGCCGCCGAGGCGGACGTCGCGGTCGTGGTGCTGGGCGACCATCCGCTGGTCAACGGCCGCGAGACCGAGGACCGCGCCGACCTCGCCCTCCCGCCGCTCCAGGAGGAACTGCTCAAGGCCGTGTACGCCGCCAACCCGCGCACCGTCCTCGTCGTCTCCAGCGGCTACCCGTTCGCGCTGAACTGGGCGCAGGAGAACGTCCCGGCGATCCTGTGGTCGTCGCACGGCGGCCAGGAGTACGGCCACGCCCTGGCCGACGTGGTCTTCGGCGACGCCGACCCCGGCGGGCGGCTCACCCAGACGTGGTACCGGTCGGCCTGCGAGCTCCCCGACCTGCTCGACTACGACATCATCGCGACCGACGCCACCTACCTCTACTTCCGGGGCAGCCCCCTCTACCCCTTCGGCCACGGCCTGAGCTACACCACGTTCGGCTACGCCGACCTGACCGCCGTGCCGGGGGAGAAGACGCTGCGCCTGGAGGTGACCGTCGCCAACACCGGCGCCCGCGCGGGCGTGGAGGTCGTGCAGTTCTACACCCACCAGTGCCGCTCCCGGGTCAAGCAGCCCGTGCGGGCGCTGCGCGGGTTCGTGAAGGTCCGGCTCGCGCTCGGCGAGTCCCGCCGGGTCGGCGTCGACGTACCGCTGCGTGACCTCGCCTTCTGGGACGTCACCCGCGACCGCTTCGTCGTCGAGGAGGCCCCCTGCAAGGCCCAGGTGGGCCCGTCGAGCGGCGTGATCAGGCTGTGCGCCCGGTTCGACCTGCCGGGGGAGACCGTCCCGCCGCGCGACCCGGCGCGGCTGGAGGCCGCCGCGTGCGACGAGTACGCCGGCATGACCCTCTGCGAGGCCGCCCGCGACCGGGGCGACGCGGTCAGGTCGGCCGAACCGGGGGCCTGGGTGCGGTTCGGCGACGTGGCCTTCGCGGGGGAGACGACGGCCGTCGTGACCGCCGCCGGAGATGAGGGCGGCGTGGTCACCCTCCGGCTCGGCGACCCCTTGGGCGAGGTCGCGGCCACCGTCGCGGTGCCGCGTACGGCCTCCCGATTCGAACCGGCCGAGACCCGGGTGCACCTTTCGCCGGTGACCGGAGTGCGCGATGTTTATCTGGTGTGCGAGAACGAGGGAGTGACCGTGACCACGCTCAGGTTCCACGCGTGAGGACGGTGACGATCGCCGACGTCGCCCGGCACGCGGGGGTGGCGGTCTCCACGGTGTCGTACGTGCTGAGCGGCAAGCGGGCCATCTCGGCCACCACCCGGCAGCGGGTGCTCGACAGCGTCCGGGTGCTCGGCTACCACCCGAACGCGGGCGCCCGCGCCCTCGCCAGCAAGCGCGCCAACGTGATCGCCCTGGTCCTGCCGCTGCGGGCCGGGATGAACCTGCCGGTGCTGATGCAGTTCGCCACCTCGGTGGTCGCCACGGCCCGGCAGTACGACCACGACGTCCTGCTGATGACCGCCGACGAGGGCCCCGACGGCATCCGCCGGGTGGCCGCCAGCGCCATGGTCGACGGGCTGCTGCTGATGGACGTGGAGGTCCGCGACACCCGGGTCCCGCTGCTGCGCGACCTGGCCGAACCGAGTGTGCTCATCGGGTTCCCCGCCGACGCCGAGGGCCTGACCTGCGTCGACCTCGACTTCAACCAGGCGGGCGCCCTCTGCGCCGCCCACCTGGCCGAGCGCGGCCACCGTGAGATCGCGCTGCTGGGCGCCCCCGAGGTCGTCTACGAACGCGGCACGGGTTTCGCCGAACGGACCAGGGCAGGGTTCCTGGCGGAGGCGACCGGCCGCGGGCTCCACGCGGTCGCGGTGCCGTGCGAGGAGACCTACGACGAGGTCGCCTCCGCGGTGAAGCTGCTGTTCGACGCCCATCCCGGGCTGACCGGGCTGGTCGTGCACAACGAAGCGGCCGTCGGCCACGTGCTGGGGGCGCTGCGCGCCCTGGGGCGGGCCGTACCGGAGGACGTGTCGGTCGTCGCGATCTGCCCCGACGACATCGCCGAGCGGGCCCGGCTCACCTCGGTCCTCATCCCGGCCGAGGAACTCGGCAGGGAGGCGGTCCGGCTGCTGATGGCCAAGCTCGACGGGCTGCCGGCGGGGTCGATCCTGCTGGAACCACGTCTCACGATCAGGGAGAGCACACGTTGATCACGTTTCCGGAAGGCTTCCGCTGGGGTGCGGCCACGGCGTCGTACCAGATCGAAGGAGCGGTCGACGAGGGCGGCCGCGGCCCTTCCATCTGGGACGTCTTCTCGCACACCCCCGGGAAGACCGCCGACGGCCACACGGGCGACGTCGCCTGCGACCACTACCACCGTTATCCGGAAGACGTCGCGATCATGGCGGACCTCGGCCTGAAGGCCTACCGCTTCTCGATCGCGTGGCCGCGCATCCAGCCCTCCGGAAGCGGCGACCCCAACCCGGCGGGCCTCGACTTCTACGACCGCCTCGTCGACGCCCTGCTCACCGCGGACATCGAACCGGTGGCCACGCTCTACCACTGGGACCTGCCGGCCGCCCTCGACTGGCGCGACCCGGCCACGCCGGAGCGCTTCGCCGAGTACACCGCGATCATGCACGCCCGCCTCGGCGACCGCGTCCGGACCTGGACCACCCTGAACGAGCCGTGGGTCTCCGCCTTCGTCGGCCACGGCTCCGGCCGCCACGCGCCCGGCGTCGCCGACCCGGCCGCCGCCTTCACCGTGGCCCACCATCTGCTCACGGCCCACATGCTCGGCGTGCGCGCCCTGCGCGCGGGCGGCGCCGAGGAGGTCAGCCTGACGCTCAACCTGACCCCGATGGTCGGCGACCCCGACGTGACGTCGCTGCCCGACGGCCTGGCCAACCGCCTGTTCCTCGACCCCGCGCTGAAGGACGGCCGCTACCCCGACGACGTGGCCGCCCACATCGCCAAGTTCACCGACCTGGGCGACCTGCCCTACGAGCCGATCGACCTGCTGGGCGTGAACTACTACACCGTCGCCCGCCTGGCCGCCGACCCGGCGTCGAAGGGCCACGACGAGTACCCCGGCTGCGAGGGCATCGCGTGGCTGCCGCCGCGCGGCGAACCGACCGAGATGAACTGGGAGGTCATCCCGCAGGGCCTGGAAGACCTGCTGGTCCGCCTGTCGGTCGAATATCCGGGCGTGCCGCTCATGATCACCGAGAACGGCGCCGCCTACCCCGACTCCGTCGACGACCAGGACCGCATCGCCTTCCTCGACGGCCACTTCCGCGCGGCCGCACGTGCCATCGAGCGCGGCGCCGACCTGCGCGGCTACCTGGTCTGGTCGCTGATGGACAACTTCGAGTGGGCCCGCGGCTACCACAAGCGCTTCGGCCTGGTCAGGGTCGACTACGACACCCTGGAGCGCACCCCGCGGTCCAGCGCCCGCTGGTACCGCGAGGTGATCGCCCGCAACGGCCTCTAGCTGAACGACACCGACGTCACGCCGCAGGTGGTGAGCCACGGGCCGGGGTTGACCGGCTGGGCCGAGCAGCCCCAGGTCGCCACCACGTTCGTCGTGCCGGCGGGGATGGAGAAGCCGCTCGACGACCCGGTGAAGTCGCCGTACGGGTAGTGGCCGCTGCTGCACAGGGCGGTGACCCCGGCCGCGGTGGCCCCGGCCGGCAGCGTCTGGGTGAAGGAGAAGGCGCGGGTGGCGGGCACCGCGACCAGGCTGGGCGCCGGCGTGGCCGGTGAGGTGTAGAGGTTCACCGCCGAGGGATACCAGTCGCGGGTGTCCCCGTAGTTGTTGGAACTGAGGCAGTCCACCGTCCCCTGCAGGGTGATGGTGGACGCGGCGGCGGGTTGCGCCAGGCCCACGAGGGCCAGCGCGCCGGTGGTGACCAGTACGGATCCGAGCGTCATCACTCGGCGAGCCAGTGTCGCGGCAGCTTTCACCGTTTCTCCTCAGCTTGGGACATCGGGCCACCGCGAATGCAGCATCCTCCGCCCGCCGAGGTCAACGGCGGGCGGTTCCGGCGGGCCCGTAATGCGCGGGGGCGAGAGGGCGCGTGGGCAGCGACGCCGCCGCGACCCGGCCGGTTGCGGCCCGTTTCGGCCCGGTGAAAGGTTCAGATGACCTCGTCGCGAAGGCCCGGGAACACCTTGGAGACCTTGCCCAGGAGGTAGTCGCCGTAGGTGCCGGTGAACGCCCGCAGGTCCTGGCCGTCCCACCGCCGGAAGCCCTTGGCGGTGGGCGGCAGCGGCGGCAGCTCGCTGTCCCAGCCGGGGTCGAAGAAGAACGGGAACGACAGCCGGTCGCGCCCGGTCGCGTTGAACACCCGGTGCGGCGTCGAGCGGTAGTGGCCGCCGGTCAGCCGGTCGAGCATGTCGCCGATGTTGCACACGAACGTCCCGGGGATCGGCGGCGCGTCCACCCACCCCCGCGACGTGCGCACCTGCAACCCGGCGTTGGAATCCTGCAGCAGCAGCGTCAGCAGCCCGTAGTCGGTGTGCTCGCCGACGCCCCACGAGTCGTCCACGCCGGGCGGATAGTGGAAGATCCGGAACAGCACGGTCGGATCGGCCGTCGACCCCGCCGAGAAGTGGTCGCGCGGCAGCCCGAGGCTGAGGGCCACCCCGCTGAGCACGGCCTGCGCCGCCCGCTCGACCTCGTCGAGGTAGCGCAGCACGACGCTTCGCATCTCGGGGATCTCCTCGGGGAACAGGTTCCGCCCGTGCAGCGGCCGCCCGTCGGGCTCCCGCTCGGCGCCGAAGTAGACGCCCTCCTTGAGGTCGGGCTTCCCGGAGGTCAGCTCCCCGCCGACCGGGAAGAACCCCCGCCAGGCCCGGCCGCCCCGCGACATGGCGATCTTGAGCTTGGTCTCCTCGGGCAGCGCGAAGAACCGCCGCGCGCAGTCGTCGAGCGCGCCGATCAGCTCGGCGGAGACGCCGTGCCCGGAGACGTAGAAGAACCCGCTGTCGACACAGGCCGCCTCGATCTCGGCGGCCACCCGATCGGCGGGCCCGCCGTCGAGCAGCGGGCTCACGTCGATCACCGGAAGCGTCGTCATCTTTTTTCTCCGTTACGGCTCCGCCCACCCTGGCACCGCCCGCCGCCTCCGAACCGGCCGCACCCGGCGCCGGCCGGCCGCGCCCCGCCTCGCGCCGCGACGACCGGGTGACCCGAAGCCTATTCGGGCTTGGCGCTCCGGCGGCCCGCGACCAGCGTGTCGCCCGGTTCGCCGCCGCCGCCGGCCGGCTCGCTGCGGTTCTCGGTCGTGGTGTCGCGGCGGGGCTTGCGCGGCGCGGGCTTCGGCTTGGAATGCGGCGCGGTCGGCTCGTCCGGCTGGTTGGGGAAGGTGACCGGGCCCTTGTGCGCGTCGGTGTGCTCCGAATCCGGCGACGGCTTCGACTGGGTGGCGTCACCCCGCTTGGGTTCGCGCAGGGCGTTGATGACCGTGTCGGCCTCCATGTCGGCCGCCATCTCGTCGGCGGCCTCGGCGTCGCGGCGCTTGATGACGACCATGTGGTCGACCGAGAGCCGCCCGCCGCCGTTCACCGACAGCAGCACCGAGGCGGCGCCCAGCGCGACGACGAGCTGCACGCTGCCGCCCGTCAGGGGCAGGCCGGTGTCACCGGCGGCCAGGATGAACACCGCGAGCGCCTCGGCGAACAGCAGCACGCCGACGACCGGCACGGCCAGCCCGGCGATGAGAAGAGTGCCGCCGAGCAGCTCGATGAGCATGGTGGCGGCCGCCCAGAACGACGGAATCGGCGCGTCGAGCTGGAGGAACTGGGTCTCGGTCGCGTCCAGGCCGGCCCGCAGCTTGGCCCAGCCGTTGGCGAAGAAGATTCCGCCGACGCCTATTCGGGCCGCGAGTGTGGCGAGGTCGATGAAGGTTTTCTTCACGGGACTCATTCTGGGGGGTTATGGGATGGCTTTACGAGGCAATTGCCCCATAACCAACCCTCATATGTCAGACGGAGAGACGTTCGTCTTCCCGCCGGCGTTCACCTGCGGGTACCAGCACGGCCACCACGAACGCGTTGGCCAGCAGCAACACGACGCTCACCCCGACGGCCGCGTGCAACCCCGCCACGAACGCCCAGCGGGCCGCGTGGAGCAGGGCCGCTCCGGCCGCGCCGCCCGCCTCCCCGGCCACGTGGGCGGCCGCCGCGAGCGACCCCCGGGCCTGCGCGAGCAGCCCCTCGGGCACTCCCGCGACGCCGGCCAGCCGGGGCGCGTACACGATGGTGGTGACCGTGCCCAGGACGGCGATGCCGAGGCCCGCGCCGAGTTCGTAGGCGGTCTCCTCGATGGCGGCGGCGCCGCCGGCGCGGGACTCGGGCGCGGCCGACATGATGGCGTCGGAGGCGGCCAGCAGGGCGACCTCGATGCCGAACCCGATGCCGACGAAGCAGAGCGTCAGCGTGACCGGGTGGTCTTCGACGCCCCAGCCGAGCGTGGGCGTGAGCGACAGCGCGGTCAGCGCGAGCCCGCCGCTCATGGTGGCCCGCAGCCCGATCCGCTGCAGCAGGTGGGCCGCCGCGAGCCCGCCGCAGATCGCCGCGACCATCAGCGGCAGCATCCGCAGCGCCGCGTCGAGCGGCCGCAGCCCGAGGACGAGCTGCAGGTACTGCGCGAGCAGCAGTTCCAGCCCCACGAGCGCGAACACCGCGAACAGCACGCACGCCACCCCGGTCGCGAACCCCCGGTTGGCGAACAGCCCGAGGTCGAGCAGCGGCGCGGCCAGCGCGCGCTGGCGGGCGACGAACCAGGCCAGCACCGCCATCCCGGCCAGCAGGATCAGCACGGCCGCGCCCCGGCCCACGGTGTGCCCGTAGCCGGCCTCCTTGAGCCCGAAGGCGACGGCGAGCACGCCGACGACCGACAGCAGCGCGCTCGGCCAGTCCCAGGAGTGGCCGTGGCTCGTGGTGACGTCGGGGATCAGCCGGGCGGCCAGCGGCAGCGCGATCACCAGCAGCGGCACGTTGATCAGGAACACCGCGCCCCACCAGAAGTGCTCCACGAGCACCCCGCCGAGCACCGGCCCGAGGGCCGCGCCCCCGGCCGCCACCGCGCTCCAGATCCCCAGCGCGACGGCCCGTTCACGCCGGTCGGTGAAGACCTGCCGGATGATCGAGAGCGTCGCGGGCATGATCATCGCCCCGCCCACGCCGAGGAACGCCCGCGCCACGATCAGCGCCTCGGGCGTGGCCGCGAACGCCGCGGCCAGCGAGGCGATCCCGAACACCACGTAGCCGAGCAGCACCAGCCGCCGCCGCCCGAACCGGTCGCCGAGCGTGCCGAACGTGACCAGCAGCGGCGCGACCACCAGCGAGTAGACGTCGATGATCCACAGGAGCTGCACGCCCGTCGGTTCGAGCGCGGCCGTCAGCGCCGGCACGGCGATGTGCAGCACGGTCGCGTCGACGGCGATCAAAAGCAGGCTGAAGCACAGCAGCGCGAGGATCGCCCACCGGTCCGCTCTCGGGTCGGCCCTCGGGAACATGAGGCGCAGCTTAGGTGATCCACCGAAGATCACTCAGGCGGTTGCCAAGACTCGGTCTTCGCCCAAGTGTCCCTATAAGTCCCGTCATAGTGTGATGGGCATGCTGCCCTGGAATGCGGAAATGTCCGGACGCCTCGATCGAGTCACCGTGGTCAGCGGGGTCCTGCGCGACAACCCTCTCGGCGACCCGTACGAACGCCCCCTGTGGGTGTACCTCCCGCCGGGCTACGACGACGGCGCGACGGCGTACCCGACGATCTACGTCATCCAGGGATATTCGGGCCAGGTCGTCATGTGGGGGAACCGCCAGCCGTGGCGGCGGACCGTCCCCGAGATGCTCGACCGGGTCTTCGCCGACGGGGAGGCGCCGCCCGCGATCGTCGTCTACGTCGACGCCTGGACCCGCCTCGGCGGCAGCCAGTTCGTCGACTCCCACGGCCACGGGGCCTACCACTCCTATCTCTGCGACGAGGTCGTGCCCTTCGTCGACGAGCACTACCGCACCCTCCCCGCCCCCGCGCACCGCGCCATCACCGGCAAGTCGAGCGGCGGCTACGGCGCGATGATCACCCCCATGCTGCGCCCCGACCTGTTCGGCGCCCTGGCCACCCACGCGGGCGACGCCCTGTTCGAGGTCCTCTACCCCCGCGAGTTCGTGCCCGCCGCCCGGGTGCTGCGCGAGGAGTACGACGGCTCGTGGGCGAGGTTCCTCGACCGCTTCCACGCCTCCGGCGGCCGCTGCCCCGGCAGCGACCTCATCCTCCTGTACGGCAACGCCGCCTCCTACTCCGCCAATCCCGGCGGCTCGGTTGACATCCCCTTCGACCACCTCGGGAGATTGGTTCCCGAGGTGTGGTCGAGGTGGCTGGAATATGACCCGGTCGTCATGGCCCCCAAGCACGCCGAGGCGCTGCGCGGCCTGCACAGCGTGTGGATCGACGCGGGACGAAACGACGAATACTTCCTCGATATGGGCGCCACCGCCTTCCACGAGGAGGTGCGCAAGGCCGGAGTGCCCGCCGGGAACGTGTTCTTCGAGCTCTTCGACGGTACCCACGCCAACCTTGAACACCGCTACGTGATGGCGGTCAAGTGGCTGGCGCCGCGCTTGACTCCGGGGCGACCTCTCTAGAGAGATAGAGGTGTATTGCGGGCCCTAGCCACGCCCCGGCCGGCACCAGATCATTCGGGGGTGGGGAGCGATGCCGAGGATCACCCTTCCCGTGCCCGGCGGGAACCCGGGTCCGAGGTGCCGCCCCCGAGCGACCGCGCCGATCCACGGGCCTGGTGTGGGGTCGCGGCGGCACGATTACGCCGCGACCGGCCCGAGGAGGCGCTGGAGGCCGCTCGTCAGGCGGTGGATCGTGATCCGCACGGCGAGTGGGGGCATCGCCTGGCGAGCCTCGCTCTGGAACGTCTCGGCCGCGACTCCGAGGCGGTCGCGTCGGCCCAGGAGGCCGTCCGGCTCGCGCCGGGCTCCTGGGCCGCGCGGCTCCGGCTGGCCGGGGCGCTGCGGCGGCTCCCGGCCGGCTGGCG
>NZ_SZQA01000086.1 GCF_005233835.1 Herbidospora galbida | reverse complement strand
CCCGGCGGCTGGTCGAGCGGCACGGCGTGGCGGACCTGCTGCTGGTCTCCCGGCGGGGCCCCGACGCGCCCGGCGCGGCCGAGCTGCGCGCCGAGCTGGAGGCCCAGGGCGCGCGCGTCACCGTCGCCGCCTGCGACGTGTCCGACCGGACCCGGCTGGCGGCGCTCCTCGCCGGCCACCGGGTCACCGCCGTCGTCCACGCCGCCGCCGTCCTGGACGACGTCACCGTCGAGGGCATGTCGGCCGGCCGCCTGGACAGCGTGTTCGCGCCGAAGGCCGACGCCGCCTGGTACCTGCACGAACTCCTCCCCGACGCGACCGCCTTCCTGATGTTCTCCTCGGTGGCGGGCGTGCTCGGCAACCCCGGCCAGGGCAACTACGCCGCCGCGAACGCCTTCCTGGACGCGCTCTCCGCGCACCGCCACGCCAGGAACCTCCCGGCGGTCTCCGTCGCCTGGGGGCTCTGGGACACCGAATCGGGCATGTCCGGCACGCTGTCGGAGGCCGACACGGCCCGCCTGGGCCGCGCCGGCATCGCTCCGATGAGCGCCGAACAGGGCCTGGAGGTCTTCGACGCGGCCCTGACCGCGCGGGACCCCCTCCTGGTGGCGGCGACCTGGGACCGCGCCGCGCTCCGCGCGAGGGCGGCGGCCGGCGAACTGCCCCCGCCGCTGCGCGGCCTGGTCCGCGCCCCGCGCCGGACCGCTGGGAAGGGGGCCGAGCAGGCGACCGGAACGGCGGGCCTGGCCGAGAGCCTGGCCCACCTCGCCCCGGACGACGCCAGGGCCCGCCTGGTCGACGTCGTCCGCGCGCACGTCGCGGCGGTCCTGGCGCACGGCGCCGCGAGCGGCATCGGCGTCGACCGCTCCTTCAGCGAACTCGGCTTCGACTCCCTCACCGCGGTCGAGCTGCGCAACCGGCTCACCACCGACACCGGGCTGCGGCTCTCGCCGACGCTGATCTTCGACCATCCCACCGTCGAGGCCCTCGCCGACCACCTGTTCCACACCCTGGCGCCCGCCGCGCCCTCCGCCGAAGACACGCTGCGCGCCGCGCTGGAACAGGTCGCGGTCATGGTCGCCGCCGCCAACGGCGACGGGGACTCCATCCGCGACAAGCTCATCGCGATTCTGCAGAGCGGCCTGGAAACCTTCGGGGCCGCCCCGACCCCCAGGCTCCGAGGGCGGCCGAGCGGCACTGCGGACGCGGCGGAGCGACTCAGCTCCGCCTCGGACGAGGAGATCTTCGCGCTGCTCGACGACCGGGCCAAGGCGTCACCCCTGAGGTCCTCACCGGAAAGGTCCGAACATGGCGACTGAGGACAAACTGCGCGAATATCTCAAGCGCGCGATCGTCGAGTTGGCGGAGGCCCGGCAACGGCTCAGCGACAGCGACGACCGCCGGCACGAACCTATCGCAATCGTCGGCATGGCCTGCCGCTATCCGGGCGGGGTCACCAGCCCGGAGGAGCTGTGGGACCTGGTCGCCTCGGGCGGCGACGCCATCGGCGAGATGCCCGCCGACCGAGGCTGGGACGTCGAGGGTCTCTACGACCCCGACCCCGAGGCGCTGGGCAAGTCGTACTCCCGGCACGGCGGTTTCCTCTACGACGCGGGCGACTTCGACGCCGCGTTCTTCGGGATGAGCCCCCGTACCGCGCTGGCCACCGACCCGCAGCACCGGCTCGTGCTGGAGACCTCCTGGGAGGCCTTCGAGCGGGCCGGCATCGACCCGGCCACGCTGCGCGGCAGCCTGACCGGGGTCTACGTCGGCAACATGTACAGCGACTACTCCTCGCGGTTCACCGACGGGGCGGTCCCCGAGGGCGTCGAGGGCACGCTGCTGGTGTCGAGCGCGCCGAGCGTGCTGCCGGGGCGGGTGTCCTACACCTTCGGGCTGGAAGGCCCGTCCATCTCGGTGGACACGGCCTGCTCCTCCTCGCTGGTCGCGATCCACCTGGCGGTGCAGGCGCTGCGGCGCGGTGAGTGCACGATGGCTCTCGCGGGCGGCGTCACCGTGATGGCCACCCCCGACTCCTTCGTCGAGTTCTCCCGCCAGCGCGCGCTGGCGCCCGACGGGCGGTGCAAGTCGTTCTCCGCCGACGCGGACGGCGTGGCCTGGGCCGAGGGCGCCGGCATCCTGCTCCTGGAGCGCCTGTCTGACGCGCGCCGCAACGGCCGCCGCGTGCTGGCCGTCATCCGCGGCTCGGCCGTCAACCAGGACGGCGCCAGCAACGGGCTCACCGCCCCGAACGGCCCCGCCCAGGAGAAGGTCGTCGAGCAGGCGCTCGCCGACTCCCGGCTGGACACCCGCGACGTCGACGCCGTCGAGGCGCACGGCACCGGCACCCGGCTCGGCGACCCGATCGAGGCGGGCGCGCTGCTCGCCACGTACGGGCAGGGCCGCTCCAACGACGGCCCGCTCTGGCTGGGCTCGGTGAAGTCGAACATCGGCCACTCCCAGGCCGCCGCCGGGGTGGCCGGCATGATCAAGATGGTGCTGGCCATGCGGCACGGCGTACTGCCCCGCACGCTGCACGTCGAGGACGCCAACACCCAGATCACCCAGATCGCCCAGCCGGGCCAGGCCGGTCAGGCCGACGGAATCCGGCTGCTGACCAGCGCCCGCCGCTGGTTCCGCGAAGGCCGCCCGCGCCGGGCCGGCGTCTCCTCCTTCGGCATCGGCGGCACGAACGCGCACGTCATCCTCGAAGAGGCCCCCGAGCAGCCGGAGCCGCAGATACAGGCCCCCGCGGTCGCCGGCGCCCCGCACGCGTGGCCGCTCAGCGCCCGCACCGCCACGTCGCTGCGCGAACAGGCCGCCCGGCTGCACCGGCTGGTCAGCGCCGACCCGACGATCACCCCCGCCGACGTCGCGCACGCTCTCGCGACCCGGCGGGCCGCGTTCGAGCACCGCGCCGTCATCGTCGGCCACGACAGAGAGGCCCTGCTGGCCCGCCTCGGCGGGCACCTCCAGGACGAGTGGATCACCGGCACCGCGCCCGACCGCCCCCGGCTGGCGTTCCTGTTCACCGGGCAGGGCGGCCAGCGGGCCGGCATGGGCCGCGAGCTGGCCGCCGCCTCACCCGTCTTCGCCGCCGCGCTCGAGGAGGTCTGCGCCGCCCTCGACCGCTACCTCGACCGGCCGCTCCTCCAGGTCATGTGGGCCGAGCCCGGCACGCCGGACGCGGCGCTGCTGAACAAGACCCGCTACACCCAGCCCGCGCTGTTCGCCTACGAGGTGGCCGCCTACCGGCTGCTCGCATCGCTCGGCGTCACCCCCGACTTCGTGGCCGGCCACTCCGTCGGCGAGTTCGCCGCCGCGCACGTGTCCGGCGTCTGGTCGCTCGCCGACGCGGCCCGGCTGATCGCCGCCAGGGGGCGGCTCATGCAGGCGCTGGACGTGCCCGGCGCGATGGTCGCCATCGAGGCGAGCGTCGACGAGGTACGGCCCGGACTGACCGGCCAGGTCGGCCTCGCGGCCGTCAACGGGCCCGCCTCCGTCGTCGTGTCCGGTCCCGAGGAGGCGACGCTCGCGGTGGGGGCGCGCTGGCGCGAACTCGGCCGCCGCACCCGCAGGCTGCCGGTCAGCCACGCCTTCCACTCCGCGCTGATGGAGCCCATGCTCGCCGCGTTCGAGGCCGAACTCCGCACCGTCCTGTTCACCGAACCGCAGTTCCCGGCCGTCACCAACCTGGGCGGCGACGCCACCTGGACGCGGCCGTCGTACTGGCTGGACCAGATCCGGCACGCGGTCCTGTTCCAGCCGATGATCGCGCGGCTGGAGGAGGAGGGCGCCCGCGCCTTCCTGGAGGTCGGGCCCGAGGCGGTGCTGGCCGGGATGGCGCACGACTGCGTCACCGGCCCCGGCGCGGTGATCGCCTCGCTGCACCGCCGTCAGCGCCCCGAGCCCGACGCGCTCGTCGACTGCCTCGCGCGGATGTCCGTCGCCGGAGTCCCGGTCGACTGGGCGGCGCTGTCCGGCGGCGGCGCGCACGTGGAGCTGCCCACCTACGCCTTCGACCGCGAGCGGTTCTGGCTCAGCTCGCTCCTGCGCACCGGCGACGTCACCTCGGCCGGACTGCGCGACGCCGGCCACCCCCTGCTGGGCGCGGCCGTCGACCTCGCCGACGACGGCACCACGGTCCTCACCGGCCGGCTCGCCGCCTCGTCCGCGCCCTGGCTGGGCGAGCACGTGATGCTCGGCTCGGCCGTGCTGCCCGGCGCGGCGCTGGTCGACCTGGTGCTGGACGTGGGCGGCCGGATCGGCTGCGACCGGATCGAAGAGATCATGTTCGAGGCCCCGCTGGTGCTGCCCTCCCGCGGCGCGGTCGACGTGCAGGTGGTCCTGCAGCACGCCGACGGCCCCCGCCCGATCCGGGTCTACTCCCGGCCCGCCGGCGAGCCGGAAGCCGTCTGGACCCGGCACGTCTCCGGCCTCGTCGGCGCGGCGCCCGCCCCGGTGACGGCCGCCTGGGCCGGCGAATGGCCTCCGGCCGATGCCGTGCCCATCCCCGTCGACGGCGGCTACGAGCGGCTCGCCGACCTCGGCTACGAGTACGGCCCCGCCTTCCAGGCCGTCCGCGCCCTCTGGCGGCAGGGCGAGGACCTGCTCGCCGAGGTCGCCCTCGACGACGACCAGGACGTCGCGGGGTACGGCCTCCACCCCGCCCTCCTGGACGCGATGTTCCACCCCCTGCTGCTGGCCGACCCCGCCGCCGCCGGTGAACTCCGCCTCCCGTTCGAGTTCCGCGGGGTGCGGCTGCTCGCCGCCGGGGCCCGTCGCCTGCGGGTCCGGCTCAGCTCCATCGACGCCGAGGGGTGCGCCGTCCAGGCGGCCGACGGCCTGGGGCAGCCGGTGTTCTCGATGGACTCGCTCCGGGCCCGGCCGGTCCCGGCGTCCGCGCTGGCCGCCTCGACCGGCCCGGTGCCGCACGGGGTGGACTGGGTGGAGGTGAGCGTGCCGGCCGGGAACGGTTCCGGGTTCGCGTTCCTGGACCCGGCCCACCTCCAGGCGCTGGAACCCGTCCCCGAGTTCGTGGTGACCACCCTGACCGCCGACGACGGGAATGTGCCCGCGGCCCTGCGCGCACTGTCCGGTCAGGCGCTCGACCTGATCCAGACCTGGGTGGCGGGCGACCGCTTCGCCGGTTCCCGCCTGGTGTTCCGCGTCCGCGCCGACGATCTGGCCGGCGCCGCCGTGCCGGGCCTGGTGCGGTCGGCGCAGTCGGAGCACCCCGGCAGGTTCGTCCTGCTGGACGCGGGGCCCGACTTCACCGCCTGGGGTTCGGTGGCCGCCGCCGTGGAGGCGGGCGAATCGCAGCTGATCGCCCGCGACGGTGTGCTGCTGGCCCCCAGGCTGGCCCGCCGGACCGCCGCCCCCTCGGCCGGGCTCGGCGAGGGCACGGTGCTGGTCACCGGCGGCACCGGCGGCCTCGGCAGCCTGGTCGCGCGGCGGCTGGTGGAGCGTCATGGCGTACGGGATCTGCTGCTCGTCTCCAGGCGCGGCCTGGACGCGCCCGGCGCGGGGGCGCTCGTCTCCCGGCTGGGCGGTTACGGCGCCCGGGTGACGGTCGCCGCGTGCGACGTGTCCGACCCGGACGCGCTGGCCGCCGCGCTCGCGCTCGTCCCGGCCGACCGGCCGCTCACCGCGGTCGTGCACACGGCCGGCGTGCTCGACGACGCCACCGTCGAAGGGCTCACCCCCGCGCGGCTCGACACCGTGTTCGCGCCCAAGGCCGACGCCGCCTGGCACCTGCACGAGCTCACCCGCGACCTGCCGCTGTCGGCCTTCGTGCTCTTCTCGTCGCTGGCCGGCGTGCTCGGCAACCCGGGGCAGGGCAACTACGCCGGCGCGAACGCGTTCCTGGACGCCCTCGCCGCGCACCGCCGCCAGGAGGGCCTGCCCGGCGTGTCGATCGCGTGGGGGCTCTGGGAGACCGAATCGGGCATGTCCGGCACGCTGACCGAGGCCGACACGGCCCGGCTGGCCCGCGCCGGCATCGCCCCCCTCACCGTCGAGCAGGGCCTCGACCTCCTGGACGCGGCGCTCGGCAGCCAGGAACCGCTCGTCGTGGCGGCCCGATGGGACACCGCCGGGCTGCGGGCCAGGGCCGAGGCGGGCGACCTGCCCCCGATCGCGCACGGATTGGTCCGCCTCCCGCGCCGGGTCGCCGCCGGAGGACCTGCGGCGGGACCGGGCCCGTCCGGCGGGCTCGGGGAACGGCTGGCCGGGCTGTCCCAGCCCGATGCGCTGCGCCTGCTCAGCGACACCGTCCGCGCCCACGTCGCGGCCGTCCTGGCGCACGGCAACGCCGCCAGCGTCGGCCTCGACCGGGCCTTCAGCGAACTCGGCTTCGACTCGCTCACCGCGGTCGAACTCCGCAACCGGCTCAACGCCGAGACCGGCCTGCTGCTCCCGGCGACGCTGGTCTTCGACCACCCGACCGTGAACGCGCTGACCGACTACCTGTTCAAGAGCCTCGCGCCGGCCACCCACTCGCCCGAGGAGATGCTGCGCGGCGCGCTGGAACGCGTCGAAGCGATGATCACGGCGGCCGCCGGAGACGCGATCAGGAACAAGGTCGTCGCGATCCTGCAGAACGGCCTCAACCGTTTCACCGCCGCCGACGCCGCGCGCGACCCCGACGACGTGGACGACGTGGCCGGCCGCATCGACTCGGCCTCCGACGAGGAGATCTTCGCGCTTATCGACAACGAGGGGTGAACGGTGAGTACTGAGGACAGACTTCGCGACTACCTCAAGCGCGCGATCATCGAGCTGGAGGACACCCGCGAGCACCTCGCGGAACTGGAGGAACGCCGGCACGAGCCCATCGCGGTCGTCGGCATGGCCTGCCGCTACCCCGGCGGGGTGACCAGCCCGGAAGAACTGTGGGAACTGGTGGCCGGCGGCGTGGACGCGATCGGCGAGTTCCCCACCGACCGGGGCTGGGCCACCGACCTGTACGACCCGGACCCCGAGGCGGTGGGCAAGTCGTACACCCGCCACGGCGGCTTCGTGTACGACGCGGGCGACTTCGACGCCGCGTTCTTCGGGATGAGCCCGCGTACCGCGCTGGCCACCGACCCGCAGCACCGGCTCGTGCTGGAGTCGTCCTGGGAGGCGATCGAGCGGGCCGGCATCGACCCGGCCACGCTCCGCGGCAGCCTCACCGGGGTCTACGTCGGCAACATGTACGAGCACTACGCCGGCCGCTTCATCGGCACCGTTCCGGCCACGGTCGAGGGGACGCTGTTCACCTCGAGCGCGTCGAGTGTGCTGTCGGGGCGGGTGTCGTACACCTTCGGGCTGGAAGGCCCGTCGATCTCGGTGGACACGGCCTGCTCCTCCTCGCTGGTGGCGATCCACCTGGCGGTGCAGGCGCTGCGGCGGGGCGAGTGCGACCTCGCGCTCGCCGGGGGCGCCACCGTGATGGCCTCGGCGGAGCCGTTCGTCGAGTTCTCCCGGCAGCGGGCCATCTCCGCCGACGGCCGCTGCAAGTCCTTCAGCTCGACCGCCGACGGCGCGGCCTGGGCCGAGGGCGTCGGCGTCCTGCTGCTGGAGCGCCTGTCGGACGCGCGGCGCAACAACCGGAGGATCCTCGCGGTGGTGCGCGGCTCGGCCGTCAACCAGGACGGCGCGAGCAACGGCATGACCGCGCCCAACGGCCCCGCCCAGGAGCGGGTCGTGCGGCAGGCGCTGGCCGACGCGCGGCTCGACACCCGCGACGTCGACGCCGTCGAGGCGCACGGCACCGGCACCCG
This sequence comes from Herbidospora galbida, assembly GCF_005233835.1. Lineage (GTDB taxonomy): Bacteria > Actinomycetota > Actinomycetes > Streptosporangiales > Streptosporangiaceae > Herbidospora > Herbidospora galbida. The sequence continues at coordinate 3,217 of NZ_SZQA01000086.1, read as the reverse complement.
GCTGGGCGACCCGATCGAGGCCCAGGCCCTGCTCGCCACCTACGGACGCAACCGGGCGGCCGACCGGCCGCTCTGGCTCGGCTCGGTGAAGTCGAACATCGGGCACGCCCAGGCCGCCGCCGGAGTGGCGGGCGTGATCAAGATGATCAAGGCGATGGAGCACCGGACCCTGCCGGTGACCCTGCACGTGGCGGAACCGACGCCGCACGTGGACTGGTCGTCGGGAGGGGTGCGGCTGCTCACCGAGCCGGTCCCGCTCCCCGCCGACCGGGTGGTGCGGACGGCCGTGTCGAGTTTCGGGATCAGCGGCACCAACGCGCACCTCGTCCTGGAGGAGGCGCCCGCCGCGGAGACCGAGAGCGAGCCGGAGACCGAGGCGCCGGCCGTCGGTCCCCTCGTCTGGGTGCTCTGCGCGAAGTCCGCCGCCTCCCTGCGCGGCCAGGCCTCCCGGCTGAGCGCGTTCGCCGCCGGCGCCCCCGAAGCCGACCTGTTCGCCGCCGGCCGGCTGCTGGCCCGCCGCTCCGGCTTCGCGCACCGCGCCGTCGTCGTCGCCGCCGACCGCGCCGAACTGGTCGCCGCGCTGACCGCCCTCGCCGAGGGCGCCGGGCACCCCGCCGCCGTGACCGGGGTCGCCCCCGCCGACCTGCGGCCGGTGTTCGTCTTCCCTGGTCAGGGCTCCCAGTGGGCCGGCATGGCGGTCGACCTGCTCGACTCCGACGAGGCGTTCCGCGCGCAGATGCAGCGCTGCGAGAAGGCCCTGCGCGTGCACACGGGCTGGTCGGTCACCGGTGTGCTCCGCGGTGACGAGGGAGCGCCGCCCCTGGAGGGCACCGACGTCATCCAGCCGGTCCTGTTCGCGGTGATGGTCTCCCTGGCCGCGCTGTGGCGCTCGCTCGGCGTCGAACCCTCGGCCGTGGTCGGCCACTCCCAGGGCGAGATCGCCGCCGCCTGCGTGGCGGGCGCGCTCTCACTTGAGGACGCCGCGAAGATCGTCGCGCTGCGCAGCCGGGCCCTGGTCAAACTGAGCGGCACCGGCGGCATGCTCGCCGTGTCGCTCCCCGCCGGGCAGGTGCGCGACCTGCTGGAGCCGTGGCGGGACCAGATCTGGATCGCCGTGCACAGCAGCCCCGCCGCCTGCGTCGTCGCCGGTGACGTGGACGCGCTGGACGCCTTCACCGCCGCCCACGGCGACGCCGTCCAGATCCGCCGGATCGTGGTCGACTACGCGTCCCACACCCCGCACGTCGAAGCGCTCCGCGAGGAGCTGCTGGCCACCCTCGACGGAGTCGCGCCCCGCCCGACCGACATCGCCTTCGGCTCCTCGCACCGGGGCGAGTTCATCGACACGGCCGAGCTGACCACCGCCTACTGGTACGAGAGCCTCCGCAACCCGGTCCTGATCGAGTCGGCGGTCACCGCCTTCGCGGGCGCGGGCACGCCGCTGTTCATCGAGGCCAGCCCGCATCCGGTCCTCGGCCACGACCTGCGGGAGATCTGCGAGTCGGCCGGGATCACGGCGGGCGTCGCCGCGACCCTGCGCCGGGGAGCGGGCGACTGGCGTCGCTTCCTGACCGCGCTGGCCGACGCGTACGTCCTCGGCGCGGACGTCGACTGGAGCGCGGCCGTCACCCCCGGGCCCGACCGCAACGTGGACCTGCCGACGTACGCCTTCGAGCGCCGCCGCTACTGGCTGGGCGCGGCCGGGCCGGCCGGGGTCGCGCCCACCGGGATCGACGCCTCCGGCCACCCGCTGCTCGCCGCCGTGGTGCCGACGGCCGACGACGGATACCTGCTCACCGGGGAGCTGAGCGCGGTGACCGCGCCCTGGCTGGGCGACCACGCCGTGGACGGCGGCGTGCTGCTGCCGGGCGCGGCCTTCGTCGAGCTGGCCCTCGAAGGCGGCGCGCTCACGGGCTGCGACCACCTGGAGGAACTGGTCATCGAGGCGCCGCTGTTCCTCTCCGAGGGCGACGTCGTACCCCTTCAGGTCATCGTCGGCCCGCCCGACGCCGACGGCCGCCGCCCCGTCGGGGTCTTCGCCCGCGCCGGAGGGGCCTGGACGCGGCACGCGTCCGGGCTCGTCGTCACCGGCTCCCCGGCCGCGGCGGACCCGTCCGCCTGGGCGGCCTCCTGGCCGCCCGCCGACGCCGAGCCGTTCCCGATCGACGGCGGCTACGAGCGGCTGGCCGACCTCGGCTACGAGTACGGCCCGGCCTTCCAGGGCGTCCGCGCCATGTGGACCCGGGGCGCCGAACTGTTCGCCGAGATCGCCGCAGACGCAGACGTGGACGTGACCGGATTCGGCATCCACCCCGCCGTGCTGGACGCGGCCTTCCAGCCGATGCTGCTGGCCGCCGGGCCGGGCGGCGGGCCGCGCCTGCCGTTCGCGTTCCGGGGCGTCAGCCTGCGCGCGTCGGGGGCGACCCTGCTGCGGGTCCGGCTGGTCCCGTCGGGGGACGACGCGACCGTCGAGGCGGCCGACGCGACCGGCCGCCCGGTGTTCTCCATCGACGATCTGCGGGTGCGGACCGCCCCGGCGCGCACGTCCGTCGCGCGGGGGCCCGTCATGCACGGGATGGACTGGGTGAAGGTCGCCGTACCGGCCGGAGACGAGACCGCGTTCGTCTTCCTCGGCGCCGGTGCGCTCCCCGCCGACGTGCCGGGCTTCGTCGTCGCCACCGTCGAGGCCGACCCGTCGAGCGAGCTGACGGTCGCGCTCAGGGAGGAGTCCGGCCGGGCGCTCGACCTGGTCCGGATGTGGGCGGGCGACGAGCGCTTCTCCGGCTCCCGCCTGGTGTTCGTGATCCGGCCGGGGGATCTGGCCGGCGCGGCGGTGCGCGGGCTGGTCCGTACGGCGATGTCGGAGCATCCCGGCCGGTTCGTGCTCCTGGAGGCGGGGGAGGGCTTCGCCGACTGGGCCGCCGTGGCCGGGGCGGTGGCGGCGGGGGAGACGCAGCTCGTGGCCGTGGAGGGCGCGCTGCTGGCCCCCCGGCTGGCCCGCCGGACCGCCGGACCCTCGGCCGGGCTCGGCGAGGGCACGGTGCTGGTCACCGGCGGCACCGGCGGTCTGGGCAGCCTGGTCGCGCGGCGGCTGGTGGAGCGTCATGGCGTACGGGATCTGCTGCTCGTCTCCAGGCGCGGCCCGGACGCGCCCGGCGCGGGCGGGCTGGCCGATGACCTGGGCGCGCTCGGCGCGCGGGTCGCTGTCGTCGCGTGC
>NZ_SZQA01000085.1 GCF_005233835.1 Herbidospora galbida | reverse complement strand
GCTCGCCACCGGGCGCGCCCGTCTCCCGCACCGCGCCGGCGTCGTCGCGGCCGATCGCGACGGGCTTCTCGCGGCGCTCGGCGCGCTGGCCGAGGGCGGCGAGCATCCGTCGATCGCGCGGGCGGAGGCCGTGGCCCAGCCGCGCACCGCGTTCCTGTTCACCGGGCAGGGCAGTCAGCGGCCCGGCATGGGACGCGAGCTCCACCAGGCCGAACCCGTCTTCGCCGCCGCCTTCGACGCCGTCCTGGACGTGCTGGAACCCGGGCTCAGGGAGATCGTCTTCGCCGAACCCGGCACCCCGGAGGCCGCCCTCCTCGACGAGACCCGGTACACGCAGCCCGCGCTCTTCGCCCTGGAGACCGCCCTCTTCCGGTTCCTCGACCACCTCGGCGTCCGGCCCGACCTGCTCGCCGGGCACTCCATCGGCGAGGTCGCCGCCGCCCACGTCGCCGGGGTCCTGGACCTCGCCGACGCCGCCACGCTGGTCACCGCGCGCGCCCGGCTCATGCACGCCGCCCCGGCGGGCGGGGCGATGATCGCCGTCGAGGCCACCGAGGAGGAGATCCGGCCCCACCTCACCGAGGGCGTCGACCTGGCCTCGGTCAACGGCGCGCGGGCCGTCGTCATCGCGGGCGACGCCCCGGCCGCCCAGGCGGTCGCCGCGCGGTTCGCCGAAGAGGGCCGCCGGGTGCGGTCGCTGAAGGTCAGCCACGCGTTCCACTCGCCGCACATGGACCCCGTCCTCGACGAGTTCCACGCCGTGGCGGCCACCCTCACCTACCGCGCCCCGGCCGTGCCGATCGTCAGCACGGTCACCGGCCGGATCGCGACGGCCGGCGAGCTCGCCGATCCGGCGTACTGGGCCGGGCAGATCCGCCGGCCGGTCCGGTTCCACGACGCGGTCGCGGCGCTGCGGGACCAGGGCGTCACCACGACCCTCGAACTGGGTCCCGACGCCGTGCTGAGCGCCCTGACCGGCGACGGGATCCCGCTGCTCCGCCGCGACCACGCCGAACCCCGCACGGTGTCGGCGGCGATCGTGGCGGCGTACACGAAGGGGACCCCCCTCGACCTCACCCGGCTCATCGGCGGCGACGGCTCCCCACCGGCCGACCTGCCGACCTATCCGTTCCAGCGGGCCCGCTACTGGCTCGACGCCACTGCGAAGGAGAGCCTGTTCGAGCAGGTCACCGAGCTGGCCGACGGCGGCGTGCTGTTCGCGGGCCACCTGACGGACGGCGCGCACCCCTGGCTGGCCGACCACCGCATCGCGGGCGGCACCCCGCTGCCGGGGGCGTTCTTCGCCGACGCGGCGCTCCAGGCGGGCGCCCACGCGGGCGTTCCGGTCGTGGACGAACTGACCCTCGAAGCGCCCCTCCCGCTGCCGGCCCGGTTCCAGGTTTTGGTGGAACCGGCGGGCGACGACGGGCGGCGCGCGTTCGCCGTCCACGCCAGGAACGGCGACGAGCCCTGGACGCGGCACGCCTCCGGCCACCTCACCACCACCGCCGCGGACCCGGCCGTCGCGCCGGAGACCTGGCCCCCCACCGGGGCCGAGCCGGTGGACGTGGACGAGTGGTACACCGCGCTCGCCGACCTCGGCTACGAGTACGGGCCGGCGTTCCGGAACGTCCGGGCGGCCTGGCGGTCCGGCCGGACGGTCTTCACCGAGGTCGCGACCGCGCTCCCCCACGACGCCCGGTTCGGGCTGCACCCCGCGCTGCTGGACGCGGCGCTGCACCCGCTGCCCGTCACCGGCGACGGCGCGGGGCTGCGGCTGCCGTTCTCCTGGTCGGGGGTGCGGCTGCACGCCTCGGGCGCCTCGGCGCTGCGGGTCCGGATCGACCCGGCCGACCGCGACGGCGCGGCGCTGACGATCTGGGACGAGGCGGGCCGCCCGGTCGCCTCGATCGCGTCGGTGGTGCTGCGGGCCGGGGCCCGGTCGGCGCCCGCCTACGAGCTCACCTGGCGGCCGGTCCCGCTCCCGACAACGGCCTCCGAGGAGACCGACCTCGCGCCCGTGCCGCCCGGCCCGGCGGGCGAGGCGGCCGAGCGGGCGCTCGCGCTGGTCCACGCCCGGCTGTCGGGCGACTCGCCCCGGCTGGCCTTCGTGACCACGCGGGCGGTCGCCACCCGGAACGGCGAGCCCGTGGAGCAGCCGGGCCAGGCGGCGGTCTGGGGGCTGGTGCGCAGCGCGCAGAGCGAGCACCCCGGCCGGTTCGTGCTGGTCGACACCGACGGCACGGCCGCCTCCGAGCGGGCGCTGCCCGCCGCGCTGGTCCTGGACGAACCGCAGTTCGCCCTCCGCGACGGGCGGGTGCTGGTGCCCCGCCTGAGCCGGACCGGCGTGGGCGGCGGGGCGAGCCGGCTGCGGCCGGACGGCACCGTGCTGATCACCGGCGCGACCGGGTCGCTCGGCGGGCTCGTCGCCGAACACCTCGTCGTCCACCACGGCGTCCGGAACCTGCTGCTGGTCAGCAGGCGCGGCCCCGACGCGCCCGGCGCGGGAGACCTGCTCGACCGGCTGACCGCCCTCGGCGGCGTCCCCGAACTGGTCGCCTGCGACCTCGCCGACGGCGGCGCGGTGGCCCGCCTGCTGGCCGACCGGCCGGTCACCGCCGTGATCCACACGGCGGCCGTCCTCGACGACGCGACGGTCGCCGACCTGACGCCGGAGCGGCTGCGCGCCGTCCTGTCGGCCAAGGCCGACGGGGCCGACCACCTGAGCCGCCTGACCGCCGACCTGGACGCGTTCGTCCTGTTCTCCTCGATCACCGGCACCGTCGGCACCGCCGGTCAGGCCAACTACGCCGCCGCCAACGCCTACCTCGACGCGCTGGCCGCCCACCGTCACGCGCAGGGCCTGCCCGCCACCTCGCTCGCCTGGGGCCTGTGGGAGCAGGACGACGGCATGGCCGCCCACCTGTCGGCGGCCGACCTGGCGCGGCTGGCCCGGACCGGGGTCGCGCCGCTCTCCCGTGACGACGCGCTGACCCTGTTCGACGCGGCCCTGCGGACCGGCTGGGCCGGCCACCCCGTGCTGGTGACGGCCCGCCTCGACACCAAGGCGCTGGCCGCGCCGGGAGCTGTCGTGCCGCCGCCGTTGCGGTCGCTCGTGCCGCAGAAGAGCGCGGCTCCCGCGCCGCAGCGCGCCGCGACCGACCTGCTCGGCCTCGTCAGGGAGACCGCGGCGACCGTGCTCGGGCACGCGTCGGCCGACCCCGTCGCGGCCGGGCGCGCCTTCACCGACCTGGGCTTCGACTCGCTGGCCGCCGTCGACCTGCGCAACCGGCTGAGCGCCGCGCTCGGCGTCAAGCTGCCCACGACCCTGGTCTTCGACCACCCGACCCCGGCCGCCCTCGCCACGTGGCTGCGGTCGCGGCTCGCCGACGAGACGCCCCGGCCGCAGGAGCGGCCCCGGGCGACCCGGGCCGACGACCCGATCGCGATCGTCGCGATGGCCTGCCGCTACCCGGGCGGGGTGGCCTCGCCCGAGGACCTGTGGCGGCTGGTCGCCGACGGCGTCGACGCCGTCGGCCCCTTCCCCGCCGACCGCGGTTGGGACCTCGATGGCCTGTACGACCCCGACCCGGCCACCCCCGGCACCAGCTACGCACGGGACGGCGGCTTCCTCTACGACGCGGCCGGGTTCGACGCCGGGTTCTTCGGCATCAGCCCCCGGGAGGCGGCGGCGATCGACCCGCAGCAGCGGCTGCTGCTGGAGACGGCGTGGGAGACGTTCGAGCGGGCCGGCATCGACCCCGGGACGCTGCGCGGCTCCCGCACGGGGGTGTTCGCCGGGGTCATGTACAACGACTACGGCGCGCGCCTGCACCAGGCCGACCGGTCGCCCGAGGGTTTCGAGGGCTACCTGGTCAGCGGCAGCGCGGGGAGCGTGGCGTCGGGGCGGGTGGCGTACACGTTCGGGCTGGAGGGCCCGGCCGTCACCGTCGACACGGCCTGCTCCTCCTCGCTGGTCGCCCTGCACCTGGCCGTCCAGGCGCTGCGGCAGGGCGAGTGCGACCTGGCGCTGGCGGGCGGGGTGACCGTGATGGCCAGCCCCGCGACGTTCGTCGAGTTCAGCCGCCAGCGGGGGCTGTCGGCCGACGGCCGCTGCAAGGCGTTCGCCGCCGCCGCCGACGGGACCGGCTGGTCCGAAGGCGCGGGCCTGCTCCTGGTCGAACGCCTCTCCGACGCCCGCCGCAAGGGGCATCCCGTGCTCGCGGTCGTGCGGGGCACGGCCGTCAACCAGGACGGCGCGAGCAACGGCCTGACCGCCCCCAACGGCCCCTCGCAGGAGCGCGTCATCCGGCAGGCCCTCGCCAACGCCGGTCTGGCCCCCTCCGACGTGGACGCCGTCGAAGCCCACGGCACCGGCACCCGGCTCGGCGACCCGATCGAGGCGCAGGCCCTCCTCGCCACCTACGGGCAGGACCGCGAGCGGCCCGCCTGGCTGGGGTCGCTGAAGTCGAACATCGGCCACACCCAGGCGGCGGCGGGGGTCGGCGGGATCATCAAGATGGTCCAGGCCCTCCGGCACGGCCTGCTGCCCAAGACGCTGCACGTGGACGAGCCCACCCCGCACGTCGACTGGGAGAGCGGGTCGGTCCGGCTCCTCACCGAGGCCACCGACTGGCCGCACGACGAGAACCGGCCGCGCCGGGCCGCCGTGTCGTCGTTCGGCATCAGCGGCACCAACGCCCATGTCGTCCTGGAAGAGCCGGAGCCCGCGACCGCACCGCCTTCGGCGTCCGGACCGGTGCCGGTGCTCCTGTCGGCGCATGATCCGGAGGCGCTGCGGGCGCAGGCGCGTCTCCTGCACGACCACCTCGCCGCCGATCCCGGGCTCGACCTCGCCGCGACCGCCCGCACGCTGGCGACCGGCAGGGCAGCGCTGGGCCACCGGGCCGCCGTCGTCACCGACGACCGCGCCGAAGCGCTGGCCGCGTTGACGGCACTGGCCGACGGCCAAGAGCACCACGCCCTCATCACGAGGGAGGCCGGCGAGCCGAAGACCGCGTTCCTGTTCACCGGTCAGGGCAGCCAGCGCCCCGGCATGGGCCGCGAACTCTACGAGGCCGAACCCGTCTTCGCCGCCGCCTTCGACGCAGCCCTCGCCGAACTCGAACCCGGGCTCAAAGACATCATCTTCACCGAAAACGCCCTGCTCAACGAGACCCGCTACACCCAACCGGCCCTCTTCGCCCTCCAGACCGCCCTCTACCGGCTCCTGGAACACCACGGTCTCCGCCCGGACGCCGTGGCCGGGCACTCGGTCGGGTCCATCGCCGCCGCCCACGTCGCAGGGGTGTTCGACCTGCCCAGCGCCGCCAGGCTCGTCACCGCCCGCGCCCGCCTCATGCAGGAGCTGCCCTCCGGCGGGGCCATGGCGGCCCTGTCACTCGGCGAGGCCGACGCGCTGGAACTCCTGGACGGACTCACCGATCACGTCTCCCTGGCCGCGATCAACGGCCCCCATGCCACCGTCGTCTCCGGCAGCCTCGACGCCGTCCAGCAGGTCATCGAACGAGCCCAGGGCGCGAAGATCAAGCGGCTGACCGTCAGCCACGCCTTCCACTCACCCCTGATGGAACCCATGCTGGAGGAGTTCCGAAAGGTCCTCGACACCCTGGAGTTCGCCGAACCCGCCATCCCCATCGTCTCCGACCGCACCGGACACCTCGGCGGACTCGACGACCCCGACCACTGGGTCAGACACGTCCGCGAACCCATCCGCTTCACCGACGCCGTCGACACCCTCCTTGGCGACGGCATCCACACCTTCGTCGAAATCGGCCCCGACGCCGTCCTCACCGCCCTGCTCCCCGACCACGACGCCCACCCCACCCTCCGCCGCGATCAACCCGAAACCCTCACCCGGCTCCTGGCCACCCTCCACACCACCGGCCACCAGGTCGACTGGCACCTGCCCGGGACCGGCGTCGCGGACCTGCCCACCTATCCCTTCCAGCGCGAGCGCTACTGGCTCAATCCGCCGCCCACGCGCAGGGGCCCCGCCGACACCGGCCACCCGCTCCTCAGCTCGGTCGTCGACCTGGCGGGCGACGACGGCGTCGTCCTCACCGGGCGGCTGTCCACCCGGACCCACCCCTGGCTGGCCGACCACGTCATCGCGGGCACGCCCCTGCTCCCGGCCACGGCGCTGCTCGACCTGGCCCTGCACGCGGGCGACCGCGCCGGCACGCCGGTCGTGGACGAGCTCACGCTGCTCGCCCCGCTCCCCGTCCCCGCCGAGGGCGCGGTCGTCGTCCAGGTGGCGGTCGCGGCTCCCGGCCCCGACGGGCGGCGGGCCCTGACCGTCCACTCCCGCGACGACGCCCCCGGCGGTTCGTGGACGCCGCACGCCTCCGGCCACCTCACCGCCGACCTCCCCGAAGCGGCGGCGACGTCCCGGGCCTGGCCGCCCGGCGAGCCCGTCGACGTCGACGACGCCTACGAGCGGCTGGCCGCCCTCGGCTACGTCTACGGCCCGGCGTTCCAGAACCTCCGCGCCGCCTGGCGGCACGGCGACGACCTCTTCGCCGAGGTCGCCCTGGACGACGGGGGCTTCGCCCTGCACCCCGCGCTCCTCGACGCCGCCCTGCACCCGCTCGCGCTGGACGGCGACACCGTCCGGCTGCCGTTCTCGTGGACGGGCGTGCGGCGCGGCGTCCCGGCGGAAGGCACCGTCAGGGCGCGGCTGACCCCCAGGGGCGGCGACCGCTTCGCCCTGTCCGTGTGGAACCCCGACGGCGAGACCGTCCTGGACGGTGAACTGGCCGTCCAGGTGAAGCGGTCGGGCGGGCTGCACCGGGTCGCGTGGACGGCCGCGCCGGGCCGCGACGTCACGCCCTACACGCTGCTGCGGTCGGCGGGTGAGGCGCTCGACCACCTCCGCGCGCCCGGGACCGGTGACGCGGTGCTCGACGTGCGCGGCACCGGATACGGGCCGGTCACCACGGCCGTGCTGGAGGTCGTCCAGGCCTGGCTGGAGCAGGACGCGCCGGGCCGGCTGGCGGTGCTGACCCACCATGCCGTCGATGTGCTCGACGACGATCCGGTCACCGGCCTGGCGCAGTCGGCCCTGTGGGGGCTGGTGCGCACGGCGCAGACCGAGCATCCCGGCCGGTTCGTCCTGGTCGACACCGACGGCTCGGCCGACCCCGGGCAGGCGCTGGCCCTGGGCGAACCGCAGGTCGCCCTGCGGAACGGCGGGGCCCTCCTGCCCGCCCTGAAGCCCGTCCCGGTGAGCTCGGACACCGCGGCGATCCGGCCCGATGGGACCGTCCTGCTGACCGGCGCCACCGGCGCGCTGGGGGCGCTGCTGGCCGAGCACCTCGTCACCCGGTACGGCGTCCGGCACCTGCTGCTCGTCAGCAGGCGCGGCCCGGACGCGCCCGGCGCGGCCGACCTGGCGCGGCGGCTCACCGACCTGGGCGCGGCCCCCGTGGTGGCGGCCTGCGACACCGGCGACCCGATCCAGCTGCGGCGGCTGCTCGACGGCGTCCCGGCCGACCGGCCACTCAGCGCGGTCGTGCACGCCGCCGCCGTGCTCGACGACACCACCGTCACCGACCTCACGCCCGAACGGTTGCACTCGGTGCTGACCGCCAAGGCCGACGCCGCCCACTTCCTGCACCACTTCACCCGGCACCGGCCCCTGGACGCCTTCGTGCTGTTCTCCTCGGTCGCCGGGGTCATCGGCAACGCCGGGCAGGCCAACTACGCCGCCGCCAACACCTACCTCGACGCCCTCGCCGGACACCGGCGGGCCCTCGGGCTGCCGGCGACGTCCATCGCCTGGGGGCTGTGGGCGCAGGACGGCGGCATGGCAGGCGGGCTCGGCCCGGCCGAGCTGGCCAGGATCGCCCGCACCGGCGTCGCCCCGCTCGACCCCGCCGACGCGCTGGCCCTGTTCGACGCCGCGCTCGCCGGTGACGTGCCGGCGGTGGTCGCGGCCCGGTTCGACAGAGGGGACGCCGAGCGGCTCCCCCACCTGCTGCGGCCCCGCGCGAAACCGTCGGCCAAGAGGCCGGAGGAGGGCGTTCCCCCGCTGGTCAGGACGCTGACCGGCGCACCGGTCGCCGACCGGCCGGGGCTCGCGCTGAAGCGGGTGCGGGACGTGGTCGCCGACGTGCTGCGGCTGCCGTCGGGGCGGACCGTGCCGTCGGAGCGCGGCCTGCTCGACCTCGGGTTCGACTCGCTCACGGCGGTCGAGCTGCGCAACCGGCTGGCGGTGGAGACCGGGCTGCGGCTGCCCGCCACGCTCCTGTTCGATCATCCGACCCCCACCGCGCTCGCCGCCCACCTGCACGGCGAACTCGCCTTCCGGCTCCCCGGCGGCGCGGGCCCGGCCCTCACGGCACTGGACGCGCTGGCCGAGTCGGCCGCCGCGCTCGGCGACCGCGACCGGGAGCTCGTCGCGGCCCGGCTGTCGGCGCTGCTCGCGCTGGTGTCTCCCACCGGCCCGGCGGGCGTCGTCCAGGACGCCACCGACGAGGAACTCTTCCAGCTCATCGACACGCAACTCGGTTCCGACCACGAGGAGAGGTGACGGCACGATGACCACCGAGGCCAAGCTCCGCGACTACCTCAAGCGCGTCACCGGCGACCTGCTGCAGACCCGGCAACGGCTGTCGGAGGTCGAGTCGGCCCGCCACGAGCCGATCGCGATCGTCGGCATGGCCTGCCGCTATCCGGGCGGCGTGCGCTCGCCGGAGGACCTGTGGCGGGTCGTCTCCGAGGGCGTGGACGCCATCTCGCCGTTCCCCGGCGACCGGGGCTGGGACGTCTCCGCGCTGTACGACCCCGACCCGGCGCGCGTCGGGAGGACGTACACGAAGGAAGGCGGTTTCCTGCACGACGCCGCCGACTTCGACCCGGCCTTCTTCGGCATCAGCCCGCGCGAGGCGGTCAGCATGGACCCGCAGCAGCGCCTCCTGCTGGAGACCGCCTGGGAGGCGTTCGAACGGGCCGGCATCGACCCGGAGTCGGCGCGCGGTTCCCGGACGGGCGTGTTCGCGGGGGTCATGTACGCCGACTACGGCGGCCGGATCCGGCAGGCGCCCGAGGAGCTGGAAGGCTACATCGGCACCGGCAGCGCGGGCTCGGTCGCCTCGGGCCGGCTCTCCTATGTGCTCGGCCTGGTCGGCCCGGCCATCACGATCGACACGGCCTGCTCGTCGTCGCTGGTGGCGCTGCACCTGGCGGTCCGCGCGCTGCGGGCCGGCGAGTGCGACCTGGCCCTGGCGGGCGGCGCGACCGTGATCGCCACGCCCGGCCTGTTCGTCGAGTTCAGCCGCCAGCGCGGCCTGTCCCCCGACGGCCGCTGCAAGGCCTTCGCGGCGGCGGCCGACGGCACCGGGTGGGGCGAGGGCGTCGGCCTGCTGCTGGTCGAGCGCCTGTCGGACGCCGTCCGCAACGGCCACCCGGTCCTGGCGGTCGTGCGCGGCACGGCGGTCAACCAGGACGGCACGAGCGGCCAGCTCTCCGCCCCCAACGGCCCCGCCCAGCAGCGCGTCATCCGCGCGGCCCTGGCCGACGCGGGCCTGTCGCCCGCCGACGTCGACGCCGTCGAGGCCCACGGGACGGGCACCCGCCTCGGCGACCCGATCGAGGCCCAGGCCATCCTTGCGACCTACGGCCAGGACCGGGACGAACCGGCCTGGCTCGGGTCGCTCAAGTCGAACATCGGCCACACCCAGGCGGCGGCCGGGGTGGGCGGCATCATCAAGATGGTCCACGCGATCCGCCACGGCCTCCTGCCGAAGACCCTGCACGTGGACGAACCCACCCCCCACGTCGACTGGGACAGCGGCGCGGTCCGCCTCCTCACCGAACCGGTGCCGTGGCCCCGCGAGGAGGAGCGCCCACGCCGCGCGGCGGTGTCCTCGTTCGGCATCAGCGGCACCAACGCCCACGTCGTCATCGAGGAGGGCCCAGTCGCCCCCGAAGAGGCGCGCGAGCCGGTCTCCGGCCCGGTGCCGGTGCTGCTGTCGGCTCACAGCGCCGAGGCCCTGGTGGCACAGGCGCGGCAGTTGCGCGACCACCTCGTCGGCCGCCCGGATCTGGAGCCCGCGCGCATCGCGCACACGCTCGCCACGGGACGGGCCGCGCTCCCCCACCGGGCCGTGGCCGTCGCGGGCGACCGGGCCGCTCTGCTCGCCACGCTCGACGCGCTGGCCGCCGACCGGCCGCACGCGAACCTCGTCAGGGGCGTGGCGGCTCCGCGCGGGAAGGTGGTGTTCGTCTTCCCGGGTCAGGGCTCCCAGTGGGACGGGATGGCCCGTGACCTGCTGGCCACCTCTCCCGTCTTCGCCGAGCACCTGCACGCCGCCGCGCGCGCGATCGAGGCCCACGCGGGCTGGAACCTGATCGACGTGCTGAACGGCCCGTCCGTCGACCGGGTGGACGTCATCCAGCCCGCCCTGTTCGCCGTCATGACCAGCCTGGCCCGACTGTGGGAACACCACGGCGTACGACCCGACGCCGTCATCGGCCACTCCCAAGGAGAGATCGCCGCCGCCTACATCGCCGGAGCCCTCACCCTCGACGACGCCGCCAAGATCGTCACCCTCCGCTCCAAGGCCCTGCTCGCCCTCGCCGGAACCGGCGGCATGGCGTCAGTGCAGCTGGGAGCCGAAGACCTGGCCACCCACCTGGCCCCCTACGACGACCTCCACATCGCCGCCCACAACAGCCCCCACGCCACCGTCATCGCGGGCGACCCCGCCCAGCTCGACCACCTCCTCGCCACCCTCGACGCCCGCAGGATCCCCGTCGACTACGCCTCCCACAGCCCCCACGTCCACCGCCTCCGCGACGAACTCCTGACACTGCTCCAAGGCATCCGCCCGCAGCCGCCGGCCGTCCCCCTCTACTCGACCGTCACCCCCGAGATCCCCGACCTCACCCCCGAGTACTGGTTCGACAACCTCGCCCGGCCGGTCCTGTTTCACGAGACGCTCTCCAGGCTCCTGGACGACGGCCACACCACCTTCGTCGAGGCGAGCCCCCACCCCGTCCTCACGACCCCCGTCCAGGACACCGTCGACGACCCGGCCCTGCTGGTCACCGGCACCCTGCGCCGCGACAGGGGCACCCTTCACCAGTTCCACCTCAACCTGGCCGCGCTGAGGGCCGGCGGTCACGACGTCGACTGGCGGCTCCCCGGAACCGCCGTCGCCGACCTGCCCACCTACCCCTTCCAGCGCGAGCGCTACTGGCTGGAGGACGCCGCCGCCCCCGGCGACCCCGAGAGCCTGGGGCTGCGCGCCACCCGTCATCCGCTGCTGGCCGCCTCGACCACCCTCGCGACCGACACCCTCCTGCTGACCGGGCGGGCCGCCGCCCGCGTCCATCCGTGGCTGGCCGAGCACGCGATCCACGGCACGCCGGTGCTGCCCCCCGCGGCCTACCTCGACCTGGCCCTCCAGGCCGGGCGGGCGCTCGGCGGCCTCGCGGTCGCCGACCTGGTCGCCGGGCCGCCGCTGACCCTGCCCGCCGAGGGCGGCGTGGACCTGCAGCTCACCGTCGGCCCGCCGGACGAACGGGGCGAGCG
>NZ_SZQA01000084.1 GCF_005233835.1 Herbidospora galbida | reverse complement strand
CCGGTCGCCGACCCGCAGGGGAAGCGGCCGGGGCAGGGTCACCCGCACGGTGTCGTCGCCGAGGGCGCGCAGCCGCGCGGGCTCCGCCGCCGTGCCGACGTGCCAGGTCACGTGCTCGGGCGGACGGTCCGCGCCGGAGACCCGGACGTCGAGCACCCGCACGTCGAGCCAGCGCCCGGGGGTCACCAGCGGATGCCCGCGCCGGGGCCGCGCGCCGCCGCGCAGGTTCACCGCGACCCGGGCGGGGGCGGCGACCTCGGCCTTCGCCTCGTTGAGACTGTGCAGGCCCCGGACGCGCACGTCGTCGTCGCCGAGCCGGAGCGCGTCGCCGACCCGGATCACCCCGGCGCCGAGCGTCCCGGTGACGACGGTCCCCCGTCCCTCGACGGTGAAGACGCGGTCGATCCACAGCCGCACGTCCGCCTCCGGGGCCGGGTCGGCCGGCGGTATGGCGGCCAGCAGGGCGCGCAGGTCGTCCAGGCCGTGTCCCGTGACCGCGCTGACGGCGGTCGTCGGCACGTCCGCGAGGGTGGTGCCGCGCAGCCGGTCGCGGCAGTCGGCCAGCACCGGTCCGGGGTCGGCGAGGTCCGACCGGGTGACGGCGAGCACGCCCCGGCCGACGCCCAGGGCATGCAGGATCTCCAGGTGCTCCTGCGACTGCACCGACCAGCCGGCGTCGGCCGCCACCGCGAACAGCACCGCCGTGACCGGGCCGACCCCCGCCAGCATGTTGCCGACGAAGCGCTCGTGGCCGGGCACGTCGACGAAGGCGAGGTCCTCCGTCCACACGTAGCCGAGGTCGATGGTCAGGCCGCGCCGCCGCTCCTCCTCCCACCGGTCGGGCTCCATCCCGGTGAGCGCCCGCAGCAGCGTGGACTTCCCGTGGTCGACGTGCCCGGCGGTGGCGATCACCCGCACGCGGCCACGACCGCCCGCGTCACGGCGTCGAAGAGGTCGTCGTCGCGGTGCGGTGCGACCGCGCGCAGGTCGAGCAGGCAGCGCCCGCCCTCGACCCGGCCGACCACCGCCGGACGGCCCGTCCGCAGCGGCCCGGCCAGTGACCCGGCCACCGCCACCGCCGCGCTGGGCAGCGCGACGCCGGGCGCTCCCCCGCCCCCGACGGCCGCCTCGGTGTCCACCGCGTCGGCCTTCACACCCGCCTCGGCCAGCCGTCGCACCAGGTCGCCGGCGCGGCGGCGCAGGACGGCCGGGTCGGCGGCCAGCGCCTCGCGGGCCGGGTTGGCCGCGTGGGTGAGCGTGGCCTCCAGGGCCGCGAGGGTCAGCTTGTCGACCCGCAGGGCCCGCGCCAGCGGGTGGCGGCGCAGCCGCTCGACCGCCTCGGCCCGCCCGAGCAGCAGGCCGCACTGGGGGCCGCCGAGCAGCTTGTCGCCGCTGGCCGTGACCAGGTCGGCGCCCGCGCGCAGCCACGTCGCCGCGTCGGGCTCGTCCGGCAGCAGCGGTTCCGGCGTGAGCAGTCCCGAGCCGATGTCGGCGACCAGCGGCACGCCCAGCCCCGTCAGTTCGCCGACGGACGGCGTCGCCGCGAAGCCCTCGATCCGGTAGTTCGAGGGATGCACCTTGAGCACGAACCCGGTCGCCGGCCCGATCGCGCCGGCGTAGTCGGCCACGGACGTGCGGTTGGTGGTGCCGACCTCGCGCAGGCGGGCGCCGGTGGAGGCCAGCAGGTCGGGCAGCCGGAAGCCGTCGCCGATCTCGACCAGCTCCCCCCGGCTGATCACGATCTCCCGCCCCTGGGCCAGCGCGGTCGCGGCCAGCACGAGCGCGGCGGCGTTGTTGTTGACGAGGTGCACCGCCTCCGCGTCCGGGACCGCCCGCGCGAGCGCGGCCAGCGCCGCCCGGCCGCGCCGGGCCCGGCGCCCGGTCTCCAGGTCGAACTCGACGTCGGTGGTCCCGGCCGCGCCGCGAACGGCGTCCAGGGCGGGGGCCGAGAGCGGGGCCCGGCCGAGATTGGTGTGCAGGAGCACCCCGGTGGCGTTGATCACCTCGCGGGGCCCGCCGCCCGGCAGCGACCGCACCACCTCGTCGGGCACGTCGGCGGGGCTGATCTCGCCGTCTCTCGCCCGTCTCTGGGCCGCCCGGACGGCCTCCCTGACGGGGCCGCGTCCCATGAGCTCGACGTACGGGGCGAGGCGGGGATCGTCCAGGAGCGCGTCGGTGCGCGGGATGTGGCGCCGCGAGTCGGTCACGATAAATCGGGATATACCAATCCGCTGATCCGCGCAATGATCCCGATCATGGTGAGACTGACCCAATACGCCCAAGGCGGCGGCTGCGCGTGCAAGATCCCACCGGGCGAACTCGAGGACGTCCTGACGGGTCTCGGCGTCACCCCCAAGGACCCGGCCGGAGAACTGCTGGTCGGGCTGGAGACCGGAGACGACGCCGCCGTCGTCCGCGTCGAGGGCGGCACGGCGATCGTCTCCACCGCCGACTTCTTCACCCCCGTGGTGGACGACCCCTACGACTGGGGCCGCATCGCCGCGGCCAACGCCCTGTCCGACGTGTACGCCATGGGCGGCCGCCCCCTCATGGCGCTCAACCTGCTCTGCTGGCCGCGCGAGACCCTTCCGTACGACCTGGCCCGCGAGGTCCTGCGCGGGGGCGCGGACGTGGCCGCGCTGGCCGGCTGCCACGTGGCGGGCGGCCACAGCGTCGTCGACGCCGAGCCGAAGTACGGCATGGCCGTCACCGGCCTCGCCGATCCGGCCGCCCTGATGCGCAACGACGCCGGTCGCGCCGGACTGCCGCTGTCGCTGACCAAGCCGCTCGGCCTCGGCGTCCTCAACAACCGTCACAAGGCGACGGGCGAGGTGTTCCCCGAGGCCGTCGACGTCATGACGCGGCTCAACGCCGCCGCGAGCGAGGCCGCGATCAGGGCCGGGGTGCGGTGCGCGACGGACGTGACCGGGTTCGGGCTCCTCGGTCACCTGTTCAAGCTGGCCAGGGCCTCGGGCGTGACGGCCGTGGTGGACAGCGCGAAGGTGCCGCTGCTCGACGGGGCGCGGCAGGCGGTCAGGGACGGGTTCGTGCCCGGGGGCTCGCGCCGCAACCTCGGCTGGGTGGCGCCCCACATGTCGGGCGGGACCGACGAGGAGACGATGCTCCTGCTGGCCGACGCGCAGACCTCCGGTGGGCTGCTGATCGCGGGCGAGGTGCCCGGCGCGCAGGTGATCGGCGAACTGGTGCCGAGGGGTGAGCGCCCGATCGTGATCAGATGACCCGCTCGCCCGGTTCGGGCGCCGCCGACCGCACCAGGTTCTCCCGCAGCCAGGTCTCGGTCGTGCTGACGTGCATGAGCGCGGCCGCCTGGGCGAGCACCGCGTCGCCCCGCTCCAGCGCGTTGTAGATGGCGACGTGCTCGGAGACGGTGCGGCCGGCCACGTTGCCCTCGAGCACCCCGCGCCAGACCCGGGCCCGTACGGTGCGGCTGGCTATTCCGACGAGCAGGGCGCACAGCGCCCGGTTTCCGGTGGCCTCGAACACGGCGCGGTGGAAGGCGTCGTCGTGGTGGGTGAGCAGCTCGACGTCGCCCTGGGCGGCGACCATGGCGTCGAGGTGCCTCTGGAGCTCCGCCAGCTGGACCGGCGTGATGCGGGTGGCCGCCAGGCTGGTGGCCACCGGCTCGAACAGCCTTCGCACCTCGGTGATCTCCAGCAGGTCGTCTCCCTGCATCATCTCGACCGCGACGCCGACCCCCTCCAGCAGCAGCGCGGGGTCGAGCGAGGTGACGTAGGTGCCGTCGCCCCGCCGCACCTCCAGCACGCGGGTCGTGACCAGGGAGCGGACGGCCTCGCGGAGGAGATTGCGGGACAGGCCCAGTGACGCGGCCAGGTCCTGCTCGGGAGGCAGCCGGGCTCCGGGAGGGAGCGTCCCATCCTTGATGAGCTGCCGGATGCGGACGATCGCCTGCTCGGTCAGAGACATAGGTGCATCCTGCCCCGAATGCCCGTCCGCCGGGAAACCCGAGACAGACATGTGATGTTCGGCGCCGAATCAGCATCGGACTTCCCGGGCATTCTGACATAAACGCAGGTGATCGCGTTTATGTCCAAGAGCTCTAGACACCGACATGGTTTGGGTCATAGAAAGACATCCCATGTCCGGCGCTCACCTCAAGGAGTGACGATGAGAATCAGACGCTTACCCGTCGCCGTGACGTTGTCAATGGCGGCCTGTCTGCTGACGGCGTGTGGCGGGGACGAGACCCCGGGGCAGGCGGCGACCAACGCCCCGGCGAAACCGGTGATCGGGGTCGACTACCCCCGGTCCGACACCGACTTCTGGAACTCCTACATCAGTTACGTGCCGAAGTTCTCCGGCGAGCTCGGCGCCGACCTGAAGACCACCAACTCCCAGAACGACATCGCCAAGCTCACGGCGAACGTGCAGAGCCTGGTCAGCCAGGGCATCCGCGGCCTGGTCATGGCGCCGCAGGACACCGCGGCGGTGGCCCCCACGCTCCAGCAGCTGGAGGGCAAGAAGATCCCCGTCGTCCTGGTCGACACCCGGCCCGACACCGGCAACGCCTTCATGGTCGTCCGCGCCGACAACCGCGCCTACGGCGAGAAGGCCTGCCGCTACCTCGGCGAGAAGCTGAAGGGCGCCGGCAAGGTCGTCATGCTGCAGGGCGACCTGGCCTCCATCAACGGCCGCGACCGCACCGAGGCCTTCAACGAGTGCATGACGCAGAACTACCCCGGCATCAAGGTCTTCGGCGAGGCCACGAACTGGGACGGCGCGGTCGCCTCGCAGAAGCTGTCGACGGTGCTGACCGCCAACCCCGACGTCAAGGGCGTCTACATGCAGTCGAGCTTCGCCCTGTCGGGCACCCTCCAGGTGCTCAAGCAGCGCAACCTGCTGGTCCCGCCGACCGACCCGAAGCACGTCTTCGTCGTCTCCAACGACGGCATCCCGCAGGAGCTCAAGGACATCGCGGCGGGCAACATCGACGCGACCGTGTCCCAGCCCGCCGACCTCTACGCCAAGTGGGCGCTGGAGTACACCAAGGCGGCGATCGAGGGCAAGACCTTCGCCCCGGGGAAGACCGACCACGACAGCACCATCATCGAGGTCCGGCCGGGCCTGCTGGAAGACCAGCTCTCCGCCCCGCTCGTCACGCTCGACGGCGGCACCTACGGCGGCATTCCCAGCGTCAAGCACGACGACAAGTCGCTCTGGGGCAACAACCTGAGCTGAGAGGCACGACGATGGGCGCTTCCACGAGCCCTTCCTCCGTGACCGGCCCCATCGCCGAGGCGGAGCGCATCACCAAGAGATACGGCGAGACCGTGGCGCTGGACGGCGCCCACATCACGATCATGCCGGGCGAGACGCACGCCCTCGTCGGGCGCAACGGCGCGGGCAAGTCAACCCTGGTCTCCATCCTCACCGGCCTGCAGGAACCCGACGAGGGGGAGATCCGGTTCGCCGGGCGGCCGGCGCCCCGCCTGTCGGAGCGGAACGCCTGGCGGGAGCGGGTCGCCTGCGTCTACCAGAAGTCCACGATCATCCCCGAGCTGACCGTGGCCGAGAACCTCTACCTGAACCGCCACGACCACAACGGCCTGCGGCTGGTCAGCTGGAAGAGCATGTGGAAGAAGGCGGCCGACCTGCTGGAGGCCTGGTCGGTGGACGTGGACGTGCGCCTGCCGGCCAAGGAGCTCGGCGTCGAGCAGCGGCAGTTCGTCGAGATCGCCAGGGCGCTGTCCTTCGGCGCGCGGTTCATCATCCTGGACGAACCCACCGCGCAGCTCGACGGAGCGGCGATCGCCCGCCTCTTCGACCGGATGCGGGCGATGCGCGAACAGGGCGTCACCTTCCTGTTCATCAGCCACCACCTCCAGGAGATCTACGAGATCTGCGACACCGTCACGGTCTTCCGCGACGCCCGGCACATCCTCACCGCGCCGGTCATGGAACTGCCCCGGGGAGACCTGGTGGCCGCCATGACCGGGGAGGCGGCGGGCCTTCAGGAGAGGAAGGCCCGCCCCTCCGTCCCCCCGGACGCCGACGTGATCCTGGACGCCCGCGGGCTGACCGACGGCGACCTCTACACCGGCGTCGACCTGCGCGTGAGGGCCGGAGAGATCGTCGGGCTGGCCGGCCTCGGCGGCAGCGGGAAGACCGAGCTGGCCGAGACCATCGCGGGCCTGCGGGCGCCCCGCGAGGGCACGGTCGAGGTCGCCGGGCGCCGCCCGCGGGCCGGCAGCGTGCCCGACTCGCTGGCGGCGGGGGTCGGACTGGTCCCCCGCGACCGCCACCACCAAGGGCTCATCCCGTTGATGTCGATCGCCGACAACACCACGATGACCGTGCCGGAACGGCTCGGCACCGCCGGGCTCGTGAGCGGCCGCCGCCGCGACGACCTGGCCCGCGAGATGATCACGAATCTGGCCATCAAGACCCCCGGCCCGGAGTTGCCCGTCAACGGCCTGTCCGGGGGCAACCAGCAGAAGGTCGTGATGGCCCGCGCCCTGGCGAGCGACCCCCGCCTGCTCGTGCTGATCACCCCGACGGCGGGTGTGGACGTCCGGTCGAAGGAGTTCCTGCTCGCGAAGGTCGAGGAGATCGCCGGGAAGGGCACCGGCGTCGTGATCGCCTCCGACGAACTGGACGATCTGCGGCTGTGCGACCGGGTGCTGGTGATGTTCCACGGCCGGGTCACCACCGAACTGGCCGCCGGCTGGCACGACCACGAGATGGTGGCGGCCATGGAAGGAGTCGAGCTCGATGCCTGAGACCACCGCCGCCCCCGCGGAGACCGGGCGGCCTTCGCCGAAGGGGCCGGGGAGGTCGCCGTCGGGGCTCCGCCTGGCGCGGCTGCGCGACTTCGCGCTCGTACCGGCGATCATCGCGATCGCGATCGTCGGGCAGATCGTCCATCCGATCTTCCTGCAGGCCGACAACCTGATCAACATCCTGCAGACCATGTCGGAGATCTCGCTGCTCGTCCTGGCGCAGGCGCTCGTGCTGATCGTCGGCAAGATGGACCTGTCGCTGGAGTCGACCTTCGGCCTGGCGCCCGGCGTGGCCGCCTGGCTGACGGTCGCGGTCGGGACCGGGTCGGGGCTCGGGCTGCTGTCCGGCTTCTGGGCGATCCCCATCACCCTGGCGGTCGGCGTGCTGGTCGGGGTGGTGAACGCGCTGTTCATCGTCCGCTTCGGGCTCAACGGGTTCATCGTCACCCTGGGCATGCTCATCGTGCTGCGGGGCCTGCTCACGGGCATCTCCGGCGGGCAGACCTTCTTCAACCTGCCGGAGTCGATGACCTACTTGGGGTCGGCGATGTGGTTCGGCGTGCCCGCCTCGATCTGGATCTGCCTGGCGCTGTTCGCGGTCGGCGTCCTGGTCATGGGCTTCACCGGGTTCGGCCGCTCGCTGTACGCCATCGGCGGCAACGTCGACGCCGCGAAGGCCGCGGGCATCCGCACCGACCGGGTGCTGTGGATCACCCTGATCACCGCCAGCGTGCTGGCGGCGATCGGCGGCCTGCTGCTCACCGGGCGGCTCGCCTCCGTCGCCGCCGCGCAGGGCGACGGGGCGATCTTCACGGTGTTCGCCGCCGCCGTCATCGGCGGGGTCAGCCTCAACGGCGGCAAGGGCACGGTGTTCGGCGCGTTCACCGGCATCTTGCTGCTCTACATGATCCAGAACGTCCTCACCCTCGCCGGCGTGCCGGCGCAGTGGATCGAGGCGCTCAACGGAGCGATCATCCTCACCGCCCTGGCCCTGTCGCGGCTGACCGGCGGCAAGACGCAGGAATGACGCTCCCGTGATCTCGCGTCCGGGCGCCTACGACGGCAGCAGAGGGAGCAGCGCGTTGAGGCGTCCGGACGCGAAGCCGGACAGGTCGAGCGAGCAGAAGGTGAAGCCGGCGCCGCGCACGGCGGCGTCGATGCGCTCGCGCGCCTCGCCGGCGCGGAGGATCTGGTCTCTCGGGACCTCGATCCGGGCGAGGGTGCCGCCCGCGTGGGCGCGCACCCGGCACACCGGGAAGCCGAGGTCGCGCAGCGCCGCCTCGGCGGCCTCGATCCTGGCCAGCACCTCGGTCGTGACGGGGTCGCCGTAGCTCACCCGCGAGGCCAGGCAGGGCGCGGCGGGCTTGGCGGCGGTCACGAGGCCGAGTTCCGCGCTGGCCGCGCGCACGTCGGCCTTGGTCAGCCCGGCGTCGACCAGCGGCGTGATGACGCCGCGTTCGGCGGCGGCCCGCTGGCCGGGCCGGTGGTCGCCCAGGTCGTCGAGGTTGGTGCCGAGGGCGACGGCGGCCCCCATGGCCGCGGCCAGCGGGGTCAGCGCGTCGAACAGCGCCGACTTGCAGTGGTAGCACCGGTCGCGCCCGTTGGCGGTGTACTCGGGCCGGTCGAACTCGTCGGTGCAGACCTCGACGTGGGCGAAGCCGTGCGCACGCGCGAAGGCGCGCGCGGCGGAGCGCTCGGCCGAGGCCAGGCTCGGGGAGACCGCGGTGACCGCCAGGGCCCGCCTGCCCAGCGCCCGGCCGGCGGCGAAGGCGAGCAGGGCCGAGTCGGCGCCGCCCGAATAGGCGACGACGACCGCCTCCTCCTCGCGCAGCCGGGCCGTCAGGCGCTCGACGGGATCACTCATGGTTGTCCTCTCTGAAGTCACGGGAGCCGGCCAGGCTCTCTTCGACGCCCAGAACGTGCATCGCGGCGTGGATGCGGGCGCGCTCGGGGTCGCGCGCCAGCAGCGCCAGATAGACGGCGCGGTGCTCCCCCAGCGTGCGCTGCACGGCCTCCGGGTCGGTCATGCCCCGCCAGATCCTGGCCCGGACCGTGCGGCCGGACATGTTCTGGATGACGGCGGCCAGCACGGCGTTGCCGCAGTGGGAGGTGATCAACGCGTGGAAGTCCTGGTCGAGGGCGACCAGCTTGCCGTGGTCGATCTCGGGCCCCGAGGCGAGGCGCTCGGCCTCCTCCAGCAGGTTGCCCAGGGCGACGAGGTCGTCGTCGGGGATGCGGACGGCCGCCAGGGCCGTCGCCTCCGCCTCCAGGATCCGCCGTACGTGCAGGAACTCCCCCGCGCCCGCGTGCTGGTGGATGTCGGCGACGAAGCTCATGCCGTCGAGCAGCAGCGCCGGGGACAGGCTGGTGACGTAGGTGCCGTCGCCCTGCCGGGTCTGCAGGACCCGCATGGCGATCAGCGCGCGCACGGCCTCGCGCAGGGTGTTGCGGGCGATGCCGAGCTGGTCGGCGAGCTCTTTCTCGATCGGGAGTTTCTGGCCCGGACGCAGCTCGCCGTCGACGATCATCTGCTTGATCGTGTCGATCGCGCTCTCGATGACTCCCACGCCACCATCCCTACTGCTTCGCCCACTGCGGGCCATCAGGGTAGCGGTAGGCCTCGACGGAGTCCGGGCGCATCTGGGCGCTGTAGCCGGGCGCCTCGGGCAGGCGGTAACGTCCCCCGCCCACCCGGACCGGGTCGGTGAAGTGTTCGTGCAGGTGGTCGACGTACTCCAGGACGCGTCCCTCCAGGCTGCCGCTCACGCAGACGTAGTCGATCACCGACAGGTGCTGGACGATCTCGCACAGCCCGACGCCCCCGGCGTGCGGGCACACCGGCACGCCGAACTTCGCGGCCATGAGCAGGATGGGGATGATCTCGTTGACCGAGGCCAGGCGGCACGAGTCGATCTGGCAGAAGTCGATCGCCTCCGCCTGGAGGAGCTGCTTGAACATCACCCGGTTGTGGCAGTGCTCCCCGGTGGCCACGCCGACGGGGGCGACCGCCTTGCGGATGGCGGCGTGGCCCAAAACGTCGTCGGGGCTGGTCGGCTCCTCGATCCACAGCGGCTCGAAGGCCGCCAGCCGGTTCACCCAGGAGATGGCGTCCGGCACGTCCCACACCTGGTTGGCGTCGATCATGAGGTTGCGGTGGCCGAGCTCCTCCCGGGCGATCGAGAGCCGCCGTACGTCGTCGTCGACGTCCGCGCCGACCTTGAGCTTGACGTGCGTCCAGCCGTCGGCCACCGCCTCCCTGACCAGCTGCCGCAGTTTGCCGTCGTCGTAGCCCAGCCAGCCGGGCGAGGTGGTGTAGGCGGGGTAGCCGTGCTCGGCCAGTTCGGCGACGCGCTCCTCGCGCGTGGGGTGCAGCCGCGCGAGCATCTCGACGGCCTCGGCGGGGGTGAGCACGTCGGACAGGTAGCGGAAGTCGCACGCCGCCACGATCTCCTCCGGCGTCATGTCGGCCACCAGCCGCCACAGCGGCTTGCCGGCCCGGCGGGCGGCCAGGTCCCAGGCGGCGTTCAGCACGGCGGCGGCGGCGAGGTGCACCACGCCCTTCTCGGGCCCGAGCCAGCGCATCTGGCTGTCGGCCATGATCTCACGGTAGAGGCCGCCCAGGTCGGCGGCGAGGGCGTCCACGTCGCGGCCGGCGAGGCGGGCGGCGATCTGGCGGGCGGCGGCCACGCACAGGTCGTTGCCGCGTCCGATGGTGAAGGTCAGGCCGTATCCCGTCAGGTCGTCGTCGGTGCCGAGGACCACGTAGGCGGCGGAGTAGTCGCCGTCGGGGTTCATCGCGTCCGAGCCGTCGAGGGTGGCGGAGGTGGGGAACCTGACGTCGATCACGTCCACTGAGGTGATCGTCGGCATAATGATCTCCAATTGATCGGATGAATATGGGTTAGACGGTAGGCCCCGTCCGATACGGGGTCAACAAACCCGGCGACTTAACCCGATGAATCTGGTCACATACGCCAGGACGACGCACAGCAGCCCGTTCGGTCCGGTGAGGGGGCGCGGACGCCCACCTTCGAATCCAATCAATCCCATGTCTCTCCATGATCATGTGGTGAAAGAGGGCAAATGTCGGTCCTCACAACGGCTATTGACCCTATTAATCCCATGTTTGTAACCTGACGGTCACCTGACCCCCTGGCAAGGGAGTACCGAGAGATGTCTGACTTATCCCGCAGGCAGGTGCTGCGATTCGGCGCGGCCGGAGCCGCGATCCTGCCCCTCCAGTGGACGGCGGTCGCCCGGGCCGCCGCCGCGCCGCCGCCCGAGGCGGGCGACCTGGCCCTGTGGTACGACGAGAGCGCCGGCACCGACTGGCTGCGCGCCCTCCCGATCGGCAACGGCCGCCTGGGCGCGATGGTGTTCGGCAACGTCGACGTGGAACGCCTGCAGCTCAACGAGGACACCGTCTGGGCCGGCGGGCCGTACGACCAGAGCAACACCCGGGGTGCGGGGGCGCTCGGGCAGATCAGGCAGCTGGTGTTCCAGAACCAGTGGAGCCAGGCCCAGAGCCTGATCGACCAGAACATGCTGGGCGGTCCCGCCGGTCAGTTGGCCTACCAGACCGTCGGCAACCTGCGGCTCACGTTCGGCAGCTCCAGCGGGGTCTCGGAGTACAACCGCTATCTGGACCTGACCACGGCCACCACCGTGACCACCTACGCCCAGAACGGCATCCGCTACCGCCGCGAAATCTTCGCCAGCTTCCCCGACCAGGTCATCGCGATCAGGCTGACCGCCGACCGGGCCAACGCGATCAGCTTCTCCGCCACGTTCGACAGCCCGCAGCGCACGACCCGGTCCAGCCCCGACGGCACGACGGTGGCCCTCGACGGCATCTCAGGGAACTTCGAGGGGATCTCGGGGCAGGTCCGCTTCCTCGGCCTGGCCCGCGCGATCGCCGAAGGCGGCAACGTCAGCAGTTCGGGCGGCACCCTCCAGGTGACGGGCGCGACCAGCGTGACCGTGCTGGTGTCGATCGGGTCGAGCTACAAGAACTACCGCGACGTCAGCGGCGACTACCAGGGCATCGCCCGGAACCATCTGAACGCCGCCGCCGGGCGCACGTTCGCCGACCTCCGCAGCCGTCACGTGGCCGACTACCAGACGCTGTTCAACCGCACCACCCTGGACCTCGGCCGCACCTCGGCCGCCGACCAGCCCACCGACGTGCGGATCGCCCAGCACAACAGCGTCAACGACCCCCAGTTCGCCGCGCTGCTGTTCCAGTTCGGCCGCTACCTGCTCATCTCCTCCTCCCGGCCCGGCAGCCAGCCGGCCAACCTGCAGGGCATCTGGAACGACTCCCTCACCCCCTCCTGGGATTCGAAGTACACGATCAACGCCAACCTGCCGATGAACTACTGGCACGCCGACACCACCAACCTGGCCGAATGCTTCGACCCGGTGTTCAAGATGATCAGCGACCTGACCGTCACCGGGGCGCGGACCGCGCAGGCGCAGTACAACGCCGGCGGCTGGGTCACCCACCACAACACCGACGCCTGGCGTGCCACCTCAGTCGTCGACGGCGCTTTCTGGGGCATGTGGCAGACCGGCGGCGCCTGGCTGGCCACGCTGATCTGGGAGCACTACCTGTTCACCGGTGACGTGGACTTCCTGCGCACCTACTACCCCGCCATGAAGGGCGCCGCCCAGTTCTTCCTCGACACCCTGGTGCAGGAACCGAGCCTGGGCTACCTGGTCACCAATCCGTCGAACTCGCCGGAGCTGGGGCACCACAACGGCGTCAGCGTGTGCGCCGGACCGACGATGGACAACCAGATCCTGCGCGATCTGTTCAACGGGTGCGCCCAGGCCAGCCAGACCCTCGGCGTGGACTCCTCCTTCCGCACCCAGGTGCTGGCCGCCCGCGACCGGCTCCCCCCGATGAAGACGGGCTCGCGGGGCAACATCCTGGAATGGCTGTATGACTGGATCGAGCCGGAGACCAACCACCGCCACG
>NZ_SZQA01000083.1 GCF_005233835.1 Herbidospora galbida | reverse complement strand
GACGACGACCGCCCGGAGACCTCCCGCGAGAACCGCCGCCCCATTGAGGGCGGCACGCGCTCTCGCGACGGCGGCCGGGCCGGCGAAGGCGGCGCGCGTTTCCGTGACGGCGGCCGATCTGGTGACGGTGGCGCGCGCTCGCGTGACGGTGGCCGGGCCGGCGATGGCGGCGCGCGGTCTCGCGACGGCGGGCGTGCCGGTGACGGCGGCGCGCGTTCCCGAGCCGGTGATGGAGGCGCTCGGTCTCGCACCAGGGGGCCCGTCGGTGACGGCGGGGCTCGGTCGCGTGACGGCGGGCGTGGTGGTGACTCCGGCCTTCGCGACGAGGGCCGGTTTCGTGACGGCGGCCGTCCGGGAGACGGGCGGTCCAGGTCCGCCGACGGGCGTTCCCGCGTGGGCGGGCGTGCCGGCGACGGACCGTCTCGTGACGGTGGCCGCTTCGCCGATGGTCCGCTTCGTGAAGGCGGGCGCTCTGCCGACGGTCCGCTTCGTGACGGTGCTCGCGGGCGTGACGGCGCCGGGAGGCCGCCGCGGCCCGGAGAGCGGCCCGTGCGGCCGTTGCGGCCGGGGGAGCGGCCGGTTCGGGGGCGTGAGGGTGACGGGCCGCCGCGCAGGAGCCCCGCGGGGCCCGGGGGGCCGCCCCGGCGTCCGGGGCCGCCGCCGAGGCCGGCCGTGTTGCGGCTGGGGAATCCGCGGCGGCGGATCAACATCGCGCTGATGGCCATGGCCGTGGTGCTGTCGCTGTTCGCCGGGCGGCTGGTGCAGCTGCAGGGGCTGAACTCCAAGACGTTCCAGGCCAAGGCCGCCGACCAGCGGGTCACCCCTGAGGTCCTGCCGGCCAAGCGGGGGTCGATCACCGACGTCAACGGCAACGAGCTGGCCGTCACGGCCGACGCGCGGGAGATCTACCTCGACCCCAAGGAGGTCAAGGAGACCCAGCGCGAGCTGATCGCCACCACGCTCTCGGCCGAGCTGGGCAAGCCCAAGGAGGGCATCGCCGCCAAGCTCGCCCAGGTCGACAAGCGCTACATGGTCGTCGCCCGCGACGTCGACCCGCTGGTCGCCCGCAAGATCATGGGCATGGGCTTCCGGGGGGTGGGCTCCAAGCCGACGTACCGGCGGCTCTACCCCGGCGGGACGCTGGCCGGCGGGCTGGTCGGATTCGTCGGCGACGACGGGTTCGGGCTCGAAGGGCTGGAGCAGGCGTACAACAAGACGCTCGCGGGTCAGGACGGCCAGCAGAGCATCGAGATCGGCCGGGGCGGCGAGCGCATCCCGATGACTCGCAGCACCCGCGTGGCGCCGGTGCCGGGCCGCGACCTGCGGCTGACGATCGACCGCTACATCCAGTGGGCCGCCTACGAGGCGATCGCCAAGCAGGTCAAGGCGGTCGGGGCGCGCAGCGGCAGCGTCATCGTCATGGACGTCAAGACCGGGCAGATCCTCGCCATGGCCAACGCGCCCGAGGTCGACCTGCGGAACTGGCAGGCCACGAGCGCCGAAGACCGGGGCAACAAGGCCGCCGCCGAGGTGTTCGAGCCGGGCTCCACCAACAAGGTCATCACGGCCGCCGCCGCGCTGGAGGCGGGCGTGGTCGCGCCGTCGACGATCTTCACGGTGCCCGACAACATCCAGTGCGCCGACAAGGTGCTGCGCGACGCCCATCCGCACCCCACCGAGCAGATGACCTTCGCCCAGATCCTCGAGGAGTCGAGCAACGTCGGCACGATCATGGCGGGCACCAAGATCACCGATCAGCGGCTGCACAACATGTTCACCGCCTTCGGCTTCGGCGCCAAGAGCGGCGGGAGCATCCCGAGCGAGGAGGCCGGCCTGCTGCCAGACTGGCAGGACTGGAGCGGCTCCCAGCGCTGCACGATCATGTACGGCCAGGGCATCTCCGTCACCGCCCTGCAGATGGCCAGCGTCTACCAGACCATCGCCAACGGCGGCGTGCGGCTGACCCCCACGATCGTCGCGGGCACCACCGACGAGAAGGGCCACCTGGTCCCGGCCGCCCCGCCGAAGCAGACCCGGGTGATCAGCGAGCTGACCGCCCGCCAGCTCGCGAGCATGCTTGAGAAGGCGGTCGCGGGAGCCGACGGAACCGGTGGCGCCGCCGCCATCGAGGGCTACCGGGTGGCGGGAAAGACTGGAACCGCCATGCGGTATGACCAGAAATGTGGCGGGTACTGCGGCTACACGGCGACCTTCGTCGGGTTCACCCCCGCCGAAGCGCCCCGCCTGATGGCCCTGGCCGTCATTCAGGACCCGAAAAAAGACCATTACGGCGGTACGATCGCCGCGCCCGTTTTCCAGGAAGTCATGACTTTTGCGTTGAAGACCAAGAAAATCCCGCCGACCGGGTCGACAAGCCTTCTTCGGTGACCGGGAACGATACGCTCTCGCCGTGAACGAGCCCGCCCGCACCGCCCGACCTTCACCGGACCAGCAGATGCGCCCGTCGTCCAGCCCGCCGCGCCCGCTCTCGGGGTTGACGGCCCTGCTCGGCGTGCAGTCGGTCGCCGGTGCGGGGCGCGGCGTGGTCACCGGGGTCACGATCGACTCCCGCCGGGTCCGCCGGGGCGACCTCTACGTCGCCATCCAGGGCAAGACCGCTCACGGCGCCACCTTCAGCTCGGCCGCCATGGGCGCCGGCGCGAGCGCCATCCTGACCGACCACGACGGCGCCGAGATGGCCGCCGAGACCGGCCTGCCGGTGTTCGTGCTGCCCGACCCGCGCGCGGTGCTCGGTCAGGTCGCCGCCTGGGTCTACGGCCAGCCGGCCGCCGACATCCCGGTCATCGGGGTCACCGGCACCAGCGGCAAGTCGACCTCGACGTTCCTGCTGGAGGCGGGGCTGCGCGCGGCCGGGCACCGCACCGGCCTGGTCGGCGGCGTCGAGATCCACGCGGGCGACGTCACGATCAAGCCCGAGCTGACCACCCCCGAGGCCAGCGACCTGCAGGGCCTGTTCGCGCTGATGCGCGAGCAGAAGGTGACCGCCGCGACGATGGAGGTCTCCAGCCACGCGCTGGCGCTGGGCCGGGTCGAGGGCCTGTTCTACGACGTCGCGATCTTCACCAACCTGTCGCAGGACCACCTCGACTTCCACAAGGACTTCGACGACTACTTCGCCGCCAAGGCCCGCCTGTTCACGCCCGAGTTCTCCCGGCTCGGCGTGATCAACGTCGACGACCCGCACGGCCGCGAACTGGCCGGGTTCGTGAAGATCCCGACCACCACGTTCTCCGCCGAGGGCGCGGCCGACGCCGAGTGGCGCGCGGCCGATGTCCGGCTCGGGGCCGACGGGAGTTCCTTCCGGGTCGTCGGGCCGGGAGGGGTCGAGGCCGACGTGACCGTCGGGCTGCCGGGGCCGTTCAACGTCGCCAACACCCTGGGCGCGCTCGTGGCGCTCGTGGAGTCGGGGGTGCCGCTGCAGACCGCCGTCCACGGGGTGAGCGGGTTCCGCGGCGTCCCGGGGCGGATGGAGCGGGTGCCGGGCGGCGACGGGTTCCAGGCGATCGTCGACTACGCCCACAAACCGGGCGCCGTCGAGTCGGTGCTCCGTGCGCTGCGCGAGGTCACCGACGGTACCCTGACGGTCGTCCTCGGCTGTGGCGGCGACCGCGACAGCGGCAAGCGCGCCCTGATGGGCGAGGCCGCCGCGCGGCTGGCCGACGTGGCCGTGTTCACCAGTGACAACCCCCGTAGCGAAGACCCGCTCGCGATCATCGCCGCGATGCTCGACGGCGCGCTGGCCGTGCCGCGCGAAGACCGCGCCCGCGTGATCGTCGAGCCCGACCGGGCCGCCGCGATCGACCTGGCGATCTCCAGGGCCGGCCGGGGCGACGTCGTCGTCGTGGCCGGGAAGGGCCACGAACAGGGGCAGTACTTCGCGGGCGAAGTCGTCCCCTTCGATGACCGTGACGTGGTCGCCGCCGCCATCAGCAGGAGGAACGCATGATCCCGTTGCCGCTGGGCCGGGTCGCAGAGATCACATCGGGCGCCCTCACGGGCCAGGCCGACCCGGGCGCCGTCGTGAGAGGCCCGGTGGTGATCGACTCGCGGGCCGCCGAGCCGGGGTCGCTGTTCGTCGCGATCAGGGGCGAGCGGGCCGACGGCCACGACTTCGCCGCCCAGGCCCTCGCCTCGGGCGCGGCCGCCGTACTGGCCTCGCGGCCGGTCGACGGGCCCGCCGTCGTGGTCGACGACGTCGTGGCGGCGCTGGCCAGGCTCGCCACCGCGGTGGTCACCGACCTGCCGAAGGCGACCGTGGTGGGCGTGACCGGGTCGGCCGGCAAGACGTCGACCAAAGACCTGCTGGCCCGGCTGGCGGCCAGGATCGGTCCAACGGTGGCGCCGGTGGGGTCGTACAACAACGAGATCGGGCACCCCCTCACGGTGCTCAAGGCCGATGAGGACACGCGGTTCCTGGTGCTGGAGCTTTCGGCGCGTAATGCCGGACATATCGCTTATCTGGCGGGAATCGCCCCGCCGTCCATCGGAGTGGTGCTCAACGTCGGCACCGCGCACCTCGGCGTGTTCGGCGGCAAGGAGGCCATCGCGCGGGCCAAGGGTGAGCTGCCCGAGGCGCTGCCCTCCTCCGGCGTCGCGGTGCTGAACCTCGACGACCCGCTGGTCGCCGCGATGAGCGCGCGCACCCGGGCGCGGGTCCTCTACTTCGGCCGCTCGGCCTCGGCGCACGTCCGCGCCACCCACGAGACCCTCGACGACCGCGGCCGGGCCCGGTTCACCCTCCGCACCCCCTCGGGCGAGGCCGACGTCGCGCTGCGCCTCCACGGCTCCCACGCGGTCGAGAACGCCCTGGCCGCCGCTGCCGCCGCCCACGAGCTGGGGCTGTCGGCCGCCGCCATCGCCGAGGAGCTGTCGCTGGCCGAGCCGCGCAGCCGCTGGCGGATGGAGGTCACCGACCGCCCCGACGGCGTGACCGTGATCAACGACGCCTACAACGCCAACCCCGACTCGATGCGCGCCGCCTTCGCCGCCCTGCACGCCCTGGCCGGCCACCGCCGCAAGTACGCGGTCGTCGCCGCCCTGCGCGAACTCGGCGACGACGCCGCCGAGCTCAACGAGGGGGTCGGCCGCCTGGCCGCGGGAGCCGGTCTGGAGGCCCTGGTGGTCGTGGGCGAGAACGCCGGGCAGATCATCGCCGGCGCCCCCGACGCGATCCACGCCCCCGACGTCGAAGCCGCCGTGGCCGAGCTCACCGGCCGCCTGGCGCCGGGTGACGTCGTGCTGATCAAGGGGCCCCGGGCCGCCGCGCTGGAGAAGGTCGCCGAAGCCCTCTTGGGGGGTGCCGCCCGGTGAGAGACATCATCGTCGCCGCAGCGGTCGCGCTCGTCGTCTCCATGCTCGGCACCCCCATCGCGATCCGGCTGTTCGGGCGGCGCGGCTACGGCCAGAACATCCGCGAGGAGGGCCCCCAGGGCCACTACGACAAGAAGGGCACGCCCACCATGGGCGGCACGGTGATCGTGATCGCCGCCCTCCTCGGCTACGCCGTCGCCCACCTGGCCACCATGCTGTCGGCCAATCCCTCGCCCCCCACCGCCTCCGCGCTGCTCGTCCTCTTCCTCATGACGGGCCTGGGCGTGGTCGGCTTCCTCGACGACTTCATCAAGATCTACAAGCAGCGCAGCCTCGGCCTGCGGTCGGGCGCCAAGGCCCTCGGCCAGCTCCTCGTCGGCGTCGTCTTCGCGATCCTCGTGGTGCGTTTCCCCAACGCCTACGCGATCACCCCCGCCGAGACGCGGCTGTCCTTCCTCCGCGACTTCGGCCCCTCGATCGGGCTCATCGGCTTCATCATCTGGGTGCTCATCATGATCGTCGGGTTCTCCAACGCGGTGAACCTGACCGACGGCCTCGACGGCCTCGCCTCCGGCGCCACCGGTGTGGTGCTGGCGTCGTACGTGCTGATCGGCAACTGGCAGCTGCGCAACAGCTGCACGACCGCGATCCTCGGGCCCAACTGCTACATCGTGCGCGACCCGCTCGACCTGGCCGTCGTGGCCGCCGCCGTGCTGGGCGCGCTGATCGGGTTCCTGTGGTGGAACGCCCCCCCGGCCAAGATCTTCATGGGTGACACCGGGTCGCTGGCCCTCGGCGGCGTGATCGCCGGTCTGGCCATCACCACCCGGACCCAGCTGCTCCTGCTGCTCCTGGCGGGCCTGACCGTCGTCATCACCTCCTCGGTGATCATCCAGGTCGGGTTCTTCAAGATGACCAGGAAACGCATCTTCCGGATGGCGCCCCTCCAGCACCACTTCGAGCTCAAGGGCTGGGCCGAGACCACGATCGTGGTCCGGTTCTGGCTGATCGCGATGCTGTGCGCCGCCGCCGGGCTCGGTCTCTTCTACGTGGAATGGATGCCCAAGACGTGAGTCGTGTCGTCGTCGCCGGGCTCGGCGTCTCGGGCACCGCCGCCGCGCGCGGCCTGGCCCTGGGCGGCGAGCGGGTCGTCGTGGTCGAGCAGTCCGACCGGCCGCTCCCCGACGACCTCGCCGACCTCGGGGTCGAGAAGGCCGCCGGGCTGCCCGACAAGGTGGAGCTGGTCGTCACCTCGCCGGGCTGGCGGCCCGACCACCCGCTGCTGCTCGAAGCGGCGGCGGCCGGGATCGAGGTCATCGGCGAGGTCGAGCTGGCCTGGCGGCTGCGCCACGAGGGCGCCGCGCCGTGGCTGGCCCTCACCGGCACCAACGGCAAGACGACGGCCGTGCGGATGCTGACGTCCATCCTCGAGAAGGCGGGGGAGCGGCCGCTCGCGGTCGGCAACGTCGGCACCCCGATCATCGAGGCGGTCCTCGACCCCGGCGACACCACCGTGCTGGCCGTGGAGCTGTCGAGCTTCCAGCTCCACTGGTCCTCCAGCGTCGCCCCGGCGGCCGCCGCGATCCTCAACGTCGCGCCCGACCACATCGACTGGCACGGCTCCTTCGAGGAGTACGCCGCCGCCAAGGCCCGCATCTTCGCCAACGCCGGCGTGGTCGTCCACAACGCCGACGACCCCTGGTCGGCCCGGCTCGCCGAGCCCTACGACTCGGTGGGCTTCACGCTCCAGGTGCCCCGGCCGGGGGAGCTCGGCGTGGTCGAGGACCTGCTGGTCGACCGGGCCTTCTGCGACGACCCGCGCACCTCGGCGGTCGAGCTGGCCACCCTCGCCGACGTCAAGCCGTTCGCGCCCCACAACGTCGCCAACGCGCTGGCCGCCGCCGCGCTCGCGCGCTCGTTCGGGGTGCCGGCCGAGGCGGTGCGCGAGGGGCTGGCGGCGTTCACCCCCGACCCCCACCGGATCGCCCACGTGGCGACCGTGAAGGGGGTCTCCTACGTCGACGACTCCAAGGCCACCAACCCGCACGCGGCGGGGGCGTCGCTGGCGGCGTACGGCTCGATCGTGTGGGTCGCGGGCGGGCAGCTGAAGGGCGCCGACGTCGAGGAGCTGGTCGCGAGGTCCGCGAAGCGGCTGCGCGGCGCGGTGCTGCTGGGCGCCGACCGGGCCAGGATCGCCGAGGCGCTCGCGCGACACGCGCCGGATGTTCCCGTCGTGGAGGTCGCCGGGGAAGACACTGGGGTCATGGACCGTGTCGTCACCGAAGCCGCCCGGCTCGCCTCCCCGGGTGACACCGTGCTGCTGGCCCCCGCCGGGGCGTCATTGGACATGTTCGCCAACTACGGCGCGCGAGGAGACGCCTTCGCGCGCGCCGTTCGCACCCTGGAAGAACGGTGACCGCCACCACGGAGGCGGATGAGCAGCAGACGCGTACCGCTCGTCCGTCGTGGGCGGCGACCCAGCTCGGCGCCCTGCGTGAGCTGCTGAGCCGCCCGCTCACCTCCTACTACCTGATCCTCGGGTGCAGCGCCCTGCTGCTGGCGCTCGGCCTCATGATGGTGCTGTCGGCCTCGTCGATCGAGGCGCTGCAGATGATGGGTGACCCGTTCTACTGGTTCCTCAAGCAGTCGCTGTCGGTCGGGCTCGGCCTGCCGCTGATGTACGTCTGCTCGAAGCTCCCCCAGCGCTATTTCCGGCTGGCCGGATATCCGCTGATGGCGCTGTCGATCATCGGCCTGGTCATGACCATCTTCATCGGCTCCTCCGAGCTCGGCGCGCAGCGCTGGATCTACATCGGCAGCCTGACCATCCAGCCGTCGGAGCCGGCCAAGCTGGCCATGGTCATCTGGGGCGCCGACCTGCTCGCCCGCCGGGCCCGCAACGGCATGATCGAGTGGCGGCACCTGCTGGTCCCGCTGATGCCCGGCGTCGCCATCCTGGCCGTGCTGGTCATGCTCGGCCGCGACCTCGGCACCACGATCGTGCTGATGATCATCTTCCTGGCGCTGCTGTGGGTCGTCGGGGCTCCGGTACGGCTCTTCGCCGGCATCCTGTCCCTCCTCGCCATGGCCACCGTCTTCATGATCATCTCCGAGGGGTATCGGTCTGACCGCATCGAAGGCTGGCTGAATCCCTGGGGCAACGCGCAGGGGTCGGGCTACCAGGCCGCCCAGGGGCAGATCGCGATGGGATCGGGCGGCTGGTTCGGGCTGGGGCTCGGGTCGTCCCGGCAGAAATGGGACTGGCTGCCCCACGGCGAGAGCGACTTCATCTTCGCGATCCTCGGCGAGGAGCTCGGCCTCATGGGCACCCTCACGGTGCTCGCCCTGTTCGGCCTGCTCTGCTACGCCGGGCTGCGCATCGCCTCGCGGACCAAAGACCCGTTCGTCCGGCTGACCGCCGCGGCCTGCACGGCCTGGATCGGCGGGCAGGCGATCGTCAACATCGGCGCGGTCATCGGCGCGCTGCCGATCACCGGCATCCCGCTGCCCCTGGTCTCCTACGGCGGATCGGCGCTGTTGCCGACGCTCGCCGCGCTTGGCATGTTGTTGTCGTTCGCCAAACGCGAGCCGGGGGCCGCCGAGGCCTTGGCCGCACGGGGCCCCGGCCCGGCCGCACGGGCTCTAAGCTGGCTTGGCCTCAAGACCTGACCGCCCTGGGCAATCAGGTCCATAGCACGACTAGGGAGAGACATGAGGGTTGTCCTCGCCGGCGGCGGGACGGCCGGCCACATCGAGCCGGCGCTGGCGCTGGCCGACGCGCTCCGTCAGTTCGACCCGTCGATCGGCATCACCTGCCTCGGCACCGAACGCGGCCTGGAGACGCGGCTGGTCCCGGCCCGGGGTTACGAGCTCGCACTCGTGCCCGCGGTTCCGCTGCCTCGCGCGCTGACGCCTCAGCTCCTCACCGTGCCGGGGCGGCTCGCCGGGGCGATCAGCGCCGCCGGCGGCATCCTGGAGCGGGTGGGTGCCGACATCCTGGTCGGCTTCGGCGGCTACGTCGCCACGCCCGGCTACCTGGGGGCCCGCCGCAAGGGCGTGCCGATCGTGGTGCACGAGGCGAACCCGCGCCCGGGCCTGGCCAACCGGCTGGGCGCCCGGCTGACGACCCACGTGTTCACCGGCCACCCCGACACGCCGCTGCCCAACGCCGAGCACGTCGGCATCCCGCTGCGCAAAGACGTCTCCACGCTCGACCGGTTCTCGCTGGGCGACAAGGCGCGGTCCTACTTCGGCCTCGAGAGCGACCGCCCGACCCTGCTGGTGTTCGGCGGCTCCCAGGGTGCCCGCTCGATCAACAACTCGGCCCTCAACGCCGAGCCCTACCTGCGCCGCGCCGGCATCCAGGTCATCCACGTGATCGGCCCGAAGAACACCGTCGAGGTCGAGCCCCCGCCCGGCGACCCGCAGTACGTCATCCTGCCCTACGTCGACCGCATGGACCTGGCCTACGCCGCCGCCGACCTGGTGCTCTGCCGCAGCGGCGCGATGACCACCGCCGAGCTGACCGCCGTCGGCCTGCCGGCCGCCTACGTGCCGCTGCCCCACGGCAACGGCGAGCAGCGCCTGAACGCCGAGCCGATCGTGCGGGCGGGCGGCGGCCTGATGGTGGACGACGCCGAGCTCTCCCCCGACTGGATCATGCGCAACCTCGCGCCCCTGCTGCACGACCCGAACCGGATAGCCGCCATGTCGGAGGCCGCCGCCCGGATGGGACGCAAGGACGCCGACGTGACGCTCGCCCGCAAGGTTCTGGAGATCGCAGCCCGATGAGTCTGGTCAAACTGGTTGAGCCCATCCCCGCCGAGGAACTCGGGCGGGTCCACTTCATCGGGATCGGCGGGGCCGGCATGTCCGGCATCGCCCGCATCCTGCTCAAGCGCGGGGTGGCCGTCTCGGGCAGCGACGCGCGCAGCTCCGACCTGCTGACCGAGCTGCGGGAGCTGGGCGCGACCGTCCACGTCGGCCACGCGGCCTCGCACATCCGCGACGTCAACACCGTCGTGGTCTCCACCGCGATCCGCGACTCCAACCCCGAGCTGGGGGAGGCGCTGCGGCAGAACGTGCGGATCATCCCGCGCGCCGCCGCGCTCGCGGCCGTCATGACCGGCAAGACCGGGGTCGCCGTCGCCGGCACCCACGGCAAGACGACCACGACCTCGATGCTGACCGTGGCGCTGCAGAAGTGCGGCGCCGACCCGTCGTACTGCGTCGGCGGCCAGCTCGTCACCACGGGCCTGGGCGCCGACGAGGGCACCGGCCAGGCGTTCGTCGCCGAGGCCGACGAGAGCGACGGCTCGTTCCTGATGCTCGCCCCGCGCATCGCGGTGGTCACCAACGTCGAGCCCGACCACCTCGACAACTACGGCGAGCCGCAGGCCGTCTACGACAGCTTCGCCCGCTTCGTCGAGCGGATCGGCGAGACGATCGTCCTGTGCTCCGACGACCCGGGCGCCGCCGAGCTGGCCCCGATCGCCCGCGCCCGGGGCCTGAAGGTCGTCACCTACGGTGAGGGCGAGGAGGCCGACCTGCGCATCTGCGACGTGGTGCCGCGCGGCCTCGGCGTCGAGTTCACCCTCAAGGGCCACGGCGCGGTCCGCCTGTCGGTGCCCGGCCGCCACAACGCCCTCAACGCCACCGCCGTCATCGCCGTCGCCCTCGACCTCGGCCTGCCGTTCGACGAGGTCAGAGACGGCCTGGCCGCCTTCACCGGGGCCAAGCGGCGGTTCGAGTCCAAGGGCGAGGCCGACGGCGTCACCGTCTTCGACAGCTACGCCCACCACCCGACCGAGCTGGCCGCCGACCTGCGCGCCGCCCGCGACGTGGTGGCCGGGGCGGGCCGGGTCATCGCGGTCTTCCAGCCCCACCTCTACAGCCGCACCCGCTTCTTCGCCGACGAGTTCGGCGCCGCGCTCGGCCTGGCCGACGAGGCGATCGTCCTCGACGTGTACGGCGCCCGCGAAGACCCCGAGCCCGGGGTCTCCGGCGCGCTGGTGGCCGGCAAGGTCACCCTCCCGGCCGGCAACGTGGCCTACGCGCCCGACCGGGCGGCCGTCCCGGCGCTGGTCGCCGAGCGGGCCCGTCCCGGCGACATCGTGCTGACGATGGGCGCCGGCGACGTCACCGAGCTCGGCCCCCGCATCGTCGCGGAGCTGCGGTCCCGGTGACCGCGTCGAAGGCTCCCGCCGTCACCGACAGGCCGCCCGCCGCCGAGCGGGCGGCCCGCAGACGGCCGGGCATCTGGCGGTTCGCCACCGCCGCCCTGATCACCGGCGGCACGCTGGCCGTGTCGGGGTGGCTGGTGTTCCTCTCGCCCGTGCTGGGCGTCAAGGAGATCAGGGTCGAGGGCGTGCTGGGCCTGGCGCCCGAGCAGATCGAGCAGGCCGCCGCGCTGCCGCTCGACACGCCGATGGCCATGGTCGACATCGAGGCGGTCCGGCAGCGGGTGGCCGCCGTGACCGAGGTCGAGTCGGCCAAGGTCGAGCGGGTCTGGCCCGGCACCGTCACCATCAAGATCCGCGAGCGCACCGCGCTGGCCTCGGTGCCGATGAACGGCAAGTCGGCCGTGGTCGACCGGTTCGGCGTGGTGCTCGACATCGTCGCGGTCGCCCCACCCAGGCTGCCGGTGGTCCGGCTCCCGCACCTCGACCCGCAGGACCCGTCGGTGCGGGCCGCGCTGACCGTGCTCGGGGTGCTGCCCGACCACCTGCTGCGCAAGGTTCACGAGGTGCAGGCCAAGACGGCCGACTCGGTGACCCTGCTGCTGTCCGACGGCCGCACCGTCATCTTCGGCGGGCCCGAGCGCGCGGCCGACAAGACCCGTATCCTTCTCGGGCTGCTGAACCAGCGGGCCCAGACCTTCGACGTGAGCTCTCCGGAAGTCGTCACCGTACGCTGAGGAGACGCGTTCACGACACGCCGGGCCGGTTGCGGCGCGGTGAGTTGACCCTGGCGGGGCGCAACCCTACTGTCCGTATCAATCCTCAGGTTGACATAACTCTAAATCTCAACTTGAGGGTGAGAGTTGGCTAGTGCGGGCACCCGCCCGTGACGGACATATGTAAGCGAGCGGAAAGGCCCCTCGTCGTGGCAGCACCGCAGAACTACCTCGCGGTCATCAAAGTCGTTGGAATCGGCGGCGGCGGAGTCAACGCCGTCAACCGGATGATCGAGGAGGGACTCAAGGGCGTCGAGTTCATCGCCATCAACACCGACGCCCAGGCGCTGCTGATGAGTGACGCCGACGTCAAGCTCGACGTCGGCCGGGAGCTCACCCGCGGCCTCGGCGCCGGCGCCAACCCCGAGGTGGGCCGCAAGGCGGCCGAAGACCACCGCGAGGAGATCGAAGAGGTCATCAAGGGCGCCGACATGGTGTTCGTCACCGCAGGTGAGGGCGGCGGCACCGGCACCGGCGGCGCGCCGGTGGTGGCCAACATCGCCCGCTCGCTCGGCGCGCTGACGATCGGCGTGGTCACCCGCCCCTTCTCCTTCGAGGGCAAGCGGCGGGCGATGCAGGCGGAGGCCGGAATAGAGAATCTCCGCGCCGAGGTCGACACCCTCATCGTCATCCCGAACGACCGGCTGCTGTCGATCAGCGACCGGCAGGTCAGTGTGCTCGACGCCTTCAAGGCGGCCGACCAGGTCCTGCTCTCGGGTGTCCAGGGCATCACCGATCTCATCACCACGCCGGGTCTGATCAACCTCGACTTCGCCGACGTGAAGTCGGTCATGTCGGGGGCCGGCTCGGCCCTCATGGGCATCGGCCACGCGCGCGGCGACGACCGTTCGGTCGCCGCGGCCGAGATGGCCGTCTCCAGCCCGCTGCTGGAGGCCAGCATCGACGGCGCCCACGGTGTGCTGCTCTCGATCGCGGGCGGCTCCGACCTGGGCCTGTTCGAGATCAACGAGGCCGCGCAGCTCGTGTCCAACGCGGCCGCGCCCGACGCCAACATCATCTTCGGCACGGTCATCGACGACGCCCTCGGCGACGAGGTGCGCGTGACGGTCATCGCGGCCGGGTTCGACGAGCCCGAGCCGGTGCGCGCCCAGCCGGTGCCGCAGCAGACCTCGCGCCCGCAGCCCGCCGCCCCGGCCGCCGCCACCGGCCGTCCGGCCCAGACGCAGGCCGCCGCCGCGCAG
>NZ_SZQA01000082.1 GCF_005233835.1 Herbidospora galbida | reverse complement strand
CTCGCCGCCCGGCCCGCCGCGCCCGCCGCCGCGCCCGCCCCGGCCCTCCGGCAGCCGCGCGCCCTCACGGTCGAGCCGAAGGCCGTCGCCATCGGCGAGAAGCTGCTCGGCACCGGCCACCCGGTCTACGTCATCGGCGAGATCGGCATCAACCACAACGGCGACGTCGAGATCGCCAAGAAGCTCATCGACGTGGCCGTCGAGGCCGGGTGCGACGCGGTCAAGTTCCAGAAGCGCACGCCGGAGATCTGCGTGCCGATGGAGCAGCGCTCGCAGATCCGGCAGACTCCGTGGGGCGAGATGACCTACATGGAGTACAAGATCCGCACGGAGTTCGGCAAGGACGAATACCAGCAGATCGCGCTCTACTGCGCCGAGAAGGGCATCGACTGGTTCGCCTCGCCGTGGGACGTCCCGTCGGTCGAGTTCCTCGAGAACATGAACGTGCTGACCCACAAGGTCGCCTCGGCCTCGATCACCGACCGCGAGCTGCTGCGCGCGCTGGCCGAGACCCGCAAGCCGATCCTGCTCTCGACCGGCATGTCGACCCTTGAGGAGATCGACGCCGCCGTCGATATCCTGGGCACGCAGAACCTGGTCATGATGCACGCCACGTCGACCTACCCGCTGCCTCCCGAGGAGGCCAACCTGCGCACGATCCAGACCCTCCGCGAGCGCTACGGCGTCCCGGTCGGCTACTCGGGCCACGAGCGCGGCCTGCAGATCTCGCTGGCGGCCGTCACCCTCGGCGCCGTCACGGTCGAGCGGCACATCACCCTCGACCGCACGATGTGGGGCTCCGACCACGCCGCCTCGCTGGAGCCGAGCGGCCTGGAGCACCTCGTCCGCGACATCCGCATCATCGAGAAGGCCCTGGGCGACGGCGTCAAGCGCGTCTTCCCCGGCGAGGAGGCCCCCCGGGCCCGCCTGCGCAGGGTGACCGTGTGATCTCGCTATCGGTGATCGTCCCGGTCCGCGACGGCGCGCCCTTCATCGCCGACGCGCTCACGTCGCTGGTGCGCAACCAGCGCGCCGACTTCGAGTACATCGTCGTCGACGACGGCTCGGCCGACGACACGGGCGCGATCACCGACGAGTTCCGCGCGGAACTCCCCGGCCTGCACCTGATCCGCAACCAGGTGCCGGTCGGGCTGGCCGACGCCCGCAACACCGGGCTGAAGCTGGCCTCCGGCCGCTACGTGACCTTCCTCGACGGCGACGACTGGATCGGCCGGGGCTACCTGGCCGACCTCGTCGCCGCGATCGAGGGTCTGGGCTGCGACTTCGTGCGCGTCGACCACGTACAGGCGACGGGCCTGAAGAGAGAGACCCACCGCGCGCCGGTCGCCCGGCGCGGGGTGGTCCTCGACCCGCGTGAGTCGATCATGCCGCCCGGCGCCAAGACGATGGTCGACTACCCCTACGCGTGGGCCGGCGTCTACCGGCGCGAGTCGCTGGGCGACC
This sequence comes from Herbidospora galbida, assembly GCF_005233835.1. Taxonomy (GTDB): domain Bacteria; phylum Actinomycetota; class Actinomycetes; order Streptosporangiales; family Streptosporangiaceae; genus Herbidospora; species Herbidospora galbida. The sequence goes on along the minus strand of NZ_SZQA01000082.1, from coordinate 12,311 downwards.
TGCTGACCTTCCCGGGCGGCCTGCACACGGCCGAAGACCGGCCGTGGATCTGGCGGCTGCACCAGCGGGCCCGCTCGTTCGCGGCGGTCTCGCTGGCCGGCGTCTTCTACCGCCGGGGCGTGCCGCAGTCGCTCACCCAGATCGGCGACGAGCGGCAGCTCCACTTCTTCGACGCCTTCGACCTGGTCTTCGAAGAGGTCGAGGAGCGGTTCCTGCCGAAGGCGGTCCGCACCTTCCTGGCCCTGCTCGACAACCACCTGGCCAACAACGAGCGGTTCACGCCCGAGATCCTGGCCAAGTTCGAGGCGCGCGGCGCCGACCGGCTCGGCCGCCTGCCCGAGGCGATGGTCAGGGAGAGCTTCGAGGACATCGAGCCCGACCGCCGGGAGTACATCGCCCGGCTCCTGGAGGTCACGTGACGCAGGTCTTCCACGCCTCACGGTTCTTCGGCGCCATGTCCCTGGCGGCGGCCATCGACGCCGGGGCCTTCGGCCCGCCGGGCTCCGCAGAGCGGGTCCTGATCGTCACCAACAACGCCCCCATCCCCGAGGCCGCGCTCGGCCTCGACGAGGCGCCCGGGTTCGGCGCGCTGCGCGACCGCTTCGACCGGATCGTCTCCTGGAACGAGATCATCGCGCCGCTGCACCCGTCCGACTGGAAGCCCCGGTCGATCGAGGCCCCGATGCTGGGCCGCCTGCTCCAGAGCGCGCTGGGCCTGGAGCACATCGAGGAGATGGTGCTGGAGTCGGTCATCGTGCCGCCCGCGCGGGCCCTGCCGGGCCTGTTCAAAGACGCCATGCTGACGATCTACTCCGACGGCCTGATGGCCCACAGCCCGACCCGCGACGTGCTCCCGGGCGAGATCTCCCAGCGCATCACCCGGCTCCTGCACCTCGACCTGGTCCCCGGGCTGACCCCTCTCCTGCTCGGCGAGTACGGCGTGCCGGCGCAGCCGCTGCCGCCGGGGGCGTTCACCGACGTCGTCGGCAGGGTCGCGGCGGCGTCGGGCCCGATGCCCGAGGGCGAGGCGATCGTGCTCGGCCAGTACCTCTCGTCGCTCGGCATCCTCACCCCCGACGAGGAGTTCAAGCTCCACGCCGACATGATCCGGGGCGTCATCGCGCACGGCCACCGCTCGATCGTCTTCAAGCCCCACCCGGCCGCAGGCCGCCGCCAGGGCCGCGAGCTGGCCCAGATCGCGGCGGGCCTGAACGCGAGCCTGACGGTCGCCCCCGACGAGGTGCCGGCCGAGGTCCTGTTCGCCGCCCGCCGCGCCCGCCTGGTGGTGAGCTGCTTCTCCACGGCCCTGATGACGGCCCGCCGCTTCTTCGGCCTCCCGGTCGCCACGGTGGGCGCCGACCTGCTGCTGGAGCGGCTGACCCCGTACGAGAACAGCAACCGCGTCCCCGTCACGATCGTCGACGCCACGATCCCCCGCCTCGACGCCGACGGCACGCTGACCGAGCCCTCGGTCGGCGACGTGCCGGGGCTGGTCGAGGCGGTCGCCTACTGCATGCAGAGCGCCGCCCACCCGGGGCTGCGGCCGGCGGCCGAGGCGTACGTCAAGGCCAACGGCCCGATGCGCTACTTCAAGAAGAAGCGCCTTGAGGCGCTGGACCTCATCGCCAAGCCCGCGCCGCCGCCCCCGCCGCCCCCGAAGACCGGCCTGGCCCGGCTGAAGCAGATCGTCAAAGGATGATCGGTTCCAGGTGATACCAAAGGGGTATTCCACACATTCTGTGACGTGAGGTTTCGGCACTCTTGCCGTTATGTCCACCCCTCTCAAACAGATCATCGCCGGCGGAATGGCCGCCGCCGGCGTGCTCGCCCCCATCGCGCCGGCCGAGGCGTCGGCGGCGGGGGCTCCGCTGAGACTCGCGGGCACGTCCTGGTTCGCCGGCGGCGGCGTGCCGGTCTGCGGCGCCAGCACGGCGACGAGCTGCGCCGGTCAACGGCACGTCGGCGGCGTCTCCTACAACTGGTGGCAGTGCGTCGAGCTGCCACAGCGCTTCTACCTGAAGCGCGGCTGGCACTCGGGCGTCTTCTCCGGCGTCGGCATCGCCTCCCAGATCTTCACCCGGGCGGCGGCGCTCGGCATGGAACGGCAGGCCAACGGCTCGATCAAGTCGATCGTGCCGGGCGACATGATCGTCATGAACCGCAGCGGCGCGGCCGGCCACGTGGTCGTGGTCGAACGCGTCACCGTCAACAAGGACGGCACCCGCAACGTCGTGACGGTCGGGCAGAACTCGCAGGTGGTGCGCAATCCGATGCGCTGGCACGGCGGGCGGCTCGACTCGTTCTGGGCGTCGTACAGCGTCGCGGGGGTCGTCCACGCGAAGAAGAACATGGGGATCCTGTCGACGGACGGCGGCCCGGCCGACTACCCGGCGCTGGTGAACGGCGGCGGCGCCCGGCCGTTCGGCGCGGGCTACCTGTCGGTGACCTCCACCGGCCAGGTGTTCGGCGGCCTGCCCGGCGCGGCCCCCACGCCGGCCTCCACGGTGACGGGCCGGATCACCGACGCCGCCGTGACGCCGTCGGGGGCCGGCTACTGGCTGCTCTCGTCGTCGGGACAGATCTTCCCGTACGGTGACGCCGCACTCCCCGTCGCCCGCCCCGCGACCGCCCAGGGTGAGCTGGTGGCGATCGACGCGGCTCCGAACGGCTACCTGGTGACGACCTCGACGGGCCAGGTCTACGGGCCCGGCGTGTGGATCACCGCCTCGCCCGAGGGCTACAGCGGGCAGTTCGTCGACATCGAGGTGACGACGGGCGGCTACTGGCTGCTGACCTCGGCGGGACAGGTCCACCCGTTCGGCGCGGCCAAGTGGCTCGGCAACGCGACGACCTTCGAGCGCGCGATCGTGGCCATGTCGGGCACCGCGACCGGCAGGGGCTACGTGATGGTCGACGTGGCGGGCAACGTGTTCGCCTTCGGCGACGCCGAGCACCTGGGCGACCTGCCGGAGGGCTCGGCCGAGGCGGCCGACATCGCCGTCACGGCGACCGGTTACGTCATCACGACGAAGACGGGCGTCCGGCACACGTTCGGGCCGGACGCGGGGGTGACGAAGCCGGGCGCCTTCAACGGGATGTTCTGACGGAGATTGCCCGGAAGCGACATCTCCATACGGTCTGAGAACTCGTGAGCGGTTCACCGCGTCTTAAAGGTCAGTCGTTCCCGGAGCCCACCGGCTCCGGGACGGCTCGTCCTGGAACGTGACAAACCCTCGGAGAAGAAATGACCACCATGCGCTCCCTCCTCGTCAGAGCTCTGCTCGCGCCCGCCCTGCTCGCCCCCGTCGCCCTGATCCCCGCCGCCGCCCAGGCCGAGACGGTGCCGCAGCTGGTGGCGGTCAGGGCCGACCGTCACCCCGGCGTCGACCGCCTCGTCTTCGAGTTCCGCAACGGGCTGCCACCCACGCGGATCGCGGAGTACGTGCCCAAGCTGATCGCCGACGGATCGGGGCACACCGTGCCGGTCCCCGGCGCCGCCAAGCTCGCCTTACGGTTCTTCGACGCCCGGGGCCACAACGAGGCGGGCGGCTCCACCTACGGCGCGAAGCGGCGGACGTACGCGCTGCCGGGCGTCATCCAGGTCGTCAACACGGGCGACTGGGAGGCGACCCTGTCGTTCGGGGTGGGGCTGGCCAAGAAGGTGCCCTACCGGATGTACACGCTGACCAAGCCGAGCCGGATCGTCGTCGACTTCACGGTGAACTACCGCACCGTCCCGGTGAAGGCCTACTTCCTCGACCTGCCCCGCGAGCCGAAGCTCAAGGCGGTCTCGCGGCCGGTCGTCCCGCCGAGCACGGCCCACGGCGCGCTCCAGCGGCTCTTCGCCGGGCCGACGGCGGCCGAGCAGGCGGCCGGGCTGCGCTTCGTGAGCTCCGGCGCGACCGGCTACAGCAAGCTGACCGTGACCAACAAGGTCGCGCGGGTCTACCTGACGGGCAAGCCGAAGAGCGGCGGCGCCACGTTCACGATCGCCAACCACCTCAACGCGACCCTCAAGCAGTTCCCGACGGTGAAGTGGGTCAAGATCTACGACGCGGCCGGCAAGACCCAGCGGCCCGGCGGCAACAGCGACTCGATCCCCGAATCCCTGGAGCCGTGAGTATTTCTCCGCAGACGGCCACGGGCTTCCGCGGTTTCCTGGACCCCGTCAACCCAACCAGACGGGGGAAAATCACATGTCACTGGCAAAGCGTCTCATCACCGCCTTAGCGTTCGTCGCGGCCGGCCTGGTGATGGTCACAAGTCCCGCACAGGCGGCGACGGACACGTCCGTCCACGTCTCCGGGAAGACGCTCTTCATCGTCGGCACCGGCGACGGGGAGACCGTCAACGTCAGCTTCCTCAACGGGACGCTGACCGTCGACTCCACCTCGGGGATCGTCACGGGCGCCGGGTGCTTCAAGTCGGGCGCGGTGGCCCAGTGCTCCGGCACCATCCAGTTCCTGGACGTCTCGCTGCTCGGGGGCAACGACACGTTCTCCAACGGCACGGGCTTCCAGTCGACCGTGCTGGGCGGGGCGGGGCTCGACGTCCTGAACGGGGGAACGGGCCGCGACGGGCTCAACGGGGGCTCCGACGACGACATCCTGAAGGGCAACGGGGGGATCGACACGGCGAACGGGGTCGGCGGTTTCGACAAGTGCACCGCCGAGACCGAGACGGCCTGCGAGGCCGACGCCTGATCGACCGGCGAGGGTGGGTGACGGTGAAACGCCACCCACCCTCAAACTCCCCCATCTTTCACAAAACACCTTCAAATCCACATAACATCATAAATGCCATAAATTAGATTTGTCCGCCTTGCCGATCCAGACAGCTCTACAATCGCGTTCAATTACGCGAAAGGGAGCTGATGGCACCGGCACGACTGGACGTCATTTCCGCCGGCGACGAACTCCGGCGGGAGCGAGAACTGCGTTCCCTCCGCGATGTCCTCGAACGAATCGAGGGCGTCGCCATCACCTACGAGGAAACGGACATCGCGCCCCGCCCGGGAGTCAAGAGTGTTCCCGCGATGGCTGACACGGCCATCTGGCTGGCACTTTCCGGCGGCGCGGCACGTCTCGGCGCGGTCGCGATTCGCGAGTGGGCCGCCGTCCAGCGGGGGCGGAGGGTGCGGCTGACCCGAGGTGACGAGGAAATCGAGATCGAAGGTGTCATCGATCCGACCGCCGCCCGGTTGCTGGAGGAATTTCTCGGCAAGGATTCGCCGTGAGTTCCAAGCGGGCGCTCCTCGTCGGGAACTCCAAATATTCGGACGGCGCGTTTTCCGAGCTTCCCTCATGCATTGTCGACGTCTGGCAGTTCAAACAGGTGCTCGAGGAACCCGCGATCGGCGGATTCGACGACGTGCGCATCGTCACGGACACCCCGGCCGAAGGACTGCGATACGAGATCGCCGAATTCTTCGGCCAGGCCGAGCCCGACGATCTCGCGCTGCTCTACCTCACGGGCCACGGGCTGCGGCTGACCCGAACGACCGGGGAGTTCTTCTTCGTCGCCGGCGACACCGACCACCAAATGATCGAGGAGACCGCGGTCGGCGCCTCGTTCGTCAACGAGCAGATCGAACTGTGCCGGGCCGCGCAAAAGGTCGCCATCCTCGACTGTTGCAAAAGCGGGGGCTTCGCACTCGGCTTCACGACCAGGGACAGCAAGGCGGTCGACCCGGCTCCGCTGACGAGCAGAGGAGTCTACGTGCTGGCGTCCTCCGGGGCGGCGGAGGATTCCTTCGCGGGAGCGGAGGGGCGGCCCTCGGTCTTCACCGAAGAGATCATCGAAGGGCTGCGCACCGGCCGGGCTGACAACGACGGCGACGGGAACGTCTCGGTCGACGACCTGTTCTTCCATGTCGGCGACCGCTTGCGGAATCGCCCTGCGGCCACGCGGCAGACCCCGGTCGCGTCGGCCCTCGGCGTGACCGACCGCATCATCCTGGCACGCTCCGCCGCCGGACGGGCGCTCCCGCTGTTGCCGCTCCCCACCGGATTCCAGCGGGAGCACGTCAAGAGCGCCCCGGCGGAGTCGAACACCGACTGGCCCGGCCTCATCGACTACTACCTCGCCTGTCTCACCACGGACGCCACCAAATTCCCGCTGCTCACCCGCCGCGACGTCGTCGTGGTGCCCGGCGCCGAGCAAGTGCTGTGCGGAGACGACTCCTACGACGACGTCCGCGCGATCGCCCTGCCGCCGGAGGCGAAACGGTTGATCGACCAGGAGGACCACGATCTCTGGTACGGCTATCCCACGGTCGTGTTGTTGAAGGACTCCGCGGGCAAGCCACTGCGTGTCCCCGGTCTGGCGCCGCTGATGATCCAGCAGCTCGAGGCAGAACAGGGGCGCGTGACCGCGGTTGGCCCGGCCCGGCCCAATCCGCAGCTGCTCTCCCGGCTCCTCGGTGAGGAGGAGGCGGCGGCGTTCGCCGACACCTATCGGCCGACGTGGCGTCGGGGAATGCACCGCGAACTGGCCAAGGATCTCCGCCATCATCTGAGAGAACTCGGCATCGAGTGCGTGGACGAGATCCGTCCTGACCAGCTGGCACCCGGAGTTGACGTGGCCACGCCGATGGAGGGCGCGCGCAACTGCGCGGTGGTCTTCACGCTTCCCCGGGGCGAGGCGATGATCCGACAGCTCCAGGACGACCTTCGTGATGTCAAGGACAAGGCACCTCGCATCACCGACACCGCGTTGGCCACGCTGCTCGACTCCCCCCTGCCCATACCGGAGTCGCCGTGGGATCTGGTCGCGCCGCTCCCCCTCAACGAGAGCCAGCTCGAGGTCGTCACATCCGCGATGCGCGAACGGATCACGGTGGCGACCGGTCCACCGGGGACCGGAAAGAGCCAGGTGGTCGCCGACACCATCGCCACCGCGGTCTGTTCGGGCCAGCGGGTGCTCTTCGCGTCGAACAACAACCAGGCCGTCGACGAGGTCTGGCACCGCCTGGAGGCGGTGATGCCCGGAACGCTCATCCGGAGCGGGAGCAAGAAAGTTCGGGAGTCGGCCGAGAAGCCGAGCCTGAATCGTCTCCTGACGCTCCGGCCGTCGGTCAACACCGCCACGGCCACGGCCGCTCTGAGCCACGCGGGCCGAACCCTTGAGACCATGCGTGCCCAGATGGGAGAGGTGGCGGCGCTCGAACGTGACCTGCTGGAGGTCGGGCAGGCGCGTGAGGAGGCGGCGGCGAAGCTGGGCGCGGCGCCGTCCGAACTGCCGGGCGGCTGGGAATGGTGGTGGTGGAAGGCGCAGAAGGTGTCCCGGACGAGACTGCTGGGGGGATGGCGTCGGGCCCGGCTGTTCCGGCGTGCCAATCTCGGCGTGCCGGCGACCGTCGAGTCCTGCGAGGCGCTGGCCATGTACGCCCAAACACAGGTCGACTGGCGTGACCTCATCGGACGGCTACGGCGACTGCCCTCGGCGGAGACGCTTGTCGACGACCACGACGACCAGTGGAAGACGGTGGCGGAGGCCGCCAGGACCCGGCTCCAGGCCGAGGTGACCGCCTCTGCCGCGCGGGGCAGACACGCCATCACGGAGCTTCTGCAAACGGACGGCCAGGGCTGGACGAAGCTGCGCAACCTGCTGCCTTACGTACGGGGCTGGGCGGTCACCAACCAGTCGGCACGGCGACTGCCACCGGATCCGGGCCTGTTCGACCTGGTGATCATCGATGAGGCCAGCCAGTGTTCCATCGCCGGAGTGCTGCCGCTGCTGTTCCGCGCCAAACGGGCCCTGATCATCGGTGACCCCATGCAGTTGCCACACGTGTCCAACCTCGACCCGGCCCAAGAGGCCCGCCATGCCGAGAAGTCGGATTTGCATCCCGCCTGGCTGGACGGCCGCCATCTCACCTACCACCGCTACTCGGCCTACCACGCCCTGGCCATGGCGGCGGGCCGGGTCATGATGCTCGATGAGCACTATCGGTGCCATCCGGACATCGCCGGGATTTCCAACCGGCTCTTCTACGCGGACCGGCTGACCGTCCTGGTCGACGTGCACCGGCAGCGCCGGGTCGCCTCTGCCGCCATCGGCTGGCAGAACGTGCGAGGCCAGGCGCAGCCTGGACCGTTCGGATCGTGGATCAACGCCGCCGAAGCCAAACACGCCGTCGACCTCGCCCGATCGCTTGCGGCCGGCGACCCCGACCTCACCGTCGGCATCCTCACGCCCTTTCGCGGCCAGAAGGAGCTGCTGGTGCGGCTGCTCGGCCGCGACACCCGTATCCGGGCAGGAACGGCGCACACCTTCCAGGGCGGCGAATGCGACGTCATCGTGATGTCCCTCGTCGCCACAGAGAACATCAAGAAATCCACGGTGAACTGGCTGAACGCCAAGCCCAACCTGTGGAACGTGGCCATCACCAGGGCCCGCGCCCACCTCATCGTCGTGGGGGACAGGGACTACTGGACCGGCTGCGGAAACGTCGTAGGAGAACTACTGTCGTCGTCCCCGCCGGACGACGACCAACCGCTCGATCCACTGACCGGACGTCTGTACGCCCACCTGACAGGCCGGCACTCCGTGCCCGTTCAACTGCGCGTCCGGCTCGACGGTTACATCGCCGACGCCCTGTACGACCACGACCGGCTGGCCGTTCATCTGGATCGGGGCGCGCAAGACGGCGACCCGGCCCGCCATCTGCGGGTCGCGCACACTCGAGCGCGACTGCTGTCAGACCAGGCGGCGGGCCGCTCTGGCGTCAGGCTCCCGGCGTGGCAGCTCTATGAGCAAACGGTCCCGTAGAACTCCAGGTGCGCGGCAGCCGCCCGGCGCCACGTGTGCCGGGCGGCCAGCGCCCTGCCGGCCGCGACCCGCTCCGGCGACGGGACCGTCACCGCCTCCCGCAGCGCCGCGGCCAGCGACGCGGGGTCGCCGGCGAACAGGGCCGCGCCGGTGAAGACCTCGCGGAAGACCGCCAGGTCGCGGACCACCAGCGGGACCCCGGCCGCCAGCGCCTCCATCGCGGCCAGCCCGAAGCCCTCCTTCGTCGAGGGGAACGCGAACGCCGCCGCGCCCGCCACCAGGCCGGGCAGGTCGTCGTGGGGCACCGGGCCGAGTACGACCGGCGCGACGCCCAGTTCGGCGGCCCGCGACTCCCACGCCGCCCGGTAGCCCCGGTAGTCGAACAGCGTCTCCCCGCCCGCTATGACCAGCGGATACTCCGGCAGCAGGGCGTGCGCTCCGAGCAGGTCGAGGGAGCCCTTGCGGGGTTCGATGCCGCCGACGGTCAGGACGTACGTGCCGAACCGGGAGCGCCACGCAGAGCCGTCGGCGGCGGAGAACCGCGCGGCGTCCACGCCGTTGGGGATCACCGAGGCCGAGATCCCCCAGCCCTCGCGCAGTTCGGCCGCCACCGCCGACGAGACGCAGACGTGCGCGAACGGTTCGACGAGGGCGCGTTCGTGGCAGGCCGCCAGCTGGGGGGTGGTGAAGTGGTCGAGGTGGTGGACGGTCCGGACGCAGGGACCGGCCGCGTTGGCGGTGATGCAGTCCTGGGCGTGGACGACGTCGTACGCCGACGGGGTGAACGCCTCGCGCAGCAGGTCGATCGACCGCAGGACCCGCTCCCCCACCGTCTCGAAGGGCACGTCGGGGCAGTCGATGATGTGGACGGGCACCCGCACCCCCCGGTAGAACCGGCGGTCGCCGCCGCGTCCCAGCGCCCACACCTCGGCCTCCTGCCCGAGGTCGGCCAGCGCCTCGGCCAGGGCCAGGGTGTGCACGACCCCGCCGCGCGGCCGGGTCGAGTAGGTCAGCAGCGCGATCCTCATGCCCGATACGCCTCCGGCCGCCGTTCGCCGATGTGCCGCAGCACCCGCCGCGCCTGCGCGATCTCCGCGGCCACGTCGACGGAGGCCACCGCGAGGCCGGCCTTCGACCACGTCCGGGCCAGGATGTCGCCGCCCGGGCCGACCACCTTGGCCTGGCCGAGGAACCGCATGCCGCCCATCGCGCCGGTCTGGTTCGAGGAGGCCAGCACCACCTGGTTCTCGGCGGCGCGGGCGCAGTCGTACAGGTCGAACAGGCGGGACTGGCGGTCCTGGGCCATGCGCGGGGCCCGGTTGGTGATGCTGGTGGGCCAGGCCGACAGGCAGGCGACGATCTCCGCGCCGTCGAGGGCCAGCGAGCGGGCCGACTCGGGGAAGGTCTTGTCGTAGTCGATCAGCATGCCGAGCCGCCCGACCGGGGTGTCGAACGCGTCGAAGCGGTCGCCCGGCGCATAGGCGGCGATCTCCCCGGCCGGCAGGTGGACCTTGCGGTGGCGGCCGAGGACGCCGTCGCCGCTCACGCAGACGGCCGCGTTGTACCGCGACTCCCCCTCGGCCTCGCAGTAGCCGACGCACACGACCATCTCGGCGGCCAGTTCCGCGACCCGCTTGATCAGCGGGTCGTCGGGGTCGAGCGCGGGCGGCAGCGCGGCCGGGTCGGGCCGGCGCAGGTCGGCGAGGTAGCCGCCGAGGGCGGCGTCGGGCAGCACGAGCAGCCCGGCGCCCTCCTGGCGCGCGTCGGCGATGAGCTTGGCGACCCGCTGGAGGTCGAATTCCAGGTCACGGCCGAAGTGCGCGGAGGCGGCGGCGATGCGGAGCACGGGTCACGATCCTGCCGCATACGCCTCGGGACGGCGATCCCGCAGATGCCCCATCGACCGCCGCGCGGCCGTCAGGGCGCCGGGCACGTCGACGTCGCAGACCGCGAACCCGCCGTCGACGCCGGTCGCGGCGAGGATCTCCCCGCCCGGACCGACGATCTTGGCGCGGCCGACGAACCGTAGGTCGCCGAACGAGCCCGACTGGTTCGACGACACCCACACCACCTGGTTCTCCAGGGCCCGCGCCTGGTCGAACAGGTCGAACCGGCGGGTCCACCGGTCGTCGGCCAGGTCGGGCGCGGGGTCGGTGCGGCTGGCGGGCCAGGCCGACACACAGACGACGATCTCCGCGCCGTCGAGGGCCAGCGACCGGGCCGACTCGGGGAACGCCTTGTCGTAGCAGATCATCATGCCCATCCGCCCGGCCGGGGTGTCGAAGGCCGTGAAGCCGTCGCCCGCCGCGTAGCTCCGGTCCTCGCGGAGCGGCTGGTGGACCTTGCGGTGGTGGCCGAGGACGCCGTCGCCGGTCACGCAGACGACGGAGTTGAACCGCGCGTCCCCGTCGGCCTCGCAGTAGCCGGCGCAGATCACCAGGTCTCCGGCGATGCCGGCCAGGCGCCGCAGTTCCGGGCCGTCGCGGCGCAGCGCGGGCGGCCCGGCGGCCGCGCCGCCGAGGTTGGCCAGGTAGCCGCCCAGGCACGCCTCGGGGAGCGCCAGCACCGACACCCCCTCCGAGCGGGCCTTGGCGGCCAGGGCCTCGATCGTGGCGAAGCACGCCTCCAGGTCCCGGCCGAACGGGGCGGCGACGGCCGCCAGCCGAATCGTCATGCGTCCTCCTCAGGCCGTTCCGAGTCCGGTGACCGCGTCGTGTACGCCCTCCGTCACCACCCCGTCGGGCCAGCGCAGCCGCACCCCGCTCCCCACGACGAGCTCCCCGCACTCCGCCCCGACGGCGGGCCCGGCGGGCAGCGCGGGACCTCCCGCGGTGAGCATGGCGAACCCCGGGAAGCAGGTCAGCCAGTCGCCCATGGTCACCCCGGCGGGCCGGGGGACGCGCGCGGGTTCGAGCACCGCGCCGCATCCACTGGCCTCGGCCAGCATGCCCAGGGTCCCGGCGATCCCGGCCATGGACACGTCCTTGGCCGCCGCGGGCCGGGCGGCGCCCACCGCGCCGAGCATTTCGCGCAGCTCCTCGGTGGTCCGGGTGGAGGTGGAGTCCCACTGCCGGCCGGTGTAGCCGGTCCGCCACCGGCCGCCGAGGTCGGCGGTCAGCCGTACCGGATGCCCCGGACGCCCGCCCCCGCCGGGCACCGGCGACGCGGTGCGCCCGAGCGCGGTGACCGACAGCGCGGCCGGCACGCCGAGCTGGGTGTGCCCGCCGAGGACCGGCACGTCGTAGGCGCTGGACGCGCGCCGCAGCCCGGTCAGCACCCGAGCGGCGAACGAGGCGTCCCGCGCCCCGAGCGCGTCGAGCAGCCCGACCGGGGTGGCGCCCATCGCCGCGAGGTCGTTGAGGTTGACCAGCACCGAGCACCATCCGGCCCAGTCGGGGTCGCGTTCGACCATCGACGGCAGGATCGCGTCGCAGGCCGCGACGACGTCGCTGCCGGGCACCGGCGCGCCGTCGTCGCCGACCCAGCCGCGCCCGCCGGGCGCGAGCCCGCGCAGCAGCGGCCCCAGCGCGGCCTTCCCG
>NZ_SZQA01000081.1 GCF_005233835.1 Herbidospora galbida | reverse complement strand
CGCCCGGCGTCGTGCTGCCGCCGGGCGCGGTGGAGGAGGCGGCCTCGGTGCTCGCCCGGCTGCCCCGGCCGTTCACCGTGGCGCAGGCGCGGACCGCGCTGAACACCAGCCGCCGGGTCGTCGTCCCGCTTCTGGAGCACCTCGACCGGGTCGGCATCACCAGACGCCAGGACACCTCTGGCTCCAGAACTTTTCTTTGATAGCGTTACCATCGGGGACGTGCAGGTGCCTGGTGGCCCTCCCGGTCTTCAAAACCGGTGGCGCCGAGGATCTCGGCGCGGCGGGTTCGATTCCCGTCCGTCTCCGCTGCTCCCCCAGAGTCGGCTGGAGTTCCATGAGATTTCTCCTGCTCGGGCACTTCGAAATCCATCGACCGGACGGCGGCCGGTTCGCCGTGACCCGGATCAAGCACCGCCAGCTCCTCGCCCTCCTGCTGCTCGACTCGCCTCACACGGTCTCGACCGAGCGCTGCATCGCCGCCTTGTGGGGTGACGACGCCCCGCCGTCGGCGCGGCGGAACCTGCAGACGTACATCGCCGGCCTGCGCAAGGGGCTGGCCCGCTCCGGCGTCGAGATCCGGACCGAGCCGGGCGGCTACCGGGTGACCGACGTCGAAGACCGGCTCGACCTGGCCGACTTCGAGGCGGCGCGGTCGGCCGCCGCCACCGCCCTGGCCGGGCGCGACGACGCCGCGGCGGCCGGCCTGCTCAGAGACGGGCTCGCCCTCTGGCGCGGCGGCGCGCTCCAGGACCTCGCCGACAGCTCCGAGGCGCTGCGCAACGCCGCCACCCAGCTCAACGAGCGCCGCACCGCCGCGATCGGCGACTTCGCCGGCGCGTGCATCCGCCTGGGGGCCTACGAGGAGGCCATCGACCAGCTCCGGATCGCGGTCGCCCGCGCCCCGCTGCGGGAGGACCTGCGCGCCCGGCTCATGCTCGCCCTGCACAAGAGCGGACGCCGGGCCGACGCACTGCTGGCCTACCACGACTGCCGGGCGGCGCTGGTCGAGCACATCGGCGTCGGGCCGTCGACCACGCTGACGGCCCTGCACGACCGCATCCTCATGGAGGACGCGAGCCTGTGATGTGGCGGCCGTATGGCGGCCGTATGGCGGTCGTGGAGGAATACCGCTCACTCTGGGGGCGTGGCGATGTTAGCGCGAACACCTGACGGCCGTACGCTCACCGCGGACGGCGGCCCGCAGCCCTTCACCATGGGCTGGAGCTACCTGTTCTGGGCGCGGAGCGACAAGGGCGCCCAGCGTTTCCACACCGGCGCGGCGGGCGCGCGCGAGCTCATCGCCCGCCACCTGGGCGAGTACGACCGGTTCACCGTCCGCGAGGTGTCGTGGAACGGCGCCCGGCTGGTCTCCCACGAGGACCCCGAGAACGCCGGCACGACGATGCTGTGGATCGGGCCGCACCACGAGGTCTACACCTTCGTCCAGGGCACGAACGTGCCGTTCGAGCTGTTCATCGGCGAGCTCGCCGCCTTCGACATCCGCGACGCCCCCGAGGGCGTCGTGCTGGCTCCCCGGCTCGGCGCGCGGGTGCGCCTCGACGGCCTGCTGGCGGTCAACAGCCTGGAGGGCGTCTGCTCGATCCAGGTGAACCCGGCCGGCGCGCTGCCCACGCCGGGCGGCGCCGGCAAACGGGTGCGCGGCGGCGCGCTGTGGAAACGCGACGAGCGGGCCGACGACGGGCGGCTCCTGCGGTCGGCCATCCTGGTCAACACGTCGACGACCACGATCCTCACCGCGCGGGACGCCGACGACCCGCGCTTCGCGGCCGTCGCCGACTCCTTCACCTGCGGGCTGAGCTGACCGCCGTGCAGAACGTCGTCAACTCTCTGGCCGTGTTCGCCTTCCTCGGCATGGTGATCGCCCTGTTTGCGATCTCCGCCCTGCTCAGGATCGTGCGCGAACTCCAACAGGCGGTCCTCGCCGCCCCCGCAGCCGCCCCCGGCCCGGACGCCGTCCGGAGGGTGACCCGCTTCGCCTCCGCCGACGGGCTGCCGACCTTCGTCCTCGTGGTCTCGGAACAGTGCCCCAGCTGCCGCGACCGCGCCGTCCATCTGGCCGGGATGCCGCCCGGCCGGATCGACGGCCACCTGGTCGTGCTGTCCGCGAGCCGGGCGTGCGCGGCCTGGGTCGAACCGGCCCCGCACGTCGAGGCCGTCGTCGACGCCGACCTGCTCGGTTCGGTCGCGGTCGGCGCGACCCCCTCGCTCGTCAAGTACGCCCCCGACGGCGCCGAGGAGTGGCGCCGGGTGGTCGGGTCCGACCCGGACCTCGACCGGCTCCTCGGGATGGATCTGCCCGAATCGTCGAACGTGAGGTGAACGACATGACCCGCGACTACTGGTCCGACGTGCCGGCAGCGGACGAGGACGTGGAGGCGCGTCCGCCCGTCCGGGCCCGGGTGTCGCGGCGCACGATGGTCAAGTCGGTCGGCGTGCTCGGCGGCGCCCTGGCGCTGAACGTGGTGGGCGCCCTCCCGCCCGCCCGCGTCAAAAGCGCCTCGGCGACCGTCGGCTCGGAGTGGTCCGGCTGCTCGAACAGCGGCTACGCGAGCTTCGACGGCTACCGCGACGGCACCACCCAGCGGGTCTGCGTGGGCGGGTCGTACGCCAGCAGCTACTGCGGCAGCGACGGCTGGTTCCGCACCGACGGCAACGCCTACTCCTACTACACGCCCATCGTCGAGTGCGGCGCGAGCGGGGTCTCGAAGAAGAACGCCTGGCGCTGGACGCACGGCAGCACCCCCTACCGCTGCGCCGACGGCCGATTCGTGGTGTACGGCGTGGGCAGCACCTTCTACATCTGCTCGCGGGCCAACCCGTGACCCTGCCCGCCACCCGTACGGCCGGGTTCCTCTTCGTCCTGACGGCGTTCGTGGCGGTGGCCGGCGCGGTCTGGCCCGGGAGGCTCGACTTCCTCGCCTGGGCGTTGATGGGCGTGGTCGCGGGGTTCTCGCTGTCCGGCTCGGTTTGAAGCCTCAACTCAGCGGATCTGCTGACCTCGCCGGTCTGGCGGGGACAACTCACGGCCTTCTCGTCCGGCCTGGTGCTGGGCGGGCTGGTGTCGGGTACGGTCGCGGGGGCCTTCGGCGGCCTCGTCTCGGTGGTGCCGGAGGCGGGGCGGACCTGGGCGCTGATCCCGGTGGCGGCGGTGCTGCTCGCCTTCGAGCTGGCCGGACGTCCACTCGCGCTGATCCAGAACCGCAGGCTGGTGCCGCAGGAGATCATTCCGCGCAGCCGGTTCGAGGGGCCGTTCCAGTTCGGCTTCGAGATGGGCACGGGCGTGCGCACCTTCACCCCGACCGCGCTCCCGCACGCCCTGGTGCTCACCGTCGTGCTCGTCGGCGGCATCCTGCCCGGGGTGCTGGCGGGGCTCGGGTTCGGTCTCGGCCGGGTGCTGATGCCGCTCACCCGGTCGCTGAGCGGTGACCCGGCGCGGTGGGACCGCCACCTGCTGGGCAGGCTCGCCTGGGTGGGCCGGTTCTGCGCGGCCGGATTCCTGGCCGCGCTGCTGGTCCTGCTCCTGGGGTGGTGATCGATGATCCTGGTCGCGGACGTGGCCCTGGCCGGCGCGCTGCTCCTCGTGGCGGCGGCGTTCCTCCGCGCCGAGGAGGTCACGCGCGGGCACGGCCTGCTGCCCTCCTGGGTGATCCGCGCCGCCGGTGTGGCCGAACCGGTGCTCGGCGTCGCGGTGCTCGCGCTCTGGGTCTGGGGAGACCCCGGGCGGCCCGTCTGGGCGGCGGCCGCGGTGTGGCACGCCGCGCTGGCCGGGTATCTCCTGATCCTGCTGCGGGTACGCGGCCGGGTCCCGTGCGGCTGTCTCGACGCGGTCACCCCCGTGTCCCCGGCGAAGGCGGGCGTCGGCGTCGTGTGGGCCGCCGCGAGCGCCGTGATGGCGACGGGAGTGGTCCCCCTGCCGGAGACCGCGCCCGTCCGCCTGCTGCATCTGGCCCTGGCCGGGTTCGCCGCCCTGCTGGCGGTCGTCGCGGCCTCGGTGCTGTCCGTTTCGTCGTCGTCCCCTCGAAGGAGGACCAGATGAGCCGATGGGCGCTCGTCGTCGCGGTCACGGTGGCGGGGCTGTCCGCCTGCACCGGGGAGGGAGGGCCGGTCGCGGCCAGTCCGGCGCCGCCGCAGGTGCTTCTCGACGCGGCCCAGCTGCCCGGCGGGCCCTGGACGGCCGGCACGACCGGCGACATCCGCTGGGCCGACCTCGACGAGGCGCTGGTGCCGTGCGGGAGGCGGAGCATCGCCCCGGCGGACGCCCGGGTGCGGTTCCGGGTGTTCTCGACGGCCGGCGGGGCGTCGGTCTCGGAGGTCGTCGTCTCCGGCACGGACGCCGTCCAGACCTTCAAGCGCTTCTACGCCGAGTGCTCCTCCGCGGGGACGGTGGAGTCGCGGCCAGGACCGGCCAACGTCGTGGACCGCGGCGGGATGACGGAGATCGCCGTGTTCACCGACGACCATCTGGTCGTCGTCAGGGGGACCGGAGACGACCTGCCCGCGATCGCGGACACCGCTCGTGAGCAGGCCGCGAAGGCGGGCTGACCCCGGGGGGCGGCCGTCGTGCGGCCGCCTCCCGGGGCGGATCCGATCAGCGGTAGCCGGCGGAGATCACCTCGGCCTGGACGGCGTTCTCGGTGGCGTCGGTCGGATATCCGGCGACCATGGCCCCCTCGTAGAAGGTGCCCGCGCTGAGGTTGGCGCCGCCGTCGGGCTTGCAGCAGTCACCGCCGCTGCCCAGGATGATGGCCCCCTGCTTCTTCATCGGGCTGTAGCCGTTGGGGAGCGGGCCGTCGTACAGCGTGTAGAGGCTGCCCGACTGGGCGTTGCTGCCCTTGATGGCGAAGCGGGTCGTGCCGTTGTTCTTCAGCGTGGCGGTCACGAACTTGTGGGGGAAGGCCCGCTGGTTGGTGTTCCACGACTGGCTGCCGCCCGGGAACAGGCCCCACTCCAGGTCGGCCTGCACCCACGGGCCGGACCCCTGGCAGCCGCCGAACCAGCACTGGGTGCTGAAGTTGATGGCGTCCATGGCCCCGGCGGCGTCGGCCTTGCGGGTGGTCTCGCTGTTGCCGTAGTCGAAGCAGCAGCCGCTGTTGACGTGGACGCCGCTGGTCACCATGTACATGCCCTCGGGCGCGCTGCCCGTCGGGACGCCGGTCAGGTGGCCGTCCCGCCAGTAGCTGTTGCCCGGGTTGATGTACAGGGAGTAGGCCTTGTTGCCGCCCACGGTGAGGGACTCGGTGGTGGCGACCGCCGGCCGGCTCTGCGGGGAGCCGGGGACCACGCTGGATCCCTGGTACCACAGGTCGTTGCCGCGCCCCGACTGGTCGTACAGCACCGTGATGACGCAGGTCGTGCCGGCGCAGAAGGAGTCCTGCGCGGCGGCGTTGGCGACCCCGCCGGTGGTCAGCACGCCGATGTTCCTGGTCGTGTTGTCGGAGGAGCGCCTGACCTGGTAGAGGTTGCCGGCGTAGGCGTTGAAGAGCGCCCGCGTCGTGCTGTGCGCGGCGATGCAGGGCGTGCCGCCCGAGGCGTAGATGTCACACGGGCGGGCGCCGGGCGGCGGCGGGCTCGGGCTCGTCGACGGGGACGGGGACGGGCTGGGCTGCGCGCCGGTCGACCACTTCTGGTTGGCGCCGCCGTGGCAGGTCCAGATGTGGACCCTGGTGCCGTTGGCGGTGCCGTAGGCCGACACGTCCAGGCACTTGCCGGAGCCGATGGCGGTGATGCTGCCGTCGGAGTTCAGCCGCCACTTCTGGTTGTTCTGGCCGTTGCAGTCCCAGATGATCACCGCCGTCCCGTCGGCCGTGCCTGCCGCGTTCACGTCGAGGCACTTGCCGCCGTACACGCGCAGCTCACTGGCGCTCGTGGTGGTCCACTGCTGGTTGGCCTGCCCGTTGCAGTCCCAGATCGTCGTCTGGACGCCGTTGGCCTGGGAGGCCCCGGGCACGTCCAGGCACCGGCCGGACGCCGTGCCGATCAGCGGGGTGGTCGCCGCGGTCGCCGGCGTCCACCAGGTCAGGGTGGTCGCCAGGAGCGCGGTCAGCACCGCGACGACCGCCGCGACGAGGGCCCGCCGTGAGCCCGGTAAGGGGATGTGCATGGTCGAACTCCTTCGAGGGAGGGGGAGCGAATCGATTCGACGCAAGGGTAAGACTGACTCAGCCCGATGACCAAGACTTGTGCGGGCTCATCGGTACGGCAGATGTGAATGTTTCATTCATATTCCGATGCATGCTTCTGGGGCGATGACGATATTCACAGCTCAACGAGCATGGACGACCTGCCGGGGGTGGCACCCGGGTGGAGAGTCGATCGAATAAGCGGGCTTAAGCCCTTGACGATCAGGGGCGGCCTGAACGTAATAGGTAGCGATGCTCCCGAGGCGGCACACCTCCGGGCACGAGAAGCATGACCCTCCCGGCAACAGCGTGGCGGCGCGCGCCTTGCCCTGACTTCTCCCATGTCAGGAAGGAACACCGCATGTCCCGACGTCCGTGGCTCAGGATGCTGACCACGATGGCGCTCATCGCGCCGGCGGTCGTCGCGCTCACCGCCTCCCCGGCGAACGCGCTGACCATCTCGCCCTCCGACTACCAGCAGGTGTCGCTCGCCTCCGGCGGCAACGAGCTGGGCGAGGCGATGTCACTGGCCGTGATGCCGAACCGCTCGGTCATCCACACCGCCCGCGACGGCACGGTCCGCGTGACCGACGTCAACGGCAACACGAAGGTGGCCGGCCGGCTCAACGTCTACACGCACGACGAGGAGGGCCTCCAGGGCGTGGCGGTCGACCCGAACTTCGCCACCAACCGGTACGTCTGGCTCTACTACTCGCCCCGGCTGAGCACCCCGAGCGGCGACGCCCCGGCCACCGGCACCCAGTCGCAGTTCGACGCGTGGAAGGGTGAGCTGTACCTGTCCAGGTTCACCCTGAACTCCGACGACACCCTCAACACCTCCAGCGAGAAGGTGGTCCTGCGGGTCGCCAACGACCGGGGTCAGTGCTGCCACGTGGGTGGCGACATCGACTTCGACGCCCAGGGCAACCTCTACCTGACCACCGGCGACGACACCAACCCGTTCGAGTCGAGCGGCTACTCCCCGCTGGACGAGCGCACCAACCGCAACCCGCAGTACGACGCCCAGCGCTCCTCGGCCAACACCAACGATCTGCGCGGCAAGCTCCTGCGGATCAAGCCGCAGGCCGACGGCACCTACACGATCCCCAGCGGCAACATGTTCGCGCCGGGGACGTCGGGGACCCGTCCCGAGATCTACGCGATGGGCTTCCGCAACCCCTTCCGGATGAGCGTCGACAAGGCGACCGGCGTCGTCTACCTGGGCGACTACGGCCCCGACGCCGGGTCGAGCAACTCCAACCGGGGCCCGAGCGGCCAGGTGGAGTTCAACCGGGTCACCGCTCCCGGCTTCTACGGCTGGCCGTACTGCACGGGCTCCAACAGCACCAGCGAGACCTACAACGAGTGGAACTTCGCCAGCAACAGCACCGGGAGCAAGTACAACTGCTCCGGCGGCGCGACCAACAACTCCTTCCGCAACACCGGTCTGACCACGCTCCCCGCGGCCAAGCCCGCGTGGATCCGGTACGCCGGTGACGCCGGCTCGCCGTCGCAGTTCGGCTCGGGCTCGGAGTCGCCGATGGGCGGCCCGGTCTACCGGTACGACGCCAGCCTGAACTCCCCGATCAAGTTCCCGCAGACGCTCGACGGCCGCTTCTTCGCCGGCGAGTACGGCCGCCGCTGGATCAAGGCCATCGAGGTGACCTCCTCCGGCGGCTACGGCGAGATCTCCGCGTTCCCCTGGTCGGGCACGCAGGTGATGGACATGGCCTTCGGCCCCGACGGCGCGTTGTACGTGCTCGACTACGGCACCGGCAGCAACAACCAGGCGCTCTACCGGGTCGAGTACATCGGCCAGGCCAACCGCAACCCGATCGCCAGGGCCTCGGCCGACAAGACCTCCGGAGCGGCTCCGCTGACGGTGAACTTCTCCTCGGCCGGCAGTTCCGACCCCGAGGGCGGCGCGCTGTCGTACTCGTGGACCTTCGGCGACGGCACCACCTCCACCGCCGCCAACCCGGTCAAGACCTACTCCGCCAACGGCGCGTACACCGCCACGCTCACCGTCCGCGACCCGCAGGGGCTGCCCGGGAGCTCAAGCGTGAACGTGACGGTCGGCAACACCGCCCCCTCCGTCACGCTCACGACACCGGGCGACGGCCGGCTGTTCTCCTTCGGGGAGACGGTGCCGTTCCAGGTCACCGTCAGCGACCCGGAGGACGGCACGATCGACTGCTCCAAGGTGTCGGTGACCTACTCGCTCGGCCATGACAGCCACGCGCACCAGATCACCTCGCAGAACGGGTGCAGCGGCTCCATCGCGGTGCCGGTCGACGGCGAGCACGACTCCGCGGCCAACATCTACGGCGTCTTCGTGGCCTCCTACACCGACGGGGGCGGCCTGACCTCGACCAGCACCCGGACGCTGCAGCCGCGGCTCCGCCAGGCCGAGCACTTCGGCGCCCAGCAGGGTGTGCAGACGGCCGACAAGACCACCGCCGAGGGCGGCAAGACGGTGGGCTTCGTCGACGACGGCGACTGGATCTCCTTCCAGCCGTACAACCTGAGCAACGCCACGAGCTTCACCGCAAGGGTCTCCTCGGCGGGCGCGGGCGGCCGGATCGAGGTCCGGGCGGGCTCGGCCACGGGCACGCTGCTCGGCACGGCCACCGTGGCCGCCACCGGAAGCTGGGACACCTTCGCCAACGTCTCGGCGACCCTCAGCGGCGCGCCCTCCGGGGCCACGACGCTGTACCTGGTGTTCCGCGGCGCGACGGGTCAGGGCTACCTGTTCGACGTGGACTCCTTCAGCTTCGCCACCGGCACCCCCCCGACCGGCTGGACGAACGCGCTGCGGGGCACCGGGTCCAACCGGTGCCTGGACGTCAACGGCGCGTCGACGGCCAACGGCTCGCTGGCCCAGATCTGGGACTGCAACGGCCAGACCAACCAGTCGTGGACCAGCAACAGCACCAGCGAGCTGCGGGTGTACGGCAACAAGTGCCTGGACGTGAGCGGCGCCGGCACGGCCGACGGCACGGCGGTGCTCATCTGGGACTGCAACGGCCAGAACAACCAGAAGTGGCGCCTGAACTCCGACGGCAGCATGACCGCCATCGGCGCGAACAAGTGCCTGGAGGTGAACGGCACCGCCAACGGCACCAAGGCGCGTATCTGGACCTGCAACGGCGGTGCCAACCAGAAGTGGACCCGCGTCTGAGGCCCTGCGCCCCAGCACGACAACCATCGGTGTGACGCCCGGCGCGACCGCGCCGGGCGTCACGACGGAAGGACACCCCATGCTGCGACATCTGACCTCTGCCGCGCTCAGGCGCCTGGCGGTGACCGCGGTGGCGCTCGTCACCGCGGCCGCCGCGACGGTGATCCCGGCCGTGCCCGCCCACGCCGCCCCCTTCAAGGTGCTGGTCTTCTCCAAGACGGCCGGATTCCGGCACGACTCGATCGCCGTCGGAACCCAGGCCATCCGCGACCTCGGGTCGGCCAACGACTTCACCGTCGACTCCACCGAGGACTCCAACGCCTTCAACACCTCCAACCTCTCGCAGTACCAGGCGGTGGTGTTCCTCAACACGACCGGCGACGTGCTGAACGACACCCAGCAGTCGGCCTTCCAGACCTACGTGAACGGCGGCGGCGGTTACGTCGGCGTCCACGCGGCCTCGGACACCGAGTACAACTGGCCCTTCTACGGGCAGCTGGTGGGCGCCTGGTTCAACAGCCACCCCGCCATCCAGCAGGCCACCGTGCGCCAGGAGGACCGGGCGCACCCCGCGACCGCGCACCTGGGCACGACCTGGTCGCGCAGCGACGAGTGGTACAGCTTCCGCAGCAACCCCCGCCCGAACGTGCGCGTCCTGCAGAACCTGGACGAGAGCAGCTACAGCGGCGGCGGCATGGGCGACCACCCGATCACCTGGTGTCACCCGCAGCAGTCCGGCCGCGCGTTCTACACCGGCCTGGGCCACACGCAGGCGTCGTACTCCGACTCCAACTTCCGCACCCTGCTGCTGGGCGGCATCAAGTACGCGGCCAAGGCGGCCCACGCCGACTGCCGCCCCGAGACCGGCTACACCGCGCTGTACAACGGCTCGACGACGGGCTGGCAGCAGGCCGGCCCGGGGTCGTTCTCCAACAGCTCGGGCACGCTGACCTCCTCGGGCGGCATGGGCATGCTCTGGTACAGCACCAAGCAGTTCGGGTCGTACTCGCTCAAGCTCGACTGGCGGCTGAACGGCGACTCCAACTCCGGGGTCATCGTCGGCTTCCCCGCCACCAGCGACCCGCAGACCGCGCTCAACACCGGTCACGAGGTGCAGATCGACGCGACCGACGCCGCCGACCGGACGACCGGCGCGATCTACGGATTCAAGGCGGCCGACCAGACCGCCCGCGACGCGGCCCTGAACCCGCCGGGTCAGTGGAACACCTACGAGCTGCTGGTGGAGGGTGAGCGGCTGCAGGTGTTCCTGAACGGAACCAAGATCAACGACTTCACCAACACCGACCCGAACCGCTCGCTTACACAGGGGTACATCGGCATCCAGAACCACGGGTCCCCCGACGTGGTGGCCTACCGCAACATCCGCATCAAGGAACTGACCACCGTGACGCCGTCGCCGTCGCCCTCTCCGTCGCCCTCTCCGTCGCCCTCTCCGTCACCGAGCCCCTCGACGGGCACCACCAGCGCCCTGCGCGGGGTGGCGTCCAACCGGTGCCTGGACGTCAGCGGCGGGTCGACGGCCAACGGCGCGATCGTGCAGATCTGGGACTGCAACGGTCAGACCAACCAGAGGTGGACCTCCACGAGCGCCAGTGAGCTGCGCGTGTACGGCAACAAGTGCCTGGACGTGAGCGGCAACGGCACCGCCAACGGGACCCCCGTCAGCATCTGGGACTGCAACGGCCAGAACAACCAGAAGTGGCGGTTCAACTCCGACGGCACCATCACCGCCATCGGCGCGAACAAGTGCCTGGACGTGGTGGGCTCCGGCACCGCCAACGGCTCCAGGCTGCACATCTACACCTGCCACGGCGGTGGCAACCAGAGATGGACCCGGGTCTGATCACGACCTGACGCATCCGTGGAGCCGGTCGCCCGAGGCGGCCGGCTCCACCGGCGTCTCCGGGCTAGGCCGCCGTCCACGACGAGACGAGCTGGGTGCGGGCGCGGGCCACCCGGGAGCGCACGGTCCCGATCGGGCAGCCGAGCAGCCGCGCGGCCTCGGCGTACGGCACCCCGATGACCTGCGTCAGCACGAACGCCTCCCGGCGCTCGCAGGGCACCTGGTCCAGCAGGTCGGCCAGCGCGACCCACTCGTCGAGGCCCGCGGCGTCTCGGTGCCGGCGGCGTTCGGCCGTGGTCTGCCAGTCGGTCAGGTCGGCGACCTTCGGCCGGGCGGAGGCGGCCCGGAACCGGTCGACCACCACCCGGCGGGCGATCGACAGTAACCAGGTGCGCGCCGACGACCGCCCGGCGAACCCCGGCAGGCTCGCCAGCACGCGCAGGAACGTCTCCTGGACGAGGTCGTCGGCGGTCTCCCGGTCGGTGAGGCGGACCAGGAACCGGCGCACGTCCGGGTAGGCGGCCCGGACGAACGCGTCGAGATCGGCGGGGTCGCCCGAGCGCGCGGTGAGGGCCAGCTCGGTCAGCGGCACTTCCATGATCATTCCTCTGCGGATGTCGTGATCGAGGCGCACGGCTACGGCCGGCCGGGCAGACTCCCGGCCGGGAAACGTGAGGTCAGGCCCGCTCGCGCCCGGGCAGCGGGAACACCGCCGCGAACGCGACGCCGAGCCCGGCGAACAGGTGCGCGGCGACCGCCGGCCCCGAGGCGACCACGGCGAACGCGGCCGGCCTCAGGACCCGGAACGGCAGCCGCGCGACCACGGTTGTCAGCCCGTCTTCCGGCGGCCCATGGCCACGAAGAAGCCCAGGCCCAGCAGGGCGATCACCCCGCCGACGATCCACAGACGACCCCCGCCGCCGGAGTCGTCTTCGGAGGCGGAGACCGGCCGGGTCACCGGGGTGCTCGCCGGGGTGGCGGCCGTTTCGGCGGCCGCACCCGCCAGGGTGAACGGGATCTCACCCTCGATCGGGTGGCCGTCGGAGGAGACCACCCGCCAGCCGATCACGTACTTCCCCGGCGGCGGCGCCGACAGGGGGCGAGCCGTCAGGAGCTTGCCCTCGGTCTCCGGCCTGGTCAGCTCGACGGCGGTGCCCGCCGCGTCGTGCAGGACCATCGCGGGGAACCGGACCCCGGCGGAGAAGGTCAGCGTGATCTCGTCGAGCGACTCGACCGTCGCGTTCTTCGCCGGGTCGCTCGCCTTGAGCTGGTCGTGTGCCAGCGCGGTCGCGCTGCCCGCGACGAGCGTCGCGACCATCGCCGCGAGCAGGGCCAGGAACCTCATGACAGCACCTCCTGGCCGATCCAGCCCTTCTCGTCACACCCTCGCGGGATGACGAAGACCGCCGACCCGATCGGGGTGATCCACTCGTTGAGCAGGTCGGCCTCGGCGAGCTGTCTCTGGATGGGGACGAACTGGCGCTCGATGTCGGCCTGGTAGGAGGCGAAGATCAGGCCCGAGTCGGCGTGGCCCTGCGCGGTGACGTCCTCGTCGTAGTTGTACGGGCGCCGCAGGATGCGGAGCCGCGGGTCGCCGACGTGGGCGCGGCGGATGTGGGCGTACTCGGAGATCACCGGGAAGCCGTGGGCGCCCTTGGCGGCGAAGTCGGGGGCGTCCTGCTCCCGGGCGCCGGTCAGGGGCGCGCCGGTCGACAGGCGGCGGCCGATGGTGAACTCCCTGGCCACCACGTCGGCGGCGTCCCAGGTCTCCAGTTCGGCCCTGATCCTGCGGACGACGAGCTGGGTCGTGTCGTCGGGCCGCCAGACGGCGAGGTCGAAGTCGGGCGTGCCGGGCTTCGGGTTGGCGGTGCCGTCGAGCTGGCCCATGACGTTGCGCTGGGTCTGGCCGCCCGGCTGGGTGCCGGCGGCGCGGCGGAAACCACGCTGGGTCCAGCGGACCGTCGCGAACGAGCGGGCGTCCTTGACGATCATCCGGAGGGCGTGGCTGACGGTGAGCGGGTCGTCGGCGCAGATCTGCACGAGCAGGTCGCCGCCGGTCCACCTCTTCTCCAGCTTGTCGATGGAGAAGCTCGGCAGCGGCTTGATCGGGGACTTCACGTCCGCATGGGCGTACAGGCCGGGACCGAAACCGAAGGTCACGGTCAGGCGCGCGGCGGGCGTCGCGAGTTCGGGCTCGGTGTCGGCGAGCGCCGGGCGGCCCTGGGTGAGCCGCCGGGCGTCGTCGGTGAGCAGCCGCATCATGCGCGCCAGGGCGTCTCGATCAATGCCCTTGCGCAGGTCGAGGGCGACGAAGACGGCGTGGGCCTGCGGTTCGGTGGCGACGCCGGCCTGTCGGGGGCCGTGGAAGGGGACGACGGTCTCCCCGGCGCGGGCCGACGCGGCAGGGGTGAGCGCGACCACCCCTGCCACGACGCCGCCGGCGAGCAGTCCCCGGCGGGTCAGCTCAGCCATTGTGCGTGCCGGGCTGGTAGTCCTCCTTGGCGCCCGCGAAGTCCTTGCCGACGGCGGTGAACTCGAAGGTCCCGCCGTCGGCGAGGGTGAGGGTGAACGGGATCTCGGCGCCGGGCTCGACGGCCTGCTTGGCGTCCATGATCATGATGTGGTCGCCGCCGGGGGCCAGCTCGTGGCTGCCGCCCGCCGGGACGACGAACCCGCCCTGCTTGGGCTGCATGACCATCTTGCCGTCCTTGTCGACGACCTCGTGGAGCTCGATCATCGGCGACAGCGGGCTGGTGCCGGAGACGACCGTGATGTCGGCGCCGGAGTTGTTGACCAGGGTGCCGAAGGCGGCGGTCATGCCCTCCTTGGCGGTCTTCACCCACGGATCGGTGATCGACAGGGCGGCGGCCGCGGGCTCGGCCGGCGCGGTGGCGGCCGGGGCGGAGGCGGCCGGGGCGGAGGCGGCCG
>NZ_SZQA01000080.1 GCF_005233835.1 Herbidospora galbida | reverse complement strand
GGGGAGCACCTGCCGGCGGGCCTCGCGCAGCGCCGGTCCTGGATCGATGCCCAGGTCGTCGGCCAGCCGGGCCCGCACCGTCTCGAAGACGGACCGGGCCTCCTCCGGCTGTCCCGACGCCGCCAGCGCGGTCATGAGCGTCGCCTGGATCGTCTCGTCCATGGGCGCGATCCACGCGGCCAGGCGCAGCGGTTGCAGGATGCGGCCGGCGTGGCCGTGCGGCACGGCGACGCGGGCCGCCTCGACGCAGGCGTCGAGCAGTTCGCGGTTGACCGAGGCGAACAGGGGAGCGGCGGCGGCGCCGACGGCCAGCCCGTCGCCCGCCGACCCGCGCCACCGCGACAGCGCCTCCTCGTAGGAGGCGGCCGCCTCGTCGAACCGGTGCGCGTCGGCCTCGGCGCGGGCGCGGCCCAGCAGCCGGCGGAACTCGGCCAGGTCGAGCGACACGCGGCCGTCGTCGAACTGGTAGCCGCTGTTGCGGCGGTGGAGGAAGGAGCCGGCCGCCCGCGCGGGCAGGCCGGGTTCGAGCAGCCGGCGCAGCGTGCCGACGTACTTGTGCACGATGTTCGACGCCGACGCCGGCATGCCGTCGTCCCAGACGAGGTCGATGAGCTCGGCGGAGCTGACCGGACGGCCCGCCCGCATCAGCAGCAGGGCCAGCAGGTAGGTCTGCTGCCGCGGCCCGGTGTCGACCTCGACGCCGTCGCGCCACACCCGCAGCGGGCCGAGGACCTGGACGGTCAGCGAAGGGACGGCCACCGCTACGACGTGTGGTGGCGGCCCATCGGGATCACCAGCGGCGTCCCGCTCACCGGGTCGGTCGTCACCTGGCAGCGCAGGTCGAAGACCTCGGCCACGTTCTCGGCCGTGATGACGTCGGCCGGGTCGCCCTCGGCGACGATGCGCCCGCCCTTCATGGCGATCACGTGGTCGGCGTACCGGCAGGCCTGGTTCAGGTCGTGCAGGACCATCACGATCGTGCGGCCCTCGTTGCGGTTCAGGTCGTGGATCAGGTCCAGGACGTCGATCTGGTGGGCCAGGTCGAGGTAGGTGGTCGGTTCGTCCAGCAGCAGGACCGGGGTGCCCTGCGCCACCGCCATCGCGATCCAGGCCCGCTGGCGCTGGCCGCCCGACAGCTCGTCGACGGCGCGGCCGGCCAGGTCGGCGATGCCCGTCGCGGCCAGCGCGCCGTGGACGGCCGACTCGTCGGCCTTCGACCACTGCCGCCACCACGTCTGGTGCGGCGAGCGCCCGCGCGTGACCAGGTCGAGCACGGTCAGGCCCTCGGGCGCGATCGGGCCCTGCGGCAGGATGCCGAGCCGCCGGGCCAGCTCCCGGGTCGGGATCGAGTGCAGGGCGCGCCCGTCGAGCTGCACCGCCCCCTTGCGCGGGGCCAGCAGCCGGGCCAGGGCGCGCAGGAGCGTCGACTTGCCGCAGGCGTTGGCGCCGACGATGGCCGTGATGCGGCCCGGGGGGACCTTGACGTCGAGGTCGTCGACGACGACGCGCTGGTCGTAGGCGAGCTGGAGGCCGCCGGCCTGGAGTTCGGGGACGGAGTGAAGGGTCATGCTGATCTCAGCCTCCTGAGCCGGCGCGGTTGGCGCGGATGAGCAGCCAGAGCAGAATCGGGGCACCGAGGACGCCGGTGACGATGCCGACCGGGAGTTCCATCGAGAACAGCCGGGCGGCGGCGAGGTCGGAGCCGACCACGAACAGCGCGCCGGTCAGGCCGGCCGCCAGCGGGGGAGGCCAGGCGGTGCCGGCCAGCCGCTGGGCGATCTGGGGGGCGGCCAGCGCGACGAACGCGATGGGCCCTCCGGCGGCGGTGCCGAAGGCGACCAGCCCGACGCCGGTGACCAGCAGGGCGAGCCGGACGAACTGGACGCGGGTGCCGAGGCCGATGGCGACGTCGTCGCCGAGCTGGAGGGTGCGCGTCAGGCGGCCGAGCGCCAGCGCCGCCGGGACCAGCACGGCCATGGTGACCGCCAGCGGCAGGGCCTGCGACCAGTCGCGGCCGTTGAGGTTGCCGGTGAGCCAGCCGAGGGCGGCGTGCGCCTGGAACTGCATGCCGCGGGCGACCAGGTAGTCGGTGGCGGAGGTGGCCATCCACTGGAGGCCGATGCCGACCAGGATGATGCGGTAGCCGGTGGTGCCGCGCCGCCAGGCCAGGACGTACACGAGGGCGGCCATCACGAAGGTGCCGAGCAGGCCCAGGACCTGCGTGCTGACGGTGCCGGTCCAGCCGAAGACGATGCCGGCGACGACGGCGGTGCCGGCGCCCTGGGTGAAGCCGATCATGTCGGGGCTGGCCAGGGCGTTGCGGGTCATCGTCTGGAAGATGGCGCCCGACAGGCCGAACGCGAAGCCGACCAGGACGCCGACGACGGCGCGCGGCAGGCGGAGCTCCTGCACGATCAGCAGGGTGCCCGGGTCGCCGATGCCGACGACGGCCCGCAGGGCCTCGGTGAAGGTGATGGGGAAGTCGCCCATCGACACCGCCCAGGCGACCAGCAGGAAGGTGGCGGCGGCCAGCGCGGTGCAGACGGTGATCAGGCGGGGGCGCAGGCGTCCGGACAGGGGCGGGAGCGTGATGCGGAAGTGCGCGCCGGGCTTGGGGGAGAGGGTCTTGGTCGCCACGTCACACCTCCGCCAGCTTGCGGCGGCGGACCAGCATGATGAAGAAGGGCCCGCCCAGGAACGCGATCAGCACGCCGGCCTGCACTTCCGTCGGTTTGGCGATCAGGCGGCCGGCGATGTCGGCCACGAGCAGCAGCGCCGGCGCGATCAGCGCCGAGAGCGGCAGCAGCCAGCGGTGGTCGGGGCCGAGGCCGGCCGACTGGGCCAGCGCGCGGGCCACGTGGGGCACGACCAGGCCGATGAAGACGACCGGGCCGATCGCGGCGACGGCGGCGCCGGTCAGCAGCATGATGGCGACCACTCCCTGGGTGCGGACCAGGGCGAGGTTGCGCCCCAGTGAGGTGGCCACGTCGTCGCCGAGCGCGAGGCTGTTGAGCGCGGGGGCCGAGGCGAGGGCGAGCACCGCGCCGACCACCACGAACGGGAGGATCTGGACGGCCACGTCGCCGTTCAGACCGGCCAGCGAGCCGGCCGACCAGAAGCGGTAGCGGTCGAGCGCCTCGACGTCCATGAGGACCATCGCGCTGGTCACCGAGCCGAGGAACGCGGTCACGGCGATGCCGGCCAGCGCGAGCTTCACCGGGGTGAGGCCCGAGCGGCCCATGCGGCCCAGCACGAACACGATCACGCTGGCCGCCGCCGCGCCGAGCAGGGCGAACCAGATGAAGCCGTACAGGGTGCCGATGCCGAAGGCCACGATCGAGACGACGATGCCGAACGACGCGCCCGCGCTGACGCCGAGCAGGCCCGGGTCGGCGAGCGGGTTGCGGGTGAGCGCCTGCATCAGCGTGCCGCCCAGGCCGATGGCGACGCCGGTGGTCAGGCCGATGGCGGTGCGGGGGCCGCGGACCGACCAGACGATGTTCTCGACGTTCGACGACACCGGGTCGCCGGTGAGGGCGGCGACGACCTGGTCGACGGGGATCGCGACGGGGCCGAGCGCGAGAGACAGCAGGCAGACGAGGACGAGCAGGGCGATCAGCAGGGTCAGCAGCAACGTCGGCCGCACCCCGGGAGGTGACTTACTGGGAGTAACTGAACCGATCGCCACGAATCCTCATCTTAGGTTAGGCAGCCCTTAACTCTAGCGCCCGGGTTTAGGTAGCCTTTCCCGAGAACTTAGGTAATGCTTACCTTAGTAGTAGCGTTTATGGTTTGGGAGGCTCGGTCTTTCGTGTCCGCTATCGATCAGTCGGCGGCTTTCTGGCGCCAGCGCCTGACCCCTCTTCCTCAGCGGCTCACTCTCCCCGTGGACACGGCACTCCCGCCCGGACCCCGGCGCGGGCGGCGGGCCCTGCCCGCCGCCCCGGAGGCGACCCGGCTGGCCGCCCTCGCGGCCCTGCTGCACCGCTACAGCGGCACGACCGACTTACTGATCGGGTACGACACCCTCCCGCTCCGCCTGGCCCTCACGGGGGCCACCCCCTTCGCAGATCTTGTACGCAGCGTCACCGCCGCCCTCGACGAGGCCCGCGCCCACGGCCGCCCGGAGGAACTCCCCGAGGTCGCCGTCGCAGTGGGCTCATGGCCGGCCGACGTCGCCCTCACGGTGACCTTCGACGACGCCGACGCCGTCTTCGAGGGCCCCGGCGACCCCGCCCACCTCGCCACCCTGCTGGCCGACGCGCTCGCCCGCCCCGGAGCCCCCGTCGCCGACCTGGACCTGATCCCCGCCGACGAGAGATCCCTGATCCTCGACGGCTGGAACCCGACCACGCACGCCGTGCCACTGCGCACGTGGCCCGCCATGTTCGCCGACCAGGTCGCCGCCCGCCCCGACGAGGTCGCGCTGGTCTTCGAGGACGAGTCGCTCACCTACGCCCAGCTCAACGCGCGCGCCAACCGCATCGCACACGCCCTCATCGCGCGCGGCGCGGGCCCGGAGAAGGTCGTCGCGCTCGCGGTGCCGAGGTCGCTGGACCTGATCGTCGCCGAGGTCGCGGTGCTCAAGTCGGGCGCCGCCTACCTGCCGGTCGACACCGACTATCCGCCCGACCGCGTCGCCTACATGCTCCAGGACGCCGGGCCGGTCTGCATGGTCACCACCACCGAGACCGCCGAGCCGGGCAGCCTGGTGCTCGACGCGGCGCAGACCGTACGGGAACTGGAGACCAGGCCGGCCACCGATCCGGTGATCGACCTGCGGGTGGACAACGCCGCCTACGTCATCTACACCTCCGGCTCCACCGGACGGCCCAAGGGCGTGGTGCTGTCGCACGCCGGGGTCGCCAAGCTGGTCGCCACCCAGGTCGAGCGGTTCGGGATCGGGCCGCACAGCCGGGTGCTGCAGTTCGCCTCGCCGTCGTTCGACGTCGCGTTCTGGGACCTGTGCCTCGGCCTGCTGTCGGGCGGCCGCCTGGTGGTGGTGCCGTCGGAGCGGCGGGTGCCCGGACGGCCGCTGGCCGACTACGCGCACGCCCACGGCATCACCTTCATGATCCTTCCGCCCGCGCTGCTCGACGCGATGCCCGCCGACGTCGTGCTGCCCCCGGCGACGCTGCTCGCGGGCACCGAGCGGGTCTCGCCCGAGCTGGTGAACCGCTACGCGCGGGGCCGGATGATGTTCAACGCCTACGGCCCGACCGAGGCGACCACCAACTCCACGCTCGGCCTCTGCGACCCGGACATCGCGCCCGGCTCCATCGTGCCGATCGGCGTCCCCGACCCGGGCACCCGCGCCTACGTGCTCGACGACCGGCTGCAGCCGGTCCCGGCGGGCGTCCCGGGCGAGCTCTACCTCGCCGGCGAGGGCCTGGCGCGCGGCTACCTCGGCCGCCCGGCGCTCACCGCCGAGCGGTTCGTCGCCGACCCGTTCGGCGGGCCCGGCGAGCGCCTCTACCGCACCGGCGACCTGGTCAGATGGCGGTCGGACGGCCGCCTGGAGTTCCTCGGCCGGGTCGACTCGCAGGTCAAGATCCGCGGATTCCGCATCGAGCCCGGCGAGATCGAGTCGGTGCTGCGCGCACACCCGGCCGTCGAGCAGGCCGCCGTCGTCGTGCGCGAAGACCGGCCGGGCGACCGCAGGCTGGCCGCCTACGTCGTGCCCTCGCTGGAGGAGGGCGCGAGCGTCGAGGAGTGGAAGGACCTGCACGAGCTGCTCTACTCCGCCTCGGCCGGCGACGGCTTCGCGGGCTGGAACAGCATGTACGACGGCCTCCCGATCCCCCTGGAGGAGATGCGCGAGTGGCGCGACGCCACCGTCGCGAGCATCGAGGCGCTGACGCCGAAGCGCGTTCTGGAGATCGGCGCGGGCAGCGGCCTGATCCTCGACCGGATCGCGCCCTCGACCGAGGCCTACTGGGCCACCGACCTGTCCGAAGAGGCGATCCGCGCGCTCGGCGACCGGCTCGACCCGGCGCTCGCCGGGAAGGTGCGCCTGCGGGCCCGGCCCGCCGACGACGTCACCGGCCTGCCCGAGGGCTTCTTCGACGTCGTCGTGGTGAACTCGGTCGCGCAGTACTTCCCCGACGCCGCCTACCTGGAGCGGGTCATTCGCCGCGCGGCGACGCTGCTGGCCCCCGGCGGCGCGGTCTTCGTCGGCGACGTGCGCAACCTCCGGCTCCTGCGCACCCTGCGGGCCGCCGTGGAGACGCGCCGCCACCCCGACGACAAGCAGGCGATCAGGGCGGCGACCGACCGTTCGGTGCGGTGGGAGGGCGAACTCCTCCTCGACCCCGACTTCTTCGCCACCCTCGACGGCTTCACCGCCGACATCCGGGTCAAGCGGGGCCGCTTCCACAACGAACTCACCCGCTACCGCTACGACGTCGTCCTGCGCCCCGGCGTCGCCGGACCCGCCGAGGAGCGGACGGTCCGCTGGACGGGCCCCGGCTTCACCCCCACCGACGGCCTGCGCGTCACGGGCATCCCCAACGCCCGCCTGACCGCCGACCTCACCGCCCTGTACGCCATCGACGACACCAGCCGCCCCGGTGCGGCCGAGGGCGTCGACCCCGAGGACCTGCACGCCCTCGCCGAGGCGCGGGGCCTCCAGGCCGCGATCACCTGGGACGCCCAGGCGGACGACGGCTCCCTGGAGGCGGTCTTCACACGGCCGGTGACCGGTGACGGCGCAAGCGCACCCGCCGGCGTGCGTGCCGCGGCCGGCTGCCCGGTCTACCGGCCGTCCGGCGGCTTCCCGCTCGCCAACCGCCCCGCGCCGTTCCGCGACGTCCAGGCGCTCATGCGGATCCTGCGGGCGCACGCCGCCGAATGGCTGCCCGACTACATGGTCCCGGCCGCGTTCACCCCGCTCGACCGGCTCCCCGTGACCGCCAGCGGCAAGATCGACGCCGCCGCCCTGCCCGCCCCCGACTACGCCGCGCTCAGCTCCGGCCGCGCCCCGCGCGATCCCCGTGAGGAACTGCTCTGCGCGCTGTTCGCCGAGGCGCTGGGCGTGTCCGGCGTGACGATCGACGACGACTTCTTCGCGCTGGGCGGCGACAGCATCACCGCCATCCGGGTGCTCGCCGGCGCCCGCGCCGCCGGGCTGCGGCTGACCTCCCGCGACGTCTTCCGGCACCGGACGGTCGCCGCGCTGGCCGGCGTCGTGGCCGACGTCCACGCCGAGGCCGCCCGGACCCTCGACGTGCCCGGGGGCGCCGACGTCGCCGGGCTCGACGTCGAGGAGCTCCTGCCGCTCAGCCCCCTCCAGGAGGGTTTCTACTTCCACTCGCTCGCCGACGACCACGACGCCTACGTGGTGCAGCAGGTCGTCGAGCTCGACGGCGACGTCGACCCCGAGCGGCTGCGCCGGGCGGCGGAGCGGCTGGTCGCCCGGCACGCGCCGCTGCGGGCCTGCTTCCGGCCCGGCGCCGACGGCCGACCCGTGCAGGTGATCAGGCGCGAGGCGGTGCTGCCGTGGCGGGAGGCCGCGCACGACGTCACCGTGGATGTCACCGTGGACGTCGCCGCCGAGGAGCGGGCCCGGCCGTTCGACCTGGCCGACGCGCCGCTGCTGCGGTGCGCCCTGATCGGCGGCCGGCGGCTGGTCCTCACCTTCCACCACATCGTGGCCGACGGCTGGTCGCTGCCGGTGCTCCATCGCGAGCTGCTGGCGCTCTACGCGGGGGAGGAGCTGCCGGAGGTCACCCCGTACCGGGAGTTCCTGCGCGCTCTCGCCGGGCGCGACCGCGAGGGCGCGCGGGCGGCCTGGGCGCACGCCCTGGCCGGGCTCGACGAGCCGACGCGCGTGATCGACGCGCCGCCCGCCCCGGTGGTCCCGGCGCACGTGCGGGTCGAGCTCGCCGAGGACGTCACCGAACGGCTCACCGCGCGGGCCCGCCAGCTCGGCGTGACGCTGAGCACGGTCGTCCAGGGGGCCTGGGGGCTCCTCCTCGGCCGCACCCTCGGGCGCGACGACGTCGTGTTCGGCACCACCGTCTCCGGCCGCGACGCCGAGGTGGCCGGGATCGAGGACATGGTCGGCCTGTTCATCAACACGCTGCCGACCCGGTTCCGGTGGAACCCGTCGGCGACGCTGGCCGACGTGCTGACCCGGCTCCAGGACGAGCAGGCCGCCCTGCTCGACCACCAGCACCTCGGCCTGGCCGCCGTCCAGCGGGCCGCCGGACGCGCGGGCGGCGGTGAGCTGTTCGACACCCTGGTCGTGTTCGAGAACTATCCGTCCAGCGGCGGCCGCACGGCGGGCGGGGTGCGGATCGCGGGCGCGGAGTTCCACGACACCGTGCACTATCCGCTCGCGCTGATCGTCAAGCCGGGCCGCCGCCTCGACCTGCGGCTGAAGTTCCACGACGGGCGGGTGCCGCGCGCCGACGCCGAGGGCGTCGCCGACCGGCTGGCCCGCCTGCTCACCGCCGTCGCCACCGACCCCGGCCAGCGCGTCGCCCGCGTCGACCTGGCCGAGGACGTCCGCCCGCAGCGGGGGGAGACCGTGCCGATCGAACCGGCCACGTTGAGCCGGAAGATCGCGGAACAGGCGGCCCGGACCCCGCACGCGCTCGCGGTCGTGTACGAGGACACCCGGCTCACCTACGCCGAACTCGACGCCCGCGCCGCCGAACTCGCGGCCCGGCTGCGCGCCGGGCGCGGCGACGTCGTGGCCGTGGCGGTGCCCCGGTCGGAGCAGCTCATGATCGCGCTGCTGGCGGTGCTGAAGTCGGGCGCGGCCTACCTGCCGATCGACACCGGCTACCCGGCCGACCGGATCGCGTACATGCTGGCCGACAGCGGCGCGACGACGGTGATCCGCGGCCGGGAGCTCAAGGTCGAGATTTCGGGCGGCGAGCGCCACCCGGCCCTGGTCCCCGACGCAGCCCCGGACCCGGTGGACGACGGCCGCCCGCACCCCCTCGCCCGGCCCGGCGACCCCGCCTACCTGATCTACACCTCCGGCTCGACCGGCCGTCCCAAGGGCGCGGTGGTCTCCCACGAGGCCATCGTCAACCGGCTTGAGTGGATGCAGGGCGCCTACCCTCTCCAGGCGGACGACCGGATCCTGCAGAAGACCCCGGCCAGCTTCGACGTCTCGGTCTGGGAGTTCTTCTGGGCGCTGTGCGAGGGCGCGGCGGTGGTGTTCGCCCGGCCCGACGGCCACCACGACCCGGCCTACCTCGCCGGCCTCATCACGGCCGAGCGGGTCACCACGATGCACTTCGTGCCGTCGATGCTGGAGGCGTTCCTCGCGGCTCCGGAGATCACCGCCGACCCGTCGTGGGCGGGCTCGCTGCGGCGGGTCTTCTCCTCGGGCGAGGCCCTCCCCGGCCAGGCCGCCCGCCGCTGGACCGAGCTGACCCGCGTGCCCCTGCACAACCTCTACGGCCCGACCGAGGCCGCCGTGGACGTCACCCACCACCCGTACACGACCGACCAGGACGACGTCACGGTCCCGATCGGGAAGCCGGTCTGGAACACCGGCCTGCGGGTGCTCGACACCTGCCTGCGGCCGGTGCCCGACGGCGTGCCCGGCGAGCTCTACCTGACCGGCGTCCAGCTGGCCGTCGGCTATCACGGCCGCCCCGGCCTGACCGCCGAGCGGTTCGTCGCCGACCCGTTCGAGCCCGGCCGGCGCATGTACCGCACCGGCGACCTCGTCAAGCGCCGCCCCGACGGCACGGTCGACTACCTCGGCCGCACCGACCGGCAGGTGAAACTGCGGGGCAACCGCATCGAGCTCGGCGAGGTCGAGGCCGCCCTCGCCGCCGTCGACGGCGTGACCCGGGCGGCGGTCACCGTCCGGGCCGGCCAGCTGGTCGCCTACGTCGTCGGCGACGTCACCGAAGACGGGGTCCGCCAGGCCGTCGCCGAACGGCTCCCGGCCGCGATGACGCCCGGGGCGTACGTGGTCCTCGACGCCCTGCCGCTGACGCCGAGCGGGAAGCTCGACCGCGACGCCCTGCCCGCGCCCACCGCGCGCCGGGCGGCGGCCCGCGCGGCGGAGAGCCCCCGCGAGGAGCTGCTGACCGCGATCTTCGCCGAGGTGCTCAAGCTCGGCGAGGTCGGCGCCGACGACGACTTCTTCCTGCTCGGCGGCGACAGCATCAGCTCGATCGGCGTCTCCAGCCGGGCCCGCGCGGCCGGGCTGGCGGTCAGCCCGCGCGACGTCTTCGTGCACCGCACCCCGGCCGCGCTCGCCGCGACCGCCGAGGCCGTGGCCGCCACGACGACGGCCCGGTCGGAGTTCCACCTCACCGACGACGAGCGGGCGAAGCTCGGCGACCTGGAGGTCTGGCCGCTGGCGCCGCTCCAGGAGGGCCTGTTCTTCCACTCGAACTTCGACGCCGGCGAGCTCGACGTCTACACCGTCCACGAGACCTTCGACCTCGACCGCCGGCTCGACCCCGAGCGGCTGCGCGCCGCGATCGGCGCGCTGCTGGCCGCCACCCCGGGCCTGCGCGCCGGGTTCACCAGCGACGGCCTGCGCCAGCCGGTCCAGTTCATCGCGACCGACTACGAGATCCCGCTGGAGGTCCACGACGACCCCGAGGACCTCGACGCCCTCATGCGGGCCGAGCGCCTCAAGCGGTTCGACCTCGACCGGCCGATCCTCTTCCGCGTCCTGCTGATCCGCCTCCCCGACCGCGACCGCCTGGTCATCGGCCGCCACCTGCTCCTGTGGGACGGCTGGTCGGCGTGGCTGTTCCTCGACCGGCTCTTCTCGCTGTACGAGAACCTCGACGCCCCCCTGGGCACGAGCGGTTACCGCGACTACCTGACCTGGCTCGACGCCCAGGACACCGCCGTCGCGACCGCCGCCTGGCGCAGGGCGCTGACGGGCCTCGACGAGCCCACCCTGCTCGCCCCCGGCGACCACGACCCGGTCATCCCCGAGCAGCTCGACCGCGACCTGCCCGGCGAACTCCGCGAGGTCGCCCGCGGGCAGGGCCTCACCCTGAACACCCTGTTCACCACCGCGTGGGGCCTCACCCTGGCCAGCGTCACCGGCCGGAGCGACGTCGTGTTCGGCACCACGGTCGCCGGCCGCCCGGCCGAGGTCCCCGACGTCGGGAACGTCATCGGCCTGTTCCTGAACACCGTCCCGGCCCGCATCGCCCTCGACCCCGCCGAGCCGGTCGGCGCGCTGCTGCGCAGGGTGCAGGACGAACGCCTCGCGCTGATGCCGCACGAGTGGCTCGGCCTCGGCGTCGTCCAGGCCGAGACGGGCCACCGCAGGCTGTTCGACACCCTGTTCGTCATGCGCGACGGCGACACCCGCGAACGCCTGGCCGACCTGCGCGAGCGCTACGGCGCGACCGCGATCGCCAACGTCGACGCCACCCACTACCCGGTCAACCTGATCGTCACCCCGGGCGACCCCACCAGGGTCACCCTGGCCTACCGCCCCGACCTCGTGACCGAGCGGTACGCCACCGACCTCCTCGACCGGTTCGCGCTCATCGTCACGCGGCTGGCGGCCGACCTCACCGCCCCCACGGGCCGCCTCGACGCCTCGCTCCCGGCCGAGACCGTCGACCCCGGGGAGAACCGCGTCGAGGAGCCGTCCGACACCGTCGCCGACCTGCTGGCGCGGCAGGCCGAGCGCACCCCCGGCGCGACCGCGCTGGTCTTCGGCGACGTGACGGTCACCTACGCCGAACTCGACGCCAGGATCAACCGCATCGCCCGCCTGCTGATCGCCCACGGCGCCGCGCCCGAGGCCGTCGTGGCCCTGGGCCTGCCCCGGTCGATCGACATGGTCGCGGCGCTGTTCGCCGTGCTCAGGACCGGCGCCGCCTATCTGCCACTGGAGCTCGACCACCCCGACGACCGCCTGGCCGCCATGCTCGACGACGCCCGGCCGGTCGTCCTGGTCACCACGCCGGAGGTCTCGGCGCGCATCGCGACCGGCACCCCGAGGGTCTACCTCGACCGCCTGGACGACCACGCCCCCGACCCGGTCACCGTCTCCTTCAGCCTCGACCACCCCGCCTACGTCATCTACACCTCCGGGTCGACCGGCCGCCCGAAGGGCGTCGTCACGCCCTACCGGGGCCTGACGAACATGCAGCTCAACCACCAGAGCGAGATCTTCGACCCGGCCGTCGCCTCGGCCGGAGGGCGTCGCCTGCGCATCGCGCACACGGTGTCGTTCGCCTTCGACATGTCGTGGGAGGAACTCCTGTGGCTGGTCGAGGGCCACGAGGTGCACGTCTGCGACGAGGAGCTGCGCCGCGACGCCCTCGCGCTGGTCGCCTACTGCGAGGCCAAGAAGATCGACGTCGTCAACGTCACCCCGACGTACGCCCACGTGCTGATCGAGGAGGGGCTGCTCGAAGGGCACCGGCCGCCGCTGGTGCTGCTCGGCGGCGAGGCCGTCTCCGACCACGTGTGGTCGGTGCTGCGCGACACCGAGGGCACCTACGGCTACAACCTCTACGGCCCGACCGAGTACACGATCAACACGCTCGGCGGCGGCACGCATGACAGCGACACCCCGACCGTCGGCACCCCCATCCGGGGCACCCGGGCGCACATCCTCGACGGCTGGCTGCGGCCGGTGCCCGAGGGCGTCGCGGGCGAGCTCTACATCTCCGGCATCGGCCTGGCCCGCGGCTACCTGCGCCGCCCCGGCCTGACCGCCGAACGCTTCGTCGCCGACCCGTTCGGGCTGCCCGGCGAGCGCATGTACCGCACCGGCGACCTGGTGCGGCGGCGTCCGGACGGCAACATCGACTTCCTCGGCCGCACCGACGACCAGGTGAAGATCCGCGGCTACCGCATCGAGCCGGGCGAGGTGGAGAGCGCCCTCACCCGCCTGCCGCAGGTGGCCCAGGCCGCCGTGGTCGTCCGCGACGACCGCCTCGTGGCCTACCTCGTGCCCGCGCCCGAGCGGGACTCGGAGAAGCGGGCCGCGGAGAGCGCCCAGATCGGCGAGTGGCAGGAGATCTACTCCGACGAGTACGAGGAGATCGGCACCGCCGTCTGGACCGAGGACTTCGCCGGATGGGACAGCTCCTACGACGGCACGCCGATCCCGCTGGAGCACATGCGCGAGTGGCGCGACGCGACGGTCGACCGCATCCGCGCGCTGAAGCCGCGGAACGTGCTGGAGATCGGCGTCGGCTCCGGCCTGCTGCTGTCGAAGCTGGCCCCCGAGGCCGAGAGCTACTGGGCGACCGACTTCGCCGCCCCGGTCATCCGCAAGATCGGCGCCGACCTCCAGCGGGATCCCGCGCTCGCCGCGAAGATCACCCTGCGGCACCAGGCGGCGAACGTCACCGACGGCCTGCCGCGCGACTTCTTCGACACGATCGTCATCAACTCCGTCATCCAGTACTTCCCGAGCCTCGACCACCTGACCGAGGTCATCGAGGGCGCGATGGCGCTGCTCCGGCCGGGCGGCGCGCTGTTCGTCGGCGACGTCCGCAACCTGCGGCTGAACCGGCACTTCCACGAGGCGATCCAGGCCGTGAAGGGCGGCGACGTCGACCGCAGCCTCGCCCTGGAGAAGGAGCTCCTGGTCGACCCCGACTACTTCGCGGGTCTCGGCCACCCCGTGGACCTGCGCACCAAGCGCGGCCACCACCACAACGAGCTGTCCCGATACCGCTACGACGTGGTGATCCACAAGTCCGCGCCCGAGATCTCGGTGTCCGGCGTTCCCGGCGTGGCCTGGCCCGACTTCACCGGGTTCGACGGAAGCCCGATGCGCGTCACGGGCATCCCCGACGCCCGTCTCGTCGAAGGCGGCGTCGAGCCGGAGTTCCTGCACACCTTCGGGCCTGCCGTCACCACCTGGTCGCCGGAACCGGGCTGCTTCGAGGCGGTGTTCCTGCCCGAGATCCCGCGCGCCCTCGGCGGCGTCCACCGCCCGACCGGGGCGACGCCCCTCGCCAACGACCCCGGCGACGCCCGCCGGGCGAGCGCGCTGGTCGCGGCGGTCAGGGAGGACGTCAAGCGGGAGCTGCCCGACTACATGGTGCCGGGGGCGTTCGTCGTGCTGCCGAAGCTGCCGATGAACGACAACGGCAAGCTCGACCTCACCGCCCTCCCGTCGCCCGAGCCGGTCGCGAGCGGGGGAGGCCGTGCGCCGCGCACGCCCGTCGAGGAGACCCTCTGCCGCATCTTCGCCGAGGTGCTCGGCCTGGAGGAGATCACGGCCGAGGACGCCTTCTTCGAGCTCGGCGGCCACTCGCTGCTGGCCACCCGGGTGGTCAGCCGGGCCCGCGCCGAACTCGGCGCCGAACTCGCCATCAGGGACCTGTTCG
>NZ_SZQA01000008.1 GCF_005233835.1 Herbidospora galbida | reverse complement strand
GGCCACGAGGTCTCCGGTGATCAGGTTTTTCTTGGTCGATCAACCCACTTACCGGAGACCTCTTCGCGTACCCGGCCACGACACGCCGCAGCGCATACCTACTTCGAAACAGGCCCTAGACGTGTGAAGGCCCCCACCGCGCCATGGGGGCCTTCTCTCTCAGGTACGCGCGGGGTCGTGGTCGTCGTTCAGTGAGTCGATCAGCTCGTCGCGGTCGCGGGTGCGCTCGGGCCGCAGGAGGCCGACGGCGACGTACAGGACCAGGGAGGTGACGAGGGGCACGCCGACCACCACGGCCTGGTCGGTCGAGCCGGCGATCCACTTCACGTAGGCCCAGACCGACAGCCCGGCCGCCCACGAGACGATCGCCGCCAGCGGGCCGCTGCGGCGGAACCACGGCAGCATGCCGAGCATCAGCGGGATCGAGATCGGGCCCATCGTCGCCGCCACCAGGTCGACCACGATCTTCAGCACCACCCCCTGGCCCTCGGTGGTGATCGCGATGACCATGCTGATCAGCACGAACGCGAAGGTCGTCACGCGGGCGAAGGTGAGCTGCGCGGCGTCGGCCAGGCGGCGTAACCGGGGCATCAGCACGGGCGCGATGTCGCGGGTGATCACCGAGGAGATGACGTTGGCGTCGGAGGAGACCATCGCCATGGTGTGGGAGAAGAACCCCGCCAGCACCAGGCCGATGACCCCCTGCGGCAGCAGGGTCTGCGCCAGCTTCACATAGGCCTCCTCGGCGTTGGCCAGGCCCGGCACGATCAGCGGCGCGGCGAACATCGGGATGAACAGGATCAGCGGCCAGACCAGCCACAACGCGCTCGACAGCAGCGCCGACCGCTTCGCCTCGCTGCCGCTCGGCGCGGCCATGTAGCGCTGCGCCAGGTTCCACATCCCGCCGTTGTACTCGAAGGTCTTGATGAACAGCAGCGCCAGGAAGAACGTCACCGTGTACGGCCCCGCGAACGGGTCGCCGTGGCCTTCGGGCAGCCGGTCCCACATCGTCCACAGCGTCGGCAGCCCGTCGAGGTGGCCGAGCACCGCGAAGAACATCGCGATCCCGGCGACGCCCTGGATGACGAACTGCCCGAAGTCGGTCAGCACGTCGGCCCACAGGCCCCCGGCCGTGATGTAGACCATCGTGACGAGCCCGGTGACGAGGATGCCCCAGAAGATCGGGATGCCCGCGAACCCTCTCAGGAGGATCGCGATGGCCACCCACTTGGCGGCGATGTCGACCACCTTCAGCAGCGCGCCGCTGTAGGCGAGCACCTGCTGGGCCGGCAGGTTGTAGCGCCGGGCGAGGTATTCCAGTGGCGAGGCCACGCCGTGCACCGCCCGCAGCCGGTTCCACCGGGCCGCCCACAGGAACGCCCCGATGCCGACGCCGATGCCGATGGTGAGGGCCCACCACACATACATGGCCAGGCCGTAGTTGTAGGCGACCGCCGCGAACGCGACGAACATGATCGCGCTGTAGCCGGACATGTGGTGCGAGATCCCCGCCAGCCACCAGGGGATGCGCCCGCGCGCGGTGAAGAAGTCGATGACGGTGTGGACGCGGCCCTTGGACCAGACGCCGATGCCGATCATCACGACGAAGTAGGCGGCCAGGACCGACCAATCGAGTGCAGACATGCCTGGAGATTCCACTACACAGAACAACGTGTCAACACATGAAATATCGTTCCGCCACATGAAACTTTCAAGCGCTTTTTCGTGTACGCCCATGTCGTGAAGATCGATCTGACCTCACCGTTTCACTACATGAAACGTGCGCTTATGGTGTGCACCGACCTTGAGAGAGGAGCTTCACACGTGTCCAGATTGAGTGTCAGAGGACGGCTCTTGGCCGTCTTCGGCGCCGCCGTCCTGGCCGTCGCCGGCGTCGTGGTCCCCATGACCACGTCCGCCCAGGCGGCCCCGGGCGCCGGTACGTACTCCGTGGTCAACCGGGGCAGCAACCTCTGCCTCGACGTGCTGAACTTCAGCACGGCCGACAACGCCGGGCTGATCCAGTACGCCTGCACCGGCACCACCAACCAGCGCTTCACCCTGACCGCGCAGAACGGCGGCTACCGCATCACCGCCGGGCACAGCGGCAAGTGCCTGGGCGTCCAGGACAACAGCAGTTCGGCGGGCAAGGCCGTCGTCCAGCAGACCTGCACTGGCTCCGCCTCGCAGACCTGGACGTTCTCCGACGCCGCAGGCGGCACCCGCATCGTCAACGGCAACGGCGGCAAGTGCGTGAACACCCGCGACAACTCCACCGCCTCCAACGCCGTCATCCAGCAGAACTCCTGCGACAACGTGGTGACCAAGCACTGGACGTTCACCCCGTCGAGCGGCCCGCAGCCCACGCCGACGGTCACCCCCACCCCCAACCCGACCCCCACGCCCACCCCGACGGTCGGCCCGCCGCCCGGCGGACTGGTCGGCTGGGCCACCCAGGGCGGCGGCACCACCGGCGGCGGCAACGCCTCGGCCACCACCGTGACTAGCTCGGGCGCGCTGACCAGCGCGATGTCCGGGACCAACGCGGCCGTGATCCGGGTCTCCGGGACGATCTCCTGCTCCGGCATGCTCCGGGTCGGCTCCAACAAGACGATCATCGGCAACTCCGGCGCGGTCATCCAGGGCTGCGGCCTGAACGTCGCCGAGGCCACCAACGTGATCATCCGTAACCTGACCTTCCGGAACTGGAACGACGACGCGATCAACGTCCAGTACTCCACCCGGGTCTGGATCGACCACAACACCCTGTCGAACGGCTACGACGGCGCGATCGACGTCAAGCGGGCCAGCGACTACGTGACGATCTCGTGGAACCGCATTTACGACCACGACAAGTCGATGCTGCTCGGCCACGACGACGGCAACGGCTCCGAGGACCGCGGCCACCTCCGGGTGACCTACCACCACAACTGGTTCGACGGCACCGGCCAGCGCCACCCGCGCGTCCGGTTCGGCAACCCGGTCCACGTCTACAACAACTACTACGGCGGCGTGAGCAGCTACGGCGTGGCCTCGACCGAGGGCGCCGGCGTGCTCGTCGAGGGCAACTACTTCGAGAACACCGAAGACCCCTACCACCTGGGCGAGGGCGACTCGGGCCCCGGCACCCTGGTGGCCCGCAACAACCACTTCGTCAACTCGGGCACGGGCCAGGCCGGCGGCAGCGTCGCGTCGATCCCGTACTCCTACTCCCTCGACACCGCCTCCAGCGTCAAGTCCATCGTGACCGGCGGCGCGGGCGCGGGACGCATCAACGTCTAGCCCGTCACCCGGTTACCTGACCTGACCGGGCGACGTCCAGAAGAGAGGCGCCGGTCCCCGTCCCGGGGGGCCGGCGCTTCTCGGCGCGCTTACGTGTTTATGGGGCGGTTGCGCAATACCGTGACCATCATGGCCACCCGTGCGTCCTCCGGTGGGAAGCGGCCGACGTCTCGGCAGACGCCACGTCCCGCCCCCCGCCCGACCGTCAAGAAGAAGGCGCCACCGCCCCGCCGGAAGCCGGCGCCGCCCAAGCGGCCGATCGGCACCGGGAACGACCCGCTGTCGTGGGTGTTCCTGATGATCGGCAAGCTCGTCGTCGGCATCTGGACCCTGATCGCGAACGCGATCGGCGGCGCGGCGCGGGCCATCGGCAACGGCGCGCGCGACCTCGACCCCGCCCACCGGCGCGACGGCCTCGGCCTGGCC
The DNA here is from genome assembly GCF_005233835.1 of Herbidospora galbida. Classification (GTDB taxonomy): domain Bacteria; phylum Actinomycetota; class Actinomycetes; order Streptosporangiales; family Streptosporangiaceae; genus Herbidospora; species Herbidospora galbida. The sequence goes on along the minus strand of NZ_SZQA01000008.1, from coordinate 206,917 downwards.
GTGCTGGCGGGCGCGATCGTGCTGGCCGCGATGACGTGGCGGACCAGCAAGGGCTCGGTGGCCACGGTGGTCGACGCGGTCGTTCGCGGCACGGTCGGGTCGCTCTTCTGGTCGGTGCCGCTGATCATGGGCCTGATCGCCTGGCGGCTGCTGCGCCATCCCGACCAGAACGGCGAGACGGGCCGCATGCTGATCGGCTTCACCGCGCTGGCGGCCGGCATCCTCGGCATCGTGCACGTCGCGCACGGCACCCCTTATCCGGCGGGCACCTCCGACGACGGGATGGACAAGGTCTCTGCCGCCGGCGGCATGCTCGGGTTCATCGTGGCGGCCCCGCCCGACAGCATCCTGCCGTCGTTCATCACGATCCCGCTGCTGCTGATGCTGGCCGGGTTCGGCGCGCTGGTGGTCACCGCCACGCCGATCCACCGGGTGCCCGAGCGGCTCGGCGAGATCAAGGTGCTGCTGTTCCAGAAGCCCTTCGAGAACTCCTCCGACAAGAAGCCGAAGAAGAAGCAGCCGCGCCCCGAGCCCGGCGAGCACGTCAAGCCCTACGACACGCCGATCCTGCGCGAGAAGCCGACCGACCACTCGCCGGAGATCGTGCCGGGCCTGGTCGACGACGAGCCGCTGCCGCCGCCGGTCGACGAGCCGCCCGCGCCCCAGCAGACGCTGCCGCCCGAGCCCACCCCGGCCCCGCGCAAGGTCGAGCAGCTCATGCTGTCGCCGCAGGCCGGCCCCTACACGCTCCCCGACGCCCAGATGCTCCGCCCCGGCAGCGCGCCGAAGGCCGAGACCAAGGCCAACAAGACCGTCGTCAACGCGCTGACCAGCGTGCTGGAGCAGTTCGCCATCGACGCCCAGGTCACCGGCTTCACCCGCGGCCCGACCGTGACCCGCTACGAGATCGAGCTCGGCCCGTCGGTCAAGGTCGAGAAGGTCACCGCGCTCACCAAGAACATCGCCTACGCCGTCAAGTCGGCCGACGTGCGCATCCTGTCGCCGATCCCCGGCAAGTCGGCGATCGGCGTCGAGATCCCCAACGTCGACAAGGACCTGGTGTCGCTGGGCGACGTGCTGCGCTCACAGGTGGCCCAGGCCGACCACCACCCGATGATCGTCGGCCTCGGCAAGGACGTCGAGGGGCGCACCATCGTGGCCAACCTGGCCAAGATGCCGCACATCCTCATCGCGGGCGCCACCGGCGCGGGCAAGTCGACCTGCATCAACGGCCTCATCACCTCGGTGCTGATGCGGGCCACCCCCGACGAGGTCCGGATGGTCCTGGTCGACCCCAAGCGGGTGGAGCTGTCGGCGTACGAGGGCATCCCCCACCTCATCACCCCGATCATCACCAACCCGAAGAAGGCCGCCGAGGCCCTCGAATGGGTCGTGGGGGAGATGGACCGCCGCTACGACGACCTGGCCGCCAGCGGCTTCCGGCACGTCGACGACTTCAACAAGGCCGTCCGGGCCGGCAGCCTCGTCCCCCCGCCGGGGAGCGAGCGGGTCTACCAGCCCTACCCCTACCTGCTGGTGATCGTCGACGAGCTGGCCGACCTGATGATGGTCGCCCCCCGCGACGTTGAAGACTCGATCGTCCGCATCACCCAGCTGGCCCGCGCGGCCGGCATCCACCTCGTGATCGCCACCCAGCGGCCCTCGGTCGACGTCGTCACCGGCCTGATCAAGGCCAACGTGCCGTCGCGGCTGGCGTTCGCCACCTCTTCCCTGGCCGACTCGCGGGTCATCCTCGACCAGCCGGGCGCCGAGAAGCTGGTGGGCCAGGGTGACGCGCTGTTCCTCCCGATGGGCGCCAGCAAGCCGATGCGGCTGCAGAACGCGTTCGTGTCGGAGAAGGAGATCGCCGAGGTCGTCGGCCACTGCAAGACCCAGATGCAGGTCGAATACCGCTCCGACGTGGCCGCCCAGGCGACCGCGAAGAAGGAGATCGACGAGGAGATCGGCGACGACCTCGACCTGCTGGTCCAGGCCGCCGAGCTGATCGTGACGACCCAGTTCGGCTCGACCTCGATGCTCCAGCGCAAGCTGCGGGTCGGGTTCGCCAAGGCGGGCCGCCTGATGGACCTGCTCGAATCGCGGAACGTGGTCGGCCCGAGCGAGGGCTCCAAGGCCCGTGAGGTGATGGTGAAGCCCGACGAACTCGCCGGGCTGCTCGCAGATCTCCGGGGTGGTGACCCCGGCGCTACATCATAGTGTTGTTACTGATTGAATGTAACTCACTACTCAGCGTCGGGATGGGCGGGGGGCCGCAGATGTCCATCGGTGGAACGATCTCGGAGGCGCGGGAGCAAAGGGGGCTGTCCGTAGCCGACCTGAGCCGGCGCACCCGGATCCGCGAGGCGATCATCGTCGCGATCGAGCGCGACGACTTCTCCGCGTGCAACGGAGACTTCTACGCCCGCGGTCACCTGCGGGCCCTGGCCCGCGAACTGGGCCTGGAGGGCGACGACCTGGTCCGGGAGTACGACGCCCTGACGGGCGGTCCGCGCCCCGGCGTGGGCGCGATGTACCCGATCGACAAGGGCATCAAGCTGCGCGAGCGGCGAACGCCCAACTGGACGCTCGCGATGGCGGTCGCACTCGCCATCGTGGCCGTCTTCGGCGTCGGCCGCATCATGGGCAGCGCGATCAAGGCGCCAGAGAAGCAGTCGGTCAAGGTCAACTCGGCCCCGGCGGCGGTCAAGGCGGCGCCTCCGGCTGCCGCTCCTGCGGCCCCGGCCAAGGCGACCCACGTCACGGTGAAGATCACCGCGACCAGCGAGGCCTGGATCCAGGTCCGCGACGCGAAGAAGAAGCGGGTCTTCATGGGCGTGATCCCGAGCGGCGACAGCCGCAGCTTCCGGATCAAGGACAAGGCGCGCCTGACCTTCGGCAACGCGGGGTCGGTGCAGCTCAACGTGAACGGCCGCGACCTGGGCGCTCCGGGCCGCGCGGGGGAGACGGTCACCCGGACCTACGGGGTTGACGTCCCGGTTCCCCGGTAGTGGCCGATCCCCGATACCGTAGCTTCATCATGTCTTCACGCCGAACCGTTTCCATGATCACGCTGGGCTGCGCCCGCAACGAGGTCGATTCAGAGGAGCTCGCCGCGCGCCTGGAGTCCTCGGGCTGGGCACTGGGTGACGACGATCCCGACGTGATCGTGGTCAACACCTGCGGGTTCATCGAGTCGGCGAAGAAAGACTCGATCGACACCATCCTCGCGGCGGCCGACTCGGGCGCCAAGGTCGTGGCCGCCGGCTGCATGGCCGAGCGCTACGGCACCGAGCTGGCCGGGGCGCTGCCTGAGGCCGCCGCGGTGCTGTCGTTCGACGACTACACCGACATCGGCGCCCGCCTCGACGACGTGCTCGAAGGGCGGGCGCTGACCGCCCACACGCCGCGCGACCGGCGGGCCCTGCTGCCCATCAGCCCGGTCGAGCGGCACGCCGCGCCCGTCGCGGTGCCCGGCCACGGCGACCTGCCGACCGGGCTCGCGCCCGCCTCCGGCCCGCGCACCCTGCGCAAGCGGCTGACCGGCGGGCCGGTCGCCTCGCTGAAGCTGGCCTCGGGCTGCGACCGGCGCTGCACCTTCTGCGCGATCCCGGCCTTCCGCGGCGCCTACGTCTCGCGCCGTCCCGAAGACCTGCTCGCCGAGGCCGTCTGGCTGGCCGGTCAGGGCGTGCGGGAGCTGGTCCTGGTCAGCGAGAACTCCACCTCCTACGGCAAGGACCTGGGCGACCTGAGGGCGCTCGAGAAGCTGCTGCCGCAGCTGGCCGCCGTCGAGGGCATCGACCGGGTCCGCGTCAGCTACCTGCAGCCCGCCGAGCTCCGGCCCGGCCTGCTCGACGTGATCGCCGGCACCGAGGGCGTCGCGCCCTACTTCGACCTGTCCTTCCAGCACGCCAGCAACGCCGTCCTGCGGCGCATGCGGCGCTTCGGCGACCCGGCCCAGTTCCTCGGCCTGCTGAAGCAGATCCGCGAGCGGTCCCCCGAGGCGGGCGTGCGCTCCAACTTCATCGTGGGCTTCCCCGGCGAGACCGAGGAACAGTTCGGCGAGCTGGTCGCGTTCCTCGAAGAGGCGCGTCTCGACGTCATCGGGGTGTTCGGCTACTCCGACGAAGACGGCACCGAGGCCGCGGGGTTCGACGGCAAGCTCGACCAGGACGTCGTCGACGAGCGGGTGGCGATCCTCACCGAGCTGGCCGAGGAGCTCACCGCCCAGCGCGCGGAGGAGCGCATCGGCACCGAGCTGTCGGTGCTGGTCGAAGACGACCTGGGCGACGGCGGCTACGAGGGCCGCGCCGCCCATCAGGGCCCCGAGGTCGACGGTTCGGTCACGGTCCAGGGCATCGGCCTGGTTCCGGGGCAGATCGTCCGCGCCGTCGCGGTCGACTCGGAAGGGGTTGACCTGATCGCGAGGATCAAGGCCACGACGTGACCCAGAGCAACGACCCGCCACGGGATTCGGCTCCGTCGGTGATGGCCGACGCCGCCCCCGAGCGGCTGGTGGTGACCGATCCGGTCGAGCCTGCCACGCCTCCCGTGAGCGCCTGGAACATCGCCAACGCGCTCACCGTCATGCGGCTGCTGGTCGTTCCCGCGTTCATCGTGTTCCTGTTCCTCGACGGCACCGGCTGGCGGCTGGCCGCCCTCGGCGTCTTCATGTTCGCCTCGATCACCGACCAGCTCGACGGCTTCCTGGCCCGCAAATACGGCCTGATCACCGACTTCGGCAAGATCGCCGACCCGATCGCCGACAAGGCGCTCATCGGGTCGGCGCTGGTCTGCCTGTCGCTCCTCGGCGAGCTGCCGTGGTGGGTGACCGTCGTGATCATCGCCCGTGAGCTGGGCGTGACCGCCCTGCGGTTCGTGGTGATCCGGTTCGGCATCATCCCGGCCAGCACCGGCGGGAAGATCAAGACCGTCCTGCAGATCTTCGCCGTCGGGTTCTTCCTGGTGCCGGGCCTGCTCGACGTGGTGCGCTGGGCCACCATGGGAACCGCCGTCCTGGTGACGGTGGCGACCGGCGTCGACTACGTTGTGCGGGCAGTCAGGCTGCGGCAGGTGGCCCGGAGGGAACAGGTGTGACCGACTCGACCGCCGCGAAGGTGATCTCCCTGCTCGCGGAGCGGGGTGAGACTTTCGCCGTGGCCGAATCCCTCACCGGCGGGCTCATCGGGGCCACCGTGACCGATGTGGCCGGCTCGTCGGCCGCCTTCGTCGGCGGGGTGATCAGTTACGCCACCGACCTGAAGGCCCGGCTGCTCGGCGTGCCGGCCGACCTGCTGGCCCGCGAGGGCGCCGTCCATCCCGACGTGGCCGCCGCGATGGCCGCGGGGGTCCGCAAGCTCACCGGCGCGACCTGGGCGGTCGCCGTCACCGGCGTGGCCGGCCCCGACCCCCAAGACGGCCGGGCCGTCGGCACGGTCTACTGCGGGCTGAGTGGCCCCGGATCCGTTTCGAAAGTCGTTGACCTGCGATTGACCGGAGACCGCCAACTCATCCGTATCCATACGTGTGAGATGGCTTTGGATCTACTTCTAGGTGTGCTGCTGGCCAATTCGGGGGAACATTCGGGGTGATTACCGCGTTACGTCCCCAGCGAACATGCTCACCATGGTCTGCCGTGGTGTCGCTCGATACAGGTACGGTGGAGCTGTGAGTGAGGTCCGTGAGCCATCGGCGAGGAGCAAGTCCACGGCGCGCCCGGCGCAGGGGCCGAGCGAGCCAATGATGACGGCGAGGAGTATGTACGAAGGGCGCGGAAAGAACGGGCGATATGAACCGAAAGCGCGGAGCGTCGTGACGGCTCCCGCGCCGGGAAGGGAGCGACAGATGGTCCTGCTGCGTCAGCTTCTCGGCGACGTCCTGCGGCGGCTACGGGTGCGGCAGAGCCGCACACTGCGCGAAGTCTCCACGCTGGCACGGGTCTCCCTCGGCTATCTGTCCGAGGTGGAGCGTGGTCAGAAGGAGGCGTCGTCCGAGCTGCTCGCCTCGATCTGCGGTGCCCTGGGTGTGCCGCTGTCGCAGGTGCTGCGGGAAGTCTCCGACCAGTTCGCGCTCGCCGAGCTTCAGCACGCGCCTGTCTTGGCCGACGTGCCCGAGCGTGAGCGCCTGCCCATCACGGAGACCGTGCCCTCCGGGCCGGAGTTCGACGGTTTCCCCGAAGTCAAGGACATGGTGGCCGCCTAGCCCGGCTGGCAGCGCGGGCACCAGTAGATCAACCGCTCACGCGGTTGTGATCCCATCTCTCCACGTTCGATCATCGTTCCGCAGACGCGGCAGGGAAGGTGTGCCCTGCCGTAGACGAACAGCGCACGACCCGGTCTCGGGTCGCCGGTCGTGACCGGTCCATGTTCGTTCTTGTTCTCCACCAAGAGGCGGTGGGCCGTTTCGGCCAGCCCCGCCAGATCCGCCACGTCCCCGGTGCGCCGCCACGGCCCGACGCCGGAGACGAAGAGCGTCTCCGCACGCCATATCGTGCCGATTCCCGCCAGATTGCGCTGGTCGAGCAGCGCCTCCCCGATCGTGCGATCGGGATCCCCGAGCAGGTTCGCGACGGCCCTGTCCGGGTCCCAGTCGGGGCCGAGCAGATCGGGGCCGAGATGCCCCACGACCTGGTCCTCGTTCGCGGTCGGCAGCAGGTCGACCACGCCCAGCTTGATGCCGGCGGCCTGCCAAACACTGTTGGCCAGCACGACCCTGACCACGTCGCCGCCCCGCAGCGGAGTGCCCGCCCTGGTGACCCGCCAGGAGCCGTCCATGCGCAGATGGGTGTGCAGGGTCACGCCGCCCTCGACCCGGGTGAGCAGGTTCTTGCCCCGGCTCACCGTGGTCAGCACCCGCCGGCCCCGCAGGTCGGCGGTGGCGTAGCGCGGCACCCGGAAGTCGGACCGGGTCAGCTCCCGGCCGTCGAGCGCCGCCCGCAGGCGCTTGGCCGTGCGGTAGACGGCGTCGCCTTCAGGCATCTGCGCCCCCGGCGGTCAGCCGACCGGGCAGGAGACCGCCGGGCGCAGGGCCTCCGGGTGCCTGGCCTCGTGACATCCGGGCACCGGGCGTCAGGCCCTCCCGCGCGGGCTCCCCGGGCATCAGACCGGGGCGTTGGGGGAGTCCCAGGCGGAGGGGTCGTCGGAGAGGTCGGTCACCCGCTTCGGGAGGTCGCCGGTGGCGATCTGGTCGAGGGTGACCTCTTCGAGGATGGCGCGTTCGCTGGCCCGCAGGGCGATCCAGACCTGCTGGAGGGCCTGGGCCGCGCCGGTGTAGCCCACGTGTTCGGGGCGTTCGCCGCGGACGTTGGCCAATGGGCCGTCGACCGCGCGGATCACGTCGGCCAGGGAGATCTGGTTGGCGGGACGGGCCAGGACGTAGCCGCCCTCGGGGCCTCGCTGGCCGCGGACCAGCCCGGCCCGGCGCATCTGGAGCAGGATGTTCTCCAGATATTTGGGCGGCATCTCCTGGCCCTTGGCGAGTTCGCCCACCGTGGTCGGGCCGTCGCCGGACGCGGCCAGCTCGGCCGCCGCCCGCAGGGCGTAGTCGACACGCGCAGAAAGTCGCATGTAAACGATTATCCCGCCTGGTTGGGACTGGTTGACCTGGGTCCCCCAACTCAGTTGACGCGGATCCGCACGACGACGGGCAGATGATCGGAGAACGGCACCCTGGGGACCTCGGCGGACACGGCCGTGAGCCCCTCGGTGAGCAGCACGTGATCGATCCGTTTGACCGGATCATCGGCCGGAGACGTCGGCGGGTCGCCGAAATCCTTCAGCGGGTCGGTCAGGCCGATCTTCTCCATCATCGTCACCAGCGCGGGATCGTCCGGGGTGAGGTTGAGGTCGCCCGCCAGCACCGCCGTGCGGGGCGTCACGGCGCGCAGCGCGGCGCTCTGGAGTCCGGGCTCCTGAAGGTGGGTGTTGACGATGCCGACCGGCCTGCCGCCGACCTCCACCGTCACCGTCTGGGCCTGTGCTCCGGTCGGGTATCCGGCCGTGATTAGGGGCATCGACTGGATGTCGCGGACCGGGAGGTTGGTCAGCACGGCGTCGCCCCACAGCTCGTCGGCGGCGGGGGCGAAGCTGTAGTGCATGCCGAGCCGGGTGGCGATGCGGTCGAGGTCGTCGTGGCCGCCGTTGAGGAACCAGCCCCGGTCGACTTCGCTGAGCAGCACGACGTCGGGCTTCTTGGAGGCGGCCCAGTCGGCGATCTCGTCGAGGTCGAGGGTGCCGGACAGGCCGAAGCCCATTCTGATGTTGTACGTGATCAGGGTGAACTCGTCGCGGGCGACGGCCAGGCCGGGGCTGTCGGTGCCCGACGGCTTGGGGAAGGCCCACAGGGCGAGCACGGCCAGGGCCGCCGCCACCGCCGGGAGGGTCCCGGGCAGGTCGGGCAGCCGCACGGCCGTCGCGGCGACCACGAGACCCAGGGCCAGCACGACGTAGGCGTTGTCGAAGCCGAGGGCCAGGTCGTAGGCGGCGTAGTAGACGAACGTGCCGACGAAGAAGACGATCATGCCGGCCAGTAGCGCGCCTCCCGGACGGCGGCCCGCCGGGCCGTCTCCGGCCACGCGCAGGCACCAGCCCAGCCCCAGGACGAAGATCGGCAGGGTGGCCACCTGGAGTCGGCCGTCGTCGTGGGCGATCCAGGCGGCGACGACCATCAGGACGGGGGCGAGCTGGGCCGGACGGCCCGCCGTCCCGGCCAGCGCCAGCACGGCCAGGGCCGCCAGCAGCGCCAGCGACGGCCAGAGGCGGTCGCCGGGCGTGACGCCGTTGCCGATCAGCGCCGACGGGCCCAGATACATCCCCGCCAGCAGCAGCGCCGGGCCGAGGGCGAACCACAACCGGCCCGGGGCGGGTTCGGCCGTCTCGGTGACGCCGAGCGCGGCCCAGGCGAAGGCGGCGCAGACCAGCACCGTTGGGATCCACGGCAGGAGCCCGTCGCGCCAGACCAGGTCGAGGTGGCCGATCGACAGGTGGAGGGCCGGGGAGAGGGCCAGTCCGAGGGGGAGGGCCAGGCGGGCGTGCGACCGGGTCACGAGCTGCGCGGAGCCGTACAGGAAGACGATGCCGGCGGTGACCGACACGGCGCTCACGTAGAGCTGGGGTAAGCCGCCGTCGGTGGCCTGCAGCACGACGCGGCCCACGGCCAGCACGGCGCCGCCGCCCAGCAGCGCCCACCGGGCCGGGAGGAGGAGGGCGAGCAGCGGCAGGACGAACCACAGGGCGGCGAACAGGCCCAGCTGCTCCGGCGGGGTGTCGCCGGCCCGGCCGTAGATGGTGATCAGGGAGGGGAGCAGGACGCGCACGGCGTCCATGAGGAGGAGCAGACCCAGAGTCACTGCCGCTACGGGACGCATGAATTGATCCTTTCGTCCGGGTGGGAGCGGTATCAAGGGTCGATTTCCGGGAGCCCGTATAGTCGCTAAGCTGGCCGGAAAAGTTTGTTGACAGTTTTCGCGGGGGCGATCATAGAAAGCAGGAGCATGGAGCGACGTCCTGGCGTGCCCAGGTTGCTCCGGGAGATCAACGACCGGGCCGCCCTCGAACTTCTGCTGGCCTCCGGGCCGCTGACGCGCGGCCAGATCGGTGACCTGACCGGTCTGTCGAAGGTGACCGCCTCCCAGACGCTGTCGCGGCTCGAGGAGCGGGGGCTCGTCGAGGTCGTCGGTGAGCAGGCCGGGAACCGGGGGCCCAACGCCGCCCTCTACGGCGTGATCGCCTCGTGCGCCTATGTGGCGGGGCTCGACGTCGGGCCCGAGCACGTCACCGCGGCCATCGCCGACATCAAGGGCGACGTGGTGGCCGAGGTCACCGCGACGCCGAACGGCGCCGACGACCCCGTCTCGATGGTCCACAACGCGGTCGTGAAGGCCTGCCGGTCGGCCAAGGTCGCGCTGTCGCGGCTGAAGGGCGTCGTGATCGGCACGCCCGGTGTGGTCGACCCGCGCACCGGCGACGTGCAGTTCTCCTTCGACCTGCCCCACTGGCACGAGGGCATCCACGAGGCGCTGGCGCGCGACCTGAAGCGGTCGGTGCGCATCGAGAACGACGTGAACCTCGCCGCCATCGCCGAACGGTCGAAGGGCGCGGCACGGCGGGCCGACGACTTCGTGCTGCTGTGGGTCGGGCGCGGCATCGGCCTCGCGGTCGTGCTCGGCGGGCGGCTGCACCGGGGTCGCTCGGGCAGCGCGGGCGAGATCGGCTACCTGCCGGTGCCCGGGGTGCCGCTGGCCGAAGACGTCCGGTCGGAGCCGGGGCGGCTGCCCTCGCTCGCGGGCGGCCTGCAGTCGCTGGTGAGCTCCGTGGCGGTGCTCGACCTGGCCCGTGACCTGGGGTTCGAAGGGGCCACGGCGGCCGAGTGCGTGACCGCCGCCGTCGACGCCGGCGACCAGGGCGACCGGCTGCTCGACGAGATCGCCTCCCGGCTCGCGCTCGGGGTGGCGTCGGTGTGCGTGGTGCTCGACCCGGGGCTGGTCGTGCTGGCCGGAGAGGTCGGGCTGGCCGGGGGCGTGTCCCTGACCGGGCGGGTCGAACAGGCGGTGGCCCGCATCTGCCCGATCAGGCCGCAGGTCGTGACCTCCGAGGTGCCCGGCAACCCGGTGCTGCGCGGCGCGGTGATCGCGGCCCTGGAACAGGCCCGCGAAGAGATCTTCACCTCGTAGCGGCCTGGCCGCCCCGGCGCGCGATGGCCGGGGCGGCGACCTTCGGGGTCAGGCGGTGAGGAGTTCGACCGCCGCCTGGGCGTTGGCGCGCGCGGCGCCGTAGGTGGCGATGTGTACGCCGTGGTCGGGCCGCCAGATCGGCAGGCCCATCTCCATGACGACGCTGTCAGGGCGGGCCGAGACGAGTTCGGTCACCAGTTCGCGGCTGGCGGGGTAGCGGTGGGCGTCCTTGACGACCACGACCAGCGATCGGCCGCGGGCCCGGGTGAGCAGGTCGGTGGCCCGGGCGTCCTCCGGCTTGACGCGGACGATCTCAGCTTCGGGCAGCCACGGCGCGACGCCCCACGGCACGTCGCCGACGGCGATCGTGGGCGGGGTGTCGATCTCGACCACGAACGGGTTCCTGAGGGGCAGGGTGGCCCCGCTGATCCGGACGGCGCGGCGGGCCGCCTGCAGGCCGACGACGGTGTCCTCGGTGTGCTGGCCCCGGGTCTCGCGGGCCCAGTCGCGCAGGCTCTGGGCACGGGCGACGGCCTCCTCTAGGCGCTCGACCGGGAGGTCGCCCGCCCGGACCGCCGCCACGATGGCGGTGATGACGCCCTCGGTCTCCTCGTACGTGGGGATCGAGCCCATGCACAGCAGGTCGGCGCCCGCCTTGAGGGAGAGGACCGCGCCGCCGCCCAGGCCCACGCTCTTGGTGATGGCGTGCATGTCGAGGGCGTCGGTGACGACCACGCCGTCGTAGCCCAACTCGCCCCGCAGCAGCGTGGTCAGCGCCCTCGGGCTGAGGGTGGCCGGGGTGTCGCCGGTCAGCGCGGGGACGGCCACGTGGGCGGTCATGATCGACCGGGTGCCGGCCTCGATCGCGGCCCGGAACGGGGCCAGCTCGCGCTCGCGCAGGAGCTCCAGGGAGGCGTCCACGACCGGGATGGACAGGTGGGAGTCCTCGGTGGTCGCGCCGTGGCCGGGGAAGTGCTTCACGCAGGCGGCCACGCCGAGCGACTGCAGGCCGCGCACGGCGGCGACGGTGTGGCGGGACACGAGCGCCGGGTCGGCGCCGAAGGAGCGGGTGCCGATCACCGGGTTGTCGTCGGCGGTGTTCACGTCGGCCGACGGGGCCATGTCGAGGTTCACGCCGGCCTTCACGAGGTCGCCCGCGATCGAGCGGTAGACCCGCTCGGTCAGGTCGACGTCGTCGACGGCGCCCAGGGCCGCGTTGCCCGGATATTCGCTGCCGACGTGGTAGGCGAGCCGGGTGACGTCGCCGCCCTCCTCGTCGAGCGAGATCACCGGATCGCCGGCGTTCGTCAGGCTCGACGTGAGGGTGGCGACCTGGTCGGGGCCTTCGACGTTGAAGCCGAAGAGGCAGACGCCGCCGAGACCTCCGGACAGCCCGTCCAGCACCCAGTCAGGCGCGGTCAGGCCCCGGAAGGTCACGAGCAGCGTGCCGGCCGCGAGACGGCGCAGCCCCCGATCGCTGTGGCTCGCGGGTACTCCAGGCATGGGAACTCATGACTCCGATCATGGACATGGGAAGGTACGACCCCGGGTCCCGGGGCCGTACCCGCTCAGGGAAGCGAGACGCGGACGGCCGGAGGCCGGCCGTGGCTCGCGCTGCGAATCTGCCTTGGAGACAGGAAGTGGGCTGGTCAGCCCTTGACGGCGCCTGCGACGAGGCCGGAGACCATGCGTCGCTGCACCAGGAGGAAGAACACGATGACGGGGATCGTCATCAGGGTGGAGCTGGCCATGATGGCGCCCCAGTCGGTGCCCCGCTGGCCGAAGAAGTACTGCAACGCCACGGGCATCGTGTAACCCGACGGGTCGCTCATCAGCACCAGCGCGAAGATCAGCTCGTTCCACGCGGTGATGAAGCTGAAGATGCTGGTCGCCACGAGGCCAGGCGCGACGAGCGGGAAGAGCACCTTCCAGAACGTGGTGAACCGGCTCGCGCCGTCGATCCACGCGGCCTCCTCCAGCGACTTCGGCACGGCCGCCACGAAGGTGCGCAGCATCCAGATGCCGAAGGGCAGGGTCAGGCCGACGTTGACGACGATGAGGCCGAGCAGCTGGTCGTACAGGCCCAGCCGCTTGACGCTGAGGAACAGCGGGATGAGCAGCGCCTCCGCCGGCACCATCTGCACGATCAGCAGGGTGATGAGGAAGGAGGTGCGGCCCCGGAACCGGAATCGGGAGACGGCCGTGGCGGCCAGCAGCGAGAACACCGCGCCCACCGCGACCGTGCCGAGGGCGACGATCGCGCTGTTGCGCAGGTAGAGCCAGATGGAGTTGCCCGCCACGCCCTCGCTCAGCACCCGGTCGAAGTGCTCGAAGGTGAAGCTCGTCGGGAACGGGATGAACTCCGTGGTGAAGATCTGGTCGTTGGTCTTGAACCCGGTCGAGACCATCCAGTACACGGGGAACATCGCGAGGACGAACACCACCGCGGCGGTGGCGTTGAGGGCGGCCTTGCGCAGCTTCTTGCGGGTCCTGGCCGAGTCGCGCGCCCGCCTGACCTGCGGGTTCGTCAGAGTGGTCACTGCACCTCCTCCGACTTGATCATCTGGCGGACGTAGAACGCGGTGACGATCAGCAGGATGATCGTCAGGATGACCGCGATGGCCGCGCCGGAACCCATCTTGGGCGGCGGCCGGAAGGCCTCCGCGTACGAGAACATCGACAGGTTGAACGCCAGGCGGTTGGTCGGGCCGTTCAGGAGCACGTACAGCTGCGAGAAGACCTTGAAGTCCCAGATGATCGACAGGATCGTCAGGACCGCGAAGACCGGCTTGAGCAGCGGATAGGTGACCGACCGGAAGGTCCGCCAGGGGGACGACCCGTCGACTCGGGCGGCCTCGTAGAGCTCGTTCGGAATGCTCTTGAGCCCGGCCAGGACCGAGACCGCGACGAACGGGAACGACGCCCAGACGACCGTCATGATCAGCGCGATGTAGACGGTGTAGGCCTCGTTGAGCCAGGGGACGCCGGTCCAGTCGGCCCGCCCGAAGAGGGCGTTGGACAGGAAGTCGGGCAGCAGGTTGAGCGCCCAGTTGACGATGCCGGCCTCGGCGTCGAACAGCCAGCGCCAGATCACGCCCTGCGCGACCGGCGGAACCGCCCACGCGAACATGATGGCGACGATCAGCACGGTCGACACGCGCTTGCTGAGCTGCTGGAGCAGCACCCCGACGCCCGTACCCACGATCAGGGTGAGCGAGACGGCCACGAAGGCGAAGACGAGGGTGTTGCGGAGAGCCGACCAGAAGATGTCGTTCTCGAAGATCTTGGTGTAGTTCTCCCAGCCCACCCAGTCGGCCGGCCGGGGGTTGACGTCCCGGATCTGCGGGATCCCGACCTTCTGGAAGGACATGATCCCGGCCTGGATCATGGGATAGAGCAGCAGCGCCGCCATCACCAGGACACCGGGGATCAGCAGGACGTACGGGATGAGCTTCGGGTTAAGGCCGGAGGCCTTCTGCGGACGGTGAGAGCGGCGGGCGATCGACGTGTCGGTCATCGTCGCTACTGGTTGAGGATGTCTTCGAGTTCCTTGTTGGCCGTCGCGAGCGCCTCATCGGCCGAGGCCTTGCCCTCGATGACCGAGCGGGCCGCGTTCTGCAGCACCGCCTTGGTCTCGCCCGCCTCGGTCCAGTTCGGGTCGGCCGGGAAGGACCGGGCCTTGGCGAACGCCGCCGCGAACGGGGCCTGGACCGGGTCGCTGGCCAGCGAGGCCAGGGTGTCCGGGTAGACCGGGAGCAGACCGCCGTCCTTGGCGTAACGGTCGGCCCACTGCTTGCTCGTGGCGAGCTTGATGTACTCCGCCGCGAGCTCGGCGTTCTTGGTGGTGCCCCAGACGGCGATGTCGTTGCCGCCGAAGAACGCCGGGGCCTCACCGCCGGTCTTGGCGGGGAGCGGGAAGAAGGCCAGCTGGTCGGCCTTCACCTTGCCCTTGGAGTCCTGCTCGATGCCGGGGATGTCCCACGACGCGGTCAGGTACATGCCGACCTTGTCGTTGGCGAAGCGGGTGCGGATGTCCGTGGTGTTCTGGGTCAGCCGCGACTTGCCCGACAGACCGCCGGTCACCAGGCCCGTGTACGTCTCGAAGCCGGCCTTGAAGGTCGGGTCGGTGAGCTTGCCCACCCACTTGTCGCCTTCCTTGACGGCGTAGTCGCCGCCCTCGGACCAGGCCATGGCGCCGAGGAGGTGGTTGGCGTCGGAGCCGCCGTTGAAGGCGAAGCCGTCGACGTCCGAGCCCTTCTCATCCTGGATCTTCTTCGCCGCGGCGACGACCTCGTCCCAGGTCTTCGGCACCTCGATCTTGAGGTCCTCGAACCAGTCCTTGCGGTAGAGGACCGCGCGGGTGCCGGCGCCCCACGGCACGGCGTAGACCTCGCCGTCGATGGTCTCCAGGCCGAAGAGGTTCTTCGGGATCTGGGCCTGGTCGCCGGCGCTGGTGAGGGCGGTGATCGGGCTCAGCGCCTCCTGGCTGACCCACAGCGGCACCTGGTCGTTGCCGATCTCGGTGACGTCGGGGCCGGCACCGCCCGCGGCGGCGGCGGTGAACTTGTCGTTCACCTGCGGCCACGGGATCCACTCGAGCTTGACCGTGGCGCCGGTCACCTTCTGGAACTCGGCGTTCAGGTCGTCCATGTAGGCCTGGGCCGGCGGGTTTGAGTCACCGAGACGCCACATCGTCAGCGTCTGACCGGCGAACTTGGGACCCGAGGCGGCGGGAGCCGATTCGGCGGCAGTGGCGGCGGGGGCCGATTCGGTGGTCTCGCCACCACCACAAGCGGCGACACCCAGGGCGAGGGCGGCGGTTACGCCGGCGATCTTCACGATCTTCACGTTGGGGGTTCTCCCTTCCCGGCTTCTCGTCTAGGCAAGTCGAGGTGTCGGCGGGCCGTGCACCTTGGGGTTGCTGACGGTCGGCGTTTGTGGCACCTCAGAGGCTTGATCGCTTGCCTATGGGGTGACTGCCGTTAAACTAACAAGAAACTTTCTTAAAAAAAACCCGCGTTAGCGGATCGTGACGAGAAGGGGGACAGCGGTGGCCCGACGTCCCGGCACGCCCCGGCTGCTCCGGCAGATCAACGACAGATCGGCCCTGGAGCTCCTTCTCCTGCAGGGCCCGCTCACCCGGGCTGAGCTGGGCGAACTGACCGGATTGAGCAAGGTCACCTCGGGCCAGTTGCTGGCCCGCCTGGAAGATCGCGGATTGGTCACGACGGCCGGCGAACGGGCCGGCGGGCGCGGCCCGAACGCGGCCCTCTACGCGGTCAATCCCGAATCGGCGTACGTCGCCGGGCTGGAGGTCTCGCCCGACAGCGTCACCGCCGGCGTCGCCGACATCACCGGACGGGCCATCGCCGAGGTGACCGTCGACCCCAGCGAGGCGCGTGATCCCGTCAAGCTGGTGCACAACGCCCTCTTCCGCGCCTGTGAGTGCGCCGGGATCGTCCTCGACCAGCTCAGCGGCCTGGTGATCGGCACGCGCGGCGTGGTCGACCCCCGCAGCGGGGACGTGCGCTACTCCTTCGACCTGCCCGCGTGGCACTTCGGCGTGCTGGCCGAGCTCCGCGCCGACCTGGGCCGGGCGGTACGCATAGAGAACGACGTCAACCTCGCCGCCCTGGCCGAACAGGCCCACGGCGCGGCGCGCGGCCTCGACGACTTCGTCATGATGTGGGCCGGGATAGGCCAGGGCCTCGGCGTCATGCTCGGCGGCCGGCTGCACCGGGGCATCACCGGCGGCGCGGGCGAGATCGGCTGGCTGCCGGTGCCGGGCGAGCCCCTTCCCTCCGATGTACGCGACCCGCAGTCGGGCTCCTTCCAGCGCCTGGTCGGCGGGGACGCCCTGCACGGGATGGCGGTGGCCCACGGGATGGGGCCGGGGGAGGCGCCCGTGGCCGAGCTGGTCGCCAAGGCGGTCGCCGAGGGGAACGGGAGCTTCCTCGACGAGCTCGCCGGCCGGCTGGCCGTCGGGGTCGCGGCCGTGGCGGTGGTGCTCGACCCGGGGCTCATCGTCCTGTCGGGCGACGTCGGACGGGCCGGCGGCCGCGAACTGGCGGCCCGGGTGGAGGACGAGGTGGCGCGCGTCTGCCCCTCACGGCCGAGGGTGGCGGTGACCGAGGTGGAGGGCAATCCGGTGCTCCGGGGGGCGCTGGTGGCCGCCCTGGAGGAGGCGAGGGAGCAGGTCTTCTCGGATACGGTCTGACGATATGGGTGACGTCATTCTGATCTCCGACCCCCGGGTGACCTCCATACCGGTGATCGATTGCCTTGAGCCGCTCGTCGACGTCCGCGCTTTCCTGCGCGTCGACCTCCGCTTGGCCGACCCGGCCGGTGCGTTCGCGCACCTGCGCGAGGGGGTCGCCGAGCGGCTGCGGCGGGTGGTGCTGCCGCTGGGCGTGCACCTCGTGGTGGTCGAGGGCTATCGGCCGGTGTCGTTGCAGCGGAAGTGGTTCGAGGAGTACCGGGAGACGTTGCGCACGACATTTCCGGATATGTCGGGTGACGAGCTGTACGTGGCGGCCAGCCGCTTCGTCTCGCCCGTCGAGGTCGCGCCCCACACGGCCGGCGCCGCCGTCGACCTGACGCTGTGCGACGACGACGGCGTCGAACTCGACATGGGGACCGAGGTCAACGCCACCCCCGAGCAGAGTGACGGGGCCTGCTACACCGCCTCCACCGACATCTCGGCGGAGGCGATGCAGAACCGCAAGGTCTTGGCGACGGCGCTGGAGGCGGTCGGGCTGGTCAACTATCCGACGGAGTGGTGGCACTGGTCCTACGGCGACCGCTACTGGGCGATGACCCGGGGGCGCGCGGCGGCCCTATACGGTCCGGTCGAGCTCTGACCCGCGCGGACGGGGACCACGGGCGTCGGCCATGCGGGCGACGCCCGCTCGATCCCCGACCTCAGCCTTCCGCGGCCGCGTCAGACCCTGCAGAAAGGCACACCTGGTTCTCCTCTGACGACGATGCGTTGGTCGCACGATCCGGGGTGGTTGCAGCAGGCTTTGCCCTCGCAGCACACGTCGCAGCAGGTCTCCCCGCTGTCGGGACAAGGAGTGCGCTGCCCGCAGCAGCGTGTGCGCAGCGGTGTGGCGTGGTCCTTCGGGCAGCAGCCGTTCTCCTGCGTGCACACCTCGTCGGGCTTGCAGCGTCGACCTGACGCCTGGCAGACCTCGCTCCGCGGGACGCACCCCTCGTTCGTGCACGCCTCATCGGGCTTGCACCGTCGGCCCGAGGGCGGGCAGAGTTCGCTCAGCGGGACGCACCCCTCGTAGGTGCATCTCTCGTTGGGCTTACAGCACCCGAACGGTGCGCAGGGCGTCCCCGGCCAGCAGTTCTCCACGACGCCGTTGCGGCAGATCGACGTGTCCCGCCAGTAGGCGATGCCGTCGCAGCACGACATGCCATCTTGCAGGCAGGAGACGTTTCGTCCCCCGTCAGGACGCAGCTCGCCGACACACCGGTCGGTGCCTCTATAGCAGCAGTACTCCTTTCCATCGACCCAGAACGAATCACAGGGCGGAGGCGGCGGCGAACTGCACGAGATCTGGCACATCGGCTGACATTCGTATCGCTCTCCGCCTGAGTCCATGCACTCTCGCATGCAGTCGTCCACGCAGTCCGCGGGCAGGACGTGGCCCTCGGTGCCGTGACCGCCCGCGGAGGCGCGGTATCGCCCCCTGGTCTGGTAGAGCGAACTCTCCGCCGTAGCGGCTGGCATTACCATGACGCCGCACCTCCCGGCTGCGCTATCGGTCGTAGTACGGGGACAACTTGGTGGTCAGGTATGGAAACTCCTCTTCCACGTCCACCCGGACGAAGAATTTCTCCGTGACGTCGGTTCTCCGGTCGGTGAACGAGAAGATGACGTCCAGAATCCTGCGCATCCCGCTCAGCCGGGACGGACGGGTTTCGATGGCCGACAGCGTGGCGCCGGAGGCGTGCGCCGCCGCGCACTTCGCATAGACGCTGGGATATCGCAACGCCACATAATTGACCGCACGGTGCTCGTCGTACGCACCGGCGTTGTCGGTGATCTGAATCACCCTCTCGAACAACTCCTCCGCTGCGGCCCTGAACTGTTCCTCCCCGATTCCCTCCGGCTTGGGCAGAGACTGGACGAGCGAGCCGGCGTTGAAGGCATAGATCTGGTCGAACGCCACCATCGGCAGCATCAGCCCGTTGCAGGCGTCGGGCGGCGCGAGAGGTCCTCGCAGCCCGATCACCGCATGCAGGTCCGTCGACCGCGGTGCCTCAGCCAGGGCTTCCACGAGCTGGGAAAGGTCTCCGGAGTCGCGGGGGCGCAGCAGGTACGTGTCGAGCCCCTGAACAGTGAGCACATAGCAGAGCTGGCGGATCAGATAGCGATTCTGTGGTGCGGAAAGCACTGCGTGCAGCGCTTGGCGGTCGGTCATGTCGGTGGTCTCGGCGCGCCCGGTCGCCTGCGCGAATTCCTTTTCCACGCCGAGGCTCGGCATACGCGGTTCGATTCTGCCGAGTGCGTATACGTAGGGTGAGACGGGGTCACCGCCCTGACCGGTGGCCGCGAGTTTCTCCGGACCGTGACCGCAGGTCGTGCAGGTGTGCGGTTCCTTTTCCGCCGGCACCGGACCGGGCATCGTGTCGTGAGACGGCGATTCCGTTGAGGCGGGCTGCACGGACAGTTGCTCGTTCTCGTTCATAGGGCCGTTTCCCATCGATCGGTGCTCAGACCTCTCGTCGTCGCGATCCGCTCCTGCCGGAGAACACAAGCCAGCGGTTGAGCGTTTCGGCCCGCTGTCCGCAGCCGCGACACGGTCGTATGCCGGTGGCCCGGGAAACGCGTTTCACGACGTCGCCCAGCCCGATGTCCTCGTCGTTGACGAATCCGGGAAGCCGCACGCGGGCCGACGTCGGCTCGGCCGGCTTCTCGTCATCGCCCGCCATGCGGGGCCTGTCCTGATCGGCCATGATGTGCGCCTCCTTGTCGATCACGTCTCGTGCGCAACGTCTGGTAAGCCGTCCAAGCGTTGACCAGCGGCGGCACCACAGAGGAACGGCGGGACGTGGACCCGGTGACCGCGTGGACCAGGTCCGCGTGCGTCGCGTCGGGAAATTCCGACCACAACAGGGCGATGACACCGGTGACCAGGGCCGCGGCGGCGCTCGATCCGCCGAAAGGACGTAGTCCCCCGTCCGCTCCGAGGCTGACCATTCCGGCGCCGGTCGCGCCCACTCCGCGGCGGCCGATCGTCGGCCCGGTATTCGCGTTCGCCGCAGGGTGCCCGTGAAGGCCGTAGGCGACGACCGGGATGACCGACTGATGGCGGGTGATGACCGAGCCGCCGATCGTCCCGTGGTCACCCGCGGCGGCCACGACGATCAGGCCTCGCGCGGCCGCGTGATCGAGAGCCCTCTGCAGGATGCGATGGGCGTCGTGGCTACGCGGAGACAGCGTCAGGCTCAGATTGAGGATCCGCGTCCCGGCGTCGGCCATCTCCACGATCGCGGCCGCGAGGACGTCCTGCCGGGCGGTGGTCGTGCCACCGGAATGTGACGGGGCGGGAGCGAAAATCGGATGGCTCACCAAGGTGGCGCCCGGACAGACGCCCGGGGCGCCGGAGTCGCGTCGACCGACAAGGACGCCGGCGACGGCTGTCGCGTGATGGGACGCTATATCGCGCGCCGTCGACAGCCGAGCGGGCAATTCGAGGTTCGCGCCGGCCAGCCCCGGGTGAGTGGCCAGAACCGGTCCGTCGATGAGCCCGATTCTCGTGGCGCCTTCTCCGCCGGTCCTGGCCATCAGGCGGGGAAGGCCGATGAGCTCAAGTGGATTCACACCGTGAGTCTGAGCGATTGTGGTCATGCGGTCGCCTGTGGACGAGAGCGTGCGATTTCCCTGGAAAGGGCCGAGGCCGGATTCGGCCCTTTCCATCCCTTGTGCTAGGGATTGAAGTCGCCGACGTTGGTCGTCGCTTTTCCGCTGTCCGACCCCGGCCATCCGGTACTCTGCAAATTCCCGGACGAACGCAGCCAGATGTCGGCGTAGATCTCCTCGTGGCCGGTTTCCGTGTCCGCGACCTCCCTTGAGAGGACGAAGCCGAGGCGTCGGTCGACGACCTTCATGCCCTGGTGTCCAGGGCGGTTGTCGTTCTGTTGCGGAAGAACGCCGGGCGAGAACACGTTCCCTGCGGGACCCTGTGCCGTGATGAAGTCGTCACCAGAGACGTCGTCCTCCTCGCAGAGCCTGACGAATTCGTGGAAGGTGTCGCCCAATTCCTGTGGGTCGAACGACGCTTTGTAGGTGACGGTGAAGTGGTAGTCGGGGTCCTGTTCCAGGGCTCCGCCGTCGATACGCTGATTGAAGATCTCCACCATGTGGATCGTCTCCTCGTTTCGTCGTTTCTCGACTTGCGGCCAATGTCGTGAACATTTCTGGGTGCGGCTCACCTCAACCGGTTTGACGATGGTCTGCCTGGGATCGACGATTCGAGAGACCGCTTATTTCGAAATAGCTCTCTCTTTCACACACGCAATCACGAGAGGGCATTCGATGCAATCAGGTGTGTGCAAGAGCAAGCCCAAGGTTCCACCTGCTTCGCCGGTTCTCCGTTTGCACGGGTGGCGGGTCAGGGATTCCGCGCCCGTCGGGCTTCTCGCCACCGCAGCGGCTCACCTGGGGTGGTGGCGACCAGGCGGCCCGCGTGCGCGGTGAACGTCGTCGTGCCCTTCGGGAGGTCGCCGGCCGGGTGCCAGTCATCCGTCGTGTCCGGGCGGCGGGTGACCAGTTCTCCCGTGCTCGTCAGGGCGTAGAGGCGGCCGTTCATGCCGCTCATCGCGATCGCGTCGCACTCTCCTCGGTCCAGCCATTCGTCGCCGGTGAAGGGCATCGCCCACAGGCGGCCCGCCGCGGTCGCGACCCAGAACGTGCAGTCGGCGATCGCCAGGGCCACGGTCCCCTCCGGGCAGCGGGCCTCGTCCTGCCAGAGGGCCGGGACCTCCACGGCCGCGCGGGAGCGCAGGACGCCGTCGGCGGTCACGCCGTACAGCAGGACGCCGCGGGTGCCGGCCGCCTCGCGCGGAGTGTCGAGGCAGGTCACGTCGCCGGCCCAGCCGATGGGGCGCCAGGGAAGGTTCTGGGCGCACAGTTCGCGGCTCATCAGCGCGCCGTCGGAGGTCACGCCGTAGAGGACGCGGGCGTCGGCGGCCAGCGCGCGGATGTCGGACGGCTCGCCGATCGCGTCCCAGCCGTCGTAGGCCGAGCTGAGGCGGGTCAGCACGTTGCGGGTGATGCGGTCGACGACCGGGTCGTGGAGGGTGTTGCCCCAGTTGACCGTGGCGGCGTTGAAGACGGTGCCGCGGCCCGAGGTGAAGACGCCCATGGTCGCCCAGCCGCCCTGGCCGCCGCTGCGCCAGTGGCGCAGGTCGGCGGTGGCGAGCACGGTGAACGACGGCGGGGTGCCGTCGCGCGAGGTCACCCTCGGGACGCCGCCCACCTCGACGAACTCGGCCGCGTCGGTCTCGTAGCCCAGGGCTCCCTGGGCGAACTTGTCGCCCTCGGTCAGGCCGGTGCCCTCGAAGACCCAGTGGCCGGCGAAGCGGGTGACGTACGACTCCTCGTTCATCAGCGGCATCGACGGGCCCCAGGTGCCCGCGCCCGCTCGGAACGACACGCCCGTCAGCGTGTTCTCGGGGCGGCCGACGGTCGACCACTCGGCGGTGACCAGCGCCGGGTCGTCGACCGGGTCGGTGAAGGGGTCGCGGTGGCAGACCAGGGTGCGGCCCTCCAGGCGGGCCTGCCACCAGGCGGTGTTGCCGGCGAAGATCGCCATGTTGCCGCCGCGCCGCACGAACTCCTCGCAGGCGTCGCGCATCTCGCGGGTCCAGTACTCGTCGTGGCCGTTGACGACCAAGAGGCGGTAGCCGTCCAGCAACGAGGGCGACAGGTCGAGGCCGTCGCAGAAGTCGGCGTCGAAGCCCGCCGGGCGGAGCCAGCGCAGGAAGCCGTCCTCCCAGCGTTCGGGAGGCGGGCCGCCGCCCGGCCGGTCGAAGGTCACTTCGACGGCCCGCGACGGGTCCTCCGTCCAGTAGAGGCCCTCGCCGGGGACCCCGGCGCGGTTGTAGGCCTGCCAGGTGCCGAACGGGATGGACACAAGGACGTCCTTCTTCGGGCCGGCCGCCGTCACGACGAAGTAGACCTCGTCGTCGCCGGAGACGCCGGTGCCGGGCAGCTCGCCCGTCGCCCTCGGCACCTCCGACGAGGGGGCGTCGGTGAAGTGGGCGCGGTAGAGGGAGCTCGGCCAGTGCTCCGGGATCGCGAGCGTCCAGCGCGGGCCGGTGGCGCGGGTCGTCAGCACGTGGGCGCCCGTGGTGGCGTCGTGGATGTGGACGCCGCTGTCGCCGCCCAGCCGGAAGGTCAGCGGGCGGCCCTGGGGGCACGAGGTCGCCTCCGCGTAGGCGATCACCGCAGCGCCGCTTCGACCAGCATCGTCTCCAGCCCGTACAGGAAGCGCTCCATGTCGGCCTTGGACAGCCAGCGGGTGTCGGCGGTCACCGACACGTCCATGGTTCCGCTCAGGTGGACGCAGAACCGGCAGTTCAGCTGGTCCTGCGACATCGGCCAGCTGAGCGCGCTCTCGCCGAGCGCCCGGCGGATCAGCGCCTCGTCGCGGTAGACGGGGTTGTCGGCGAAGCGCATGTCGTTGAAGCAGCACCACGGATGCACGACCGTGCCCCGCTCGGCCGCCACCCTGTCGAGGGCCGCAGACCGGTCGGCGGGGTCGTGGTAGGCGCTCCGGTACGCCCGCAGCGCCGCCGGCCCCGCCAGGCTCAGCAGCTCGTCGAACCGCACCTTCTCCACGTCCAGAACGAACAGCCCCTCCTGCGACATCGTGGTCACCGCCGTCCGGGTGTCGGCCCGGAACCGGTTCCCCACGATCGGCAGCATCGCCACCGTCTCGTGCCCCGTCATCTCCGACACCAGCGCGGTCACCGCCGTCAGCAGGACCGTCGAGGTGCTCGTACCGTGCCGGACCGCGATCCGCTGCGCGGCCAGGTCGACGGCGGGGGAGCGCAGCGACGCCCGCCACACGGGCGGCGACTCCCCGGCCCCCGACGGCACGTGGAACATCGTCGGCGGGATCCTGCGGTGCGCCTCCTCCCAGTACGCCGCCGCCTCGCCGGCCACCCGGCGGCCGGCCGCCGACTCCTGCCAGCGCGCGATGTCCATCGGCTGCGGCGGCCGGGACGCGGGCGCGCCGCCGCGCAGGAGCAGCAGGCGCAGGTCGCGGATGGCCTGCTCGGCGCCCAGGCCGTCGGCGGCCAGGTGGCAGAACACCAGTACCAGATGGGTGACCGCGCCGTCGGGGGAGAGCACCAGCCCGGCGCGCAGCGGCCACTCGTGCGCGTAGTCGAACGCGGTCGCCGCCATCTCGGCCAGCAGGGCCTGGGGATCGTCGCCGGTCCGGACGCTCAGCTCCCCGTTCGCCCTGAGCAGCTGGCCACCGTCGCCGACCAGCGTGCGCAGCGACTCGTGCCGTTCGACCAGGCGGCCCAGCGCCCACAGCGCCGACGACACCGACGCCGGGCGCGCCCCGAGCGGCAGCACCCGGCCGAAGTTGAAGTAGTGGTCGTCCGGCCGGGTGCGCTCGATCGCCTCCCAGATCGCGCGCTGACCCCACGTGAACGACGCCGTCCCCGTACGCCCGCCCGAGAAGGCGGCCCGCTCCGTCATTTCCGGGGTCATGCCGGTGACCGGGCGGCCTCGACCCAGGCCGCCAGCCCGTCGACGCTGTCGAGGAACGTCACGTCGCCGCTCAGGTCGACCTCGACGCCGTATTCGCGTTCGACGGCGTCGATGAGCCGCATCTGCGCCAGCGAGGTCACGCCGAGATAGGCCAGCGGCACGGTCGCCGCCAGCACGTCGGCCGGGGTGAGCTCGCCGTCACACGACTCCGACACCAGTTCGGCCAGTCTTTCCTTCATTGCGCACCTTCCGTTCCAGCCCGACCAGGTCGTCGGGGGTGGCGTCGGGGACCGCGTCGTCGAACCGGGCCAGCCTCCTGGTGAGCAGCGCCCCGGCCACGACCAGCAGGATGAATCCGGCGAAGACGGCGTACATCAGGGAGACGTCGCCGAGGAGCCCGGTGCCCACGGGGGCGATGATCCCGACGCCGATGGGGATGGTCGACCAGGCGACCATCTGGTTGAGCGCGAACACCCGGCCGTGGAACCGCTGCGGGACCTTGACCTGGATGATCGTGTTGTAGACGCCGTTGACCAGGGCCAGGCCGAAGCTGACGCCGAACGCGCCGACGCCGATGACGACCAGGTCGTCGCGGAGCGCCACGACGCCGCACGACACGGCGATGATCAACGTGAGGAGCAGCATGCCGCGCATCCGGCGCCTGGACGGGCCGCCCCACAGGCCCATCGTGAGGCCGCCCGCGACGGCGCCCGACCCGGCCACCAGGGCGATGACGCCCGCCTCCTGGACGGTGCCGAACTCCAGCACCAGCGGCGAGTACATCATGAAGACCGGCGACAGCCCGAGCGACAGGAACGCGAAGAAGACGACCATCGCCCGGAAGTAGGGGTTGCCGAACGAGATCTTGAACCCTTCGGCGATCTCCCGGCCGACCGTCTCCCGGCGGCGCAGCGCCAGCGCGGCCGGGAAGGCCACCAGGGCCAGCACGACGATGGTGAAGACGTGCCCGACGACGTCCAGGACGAGAATGCCGTGCAGGCCCCAGACCGCCATCAGGCCGACGGCCGCGAGCGGCGCGACGAACTGGGCCATGCCGAGCGCCATCTGGGCGATGCCGTTGGCGTGGCCGAGATAGCGCTTGGGGACCAGCTGCGGCACGGCCGCCGTGAAGGCCAGCCGCTGCGTGGTCAGCGCGACCGACAGCAGCGGCAGCAGGATGTACAGGGTCCAGACGTGCAGGTTCCCGGTCCAGACGAGGACGCCCGTCGCGGTCTGGACGGCCAGGGCCGCCGCGTTGCCGCCGATCATCACGCCGCGCTTGGACGACCGGTCGACCAGCGCCCCCGCCAGCGGCGCGGCCAGCACGCCGGGGATGACGGCCAGCACCTGGAGGACGGCCAGCTGGGTCATCGACTGGTGCTGGAGGTAGACCCAGAGGGGCAGCGCGAACTCGGTCAGCGTCGACCCGGCCAGGCACACCATCTGCCCGAAGGCCACCAGCAGGAAGCGGGTGACCGAGGGCGGCGGCCCGGCCGGAACCGCGTCGGGGCGCGAGACGAGGTCAGGGTCGCTCGCGCCCCAAGCGGGGTCAGGGGTCGTGGCCGTGACGATCTCGGCCAGCTCCTCCGGGCGATATTTCAGGAAGTAGTGGCCCGCCTCGTCCAGGACGACCAGCCGGGTCCGCTCCGCGATGAAGCCCCACTCGGCGAAGCGTTCCTCGTAGTAGTCCGTCGCGGGGTCGTACTCGCCGACGACGGACACGATCGGCGCCTTCAGCTTGGGCGCGCCGCTGTCCATCAGGGCGGTGAAGTAGTCCTCGGCGGCGCGGGCGTCGTGGCGCATGTTCCCGATGACGAACGCCTTCTGGGCGTCGTCCAGGTCCGACAGGTCGGCGCCGAGCGCGGTGAGCCAGTTGAGCTGGCCCTTGTCGCTGCGGAACCGCTCCAGCCGCGCCAGTCTCGCCCAGCGCCCGAGCACGCCCTTGGTGGGGCGGGCGAACGGGAAGATGCCGCCGAGGAAGACGGTGTCGACCGCGCGTCCGGCCGCCTCCAGACGGCGGGCGATCTCGACGGTCAGGGCGCCGCCGACGCCGCAGTGGCCGTAAAGGGTGACGGGGGCCTCGATGCGCAGGATCTCCTCGACGCAGCGGCGGGCCACCTCTTCGAGGGGCAGCGGATCCTCGGCCAGGCCCAGGTCGTGGCCCGGGACGGCGACCGACCACAGCTCCCATTCCGCCGGCAGGGCGTCGGCGAGCGGCTGGTACACGACCGCGCTGCCACCGCCGTAGGGGACGCACACCAGGGCCTTGGCGCCCGGCCCGGTCAGGCGGTAGAGCAGCGGCCTCGGGCCGGACGCCGACCGGGCGACGGCGGCGAGGGCGCGTACGGTCGGGTGCTGGAACAGGTCCATCAGGGCGATCGGCGACGACCCCTCGGGCAGGGTCGTGCGCAGCTTCGCCACGACGCGCACCGCGAGCAGGGAGTGGCCGCCCAGGTCGAAGAAGTCGTCCAGGACGCCCACCTGCCGCAGCCCCAGCACCTGGCACCAGGCGGCGGCGACGGCTTCCTCCCAGGCGTCGGCCGGCGGTTCGAACGGGACGTCCTCGGATCGCGTGTCCTCGGGCGCGGGCAGGGCCGCCCGGTCGACCTTGCCGTGGCCCTTCAGCGGGAGCTCGTCGAGGAACACCCAGCGGGTCGGGACCATGTACTCCGGCAGCCGCTCGGCCAGCGTCCTGCGCAGGTCGCCGATCGCGGGCCGGGGGTCGGCGACGACGTAGCCGACCAGTTCACCGTCGCGGGCGTCGGTGACGGCGTGGGAGACGCCGGGCACGAGGCGCAGCGCCTCGTCGATCTCGCCGAGTTCGACCCGGTAGCCGCGGATCTTGACCTGGAGGTCGCGGCGGCCCAGGAACTCCAGGTCTCCGGTCGGGAGCCAGCGGGCCAGGTCGCCCGACCGGTAGAGGCGGCCGTACAGCGGGTGGTCGACGAACTTCTCGGCGGTCAGGTCGGGGCGGCCCAGGTACTCGCGGGCCAGCCGGCCGCCGATGCACAGTTCGCCCGCCACGCCCGCCGGGACCTGCGCGAGGTGCGGGTCCAGGACGTACAGGACCGAATGACCCAGCGGCTTCCCGATCGGGGTGATCGGGCCCGTCGGGGTCACGTCGGGGGAGACGGGGTAGGTGGAGACGCCGACGATGGCCTCGGTCGGGCCGTAGTGGTTGACGACCGGGACCCGTCTCGCGAGGTCGCGGGCGAACTCCCAGCTCGACCCCTCGCCGCCGAAGATGAGCAGCCGGCGCGGCAGGAGGTCGGCGACGTCGTCGGTGTCGGCGGCCAGAGCGCCGAGGTGCGAGGGGGTGAGCTTCACGTAGTCGATGCCGCGCATGTGCCCGGCGAGTTCGGGGCCGGAGATGCGCGCGGGCAGCAGGTGCAGGGTGCCGCCGGTACTCAGGCACAGGTAGAGGATGGTGATGCCGAAGTCGAAGGCGAGCGACTGGAGGAGGGCGTATTCGGCCTCGTCGGCCACGTCGAAGCGCTGTCTCGCGTCGGCCAGGTAGCGGAGGATCTCGCGGTTGCGCACCGCGACGCCCTTCGGCCGCCCGGTCGAGCCCGAGGTGTAGATGACGTAGGCGAGGTCGTCGCCGTCGCCGAGCGGCTCGACGTCGTCGGCCTCGGCGTCGCCGACCTCAGTGAGCACGACCGCCGCGCCGGAGTCCTCGATCATGAAGGCGCGGCGCTCTTCGGGATACTCGGGGTCGATCGGCACGTAGGCCCCGCCCGCCTTCAGCACCGCGAGCAGCGCGACGGCCAGGTCGATCGACTGCTCCATGCAGACCGCCACCCGGACACCCGGGCCGACGCCCCGCTCCCGCAGCGCCCGCGCGGTGCCCGCGACCCGGCGGTGCAGCGTCCGGTACGTGATCGCGTCGTCTCCGTGCCGGATCGCCACCCTGTCGGGCGACCGGGTGGAGAGGACCTCGGCGAGGGTCTCCTGCGCGGGCGTGACCGGCTCGCCGGGGGCCGCCGACCACCCGTCGAGCAGTTCCCTCTCGGCAGGCGAGACGAGATCGAGGCGGGAGACCGGCTGCCCGGGGTCGGCGACGATCGAGCGCAGCAGCGTCTCGAAGTTGGCCGCGAACCGTTCGACCGTCTCGCGGTGGAACAGGTCGGCCGAGTAGACGAAGAAGGCGTCCAGGCCGTCGCCGGTCGGGGTGATCTCCAGCGACAGGTCGAACTTCGCCTGGTGAAAATCGGGGTCGACCGGTTCGGCGACGAGTCCGTCGAGGTGGAGGCGGGTCCCGGCTTCGCTGCGCATGCTGAACTGGGCCTGGAAGACGGGGGTGCGGCTCAGGTCGCGGGCCACGCCGAGGTCCTGCACCACCCGGTCGAACGGCGTCTCCGCGTGGGTGAAGGCGTCGATCGCGGTCCGGCGGGTGCGCTTCAGCAGTTCCCGGAAGGTCGGATCTCCGCTCAGGTCGGCGCGGAGCACGACCGTGTTGAGGAAGAACCCGATGAGCTTCTCGACGTCCTCGTCGGGCCGGGCCGCGACGGGGGTGCCCACGGCGAAGTCGGTCGCCGTCGTGTAGCGGTGCAGCTGGGTCTGGAAGGCCGCCATGAGCAGCATGAACAGGGTGACGCGCTCCTTGCGGGCGAGCGCGTTCACCTGGTCGGTGAGCTCCCGGGGCAGCCTGCGGGCGACGACCGCGCCCTTCGAGGTGCGGACCCTCGGCCGGGGCAGGTCGGTGGGCAGGTCGAGCACCGGCACCCGGTCGAGCCGGTCACGCCAGAAGGAGGTGTCGATCGGCTGCTCACGCTGCCTGCGGGCGTGCTCGCCGTACTGCATCGGCAGGTCAGGCAGGTCGCCGCCGGCGTAGAGGGTGGCGATCTCGTCGTACAGGAGCCCGAGAGACCAGCCGTCGCCGGCGATGTGGTGCAGCACGATGACGAGCGTCTGGTCGTCGGTCAGACAGGCCCTGACGACGGGCCCGTTCGCGAGGTCGAAGGGCCGGTTCGTCAGGTCGGCCAGCGGCACGCCGGAGACGCGTTCGAGGGGGAGGGTGCGGTCTTCGACCAGCGCGACCGGACGGCCGTCGACGGCCGGATACCGCGTCCGCAACACCTCGTGCCGTCTGACGACATTGTCAAGTGCCCGCTGCAGCGCGGCCACGTCGAGATCCCCGACGAGCCGTTCGGTCACACAGATGTTGTACGACGCGTCGTCGGGGTTGAGCTCGTGCAGGAACCAGAGCCGTTCCTGTCCGAGCGAGAGCGGATTGGCCGGTGTGACGGCGAGCATCTTCCCTCAAGTGATCGGACGAATGCAGCACAAAGAGGCCAAACGCCTCAGCCGGGGAAGCTAACTGGAAAGGTTCTTTGCAATTAGCGGACGGCGTCAGTCTGGCATGCCCCGCCTCCGCTCACAAGCTCTAAACGTGCCCAACCCATTGGGCGGGCGGAGCCTGGGACCCCTTGTGACGAGCGTCCGCGCCGTGCCACACTGGCGCTTGATCTAACTGGAAAGAATCTTTTCAGTAATGCAGTGCTCGGGCAGTATTCATCCGATCTTTGAGGAAGTCCAATGACGCTCTCGGATCTGCTGGCGGCCCGCGCCGCCGCCGAGCCTGACGGCGTCGCCATGATCGTCCACGGCGTGGGGGAACTGACCTACGCCGGCTGGGACTCCCGCGCCGACGGTCTGGCGAACCTGCTGATCACCGAAGGTGTGCGCCCCGGAGAGCCGGTGGGCCTGGTGTTCCCCCACGCGGGGTGGCTCGACTACGCGGTGGCGTTCATGGGGGTGCTGCGGGCGGGGGCCGTCGCGGTGCCGATCTCCGACCGGACCCCGGAGGGAGAGATCCGACATCTCGCGGAACGGGTCGGAATCAGCCGGATTCTGCGGGATGTAACTTTCATGGACCGATCGGTTTCCTCCCTTCCCCGAGTGGCTCCGACCGACCCCGCGCAGATCCTCTTCACCTCCGGCACGACCGGCGTGGCCAAGGGCGTCACCGCCACCCATGCCAACCTGGCTCACGGCCTGCCCCGCGATCCGCGCCGCCGGGCCTTCCGGCACTCCCGGCACCTCGCGCACGCGTTCCCCATCGGGACCAACGCCGGCCAGATGATGCTGGTGAACGCGATCGCGGCGCACCCGACCGTCGTCACCACCCCCCTCTTCACGCCCGGCCGGTTCGCCTCGCTCATCGCGAAATACCAGGCCGGGACGGTGTTCCTGGTGCCCGCGATGGCCATCGAGCTGCTGTCGGCGGCCGTGGAGCCCCTCGACAGCGTGCTGCTGCTCGGGTCGGCCGCCGCGCCGCTGCCCTCTGCGGTGGCGGGGCGGCTGGCCGGGCTCTTCCCGGCCGCGATGATCACGAACTACTACACCTCCACCGAGGCCGCCCCCGCTCAGACGATCATGGTCTTCGACCCCGAGCGCCCGGGGTCGGTGGGCCGGGCCGCGGCCGGTGGCTCCGTCAGGATCACCTCGGGCGACGGGGGCACGGCCGCTCCCGGGGAGGTCGGCGAGGTGTGGATGCGGTCGG
This sequence comes from Herbidospora galbida, assembly GCF_005233835.1. Classification (GTDB taxonomy): domain Bacteria; phylum Actinomycetota; class Actinomycetes; order Streptosporangiales; family Streptosporangiaceae; genus Herbidospora; species Herbidospora galbida. The sequence goes on along the minus strand of NZ_SZQA01000008.1, from coordinate 176,005 downwards.
CCGCCGCGCCCCGCGCCTACCTCGGCGAGACCGCGTCCGACACCTTCCGCGACGGGTGGGTGCGGATGGGGGACCTCGGCTACCTCGACGAGGAGGGCTACCTGTTCCTGGTCGACCGGACCGGCGACGTCGTCAAGTCGGGCGCCCACAAGGTCTCCACCCTGAAGGTCGAGGAGGCGCTGCACGCGCACCCGCTGGTCACCGAGGCCGCCGCCTACGGGGTGCCCCACCCGGTGCTCGGGACGGCGGTGGCGGCGGCTCTGGTCGTACGGGAGGAGATCCCCCTCGCCGACCTGCGGGCGTTCCTGCTCGACCGGCTCGCCCCGCACGAGCTGCCCTCGAAGGTCACCACGATGGACGCGCTGCCGCGCAACCGGGGCGGCAAGGTCGACAAGAAGGCGCTGCCATGACCGAGGCGTCGTTCGCGCAGACCGGGATGTGGATCACCGAGCGCATGGGACGGGCCCGGACCGCCTACCACATGCCGCTGGTCATCGACTTCGAAGGTCCGCTCGACGCGTGCGCGCTCCACCAGGCGTGCGAGGCCGTCATCCGGCGGCACGCGGTGCTGTCGAGCGCGGTCGCCGAGATCGACGGGCTGCCCGTCATGGTGTCCGGGCAGCGGCCCCCGGCCCGGCTGACCTCAGCCGACGACCTGCACGAGCTCGTGCGGGAGGAGACCCTCCGGCCCTTCGACGTCGAGAACGGGCCGCTCGCCCGGTTCACGGTGGCCAAGCTGGGCCCGGAGCGGCACGCGCTGGTGTTCGTCGCCCACCACCTCGTGTTCGACGGCGAGTCGAAGGACATCCTGGTCAGAGACCTGGCCGACTTCTACAACGGGGAGTCGCGGCCCCGGCTCGGGATGTCGTACGCGAGCTTCGCCGACGACGAGCGGGAGCGGGTCTGCGACGATCTCGCCGAGGCCAAGGCCTACTGGTCGGCGCGACCGCCCGGCGAGGCCACGAGCCTGCCCGGCCTGACCGCGACCGGCCGGGGCGCGGCCGAGGGCGCGGTGTACACCTTTCGCGGCCGGCTGACCGACCTGCCGGACGTCTCGCGGTTCGAGCTCTTCCTGGCCTCCGTCCACACCCTGCTGCACCGCTACGGCGACCCCGCCCCGACCGTCGCCGTCGATCTGTCCACCCGCGTCCCCGGCGTCCGCGACAACATCGGCCTGTTCGTCAACGAACTCCCCGTCACCGTCTCACCGGAGGGCACCGTCGCCGACGTCGCCCGGACCCTCCACCACGACCTGCGCGAGATGTACCGCTTCCGGCACGTCCCCTACGCCCGCGCCGTCAGGGGAGTGCGCCCGCGCACCGCCCTCGCCCAGGTCTCCGTCAGCTACCGCAAACGCCGCCCCGACCCGGTCTTCACCGGCGTGAAGGCCACCGTCGACTGGGCCGTCTTCAACCATTCCGTACGCAGCGTCCTGCACCTCCAGGCCGTCGACCACCCCGACGGCCTCTACGTGATCATGCAATACGGCGCCGGCTCCGGCACGGAGCTGGACGTCGCCCGGATAGCGGAGGACCTTCTCACCATCATGAACAACCCCGAAAGCCCTGTGGCCGGCACCCCACAGGAGACCGCCCTTGACGACGCCGTCCGCGAGATCTGGCAGGAAGTGCTCGGCATCGACGAGATCGGCGACGACGAGGACCTGTTCGACCTCGGCGGGCACTCCCTGACCATCACCCAGATCATCGCCCGCATGCGCAAACGCCTCGGCGTCGAGGTCCCCCTGGACGTCTTCTTCGACACCCCGACCATCGCGGGCGTCGTCCAGGCGATCCGCGAGGCGGAACCGGCCGTCAGGTGACCACCGACCTCGACCGGCTGCTGCTCATCCGCCACTTCGAGCGCGCCCTGCTCGACCTGTTCGCGAAGGGCGAGCTCAACGGCACCACCCACACCTGCCTGGGCCAGGAGATCGTCCCGGTGGCGCTGGCGCCGCTGCTCGGCCCGGACGACCACGTCTTCAGCAACCATCGCGGCCACGGCCACTACCTGGCCCGCTTCGACGACCCCGCCGGCCTGCTGGCGGAGATCATGGGACGCGAGGGCGCGGTCTGCGGGGGCGTCGGCGGCAGCCAGCACATCCTGCGCGAGGGCTACCTGTCGACGGGCGTCCAGGGCGAGAGCCTCCCGGTCGCGGCCGGGGCCGCCCTGCACCTGCGCGGGTCGGGGGCGCTGGCCTGCGCGTACATCGGCGACGGGACCTGGGGCGAGGGGGCGGTCTACGAGGCCCTGAACCTGGCTGCCCTGTGGGCGCTGCCGCTGCTGGTCGTGGTCGAGCACAACGGCATCGCGCAGACGACCCCGACGGCGCTGGCCATGGCGGGCACCATCGGGGCGCGCTGCGCGGCCTTCGGCGTCCGGCACGTGGCCCTGCCCGCCGAGGACATCGCCGAGATCCGGGCCGTGCTGACACCCCTGGTCTCGGCGGTACGCACCGGCTCGCCCCTGGTGGTGGAGTTCGCCGTCAACCGGCTGGGCCCGCACAGCAAGGGCGACGACACCCGGTCGGGGGTCGCGGAACTTCGCGACTGGTATCGCGAGATGTCTGACCTGACCGGCTTCGCGGAGGCGGACGCCCGCGCCGGCGACCTGGTCGACGCCGTCGTGCGGGACGTGAAGGCCCGCCCCCTGTCCACGTGGAGCCGGCCATGAGAGTCGTCGAGAACCTCAACCACGCGCTCCGCGAAGTGCTCGCCGGGAACCCGAGGGCCTTCCTCCTGGGAGAGGACCTCCTGGACCCGTACGGCGGCGCCTTCAAAGCCACCCGCGGCCTGTCGACGAGCTTTCCCGCGCAGGTCGTCACCACCCCCATCAGCGAATCGGCCATCACCGGCGTCGGGGCGGGCCTCGCGCTGTGCGGCGACACCGCGATCGTCGAGATCATGTTCGGCGACTTCGTCACGCTGGCGTTCGACCAGATCGTGAACTTCGCCGCCAAGTCCGTCTCCATGTACGGCACCCGCGTCCCGATGCGCCTCATCGTCCGCCTGCCCACCGGGGGCGGACGCGGCTACGGCCCCACCCACAGCCAGAGTCTGCAGAAACACTTCATCGGCGTGCCCGGCCTCGACGTCTACGAGATGTCGCCCCTGCACGACAACCGCGCCGTCTTCGCCCAGATGATCGCCGCCGAGCGCCCCTGCGTCTTCTTCGAGGACAAGGTCCTCTACACCAAGCGCATGCACGAGGTGGACGACCTGTTCACCTGGGACCTCGCCGACGGCGTGGCCCGCGTCCACGTCGACACGCCCCCCGACTGCGTGATCATCGCCCCCGGCGGCGTCACCCACCGCGCCCTCGCCGCCATGCGCCGCCTCCTGCTGGAACAGGAGATCGTCTGCACCCTGCTCGTCCCCTCCCGCCTCCACCCCCTCGACGCCGCCCCGCTGGTCGCCGTGGCGAGGGAGGCCAGGTCGGTGGTGGTGGCCGAGGAGAGCACCGCCGGGGGGACGTGGGGCGCCGAGGTGGCCCACGCGCTGCACCGGGAGCTGTGGGGCGTGCTGCGCAACCCGGTCGCGCTGGCCCACTCGGCCGACAGCATCATCCCGACGGCCGGCCACCTGGAACGTGCCGTCCTGCTGACCGAAACCACCATCCACGACACGGTCCTGGAGTCCCTCAAGTGAAGGTCCCCAAGCTCAACAACAACGACGACACGTACGTCCTGGTCGAATGGCTGGTGGCGACGGGGACCGAGGTCAAGGAGGGCGACCCGGTCGCCGTGCTGGAGACCTCGAAGTCCGCCGAGGAGGTGCCGGCCGACGCGACGGGGGTGCTGCGGCAGGAGATCGCCCTGATGGCCGACTGCGCCCCGGGCGACCTGCTGGCGACCATCGGCTCGCCGTCACCGATCCCGGCGCCGGCCGACCCGGTGGCGACCACGGCGGGCGGCGCGGCCTCCCCGGCCGGGCCGGTGATCACCGCGCCCGCGCGGGCCGCGATGGACGAACTCGGCGTGACCGAGGCGCAGGTCGCCACCCTGGGCGTCAACGTCGTCCGGCGCGTGGACGTGGAGCGGCTGGCGGCGGAGAGCTCCACCCGCACCGCCCCGCTGTCGAAGGTGCAGCAGGCCGTCGGCCGGGCGGTCACGCTCTCGCACTCGACGATCCCCGCCGCCTACGCCGTCCTCGACCTGCCCCTCGACGAGGAACTCGCTGCGGCCCGCCGGCTGACGAAACAGGTCCGCCGCCCTGTCGGGCTGGCCGAGCTCTTCGTCATGGCCGTGGCCAGACTCCACGCGGAGTTCCCGCTGTTCTTCGCCACCCTCGGCGACGACCGCTCGCACGCGGTGCTCTCGGAGACCGCCAACGTCGGCGTGACCTTCGACACCGGCGACGGCCTGTACGTCCCGGTCGTCCACGACGCCGGCGCGAAGTCGCTGCAGGAGGTGGCCACCAAGCTGATGGAGTATCGCGTGGCCGCGATGAAGGGCGACTTCAGCGCCGCCGACCTCGCCGACGCCAACATCGCCGTCACCCTCCACCACGACGGCGGCATCACCCTGGCGATCCCGTTCATCTTCCCCGGCACCGCCTGCGCGCTGGCCGTCACCGCCCCTCAGGAGGTGCTCTACCTGGACGGCACGGAGGTGAAGTCGCGCCAGGTGGCCCACATCGGCCTGGCCTACGACCACCGGCTCGTCAACGGCCGCGACGCCGCCCGGTTCCTCAACGCCCTCGGGCGGGAGACGAAGGCCCTGGCGACCGCGGAGTGACGGTCTGCCCGCCCCACTCCTCGGGAGCGACGTCGCCGAGAGTCTCGGAGAAGGTCCACTGGTGACCGGCGAGATCCTCGGCGGCGTACTGCCGCTCGCCGTACTCGAAGTCGGCGGGCTCCATGAGGATCCGCGCGCCGAAGGCCCGGGCGCGCTCGCAGTGCGCCCGCGCGTCGTCGACGCGCACAGTGACCGAGTGGGTCACCTCTCCCGGGCGGGGAGGCATTCTGTCCTTGCGCGCCTCGCCGATGATCAGCGCGCCGTCGCCGTAGCGGAGCTGGGAGCGGTGGTTCTCGCCGATCCGCACCCGCTCCTCGAACCCGAACGCCCCGGTGAGCCAGTCGACGGCCGCCCGGACGTCGGGATAGATCAGGACGGGGATGACCGAGGCCGACGGTATGGACCGATTGGTTCTCACCCATCGCAGCCTGCCGAGGGGATGTGCCCAGGTCAAGAACGTACCGACAGAGATGCCGCAGGGCACCGGGAGCGCCCGGCCGCGCGCACCCCGCTCACCCCGCGCTGGCCCGGTGCTCACCCCGCTCACCCCGTGCTCATCTCGCGAACCGTGCTCACCCCGAGAAGCTGTACCGCACCCCCGTCAGCTGCTCCGACTCGTCCCACAACCGGCGGGCCGCCGTCTCGTCATGGGAGGCCGCGCTGCTGGAGACCAGCGTCGGATAGCCCCGCATCCCCCCGCGCCCGTCAGGCCCGACGTAGCCCCCGCGCGGCACCCTGGGCGCGGTGGCCGCGTAGAGCTGCGGCAGCACCCCCATCTCGGCCCGCTGCGCGATGACCGCGTTGGCCACCCGCATGACCAGCCCGCGCACCCTGCTGCCCGTCATCCGGGGCCCGGCCTCCTGCAGGCCGGTCGCCGAATATCCCGGGTGCGCGGCCAGCGACAGCAGGGGAGTGGCCGCCGCCCGCCGCTGGAGTTCGTAGGCGAACAGGAGGTTCGCCAGCTTCGACTGCGCGTAGGCCCGGCCGGGCGAGTAGTTCCGGCTGCCGTGCAGGTCGTCGAAGTCGATCCGGCCGCGCGAGTGCAGGCTGGAACTCACCGTCACCACCCGGGGAGCGGGCCGCAGCAGCAGAGACGACAGCAGCAGGCCGGTGAGCGCGAAATGTCCCAGGTGGTTGGTGGCGAACTGCGTCTCGTAGCCGTCGACCGACAGCCGCCGGGGCAGCGCCATGACGCCGGCGTTGTTCATCAGGATGTCGAGCCCGTTGGGGAACACCTCGGGCATCCGCCCGGCGAAGTCGCGCACGGACGACAGGTCGGCCAGATCGAGCCGCGACACCACGATCTCGGCCTTGGGGGCGGCGGAGCGGACCCGTGCCGCGGCAGCTTCGCCCTTGGTCACGTCGCGCACCGCGAAGACGACCTTCGCGCCGCGCCGGGCCAGCTCACCCGCCGCGAGGAGCCCGAGCCCGTTGCCGGCGCCGGTCACGATCGCGCCCTTGCCCGACAGATCGGCGATGTCCGCAGCCGTCCATGCCATTACGCCTCCTCGCCTCGGACCCTCACCCTAAGCGGCGATCACCCTCTTATCCGCAGGCCTCGCGGGGTCGGATGGAAACCCGCCGCCTCCAGCGCCGCCGCCAGAGGCGAGTCGTTGATCGCCGTCCCGTCGGCCCGCTCGACGGTGAGCCGCCCCAGGGCTCCTTCCCGTACGGCCCCCGCCAACGCCCCCACCGCCACGGTCAGATGGTCGTCTTCGCCGAAGGACAGCAGCGTCTTGCCGCCCCGCTCGACATAGAGCACCAGCTTCCCGGCCACGGTCACCACCAGAGCCCCGGCCTTGCGTCCCGGCCGGTGCCCGGCGTCGCCACCCCGATCGGGCCACGGCAGCGCCGCCCCGAACGGGTTGGCCGGATCGGCCGCCGCCATCACCGTCGCCTTGGGCGCCTCGCGCTCGGCCTGCTGGGGACGCCAAACCGTCCACGGATCGACGTAGTCGCCTTCGGCCGGCGCCGGGGGCGCCGCTTCTTCTTCCTTGCGATCGGAGGCCCGCAGCCGGTCGACGGCCCCCGGCAGCGCGAACTGCGCCCCGCCCAGCCCCTCGACGAAGTAGCCCCGGCGGCACCGCCCGCTCTCTTCGAACGCCCGCAGCACCTGGTAGACGGCGGCGAACCCGCCCGGCAGCCGCTCGGCGGTCACTCCGCCGCGCGTCACCACGCCGTGGCGTTCGAGCAGCATCTCGGCCTGCGCCTGGGCCCGCGGCGTCACCTCGTCCGACGGCTCGGGCAGCAGCCACCAGCGCCCCCCGACCGTCGGCGGCCCCGACCGCGTCGGCAGCACGGCCCGGCGACGCCGTGACGGCGACGCCGGACGATGCGCCGGCTTCCCGGTCCCGAGCGTGGCCCGCAACGGGGCGAGCGTGTCGCCGGTGACCCGGCCCGACCAGACCAGGTCCCACAGCGCCGCCGCCAGCGTGGCGTCGTCGGGCAGACCGTCGTGCACCACCCGGTTCGACAGGTCGCGGAAGAACAGCGCCCCGCCCCCCGCGAGCACGTCGAGCACGGCCTCGTGGACCGGCGTCATGGTGATCTCACCCGGCTCGGGCATCAGCAGCGGCGCGGTGTCGGCGAAGTAGAGCGACACCCATCCGTCGCCACCGGGCAGCGCTCCCTGCCCCACCCAGAGCACCTCGCCCGACGAGGTCAGCTCGTCGAGCAGCGACGGCGCATATCCGGGCACCCGCCCCGGCAGCACGAGCGTCTCCAGCGCCGACGCCGGAACCGCCGCCCCCTGCAGCCGCTCGATGGCCGAGACCAGCGAATCCATCGCCCGATGGGAACCGGCCGAAGGTTCGGGGACGTCGAAGCGGCCCTTCGACCGCATGACGCGCCCGTTGCCGGCCGCACCGGGCGGTTCGTAGGCCGTGATGCCGTGCCAGCGCGGCAGGAACATCGCCAGCGCCTCGGGCGGCACCGGCTCGACCTCCTTGCGCAGCCGGGCCAGCGACCGCCGTCGCAGCAGCCGCAGCACCCCGGCGTCGCACCACTCTTCACCCCGGCCGCCGGGCCGGAACTCGCCCGACACCACCCGCCCGGACGCCGCCAGCCGGGCCAGCGCGTCGGACACCACCGCGATCCCCGCCCCGAACCGCGCGGCGGCGGTCGAGGCCGGGAACGGCCCGCGCGTGCGGGCGTGCCGGGACAGCAGGTCGCCCAGCGGATCGGGCCGGGCGGACGTCTCGGGCGCGTCGAGGAACTCCAGCGGCACCCCCACCGGCAGCGGCGCCCCCAGCGCGTCGCGCAGCCGCCAGGCGTCTTCGATCGCCGCCCACTGCGTCACCCCCGCGACCCGCACCTGGATCGCCCGCCGCGACCGCTCCAGCTCGGTCAGCCAGCCGGGATCGCCCTCGCGGATGGCCACGTCTTCGGCGAGCAGCGGCCCGTGGGACCGGAGCAGGTCGGCCAGGTCTTCGGCGTCGCGCAGCGGCCGGTCGAGCCGGGCCAGCTCGCGCTCGGTCTCGGCGATCACGTCGGGATCGAGGAGTTCCCGCAGGTCGGCCTGGCCGAGCAGCTCGGCCAGGAGAGAAGTGTCGAGCGCCAGAGCCTGGGCCCGGCGTTCGGCGAGGGGGGCGTCGCCCTCGTACATGAACTCGCCGATGTAGTTGAACAGCAGCGACGCCGCGAACGGCGAGGCCTGCCGGGTCTCCACCTCGACCACCCGGATCCGCCGCGCCGAGATGTCGCGCATCAGCCGCACCAGGCCGGGCACGTCGAACACGTCCTGCAGGCACTCGCGCATCGTCTCGAGCACGACCGGGAACCCGGCGTACTTGGCCGCCACGCCCAGCAGTGAGGCCGACCGCTGCCGCTGCTGCCACAGAGGGCTGCGCCGCCCGGGGGTGCGGCGCGGGAGCAGCAGCGACCGCCCGGCGCACTCGCGGAACCGGGCCGCGAACAGGGCCGACCCGCCGAGTTCCTCGGTGACGATCTGCTCGATCTCCTCAGGGTCGAACGCCGCGACGTCGCCCGGCGCCTCGTCGAGGGTGTCGGGGACGCGCAGGATGATCCCGTCGTCGGAGTGGACGGCCTGGACGTCGATCCCGTAGCGCTCCCGCAGCCGCCGCCCGATGGCCAGCGCCCAGGGCGCGTGCACCCGGGCCCCGAAGGGGGAGTGGATGATGACCCGCCAGTCGCCCAGTTCGTCGTGGAACCGCTCGACCAGCAGCGTGCGGTCGTCGGGCACGTATCCCGTGGCCTCCCGCTGCTCCGCGAGGTAGCCGATGAGGTTCCCGGTCGCGAACTCGTCGAGCCCGGCCTCCCGGACGCGGTCGGCGGCGGCCGGACCGGCCCCGGCCAGCTCACGGACGAAGGCGCCGATCGCCCGCCCCAGCTCGGCCGGACGCCCCTGCGGGTCGCCCTTCCAGAACGGCAGCTTCCCCGGCAGACCGGGGGCGGGGGAGACGAGCACCCGGTCTGCCGTGATGTCCTCGATCCGCCACGAGGTGGCGCCCAGGACGAAGACGTCGCCGACGCGGGATTCGTACACCATCTCCTCATCGAGCTCCCCGACCCGGGAGGCCTTCTCGCCGACGAGGAACACGCCGAACAGGCCCCGGTCGGGGATGGTGCCGCCGTTGGTGACCGCGAGCCGCTGGGCCCCGGGGCGGCCGCGCAGCGTGCCGGTCACCCGGTCCCACACCAGGCGGGGACGCAGCTCGGCGAACTCCTCGCTCGGGTAGCGCCCGGCCAGCATGTCGAGGGTGGCCTCCAGCGCCGACCGGGGCAGCGTGGCGTAGGGCGCGGCCCGGCGGACCACGGTCTCGAGCTCGTCGACGGTCCACTCGTCGAGCGCGGTCATCGCGACGATCTGCTGCGCCAGCACGTCGAGCGCGTTGCGCGGATAGCGCATCTCCTCGATCTGGCCGCTCTTCATCCGTTCGGCCACCACGGCCGTCTGCACGAGGTCGCCCCGATATTTCGGGAAGATCACCCCACGCGAGACCGCCCCCACCTGGTGCCCCGCCCGCCCGACCCGCTGCAGCCCGCTGGCCACACTCGGCGGCGCCTCCACACACGCGACCAGGTCGACCGACCCCATGTCGATGCCCAATTCGAGACTGGACGTCGCCACGACGGCCGGCAGCCGCCCCGACTTCAGCGCCTCCTCGATCTGCGACCGCTCCTCCTTCGACACCGACCCGTGATGGGCCCGCACGACCTCGGGGATCGCCCCCTTGGACGCCCCCGCCTGCGCCATCACCTCGGCCGGCACGCCCGCGGGCATCGACTCGGACGTGCTCCTCTCATAGGCGAGCTCGTTGAGCCGGCTGCACAGACGCTCCGACAGCCGCCGCGAGTTGGCGAAGACGATCGTCGACCGATGGGCCTCGATCAGGTCGAGAAGGTGCTCTTCGACATGGGGCCAGATGCTGCGCTGGTTGGGCTGGCCGTCGTCGCGCGAGGTGATCTCGGCCATGTCTTCGACCGGGACGACCACGTCGATCTCGATCTGCTTATCGGACGGCGGCTGCACGACCTTCGCCGGTCGCGTGCCCCCGAGGAAGGCCGCCACCTCGGAGACCGGCCGCACGGTCGCCGACAGCCCGATCCGCTGCGCGGGCCTGGGCAGCAGGGCGTCGAGACGTTCGAGGCTGAGTGCCAGATGGGCGCCCCGCTTGGTGCCCGCCACCGCGTGGACCTCGTCGACGATCACCGTCTCGACCCCGAGCAGCGCCTCCCGCGCCTGCGAGGTGAGCAGCAGGAACAGCGACTCGGGCGTGGTGATCAGGATGTCGGACGGCTTGGAGGCGAACCGCCGCCGCTCCTCGGCCGGGGTGTCACCCGACCGGATCGCCACCGAGATCTCCGGCACGGCCACCCCCGTGCGCCGCGCCGTCTGCCGCACCCCGGCCAGCGGCGCCCGCAGGTTGCGTTCGACGTCGACCGCCAGCGCCTTCAGGGGTGACACATAGATCACCCGGCACTTCCGTTCGGGGTCTTCCCGGGTGGCCAGCCGGTCGATCGACCACAGGAACGCCGCCAGCGTCTTGCCCGAGCCGGTCGGCGCCACCACCAGTGTGTTGTCGCCGTCGGCGATGGAGTTCCAGGCGCCTTCCTGGGCGGCGGTCGGTTCGGCGAAGGCGCCGGTGAACCACTCGCGCGTCACCGCTCCGAACCTGCTCAGCGCGCCTTTCACCATGTCCCTCCACCTCCTCCGGACATCATGCCTCCGGCGACCGACAGTTCTCGCCGGGGCCGATGTGGTTGATCTGCGGGTAAAGCGACAATCATGTGAACTATGGACATCGACTACGAGGCCATCGAAGCAACCCGTGCCTCCATAAAAGAACGTCATCTGAACGAGCGCCGGCCTCCGAGCAGCGCCCGCGGCCTCCACCACTTCGCCCTGCTGTCGTCCGATGTCGAACGCACGATCGAATTCTATCAGGGTCTTCTGGAGTTCCCGCTCACCGAGATCTTCGAGAACCGCGACTACAAGGGCTCCAACCACTTCTTCTTCGACGTCGGCAACGGCAACCTGCTGGCCTTCTTCGACTTCCCCGGCCTCGACCTCGGCCCCTACCAGGAGGTCCTCGGCGGCCTCCACCACATCGCCATCTCCGTCGACCCCGTCGTGTGGGAGCGCCTGCGCGGCAAGCTGGAGGCCGCCGGAGTCCCCTACGTCATGGAGAGCGGCGCCTCCATCTACTTCTCCGATCCCGACGGCGCCCGCCTGGAACTCCTCGCCGACCCCCTCGGCGAGATGTACGGCTCTCGCGTGCTCTGACCACCCGCCCGACACGGCCATACTGGGGGCCATGCGACTCACGGAATTCTGGAACCGCATGTCCCGCCACTTCGGCGAGACGTACGCCGAGTCCTGGGCGAAGGACTACGTGATCGCAGGACTCGGCGGCCGGACGGTCGAGCAGGCCCTGGCCGACGGTTTCGCGGCCAAGCAGGTCTGGCAGGCGGTCTGCCAGGTCGTCGACGTCGACCCCCGCCTCCGCTGACCAGGAGAGACATGTCCGCACGCACTCCCCTCACGCCGGAGGAGAAGCTCCGCGCCGAGGCGAACTTCGTCCCTCTGGTCGCCGAGCACCTGACCACCAGCGGCCGGTTCAGGATCGGCGCCGACACCCCGGAACTGGTGGAGATGTTCCAGAACGCCGCCCGCGGGGCGGGCGAACTGCTGGGGCGTCCCGTGGTCAGCTACGCCAACGGCAGATACATGGTGATCACGTTCGCCGAGTCGGCGGAGCTGTCAGACGATCAGGCCGCCGGTCGCCCTGAGGTTCTGCCCGGTGATCCACTGTGAGTCGGGCCCGGCCAGGAACGCCACCACGTTGGCGATGTCGGCCGGTTCGCCCAGCCGCCGCAGGGCGGTCTTGGCGGTGATCCCGTCGAACGTCTCGTCGGCGCTCGCCCCCGACGACTCGCGCATCAGCTCGGTGTCGGTCACCCCGGGCGAGACCGCGTTGACGGTGATCCCGCGCGCGCCCAGCTCCCGGGCGGCCACGGCGGTCAGCAGCTCCAGCGCCGCCTTGCTGGCCAGATAGAGCGAGAGCCCTTCGGCGGGCGCGCGGGTGCCGAACGAGGAGATGTTCACGATCCGCCCGCCCGCGCGCAGAATGCGGGACGCCGCCTGGATCGCCAGGAACGGGCCCTTCGCGTTCACGCCCATCACCCGGTCGAAGTCGTCGGCGGTGGCGTCGATGATCCGCCTGATCGGGTTGATCGCCGCGTTGTTGACCAGGATGTCGAGGGCGCCGAGCCGGCGTACCACCTGCTCGAACAGCAGTTTCACGTCGTCGGGACAGCCCATGTCGGCCCGCACGGCATGGGCGGTGCCGCCGAACCTGGCCACCTGCGCGACGACCTCTTCGGCCGCCGAACGGTTCTCGTTGAAGCTGAAGACCACGTGGGCGCCCTCACGGGCCAGTTTCTGTACGACCGCCCGCCCGATCCCCCGCGATCCACCCGTCACCAGAGCCGCCTTCGCCTCCAGTGCGCCCATGTGTCGTCTCCTCACCGCGTGGGGCTCAACGGATCAGCGTGCCACACATTTGTGGAGAAGGGGTGTCAAGCGGCCTGAGAGAGCAGTTTCTCCAGGGTGTCGGCGGCGACGTCGGGATCTTCGGCGTCTTCCTGCCCGTCGGGCGACCAGAGGAACAGCCACCCCCCGGCCGACTGCGTGGCGAAGACGATCGTCTGCCTGTTCGTACGGGGATGCCAGATCCACAGCACGGGCTCGCCCCCGCCGAGCATCCGCCCCTGGAGCCCTCGCCCCGGAAGCCGTTCGGCGAGCGCCTCAAGGAGAGTACGGCGTTCGTTTTCGGTCGACACGGCGCCGCCTTCTCACTCGCGGTTCTGGTCTGGCTGATTCGCCCGTCTCCTCCAGGATCGCCGCAGGTCAACGGCGTGGCAACACCCTGATCACAATGCCCGCGAATGTGACCTTCCGGATGGGTTCCCTTTCCCGAAGCAATGGGCCGTTCGAGGTGTGATCGAACAGCCGTTCGGCTATATTTGTGGCTGCCGCCCTGGAGGCAGCGTCTCCAGAAAATGTCAGTGGCACCCCATAGCGTTCCGTTGACCGGAACAACCCACGACCCTCACAGGGGGCACCCCAATGGCAGTGAACGACCGTGACAAGGCCCTCGAGACCGCCCTCGCCCAGATCGAGCGGCAGTTCGGCAAGGGCTCCGTCATGCGCCTCGGCGAAGACGCCCGCGCCCCCGTCGAGGTCATCCCGACCGGCGCGATCGCGCTCGACGTCGCCCTGGGCATCGGCGGCTTCCCCCGCGGCCGGATCGTCGAGGTCTACGGCCCCGAGTCCTCCGGTAAGACCACCGTCGCCCTCCACGCCGTGGCCAACGCCCAGCGTCAGGGCGGCATCGCCGCCTTCATCGACGCCGAGCACGCGCTCGACCCCGAATACGCCAAGAAGCTCGGCGTCGACGTCGACGCCCTCCTGGTCTCCCAGCCCGACACGGGTGAGCAGGCCCTGGAGATCGCCGACATGCTGATCCGCTCCGGCGCGATCGACATCATCGTCATCGACTCGGTGGCGGCCCTGGTGCCCAAGGCCGAAATCGAGGGCGAGATGGGCGACAGCCACGTGGGTCTCCAGGCCCGCCTGATGTCCCAGGCCCTCCGCAAGGTCGCCGGCGCCCTCAACAACACCGGCACCACCGCGATCTTCATCAACCAGCTCCGCGAGAAGATCGGCGTCATGTTCGGCTCGCCCGAGACCACGACGGGCGGTAAGGCGCTGAAGTTCTACGCGTCGGTCCGCCTCGACGTCCGCCGCATCGAGACCCTGAAAGACGGCACCGAGCCGGTCGGCAACCGCACCCGCGTGAAGGTCGTCAAGAACAAGATGGCCCCGCCCTTCCGCACGGCCGACTTCGACATCCTCTACGGCTTCGGCATCAGCCGCGAGGGCGGCCTGATCGACATGGGCGTGGAGCACGGCTTCGTCCGCAAGGCCGGCGCCTGGTACACCTACGAGGGCGACCAGCTCGGCCAGGGCAAGGAGAACGCCCGCAACTTCCTGAAGAACCACCCCGACATCGCCAACGAGATCGAGAAGAAGATCAAGGAGAAGCTCGGCGTCGGCCCCCGCCTCGACGCCGCTCCCGAGGCCCCCGCGGTCCCCGTCGCCGCCCCGGCCCCGACCGGCCGCGGCTCGAAGGCCGCGGCCACCCCCAAGCCGGGTGACGTCTGACCGATCCGGTGCGACCTTCCGACTCCTGGGACGACGACCGGGGCGCCTGGGGCCGCCCCGGATGGCCCTATGACGACGAGCGCGAGTCCGATCCGCCCGGATGGGGCTTCCCGGATTCGCGCTCCGAATGGACCACGGGCGGCTCGTCCTGGTCGGAGATCGACCCGGAAACGGTACGAGGCGGCGGCGGTGCATGGCCCGGCGCCGCGTTCGACGACGACCCGGGCGAGCACCCGGGCTGGCTGATCGGGGATGGGCCAGAGTCTCTGTCCTCAGGCCGCCACGCCCTGCGTGCGCCTCGGGATGACGGAGAGCGTGAACGATTCGGGCCTGAGAGCGATGGCCAAGGGGAGGCCGACTCGGCTTCTGGCCGACGTGAGTCTTCGGATGACGGAGAGCGTGGACGGGGCCAAGAAGATGCCGGCTCAGCTCGTGGCCGCCGCGACTGGCGTTCGCCTTCGGATGACGGGGACAGTAGACGGTTCGGCCGTTGGCCTGAGGGCGATGACCAAGAGGATGGCGGTTCGGCTCCTTCTGGCGACAACGAGGCGGAGAACAAGGCTGAAGGTTCCCGCAGCGGCCGGCAGCGCAAGGGACGCTCTTCCGCGCATGGTCGGCGTGAGCGATCCCGTCTGTCTTCTGACGGGGACGAGCAGGTAGACAGGTCTTCATGGGGTGATCGGCGGGGGCGTCTCAGGCGATCACCCGGAGAAGAGACACCCGCAGAGGACGGGCCACCGGATGAGGGCCCGCAGAGTGGGGATCCCGAGAGCGGGCCATCCGGCAATGGGCCGCGTCATGCGGATTGGTTCCCTGGTGGTGGGCGCGACGGTGCGGCGGGCTCTCCGGATTCCCGGGCGGCAGAGGGTGATCGCCCGAATCCGCTGGATTGGGGCGGCCTGCCAGATGAAGAGCCTGGCCGCGGCCGCCGTGCGCGTCGATCGAAGACCGGCAGAGCAGGTCGGCGTGCTTCACGCCGTGACGACCCCACCGTCAGCGACCCCGATGTCGGCGCCCCCGCCGAGGGTGAAGGGATCTTCGGCACCGGTGGCCGAAGCGGTGGCTATGGCGCTTCTGGAGACGGTGGTCCTGGTGACGGCGGCTCGGGTGGTCGATCGAAGCGGCGGGGGTCGTTCTCCGAGGAGCACAGTGGCGATCCCGAAGCGCGGGCGCGGGGGATCTGCCTTCGGCTGCTGACCCTCGCCCCCCGGACGCGGGCCCAGCTCGCCGAGGCCCTGCTGAAGCGGGAGATCCCGAGTGAGGTCGCCGAGCGGGTCCTTGAACGGTTCTCCGAGGTCGGCCTGATCGACGATCAGGCGTTCGCCGCCATGTGGGTGAGTTCGCGGCACCACGGGCGGGGGCTCGCGCGCCGGGCGCTGGCGCAGGAGCTGCGGCATCGCGGGGTCGAGGAGGAGATGGTCAAGGAGGCCGTCGAGCAACTCGATCCCGACGAGGAGGTCGAGACGGCCCGGCGGCTCGTGGCTCGCAAGCTGGGCTCGACCAGGGGCGCCGATCCGCGCGCCCGGACGCGCAAGCTGGTCGGCATGCTGGCCCGGAAGGGGTATCCGGCAGGGCTGGCCTTCCGGATCGTCAGAGAGGCTCTGGAGGCCGAGGGGGAGGAGACCTCCGAGGAGGCGGGCGGAGACTACCTGGATTCTCCGTGACCCCCGGTGAAGGCTGTCCTGTTCGGGGGGCATCCGGTCTCCGCGTGTCTTGACGCCGAGTATGACCGCCCCTGTGCTCAAATGATCCTGATCGCATTTCTTGGCCCCGTCTGGGGCCTCGTCGTAACGCCGTCTTCGCGGCATCAGGGGCGCATCGCCCATGACGTACAGAAATGGATCAAACCCGGTCTGTAATCGGGTGCCCCGTCCGGCTCGTCCGGAAACCGGGAAATGATGATCGAGAAAAACTCGCCACCTGCCGCGTCTTTGCTTGCTCGTTACCCGAATGACGCTTAACCTCGACCGCAGTGAGGAGTTACTCCGCGCAGCGCGGATTGCCATAACGGTGAACCACGGCCCCGATCGTTTCGGGGTACGAATATATGCCCTGGTGGTGCCACCAGGTCTCTTCGTGCTGTGCTGGTGACCCCTTGTCGGCTTGACGCTAGAAGGGGTGGGTGCGCATGGACATGACGATCGTGATCGTGCTAGCAGTGGCGGTGCTGCTGCTTGCCTTCGCGGCGATTGCGGCCCTCCTGATCATTTTGCTCCGTCGTACCGCCCCGAAAGAGCTCGGTCCGAGTCAGGAGCAGCTTGACCAGATCCGCCTGGAGCTCAGCGAGAGCCTCCGGGAGAAGGAGCTGGAGAGGGCGCGCGAAGAGGCGGCGGAGATCCGCGACAAGGCCGAGAACGACGCCGGGGAGATCATCCGGAAGTCCGAGGCGCTCGTCGAAGGGGCGGCGCTGATGCGGCGGGAGGTCGAGGAGGAGTCGCGCGTCCTGAAGAACGAGCTCAAGGAGCTGCGCGCCGACCTCGAGCGGCGGGAGAGCCGGCTCGCGGAGCGGGAGCGGCGGCTCGACGAAGAAGGGCGCGCGCACATCGAGCGGGCCGGGAGGCTGGCCGAGAGCGAGACCGACCTGGCCGATCGGCGGGCCGAGCTCGACAAGCTCGGCGAGCAGCGGCGGGAGATCCTCGAACGGCTGGCAGGGCTGACCGCCGACCAGGCCAGGGGCGAGCTCGTCAAGGAGATCGAGAACCAGGCGAAGCGCGAGGCGGCGCTGATCGTCCGGGAGATCGAGAGCGACGCGCGCAAGGAGGGCGAGAAGCGGGCCTGCAAGATCGTGACGCTGGCGGTGCAGCGGGTCGCGACCGAGCAGACGGCCGAGTCGGTCGTGAGCGTGCTGCATCTGCCCGGCGACGAGATGAAGGGGCGCATCATCGGGCGCGAGGGCCGCAACATCCGGGCCTTCGAGTCGACGACCGGCGTGAACCTGATCATCGACGACACGCCCGAGGCGGTGCTGCTGTCCTGTTTCGATCCGGTCCGGCGCGAGACCGCGCGACTGACGTTGGAGAAGCTGGTCCTCGACGGGCGCATCCATCCGCAGCGGATCGAAGAGGCCTACGAGCGCAGCCGCGCGGAGGTCCGGGATCTGTGCGTGCGGGCCGGAGAAGACGCCCTCGTCGAACTCGGCATCACCGAGATGCACCCCGAGCTGATCACCCTGCTCGGCCAGCTGCGCTACCGCACCTCCTACGGCCAGAACGTGCTCAAGCACCTCATCGAGTCGGCCCACATCGCCGGCATCATGGCCTCCGAGCTGCGCCTTGACCGTGACCTCGTCAAGCGCTGCGCGCTGCTCCACGACATCGGCAAGGCCCTCACCCACGAGGTCGAGGGCAGCCACGCCCTCATCGGCGCCGAGATCGCCCGCCGCTACGGCGAGCACGACGACGTCGTCCACGCCATCGAGGCCCACCACAACGAGGTCGAGGTGCGCACCGTCGAAGCGGTCCTCACCCAGGCCGCCGACGCGATCAGCGGCAGCCGGCCGGGGGCGCGACGCGAGAGCCTGGAAGCCTACGTGAAGCGGCTGGAGCGCCTGGAGGAGATCGCCCAGGGCCACGAGGGCGTCGAGAAGGTCTTCGCCATGCAGGCGGGCCGCGAGATCCGCGTGATGGTCCGACCCGACAACGTCGACGACATCCAGGCCCAGGTCATCGCCCGCGACGTGGCCAAGCAGGTCGAAGAGGAACTGACCTACCCGGGCCAGATCCGCATCACGGTGGTCCGCGAATCACGGGCGACCGAGTTCGCCCGCTGAGCGGCCGCCAAGCTTGAGCCGGTGATCCGAAGATCGGGAGACCCGGAGCCATTGGCCATCGGCCCGCCTGAGTCCGACGGCTGCGGTTGGCGAAGAAGGGGATCCGGGCCGTTGGGCAGCAGCCCGGCTGAGCCCGAAGGTTCAGTCCGTCAGCTTCGAGTCGGCAGGCCGGGGTCCCGCCCGGGAGAGCCGCTCGCCGTCGTGGGCATCGGCCGCTGGTGGTGGGATCGCCGTTGATGGTTGAAGGCGCTGCTTTCGTTACGGCTTCGCCCACCCCTCCCCAGGTCGTCGTGGCGGGGCACGGAAAGTGCGTGACCGGGGTCGGAGACTTGGTGCAAAGACTACGAAGACCACATGATTCGCCGCTCCCGTCGTCCGGCTGACGATGAGCGGGTCATCACGACCCGAGGAGCATGATGTCCCGCTTACTGAAATCACTCATGGCCGCCTTCCTGCTGGCCGGTCTGACTTTCGCCGCGCCCGCGCAGGCCGTGGGCACGCCCAAGCCGAAGCCGACCGTGGTGCTGGTGCACGGTGCGTTCGCCGATTCCAGTGGCTGGAACGACGTGGCCGGGCGGCTGATCGGCAGGGGTTATCCGGTGATCGCGTTCTCCAACCCGCTGCGTGGTCCGCAGGCCGACGGTGAGTACCTGCGGCAGTTCCTGTCGACGATCGAGGGGCCGGTCGTCCTCGTCGGGCACTCCTACGGCGGGGCCGTCATCTCCAACGCCGCCACCGGCAACGCGAACGTGAAGTCGCTGGTGTTCGTCGCCGCCTACGCGCTCAACGAGGGCGAGAGCGTATCCGACGCGAACCACCTGGCCGGCGGGGAGACCGAGGTCACCAACCATCTGAAGGTCAAGCCCTTCCCGGGCGCGCAGGGCGAAGACCGGGACGCCTACATCGACCCGGCGCACTTCCACCGCCTGTTCGCCCAGGACCTGCCCCGCAGCGTCACCGCGGTGATGGCCGCGACGCAGCGGCCGGGGGCGCTGGCCGCGCTGGTGACCCCGTCGGGGCCGGCGGCCTGGAAGACGATCCCGAGCTACTTCGTGGTCGCCAAGCAGGACAACATCATCCCGACGGTGGCCGAGCGGGCGATGGCCAAGCGTGCCAAGGGCGTGATCGTCGAGGTCAACAGCTCGCACGTGCCGATGATGAGCCACCCCGACTTGGTGACCTCGCTCATCGTGAAGGCCGCCTCGCGCTGACGTCCACGACCGTGAGGGCCCGCCCGCCAGGCGGGCCTTCCGCGGTTGCTGGGGCGATCTTGACCCGTCCCGGGTGGCATTCGATACCCGTGGCCTTGTATCACTCTGAGTTGTTGAAAGATCACTTTCCGGCTCAGAGAAAGCTTGGTGCGATGACCTTGTCCTCCCAGCCCGCCACCGCTCGTGTCCGGGCCCGCGTCGAGCGGTTCCACCACGACAGGGTCGCGGGGGAGTGGGGCGGCCGGGAGCTCCTCGTCGGGCGGTCGCCCCGGCCGGGTGACGTCGTGGTCGACAGCAACGACTACCTGGCCCTGGCCGGTGACGAGCGGGTCGCCAAGCAGATGGCCGACTGCCTGCTCGACGGGGGCGGGCACCCCCAGCACGTACTGGAACGGGATCTCGCCGACTACATGCACGCCGCCGCCGGGGTGCTGTGCCAGTCGGGGTGGGACGCGAACCTGGGCCTCCTGCAGGCGATCTCCGACGTGCACACGCCCGTGTACGTCGACCAGCTCGCCCACATGTCCCTCGCGGCCGGGGCGCGGCTGGCCGGGGCGCCGGTCCACGTGTTCCGGCACAACGACCTGGCGCATCTCGAGAGGCGGATCGTCCGGAACGGGCCCGGCGTGGTCGCCGTCGACGCGCTCTACAGCACCAACGGGAGCCGCTCGCCCCTGGAGGAGCTGTGCGAGCTGGCCGAGCAGAGCGGGTGCGTGCTCGTGGTCGACGAGTCGCACTCTCTCGGTACGACCGGTCCGCTGGGCGCCGGCATGGTCGTCGCGCTGGGCCTGACCGACCGCGTCCACTTCCGGATCGCCAGTCTCTCCAAGGCGTTCGCCGGGCGGGCCGGGTTCGTCACGGCCACCGATCCGGCCTTCGTCCCCTACTTCAGGCTGGAGTCCTTCCCCGCCGTGTTCTCCTCGGCGCTGCTGCCGCACGACCTGGCCGGGCTGGCGGCGACGCTGGAGGTGGTGCGGATCGACGAGTGGCGGCGTGACCGGCTCCACCAGGTGTCGGAGTGGGTGCGCGACGAGGTCGCGGCGCTCGGCTTCGACCTGGAGGGCTCGGTGAGCCAGATCGTGGCGCTCCAGACCGGAACGGAGCGGACCACCATCGAGGTCCGCGAGCTGCTGGAGGAGTACGGCGTGTTCGGCTCGGTGTTCGCACCGCCCGCGACGCCCCGGAACCGGGCGCTGATCAGGCTGTCGCTGCACGCCCGGCTGAGCGACGACGACGTCGACCGGATCGTGGCCGCCTGCGAGGTCGTCAGGGATCGCTGGACATGATCGCTTCGCGGCATACTCGGGGCCATGAGGGGATCGGTGGCGTGATCGCATGTTATGTCTCGGCTGTCGTACCGACACGGTTCCCGACTGGGTGACCTGCCCGGTCTGCGAGGGGACGGGCGCCGCTCCGGCTCCCGAGCCTCCTGCCGTCGAGCGGCGGCCGATCCGGTGGTGGGACATCGCCGGCGCGGTGGCGATCGTCGGACTGAACGGGCTGGTCACCCATGCGGACGGCCAGTCCACGGGATACTCCGGGGTATTCGATCCAGACCTTCTGACACAGATGATCTTGGTCCCGGCGTGGTACCTGCAGTTCGTCGCCGCGGCGGCGCTGCTCACCCGGCGAACCGCGGTGTTCGGATCGACCTTCACGCTGGGCCTGTTGACCGTCGCCGTCTTCTGGCTGGTGTCCTTTCCGCTCAAGGCGCTCTGGGTCCAGCCGCCGGTCCACGACTGGTGGCGGCACTGGGCCATGCTGGATGTGCCGCTTCTCCTGCTGTTCGGGGTCGTCTGGCGGGACCGTGTGAAGGTGAGGCTGAATCGGCCGAACCTTCTACTGGCGTCCGGCGCGATCGCGGTGAGTCTGTTCTACGTCCACGCCTGGGTCCAGCCGTGGATGGTGGACGTGCGGTGGGACGGCACGTCCTACGACTGCTGCCTGGTCACGATGGACGACCTCCCAGGCGCCCTATGGGTGCTCAGTCGCTGGATCCCCCTGGCGCTGCTCCTCGTCCTGGGCGCGCTGGCCCGGTCGCGGCCGGCCGGTGCGGGGCTCATGCTTTCTGGGCTCGCCTCGACCCTGCACGCGGTGGAGGTGGTGCGTTTCGGAACAGGACTGCTCCCGGGGTTCTGGCTGACCCTGGCCGCCTCCGTGGCGGTCGCCGGGCTGGCGTCAGCCAAATATCTGCAGGTAGAACGAGAGTTCGGCGGCGAGGGCGGCGGTCTTGGTCTCCAGCCTGCGGAACCCGTGCCCCTCGCCCTCGAAGGCGAGATACGTACACGGGACACCCCGGGCGGTGAGCGCCGCGCAGAAGGTCTCGGCCTGTGACGGCGGCACGACCGGGTCGTTCTGTCCCTGCAGCAGCAGCACCGGACAGTCGATCTCGCCGACCCGGGCCAGCGGTTCGCGACGCCGCCCGTCGGGGCCGGCGAGCCAGTCGGCGTACCGGGACTCGAAGTCGTGGGTCGCTTCGAGGAGCGGGCCCAGCGAGGTGACCCCGGCGATCGACACGCCCCCCGTGAACACGTCGGAGGCGGCGCAGGCCGCCAGGACGGTCCAGCCTCCGGCGCTGCCGCCGCGGATCGCGATGCGTTCGGGGTCGGCGTGGCCCGAGAAGGCCAGCCACTCGGCGGCGGCGATCACGTCGTCGACGTCGACCACGCCCCACTGGCCGCGCAGCTTCTCGCGGTAGGCCCGCCCGTAGCCGGTCGAGCCGCCGTAGTTCACGTCGAGCACCCCGATGCCGCGGGTGGTGAAGAAGGCCCGCGCCAGGCTCAGCTCGGTCGTCACGTGGCCGGTGGGGCCGCCGTGGGCGAACACCACGAACGGGGACGGGCCGGTGGCGTCGAGAGGGGCGTAGAGGTAGGCGGGCACCCGGTGGTCGATCATCACCTCCGACGGCCGGGGCAGGTAGGCCACGTCGGGGAGTTCGGGGATGTCGCGGCGCAGCCCCTCGACCCGGCCGGTCACCGTGTCGACGCGGACGACCGAGCGCGGCACGTCCCAGCCGTAGCCGACGCCGACCAGCGTCCGGCCGTCGGCCGACAGCTCCGGGTGGAAGCCGTCGTAGGGGACGTCGAGGTCGGTCAGCACGCCCGCCTCGACGTCGAGCACGCCCAGCCGCAGGTTGCCCTGCCCGTGGAGCACGCCCAGCCGGTCGGGGCCGAGCACCACGTAGGGCCGTCCGCCGAGCTGCCACAGCGGCCCCGCGAACTCCTCCTCGGCCGGGTAGAGCGCCCGGGGCGAGGTGCCGAACATGCCGATCTGGTAGATGTTCCACCAGCCCGACCAGTCGGACACCAGGTAGAGGTTGCGGTCGTCCTTCCAGGCCGGCGCGAGCACCGACTCGGACTGCCCGCCCTTGACCGTCCACGACGAGCCGTCGTCGATCCGGGTGATGCGCAGCTCGGTGCCCACCCACGGCATGCGGGGATGGTTCCAGCAGACGTACGCCACGTGCTCCCCGTCGGGCGAGACGGTGGGGGAGGCGTAGAAGTCGCACCCCGACGCGATGACCGAGATCGAGCCGTCGAGCGAGACGGCCACGACGGCGCGCTCCACCTTGCCGTCGTCGTGGTGGCGTTCCTGTACGCCGAATATCCGCCCGCCCGCCCACGACAGGTCGGCGTAGCGGCAGTCGCCCTCGTCGGTGATCGCCCGCGGCGTTCCGTCGGAGATCAGGTAGAGCCGCTGGTCGGAGTGCTCGGCGAAGACGACCCCGAGCTCGGGGACGACGAGATGGGACCGTCCGCCGTATTCGTGCACCCGCGTCCGCGCGTCCCAGGGCGCGGGCAGGATCTCGCGCCGCCGCCCGTCGGCGGCGCGGTGGACGATGGTCCGGCGGCCGTTCTGGGCCGGCCGGTCCTCCTCCCACCACACCTCGTCGCCGATCACGGTCGGGAAGCCGAGGTTGAGGCCCGACCGGGCCACGTCGGCGGTGGATATGCGGGCGGCGTACGGCAACGGCGTGCGCTCGGGGAGCATGCACGGCATCCTGCCCGAACGCGGCTGATGATGTCGTGCGGTTAGCGCTTTTCCAGGGCCGGCGGCATTTCGTATTGAGTGGCGAGCTCGCCCAGGTAGTCGATCACGGCCCGGTGCCACGAACCGTCGTCGTACATCTGGCGCAGCGCGTCCTCGATGTCGTCGCGCCACGACTCGGTCCGCTCCGACAGGCCGATGCCGTACCGTTCCTGCGCGAGAGGGCGTCCGACCAGCCGGAACCGGCCGGGGTACTGGGCCGACAGGCCGGCCAGCACGGGCGCGTCGGCGATGATGGCGTCGGTGCGCCGGTCGGCCAGCAGGGGCCCGCACGCGGCCGGCACGTTGGCCTCGGCCAGGTGGGCGGCCCGCCATGCGGCGCCGAACCGGCCGGTCAGGCCCAGGGTGTCGGCCCGGGTGCCGCACACGAGCCCGCCCGCCAGGTCTTTCAGCGTCCGGTCGCGGTCGCGGGCCCGGACCAGGATGTCCTTGGCCGCGACCAGGTAGGGCCCGACGTACGGCTCCCGCGCCGGACCCATCACCAGGTCGGCCGAGTCGAGATCGGTGGTGTACCGGATCTGGTCCTTCCGGTAGCCGAGCTGCCGGGCCACGTAGTGGGCCACGGCGATGTCGAAACCGGACCAGCCGCCGCCGGGCAGCATCTCGGCCAGGCCGGGCTGGCCGGCCCGGACGCCGATCAGAAGGCCGGTGCCCGAACAGCCCGTGAGCCCGGCCGCGATCGAGAGGGCCGCGATACCCGCGGAGACGACGCGCCACACCCGATCAGGATCAGATCTTGATCGCCGATCTCGGCGAACCGACACGTAAAGGCTTACCCCACCCCGACCGACTGGGGGGCCTCGATGGGCTTGATCGTGGTCTTGCGACTGCGGCGGGAACGGCGTTCCAGCCAGTTGGCGAGCAGCCCGACCAGGACGTTGATGATGATGTAGATGATCGCGACGACGATGACCGCCGGGATCAGGTTGCGGAAGTTCGCGGGCAGGATGCGGGCGCCCGCGTTCAGCAGGTCCTCGAACGCCACGATGAAACCGAGCGCGGTGTCCTTGAGCAGCACGATGAGCTGGCTGACGATGGCCGGCATCATCGCGGTCACCGCCTGCGGCAGCAGGATCAGCCGCATGACCTGCCCCTTGCGCAGCCCGACGGCGAGCGCGGCCTCGGTCTGGCCGCGCGGCAGCGACTGGATCCCGGCCCGGACGATCTCCGCCAGCACCGACCCGTTGTAGAGCACCAGCCCGAACACGACGGCCGTGAACGAGGTCACGGTGAGTCCGAGCACGGCCGAGCCGCCGTACTGGGCGAAGAAGATCATGATGAGCAGCGGGATGGCGCGGAAGAACTCCACCACCGCCCCGGCGGGCACCCTGATCCACTTGTGCTCCGACAGGCGGGCGATGCCGAACACGAACCCGAACGGCACCGCGATCAGCGCCGCCACGGCGGCCGCCGACAGGGTGTTCACCAGGCCCGGGATGATCAGGTTCACCCACACGTCGCCCTGCAGGAACGGCTCCCACAGGGCCGCGTCGAACTGGCCCTTCTCGTCGAACTTCACGTAGGCGAAGTAGAGCCCGGCCAGCAGCGCGACGGCGAAGACGAACGTCAGGATCCGGTTGCGCAGGATCCCGCGCGGGCCCGGGGTGTCGTACAGGACGGTGCTCATCGGACCACCTTCAGCCGTCGGGACAGCCAGCCGAAGAACAGGCCGGTGGGGAGGGTGAGCACGAGGAAGGCCAGCGCGAACCCGAAGAAGATCGCGACCACCGAGTCCTGGTGCCGTTCGAACAGGGACTTCATCGTCAGCGACGCCTCGGCCACGCCGATCGCGGCGGCGACCGTGGTGTTCTTCGTCAGCGCGATCAGCAGGCTGCCCAGCGGCGCGATGATCGCCCGGAACGCCTGCGGCAGCACGATGAACCGCAGGTTCTGGGTGAACGTCAGCCCCAGCGCCCGCGCCGCCTCGGCCTGCCCGACGGGCACGGTGTTGATGCCCGACCTGATCGCCTCACAGACGAACGCGGCCGTGTACGCCGACAGCCCGATGATCGACAGCCACAGGTAGTTGGTCGACAGCGACTCGGAGAACGACACGTCGAGCACCAGCCCGAGGCCGAGCCCGCAGAACACGATCACTAGGGTCAGCGGCGTGTTCCGCAGCGTGTTGACGTACGCCGTGGCCACCCCGCGCAGCACCCCGAACGGGCTGACCCGCATGGCGGCCAGGACGGTGCCCAGCACCAGCGCCGCCACGGCGCTGGCCAGCGTGAGCCGTATGGTCAGCCAGAACGCGCCCAGGATGACCGGGAACTCTTCGACGAGGGCGCCCACGCCCCCACCTCCCCATGAGAAACGGCCCTCCCCGAGGGGAGGGCCGGGAGCCGGTCAGATCAGTACTTCTCCAGGGCGGGCGGGGTCGCGAAGTTGGGGGCGAACTCGCCGAAGTTCGCGTCCACGGCCTTCTTCCACGAGCCGTCGGAGAACATCTTCTCGATGGCCGCGTTGACCTTGTCGCGGGTCTCCTTGTCGTCCTTCTTGAGGCCGACGCCGTACTTCTCCTCGGAGAAGACCTGCCCGACGAGGCGGAACTTGCCGGGGCTCTGGGCGGCGAAGCCGGCCAGGATGGTGGCGTCGGTGGAGATCGCGTCGACCTGGCCCTGCTCCAGCAGCGGCAGGCAGGCGCCGTAGCCCTGCTGCTCGGTCAGGTACTGGCCCTTCCACTCCTCGCCGAACTTCTCGACCAGGCGCGCCGGGGAGCTGGAGCCCTGGGCGCCGCAGACCTTCTTGGTCTGGAGGCTGTCCTGGCCGGTGATCGTGGTGTCGTCGGCGCGGGTCAGGATGTCCTGGCCGGTGACCAGATAAGGACCGGCGAAGGAGATGACCTCCTTGCGCTTGTCGGTGATCGAGTAGGTCGCCACCACCATGTCGACCTGGCCCTGCTGGATGAAGGGCTCGCGGTTGGCCGACACGGTCTCCTTCCACTCGATCTGCTCGGGGGTGTAGCCGAGCTCCTTGGCGATGTAGGCGGCGACGTCGACGTCGAAACCCTTCACCGAACCGTCGGTCTGCTTCAGGCCCAGACCGGGCTGGTCGAACTTCACGCCGATGACGAACTTGTCGTCGCCACCGCTGCACGCGGTCAAGGACGCCGCCAGTGCGGCGGCGGTCATCAGGACGGCACCAATTCGACGGACACGCATGACAGCCACCTTCAGTGTGTGAGGATCTTGCTGAGGAAATCGCGGGCACGGTCGGTGCCCGGATTCGTGAAGAATTCGTCGGGGGTGTTCTGCTCGACGACGGCGCCGTCGGCCATGAACACCACCCGGTTGGCGGCCCGGCGGGCGAAGCCCATCTCGTGGGTGACGACGAGCATGGTCATGCCGTCTCTGGCCAGCGAGATCATGACGTCGAGCACCTCCTGGACCATCTCGGGGTCGAGAGCTGAGGTGGGCTCGTCGAAGAGGATCATCTTCGGGTCCATGGCCAGGGCGCGGGCGATGGCCACGCGCTGCTGCTGGCCGCCGGAGAGCTGGGCGGGGTACTTCTGCGCCTGCGAGGCGATGCCGACCCGCTCCAGGAGCTCCATGCCGCGCTTCTCGGCCTGGTCACGCGCGATCTTGCGGACCCTGATCGGCCCGAGCGTGACGTTCTCGAGGATCGTCTTGTGGGCGAAGAGGTTGAACGACTGGAACACCATGCCGACCTCGGAGCGCAGCTGGGCCAGCGCGCGGCCCTCGACCGCCAGGCTCTTGCCGTCGAAGGTGATGGTGCCCGAGTCGATGGTCTCCAGCCGGTTGATCACCCGGCAGAGGGTCGACTTCCCGGCCCCCGACGGGCCGATGGCGACCACGACCTCTCCTCGCGCGATGTCGAGGTCGATGTCCTTCAGCACATGCAGGGTGCCGAAGTGCTTGTTGACGTTCTCAAGTCTGACGAGAGAAGTCGATCCGACGGCTTCTGTCATGGGAGTCAACGTAAAGGGGGTATATCTCCAAGTCAGCAGCGGAGTTATACCGATCACATCACGGCTGTCCTGGTCATCCCGGCTGGTTGGGACAATCTTCCCGAGTCTGACTCATGAGGTTTGGGGCACGGCATCGGTTTGCTGAGGGCATGACCGATAACTACCGGCGCGTCGTCGCCGCGGGCGCGCTGGTCGCCTGGCCCGTCCTGCTCTTCGCCGCCTTCCTCACCTCGCCGCCCGGCGAGGAGCACGACCCGGCCGTCTTCGCCTCCATGCCCGGCCAGGTGCAGGTCAGCGGCCTGCTGTTCCTGTACGCCACCCTCGCGATGATCCCGGCCTACTTCGGCCTGGCCGCGCTCCTCTACCCGAAGGCCAGGGGCCTGGCCAACACGGGCCTGACGCTGGGCCTGTTCGGCGCGGCGGCGGCCTGCACCCTGTTCACGACCGACTTCTACGACCTGGCGCTGGCCCAGACCGTGCCCGCCGAGACGGCGAAGCAGGTCACCGCGGCGGCGAACGAGCTGCCCGGCTTCCTGTTCGGCATGCTGTTCCCCGGCTTCCTCACCCACGTCGGCACGCTGGTTTTGCTAATCGGCCTGGCGGTCAAGAAGGCCGCCCCGTGGTGGGTGCCGGTGGCGGTGGTGGCCGGCATCGCGGTGCCGTTCGCGGTGGCGGGCTCCTCGCCCGCCGTCCAGTCGATCGGGTCGCTGCTGGAACTGGCCGCGCTCGGGTGGGTGGCCCGCGACCTGCTCAGAACCCCGACTCGCGCGCTCGCATGATCGCTTCGGCGCGGTCGGCGACGTGCAGCTTGGCGAAGATGCTCGACACGTGGTTGCGGACCGTCTTGCCGCTCAGCCCGAGCCGCTCGGCGATCACCGGGTTGGTCAGGTGACTCGACATCAGGATCAGGATCTCCCGCTCCCGGGCGGTCAGCTCGGGGAAGCCCTGCTCGCGCCTGGCCAGACCGGTGAAGTAGCCGGTCAGCCGGGACGCGATGGCCGGCCCGAAGATCGCCTCGCCGCCGTGCACGGCCAGGATCGACCGCACCAGCTCGACCTTCCTGGCGCCCTTCAGCACGTAGCCCCGCGCGCCGGCCCTGAGGGCGGCGAAGACCGAGTCGTCGTCGTCGGCCATGCTCAGCACCAGCACCCGGATGTGCGGGTGGTCGCGCACCAGCCGTTCGGTCGCGGCCACCCCGCCCATGCCGGGCATGGCCAGGTCCATCAGCACCACGTCGGGCTGCACCCCGCCGACGAGCGCCAGGGCCTGCTCGCCGGTGGACGCCTCGTCGGCGATCGCGATCTCACGCACCGGCTTGAGCAGCGCCGACAGACCCGCCCGGAACGCGGGGTGGTCGTCGACGAGCAAGACGCGGATCTGGTCCATTCAGGCTCCCATCGGCAGCTGCGCCCGGACGGTGGTGCCGCGCGCAGTGATGACCGCGAACGAGCCGCCCAGTTCGACGGCCCTCTCGCGCAGAGAAGTAAGGCCGATGCCCGGTGGCCCCTCGGCGCCCCGGCCGTCGTCGACGACTTCGACCAGCAGGTTCTTCCAGGGTACGAGCCGGAGCGTGACGGTGTCCGCGCCTGAGTGGCGGCGGGCGTTGTTGATCGCCTCGACAGCGATATGGTATGCCGCCACCTCGGTGGCTGCCGACAGTTCGGGCAGGTCGACAGGCAGATCGAGACCTATTCGAGGCTCTCCGGGCAGCCCCGCCACATGGGCCCGCAGCGCCCCGAGGAGACCGAGGGTGTCGAGGGCGGGCGGGCGCAGCCCGTCGATGAGGGCCCGCACGTCGGCGGTGGCCGCCTGGGCCGCGCCGATCATCTCCTCCAGCAGGTCCTGCGCCCTGGGGTCGTCGACCAGGTCCTGGACCGCCTCGGCCCGCATGGTCAGCGCGGCCAGCGTCGGCCCGAGCCCGTCGTGCAGGTCCCTCCTGAGCCGCCGCCGCTCCTCCTCGCGGGCCACCACCAGGCGTTCCCGCGAGGCCCGCAGGTCGGCGGCCAGCCGTTCGGCGTGCACGACAGGACCCAGCTGCCGGGCCAGGTCCCGCAGCAGCCGCAGGTCGCGGGTGCCGAACTCCCGCTGCCCCGGGCGCGGCGCGAGGGCCAGGTGCCCGACGAGCTCGTTCTTGTACGTCAGCGGCAGGCGCACCAGCCCGGGATCTCCCACGTGGCCGAGCGGTTCGACGGCGGCGTGGGGGAGCTTCAGCGCCTCGGCCACCGACTCGGCCGCCGCGCGGGCGTCCGGCCGGACCTCCAGGCTGCGCCCCAGGTGGGCGACGGCGGCGTAGGGGTCGTCGCGGCGGCCGTACATGAGCACGTTGACGGCGCGCTGGACGCGGGCCCGGAGCGGGGCGAAGACGAGGGCGACGACCGCTGCGGCGGCCACCGAGAGCGGCAGGTCCCGGCTCTCGAAGACCGCGCCGAGATAGCCGACGACCGCGACGTAGCCGCCGGTCACGAACGCGGTCAGGACGGCGTAGACGAGCGTGCGGTTGATGACCAGCTCGATGTCGAACAGGCCGTGCCGCACGATCGCGATGCCGATGGCGGCGATCACGAGGGTGATCGCGGCGGTCCCGACGAGCTCCCAGAAGCCGCTGTCGACGGGCCATATCGCGTCGGGCAGGTCGTCGGTCAGGCCGGCGGCCAGGCGGAGCACGATGACCACGCCGGCGATCGAGACGGCGTAGACGAGCCACTGGACCTGGGCCCGCTCGATCCGCCGGGCCCTGAGGGCGAGGCCGGCGGCGCCGACCAGGAACAGCAGGCCCGCGACCACGGTGATCGCGGGCTCCATGACCTTCGCGACGCCGGCCAGGGCCTCGATCCCGAGGGGGTTGGGCACCGCGACGCCGTACCCGAGCTGCTGGTTGGGCCCCGGCGCGAACGCGCACGGGAGCGCGGCCAGGACCACGGCGGGGATGACCAGCTTCGGCGCGGGGAGCGGCCGGTGGGGGAAGCAGAAGGGGATCGCGGCCATCGCCAGGTTGGCCGGCACCCAGAGGAAGTTCTGCGGCCAGGCAAGCAGGGACAGCTCCGGCCGCCAGAGCGCGAGCAGCCCGAAGAAGTCGAGGGCCGTGAAGGACAGCCCGGCGGTCAGCAGGAGAGCGCCCACGGCGTTGCGCGGCCGGTTCACCGCGATGATCGTGCCGATCAGCACGCAGGCCGCCGCGTAGAGCAGATGACTGAGCGCCACCAGCCCGAGCCCGTTGACCAGCCCGAGGACGAGCGCCACGGCCGCCGCCGCGAGCCCGGCCACGCCCACGGCCCACCTCGTTGTCATCGCACGTCAGGATATAGACGCCGATGCCTGGACGCCCGGGACAATGTCCCGGGCGTGGCGGGCTCGCCGGAGCGCCTAGGCTTGTCGATTGAGATGACTGCGACAGAGGAGAGCACCCGCACGTACGAAGTACGGACCTACGGGTGCCAGATGAACGTCCACGACTCCGAGCGCCTCTCCGGCCTGCTCGAAGACGCCGGCTACGTCCGCGCCCCCGAGGGTGACACCCCCGACGTGCTCGTGTTCAACACCTGCGCCGTGCGCGAGAACGCCGACAACCGCCTTTACGGCAACCTCGGCCACCTGCGCCCGATCAAGGCCGCCCGCGAGGGCATGCAGATCGCCGTCGGCGGCTGCATGGCGCAGAAGGACCAGGGCGAGATCGTGCGCCGCGCGCCGTGGGTCGACGTGGTCTTCGGCACCCACAACATCGGCTCCCTGCCCGCCCTCCTCGAACGCGCCCGCATCGCGCAGGAGTCGCAGGTCGAGCTTGAGGAGTCGCTGACGGTCTTCCCGTCGACCCTCCCGACCAAGCGCGAGTCGGCCTACGCCGCGTGGGTCGCCATCTCGGTGGGCTGCAACAACACCTGCACCTTCTGCATCGTGCCCGCCCTGCGCGGCAAGGAGAAGGACCGCCGTCCCGGCGACGTCCTCGCCGAGATCAGGGCCCTGGTCGACCAGGGCGTCATGGAGGTCACCCTCCTCGGGCAGAACGTGAACACCTACGGCGTCGAGTTCGGCGACCGGCTCGCCTTCGGCAAGCTGCTGCGCGCCTGCGGCGACGTCGACGGCCTGGAGCGGGTCAGGTTCACCTCGCCCCACCCCGCCGCCTTCACCGACGACGTCATCGCCGCCATGGCCGAGACCCCCAACGTGATGCACCAGCTGCACATGCCGCTGCAGTCGGGCTCCGACCGGGTCCTGAAGGCGATGCGCCGCTCCTACCGCGCCGAGAAGTACCTCGGGATCATCTCCCGGGTCCGCGCCGCGATGCCCGACGCCGCCATCTCGACCGACATCATCGTCGGCTTCCCCGGCGAGACCGAAGAAGACTTCCAGGCCACCCTCGACGTGGTGCGGCAGTCGCGGTTCGCCAACGCCTTCACCTTCCAGTACTCGATCCGCCCCGGCACCCCGGCCGCGACCATGCCCGACCAGGTGCCGAAGGAGGTCGTCCGCGAGCGGTACGACCGGCTCATCGAGGTCCAGGAAGAGATCGCCTGGGCCGAGAACAAGACCCAGACCGGGCGGGTCGTCGAGGTGCTGATCGCCGAGGGCGAGGGCCGCAAAGACGACGCGACCCGGCGGCTGTCGGGCCGCGCGCCCGACAACCGGCTGGTCCACGTGGCCTGGGCCGACGCCCGCCCCGGCGACGTCGTCACGGCCGAGGTGACCTACGCGGCCCCGCACCACCTGGTGGCCGACAAGGTCGTCGGGGTCCGGCGCACCCGCTCGGGCGACGCGTGGGAGGCCCGGCAGGGCCGGCCCGCCGCAGCCAAGGGGGTCAACCTCGGCATGCCCACGATCGGGCGCCCGGCGCCGCTGCCGGTCGTCTCGGGGTGCGAGGTCTCCTAGCGGCCTCTGCGTCGTCGGCCTCCGGGGCGGGAGCGGCCGGTTGGCGCCGGATGCGGTGCGAACCGGGGGCGGTGGCCGGGGCCGGGGTGGGCGGAGCCGTAACGGAAAGTCGGCTTTTGTCACCCGCGGCGACTCGCGATGAGATGTCGTGATTCTTTCGTGATTCGCGTGCGGCGAATTCGTTACTGGGATTAGTGTGTCACGCGTTCGCTGAGTGACACAGGAAGGTCCCGGATGCCCTCGTTCCGGCAGCGTGGCTGGCTTTTTCTGGTGCCCGCGCTCCTGACCGCCTGCGGGAGCGGGCAGACCGGGGCGTTCGACATGGCCAGCGAGCCTCCCGTGCCGGTCGACTCCTACACGGTGCCGAGCCCGGAGTCCACCCCCCGCCCGCCGAAGCAGAAGCCGACGGTCCGGGTGAAGACCAACAAGCCTGCCCGCAAGACGACCAAGGAGCGCGCCGGAGCCGCTCCGGTCGCCGCCACCGCGCCGTCGAACTCGCTGAAGATCGCCGAAGACGAGGCGGTCCGGCTGACCAACGTCGCCCGCCGGGCCGAGGGGTGCGAGCCGCTGCGCATCGACGAGCGGCTCCGCCGGGCGGCCCGGCTCCACTCGGCCGACATGGCCGCCCGCGACTACTTCAGCCACGACTCCCTCGACGGCCGCTCGCCGTGGGACCGCATCGAGGCGGCCGGCTACGACTACCCGGCGGCCGAGAACATCGCCCGAGGTCAGACCACCCCGAGGCAGGTCGTGCAGGCCTGGCTCGACAGCCCCGGCCACCGGGCCAACATCGTCAACTGCGACCTGGAGGCCATCGGGGTCGGCCTCAAGCAGGGCGTCGACGGGCCGTGGTGGACGCAGGACTTCGGCTACCGCTGATTTGTGCCTATATCGGCATTTATGGGCCTGGATTTCGGGTTTGTGGTTAGGCTGCTGGGCACCCTCAACCCCAGCAGCATGGAGTCACCCTCATGAACCGATCCGCGCGAAAGGCGCCTCCGCCGGGCCGCGCACGATCAGGCGGCAAGACCAAGACGATCGCGATCGTCGCCGGCGCGCTGGTGGCGGTCGTGGGCGGAGCCGGCATCGGCCTCGCCCTCAACGGCGACCAGACCCCTCCGGCCCCCGCCCCCGCGGCGACCTCGGCCGCACCCCCCGTGGCCGACGCCGACCCCGAGGTGGCGGGCACCCCCGAGGCGGAGTCGCCGCCTGACGACGTCGTGGCCGAAGACGGCGACGCACCGGCGGTCCAGGAGGACGTCCAGGACGACACCGCCGTCGCCTCCGGCGACGCCCCCGGCCCCGACGAGCAGGGCAGCGGCGGCACGAGCGGCCAGGACAGGCCCGCCGCCAAGCCCACCAGGAAGCCGGCCGCGAAGCCGACCCAGTCGGCCCAGGACGACCCGGACGCCATCGACCGAGGCGGAGACGCGGGCGCGATCGAGCCTGGCGAGCCGATCGGCGGGTACTGAGCCGAAACGGCGGGGGACGATGGACGGATCAGCGGTGGATACGCTGAGGCGGTGCTCGTCGCCGCTGCCGTGTGCCCGAATCCACCGCTGATCGTTCCTTCCCTGGCCGGGGAGGCCGCGGGGGAGCTCGACCCCCTCAGGGCCGCCTGCGCGGCGGCCGTGGCGGTGCTGCACTCCGCCTCTCCCGACCTCGTCGCGGTCGTCGGCGGGGCCGAGACCGGTCGCGTCTATCCGCCGTCCGCCGCCGGGACGCTGCGGCCGTGGGGCGGTGACGTCACCGTCGGGAGCGGGGCTCCGGTGCTGCCGCTGTCGCTCACGATCGGGCGGTGGCTGCTGTCCACGTCCAAGGTGCCGCTGCATCTCGAAGCCCTCCGCCACGACACCCCGCCGGACGGCTGCCGCGCCGTCGCCCAACGGGTTGGGGAGCTGGCCGGCCGGGTGGCGTTGCTGGTCATGGGCGACGGCTCGGCCCGGCTGACCGAGAAGTCGCCGGGCTACCTGCACCCCGGCGCGGCGGCCTACGCCGAGCGGATGGAGGCGGCCCTCGTCGGCGGCCGGACCGCCGAGCTCGACCCCGACGAGGCGGCCGAGATGTGGGCGGCGGGACGGGCGGCCTTCCAGACCCTGCCCGCCTGGCCCTTCGACCTGCTCTACGCCGACGCGCCGTACGGCGTGGCCTACTACGTCACGGCCGCGACGGCCCCGTAGCCGGGTTGCGGCGCTTGGGCACCGGCACGCGCATGAGGTCGCGGGCCACCACGATGTCGCCCGCGTAGGCCTTGGCGGCCTCCTCGGCGAAGCGGCGCTCGTCGTCGTGGCCGTAGCGCTCGGAGAAGTGGGTCAGCACCAGCTTCCGCACGCCCGCCTCCGCCGCGACCTGTCCGGCCTGGGCGGCGGTGAGGTGGCCGTACTCGTGGGCCAGGGCCGCCTCCGGCGTGAGGAACGTCGACTCGATGACGAGCAGGTCGACGCCCTCGGCCAGGGCGTGGACGCCGTCGCACAGCCGGGTGTCCATGACGAACGCCATGCTCTGGCCCCGGCGGGGTTCGCTGACCTGCTCCAGGGTGACCGCGCCGAGGCGGCCCTCGCGCTGGAGTTCGCCCACCTGCGCGCCGCTGATGCCGTACCGGGCGAGTTCGGCGGGGATCATCCGGCGGCCCGAAGGCTCGTCGAGCCGGTAGCCGTAGGCGTCGACCGGGTGCGACAGCGGCCGCGCGGTCAGCGTGAGCCCCGCCGACCGCAGGGTCGTCACCTCGCCCTCGACCGGGTGGGGCGTGACCTTCGAGGTGTCGGCGAAGGCGGTGGCGTGGCGGAGCCGCAGCCAGTAGTCCTCGCCGCTCGCCGGATAGAGGGCCCGCACCTCGTGGGGCACCCCGTCGCGCGCGATGCGCTGGATCACGCCGGGCAGGCCCAGGCAGTGGTCGCCGTGGAAGTGGGTGACGCAGATCGTCGTGACGTCGTGGGCGCTGACCCCGGCCAGCCGCATCTGCCGTTGGGTGCCCTCGCCGGGGTCGAAGAGGAAGCCCTGGTCGTCCCAGCGGAGGAAGTAGCCGTTGTGGTTGCGCGCCCGCGTCGGCACGGCACTCGACGTGCCCAGGACGATCAGCTCACGGTTGGACATCGCCTCATGGTAGGAGGTCCGGTTCGGTCGGTGGCGGGGGCTATGGTCGGGTGGATGGGGCTGAGTTTCGTGTCGGTGCCGACCGACGTCGGGCTGGTCGTGGCGGCCGTGACCGCCGAAGGGGTGGTGGCCACCTCGTTCGACGACGGTCCGGAGTTCCGCGAGCGCGTCCGGGAGCGGATGAGCCCGTTCCGCGACGAGCCGGGCGAGCCCGAGACCGCCGAGGTCGGGCGGCAGCTCGCGGCCTATTTCGCCGGGGAGCTGAAAGAGTTCACCGTGCCCGTCGACTGGCGGCTGATGTCCACGACGCAGCGCCGGGTGCTCGGGCTGCTGTTCGAGAGCGTGCCCTACGGGCGGGCGGTGACCTACGGCGATCTGGCCCACGAGACGGGCATCCCGGCCCGCGCCATCGGGTCGATCATGGGGAGTAACCCGATCCCGATCATCGTGCCGTGCCACCGGGTCGTGGCGGGCGACGGGCTGGGCGGGTTCTCCGGCGGGACGGGCGTCGAGTCGAAGCGCTGGCTGCTGACCATGGAGGGCCACCTGCCGCCGACCCTCTTCTGAACGCGCGGCCGCCCGCCTCCGCGATCGCGAGAGGCGGGCGGGGCGGAGGAGGCTAGTCCTGCTTGCCGTCGATCTTGTCGGCGGCGTTCCTGGCCGAGCCCGCGGTCCGGTTGATCTGGTCGCGGTACTTGCCCTTGGTCATCTCGTCGGCCTTCCGTGCGGCGGAGTCGATGCCGCTCTTCACGGAATCCTCCACCTTGTCGCGGAAGCCGTCCTGCTCGGTTCCGGGCATGCGCTGGGGTCGAGGAGTCGTCGGGGCGGACTGGGTGTGATGCCCGCCGAACATGTCTTTCACCTTGTCGAAGAACGACATCAGAGTTCCCCCTACTGCTGGTCGTCGATCTTGTCGGCCGCTTCCTTGGCCTTGTCGGCGACCTTGTCGATCTTGTCGTCGTGCCGGCCGCCGGTCT
Organism: Herbidospora galbida; assembly: GCF_005233835.1. GTDB lineage: Bacteria > Actinomycetota > Actinomycetes > Streptosporangiales > Streptosporangiaceae > Herbidospora > Herbidospora galbida. The sequence continues at coordinate 139,694 of NZ_SZQA01000008.1, read as the reverse complement.
TGTGCCGGGCGGTCTCGGAGACCTTGTCGACGCCCTTCTTGGCGCCGTCTTCCACCTTGTCGGAGTGTTCGCCGAGCTTGTCCTTGGCCTTGTCGAACATGGACATGTCGTATCCCCCGATCGTGACGCCGTCGGGCGCCACTCGTCCCATTCTTACCCGGGGGCTTGGGACACTGGATGGCGTGGGGCAGCTACCAGTCATCGCCGTCGTGGGGCCCACGGCGGCCGGAAAGTCCGACCTGGCCGTGGAATTGGCGATCCGTCTCGGGGGCGAGGCGGTGAACGCCGACTCCATGCAGCTTTACCGAGGAATGGATATCGGCACGGCCAAATTGACCATCCCCGAACGAAAAGGTGTCACCCACCATTTGTTCGACATCTGGGGCGTCGAGCAGACCGCCAGCGTGGCCGAATACCAGCGGCTGGCCCGTCCCCTGATCGACGGGCTGCTGGTCAGAGGCGTCACCCCGGTGATCGTCGGGGGTTCGGGCCTGTACGTCCGGGCGATCCTCGACGACCTGGAGTTCCCCGGCACCGACGCCGCGATCAGGGCCAGGCTGGAGGCCGAACTGGCCGAGAAGGGCGTCGCGCCCCTCTACGCCCGCCTCACGGTCGAAGACCCGGTGGCCGCCGCCGCGATCCTGCCCAGCAACGGGCGGCGGGTGGTCCGCGCCCTGGAGGTCATCGAGCTGTCCGGACGGCCGTTCTCGGCCACCATGCCGTCCTACGAGTCGGTCTACCGATCGGTGCAGATCGGGCTGAACATCCCCCGTCCGGTGCTCGACGAGCGGATCGAGCTCCGGGTTCACCGCATGTGGGCGGCCGGTTTCGTGGAAGAGACGCGGAAACTGCACGAGGCCGGCATGGGCCCGACGGCGTCGCGGGCGCTCGGATACGCCCAGGTGATCAAATACCTCGACGGCGAGTGGACCGAGGAGCAGGCCGTCGACGAGACGGTCCGGGCCACGAGGCGCTTCGCGCGCCGTCAGGAATCGTGGTTCCGCCGCGATCCCCGGGTGGTCTGGCTGCCCTACGACGCCCCGGACCTGCCTGCTCAAGCGATTAGAGTTGTGTCATGCGCTTCGTGAAGGGTCATGGGACCGAGAACGATTTCGTCCTACTCCCCGACCCGGAGGGGCGTCTCGACCTCCCCGCCCCGCTTGTGGCCAAGATCTGCGACCGGCGGGCCGGGATCGGCGGCGACGGCGTCCTCCACGTGGTCCCGACCAAGCTGGTCCCCGAGGTGGAGTCCCAGGCCGCCGAGGCCGAATGGTTCATGGACTATCGCAACGCCGACGGCAGTCTCGCCGAGATGTGCGGCAACGGGGTGCGGGTGTTCGCGCGCTACCTGGTCGACGCCGGTCTGGCCGAGCCGGGCGAGTTCGGCGTGGCGACCCGGGCCGGGGTCCGGAAGGTCCGCCTGGGCGCCTCCGGCGACGTACGGGTCGACATGGGCCGTCCGGTCGTCTCGGGCGAGAGCCGCACGGTCCTCAACGGGCGCGAATACCGGGGCCTGCGGGTCAGCGTCGGCAACCCCCACCTGGCCTGCGTGATCACCGACCCGGTGACCGAGCTCGACCTGTCGGCCCAGCCGTCCTTCGACCGCCACGACTTCCCCGACGGCGTCAACATCGAGTTGATCAACCCGATCGGCGACCACTCGGTCTCCATGCGCGTCTACGAGCGCGGCTCCGGCGAGACCCGCTCCTGCGGCACCGGCGCGGTGGCCACGGCCGTGGCGGCGGCCCACGCGGCGGGGGAGACCGAAGGGGTCTGGTCCGTACGCGTGCTCGGCGGCACCCTGACGATCACCCTCGACGGGCGGACCAGCTACCTGGCCGGGCCGGCCGATCTGGTGGCCGCCGGCGACTACCACGGGTGAACGGGCCGATCCCCACCTGATCAAGGGGTTGCCGAAATATTGTTCTGTCTCCCATCCTGGGTGCGCTGTGTAGACCCAGGAGGCGGACATGTACAAGAAGGCGATCGGCGCCCTCGGCGGCCGGTTCATGATCTCCCGCGAGGTCAAGGCCCTCTGCGACGAGCACGGACTCGGCCGGTGGGAGATGTACTTCCGGGGCCGCTGCGGCGTCCTCGGCGAGGTCCACCCCGACGTGGTCCTCGCCGCCGCGCCGTTCTTCGAGCCCGGTTTCGTCCGCGCGACGTGGGAGAACGGGCGGTCGCTGCCCGCCGAGAAGGCCGCGGTCCTGTTCGCCGGCGCGTGCGCCGCCTGGGGCCGCCGCAACCTCGACTTCGACGGGGCCGGACGACTCGCCGACCTGCTCACGAAGGCCACCTCGTCGGCCTCGGCGGCGGCCGCGCCGCTGTTCGCCGGCTGGCGGGCGCTGCCGCTGCCCGACGACGGTCCCGGGCGGGCCGCCCACGCCCTCCAGGTGGCGAGGGAGCACCGGGGCGGCATGCACGCCGTCGCGGTCGCCGCGGCGCGGCTCGACCTCCTCATGGCCACGATCGTCGGGAGCGACGAGTCCGGCGCGCCGCTCAGCTACGAGAGCACTGCCGAGGTCGCCAGGTTTCTGTCGTGGCCGGAGCCCTATCCCGTACCCGCGGAAGAGGACCTGGCGAAGCGGGCGCACGCGGAGGAACTGACCGACGCGCTGGTCGCGCCCGCATACGAGGTGCTCACCGATGGTGAGGCGGCCGAGCTGGGCGAGCTGCTGCGCGAGGCGCAGGCCACCGTGAATTAGTGCGCACAGCCGTGCGGACGTTTGGGGCAGCCCTGCTGACCTGGCAGACTGGCTGCCCATGGACGTGGACATCTGGTCGTGGGTCGGCGGCACCCAGCGGCAACTGCACGAGGCGGGAAATGTCGGGCTGGCGATGGCGCTGGGCGACGTTCCCGCGCAGGCCCTCGAAGGCCGCTACGGCCAGCTCGACGTCGTGGCCCCGGCGATCGCGCAGCAGGCCGAGGGAATGGAGCAGCCCTGGCTCGAACTGTTCGCCCGTTACTGGCACCTGATCGGCCGCGTCGGCGACCGCGCGAACGGCTCCGTCGCCATCGACGACGCCCGTGAGCTCGTCAGCTTCGCCGCCCGGAGCGACGTCGCCGACTGCCCGGCGGCCTCCGGCGCCGTCGAGGTGCTGGCGATCGCCCAGGCCAACACCGACGGGCCGGGCTACGCCGACGAGCGGCTCGGCTCGCTGGGCCGCGCGCTGCAGACCGTGGGGCCCGACTCGCTCGCCTTCTCCGGGCTCACCACCCAATACGTGCTGGCGCTGCTCGACGCCGGCAAGCCCGCCGAGGCCGTGGCCTACGCCGAGGCCGCCGTCGAGCGGCTGCGCGGCGCCGGTCGCGAGGCCTCCTGGGAGCTCGCCGCCATGTCGGCGCGGGCCCTGCTGGCCACCGGCCGGGCGCAGGACGCGCTCGAGGCCCTGCACGCGGCCAACGGCTTCAAGCCCGACGACCCGGTGGCCAAGGCCCGGCGCGAGGGCATCCTGCACTCCCGCATCCTGGTCGAGCTCGGCCAGACCCAGCACGCCGTCGAGTCGCTGCCCGACCTCGACGTCGTCGGCGAGCACCCGCGCGACTGGGTCGAGTGGGCGCAGGTCGTCCACCGGCTGTCGGAGCAGGACGCCATCCAGAACTCCTGGCAGCTGGGCCGGATCGTCCGGCAGTGGATGAGCTACTTCGAGACCATGGGCTCCCCGCGCGCCCGCGTCGAGCTGGCGGTCACCGGCGCCCGGCTCGCGCTGCGGCGGCAGGGCGTCTGGCAGGCCCGGCTGCTCGCCGACCTGGCCGAGGCCGCCTCGCGCGAGCTGAAGTCGGCCGACGGCGTCGCCGAGCAGATCGCCGCGCTGCGCGCCGAGTGCGACGCGGCCGTCGAGCTGCCCCCGCCCGGCCCCGAGGGCGAACTGGTCGCCTACTTCGACGCCGCCGACGGCCGCACCGCCGACCCCGAGCGCTGGGTCGGCTGGCTGTGGCCGCTGTCGGGCAAAGACCTCGAGGCGACCCGCCGCCACACGACCACCCTCGGCTTCCTGGGCTACGCGCCCACCGGCGCCGACGTCTACTGGCAGATGGCCGCCGTCCAGAGCGACCCGGCGCAGGCCGACACCGAAGACATCGCCTACCTGACCGGCCTCCTCATCGAGGCGGGGCAGGACGAACGCGTCCACGACCTCGCGGCCCGCCTCAAGGCGCCCGCCTCGCACCTGGCGCTGGCCCGCCTCCACCGGGCGCGTGAGCGCTGGGAGGAGACCGCCGACGAGGCGGAGAAGGCCGCCAAGGGCGGCGCCGGTCTCGAGGCGCTGCGCCTGTGGTCGGGCGCCGTGCAGCAGCTCGGCGACAACCCCCGCGCCGCCGAGATCCTCCGCCCGATCATCGACGGCGACGTCGAGGGCGAGGAAGAAGACATCTGGCGCGTGATCGTGCTGGCGACGGCCGCCGAAGACTGGGTGACCGTCCGCAAGGGCGCGGCCAAGCTCGGCATGCCGATCCAGTCGCCCGAGGGCCCGATCGAGGAAGAGTGGCACCTCATCCGCGCCATCCTCCCCGCGCCCGACGGCAGCCAGCGTGAGGTCCTCGCGGTCCGCACCGGCCCCGCCACCGCCCGGCTGGCCATCCCGCAGCCGCGCGGCATGGAATACAACGCCGGTGACATCGTCGTCATCGACCCGCGCCCGCTGGAGCCGGTGCCCGAGTCCGAAGAGGAGAAGGAGAACTTCGTCATCCCGTTCGCCGGGGTCACGATGCTCCGTCCGGGCGGCTACACGAGCTGGTTCTTCGACGGCGCCGCGCCGACCGACGAAGAGTGGTCGGAGTTCGACGAGCTGATGGCCGAGCGGGGCTGGCCGATGTGGGTCTACTCCGACAAGAACTACACGGTCACCCACCCCGGCACCGGCGAGCAGCTCCCGGGTGTGTTCGGCTGGATCGCGATCCCGCCGGACGCCGGCCCCACCGAGCTCGACGCCGTGCTCGACGACGTGACCGAGACGTGGGTCCACCCGCTGGCCTGGCTCGACCTGGCCCGCGAGGTCGGCGTCGAGGCCGAGCGCCACGAGCACATCGTGAAGGAGTACGGCCTCTAGAACTTGGTTCGGTATCGTGGCGGCCGTGATTCTCGAACGTTTTCGTCTGGACGGGAAAGTCGCGGTCGTCACGGGGGCCTCGTCGGGCCTGGGCGTTGCCTTCGCCCGCGGCCTGGCCGAGGCCGGAGCCGACGTCGCCATCGGCGCGCGGCGGGCCGAACGGCTGGAGGAGACACGGCGGCTGGTCCTGGAGACCGGCCGCCGTTGCGTTGCGGTGGCCACCGACGTGACCTCGCCCGACGACTGCGCGGCCCTGGTCGCCGCGGCGGTCGACGAGCTGGGCGGGGTCGACATCCTGATCAACAACGCCGGGGTCGGGACCGCCGTGCCCGCTCTCAAGGAGACGGCCGAGGAGTTCCGGGCGGTCGTCGACGTCAACCTCAACGGGGCCTTCCACATGGCGCAGGCCTGCGCCCGGGTGATGCGGCCCGGCTCCTCGATCGTGAACATCGGGAGCATCCTGGGCGAGACGACCGGAGGGCTGCCGCAGGCGGCCTACTCGGCGTCCAAGGCGGCGATCACCGGGCTGACCCGCGACCTGGCGCAGCAGTGGACGGGCCGCCGGGGGATCCGGGTCAACTGCCTGGAGCCGGGGTTCTTCGCCTCGGAGATGACCTCGCAGTATCCCGAGGGCTACCTGGAGAAGACGCTGGCCCTCCGCGTGCCCGCCGGGCGGGTGGGGGAGGCGGAGGAACTGGTCTGCGCGGCCGTCTTCCTGGCCTCGGACGCGGGGTCGTACGTGACGGGGGCGGTGCTGCCGGTGGACGGTGGAATCCTGATCACCTGACCTCTTAAAGCCTGAAATTTGGGCATTTGCTATACCTGGGCAGGCAATTTCATGACCTGGGGGTGGGCGGTGCTGCGCAGAGTGGGCGCCGGGTTCGTGCTGGCGGGATTACTCGTGTCGGGCTGCGGTGCGATCGAGGCGGCGGCTCCGCCGGGCGACTCCGGGGGAGGCGGGGGATCGTCGTCCGGGACCAACCCCCTGGACAACCCCGAGGGCACCAAGGCGGGCCTCAAGGCGATCACGTCCGAGGCCGATCTCAAGGAGGCCCGTGAGCTGATCGAGAAGGTCGATACCAAGGGCCGGGGCCCGAAGACCGGGTACGACCGCGACGAGTTCGGCTACGCGTGGGCCGACAACGCCGACGGCATCCCGCTGGCGCGCAACGGCTGCGACACCCGCAACGACCTGCTCCAGCGCGACGGCGAGGACGTCGAGTTCCGCAGCGGCTCCGACTGCGTCGTCGTGGCGATGACGCTCGACGACCCCTACACGGGCAAGACCATCGACTTCCGGAAGGAAGACGCGTCGGAGGTCCAGATCGACCATGTGATCCCGCTGTCGTACAGCTGGCAGATGGGCTCCTCGCGGTGGAGCGAGGCCGAGCGCAAGCGGCTGGCCAACGACCCGCTCAACCTGCTGCCGGTCGACGGCTCGACCAACTCGTCGAAGAGCGACTCGGGCCCGGCGTCGTGGTTACCGCCGGTGCGGAAGATCCGCTGCTCCTACGTGGTCAGGTTCGCCCAGGTGGCGCTCAAGTATGACCTGCCGGTCACCACGGCCGACAAGGACATCATGCTGACCCAGTGTGCCTGATCACCGGCTCAGCGTGATCACTTCGCGCCCCGGACCTCCAGCGCCGCGAGCAGCTTGACGCTCGCGGCGGTGATCTCCGCGACCGCCTCGTCGAAGGCCGCCGCGTTGTGCGCGGCAGGGGTGCGGAACCCGCTGATCTTGCGGACGTATTGGAGCGCCGCGGCCTCGATGTCGTTCTCGGTCACGTCATCGGCGAACGGCGGGCGCAGCGTCTTGATGCTTCGGCACATGCCCTCAACCTAGCCGCGCGTCCCGACAGTTCAGCTTCGGGCGCCGAAGACCTCCGCGCCGAAGTCGTCGGCGATCTTCCGCAGGCCCCGGGCCAGCTCGTCGCGGTCGAGGGCGGAGATCCGTTCGGCCGGGCCCGAGACCGACATCGCGGCCACCACGCGGGCGCCGTCGGCCACCGGGACCGCCAGGCAGTGCACCCCCGACTCCTCCTCGCCGAGGTCCATCGCGTAGCCCCGGACGGCCACCGCCGACAGTTCGGCCATCATGGCCCCGACGGTGGTGATGGTCTGGTCGGTCCGGCGGGGGAGGCCGGTCCGTTCGAAGACCGCCGCCGCGTTCGGGTGGCCGGCCAGCAGGACCTTGCCGACGGCCGTGCTGTGGGGCAGCACCCGGCGGCCCACCTCGGCGAACATCCGCAGGCGCCGGGGTGAGGGGACCTGGGCCACGTAGACGACGAAGTCGCCCTCCAGGACGGCCATGTTGGCCGTCTCACCGGACAGCTCCACCATCTTCGTCAGGTAGGGCTCGGCCCACGCGCCCACCAGCCGTTCGGCCGCGCCGCCGATCCGCACGAGCGCCCCGCCCAGCGCGTAGCGCCGGTCGGACTCCTGCCGGACGTACCCGCGCAGCAGGAGGGTCTGGAGCAGGCGGTGGATGGTGCCGTAGGGCAGGCCCGTGCGGGCCGCGATCTCCGACAGGCCCGCCTCGCCGCCGTGGTCGGCCAGGGCTTCGAGCACGTCGAGCGCGCGCTCCACCGACTGGACGCTCACCGCACCGTCCCCAGCCCCCGGAGGGACGCGTCGAGGACCTGGGCGGTGTGGGCGACGGGGATGGGCGGGTGGCCGAGCCGCCGCATGGCGGTCGTGATCTGCATGGTGCACCCGGGGTTGGCGGAGACGAGCAGGTCGGCGCCGGTCTCCTCGACCCGGGCCGCCTTCCGTTCGCCCAGTGCCCGGGCGGGCTCGGGCTGGAAGAGGTTGTAGGTCCCGGCCGATCCGCAGCAGATGGCCGACTCGGCGATCTCCCGGATCTTCAGCTCGGGGATCCCGCCGAGCAGCTCGCGCGGCTGCGCGCGCACCCCCTGGGCGTGGGCGAGGTGGCAGGCGTCGTGATAGGCCACGGTCATCGGCAGCGGGTGGCGTTCGGCCACCGGGCCCAGTTCGACCAGGTATTCGGCCAGGTCGCGCACCTTCAGCCGGGAGGCCCGCTGCTGCCAGTCGGGGTCGTCGGCCAGCACGTCGGCGTAGTCCTTCATCGACGACCCGCACCCGGCGGCGTTCACCACGACGGTGTCGACGCCGGCCTTCTCGAAGGTCTCGATGGTCTTCCTGGCGAACTTGTGCGCGTCGTAGCCGGAATGCAGGGAGAGCGCCCCGCAACACCCCTGGCCTCGGGGAATGACCACGTCGCAGCCTTCGAGGGCGAGCACCCGCGCGGTCGCCCGGTTCACGTCGGGGAAGAACGCCCCCTGCACGCATCCGGTCAGCAGCCCGACCCGGGCCCGCCGCCGTCCCCGCGCCCGGACGAGCGCGGGCAGCGGCCTCACCCGCGACCGGGGCGGGGTGAGCTCGGCCAGCGCCCCGAGCGTCGGATGCACCCGCTCCAGGAAGGGGGCCAGCCGCCGGTTGAGCCGGGTGAACGGCTTGACCAGCCGCAGCCGCCGCGGATAGGGGAACAGGGCGAACACCAGCGCCCGGACCGCCCGGTCGCGCGGGGCGCGGGTGTGCTCCCGCTCGACGACCGGGCGCGTGTGCTCGATGAGCTTGTCGTACTGGACCCCCGAAGGGCACGCCGTCACGCACGCCATGCAGCCCAGGCACGCGTCGAAGTGGCCGGCCATCTCGGGCGTCATCTCGACGCCCTCGTTGTGCTGGGCCATCAGGTGGATGCGGCCGCGCGGGGAGTCCATCTCCTCGCCCCACAGCACGTAGGTCGGGCACGTCGGCAGGCAGAAACCGCAGTGCACGCAATCTTTGATCAGCTCTTGGTCCATGTCAGACGCCTCCCGCGAGCCGGCCGGGCGACATGCGCCGCTCGGGGTCGAACCGCTCCTTGACCCGCCGCATCAGCGGCAGCGACGGGATCGGGCCCCACCGGTCGCCGGTGAAGTCGCCGGCCAGGCCCACCAGGCGGGCGTCGGCCGGCAGTCGTGACCGCCACGCGTCGAGGTCGCCCGTCCCGGACGCGAGGTAGACGCCGGTGGCGAGCGAGCCGCGTACCGACACGCCCTCGGGCACGTAGGGCGCCACGTGGCAGCGCAGCGACGCGAGCGGCAGGCCCGGCGGACGGCTCCACCACGACGGCGCGTCGTCGCGCAGCTCTCCGCCGCCGAGCAGGTCGCGGGCGGCTTCGGCGCGGTCGCGGGCCGCCGGGCCCTCGAACAGGGCCGCCACCGTCGTCAGGCCCTCGGCCGGGTGGTCGATCTCGACGGCGCTCGGTTCGAGCTGGGATCTCAGCAGCGCCCCGGCGTCCTCCCAGCCCTCGCACTCGAAGGTGAGCCAGCGGCGGTCGGCGGGCAGCGGGTGGAGCCGGAACGTCGCCTCGGCGATCACGCCCAGGGTGCCGTAGGAGCCGGTGAACAGCTTGCCGAGGTCGTAACCGGCGACGTTCTTGACGACCTTGCCGCCGGCCCGCGCGATGGTGCCGTCGGCCAGTACGACCGTCACGCCGATCAGCAGGTCGCGGGCGTTGCCGTAGCGGTAGGCGCGCGGGCCCGGCGACGGGGCGGCCAGGGTGCCGCCGACGGTCGCCCCCGGGAACGGGACGTCGAGCGCCAGCTCCTGCCCGGCCTTGGCCAGCACCTCGGCCAGCCGGGCCAGCGGGATGCCCGCCTGGACGCGGACCACCAGGTCGCCCGCCACGTGTTCGAGCACGTCGTGCATGGCCGACAGGTCGAGCAGCACGTCGAGACGCTCGGGCGGGGCCGCCCAGCAGAGTTTGGTGCGCGCCCCGGCCGGGGTCACGGCCAGACCGGCGTCGGCGCAGGCGCCCAGCACGACCGAGATCTCCTCGACGCTCTCGGGCAGCGCGACCCACCTCGGGACCTGGCCGCCGACCGCGTCGGCGGGGCCCCCGTCGCGCATCGTCACACTCGTGTGGCCGAGCATCAGAAGATCTCCCCGGGTGAGCCTTTGCGGACGCGCGGCACCTCGCCGCACAATCGCGGCGTCGGGAACACCTTGCCCGGGTTCGACCGGCCGCCGGGGTCGAAGGCGCAGCGCAACCGCTGCATGGTGTCGAGGTCGGCGTCGGTGAACATCCTGGGCATGTAGCGGGCCTTGTCGACGCCCACGCCGTGTTCGCCGGTGATCGACCCGCCGTGCACGATGCACAGGTCGAGGATCCGGCCGCTGACCACCTCGGCGCGCTCGCCCTCGCCGGGCGCGGCGTCGTCGAACAGCACCAGCGGGTGGAGGTTGCCGTCGCCGGCGTGGAAGACGTTGGCCACCCGGATGCCGAACTCGTCCTGCAGCGCGTCGATGCCGGCCAGCACCTCGCCGAGGGAGGTCCTCGGGACCACCCCGTCCTGGACGATGTAGGCGGGGCTGATGCGGCCGACGGCGGCGAAGGCCGACTTGCGGCCCCGCCAGATCTTGGCCCGTTCGTCGGCCGAGGCGGCCACCCGCTGCTCGAAGGAGCCCGTCGCCACGCAGATGGCGATCACCTCGGCGAGCTGCGCGTCGACCTCGGGCGCGGGCCCGTCGAGCTCGACGATCAGCACCGCTCCGGCGTTGGGCGGATAGCCGCAGGCCACGGCCGCCTCTGCGGCCTCGATGGCGAGGGCGTCCATCATCTCGATCGCGGCCGGCACGATGCCTGCGCCGATGATCGACGACACCGCCTGGCCGCCCGCCTCGATGTTCTCGAAGGCGGCCAGCAGGGTGGTCACCGCCTCGGGCGTCCGCAGCAGCCTGACGGTGATCTTGGTGGCGATGCCGAGCGTGCCCTCCGAGCCCACGAACGCGCCGAGCAGGTCGTAGCCGAAGTCGTCTTCGGAGACCTCGACGATCTCGCCCTCGGGGGTGACGATCTCCAGGGCCTGGACGTGGTTCACGGTGAACCCGTATTTGAGGCAGTGGGCCCCGCCCGAGTTCTCGGCCACGTTGCCGCCGATCGAGCAGATCTGCTGGCTCGACGGGTCGGGCGCGTAGTAGTAGCCCCGGTCGCGGACCGCCTCGGTGATCGCCAGGTTGGTGACCCCCGGTTCGACGACGGCCTGCCGCCGGTCGAGGTCGACCGAGAGGATCCGCCGCATCCGCGACGTCACGATGAGGACCCCGTCGGAGCGCGGCAGCGCGCCGCCCGACAGGCCGGTGCCCGAGCCGCGCGCCACGAACGGCATGCCGAACTCGGCGCACACCTTCACCACCGCCGCGACCTCCGCCGCGGTCTCCGGCAGGACCACGACCATCGGGGTCGCGCGATGGTAGGTGAGGCCGTCGCACTCGTAGGTGCGGAGCCGGACCGGGTCGGTGATGACCCGGTCGGGCGGAAAGATCGCTTCGAGCCGGTCGAACACCGTCACGGCATCTGAGAATACGCCGGAAGGGTCAAAAACTCGGCGAAGTCGTCGTCAAGAGCAACCTCTTTGAACAGTGCGGTGGCCTGGGCGAACAGGTTCTCGTCCCAGATCGGCTCGGTTCTGATCTTGGCGAGCTCCTCGTCGATGATCCGCTCGACGAGCTCCTTGGTGACCACCTCGTGGGTGTCGGCGAGCTCGATGTCGTTGTGGATCCACTGCCAGATCTGCGACCGGGAGATCTCGGCCGTGGCGGCGTCCTCCATCAGGTTGTGGATGGCCACCGCGCCGCTGCCGCCCATCCAGGCCGCCAGATAGCGCAGCGCGACGTCGACGTTGCTGCGCAGCCCGGTCTCGGTGATCTCGCCCGGCGTCTTGGAGACCGACAGCAGGTCTTCGGCGGTGACGGAGACGTCCTCGCGCAGCCGGTCGAGCTGGTTGGGCCGGTCGCCGAGCACGCCGTCGAAGACCTCCTTGCAGATCGGCACGAGGTCGGGGTGGGCCACCCACGAGCCGTCGAAGCCGTCGCCCGACTCGCGGGTCTTGTCGGCCCGCACCTTCTCCAGGGCGACCGCGTTCACCTCGGGGTCGCGCCGCGAGGGGATGAAGGCGGCCATCCCGCCGATGGCGTGGGCGCCGCGCTTGTGGCAGGTCCGCACCAGCAGTTCCGTGTACGCCCGCATGAAGGGCGCCGTCATCGTCACGGTGTTGCGCTCGGGGAGCAGGAACTCGCGGCCCCGCGTGCGGAACTTCTTGATCACGCTGAACAGGTAGTCCCACCGGCCGGCGTTGAGACCGGCGGAGTGGTCGCGCAGTTCGTACAGGATCTCCTCCATCTCGAAGGCCGCCGGGTAGGTCTCGATCAGGACCGTGGCCCGGACGGTGCCCAAGGGGAGGCCGAGCGCGTTCTGGGCGGCGACGAAGACGTCGTTCCAGAGGCGGGCCTCCAAGTGGGACTCGATCTTCGGGAGGTAGAAGTAGGGGCCCTTGCCCTTGGCCAGCAGGCGGCGGGCGTTGTGGAAGAAGTAGAGCGCGAAGTCGAACAGCGAGGCCGAGACCGGCCGGCCGTCGACGGTGAGGTGCTTCTCGTCGAGGTGCCAGCCGCGCGGGCGGACCACGATCGTGGCCAGCTCCTCGTCGGGCCGCAGCGCGTAGGACTTGCCGCCGCTCTCGAAGTCGATCTCGCGGTCGAGGGCCGACCGCAGGTTGAGCTGCCCGTTGAGGTTGTTCTCCCAGGTGGGGGAGTTGGCGTCTTCGAAGTCGGCCAGCCACACCTTCGCGCCGGAGTTGAGCGCGTTGATGGTCATCTTGCGGTCGACCGGGCCGGTGATCTCGACCCGGCGGTCTTCGAGGCCGAACGCCGGGGGCGCCACCTGCCAGTCGCCGCGCCTGATCTCTTCCGTTTCGGGAAGGAATCCGAGCATGCCCCCCGCCGACAGTTCGGCCTGGCGGGCCTGGCGGGCGGCCAGGAGTTCGCGGCGACGGCCGTCGAAGGCCCGGTGGAGATCCGCCACGAAGGCGAGGGCCTCGGGGGTGAGGATCTCGTCGAACCGGTCGGACATCGGGCCATGGATGAGCGAGCCGCGGACGGCCGAAGGCCGGTCGTGGCTCGCGCCGGAGTCTGCCTCAGAGAACTCGCCGTTGGTCATCGCCCCTCTTTTCCATGATGCGGAAATCATCTTCTGTCCAATGGAAGATTATCAGAGGGCGTTCCTGAGGGTCCTCTCAGGGAGCCCTGGGGGCCATCCCCGATGGGAGGGCGGGCCCCGGGCTCACAGACTGAGGGCATGAGAATGAAGAGCATCGCGGCCGCGGGTCTGCTGGCCGGATCCGCACTGGTCCTGACCGCCTGCGGCGATCTCGACCTCGACTTCGGCCCCCGCAGCGAGGCGGTCGAGAAGTACGACGTCACCGACGCGGTCAGCGCCCTGCGCATCGAGAGCGGGTCGGGCGACGTCGTCGTCACCGAGTCGGCCCGGACCGGCATCGCGGTGACCGAGACCCTCCACTACCGGGGCGACAAGCCGACCGACGGCCACGAGGTCGGCAACGGCACCCTGACCCTCTCCTACACGTGCGAGGACTGCTCGATCGACTACGACGTCCAGGTGCCCAAGGGCCTGAACGTCAAGGTCGACACCGGTTCCGGCGAGATCACCCTGCGCGCCCTCAGCGGCCCGGTCGACGTCTCGACCGGCTCGGGCGAGGTCGACGCCAGCGGCCTGCTGGCCAAGACCTTCCGCGCCGAGGCCGGTTCGGGCAGCGTCGAGGCGAAGTTCGGCGCCGCCCCCGACTCGGTCACCATCGAGACCGGTTCGGGCGACGGCATCGCGTGGGTCCCCGGCGGCACCTACCACGCCACCCTCGAGACCGGTTCGGGCGAGCAGACCCTCGAGGTCGCCAACGACCCGTCCGCCGCCAAGAAGATCGTCATCCAGTCCGGCTCGGGCGACAGCAAGGTCCTGAAGCTCTAACGCACCGGGTGGTTCGAGCGGAACGTCCCCAGGGGGTCGCGCCGGGACTTGATCCGGCGCAGGCGGGCGTACGTCTCGACGGGGAAGGCCGCGTCGGCCGGTTCGTCGTGGCCGAGGAACGTGAAGGCCTTGCGGTCCGACGCGTAGGGCGCCAGTGCCCGCGCGATCGAGGCCTGCCGCTCCTTGATCGGCCCGGCCAGCTCCGGCCAGGGCAGCATGCCGGCGGCATGGACCTGGTACTTCTCGGTCAGGTGGCCGCAGGCGCCCGCGTCGGCACGTTCCACAGCGAGGGCGCCGCCGAGGTGGCGGACCATCACGAAGGTGAGCGGGGCGACCGTGCCGGGGCCGGTCGCGGCGAGCAGCGTGGCGGCGGCCCGGTCGTCGAGGTCGGTCAGCAGGTGCGAGGTGACCAGGGCCGGGGTGGGGTCGGTCGGCTCCATGCAGATCTCGCCGAGCCGCTCGACGGGCAGCATCCCCCGGGTGTCCACGATCGCGCCGGGGATCGCGTCGAAGCGGGCCAGCAGCTCCCGCGCCTCCGCCTCGCCGCCCAGGTAGGTGGCGTCGAGGCAGACCGCCGACAGCCCGCGCAGCGGCTCGGGCAGCTCGGGGATCGGGGGCAGCTGCAGCAGGCTGAACCACAAGGTCAGCTCGTCGGGGGCGGTACGGGTGACCTCGCGGAAGGCGGCCAGCACCTCGGCGGCGCGGGCGGCGGGCCACATGATCCGGCCGCCGAACAGCTCGGGGGCGGGGAACAGGCCGATCTCCACGGCGGTGACGATCGCATAGTCCCCGCCGCCCCCGCGCAGCGCCCAGAACAGGTCGGGGTCGCTGTCGGCGGTCACCCGCAGGTGCTCGCCCTGGGCGTCGACCACCTCGAACGCCACGACGTGGTTGGCGGCGAAGCCGTGCTTGCGGGCGAACCAGCTCAGCCCGCCGCCGAGCACGAACCCGGTGACGCTGACCGCGCCGGTGCTCCCGGCCAGGCCGGTCAGGCCGTGCTTGGCGGCGGCGGTCAGCACCTCCTGCCACGACGCCCCGGCCTCGACCCGGGCCACCCGCTCCTCCGGACGCACGTGCACCGCCCGCATCCGGGAGGTGCGCAGCAGGATCGCCCCCTCGAACCCCGATGACGGCGCGTGGCCGTTGGGCTGCGTGGCGATCGACAGGCCGTACAGGCTCGCGTGCCGGACCACGGCCGCCACGTCGGCGGCGTCCTCGGCCTCCACGACGGCCAGCACGCGCTGGTCGATCGCGCCGTCCCACGGCTCGCGGGCCCGGTCGAACCCCTCGTCGCCGGCGGTCAGCACCCGGCCCCGGACCACCTGCCGCAAGTCGTTGATCATGATTCCTCCTCGTTCGTCTGAGATGAGGATCGATCGGACCGTTTGGGGCTGGGTTGGCGTGCAGTTGGAAGTTGCTTCAAGGGGCCCTGTCAGGCGAGCACCGGAAAGTTGCTGCGGAAGGTCCCGTGAGGGTCGCGCCGCCGCTTGATCTCCCGCAGCCGGGCCAGCGTGCCGGCCGGGAAGGCCGCCGCGGCCTTCTCACCGGGGGAGAGGTAGGTGAACGGCTTGCGGCCGGTCGTGTACGGCACCAGCGCCCGCGAGATCTCCGCCTGCCGCGCCCGCACTATCTCGGCCACCGGCGGCGCGGGGGCCACCCCGAGCAGGCCGAGCAGGTAGGGCTCGGCGATGCGGCCGTGCGCGCCGTGGTCGTCCGACGACCGGGCGATGGCCCCGCCCAGGTGCCGGACCTGCACCGACACCATCGGGCCTCCGGGGGCCGACAGGATCGTCGCGGCGGCGTCGTCGGGCAGGCCGGTCAGGATCTGGCCCGAGAACAGCGACGCGCCCGGGTCGGTCGGCTCGTCGCAGATCGAGCCCATCTCGTCGGCCCGCAGCGGCCGCCGAGAGTCGATCATCAGGCCGGGGATCGCCGCCAGCCGGTCGGTCAGCGCCCGGCCCTCGGCCTCGCCGCCCAGGAAGGCCAGGTCGAGCACGACCGCCGACAGGCCCCGCACCGGTTCCGGCACCTCGGGGAAGGGCGGGAACTCCAGCAGGTTGAACCACAGGCTGAGCTCGTCGGGGGCCTCCCGGGTCGCCTCGCGGAAGGCCGCGAGGACGTCGGGGGCGTGCCGCGAGGGCCACAGCAGCCGCCCGCCGAAGATCGACGGCGCCGGGAACAGCTCGATCTCCACGGCCGTGACCAGCGCGAAGTCGCCGCCCCCGCCCCGCAGTGCCCAGAACAGGTCGGGGTCGGAGCCGCCCGTCACCCGGGCCGGGTGCCCGTCGGCGTCGACCACGTCGAACGCCCGCACGCCGGACGCGCCGAAGCCGTGCGCGCGGCCGAACCAGCTGAGGCCGCCGCCCAGCAGGTACCCGGTCGCGCTGACCACGGGGGAACTGCCGCACGGCCCGCTCAGGCCGTGCTTGGCCGCCGCGGCCTGCACCTCGCCCCAGCTCGCGCCCGCCTCGACGCGGGCGATCCGGCGGACCGGGTCGACCTCCACGCCCCGCAGCAGATGGGTGCGCAGCAGCACCTCGCCGTCGAGCCCGCCGGCCGCGCCGTGCCCGTTGGGCTGGGTCGCCACCGTCAGCCCCGCCATCCGCGCGCACCGCACGGCCGCCGCGGCGTCGGCCGCGTCCTCGGGGACCACGACGAGGCGTACGCCGCCCTGGTCGACGGCCCGGTTCCAGGGCAGCCTGGCGGTCTCGAAAGTGTCGTCTCCGGGGGCCAGCACCCGGCCCCGGATCGCCTTGGTGAAGTCGTCCATGACCACACAGTGGGCGAAAGGGTTTGCGGCCGGACTGGGGGTGACTAGTGACCCACTAGTGGTCGTAATGTGACGGCCATGGACGTTCGCCTCTTCGGTCCCATGGAGGTGAGGGACGCCGACGGACGTCAGGTCGAGCTCGGCACCCCGAAGCAACGGGCCGTGCTCGCCATGCTGGCGATCGAGCCCGGCCGGGTGGTCTCCCTCGACCGGCTCATCGACGAACTGTGGTCGGGCGAGGCCCCGTCGAGTGCGACCGGAACGCTCCAGGCGTACGTCTCGCAGCTCCGGCGGGCGCTCGAACCCGGCCGGGCGCCGCGCACCCCGCCCCGCGTCCTGCTGACCCGCGAGCCCGGCTACCTGCTGGCGGTGG
Source organism: Herbidospora galbida (assembly GCF_005233835.1). Classification (GTDB taxonomy): domain Bacteria; phylum Actinomycetota; class Actinomycetes; order Streptosporangiales; family Streptosporangiaceae; genus Herbidospora; species Herbidospora galbida. The sequence continues at coordinate 122,678 of NZ_SZQA01000008.1, read as the reverse complement.
CGCCGGGCGAGGTCGACCTGGCCCGGTTCCGGGCGCTGGCCGACGACGGGCGGCGCGTCCTCGCCCAAGGGGAGCCCGCCCGCGCGCTGCAGGTTCTCGACCAGGCGCTCGCCGTGTGGCGCGGCCGGCCGCTGGAGGAGTTCGCCGGCTACCCCTTCGCCCAGCCGGTGATCACCGAACTGGCCGACCTGTGGGTGTCGGCCACCGAAGACCGGTTCGAGGCCCGGCTGGCCTTCGGCGAGAGCGGCTCGTGCGTCCCCGGCCTGGAGTCGCTCGTCCACGACCACCCCTACCGCGAGCGGATGTGGGGGCTGCTGGTGCTGGCCCTCTACCGGGCCGGCCGCCAGGCCGACGCGCTCGCGGCCCTCCGCCAGGTCCGCGCCGTCCTCGACCGCGAACTCGGCATCGAACCCGGCCCCGAGCTGCGCAAACTCGAACAAGCCGTGTTCGGCCAGTCGGCCGACCTCGACATCCCCGCGCCCGCCGTGACCGTCACGGCGGCGCCCGTGCCGAGGGTGGCCGGCGACCGGCTGATCGCCCGGACCGAGCAGCTGGCCCGGATCGACGAGCGGCTGGCGGCGGTCCGGCGCGGCCAGGGCGGCGTGCTGCTCGTCACCGGGGAGGCCGGGGTCGGCAAGACCCGGCTCGCCCAGGCCGCCGCCGAGGAGGCCGAGGCGAGCGGGCTCGCGGTCGGCTGGGGGCGCTGCGCCGAGGACACCGGCGCGCCCGCCTTCTGGCCCTGGCTCCAGGTGCTGCGCGACCTCGGCCGCGACACCGCGCGCTCGCTGCTCACCGGCGACGAGGCGCTGGCCGACGACCCCGGCGCGGCCCTGTTCGAACTGCACGCCCGGGTGGTCGACGACCTGGCCGGGGGGCCGGTGCCGGCCCTGGTCGTCCTCGACGACCTCCACTGGGCCGACGCCGCCTCGCTGCGGCTGCTCCAGTTCGCCGCCGGGGAGCTGGCGCGGCGGCCCGTGCTGGTGCTGGCGACCCTCCGGCCCTACCCCGGCGACCTGCTGCGCGACACCCTCGGCTCGCTGAACCGGGAGATCGGGACCGACCGGGTGCCGCTGCGGCCCTTCAGCCCCGACGAGGTCTCCCTCTACCTGCGACGCCGGGACCTCGACGATCCGGCGCTGGCCGGACGGCTCCACGAACGCACCGGCGGCAACCCCTTCTACCTGGGCGAACTGCTGCGCCTGCTCGACTCGGAACACCGGCTCGGGACGGCGGCGGCCGAGGGCGTGCCCGACGGCGTGCGCGAGGTCATCGGGCGGCGGGTGGCCCGCCTGCCGGAGGCCACGCAGGAGATCCTGCGCGCCGTCGCGGTGCTGGGCCGCGAGGCCGAGGTCGACGTGCTCGAACGGGTCACCGGCGCCGACGCGGAACAGGTGATGTCGCAGCTCGAACCGGCCGTCGGCACCGGCCTCCTCGTCGAGTCGGACGACGGCTACCGGTTCTCCCACGCGCTCGTCCGCGACGCTCTCTACGCCGGGCTGCCGCGGCTGGCCCGCGCCCGGCTGCACCTGCGCGCCGCCCTCGCGCTGGAGGACCTGCCCTCGGTCGAGGTCTCCACGCTGGCCCACCACTTCGGCCTGGCCGCCCGCGTCGGGGGCGCGGCGAAGGCGGTCGAGCACGCGATCGGGGCCGCCCGCCAGTCGGCCGCCCGGCACGCCTACGACGAGGCCGCCGCCTACTGGGCCCGCGCCCTGGCGGCCCTGGGCCCCGGCGACCCGGCCCGCCGCTGCGACCTCCTCATCGAGCACGGCCAGGCGCTCCGGGCCGTCGGCGACCCCGAACGGGCGCGCGTGGCCCTGGTGGAGGCGATCGGCCTGGCCGCCGACCTCGGCGACCGGGCGGCGGTGATCCGCGCGGTGTCGGTCTTCGGCGGGGCGACCGTCTGGAACTGGCAGCCCTACGGCTGGGTCGACGAACGCCTCGTCGGCGTGCTCGACGGGCTGCTGCGCGAGCCGCTCGACCCCGCCGAGCGGGCCGCCGTGCTGAGCGTGCTGGGGCTCGAACTCGGCTACTCGCCGCGCCGCGCCGAAGGCGAGGCCATGGCCGCCGAGGCCATCGAACTGGCCAGGCGGACCGGCGACGACGACCTGCGCGTCCGCACCATCAACGGCTACCTCGTGATCGCCGACCTGACCACCCGGGAGGCCGAGCGCACCGCCGTCACCGACGAGATGCTCGCCATCCCCGGCCTGCCCGCCCGCACCGAGATCGTCGCCCGCGTCTTCCGCATGTCTAACCTGCTGCGCGGCGGCCGGCTCGCGGAGTGGGAGCGCGAACTGGCCCGCTGCCGCCACCTGCTCACCGAGGCCAGGCGCCCCGAGCTCACCGCGATGGTGCTCAACGCCGAATCGGCCATGCGGGTGCTGCGCGGCGAGTGGGACGAGGCCGAACGCCTGGCCGGGGAGTTCGGCGGCCTGCTCGGCGCCACGACCATGTGGGGCCGCGACTACCCCCGCCTCGTCACCGTGTTCGTCGCGCGCCGCGCCCGGGGCCGCACCGCCGAGATCCTCCCCGAACTGGTCGAGTACGCCTCCCGTCCCGAGATGATCCCCCTGCGCCCCGTCGCGATCCTCGCCACCATCGACGTCGGCGACCTCGACGGCGCCCGCCGGATGGTCGCCGAGTGGGGCACCGAGATCCCCGACAACTGGAGCACGGGCTTCCTCACGGCGCTCTGGGCCGAGATCTCCTGCCACCTCTCGACCCCCGATCCCGGGCCGCTGTACACCCGGCTCAGGCCGTACGAGGACCGGATCGTGGTGAGCGGGACCGGCACGGCCGCGCTCGGCAGCACCCATCTCCCGCTCGCCCGGCTGGCCCGCGCCATGGGCGATCCGGCCCTGGCGCGACGCCACGCCGAGGCCGCCCTCATCGTGCACGAACGCCTCGGTCTGGTCCACTGGGCGGGGGAGAGCCGCCGGATCCTCACCGACCTGGGGGCTTAACGTGATGCGCGGGATTCCCGTGTCGTGCCACCATCGATGGGAAGACACGGTGGTGTCGCATTGTTGTCAGGAGAAATGACGTATATGCATAACGAGCCAGAAGACATCGGCGATTACGAACTCGAAGAGCGTCAGGCGCTACGGCGGGTCGCGGGTCTTTCGACGGAGCTCGAAGATGTCACCGAAGTCGAATACCGGCAGCTCCGCCTCGAGAGGGTCGTCCTGATCGGGGTGTGGACCAGCGGGACCTCCTTCGACGCCGAGAACTCCCTGCAGGAACTCAAGCTGCTGGCCGAGACGGCCGGCTCCGAGGTCCTCGAAGGCCTGATCCAGCGGCGTGACCGGCCCGACCCGGCCACCTACATCGGCTCGGGCAAGGCCATCGAGCTGCGCGACATCGTCGCCTCGACCGGCGCCGACACCGTCATCTGCGACGGTGAACTGACCCCCGGTCAGCTGCGCCAGCTCGAAGAAGTGGTGAAGGTCAAGGTCATCGACCGCACCGCGCTGATCCTCGACATCTTCGCCCAGCACGCCAAGAGCCGCGAGGGCAAGGCCCAGGTCGAACTGGCCCAGCTCTCCTACCTCCTGCCGCGCCTGCGAGGCTGGGGTGGCAACCTGTCCCGCCAGGTCGGCGGACGGGCGGCCGGCGGCGTCGGCATCGGCGGCCGCGGCCCCGGTGAGACGAAGATCGAGCTCGACCGGCGCCGCATCCGCGAGCGCATGGCCAAGCTCCGCCGCCAGATCAAGGAGATGTCCACCGCCCGCGACACCAAGCGCCATTCGCGCCGTCGCCGTGAGGTGCCCGCGGTGGCGATCGCCGGCTACACCAACGCCGGCAAGTCGTCGCTGCTGAACCGCCTCACCGGCGCGGGCGTGCTGGTGGAGGACGCCCTGTTCGCCACCCTCGACCCGACGGTACGCCGCGCGCGCACCCCCGAAGGCCGCCTGTTCACCCTGGCCGACACGGTGGGCTTCGTGCGCCACCTGCCGCACCAGCTGGTCGAGGCGTTCCGCTCGACGCTGGAGGAGGTCGGCGACGCCGACCTGATTCTGCACGTCGTCGACGGCTCGCACCCCGACCCCGAGTCGCAGCTGGCCGCCGTGCGCGAGGTCTTCGGCGAGATCGAGGGCGCCCGCGACATCCCCGAGATCGTCGTGATCAACAAGGCCGACGCCGCCGCCCGCGAGGTCATCGACCGGCTGACGATGCGCGAGCGTCACAGCATCGTGGTCAGCGCCCGCACCGGCCAGGGCATCTCCGAGCTGATGGACCTGATCGAGCAGGAGCTGCCCCACCTCGACCACGAGGTCCACGTGCTGATCCCCTACGACCGGGGCGACCTGGTCGCGCGGGCCCACAAGGAGGGCGAGGTGCTGTCGGTCGACCACACCGGCGACGGCACGATCCTGCACGCGCGGGTTCCGTCGACCCTGCACCACGAGCTGGACAGGGTGGCCAAGCCGGTGGAAACCGTCTAATTTCGTACCTTTTCCGTAAAGCGGCAGGAAACCGGCGGTAGCTAGCATGCGTCGCCGTTGGTACGATATGGCGAGCCTCACGGCGAATTTCGCCGTGAGTGCCGTTACGCGTGGGGGACGCGCGCTTTACCGGGCCTTACCTGGGGGAATGGGCTCGGGCGTGACAGGAGAGCAGGACGGGCCAACCGGATGCCCAGGAGGCGAACCGGCGTTCTTCTCAATAACCCTGTACAGCGAGGCGACCTGTGAAATAACGTAACTGGACTGAAATCGCCGAGGCGATCCCCGGCGATCGGTCCATCGCACAACCCGGTGCGCGATGAGAGCAGGAGACCCCCCAATGACGTCCGGACACGGAGCGGACCCGGCGGGTCCACCGGTGGCGACGACATTGGCGTCCTCATTGGTGGTGGTCGGATGACCGTTAGGCTGCTCACGAACATCGGCCGCCTCTGGACCGGTCACGATGTCTGCAGCAACGCCTCGATTCTCGTCCACAACGACCGCATCGCCTGGGTCGGCCGCGCGGCCGACCTGCCGCAGTCGGTCCCCGGCGTCGTCGACGACATCACCGACGTCGACCACGTCGAGAACCTGGGCGGCGCCCTGGTGACCCCGGGCCTCATCGACGCCCACACCCATCCCGTGTACGCCGGCAACCGCTACGCGGAACTGGCGATGCGCTCGGGCGGCTCGACCGCCTCGGCCATCACCGCCGCGGGCGGCGGCATCGGCTCCACCGTCACCGTGACGCGCGGCACCGACCCCTGGACGCTGTGCAACGGCGTTCGCGAACGCCTGCGCGAGTGGCTCCTCAGCGGCACCACGACCGTCGAGGCGAAGACGGGCTACCACCTGACGCGCGACGGCGAACTCGCCGACGTGCGCCTTCTCCGTGAACTGGAGAAGGAGCCGATGATGCCGCGCGTCCACGTGACCTTCATGGCCGCCCACGTGGTCCCGCCGGAATACTTCGGCCGCCAGCGCGACTACGTCGAGGCCGTCGCCGCCTGGTGCGCCGACGCCGCGGCCGCCGGCGCCGACTCGGTCGACGTCTACTGCGACGACGGCCACTTCTCCGCCGAGGAGGCCCGCTGGGTGCTGGCCTCCGGCCGCAACGTCGGCCTGCTGCCCCGCGTCCACGCCGGCGCCTACTCCAAGCGCGGCGCGGTGCAGCTCGCCGCCGAGATGGGCTGCGCCTCCGCCGACCTGCTCCACCACGTGACCGACGAGGACATCGCCCTGATGGCCCGCTACGGCGTGCCCGCGGTCGTGTGCCCCGGCACCGCCCTCCAGCAGGGCCAGCTGCCGCCGGTCCGCCGCCTGCTCTCGCAGCACGTGCCCGTCGCCCTCGGCAGCGACCACAACCCCGGCCACTGCGGCATCACGTCGATGTCCCTGGTCATCAGCCTTGCCGTGGCGGCCTTCGGCATGAGCGTCGGCGACGCCCTCCGCGCCGCGACCCTGGGCGGCGCCCAGGTCCTCGGCGCCCCCGACCGGGGCATCCTGGCCCCCGGCCGCCTGGCCGACATCGTGCAGTGGGACGCCGACCACGAAGGCGCCTTCGCCTGGGCCTTCGGCCTGAAGCCCCGCCGCGTGTGGCGCGGCGGCACGCCCGTGCAGTAGATGACGGTCGCCGTCGTCACCGACTCGACCGCCTACCTCCCTCCCGACGAGGCGTCGCGGTACGGAATCACCGTCGTGCCGGTGACCGTGGTCGTCGGCGGCCGCGAGTTCCTGGACGGGTCCCAGATCTCCGCTGACACCGTTTCCGCGGCGTTGCGGGTGTCGTCCGCGGTGACGACGTCACGGCCGTCTCCTGAGCGATTCCTGGATGTTTACGAGGCTGCGGCGGCCGGTGGGGCCACCGGGGTGGTGTCTGTTCACCTGTCGGGGGCGATGTCGGGGACGGTGGAGGCGGCCCGGCTCGCGGCGCAGTCGGCCTCCATTCCGGTCGAGGTCGTCGACAGCCGGTCGGTGGGAATGGGGTTGGGGTTCGCCGTGGTCGCGGCCGGCGTTTCCTCTTCTCTGGGTGAGTCCCTTTCTTCTGTCGCGTCGGCTGCTCGGCGGTGTGCCGGGGGAACGTTTTCGTTCTTTTACGTGGACACGTTGGAGTATCTCCGGCGGAGTGGGCGTATCGGGGTCGCCGCCGGGCTTTTGGGGAGTGCGCTTTCTGTCAAACCGCTGCTGCATGTCAGCGGGGGGAGCGTGGCCCTGTTGGAAAAGGTGCGGACTGCTTCTCGGGCCCTTTCCCGGCTGGAGGATCTGGCTGTCGTGGCCGCGGGGGATGATGTCGTGAATGTGGGAGTGCAGCATTTGGGGGCGGCCGAACGGGCTGCGGGGCTGGTGGAGAGGTTGCGGGGGCGGGTGCCCAAGGTCGCGGCGGTCTGGGTGGGGGAGATCGGGGCGGCCATCGGGGTGCACACGGGGCCCGGGGTGGTGGGGGTCACGATCTCGCCGGCTTGAGAGTCCGGGCCTGAAGGGCTTCGTCTCGTGGCGGCGACGACATCGGGGCTCGGACTCTGGCCCAGCTTCGTCGGCGTGTCGGGTCAGCGGCCGTTTCGGCTGTGGACGATCGTCTGGATGGTGTTCTCCAGCGCGTAGGCCGCGTCGGTTCCGCCGCCCTTGACCTGTTCGTCGGCCGTCGCCACGGCCTGGATCGCGCGGGACAGGCCCTCGGGGCCCCAGCCGTTCAGCTGGCGGCGGGCGTTGCGGATCTTCCACGGGGGCATGCCCAGGCGTCCGGCGAGCTGGTTCTCGTTGGCGTTCCTCGGGGCGCCAGACACCTTCGCGAGGCTGCGGAGGCCGCCCGCCAGGGCGCTGACGATCAGGACGGGGGCCACACCGGTCGACAGGGCCCAGCGGAGTTGCTCCAGGGCTTCGGCGAGCTTGCCCTCGACCGCCATGTCGGCCACGTTGAAGCCGCTCACCTCGGCGCGGCCGCGGTGGTAGCGGGCCACGGCGGCCTCGCCGACGGTCTTCTCCTGGGTGTCGAACGCCAGCTGGCTGCAGGCCGCCGCCAGCTCGCGCAGGTCGCTGCCGACCGCGTCGAGCAGGGCGTGGGCGGCGGCGGGCGCGATCGTACGGCCGAGACCGCGGAACTCGTTGCGGATGAAGTCGATGCGTTCGCCCGCCTTGGTGAGCTTGGCGACCGTGACCACCTGCGCGCCGGCCTTCTTCACCCCGTCGACCAGGGCCTTGCCCTTCACCCCGCCCGGGTGGACGAGCACGAGGGTCACGTCGTCGGACGGATGGGCGGCGTACTTGACCGTCTCGGTGACGACGTCTTTCGTCAGGTCCTGGGCGTTGCGCACCACCACGACCGACCGGTCGCCGAACAGCGAGGGCGACATCAGCCGGGTCAGCTCGCCGGGCTCGACCTTCGCCCCGACGAGGTCGTGGACTTCGGCGGTGGGCTCCGCGGCGCGTACGGACGAGACCACCGACGCGACCGCCCGGTCGGCGAGCAGTTCCTCGTCACCCGACACGAGCGTCACCGGCGCGGCGTTCCCCATCCCGGCAGCATGCCACATCACGGCCCCCGCGCGACCACGGCCAGCGCGCCCTCCCTCGTCACGACCGCGATGTCGCCCTGTACGTCGGTGCGGTGGATCCGGGTGCCGAGCATGGTCAGCGTGGCGAGGGTCGAGCCGGCCGGGTGGCCGTAGTCGTTCCCCGCGCCCACGCTGATCAGGGCCAGCCGGGAACGCGCGGCGGCCAGGAAGGCGGGGTCCTGCCGCGCGCTCCCGTGGTGGGGGACCTTGAGGATGTCGGCCTGCGGGAGGGTGCGTACCAGAGCGGACTCCGCCTCGGTCTCCAGGTCACCCGCGAGCAGCGCGGAGGTGCCCGGCCACTTGGCGTGCAGCACCACACTGGCGTTGTTCAGCACCGACCCCTCGCCCGCGCCCTTGGAGGGCGCGTCGGGCGCGGGCGCGATGACGGTGAGAATGAGCTCGCCGAACCTCCAGGTGGTACCGGGCGTGACGACCCATTCGGGGATCCGCCGCGCGGCCAGCTCCGGACTGACGACCCGCTTCGGACTGACCACGACCGCCCCGACCCGCCGACCCCGTAACACCCCCGTGAGCCCGCCGGTGTGGTCGGCGTGCGGATGGGTCAGCACCAGCAGCGGCACCGCGTCGACGCCGAGGCGGTCGAGGCAGGCGTCGACGAGATCGGGCTCGGGCCCGGTGTCGACGACGATCCCCGTCCCGTCGCCGGCGCGCAGCACGATCGCATCGCCCTGCCCCACGTCGCACATCACCATGAGCCACCCGCCGGGCGGCCAACCGGACACCACCGGCCCCGCCACGAGCGTCGCGACCAGCACCCCGCCCGCGACGGCGACACTCACCCGCCTGGCACCGCGATGCCAGAGGGCGATCCCCATCGGCACGAGCAGCGCCACCCCCACCAGGCCGCCGGGCCAGCCAATGGTCGCGGCGGGTACGTCGGCCGCCCGGTCGGCGACCAGGACGATCCACCCGACGGCCAGCCCGGCGGGCCGGGTGACCAGCTGGGCGAGGTCCATGCTGATCGGAGCCGTGATCGCGGCGACGAACCCGATGATCGTGGCGGGGGCGACGGCCGGACCGGCGAACAGGTTGGCCGGGATGGCGACGAGCCCGATCTCTCCCGACATGAGCACCAGGATCGGCGTGACCGCGACCTGCGCCGCCGCCGGCACCGCGATCGCCTCGGCGCACCAGAGGGGCATCCGGGTGGCCATCCGATCCCGCCAGTACGGGGCCAGCAGGATGATTCCGGCGGTGGCGGAGACCGAGAGGGCGAACCCGTATTCTCTGGCCAGACCGGGGTTGAACAGCAGCAACAGCAGGACGGCGACCGAGAGGGCGGACACGCCGTCCTTCTGGCGGCCGGCGCCGAGGGCGAGCGCGGCGATCGTCCCCATGACGAGGGCCCGCAGCACACTCGGCGAGAACCGGGCGACGAACGCGAACGCGACCATGGCGGCGACGACGAGCACGGCCCGCCAGACGAGCGTGAACCCCACGGCCCGCGCGAGGAGCAGGACGGCGGTGCCGATGATGGCGAGGTTGGCGCCGCTCACGGCGGTCAGGTGGGAGAGGCCCGCGGTTTTGAAGTCGGCCTTGACGTCTTCGCCGAGGTTGGTGACGTCGCCCACCACCAGGCCGGGGAGCAGGCCGCGTTCGGCGGGGCCCAGGACGGAGCTGGCCTCTCTCAGTCCTGCTCTGACGGCGCCTGCGATGTCGTGTGGGTTCGATGGCGGGGTGAGGATCGCCGGGGCGCCTCGGGCCATGAAGACGGCTGCGAGCAGTTCTCCCGGTTCTGCTATGCCGAGACGGCCGGAGACTTTGACGTGGTGGCTGGGGAGGAGGGTGCGCCAGGTGTCGCCTCGGGCGAAGACGAGTACTGGGGCGTCGAGTTTGAGTCGATCGACCGCGACTATGCGGGCTTCGACGAAGACGAGGTCGCCCTTGACTCTGGGGTCGGCGGCGATGACGAGTTCGGCTGTGACGGTGGCGTTCTTTTTCGCCATATCCGTCAGCGGGCCTGAGGTGACGGCGTGGACTTTGACGCCGACCACTATCGAGACGGCGCATCCTGCGATGGCGACTGCTACGAGGATTCGCTTTCTGGAGACGGCGATCAGGGCGAAGATTCCGGCGGCGACGAAGGAGGCCCAGGCGGGGAGGCCGATGAGGAGGAGGGCGGCCAGGCACGCCGCTATGGCCGGGACTACGAGTTCGACGGAGTGGCCTTGCCAGACGTTGGCGGGTGGGGTGAGGATCTCGTCGTCTTTGGGGTGGTAGCGGTTGGTTCGTTGCTGGATTCGCGTCTTGAGCTTGTCTCGCAGGTGAAGGCCACTGCGTGGTTGCAACCGGCTGCTTATTTGAGGTCGACCTCTGGTGAGAACCGGTCGCGACGGGGAGGCCGTGGATCGCAGCCCGCGTATCCCGTAGAACCGGCGACTCACTGGGAACTCCCTTCATTGAGATCTGGCCCTACGGCTGACAAATGGCCGGACCCTCAGGCGGGATAGCGGGATGGGATGGCGGCCGCATCTCAGCCAACCTTGATTTGCGGGACCAGAGCAGGCGGCGAGTCATCCGCTCTCCGCCCACCCGCAGGAGGAGGCGCTTTGGCTCGCCATCCTTGCTGCACCTCGGGGTTGGATCCCACCACCGAGGCGAGTGGTACATCCCACCCGGCACAGTGCGGCTCCATTGTCCTCCCGCTCTGACGACTTGCTTGGCGTGCCTTAGTCGTACAAGAAGACTGGAAGTCACAGTGTGACCTGGTCTTTCAAATCGGCGAATTTGGCCTCGCCGATCCCCTCGACCTCGCGTAGCTGCTCGATGCTCTGAAATCCTCCGTTGGTGTCGCGGTATTCGACAATCCGCTGCGCCAGCACCTCTCCCACGCCGGGCAGCTGGTCGAGTTGGTCGACGGTGGCCGAATTGAGGCTGACCACCCCGGACTCCGCGACCGCAGGCGGGGGAGCGGCCGCCGCCGCGGGATCTCCCACCGCGATCTGCTCTCCATCGATCACCCGGCGGGCGAGGTTGAGCCCTCCCGGTTCGGCACCCTTCTTGAGCCCGCCCGCCGCCATGATCGCGTCGACCACGCGTGACCCCAGCGGTAGAGCGATCACACCTGGACGTTTCACCTTGCCCGTCACGTAGACCGTCACCTCGGCAGCGGCGGCCGACCGTACAGGACTGGGCGCCACCGATGCCCCGGCCACGGGGGCGGGCGGCGCAAGCGGTTCCTCGCGCGGACGCGTCCAGATCGCGATGGCCACGGCGACCAGAGCCGCCACGATCCCCACCAGGATCAGCCCTTTGATTCCTCGACGCCCCGGATCGAGCGGTCCGTTGAGCTCGTCGGCCAATTCGTTCTCGTCGAGAAGCGGCCATCTCGGCAAGGGCGGCGCCTTCCCGAAGGAGGGCGGTATCCCGCCGGGTGACATGGGAGCGCCAAGCTGGGAATCAGACTCGGCCAGGTAGGAGTCACGCCCTCTGGGGCGCGCCGGCCTTGTGGGTCGGGAATCCGAATGCACCGGATACTTCGGCTGCGACTGCTCGGGCCTGAACGCAGGGGGATCGTCGAGCCGGTTGGGCGGGGTGTCACGCAAGGAAGGCGCGCGGTTCTGCGGACTCGGTGATGGCTCGGCCTGGTAAGGGTCATCTCCTCTCGCCGGTCGGGAACCCGACTGCACCAGGTACTGCGGCTGTGGCTGAGCGGCCGTGAACGAATGTGAATCGTCGGTCTGGTCGAGCGGAGCGCCGAAAGACGAAGAAGGCACACCGTTCTGAAGCTCCGGCGGCGGTTCGGCCTGATAGGGGTCACGCCCTCTGGGGCCCACCGGCCCCGTCGGTCGGGAACCCGGCTGCACCGGATAGTTCTGTTGAGGCTGAACGGCCCCGAATGAAGGCGGCGGCCGATCGACGATCTGATTGAGACGCGCCTGCGCCACCGCTTGGCGACTTTCCCGCTCCCTGCTACGCACTCGGAGAAGGTAAAGCTTTACGAGATGATCCCGCCGACCCAGAGCGCGATTCTGTGGATAACTCGCAGAGAACAAAAGCCGGAATATCGAGCAATCTGGACCTTTCCCTCCAGTTTTCCCCAGCTGTGATTCCACACTCGAATCATCAAAACCCCTCGGTGGCCACGCGCGAGCTCCATCCGCCCCGGCGCATACATGCCGTGGTCAGTCGCGCGGCCCGAGCCATGCCGAACCGACAAGGGACCTTCACGCAGGGGCTCAGCTTTGGCCTACCAATCTGAGCTCAGACTCCAACCCGGCCAACTCGAGCCGACGGAGGCCACATCCCAGTCCGAACTCAGGTCCAAGCTCAGTTCGGCTCAAAGTTCGTCGGCTCAGGTCGAGTCGGCTCAGGGCGGCTCAGTCGGGTCAGCTCTGGTTGGCTCAGCCAGGGTCCGAGATCAGGTCGGCTCAGTCCGGGTCCGGGTCCGGATTCAGGTCAGCTCATGTCCGAGCTCAGGGTGGTTGCCGGCGTGTTCGGCACGCGGCCCCATAACATCCGGCCAATCGCACGAGAGATCAGGCCGCATCGGATTTTGTCGGTGGCCCGTCCTAGTGTGTACGCGCACGAAGCCGACAGTGAAAGCCCCTCGCCAGACACCGACGGCCCAACCCCTACCGTGTGCGCACCACCGTGGGTACGGAGCACCAGGAGGTCCCATGACGACCCTGCCCAACCGTCCGAACACCGCACTGCTCGTCATCGACGTGCAGAACGGCGTAGTCGAGGGCGCACTCCGCCGCGACGAGGTGGTCGCCAACATCAACACCCTCATCGGCAAGGCACGCGCGGAGCAGATCCCGGTCGTCTGGGTCCAGCACTCCGACGACGGCCTCAAATACGGCAGCGAGAACTGGCAGTACGTCCCCGAACTGACCCGGGAAGACCCCGAGCCCCTGGTCCACAAGCTCTACGGCGACTCGTTCGAGGACACCGACCTCGACGCCCTGCTCGGCGAGCGCGGTGTAGGCCGTCTGATCGTCACGGGCGCCCAAACCGACGCGTGCATCCGCTCGACTCTGCACGGTGCCTTCACCCGCGGCTACGACGTCACCCTCGTCGGCGACGCCCATACAACCGAAGACCTCACCGCTTACGGCGCCCCACCGGTCGACCAGGTCATCGCTCACACGAACCTGTACTGGAAGTTCCAGACCGCCCCCGGCCGCGAAGCGACCGTCGTAGACACCAGCGACGTCACCTTCGCATAGGCAGGGGGAGCCGCCCGGCCCAGAGCGATGTCCGGAGCGTCACAACCCGACGGTGGCGCTTCGGGGTCGAGGTACCCGCCGGCTGAATCGGAAGGGCTCCCAGTACGCGCGGCGAGGCTCTGGTCTCGTGCGCCACCGTGGGACGCTCGGTCGACAGCCAGGGAGCCGGTCCCGTGGCCGTCGGTGACGACCTTGTACACGACCGACGGGGAGGACGTCACCCTGCTCCCGGCCGGTTGAGACGGTGAAGACCGAGATGCTGTCCGACAGCTTCAGTGCGATCGCGGCCGGCGCCGGGAGATCTCCAGTCGGTCGTCACAGGTCGACTGCGCCTGCCGTCAAGCGGCGCGCGGCCAGGGGATCGACCGTGTCAGTCGGGTAGAGCCACGTGTGGCCTGGCCCATGACGCCGACCGGCCCGTGCCGAATGACCGAAGTGTGGTCGGTACGAAATTCCTTTGTTCTTCTCAATATGAGATAGACCTTTGAGTTGGGTCCACGAGCCTCACCCCCTGCTCGTCGGTGACGCATCTGCTTCACATAACGCGCTCGACTCCGGTGCAGCCGCGGTGCCCTCGCGACTCTTCGTTGATCTGGAGACGGCGATACTCCGGCACAGCTGGGATGGGGCCTGGCGTGATCGACATCCTTGATGCGCTCGCCCACCCCGGCGCCTGAGGCGCGGGCGCAGAGTGAGGGCGGTGGGTCGGTGGTCGAAAGGGCGGTGATGAGTCGGATCGCGCCTATGCTCCGGCAGTGCCCGATGATCTCCCGATCCTGTTCCTGGACGTCGACGGCCCGATCATCCCCTTCGGCGGTCACCACGTCACCCGGAACTCCCACGCGTCATCACGCGAGAACCCGTTGCTCGCCCGTGTCGACCCCACCCTCGGTTCCAAGCTCGCGGCGTTGCCCTGCGAGCTCGTCTGGGCGACCACCTGGGCCTCTCACGCCAACGACGTCATCGCGCCGATCCTCGGCCTGCCCGACCTGCCTTACGTCGACTGGCCAGACGCCGACGAGTGGGGCGAACTTCACTGGAAGACGCGCCACCTGGTGGAGTGGGCCGCAGGCCGCCCATTCATCTGGGCAGATGACGAACTGACGGACATCGACCGCCGCTGGGTGACCCGCCACCACCTCGCACCTGCCCTGCTTCACCAGGTGCGTCCCCAAGACGGCATGACAGACGCGGACTTCGACCTCATAAGCGCATGGCTCACACGCTGGGCTGAGATCCCTCGAAGACGCGAATGAGCAACCCAGGTTCAGGCGGCAGGCAGTTCCGCCGCCGGGCTGCGGCCGCATCCCCCCAACGAAATGACACGGCCTTCGAGTCACCGCATTCGCCAAGGTCAGCACCCGCAAAGGCGCTCAGACCGCAGACGGCTCCGCCTCCAAGAACACCCCGTCCCGCAGTTCCAGCACCCGATCCGCCAGCGTGATCAAACTAGGGTCATGCGTAGCCACCACCGCCGTGACCCCCTCACTCCGCACCAGCGCCCGCAACAGCTGCATGATCTGCCGAGCCGTCTGCGAGTCCAACTGCCCGGTTGGCTCATCGGCGATCAACAGTTTCGGCCGGTTGGCCAGTGACCGCGCGATCGCCACCCGCTGTTGCTGTCCGCCGGAGAGCTCGTAAGGCCGCTGGTTGGCATGCTGCTCCAACCCCACCAGAGCCAGCAACGCCTTCACCCGCTCGTCCCGCTCCGCAGGCGCCGTCCGGCTCAGCCGCATCGGCACCCCCACGTTCTCCGCAGCCGAGAGCACGGGGATCAGCCCGAACGACTGGAACACGAACCCGATCACGTCCCGCCGCAGCTCCAGCAGTCCGGCCTCGGGAAGGGCCGTGACCTCCTTCCCATCCACGAAGACCCGTCCTTCGGTAGGCACGTCCAGGCCGCCGAGCAGGTTGAGAAGGGTCGTCTTGCCCGACCCCGACCGCCCCCGTACGGCGATCAGTTCGCCGGGGAAAGCGGTGAAGGACACCCCGCGCAGCGCCTCGACCCCACGCGGATAGACCTTCCGCAGACCTTCCACCACGACAAGCGGTGAGCTCATTCGCCGTTCTCCTCACCAGCGCCGGCCGGCCACACTCCGATGTGGTCGCGTTCGAGTTCGAGCCGTACGCGCCGTTCCATCTCCAGCGCGTTCATGAAGTCACGGGGGAGCTGCAGGCGCCCGACCCGGTCGAGCACCGCGTACTCCTCGGCGATCACGTCGCCGTCTTCGGAGGTGCGCCGCAGGGTCTCGCTGGAGGTGCGGCCGTCGCGGATGCCGACGGTGCGGTCGACCTGCTCCGAGACCAGGGGGTCGTGCGTCACGATCACGGCCGTCACGCCGAGTTCGCGGTTGGCGCGGCGCAGCGCGCCGAAGACCTCTTCGGAGGTGTCGCTGTCGAGTTCGCCGGTCGGCTCGTCGGCGAGGATCACCTCGGGGTTGTTGGCCAGGGCGACGGCGATGGCCACGCGCTGCTGCTCGCCGCCCGACATCTGGCCCGGTCTGCGCGGGGCGCAGTCGGCGACGCCGAGGAGTTCGAGCAGGTCGTCGGCTCTGCCGGGGGTCGCCTTGCGGCCGGCCAGCTTCATCGGGAGCAGCACGTTCTCGCGGGCGGTCAGGTAGGGGAGCAGGTTGCGCGCCGTCTGCTGCCAGATGAAGCCGACCACTGAGCGGCGGTAGCGCAGGCGGTCTTTGGCCGTCATCGACAGCAGGTCCATGCCGGCGACCCGGGCCAGGCCGGCGGTCGGGACGTCCAGGCCCGACAGGACGTTCAGCAGGGTCGACTTGCCCGAGCCGGACGCGCCGACGATCGCGATCAGCTCGCCCTTCTCTATCAGCAGGTCGAGGCCCTGCAGGGCGACCACTTCCACACCCTCGGTCTTGTAGATGCGGACCAGGTTGTCGCACAGGATGTGGGCGTGCTCGCCGAACGCGGGTGCGCGCCGGGCCGCCTGGGCCTCCAGGTCGGACAGTGTGGTCATGAGGATTCCCCCACTCGGAGTGCGGTGGTGACGCGGCGGCCGGCGGTCGCGTGGGCGAAGGCGCCGAGGATCGAGACGGCGGTCAGGGCGGCCGCCAGCAGGGCGGGCGTGGTGAAGGTCACCGGGAAGTCGGTGACGGCCAGGCCGGCGAACGACGACAGGTCGAGGCCGGGGCCGACCACCAGGGGCAGCACCAGGCCGAGCGCGAGGCCGGCCACGGCGGTCAGGACGATCAGGGGCGCCACCTCCAGCACGGTCAGCGTGCGGGCCTGCTGCTGGGACAGGCCCAGCGTACGCAGGAACGACAGCGCCTTGGCGCGGTCGGCGGAGCCGATCACCAGGGCCACGATCACGGCGATCAGCGCGTAGGCGCCCATGGCCAGGGTGGCGACGGTGAAGGCGACCGTGATGGCGCCGGTCAGCGGGGTGTCCCGGATGTCGGCCAGCGCGGTCGTGTAGGTCTCGATCTCGGCGTCGGCCAGGCCCACCGTGCGTTCCAGGGTCGCCCGGTCGACGTCGCCGTCGACCAGCAGGATGTTCGTGTACGTCCGGAGCCCGGCCCGCTTGGGCCCGTCGAACGGCATCACGATCAGGTTCTCGCCCGGGAACGACAGTCCGGGCAGCTCGTCGAGCCGGCCCATGTTGCGGATCGTCATCCGGGTGTGCCACCCGACCTCGATCTCCTTGTACGGCACCAGCGTCGTCGACACCAGCGCCGGGACCCCGAGCCCGCGCGGCGGGTCGGGCACCGTCAGGGGCGAGCCGGCGACGAGTTCGCGGTAGTCCTTCAGGTCGATGGAGAGCACGGTGGCCCGCATGCCGCCGACGCCGACCTGGACGTTGCCCTTGCCCGCCCGCACCACCGAGGTGACCCCGGGCAGCGCCTCGACCTTGGCGACCACGTCCTCGGGGATCTCGGCGGCCCGCTCGATCCGGGCCTGCGCGCCGACGTCGCGCCACGCGGCCCGGCTCTGGGTGTCGCCGATCGCGCCCGACACCAGCGCCCCGAACACCGAGACGGCCAGCGCGGGCAGCAGGATCAGCACCGGCAGCGCCGCCCCGCCGCGCGACCGGGCGGCCAGCGTCAGGCCGAGGAACGAGACGGCCCCGGGACGCCGTCCGGCCAGCCGCGTGAACAGCTTCAACGGCAGCGGGTAGAGGCGCAGCGTCAGGATCCCGGCCGCCAGCGCCAGCCCGGCGGGCGCCAGGACGAGGAACGGGTCGGCCCCGAGCTCCTGCGCCTCGGTCGCCACTCCGCGCGTGCGCAGCAGGTAGGCGCCGCCCACTCCGAGCAGCACCACGAGGAACTCCAGGGCGATGCGGCGGGGCGAGGGACGTACCGACACGAGATCGGAACGGGTGTCCTTCAGGGGACGCCGGTGCGCCAGCGCGAGCCGGCCGGCCGCGAACAGCAGCGTCGTCAGGGCCACCACGACCGGGACGACGTGCGCGAGCGGGGTCGCCGGGCCGGGCACCAGGTACGACAGGCCGTAGCCGGCCAGCGCGGCGGGCAGCACCGCGAGCGCGACGACCGCCACCCCGGCCCGCACCACCTGGCCGAGGGAGGCGCCGCGGGCGCGTACCAGCGACAGGCCCGTGCGCATCCGCTCGGTGAGCAGCTGCACGGCCAGCGCCAGCACCCCGAGCGACACCACCGCGAGCCCGCCCAGCAGCAGGTAGAGCAGGGTCTCGGCGGTGCGCAGCACGACCAGGAAGTCGCCCAGCACCCGGTTGAGGCCGGTCCAGAGCTGGAACCGCAGCTCCAGCGGGTTGCCCATGCCGCCCGACAGGTCGCCCAGGAAGCGCTGGTAGTCGTCGACCTCGGTGATGATCGCCGGGGCGGTGGCCGCCTCGACGCGGCCTCGGTCGACGCCGTAGACCCACCAGTAGCTCACCTCGCGGCGCTCGTCGAGCCTGGTCAGGCCGTCGTCGCTGATCAGGCCGGCGGTCAGCCACTCGGTGTCGGTCGAGCCGGGGATGGGGCGCTCGACGATCCGGGTGACCTCGCCGTTGTGCTCCCAGTAGGGGTCGGCCGCGTCGGTGAGCTCGTACAGGCCGGTGACCTTGGCCACGACCGGGTAGCTGTTGCCGAGCACCAGGCTCTGGCCGACGTCGATGCCCATCTCGTCGACGACCTCGGCCAGGAGGCCGATCTCGATCACCGTCAGGTCTCTCAGGTCGGGCCGTCCGGGCAGCCGCGCCAGCGTCGACGACGCGCCCGGCGGCCGGCCCTTGACCCACTTCACCCGGGCGGTCGCGTCGGGCAGCCAGGCGAAGTCGACGTACTGGTTGGACCTTGAGGAGCCGCCGACGCGGCCGCTGACCGGGGTGCCGGTGGTCTTGGCGCTGTAGTGGGAGGTGCCCTGCCCGAGCGGCACGACGACCCTCCGCAGCTGCGGCGGCAGGCCCTGCGCGATCTCCTCGTACCGGTTCCGGAAGTCGGCCGGGTGATTGAGCAGCGCCTGGGGCACGATCGGCCGTCCGGTCACGGCGAGGTCGGTGACCTGCGCGGAGACGTCGCCGAGCATGCCGTGGACGGCGTCGTCGTAGGCCCGCTCGTAGCCCCGGGGCAGCGCCGCGAGCAGCAGCGACGCGGAGAGGCTCAGCAGCGCCAGCACCAGGGCCGTGCCCCGGTGCACCTTGACGAGCTGCCAGACGTTCACTCAGTCCTCCCCGATGCGCAGCGCGCGGCCGAGACCCTGGCGGCGGAGCGTGCGGGCCAGGCCCCCGACCACCGCGAACAGCAACAGCGCCACCGCCGCGAGCAGGGCGGCCGTGGCGCCCCACGGGATGTCCAGCAGCACCCCGGGCGTCACCGCCGTCGCCTGCCCGGTGAGCACGATGTGCGGCACGACGAGGGTGGCCACGGCGACGGCGAGAGCCGTACCGCCCAGCAGTGACAGCCCGATGATGAAGGTCTGCTCGACGGCGAGCAGCCCGAAGACCTGGTTGAAGCTCACCCCGAGCGCGCGCAGCAGCGCGAACTCGGTGGCGCGTTCGCGGGCCGCGACGGCCGCGTTGACGAGGAAGCCGAGGACCGCGAAGACCAGCGCCGCCGCGAAGCCCAGGATCAGCGCGCCCTGCAGGCCGCTGGCCAGCGGGTCGTCCTGGAGCTGGCGGGTCAGCGTGGCCCGCGACACGATCGTCTGGTCCCAGTCGAGGTGCCTGGTCATCTCCGCCTCGGCCCGCGGGCCGTCGGCGGCGAGCCACCACTCCGTGGCGGGATGCGGCGCGTACGCCCCCGCGAGGTCCCGCGCCTGGACGGTCTCCAGGTCGGCCAGCACGGCCGGCTGCTCGCCCTCGGTCCCGGGCATCGCGTCCAGGACGGCGATGGGCGTCACCGGGGTCGGCGTGCCGTCGATCGCCATGGTGGTCGTCTTGCCGATCACGAGCTTCGAACTGGCGGCCAGGTCGGCGGTGACCGCGACCGGCAGGGCCGTCGCAGAGGCCGGGCCGGGCAGCACCGCGATGTGCTCCGACTCGACCGGCACGTCGGCCGGGTGCGAGACCGGCCGCCCGGTCGTGAGCGTGAGGAACCCGCCGGGCGTGACCGAGGGCTTCTCGAGGTTCTGCCTGCCACGCTGCACGACCGTCCACGACGGAGCGGCCAGCGCGGCGCCGGCGTCGGTGGTGACCGCGTCGACGGCCACCGTGATCGGGCTGCCCTCGGGCGGGATCGGGACGTCGAGCAGCACGCCCTCGACCGCCAGCGGGTAGGCGATCGTGCCGGAGCGCCCGCCCAGAGACTTCAGGTCGGCCGTGATCCGGTGGGCGCGGCCGTCGGGGGTGAGCAGGCCGGTTCGGACCTCGGTCCGGGTGCCGAGACGGTCGCGGACGACCAGGCGCAGGAAGACGCCGCCGTACGCGTCCGCGCGGGCCGGGTCGCCGAGGGTGAGCCGGGTCCCGAGCGTCAGGGCGCCGGGCTCGCCCGGGACCGCGATCGAGGCCGGGTCGGGCCGGGCCGACGACAGCTCGCCCGCGAGTTCCGGCACGGTCATCGGGGTCAGGTCGGGGCGCAGGTGCAGCAGCCCGTCGAGGCGTTCGGCGTCGGCGGCCAGGAACACCGCGTCGTCGCCGCCGAGTTCGACCGCGCCCCGGTAGACGGGGCTCATCTCGGTGACGCCGGGCAGCGCGGCGTAGGCGCCCGCCCGGCCGAGCACGCCGAGTTCGGCGGCCGCGACGGGAGCGGCGACCCGCAGGTCGGCGGCGGCGATGTGGCGCGCCTGGTCCTCCTGGGACCCCCGCCAGGTCGCGGCCGTCGCGATCGACACCACGCCGATCGCGATGGCCATCGTGAGCAGCAGCACCGGGCCCGAGTAGCGCAGCGGGCGGCGGCTGACCTGCCAGGCGCCCAGCGCCGGCGCGAGACTGGACCTGCGGCTCGTCCACCGTTCGGCGATGCCCGAGACGATCGGGACGAGCCGCAGGCCCAGCATGCCCCCGCACAGAAGGGCCAGTGCCGGTCCCGTCACGATCAGCGGGTCGATGCCCAGACCGCCGCTCGTCGTGGAGGTGACCGGAGATCCGTACCGCTGGAGCTGCCAGACCGCGAGCGCAGCGACGACCAGCAGGACCAGGTCGCCGCCGGCGCGCTGGATGATGCCCTGCTTCTCGCCGCGCCCGCGGGCCGACTGTTCTTCGATGTACGTCCGCCGCGCCCCCCGCCACGCCGGCAGCGCCAGCAGGACGGCGCACGCGATCGCGACCCCCGCCGAGATGAGGAACGTCGACAGGTTCGGCGTGGGCGTCAGCCGCACCCCGGTGGCCCGCAGCCACGGCAGCGACCCGATCAGCGTCAGCACGGGTGGGGCCAGGAACGGCGCGACGATCGCGCACGGCAGCGCCACCAGCAGCGACTCGGCCCCCGCCAAGAGCCCCAGGCGCAGCGACCCGGCGCCGCGCGAGCGCAGCAGCGCGACCTCCATCCGCCGGTGGTCGGCCAGCAGCCGCGCCGTGAGCATCAGCGCGTACGCCGCCAGCACCAGCAGCTGCAGCACCGGCACCAGCATTGTCGAGCGGGCCACCAGCGCGGCCTGGTCGAGCTGGCCCAGCATCTCGGGCAGGTTGCTGACCGCCGCGCAGCCCGAGCACTCGCGCTTGACGTCGTCGTTGAGGGCGGCCACCGCGGCGGCGAACGGCCGCAGCTCCTCACGGGGGAGACTCCGCAGGTCGGGCACCGCGAACCAGGTCGCCGTCACGTTCGTCGCGAACCGCTGCACGAACGTCTCCGGCGTCACCATCAGCGGCCCGTTCGTCGTGTAGTTGCGGATCTCCGCGCCGCGCCGCAGCAGCTCGTCGCCGTTCCACCGGTCGCCGGCGGGGTCGGTCAGCCGGAAGACGCCGCTGACCCTGACGTTCACGGGCTTCTTGTCGAGCCGCCCCACGATGGTGAAGGTGGCGCCGCTGGTCAGGTCCATCTCCTGCGCGGCCGGCTGCGACAGCGCGACCTCGACGACCCCCGACGGCGAGGCCGCGGGCCAGGAGCCCTGGACGAGCTGCGCGTGCCGGTCGAGGTGCTCATAGGTCGCGAACCGGGTCAGCTCGGGCTGCTCCAGCTTCTCCTGGCCGGGCATCGCGTAGGAGTCCGACCGGATGCCGACCGTGACGTCGGCGGGCACGTCGCCGAAGGTCTTGTCGAGCTGCCCCCGGATGAGGGCGTCGCGCTGGGGGAAGGTCGTCGCGTCGACCGGCGCGGTGATCTTGGCCGAGGTGGTCCGGATCGGGGCCGTCTCCATGGTCCGGCGGACGCCGACCTCGGCGACGGTGACGGCGTACATGATCAGCGCCACGAGCGCCGTGGTGGCCAGCAGGATCGAACCGAACGCGGCGACGAGGAGGAGCGGCTGGCTGAGCGCGCGCCGCAGGACCAGCGGAATACGCCCCCGCATGTACCGACTCCCATCGTTTTTGCCGTTGTGCGGCACACGATAGGGGAGCGGGCAGTCCTGACGACCGGTCAGGGAAGACGGTGACCTAGCCGGTACGCTGCGGCGATGCCAATGTGATATCGAAAACGTGACATATTACGGGTTGAATCCCGACAACGGCGAAAGCCGCGCCCCGATGGTATCGGGGCACGGCTTCCGGATGTCGCTGAACGCAGACCTTAGCTGGCCGCGAGGGCGGCGGCGCGCTTGGCGATCGCCGACTTGCGGTTGGCGGCCTGGTTCTTGTGGATGACGCCCTTGCTCACGGCCTTGTCGAGCTGGCGGCTGGCCGCCTGCATCGCCGCGGACGCCGCGGCGGCGTCGCCGGACTCGGCGGCCTCGCGGAACTTGCGGACAGCCGTCTTGAGGGACGACTTGACGGCCTTGTTGCGCTGCCGGGCCTTCTCGTTCTGCCGGTTGCGCTTGATCTGGGACTTGATGTTCGCCACGAAGAAGCCTCAAAAAGAAGTCTGGGTTTCGGTATGGGTCGCGCTGGCTCGGTGAGAGGGCGTGCCATACGCAGTTGTCTAGGATACCAGCACCCATGACTCGCGGTACTCCGTCCAATCCTCCTCGGTGGCGGCGAAGTCGACGTAGAGGGCCAGGCCCGTGTCCTTGCGCGGGGTCTCGCTGATCACCAGCCGGAGCCCCTCGGCCGCCATCTCCACACTTTCGGCGTAGTCGGTCAGGCCGAGCTTGTGGTCGTGGTAAGCAGGGGCGCCGATCAGCACGCCCGTCGACTCGGGGGCCAGCGCGAAGGCCTTGCGCGCCTGGCGGGCCACCCAGCCGCCGTAGACGGTCTGGAGGGGCGTCCACGAGTCGTAGGTCATGATCGCGACCTGGTCGACCCGCTCGGCCACCTTCCGGAAATAGCCCTCCGACCAGTACTTCCCGTGCCCGACCACCGCGTTCCAGCCGGTCACCGCGCCGGGGAAGGGCTCGATCTGGTGGCTGGCGACGGAGATGCGGGCATGGGGGATGGCCCGGCGCGTCTCCTCCAGCAGGCTCAGGTACGCGGCGTCGCCGTCCAGGACCGGTTCGAAGTTGTAGTGGACGCCGTCATAGCCGAGCGCCACGATCTCCCGCGCCCCCGCGATGATGTTCGCCCGGGTGGCCGGGTCGTCGAGGTCGAGGTGGCCCTCGTCGTCCTCGTTGACCGTCTGCCCCAGCCACGGCAGCACCCGGACCCCCGGCAGATGGGTCCGCGCCCAGGCCAGGAAGTCACGCGACTTCGGGTGGAGGTTCGGATCGAGCCGCCCGTCGGCGCCGTAGGGCCCCGAGTGCACGAACACGTCCCGCATGTGGGTGAGACGGGGCTTCAGCGCCTCGAGATCCTTCTCGGTACGCCGCCCGTCGACCCACATGTGCCCCATCCACAACGCGTCGGTCCCCGCCGAACGCGCCGCGGGCGAGGGAGTGCCCAGGTAGTCGAGGCGTAAGACGGCCATACCGGTCACCGCCAGCACCAGGGGGACGGCCACGAGAATCGACAGGCCGAGCAGCACACGGCGGCGCGTGGTCGAGGCAAGCATGGGGACATGCGACCATGGAGGGTGGCTGCTCCGCCAGCCGTCGATCGCCTCAATCCCAGTTGAAACGGACTTCGGTGCGCACTCAGACCGGCCAGACCGACCCCGCGTTGATCCGCAATTTCTGCATCATCGCGCACATCGACCACGGCAAGTCAACACTTGCCGACCGGATGCTCCAGATCACCGGAGTGGTCGACGACCGGTCCATGCGCGCCCAATACCTCGACCGGATGGACATCGAGCGCGAGCGCGGCATCACCATCAAGTCCCAGGCGGTCCGCCTGCCGTGGAACGGCCACGTGCTCAACATGATCGACACGCCCGGCCACGTCGACTTCACCTATGAGGTGTCGCGGTCTCTCCAGGCGTGTGAGGGCGCGGTCCTGCTGGTCGACGCCGCCCAGGGCATCGAGGCCCAGACGCTGGCCAACCTCTACCTGGCCATGAACGCCGACCTCAACATCATCCCGGTCCTCAACAAGATCGACCTCCCGGCCGCCCAGCCGGAGAAGTACGCCGAGGAACTGGCCGGCCTGATTGGCTGCGAGCCCTCCGACGTGCTGCGCGTCTCGGGCAAGACCGGCGTGGGCGTGAAGGAGCTGCTCGACCACGTGGTCGACACGATCCCCGCCCCGGTCGGCGACGCCGACGCCCCCGCGCGGGCCCTCATCTTCGACTCGGTCTACGACACCTACCGGGGCGTCGTCACCTACGTCCGGGTGATGGACGGCCACCTGGGCAAGCGCGAGCGCATCCTCATGATGTCGACCCGGGCCCAGCACGAGACGCTGGAGATCGGCGTCATCAGCCCCGAGCCGCTGCCCTCGGCCCTCGGCCTCGGCGTCGGCGAGGTGGGCTACCTGATCACCGGCGTGAAGGACGTCCGCCAGTCCCGGGTGGGCGACACGGTCACCTCGGCCGCCAAGCCGGCCGAAGCGGCGCTCGGCGGCTACGAGCACCCCCGTCCGATGGTCTACTCGGGCCTCTACCCGATCGACGGCGACGACTTCCCCGAGCTCCGCGAGGCGCTCGACAAGCTCCGCCTCAACGACGCCGCCCTGGTCTACGAGCCCGAGTCGTCGGCGGCCCTGGGCTTCGGCTTCCGCTGCGGCTTCCTCGGCCTGCTCCACATGGAGATCGTGCGCGAGCGCCTGGAGCGCGAGTTCAACCTGGCCCTGATCTCGACCGCCCCCAACGTCATCTACCGCGTCATCATGGAAGACGGCACCGAGCACACGGTGACCAACCCCTCGGAGTTCCCCGAGGGCAAGATCGCCGAGATCTACGAGCCGACCGTGAAGGCGACCGTCCTGGCGCCCGCCGAGTTCATCGGCGCCATCATGGAGCTCTGCCAGGGCCGCCGCGGCGCCCTCCAGGGCATGGACTACCTGAGCGAAGACCGCGTCGAGATCCGCTACACCCTGCCCCTGGGCGAGATCATCTTCGACTTCTTCGACCAGCTGAAGTCCAAGACGCGAGGCTACGCCTCCCTCGACTACGAGCCCTCCGGCGAGCAGGACTCCGACCTGGTCAAGGTCGACATCCTCCTCCAGGGTGAGGCCGTCGACGCCTTCTCGGCCATCGTCCACCGCGAGAAGTCCTACGCCTACGGCGTCGACATGGCCAAGAAGCTCAAAGACCTGATCCCCAGGCAGCAGTTCGAGGTCCCCATCCAGGCCGCCATCGGCGCCCGCGTGATCGCCCGCGAGAACATCCGCGCGATCCGCAAAGACGTCCTGGCGAAGTGCTACGGCGGCGACATCTCCCGCAAGCGCAAGCTTCTCGAGAAGCAGAAGGAGGGCAAGAAGCGCATGAAGATGGTCGGCCGCGTGGAAGTCCCCCAAGAGGCTTTCGTGGCGGCGCTCAGCACCGACTCGAGCGGCGCGGAAAAGGCCAAGAAGTAGCACCAAGAAGCAAGAAGGGCCGGAGCGCGACCCAGTTGCGCTCCGGCCCTCGTCGTTCAGGTCAGCGCAGGACCTTGTACAGCGCGGTCGTCAGAGACGCCTTGCTGTCGTCCTGGTCGATCGACCACATCATGGCGCCGCCGAGGCCCTTCAGGCGGATGTAGGCCGCCTTCTCGACGAGCGAGATCGGGTCGTCGTACGACCAGAACTCGTTGCCGTCGTACAGCCACAGCGCGCCGGTCAGCAGGTCGCGGTGGCGCTTGCCGGGCTTGTTGACGATGTCCTTGTAGTCGTCGGTGCCGTTGGCCCACTTGCCGGGGGCGGGGCCGGTGGCGGGCTTCCAGAGGCCGTTGCCGCCGGCGGTGACGCCGGTCCAGCCCTGGCCGTAGAACGGGACGCCGACGACGATCTTCTTCTTGGGGGCGCCGCGGGTCAGGTAGTCCTTGACCGTCTGGTCGACGCTGAACTTGACCGCGTTCGGGTCCTTGCGGTCGGTGAACAGGTTGCCGTTGTGGCCGGTCACCTGCTCCCACGAGCCGTGCAGGTCGTAGCCCTGGACGGTGGCGAAGTCGAGGTAGGAGAAGACCTTCTTGACCTCGAAGCCGGCGTCGATCTTGGCGGCGGCGGCGGGGAGG
The DNA here is from genome assembly GCF_005233835.1 of Herbidospora galbida. Classification (GTDB taxonomy): domain Bacteria; phylum Actinomycetota; class Actinomycetes; order Streptosporangiales; family Streptosporangiaceae; genus Herbidospora; species Herbidospora galbida. The sequence goes on along the minus strand of NZ_SZQA01000008.1, from coordinate 96,509 downwards.
AAGGCGGTGAGCTCGTGCTTCTTGTTGTACTGGTTCATCTGGCGGCGCAGCTCGGCCAGGAACAGCGTGAAGTTCTGCTTGTCCTCGGGGCGGATCACGTTGCCGACCTCACCGGACGAACCGGGCCACTCCCAGTCGAGGTCGATGCCGTCGAAGACGCCCGCGCCCGCGCCGGGGGCGGTGCCGGGCAGGTTGCCCTTCAGCCACAGGTCGATGCACGAGGAGGCCAGCTTGGTGCGGGCCTCGGGGGTGAGGACGGCGTCGGAGAACCACTTGGAGCCGGTCCAGCCGCCCAGCGAGATCAGGACCTTGAGGCTCGGGTACTTGGCCTTCAGCTTCTTGAGCTGGTTGAGGTTGCCGGCGATCGCGCCGGTGCCGTCGTCGGCCACGCCGTCGACGCTCTGCTCGGCCGGGACGGGGCGCTGCCAGTCGGCCCACGGGTCGGCCGAGTAGCACTCGCCGCCCTGGTTGACGAAGCCGAAGGCGTAGTTGATGTGGGTGAGCTTGGCGGCGGCGCCGGTCGTCACCATGTCCTTGACGTGGTAGTTGCGGCCGTAGATGCCCCACTGGATGAAGTAGGCCACCCGCTTGTATCCCGAGTCACCGGTCGAGGCCTGGGCCGGAGCGGGCGCGGCGGTGGCGACGAGGCCGGCCACCAGGGCTAACAGAAGGGGGGTGCGAAGTCTCGGCACTGTTGTCTCCGCTGCTAGGAGGCATTTCTTATAGGAAAGTTTCCTGTAAGTTTGCCGGGATCATAAATGCGTCCACATGACCGCGTCAATGAACCTCCCGGCATCGGGCAGACTGGGCGGATGCCCTCCGTGCTCCCCGACGGTGAACCCGTCCCCACGTCCGGTGAACTGCCGTCCGCGGCGCTCGCCGCGCTGGGCGAGCGTCCGTTCGGTTTCTATGTGCACGTCCCCTTCTGCGCGACCCGGTGCGGCTACTGCGACTTCAACACCTACACGGCGTCGGAGCTAGGTTCCGGGGCATCGCAAAGCGCTTACGCCGACACCGCGATCGAGGAGATCCGGCTGGCCCGCCGGGTGCTCGGCGACGTCGACCTGCCCGTCTCGACCGTGTTCTTCGGTGGCGGCACCCCCACGCTCCTGCCTCCCGACGATCTCGTACGCATCCTCCGGGCCGTCCACGAGGAGTTCGGCATCCACCACGACGCCGAGGTCACCACCGAGGCCAACCCCGAATCGGTCGGCCCCCGCGAGCTGGCGGCCCTCCGTGAGGGCGGGCTCAACCGCATCTCCTTCGGCATGCAGAGCGCCAGCGACCACGTGCTGCGGGTGCTGGAGCGCAAGCACACCCCGGGGCGCGCGGCGCAGGCCGTACAGGAGGCGAAGGAGGCGGGCTTCGGCCACGTCAACCTCGACCTGATCTACGGCACCCCGGGCGAGACCGACGACGACTGGCGGGCTTCACTGGAGGCAGCGATCGAGACCGGCCCCGACCACGTGTCGGCCTACTCGCTGATCGTCGAGACCGGCACCCGCCTGGCCAACCAGATCAAGCGGGGCGCCCTGCCCATGCCCGACGACGACGTCGCCGCCGACCGCTACCTGATCGCCGACGAACTCCTGACCAAGGCCGGCTTCTCCTGGTACGAGGTCTCCAACTGGGCCACCAGCGAGAAGGCCCGCTGCCGCCACAACCTGCTCTACTGGTCGGGCGCCGACTGGTGGGGCGCCGGCCCGGGGGCACACAGCCACGTCGGCGGCGTGCGCTGGTGGAACGTCAAACACCCGTCGACCTACGCCGCCCGCCTGGCCCAGGGCCACTCACCCGCCCACGCCCGGGAACAGACCTCGGCCGAGGAGCGCAATCTCGAACGCGTCATGCTCGAACTCCGCCTGGTCGACGGCTACCCCCTCGACGACCTGGCCAGAGAGGTCAGACCGGCGGCGGCCAAGGCGCTCGCGGGCGGGCTGCTCGACGTCGAGGCGTTCAAGAAGGGCCGCGCGGTGCTCACCCTCCAGGGCCGCCTGCTGGCCGACGCGGTCGTCAGGGATCTGACGTGACGAAGTCGATGAGCTCCTCGACCCGGCCCAGCAGTTCGGGCTCCAGGTCGGCGTAGCTGTTCACGCGGCCGAGGATGTGCCGCCACGCGTCCGGCGGCTCCATCCGCCAGCCCAGGGCGGCGATCACGCCCTCTTTCCACGGGATCCCGCGCGGCACCTCCGGCCACGCCCCGATCCCCAGCACGGCGGGCTTGACCGCCTGCCAGACGTCCACGAACGGATGGCCCGCCACCAGCACGTGGGGGCCCGCGACCTGGGCGGCGATCCGGCTCTCCTTGGAGCCGGGGACGAGATGGTCGACCAGCACGCCGAGCCGGCGGCCGGGCTCCGGGCCGAACTCGGCGACGATCTCGGGCAGGTGGTCGACGCCTTCGAGGTATTCGACGACCACGCCCTCCACCCGGAGGTCGTGGCCCCAGATCTTCTCCACGAGCGCGGCGTCGTGGACGCCCTCGACGTAGATCCTGCTCTCCTTGGCCACCTGGGCCTTCAGGCCCTCGACCGCGATGGAACCCGAGGCGCTGCGCCTCGGGCCCTGCGGTCTGGCCTGGGGACGGACGAGCGTGACGGGCCTCCCCTCCAGGAGGAAGGCGGCGGGTTCCAGGGGGAACAGCCGTCGTCGCCCGAACCGGTCTTCCAGGGTGACGGCCTCCTTGTCGCAGGTCACCACCGCCCCGCAGAACCCGTCGTCGGCCCACTCGACCACGAGGTCGAGCTCGGCTGGGATCTGCGGGATCGTCCCCTTCTTGGGGCGCCGCCAGTCTCCGGAGAGCACGTCCCGCTCGTACATGCCGCGAACGTTAGTACATCCCCATCATCCGGCGGCGGGCGCGGGAGCGCCGCACCAGCACGACGATGGTGGTCAGCACGGCGATCAGGAAACCGAGCGAGGGCAGGCCGAGCAGCAGCGCGGTGCCGCCCACCAGGCCGCCGGCCGCCGAGATCAGTTCCTTGCCGACGCCGAAGCGCACGCCCTCGCCGTCGCAGGAGGCCTGGTATTCACCGGCCGCCGGGACGCCGACCGAGAACAGCAGCTCCCACCTGGTGCCGTCGACGGTGACGGTCTGCTCGCCGATCCCCTTCGTCAGGGTGATCTTGTCGTCCGCGCTGCCCCCGGTGACCTGGCACTGCACGTCGGTCGGCTGGTCGGCGGCGGCCCAGATGGCCGGCTTCTGCGCCGGGTCGAGGTTCACCTTGACGGTCTCGCCGGAGGAGAAGGTCGTGGTGGGGGCCACGTCGGCGATGGACGAGAAGAGGCCGCCGGCGAAGGCGAAGACCCCGGCGACGGACATCACGATGAAGAGAAGCCAGGCCAGCACGATCCAGAGGATCCTGGGACGGACCGGTCCCTGCGGGGGCGGGGCGCCGTAGGGGGACTGGGGGGCGCCGTAGTAAGGGTGGGGCTGCTGGCCATAGTTCTGGCCATATTGAGCGGTCATGGGAGACATTGTGTGATTCATGACTTGCGACGTATTTGCAGTCGGCTTGTTGCGTCCGTGCCCGGCTGTGTTATCGCACCCTGGGAGCGGTGGCCGTACACTTGGCACTCGGGAACACAGAGTGCCAGGGAGGTGAGAACGTGCTTGACGACCGGAAGCTGGCGGTGCTGCGGGCGATCGTCGAAGACTACGTCTCCACCAACGAGCCCGTGGGTTCCAAGGCGCTGGCCGATCGGCACAACCTCGGAGTCTCGCCGGCCACCATCCGCAACGACATGGCGGCCCTCGAAGACGGCGGCTACATCCACCAGCCCCACACGAGCGCGGGGCGGGTTCCGACCGACAAGGGCTACCGGCTGTTCGTCGACCGGCTGTCCCAGGTCAAGCCCCTCTCGGGCGCCGAACGACGGGCCATCGAGACGTTCCTGGCCGGTACGCTCGACCTCGACGAGATCGTCATGCGGACGGTCCGGCTGCTCGCGCAGCTGACCCGGCACGTCGCGGTCGTCCAATACCCCTCGCTGACCCGCTCGACGGTCCGCCACGTGGAGATCGTGCCGCTGGCCGACACGCGGGTGATGCTGGTCCTGATCACCAACACCGGCCGCGTCGAGCAGCGGGTGGTCGACCTGCCCGAAGTGATCGGCGACGACCGGGTGTCCCATCTGCGCGCCGTGCTCAACGCGGCGCTCGACGGCTGCGGGCTGTCCAAGGTCCCCGAGACCGTGGCCGCGCTGCCCGAACGTCTGTCCCCAGAAGACCGGCCGGTGGCCGCCACGATCCTTTCGGTGATCCTGGAGACCCTGGTCGAACGGCATGAAGAGAAGATCGTGTTCGCCGGGGCCGCCAACCTCGCCGCCGCCGATTTCACCATCGGCCTGCGCGACGTGCTGGAGGCCCTGGAGGAGCAGGTCGTCCTGATGCGCCTCCTCGGCGAGACCGACGACCTGTCCGAGCTGACCGTCCGGATCGGCTCGGAGAACCCCTACACCGGTCTGCGCGGCACCTCGATCGTGGCCGCCGGATACGGCGCGGGAGACAAGGAACTGGCCCGGCTCGGAGTGCTGGGCCCGACGCGAATGGATTATCCGGTGACGATGGGTGCGGTGCGCGCGGTCGCGCGCTATGTCGGCCAGATCCTGGCGGGGTCATAAGTGGCCAAGGACTATTACGCCACCCTCGGCGTACGCCGCGACGCGAGCCAGGAAGAGATCAAGAAGGCCTACCGCCGACTGGCCCGTGAACTGCATCCCGACGTCAACCCCGACCCGGCGACGCAGGAGCGCTTCAAGGAGATCACCGCGGCCTACGAGGTGCTCTCCGACCCCCAGAAGCGGCAGATGCACGACATGGGCGGCGACCCCTTCGGCGGCGCGGGCGCCGGTGCGGGCTTCGGGGCGGGCTTCCCGTTCAGCGACATCATGGACGCCTTCTTCGGTACGGCCTCCGCCTCGCGCGGCCCCCGTTCGAGGGCCCGCCGAGGCCGTAACGCGACGATCCGGGTCGAACTCGACCTGGCCGAGTCGGGCTTCGGCACCACCCGCGAGCTCGTGGTCGACACCGCGATCCTCTGCGAGGTCTGCCAGGGCTCCGGCGCCGCGGCCGGCACCCACCCCGACACCTGCGACATGTGCCACGGCCGGGGGGAGGTCTCCCAGGTGACCCGCTCGTTCCTGGGCCAGGTCATGACCTCGCGCCCGTGCCCCCAGTGCGGCGGCTTCGGCAGCGTCATCCGCCACCCCTGCCAGGAGTGCTCCGGCGACGGCCGCGTCCGCACCCGCCGGACCATCAAGGTCCGCATTCCGGCGGGCGTCGAAGACGGCACCCACATCCAGCTCGCGGGCGAGGGCGAGGTCGGCCCCGGCGGCGGCCCTCCCGGCGACCTGTTCCTGGAGATCGTGGAGCGCCCCCACCCGACGTTCGAACGCCGCGGCGACGACCTCCACTGCACCGTCTCGATCCCCATGACCGCCGCAGCCCTGGGCACCTCGCTGACCATGGAGACCCTCGACGGCCCCGAACAGATCGACGTCCGCCCCGGCACCCAGTCGGGCCAGGTCATCCCGCTCTACGCGCGGGGCGTCCAGCGCCTCAACGAGAGCGGGCGGGGCGACCTGCTGATCCACGTCAACGTCGAGACCCCGCTGAAGCTCGACCCGGAGCAGGAGGAACTCCTCCGGAAGCTGTCCCAGCTGCGCGGCGAGGAGCGCCCGCCCGGCAAGTTCGCCCCGGGCCAGCAGGGCTTCTTCTCCCGCCTGAAGGACGCGTTCAACGGCCGATGACCGTCCCCGTCTTCCTGGGTGAGGTCACCCCGGGCCCGCGCCTGACCCTGGCCGGGCCCGAGGGCCGCCACGCGGCGGCCGTCCGCCGCATCACGGCGGGCGAGCGCGTCGACGTGACCGACGGCGCGGGCCGGGTGGCCGAGTGCACGGTCGACGCGGCCGGCAAAGACCACCTCGACCTCACGGTCCTTCGCGTGTACGAGATCCCGCCGCCCTCGCCGCGCCTGGTGGTCGTGCAGGGGTTGCCGAAGGGCGACCGGGGCGAGCTGGCCGTGGAGATGATGACCGAGGCCGGAGTCGACGCGATCGTGCCCTGGTCGGCCTCCCGGTCGATCACCCAGTGGAAGGGCGACCGCGCGGCCAAGTCACTGGCCCGCTGGCGCTCGACGGCGCGCGAGGCCGGAAAGCAGGCGCGGCGCTTCCACCTGCCGGAGATTCTGGAACCGGCCTCCACGAACCAGGTGGCGGCCCTGCTGGAGTCCGCCGCGCTGGCCGTGGTCCTCCACGAGGAGGCGGCCGAACCGCTCTCCCGCGTGGAACTGCCGGAGAAGGGCGACATCGTCCTGGTGGTGGGTCCTGAGGGCGGCGTGTCCGACGAGGAGATCACGCGTTTCCGCGCGGCGGGGGCACTTCCGGCCCTGCTGGGGCCGACGGTGCTGCGCACGTCGACGGCGGGGGTCGCGGCGGCAGCGGTCCTGATGACCCGCACCGGCCGCTGGTAGCACGCCACCTGCCGACGCTGGGGCCGACACTCTCGCACCCGGCAATTCGTGAATCGGGCCTGTGTGCGCGGCTCTGAGAAGAGCACGACATTTCGGATTTGTCGTCAAGTTAATCCCCCGACCCCTGTGACCTGCGCCGTCGTCCCGTCAATCGGCAGGCCATTCCTCTACAGGCTCTGTTCGCTCCATCGCGCCGCAGGGATCCGTACCGGAAAACCGAAAAGCGGGCCCCCCGGAGTGCGCTTGGCACGTTCCGAGAAGGCCCGCCTCGAAAGCTCAGGACGCCGGGTCCGAGACCTCCACCGTCGTCGACGGTGTCTCCGCGGGAGACGCGTCCGGGGTCGGCGTCGAGCAGGTGTCGCCGCAACCCGTCGGGGTCGGGCTGGGGGCGTCGGCCGTCGGGGTGGGGGTCGGCTTCGACGGGGTCTTGGTCGCGGTCGGCTTCGTCGTCGGGCCCGAGGTCGGGTTGGCCTCCTGCGTCGGGCACTTCGCCGCCGCCGCAGGGTCGGGGGCCGGGGTCGGCTCGGGGGTGACGCACGGGTCGGACGACGGCTCGGGCGGTGGCGCCGCCGCCGGCTGGGACGGGGCGGACGAGGTCGCCGGGGGCGTCGTCTCGGCCGGCTTGGTCGGATTCTGGGTGGTGATCGAGATGCCGGGTTCCTGGGGCGGCGGTGGCTGGAAGGTCGAGTCGGAGCTCGGGAGCTCGCCCGCGGGGGTCTGCTCGGTTCCGTTGTCGACCCAGGTGACACCCACGTTGTCTCGTATCTGGGGTACGGAGACGACCACGATTCCGGCCACCAGGGCGGCGGCGGCCACGGACGCACCTATGCGCCACCACAGGAGACCGCGGATGCCGCGGTTCTCGATGCGGTGGCGGATTATCTCCAGTCCGTCGGGAGACGGCACGACCGAGTCCGCCTCCGCGCGCATCGCACGGCGGAGGAGGTCGCCGTGCTCGTCGGGGGGGATGGTCATGAGAACTTCTCCAGCACTTGACGTAGTGAGGCCATGCCTCTGGCGGTGTGACTCTTCACCGCGCCTTTGGAGATGCCCATGGCGTGGGCGATCTCGGCCTCGGAAAGGTCGCCGTAGTAGCGCAGGACCAGCGCTTCGCGCTGCCGCTGGGGCAGGGCGCGCAGCGCCTCGATCACCGCGGTGCGCTCAAGCTCGCCGATGGCGCCGTTCTCGGCGCTCGGGGCGTCGGGGAGGCCCTTGGGGGCGTACTTCTCCACGACGGCTCGATGACGCAGCACGGAGCGCGAACGGTTGACGACCGACTGTCGCAGGTACGCAAGTGCCTTGTCGGGGTCGCGCAGCCTGCGCCAGGCGCCATGGATGGCGACGAACGCGTCCTGCACGACTTCTTCGGCGCTGGCCACATCGCGGACCAGCAGCACCGCGAGACGCACCAGTGACCGATAGTGGGCGCTGTAAAGCGCCGTAACGGCCATGTCGGCATCCCACCCGACCGGCACCGTGCCCAGCGACCTGTCGGCCACGAGGGTCTCGGTGGTCACATCAGTAGGACGCTCGTCCTTGCCAGGGGGTTTACGTTCTTCCGAATCATTAGGGGGCATGACCCAGTTGTGTCCTCGCCCGACACAGGGGATTGGTTGACGGTGCAGTCTCGCACATAAACCCTATCCGGGCAGATCTTTGCACGGGACATTCCGGGGATTACCGATTGGCAACGCTAGGCTTCCCCCGTGAAGAATGAGTGCCTGTTCTGCGCAATCGTGGCTCGTGAGATACCCGCGACGGTCGTGTACGAGACCGACACCACCCTTGCCTTCCGTGACATCAACCCCCATGCCCCCACGCATGTTCTGGTCGTACCGAAAAACCATGTGCGCGACGCGGGGGAACTGGCGGAGGCTGGACTGGCCGACGAGGTGATCAAAACGGCGAAGGCCGTCGCGGTCGCCGAGGGCATCGCCGAGTCCGGCTACCGGCTGGTCCTGAACACCGGGCCCGACTCGGGGCAGAGCGTCTTCCACGCCCATCTCCACCTGCTGGGCGGGGCGCCGCTGACGCTCCAGATGGGGTAGCGGACGGCTACCATTGACAGCGGTTAATAGGGAGGCGAGCAGGCCCGACGAGGCCGCCCATGTCCGAGACGCGCGAAACACAGAAGACCCACGCCAAGGTCGTGATCCCCGACGAGCACGCGATGATCAGCATCCTGGGCTCGCGTGACGAGCTCCTCCGGGTCATCGAGAAGAGCTTCCGGGCCGACATCCACGTGCGGGGCAACGAGATCACCATCACCGGGTCCCCCGACGAGAGCGGTGTGGTCGTCCGGCTGTTCGAGGAGCTGGTCGAGCTGGCCCGTTCGGGGGCGCAGCTGACCCCCGACGCGGTCGAGCGCAGCATCTCCATGCTGCGCCAGAGCAACGGCCGGCCGGCCGAGGTGCTCTCGCTCGACATCATCTCCTCGCGCGGGCGCACGATCCGCCCGAAGACGGTCAACCAGAAGAACTACGTCGACATGATCGACAAGCACACGATCGTCTTCGGCATCGGCCCCGCGGGAACCGGCAAGACCTATCTGGCGATGGCCAAGGCCGTGAAGGCCCTGCAGGAGAAGCGGGTCAACCGCATCATCCTGACCCGTCCGGCCGTGGAGGCCGGCGAGCGGCTGGGCTTCCTGCCCGGCACGCTCTACGAGAAGATCGACCCCTACCTGCGGCCGCTCTACGACGCCCTCCACGACATGATCGACCCCGACTCGATCCCGCGCCTGATGGCGGCGGGCACGATCGAGGTCGCCCCGCTCGCCTACATGCGCGGCCGGACGCTCAACGACGCCTTCATCATCCTCGACGAGGCCCAGAACACCTCGCCCGAGCAGATGAAGATGTTCCTGACTCGTCTGGGGTTCAACTCCAAGATCGTCGTCACCGGTGACGTCACCCAGGTCGACCTGCCGGGCGGCACCCAGAGCGGCCTCAAGGTGGTCCAAGACATCCTCGACGGCATCAACGACATCCACTTCAGCCGTCTGACCAGCGCCGACGTGGTCCGCCACAAGCTGGTGGGGCAGATCGTCGACGCCTACGGCCGCTATGACGCCGCACTGGCGTCCGACCCGCGCGCCAACGGCACCAACCGGCCCAGGGGGCGGCGATGACGATCGAGGTCAACAACGAGTCCGGCACCGAGATCGACGAGAGCCGTCTCGTCGCCCTCGCCGGGCACGTCCTCGGCCAGATGGGCATCAACTCCCTGGCGGAGTTGTCGATCCTGGTCGTCGACGAGGCCGCGATGACCGCCCTCCACGAGCAGTGGATGGGCGAGCCCGGCCCCACCGACGTGCTGGCCTTCCCCATGGACGAGCTCCGGCCCGGCCAGGGCCGCAACGACGACGCCTCGCCCGACCCCGCTCTGCTGGGCGACGTCGTCCTCTGCCCGACGGTGGCGGCCCGGCAGGCCGCCGAGGCGGGCCATCCGACGCAGGACGAACTCGACCTGCTGTGCACCCACGGCATCCTCCACCTGCTGGGCTACGACCACGCCGAGCCCGAGGAGCACGCCGAGATGTTCGGCCTCCAGGGCGAGCTGCTCGAGTCGTGGCGTAAGACAGCCCCCTAGGAACCATGAGTAACGGCTGGTTGTTCTCGGCCGTCGCCCTCGTCATCGGCGGCGGCCTGCTCGCGAGCGCGGAGACCGCGCTCACGCGGATCTCGCGCGTGCGCGCCGAGGAGTTCGTCAAAGAGGGGCGCCGCGGCGCGAACCCCCTCCAGGCCATCGTGGCCGACCCTCCTCGCTATCTGAACCTGCTGCTCCTGCTGCGGATGAGCTGCGAGCTCGGCGCGACCGTGATCGCGACGCTGCTGTTCATCGACTGGCTGGGCGACACGGGCCAGGCCTACGCGGCGGCGGCCGGGGCCATGATCGTCATCGCCTACGTCATCGTGGGCGTCTCCCCGCGCACGCTCGGGCGGCAGCACGCCGAGCCGATCGCGCTGTTCAGCGCGCCCGTCGTCTACGGCCTGACCCGGATCTTCGGCCCGCTGCCGACGCTGCTGATCCTGCTCGGCAACGCGGTCACCCCCGGCAAGGGGTTCCGCGAGGGGCCGTTCACCTCCGAGGCCGAGCTGCGCGACCTGGTCGACCTGGCCGAGGAGCGGCGGGTCATCGAGCCCGACGAGCGCGAGATGATCCACTCGGTGTTCGAACTGGGCGACACGCTGGTGCGCGAGGTCATGGTGCCGCGCACCGACATGGTCTTCATCGAGCGCCACAAGACCCTCGAACAGGCGTTGTCGCTGGCGCTGCGCAGCGGCTTCTCCCGGGTCCCGGTGACGGGCGAGAACGAAGACGACGTCATCGGCATCGCCTACCTGAAAGACATCGTCCGCCGCATCCAGGAGACGGGCGACGACGAGGGCGCGGTCGAGGAGCTGATGCGCCCGGCGACGTACGTCCCGGAGAGCAAGCCCATCGACGACCTGCTCCGGGACATGCAGGCCCGGCAGATCCACCTGGCGATCGTGATCGACGAATACGGCGGCACCGCCGGGCTCGTCACGATCGAGGACGTCATCGAGGAGATCGTCGGCGAGATCGCCGACGAATACGACCAGGAGGCCCCCCGGGTCGAGCACCTCGACGACGGCGCGGTGCGGGTCACCGCCCGGCTGGCGGTGTGGGAGCTGGAGGAGCTGTTCGACACCGAGATCGAGTCGGAGGACGTCGACACGGTGGGCGGCCTGCTGGCCCACGCCCTCGGGCGGGTGCCGATCGCGGGCTCCGAGGCGACGGTGGCCGGGCTGCGGCTGACCGCCGACGAACTCGCGGGTCGCCGCAACCGCATCAGCACCGTGGTGGTCCGGCGGGTCGACGACGACGCGGCGGCGCGGCACTGATCTCCGAGGGGGTCAGGCGCTCGCGTCGGCCCGCATCGGGGGGCAGGCGCCGCCCGGCCCGGTGGCCAGCTCGAAGTGCCACATCTCGTTCGCGTACGTCTGGCAGAGGCCGTATGCACGGCCGTGCCGGTTGAGCCAGTCGTCGGCGTCGGTGGGTCCGACGTCGACGGCGTCGCCGGTGACGTGGCGGGAGCGGTCGGGGGTGCTGACGAAGCGGCGGGCCTCCCGCTCGCTCCCATACTTGGTGATGGCCTCCTCGTACAGCTGCCGCTGGTAGCGCTCGCTGCGCCAGGCGGTGGTCAGGAACATCTCCACGCCGTCGTCGGCGGCGTCCCGGGCGGCCTCCTGCACGGCCCGCAGCAGGGCGGGGTCGAGGTTCGCGATCGCGGGCAGGCGGGTGTCGAACGGGGAGACGTGCGCTCCGTCGGCGACGAATCCGTCCGCGACGCCGACGGGGGCGGCCGCGCAGGTGGTGGTCGTGAAGGTCAGCAGCAGGGGCACCAGCCACCGGTACATGAGTGAACGTCCGTTCCTGATCGGCATCGGGTGGATGCGTTCAGGCTGGTCGGCGTAGGTGTCAGTACTGCGGAAGCCGGATGTCGGCGGGCGCTTGGCCGTGTATCAGTTCAGCCGCACGGTGGCGACCGCGCCGCCGCCGGGGGCGTTGGCGAAGGAGAGCCGCGCGCCGATGACCCTGGCCTGCCCGGTGGCGATGGTCAGCCCCAGGCCGTGCCCCCGGCCGCGTTCGCTCGTGCCGGTCCGGAACCGCTGCGGCCCCTCCGCCAGCAGCGGCTCGGGGAACCCCGGCCCGTGGTCGCGGACGGTGATCGTCGTGCCCGCCACGCGCACCTCGACCGGGCCATTCCCGTGGCGGTGGGCGTTCACGACCAGGTTGGCCAGGATGCGGTCGAGGCGGCGGGGGTCGGTCTCGGCGATCGGGTCGCCGTGGACGGTCACCTCGGCCGTCAGGCCCGTCCGGTGGACGCAGTCGCGGGCGAACCCGCCCAGCGGAACGGCCACCCGGTCGGCGGACTCGGCGCCCGCGTCCAGGCGGGAGATCTCCAGCAGGTTCTCCACGAGGACGCGCAGCACCCCGACCCGGTCGCGGACCAGCTCGGTCACCTCGCCGTCCGGCAGGAGCTCGGCGGAGGTGACCAGGCCCATCAACGGGGTGCGCAGCTCGTGGGCGACGTCGGCGGTGAACCGCTGCTCGGCGCGCAGGCGGTCGTGCAGGGCGGCGGCCATCGTGTCGACGGCGGCGGCGATGCCGGTGATCTCGTCGCCGCCGCGCCCGGCCGACGTGCGGGCCTCCAGGTCGCCTTCGGCGATGCGGCGGGCGGTGCGGGCGACCCGTCGCAGGCGGCGGTTGGGCAGTTCGGCGGCCAGCGCCGCCAGCGGGACCACCAGGCCCAGGACGCCCGCCGAGGCGAGCACGATGTGGCGGTCGAGGGCTCGCAGGTTGCGCAGGTCGCCGCCCATGTCGATCTTGACGGCACCGGTGTCGTCGGCCGCCCACATCCACGGGACGTCGGGGTCGCGGTCGTCGTACCAGGTGGCGAAGGTGCCCGGACCCCCGAGCCGGGCGGTCAGCTCGGCCGGGAGCGGGCCGGGGTCGGCCGGGCCGGCCAGCAGGGCGGTCAGCGCCCGGTCCCTGCCGAGGGCCAGCGAGCGCTCCAGGGTGCTCTGGTGGACGAGAACGCCGACGGCCAGCGCCACCACGCCCGACGCCACGGCCACCAGGGCGGCGATCTGCCAGCGCAGGGATCTCCAGCGGGACATCTCAGCGCCGCAGCTTGTAGCCGAAGCCGCGGACCGTCTCGACGCGGTCGGCCCCGACCTTCCGGCGCAGCCGCTGGACGCACAGGTCGACGACCCGGCTGTCGCCGTCCCAGCCGTAGTCCCAGACGTTGCGCAGGAGCGTCTGACGGTCCAGGACGATGCCGGGGTTGGCGGCGAACTCCAGCAGCAGCCGCAGCTCGGTGGGGGCCAGGGAGATCTGCTCGCCCGCGACGTACACCTCCAGCGCCTCGGGGTCGACGGTTAGGTCGCCGAAGACGAGCCGGGGGGTGCCGGGGGCGGGGGTGGCCCGGCGCAGCAGCGCCCGGATCCTGGCCACCAGCACGGAGGTGTCGGCGGGCTTGACGACGTAGTCGTCGGCGCCGGCCTCCAGCCCGGACACGACGTCCAGGGCGTCACCGCGCGCGGACATCATCAGGATCGGGACCAGGCTCGACTCGCGTACCCGGCGGCACAGCCCGATGCCGTCGAGGCCGGGCAGCATCACGTCGAGCAGCAGGAGATCGTGGTCGCCGGCGTGGAACCGCTCCAGACCGGTCAGGCCGTCGGCCGCCGGGTCGACCCGGTAGCCGTAGCGCTCCAGGGCCATGCCGACGCTCTTGCGGATCACCTCGTCGTCCTCGACGAGGAGCACCGAAACCGACATTGGTCTCCAAAGGCGCAGGAACAGGTCCGAAGCAGAATATGCGGACCTGGCAGCCGTCCTGCCTCAGCCGTGTATCAGCCGCGAATCAGTGACTACGCCCTGATCGGGTGGACGCGGTATTCGTAGGCGTGCTCGTCGAAGAGTAACCACTCGGTCACGTCGATCCGGTAGAGCCGCTCGCCCGGGGCCAGGCGGACCGGGTCGGGCGACTCGGCGGCGCTCGCGAGGCCGGCGAAGGTCACGCCCCGCCCCGCGCCGGCGATGATGGAGCCCGCCACTTTCGGACGGGTCTTCAGGCCGGCCACCAGCGGGCGGTCGCGGTGGGCGATGAACATGAGCCGGTCGGGCCCGAAGGCCGCGTGGAAGGGCAGGGGGAGGAGCGCCGGCGCCCCGTCGTCGTCGACGGCGGACAGGGACATGAGCCGGGCGTTGCCGACGTACTCCTGCAGGAGGCGTCGGTGGTGGGCGGGCGCGGTTGTCACGTGCCAAGGATGCTCTCACCTGCTTGGGTGTGTCTTGCATCCGGCAAGGAGTTTCTCCGCAAGCGTTCTTTAAGCGGCTTGCAAGTCATCCCGGGCATTCTTTCTCCAAGGCGTCCGGGAGGGGTTCGGGGCGCCGAACAAGGGGTCGATCGGTGCGCCGGGAGGGGTTCGCGGCGCACCGGCTGATCTGAGGGGGATCATCGATTAGGGGGCTCTCGTCCGGCGAGAGCCCCCTAATGATGTTTTTAGGCCCGTTGCTATTCGGGAATGTAGCCCGAGGGATATCGACGGGGGGACCTGGAAATGCGCGTGGCGAGACTGACCATCGCCTGCTGTCTGCTCGCCGCCGCCGTCGCCGGATGCGGCTCGGGTCCCGTGGGCGACGCCCGCACCACCCCGCAGGCGCTCAAGATCAAGGCGCTGTTCGCCGACCTCGACGAGATCCCGCGCGGCTTCGCCACCCGGTCGCGGCCCGGCTGGGAGGAACCGTTCGAACCGGTCGTCCAGGCCTGCCGCCGCCTGTTCAACCTGATGGCCGGCCGGCCCGCCCGCAAGGGCCTGACCGCCGCCACCACCGCCAGCTACCTGGGTGAGGGCGTCGGCCAGACGGCCGCCGTCTCACTCGCCCTGTACGGCTCCCGCGAGGCCGCCGACCAGATGGACGAACTGGCCAAGGCCTCCCGCAAGTGCACCACGGCCCGTGACCAGACCGCCGGTGAGGTCAACCGGCTGACCGTCGCCCCGCTCGCGGTGTCGGAGCAGATCCTCCAGGGCGGGGGCGTCGCGCGCCGCCTGGTCGGGCGGGTCGGCGGCTATCCGTACGAGATGCACCTGATCGTGGCCCGCCAGGGCGGCGCGGTGATCGGCCTGGTGAACGCCGGCATGAGCGGCGCCGACGCCCGCACGACCGAGGAACTGGCCCGATTGGTGTCCCGCAAGGTCGCTACCCTTGACCTGTGACGCTCGACCCTGAAGACGAAAAGATCCTCACCCTGGCCCGGTCGGCCAGGGCCAGGAACGGCACCGCCGAAGGCGCCGCCGTCCGTGACGAGACCGGCCGGACCTATGTCGCGACCGACGTGAACCTGCCCTCGCTGCGGCTGACCGCCGTGCAGGTCGCGGTGGCGACGGCGGTGTCGAGCGGCGCCCAGGGCCTGGAGGCCGCGGCGCTGGTCAGCGACGCCGAGGAACCCGCGCAGGAAGACCTCGCGGCGGTGGAGGACCTGGGCAACGCGATCCTGTTCCACGCGGGCCTCGACGGCTCGCTGAAAGGACGCTATGTCTGATCGGCCGGTGTCTGAGTTCCGCGCGGGGTTCGCCGCGTTCGTGGGGCGGCCCAACGTGGGCAAGTCGACCTTGATGAACGCCCTGGTCGGCACCAAGGTCGCGATCACCTCCTCCAAGCCCCAGACGACCCGGCGGGTGATCCGCGGCATCGTCCACCGGCCCGACGCCCAGCTCGTCATCGTCGACACCCCGGGCCTGCATCGGCCCCGCACCCTGCTGGGGGAGCGGCTCGACAGCCTGGTGCTCTCCACCCTGACCGAGGTCGACGTGCTGGGGTTCTGCGTCCCGGCCAACGAGCCCATCGGGAAGGGCGACCGGTTCATCGCCGAGAAGCTCGGCGCGGTCAAGAAGACGCCGGTGATCGCGGTGGTCACCAAGTGCGACCTGGCCTCCCGCGAGGAGGTCGCCAAGCAGCTGCTCGCCGTGTCGCAGCTGGCCGAGTTCGCCGAGATCGTGCCGGTGTCGGCGAAGGGCGACGACCAGCTCGACGTGCTGGCCGACCTGCTGATCGACCGGCTGCCCGAGTCGCCGCCCCTCTACGCCGGCGGCGAGCTGACCGACGAGCCCGAGCAGGTGCTGGTCGCCGAGCTGATCCGCGAGGCGGCCCTCGAAGGCGTGCGCGACGAACTGCCCCACTCGATCGCGGTGGTCGTCGAGGAGATGGGCCCCCGTGAGGGGCGCGACGACCTTCTCGACGTGTACGCCTTCATGTTCGTCGAACGCGACTCGCAGAAGGCCATCGTCATCGGCCCCGGCGGCTCGCGGCTGAAAGACGTGGGGAGCAGGGCCCGCAAGCAGATCGAGGCGCTGCTCGGCAGCCGCGTCTACCTCGACCTGCGGGTCAAGGTCGCCAAGGAGTGGCAGCGCGACCCGAAGCAGCTGCGCCGGCTCGGCTTCTACGACTGATCGGGCGGCTGACGACGCCCCATGAGGGCGAGGCAGGCCAGCGCCGCGACCACGATCGAGGCGCCGAGGCCCGCGAACCAGCCGTACATGATCGTGGGTTCGACCGAGACCAGGCCCGGGATGGCCATCGAGAGGCGGTCGAACCCATGGGGCCTGGTCAGGAACATGGCCAGCGAGAACGCGGCGACCGCGCCCGGCAGGATGGCCAGGCCGGTGATGATCCGGCTGCGGGAGATCCCCAGCGCGCCCAGCCCGGCGGCGACGACGCCCGATCCCATGACCCACCAGCCGGCCGCGTCCTCGGTTCCGTGTACGGCGGTCAGGTCGGCGTTGACGACTCCGAACGTGGCGCTGATCCCGAACCAGGGCAGCACTCCGGTCATGGCCAGGCCGAGCCCCGCTATCACGACGGCCAGCCCTAACAAGGTGCTTGTTCCGCTTCGATCCGGTGTGGGGGGATGTGCGGTTGCCACGTCTCCACCCTAGTTGCCACGTCTCCCTCTAGGGGAGAACGCGGCTCTCTCCCCAGGAGAGCCGATGTCGGAGTTCGACGGCGTCGGCGGCCAGCGCCGAGACGAGAGTGCCGGGACCGGCCAGTGGGAGCACCGCGACCCCTTCGGCGACTTCCGCTTCTCTGGGCTCGCTTTTCGGTTCCTCCGCCGCGGTTTCGGTCGTGATGAGGGTGCTGCCGACGCACCGCGCGGTGCCGAACACCGCTGGGCTGGCGTCGGTTTCCGGGTCGCCGACGACGAACTCCTGGCGGAGCAGGGGGTGGCCGTCGACCGTCGCGTCGAAGCGGGAGTGGCAGCGGCCGGGCCGCTCTCCGTGGCGGCCGAAGACGATCTCCTCGCGCCAGAACAGGGACGCGTCCCGTGCGAGCTCGATCGACGTGGTCATCCGGTGGTCGCAGCCGGCCGCCAGGACCGTCGGCTCGGGGGCGAAGACCAGGGTGGCGCCGGAGGCGACGTACACGTGGATCTCCATCAGGGAGCGGCCGGTGCCGGGGAGCACCAGCGTGCTGGCGATGGAGCGGACCGTCAGGGAGGTGCCCTCGGCGACCTCGACGTCGAGTCTCAACCGGTCGCCGCCCAGAGGGCCCGCGCCGGTGCTGACCAGGTGGATCTCTCCGGGGGCCGTCTGCCGCAACGTGATCGGCGGGTCGGAGCGCATGGTCTCGATGCGGGTGAGGCCCCGGTCGTCCAGGCCCGTGCGAAGGATCGCACGGGCCCGGACCAGCGCTTTCGTCATCACAGGTGGCTGTGGGAGTGCTGGTGCCGCCACGATTCGACGATGCCGGCGACCCATTCGGCCACCGAGTGGGCGCCCCTGTCCTCGCGGATCGAGGTGAACAGGACCGGCTTGCCCTCCCGGACCGCCGCCGCGTCACGGGACATGACCGTGAGGTCGGCGCCGACCATCGGGGCGAGGTCGGTCTTGTTGACCACCAGCAGATCGGCCGACGTGACGCCGGGGCCGCCCTTGCGGGGGACCTTGTCGCCGCCGGAGACGTCCAGGACGAAGATCTGGCGGTCGGCCAGGCCCCGGCTGAACGTCGCGGTCAGGTTGTCGCCGCCCGACTCGACGATGACCAGGTCGAGGGGGCCGAAGCGCTCCTCCAGGGTCTCGACGGCGTCGATGTTGGCGGCGATGTCGTCGCGGATCGCGGTGTGCGGGCAGCAGCCCGTCTGCACGGCCATGATCCGGTCGGGGTCGATGACGCCGGCCCTGCGCAGGAAGTCGGCGTCCTCGGTCGTGTAGATGTCGTTCGTCACCACGCCCAGGCGGAGCGACGGCCCGAGGCTCCGGCAGAGCGCCGCGGTCAGAGCGGTCTTGCCGCTCCCGACCGGGCCGCCGATGCCCAGGCGCAGCGCCCGGCCGTGCCCGTCGGGCGCGTCGTGGTGGTCATCGTGGTTAGCTGACAAAGAGCCTTACCTCCGTACGTAGGTGCTGTTCGGCCAGCAGATCGAGAGCGGGGGCGGCGTGCGCGGGTAGCGCGGACCAGTCGTGCTGTTCGGCGATGACCGAGTCATAGGGGAGTTCGGCCAGGACGCGGTGGACGGTCACCGGGTCGAGCCCCAGCAACCTGACCGCGGCCGTGGCCGCACCGGTGACGGACGTGTAGGCGGCCGCCATGGCGGCCTGGTGGGGCGTGCACCCGGCGGCCTGGGCGGCGACGCCGAGGGCGATCGGATGGTGGGCGCCGTCGGGCACGGCCCGGGCCAGCGCCGCGAGCGCCGCCGACGGCCAGATCCGCTTCGCGGTCCTGACCAGCAGACGGCCCTGGGTCCGACTGGCCAACCGCTGGGCGGGCGAGGCGATCCTGGCGTCGGCTTCGGCGTCCAGGAGCCGCCACGCGCTTTCGGCGTCGGCCGCCGCGCAGGCGGACCAGGCCAGCGCCGCCGCCACCCGGCCGGCCGTCGCGAGCCGGCCCCGAAGGAACCGCGCCAGGTCCTCGGGGCCGGAGATCGCGCCGATGCGGCAGGCCTCCTCCGCGCCGCCCGAATGGGCGTGACCGCCCGCGGGCAGCCGGGAGTCGGCGAGCAGCAGCAGACCGGGCAGACCGTCCATCGCCGGTGGCCTAGAAGAGGAAGTAACGCTGGGCCATGGGCAGGACCTCGGCCGGGGCCGGTTCGATCAGTTCGCCGTTGACCTTAACGGCGAAGGTGTCGGGGTTGACCTCGATGTCGGGCAGGGCGTCGTTGAGCGGCATCGACTCCTTGCCCCGGGACCGGACGTCGGCCACCGGCGCCAGTCGCCGCTCGACCCGCAGGCGGTCGGCGAGGTCGCCTTCGAGGGCCAGCGGCGCGACGAAGTGGACCGAGGTCTGGGACGGGGCAGCGCCGTAGGCGCCGAACATGGGTCTCGGGAGGACCGGCTGCGGCGTGGGGATCGAGGCGTTCGCGTCGCCCATCTGGGCGTAGGCGATCATGCCGCCCTTGACCACCAGGTCGGGCTTCACGCCGAAGAACGCCGGGGTCCACAGCACCAGGTCGGCGAGCTTGCCGACCTCCACCGAGCCGACCTCGGCGTCGAGGCCGTGGGCGATCGCCGGGTTGATGGTGTATTTGGCGACGTACCGGCGGGCCCTGAGATTGTCGGCCACGCCCTCCAGCGCGCCCCGGCGCTTCTTCATGACGTGGGCGGTCTGCCAGGTGCGGATGATCGTCTCGCCGACGCGGCCCATGGCCTGGGAGTCCGAGCCGATCATCGAGATGGCGCCGAGGTCGTGCAGGACGTCTTCGGCCGCCATCGTCGACGGGCGGATGCGGGATTCGGCGAAGGCCAGGTCTTCGGGGATCGACGGGTTCAGGTGGTGGCAGACCATGAGCATGTCGAGGTGCTCGTGGTGGGTGTTGACCGTGTGGGGCCGGGTCGGGTTGGTCGACGACGGCAGGATGTTGCGCTCCCCGGCGACCTTGATGATGTCGGGGGCGTGCCCGCCCCCGGCGCCCTCGGTGTGGTAGGCGTGGATGCTCCGGCCGTTGATTGCGGCCAGGGTCGACTCGACGAATCCGGCCTCGTTGAGGGTGTCGGTGTGGATGGCGACCTGCACCCCGGTCACGTCGCAGACCGCGAGGCAGGCGTCGATCGCGGCGGGGGTGGTGCCCCAGTCCTCGTGCAGCTTGAAGCCCGACGCGCCCGCCCTCAGCTGCTCCAGCAGCGCCTCGCTGCTGACGGTGTTGCCCTTGCCGAGCAGGGCGACGTTGACGGGCATGCCGTCCATCGCCTCCAGGATGCGGCCGACGTACCAGGCCCCGGTGACGGTGGTCGCCTTGGTGCCCTCGGCCGGGCCGGTGCCGCCGCCGACCAGGGTGGTCACGCCGCTGGCCAGGGCCTCGTCGACGATCTGCGGGCAGATCAGGTGGACGTGGGAGTCGACCGCCCCGGCCGTGACGATCTTGCCGTTGCCGGCCAGGATCTCGGTCGAAGGGCCGATCACGAGATCGGGGTGGACCCCGTCCATCGTGTCGGGGTTGCCGGCCTTGCCGATGGCGACGATCCGGCCGTCGCGCACCCCGATGTCGGCCTTGACGACGCCCCAGTGGTCGAGGATCACCGCACCGGTGATGACCAGGTCGGGGGCGCCCTCGGCGCGGGTGGCGCGGGCCTGGCCCATCGACTCGCGGATCACCTTGCCGCCGCCGAACACCGCCTCGTCGCCGGCTCCGGCGGGGCCCATCGCCAGGTCGTCGGTGACCTGGATGAACAGGTCGGTGTCGGCCAGGCGGATCTGGTCGCCGGTGGTGGGGCCGTAGAGGGCGGCGTACCGGGCGCGGCCGATCTCAGGAATGCGGGTCTCAGGCATGCGGGCTCCCGTCGAGAGGGCCGGCCCATTCGGAGCGCAGGCCGGGCACGACCCGCTTCCCGGCGATGGGCACCAGGGTGACGTCACGCTCGACGCCCGGCTCGAACCGGACGGCGGTGCCCGCCGGCACGTCGAGACGGTGGCCCCAGGCGGCCTCGCGGTCGAACTCCAGCCCCGGGTTGGCGGCGGCGAAATGGTAGTGGGAGCCCACCTGGATGGGCCGGTCGGCGATGTTCACCACGCGCACGGTCACCCGCTCGCGCCCCGGGTTCAGCGGGACGGGCTCGGGGCCGGGGACGATCTCTCCGGGAACCGTCATGAGATCGGGTGGTGGACGGTGACGAGCTTGGTGCCGTCGGGAAAAGTGGCTTCGATCTGGACGGAGTCCAGCATTTCCGGCACGCCCTCCATGACGTCCTGACGGCGCAGGACCTTGCGGCCGGCGTCCATGAGTTCGGCGACCGACTGGCCGTCGCGGGCCCCTTCGAGCAGGAACGACGCGATGATCGCGGTGGCCTCCGGATGGTTCAGGCGCAGGCCCCGGTCCATCCGGTCGCGCGCGACGCCGGCCGCTACGTGAATGAGCAGGCGTTCCTGCTCGTGTGGGGTGAGCCGCATGGCCGGACCCTAAGAAAGATCGGTTTCAATGGCGTTTCCGCGCGATGACGGACGCGTTTCCGAGTTTTCCGGCGCTCCCGGTCAATGATAGCGCCGTCCGCCGCGTTCATTGATTGAGTGAAGTTTCGGTAATCGGCTATTAACCTCACCGATTTTCCCGGGAAATCGCGTTCGATCACCTTTGCGGCAGACGGGTCGGTGCGGGGGCCGTATCGGCAAGGAGGAAATTCATTGCGCAACGCATTCTTACGGACCGCGGTGGGCGCGGGTCTGGTGCTGGTTCTGGCCGCCTGCGGCGGTGAACCGACCGAGAGCACGACCGGTGGCGGCGCCGCGGCGGGCGGCGACACCATCAAGGTCGGCCTGCTGCACTCCCTGAGCGGCACGATGGCCATCAGCGAGGTCACGGTCCGCGACGCCGAGCTGCTCGCCATCGAGGAGATCAACGCCGCCGGCGGCGTGCTCGGCAAGAAGCTCGAACCGGTGGTCGAGGACGGCGCCTCCGACTGGCCGACCTTCGCCGAGAAGGCCAACAAGCTGATCAGCCAGGACAAGGTCGCCACCGTCTTCGGCGGCTGGACCTCCGCGTCGCGCAAGGCGATGCTCCCGGTCTTCGAACGCCACAAGGCGCTGCTCTGGTATCCGGTCCAGTACGAGGGCCTGGAGTCCTCCCCGTACATCTTCTACACCGGCGCGACGACCAACCAGCAGATCATCCCGGGTCTGGACTACCTGAAGGAACAGGGCAAGACCAAGATCTTCCTGGTCGGCAGCGACTACGTCTTCCCGCGTACGGCCAACAAAATCATCAAGGCCTACGCCGCCGCGAACGGAATGACGGTTCTCGGCGAGGAATACACCCCGCTCGGTCACACCGAATACTCCACTTTGACCAACAAGGTCGTTCAGGCGAAGCCCGACGCGGTTTTCAACACGTTGAACGGCGACAGCAACGTGGCCTTCTTCAAGCAGTTGAAGAGCGCCGGGGTGACCGCCGAGTCGATGCCGGTGCTTTCGGTTTCCGTGGCGGAAGAGGAGGTCACCGGAATCGGCGTCGACAACATCGTCGGCCACCCGGTGGCGTGGAACTACTACCAGACCACCGAGAACGCGGCCAACACCAAGTTCGTCGCCGCCTTCAAGGCCAAGTACGGCGACGCCAAGGTCACCTCCGACCCGATGGAGGCCGGCTACAACGCCGTCTACCTGTGGGCCGAGGCGGTCAAGAAGGCCGGCACCACCGAGGTCGAAGCGGTGAAGAAGGCCTCCGGCGGGATCGCGCTGGAGCGTCCCGAGGGCCTGGTCACCATCGACGGCGAGACGCAGCACATGTACAAGACGGCCCGCATCGGCATCATCCAGCCCGACGGGCTGATCAAGGAGGTCTGGAACTCGGGTGAGCCGATCAAGCCCGACCCCTACCTGAAGTCGTATCCGTGGGCCGGGAGCCTCGCCTCCTGACGCCGACTTCCCGGGGCGCCCGCGTGCGCCCCGGGACCGTACTTCCCAGAAAGGGGGCAGGGTGGAGGGAATCCTCAACCAGCTGCCGATCGGACTGTCGATCGGGGCGGTCCTGCTGCTCATCGCGCTCGGGCTGACGTTCACGTTCGGGCAGATGGGCGTGATCAACATGGCCCACGGCGAGTTCATCATGGCCGGGGCGTACACGGCCTACCTGCTGCAGGACTTCGCCGACCGGAACGCGGTGCTGGTGGCGCTGCCGGTCGCGTTCCTGGTGGCCGGGCTGATGGGGCTGATCCTCGAACGGACCGCGATCCGGCACTTCTACGGCCGTCCGCTCGACACGCTGCTGCTGACCTGGGGCGTCTCGCTCGTCCTCCAGCAGGTGGCCCGAGACCTGTTCGGCGCGCCGAACGTGCAGGTGCTGTCGCCCACGTGGCTGCAGGGCTCGCTCGGGCCGATGCCGTACAACCGGCTGTTCATCCTGCTGCTGGCCGTGGGTTCGGTCGTGGCGATCTGGGTCTACATGAACCGGAGCGCGCAGGGACGCCGGATGCAGGCCGTGATGCAGAACCGGCAGCTCGCCGCGACCAGCGGGATCAACACCGGGCGCGTCGACCAGCGGACCTTCTTCATCGGGTCGGGGCTGGCCGGGATCGCCGGGGTCGCGCTGACCCTGATCGGCCCGGTGGGGCCGACGCTCGGGACCTACTACATCGTCGACGCGTTCCTCGTGGTCGTCGCGGGCGGCCTCGGGCAGCTGCGCGGCGCGGTCATCGCGGCGCTCGCGCTGGGGCTGCTGAACTCGTACGCGGAGTTCTGGACCAACGCCAGCCTGGCCAAGGTGATCGTGTTCGCGGTGATCATCGCCTTCCTCCAGTTCCGGCCGCAGGGCCTGTTCGTCCTCCGTTCAAGGGCGCTGACATGACAGCCACACTCGAGAAGCCCCCCGTCACCGAGGCCCCCGTCAAGGAACCGCGCGACTGGCGCGGGCCCGCCCTCTTCGCGCTCGTCGCGGTCATCGGGCTCGTGGTCATGCCGCTGGTCCTGGAGCCGTTCCGGCTGGGGCTGCTGGCCAAGTACCTCACCTATGCGATCGTCGCCCTCGGCATCGGCCTGGCCTGGGGCCAGGGCGGCATGCTGACCCTCGGGCAGGGGGTGTTCTTCGGCCTCGGCGGCTACGCGATGGGCATGCACCTCAAGCTCAACGACGCCGGCGACGGCCTGCCCGACTTCATGGTCTGGAGCGGCGTCGAGACGCTGCCCGCCCTGTGGGAGCCGTTCCGCAACCCCGTCTTCGCCATCGCCATGGTGGTGGTCGTACCGGGAGCGGTCGCCTGGCTGCTCGGCACGCTCGTGTTCCGGCAACGGGTGCGGGGCGCCTACTTCGCGATCCTCACCCAGGCCCTCGCGGCCGCCATGGTGATCCTCCTCGTCGGCCAGCAGGGCCTGACCGGCGGCACCAACGGCCTGACCAACTTCTTCGAGTTCTTCGGCCAGGACGTCGCCGCCGACTCGACCCAGCGCGGGCTCTACTTCACCGTCGCGATCGTGCTCGGGATCCTGTTCATCGCGGCCTGGCAGCTCCAGCGGTCGAGGTTCGGGCGGCTCCTCCTGGCGGTGCGCGACGGCGAGGACCGGGTGCGGTTCCTCGGCTACAACCCGGCCACCGTGAAGACGATCACCTTCACCCTCTCGGCGGTCATGGCGGGCATCGCGGGCGCGCTGTTCGTGCCGGTCGTCGGGATCATCTCGCCGGCGCTGCTGGGGGTCGTACCGTCACTGGAACTGGTGGTCGCGGTGGCCGTCGGCGGGCGGTTCGCGCTCGCCGGGGCCGTGCTCGGCGCGGTCCTGATGGGCTACGCGAAGACCTATTTCAGCGAGGAACTGCCCGACGCGTGGCTCTACCTCCAGGGCGCGCTGTTCATCCTGGTCATCGGCCTGGCGCCGAAGGGGATCATCGGGTTCCTCCGCAGGAAGGACGTGGCGGCATGACGGCCCTGCTGGAGGTCCGCGACGTCTCTGTCGTCTTCGACGGGTTCCGGGCGCTCGACGGGGTGAACTTCACCGTCGACCACGGCGAACTCCGCTTCCTGATCGGCCCGAACGGCGCGGGAAAGACCACCCTGATCGACATCATCACCGGCCTGACCAAGCCGACCACCGGCACGGTGAGCTTCGACGGGTCGGTCATCAACGGCAAGCGGGAGCACCAGCGGGTGCGGCTCGGGATCGGCCGCACCTTCCAGACCTCGGTGGTCTTCGAGGAGCTGACCGTCCTGGAGAACCTCGACCTGGCGGCCTCGTTCCGCCGGCCGCTGGTCTCGCTGCTGGCCCGGCGCAAGGGCGTGACCGAGAAGGTCGCCCAGGCGCTGGAGACCACCCAGCTCACCGACCTGGCCGGGCGCAAGGCCGGGGTGCTCTCGCACGGGCAGCGGCAGTGGCTGGAGATCGGCATGCTGATCGCCCAGGGCCCCCGCCTGCTGCTCCTCGACGAGCCCGTCGCGGGCATGTCGGCCGACGAGCGGGCCCGGACCGGCGAGCTGCTGACCGAGATCGCCAAGGACCACACGGTCATCGTGATCGAGCACGACATGGACTTCCTCCGGCGGTACGCCTCCACCGTCACCGTCCTTCATGAGGGAAAACTCCTGATAGAGGGCTCGGTGGACGAAGTGCGGGCCGATCCGCGGGTACAAGAGGTCTATCTGGGTCGCGCGCGCGAGGAGGCAGCACACGATGTTGTCAGTTGACGATTTGGAGGCCGGATACGGCCGCGCCCGGGTGCTCTTCGGCGTCGGGCTGGCCGTCGAACCGGGGCAGCTCGTCTGCGTCATGGGCCGCAACGGCGTCGGCAAGACGACCCTGCTTAACACGATCATGGGCGTCATCCCGGCGACCGGCGGGACGGTGACCTTCGAGGGCCACGACGTCACCAAGATGAAGCCCCACGAGAGGGTCAAACTCGGCATGGGGTACGTCCCCCAGGGCCACGAGACCTTCCCCCAGCTCAGCGTCCTCGGCAACCTGCTGGTGACGCTGGAGGCGTCGGGGAACCCCCAGTCGGCGCTCGACGAGGCGCTCGACGTGTTCCCCCGCCTCAAACCGCTGCTGAAGCGCCGGGCCGGCTTCCTGTCGGGCGGCCAGCAGCAGCAGCTCGCCATCGCGCGGGCCCTGGTGACCAAGCCGAAGCTCCTGATCCTCGACGAACCGACCGAGGGCATCCAGCCGTCGATCATCATCGAGATCGAGGAGGCGATCGAGACGCTGCACGCCTCGGGCATCGCCGTCCTCCTCGTGGAGCAGTATCTCGACCTGGCCATGCGCCTGGCCGATCGCTACCTGATCCTCGACGGAGGTCATGTCGTCCACGCCGGGACGGCCGCCGACCTCCAGGGAGAGGAGGCCCGTAAACTGCTCGCCGTCTGACCGTTCTTGACAGTTCTCAGTAACGGCGCAGCTCAACGGCCAGAAGAAGGGTAGCGTCTAAGTCAGGACCCGTCGGGCCTCTCCCGGACTTGGTGGCACAGTCCGGGCCGGCCCGACGGGTCCCCCTTTTTTTGTGTCAGGTGCGGAGTTCCCAGATCCGCCACACATCCAGCAACTCGTAGCCGAGGCGTTCGTTGATGGCGATCATGTGGGCGTTCGTGACCGCGTTCCAGGTGATCACGCGGTCGACGGCGGGTTCGGCCGCGAACATCCGGGCGGTGTTGCGCAGCTTGACGTGGTATCCCAGGTTCCGGCCGCGGTGACTCTTGAGCACCGCCGTGTCGGTCTGCCGGGCCCAGCCCTCCGGGTCGGCCGCGTCGACGAAGATCCGGGTGAACGCCGCCGCCTCGCCGTCGGCGGCGCGGGCCACCGTGGTGTAGACGGTCTGGCGGGCCAGGTCCCAGGTGTCCTCGTAGACGCGGACCAGGTCGGGGTTCCAGCGTTCGGCGGCGACCTCGTGGTCGTCGGTCGGGGCGTCGTTCATGGTGTCGAGCAGGGTCACCATCTCGGCCAGCCGGTCGGGCGGGGTGGGGCCGACGGTGGTCTCGAAGGCGTAGCCGGGCGGGCCGGGCGGCGGCTCGGACCCGGCTGATCGGTGCAGCACCCGCCGGGCCTCGGTGTAGACGCTCCGGAAGCCGTGGCGGGCCGGGAACCCCTCGCCCTTCGCCTCGACGATCAGCTTCGACCGGCCCAGGGCGCGGGCGCGCTCGCGGGCGACGCCGAGCAGCGCCGAGCCGACGCCCCGGCCCCGGTGCCCGGGGGCCACTTCGAGCACGCGGATCAGCGCGTCGCCGAGGCGGTCGCGGTCGAAGAGGTGGAGGGTCACGCCGCCGATCACCTCGCCGTCGGCCACCGCCAGATGGGTCTCCGAGGGGACCGAGCGCCAGCCGCGCTCCACCCACAGCCGGAACAGGTGGGGTGACAGCGGCGGGCCGGGCGCGTGCAGGTGACCGGCGACCGCGTGGTAGCCGGCGGCCAGGTCGGGGGAGGCGTCGAAGTCGAGGGGGACGATGCTCATCGCACCGGTGGTTCTCATACGTGGAGTTCCCATTCGTGCCACACGTCGAGCAGTCGGTAGCCCAGCCGCTCGTTGATCGCGACCATGGGGGCGTTCGAGACGGCGTTCCAGGTGATCACCCGGGTGAGGTCGGGGCGGGCCCGCCTCAGCCAGGCCGTGTTGGCCTCCTTGACCCACCGGCCGAGGCCGCGGCCCCGATGTTCGCGCCGCACGGCGGTGTCGGTCTGCCGGGCCCAGCCGTCCGCCTCCAGGGTGTCGGCGAACAGGCGGGTGAAGGCGGCGGGCGAGCCGTCACCGGCGCGGGCGATCACGGTGAAGACGTCCTGGTGGGTCAGGGTCCACGCGTCTTCCAGCGCCGTGACGTCATCGGCGGTCCAGCGCTCCTCGTCGACCGACAGGTCGTCGAGCGGCGCGTCGTTCATGATCTCCAGGAGGGTGCTCATGTCTCCGATCAGCGGATCGGGGGTCCGGCCGCGGAGGAACTCCAGCCGGTAGCCGGGGACCTCCCGCTCCGGCACGGCGAAACCGGTCAGATCGAGCACCCGCCGGGCCTGGGAGGCGACCGCGCGCATGCCCTTGGCCCGGACGAAGGCCGCGCCGGAACCGCCCTCGGCGACCTCGACGAGCACCATCGCCCGGCCGTGGGCGCGGGCCCGTTCGGCGACCTGGGACAGCAGGGCGCCGCCCACACCGCGGCGCCGGTGGCCGGGGTCCACCTGGAGGAACCGGATCAGCGCCAGGTGGGTGTTGTCGCGGTCGGGCAGGTGGACGGTCACGCCGCCGATCACCCGGCCGTCGTCGACCGCGAGCCACGTCTCGGCGGGCATGGCCCGCCAGCCGCGCTCGGCCACCAGCCGGAACAGGTGGGCGGGCATCCGGGGTCCGGGCGCCATCGAGCCGGCGGCGAGCGCGTGGTAGTCGGCCGCCCTGCCGGGCTCGGCCGCGAAGTCGAGGGGGACGATGTCCATGAGGGTCAGTCCACCCCCGCCGCCGCCGGAAAGCGACCGAATTTACTGCTGGTAGCCTTCGACCTCGGAGACCGGGCGGGCGACCGCGCCGTCGGGGTTCTCGCCGACGCCGCGCCGGGCCCGCCGCTGGCGGAGCAGGTCCCAGCACTGGTCGAGAGACTCTTCCAGGTTCTTGATGCGGCCGCGTTCCTCGCTGGTGGCCTCGCCGGCGGAGATGCGGGCGCGGAGCGCGTGCTCCTCGTCGATCAGATCGCCGATGCGGCCGAGAATCTCGTTGTCCTGCATGATCCCCACTCTATTGGTCCTCCCGGGGAGGCCACTCCGGGGGCTCTGGTAGCCTCGGACCTATGCTGCGCGGGCTGCTCCTCCTTAGCCGCCGCGTCGAGGGCCTGTAACAGGCCGGCTCCCTCGTCGCGGTGCGAGTCATGCGCGTCGGCCACGTCCTGTGATGTGACCACCAACGAGGAGCCCTCGAAATGTACCCCCGGCAACAGCCCAGCCCCATGCCCTTCCGGCGCTATCAGCCCTTCACCCCCGTCGCCCTGAACGACCGCACCTGGCCGTCGAAGGTGATCGACCAGGCCCCCCGCTGGTGCGCGGTCGACCTGCGCGACGGCAACCAGGCCCTGATCGACCCGATGGACTCCACCCGCAAGCTGAAGATGTTCGAGCTGCTGGTGCAGATGGGCTACAAGGAGATCGAGGTCGGGTTCCCGGCCGCGTCCCAGACCGACTACGACTTCGTCCGCAAGATCATCGAAGAGGGCCGCATCCCCGACGACGTCGTCATCCAGGTGCTGACGCAGGCGCGGCCCGAGCTGATCGAGCGCACCTACGAGTCGCTGCGCGGGGCCAAGCAGGCCATCGTGCACCTCTACAACTCCACCTCCACCCTGCAGCGCCGGGTCGTCTTCGGGCTGGACAAGGAGGGCATCACCGCCATCGCGGTCGAGGGCGCCAAGCTGTGCAAGAAGCTGGCCGACGACATGGCGGGCGAGACCGAGATCTACTTCGAGTACTCGCCGGAGTCCTACACGGGCACCGAGCTCGAGTACGCCGTCGAGGTCTGCGACGCCGTCAACGACGTCTGGCAGCCGACCCCCGACCGCAAGGTGATCATCAACCTGCCCGCGACGGTCGAGATGGCCACGCCCAACGTCTACGCCGACTCGATCGAGTGGATGCACCGCAACCTGCGCTACCGCGACTCGATCGTGCTGTCGCTGCACCCCCACAACGACCGGGGCACCGCCGTCGCCGCCGCCGAGCTCGGCTACATGGCCGGGGCCGACCGCATCGAGGGCTGCCTGTTCGGCAACGGCGAGCGCACCGGCAACGTCTGCCTGGTGACCCTGGGGATGAACCTGTTCTCGCAGGGCATCGACCCCGAGGTCGACATCTCCGACATCGACGAGGTACGCCGGGTCGTCGAATACTGCAACCAGCTGCCCGTCCACCCGCGTCACCCGTGGGGCGGCGAGCTGGTCTACACCGCGTTCTCCGGCTCCCACCAAGACGCGATCAAGAAGGGCTTCGAGCACCTGGAGCGCGACGCCGCCGCGGCGGGCGTGCCGGTCGACGAGTTCGCCTGGGCGGTGCCCTACCTGCCGATCGACCCGAAGGACATCGGCCGGACCTACGAGGCCGTCATCCGGGTCAACAGCCAGTCGGGCAAGGGCGGCGTGGCCTACATCATGAAGGCCGACCACCAGCTCGACCTGCCCCGCAGGCTGCAGATCGAGTTCTCCCGGGCCGTTCAGGCCCGCACCGACGCCCAGGGCGGCGAGGTGACCCCGGCCCAGATGTGGGAGGCGTTCACCGACGAATACCTGCCCAACCCCGCCAACCCGTGGGGCCGCGTCGGCCTGCTGGCCCACCGCACCACCTCTGCCGTCGACGACAAGGACGCCATCAGCGCCGACGTCCGGGTCGAGGGCCAGATCCGCGAGATCCACGGCACCGGCAACGGCCCCATCTCGGCGTTCTGCGACGCGCTGGGCTCGCTGGGGATCGACGTGCGGGTCCTCGACTACACCGAGCACGCCATGAGCGGCGGCGCCGACGCCAAGGCGGCCTCCTACGTGGAGACCGAGATCGACGGCCGGGTCCTGTGGGGCGTGGGCATCGACGCCAACACCACGACCGCCTCGCTCAAGGCGATCATCTCGGCGGTCAACCGCGCCGCCCGATGAGCAGGTGAGAAGGCGCGGGGTCAGGCGACCCCGCGCTTTTTCCTTCTCCCGTCACGGCTCCGCCCACCCCGGCCCCGACCGCCGCCGGGGCTCCGCACCGCATCCGGCGCCACCCGGCCGCGCCACCGCCGCGCCGTCACGGCTCAGACGTCCCGGATCGAAGGGCGAGCGTCACGCCGGGAAGCGGTCCGGGGCCAGGCCGGCCGGGGGAGCCTCCAGGCCGAGGACCATCTCGGCGCAGATCCGGCCGACCGCCGGGGAGATGGCGAAGCCGTGGCCGCTGAAGCCGGCCGCGACGTACAGCCCTTCGGGGCCCGCCGGGCCGACGAGCGGGGCCAGGTCGGGGGTGATGTCGTAGCAGGCGGCGTACGACTGCGGGAAGACGACGTCGGGGAAGGCGGGGAAGCGCGTGGTGAATCTGGCCGCCGCGCGTTCGAGCTCCACGTCGGTGGCCTTGTTCAGGTAGCCGTCGGCGGTGGTGAGCTCGGCGCCCGTGTGGGAGCCGATGAGCAGGCGGCCGCTGTTCTCGTGGCGGACGTACTGCATGCCGACCAGGTCGGTGAAGGCGGGCACCGGGCCGACCGGGGCGCCGGGGGCGGCGATCACGATGGGCTCGCGCATCGCGCCGATGGGCAGGTGAACGCCGAGGGGCGCGACCAGGTCGGCGGTCCAGGCGCCGGCCGCGACGATCACGGCGCGCGCGCCGACCACCCGGCCGTCGGCGAGGCGTACACCCGAGATCGAGGAGGAGTCGCCCAGGAGGGCGGCGACTCTGGTGTGTTCGAGGATGCGGGCGCCGCCGCGCTGGGCCGCCACGGCGAAGTGGCGGCAGGTCGCGATCGGGTCGCCGTGGCCGCCGCGCGGTTCGAAGGCGAAGGCGGCGAAGTCCTTGGTCTCCAGGCCGGGCCACAGGGCGGCGACGTCGTCGTGGGTGACCATCGCGACGTCGATGCCGAGGTCCTGGCGGCGGGCGACGTTGGCGCGCAGCGTGGCGGCCGACTCCTCGCCGACGCCGACCACGTGGCCGGTCTGCCGGAAGCCCAGGCCGGGGTGGCTCTCGAAGAAGCGGGTGCCCTCCCAGGCCATCGCGGTCAGGGTGGGGCAGTCGTAGTGGCAGCGGACCAGCCCGCTCGACTTGGCGGTGCCGCCGGAGCCGGTGGTCCGGCGCTCCAGGACCAGCACGTCGCGCTGTCCTCGGGCGGTCAGCGCGGCGGCGATCGACAGGCCTTCCAGCCCGCCCCCAATGATCACCACGGCGTGGGAGCTCATGGCGGTAAGTGAACACTTGCCACATTGCCCCCATGTGGCCCGCTCGTTTCCGGCGGGTAACCTTCGGGCCATGAAGATCGCGATGATCGGTCTGGGCGACATCGCCCGGAAGGCGTACCTGCCGGTGCTCAGCGCCATCGACGGGGCCGAGCTCGTGTTCTGCACCCGGAACCCGGAGACGCTGCGCGAGCTGGGGGACGCCTACCGGGTGACCCGGCGGCACACGTCGGTGGCCGAGGTCGTCGACGGGGGAGCCGACGCGGCGTTCGTGCACGCCGCCACCGGGGCCCACCCGGCGATCGTGACCGAACTGCTGGAGGCGGGGGTGCCGGTCTTCGTCGACAAGCCGCTCGCCTACCGGCTGGAGGAGTCGGAGCGGCTCGTGGAGCTCGCGCGGGAGCGCGGGGTCCCCCTCATGGTCGGCTTCAACCGCCGCTACGCCCCCGGCGTCGCCGCCCTCCGCGACCTGCCCCGCGACCTGGTCATCCTCCAGAAGAACCGGCACACCGGGCCCGAAGATCCGCGCACGATGGTGCTCGACGACTTCATCCACGTCGCCGACACGCTCAGGTTCCTGGCCCCCGGAGAGGTCACCGCGACCTCGGTGCGGTTCCGGAAGACCGGCGACCTGCTGGAGCACCTCGTGCTCGAACTGTCCGGCGACGGGTTCACCGCCCTCGGGATCATGTCGCGGGTGAGCGGCCAGACCGAGGAGACCTGCGAGGTCATCGGGCGGGGCGAGAAGCGCAAGGTGCTCGACCTCGGCGAGGAGATCGCCTTCACCGAGGCCGGCGAGGTGCGCAGGCGGCGTCCCGACTGGGTTCCCGTCGGGACGCAGCGCGGCTTCCGCGGCGCCTGCCTCGCCTTCCTCGAAGCGGTCGGCGAGGGCAGGCTGCTCGACGCGGGCGACGCGCTGGAGACGCACCGCCTGTGCGAGCGGATCCTCGACGAGGTCTACGCGTAGCCGCCTCTCGACCGGCACGCGTCCGCCACCCTGCCGACGGCGATCACCAGGGCGGCCTGACGCAGGGTCAGGCCCGTCTCCCGTGACAGGGCTTCGACCTGCCGGTAGGCGGGCCGCAGGTGCTCGCGCAGCCGGGAGTCGAGATCGCCGATCGTCCACTCGCTGTGGGAGGCGATCGCGCCGCCGGCGTTGCCGAGCAGGTCGGGCACCACCACGCACCCCCGCCCGGCCAGGATCTGGTCGCCGGCCGGGGTGATCGGGCCGTTGGCGGCCTCGACGACCATCGGGGCCCGGATCTCGGCGGCCTCGTGGGCGGTGATCGGGCCGGTCGTGAGCACGAGCACGTCGGCGTCGGTGCCCAGGCCGCCGCCGACGACCTCGAACCGGGCCTCGGCCAGCTTGGCGGTCACCTGCGCCGCGACCGCGCCGGAGCCGTGGACGGCGACCGTCCGGCCCTCGCCGGGGCCGAGCAGCACCCGTACGCCGAGCGCCACGGCCTCGGCCAGGTCGGGCCGCGCCGAGGTGAGCGGGATGTCGCGGCCCACCAGCGGCTGGATCTCGTGGGTGTAGCGGCGGGTCAGCCGGTCGAACTCGCGCTCGGTCAGCCCGGCCGGGTCGACGGCCACGCCGCCCTTCGCGCCGCCGTAGGGCAGCCCGGCCAGGGCGCACTTCCAGGTCAGGCCCATGGCCAAAGCGGTGACCTCGTCGAGGTCGGTGGCGGGATGAAACCGGACGCCGCCCTTCGCCGGGCCGCGCGACAGGTTGTGCTGGACCCGGTAGCCCTCGATCACGTCGATCCGGCCGTCTTCGCGGCGGACCGGGACCGAGACGGTCATCGACCGGCGCGGGGTGGCGAGCAACTGATGGAGGCCCTCGTCGAGGGCGAGAAAGCGGGCGGCCTCGGCGAGGCGGTGCTGGGCGGAGGCCAGCGGGGCCGACGGCGCTGTCGGGATGTCCGTGACGGTCATAGTGGTGGTGCCTCTCGGATTGATCACCCATCGCCATTGACGGGTGATGTCCACCATTGTCGTGATGTTGGATCACGGCGATGTCCCGTTTTACGGGCATGTCGCCGTTTTTTCGTGGAGCCTGCTGTCCACTATCGCACCGGTTTTGTCACTGATCGTGAACGGGGTGTTACAAACCGAGGTATCTCGCGAGCGACCGCATTCCGTGGTCGAAGATCTCGCGGCGGTGCGTGATCGTGTCGCCGAACTGGCCGAACAGTTCGAAGCTGACGGCGCCGAACAGGGCCGTCCAGGCGGTGAGCGCCGGGGTGACGACCTCGTCGGAGACGCCGGGCATGACGCTCCGGAGCGCCTCGACGTCCGGCCCGAGCACGGCCGGCGGGGGCACGGCGACCGGGGAGACGGGCCGCGCGTCGCTGATGATCCGGCCGTAGACGAGGGTCGTGCGCATGGCGGGGGCGATGGTGTCGGCGGGGGCCTGGTAGCCCGGCACGGGGGAGCCGTAGAGCAGGGCGTACTCGTGGGGGCGTTCGAGCGCGAAGTCGCGGACGGCGTGGCAGAGGGCCAGCCAGCGGCCGGTGGGGTCCTGGCCCTGCTGGGACGCCTCGGCCGCGTCGCCGATGGCGTTGTAGCCGTCGATGATCAGGGCCGTGAGCAGGTCGTCCTTGGTCGGGAAATAGCGGTGGATCGCCGACGAGGCCATGCCCATCTCGCGGGCGACCGCGCGCAGCGACAGCCCGGCCGCGCCGTCGCGGGCCAGGTGGGTGCGGGCGATGTCGGTGATCTCGCGGACCATCTCGGCCCTCACGCGCTCCCGCGCGGTCCTCGCTGCGCTCATTTCCGCAGCTTAACAGAGCGGCGTACAGAAAAGAGAGCAGTGCTCTTGACGAGCGCTGCTCTAAAGAGAGAGCATTGCTCACATGAAGGATCTGCACACCGAATACGCGATGAAAGGCCGCATCGACGACCGTGCGCCGGTGCGGAACACCTCGTCGATCGAGATCGACGCCTCACCCGCCGAGGTCTGGGCGCTGCTGTCCGACCTGCGGGGCTGGGAGCGCTGGTGGCCCGAGCACAAGGTGCTCGAACTGGGCGAGATCGCCCCGGGCGAGCGGTACCGGTGGCGGCTGGGCGGCGTGAAGATCAGCTCCCGCTTCGCCGTCGTCACCGAGGGCCGCGAGCTGACCTGGAGCGGGGTGGTGCTCGGGCTCTACCGGGCGGTCGACCGCAACCTCGTCGAGCCGCTGCCCGGCGGGCGCACCCGCATGACCATCTCCGAATCGCTCGCCGGGCCGCTGGCCGGGCTGCTCTACCCGGCCGCCAAGCTCCGCGCCGGACACGAACGTTTCCTCGACGCGATCAAGAAGGAGGCCGAGAGATGAGGCACGTCGTCATCGGGGCCGGCCAGGTCGGCGGGCAGCTCGCCGAACTCCTGCTGGCCGAAGGACACCAGGTCGTCCAGGTCTCCCGTTCGGGGTCGGGCGCCCCGGGGGCCGAGAAGATCGCCGCCAGCGCGGCGGACGCCGACGCGCTGCTCCGGGCCTGCGCAGGGGCCGACGTGATCTACAACTGCGTCAACCCGCCCTACCACCGCTGGCCCCTCGACTGGCCGCCGATGCACGCCGCGATGCTGCGCGCCGCTCAGGAGACCGGCGCCGTGCTGGTGATGCTCGGGAACCTGTACGCCTACGGCCCCGTCTCCGGCCCGATGACCGAGGACCTCCCGCTGGCCGCCACCCACGTCAAGGGCCGGGTCCGGGCCGAGATGTGGGAGCGGGCGCTGGCCGCCGGGATCCGGACCACCGAGATCCGCGGCTCCGACTTCTTCGGCCCCGGCTCGACCGGGGAGGCCTACCTGACCACGCAGGTCATCCGCCCCGCCGCCGAGAACCGGCCCGTGGTCGTGCTGAGCGACCCCGACGTCCCGCACGCCTGGACCTACCTGCCCGACGTCGCCCGCGCCCTGCTGATCGCCGGCGCCGACGAACGGGCCTGGGGGCGGCCCTGGCACGTGCCGACCTCGAAGGCGATGACCTTCCGCGAGGTCGCCGAACGGTCGGCCGCGCTGGCCGGCGCCCGGAGACCGCGCATCGTGCGGGTGCCCAGGATGGCCTTCCACGCCATGGGCTGGGGCTCGCCGAAGATGCGGGAGTTGCGGGAGACCCTCTACCAGTTCGAGGCCCCGTTCCTGCTGGATTCCAGCGACTTCGAGAAGACCTTCGGGGTCGCCCCCACGCCCATCGACGAGGCCCTGGTGGCATCCATCCTGAAATAAGCGGTATCACTAGGAGAGTGGCACAACTAGTGATCGGCCCCCTCCTCCGCCACGTCGACGCGTCGACCGCGTCCATCTGGGTGGAGACCAGCGACCCTTGCACGGTCACCGTCACTGCGGGCGCCGAACAGTCGACAGAGCGCACCTTCACGGTGCACGGACACCACTACGCGATCGTGGACGTCCCCGTGAGCGAACCCGTCCCCTACCAGATCCACCTCGGCGACGAGGCGGTGTGGCCGCTGGAGACGATGGACCCCAGCGTCATCCGCCCCGTCGACCGGCTGAACAAGGTCGTGTTCGGATCGTGCCGGACCAGCGTCCCCCATGACACGGCCCACACCATCACCCACGGCGTGGACACCCTCTTCGCCTTTGGGCACGCCCTGACCGTCCACGACGAGCTCCCCGACCTGCTCATCATGCTCGGCGACCAGGTGTACGCCGACGAGCCGTCCAAGGAGATGCTCGACTACATAAAATCCCGCCGGGGCGACCAGGAGCCCATCGGCGAGATCGCCGACTTCGAGGAGTACGCCGAGCTCTACCGCCAGGCGTGGAACGACCCGGAGATCCGGTGGCTGCTCTCGACCGTACCGACGACCATGATCTTCGACGACCACGACCTGCGCGACGATTGGAACACCAGCAAGGACTGGCGGGCCCAGATGGCCCGGGTCCCGTGGTGGCCGCGCCGGGTCGTGGCTGGGCTGGGGGCCTACTGGGTCTACCAGCACCTGGGCAACCTGTCACCGGCCGAACGGGCCGCCGACGAGGTCTACACGAAGCTCCGCGCGGGCGAGGGCGACGGAGCCGCGGTGCTCGACGCGTTCGCCCAGCAGGCCGACGCCGACCCGTCGACCAGCCGGTGGAGCTACGCGCGCGACTTCGGCGACACCCGGCTGATCATGCTCGACTCGCGGTGCGCCCGCCATCTGGAGCCCCGGGAGCGGTCGATGCTCGACGCGACCGAGTGGGCCTGGCTGGAGGAGGTGCTGGCCGACCCGCCCGCGCGGGTGCTGGTCGGCTCGTCGGTGCCGATCCTGCTCCCGGCCGGCATCCACTACATCGAGGCCTGGAACGAGGCGCTGGCCGACGGGGCCTGGGGCAAGACGGTGGCCCGGTGGATGGAGAAGGCCCGCCAGGCCGTCGACCTGGAACACTGGGCGGCCTTCCGGCGCTCCTTCGACCGGCTGCTGAAGATGCTGGCCGCCTCGGGCACCACAGTCATGCTGCTGTCGGGCGACGTGCACTACTCCTACGTCGCCCGGGTCAAGGGCCTGCCGATCTACCAGCTGGTCTGCTCGCCGATCCGCAACCCGCTCAGCCGCACCCTGCGCCTGGCCAACGTGATCGCCCAGTTCGGCGTGGCCACGCTGCTCGGCGGCCTGATCGCCCGGACCGCGAAACTACCGAAGCCGCCGGTGAGGTGGCGCATCACCGACGGCCCCTGGTTTCCCAACGCGCTGGCCACCCTCACTCAGGAGGACGGCACGCACGTGGTCCGGTGGGAGACGCCGACCGTCCTCGACGACCCACCGAAACTCAAAGAGGTAGCCCGGGTGGAGCTCACTCCCATTCGTTAGGGCAGATTCACAGCGCGAGCTACGGCCGGCCTTCGGCCGTCCGCAGCTCGCTTCCGGTGAGCACTACCTCCAGCTGCGCCAGCGCCCACTCGATCTCGCGGGCCTCGACCACCAGGGGCGGGGCCAGCCTGATCGTGCTGCCGTGGGTGTCCTTGGCCAGCACGCCACGCGCCATCAGGCGCTCGCACACCTGCCGGCCGGTGGCCAGCGACGGATCGATGTCGACCCCCGCCCACAGGCCACGGCCGCGTACGGCGGTGACCCCCGGCAGCGCCCGCAGGCCCTCGAACAGGACCGATTCGAGCTCGCGGGCTCGGGCCTGGTATTCGCCGGTCTTCAGCAGGTTGACCACGGTCTCGCCGACGGCGCAGGCCAGCGGGTTGCCGCCGAACGTCGATCCGTGCTGGCCGGGCTTGATCACGCCCAGCACGTCGGCGTTCGCCGCGACCGCGCTCACCGGGACGACTCCGCCGCCGAGCGCCTTGCCCAGGACGTACATGTCCGGGACCACGTTCTCGTGGTCGCAGGCGAAGGTGTCGCCGGTGCGGCCCAGGCCCGACTGGATCTCGTCGGCGATCATCAGCACGCCGCGCTCGGTGCACAGCTCCCTGACCTGGCGGAGGTAGCCGTCCGGCGGGACCAGCACCCCGGCCTCGCCCTGGATCGGCTCCAGGAGCACGGCCACGGTGTTCTCGTCCATCGCGTCGGCGATCGCGTCGGCGGAGCCGTACTTCACGATCCGGAACCCGGGCGTGTAGGGGCCGAAGCCGTCGTGCGCGTCGGGGTCGGTGGAGAAGCTGACGATCGTGGTGGTGCGGCCGTGGAAGTTGTCCTCCATCACGACGATGTTGGGCTCGGTGACGCCCTTCACGTCGTGGCCCCACTTGCGGGCGACCTTGATCGCCGTCTCGACGGCCTCGGCGCCGGTGTTCATCGGCAGGATCATGTCCTTGCCGCACAGCTCCGCCAGCCCGGCGGCGAACGCGCCGAACCGGTCGTTGAAGAAGGCGCGGCTGGTCAGGGTGACCCGGTCGAGCTGGGCGTGGGCGGCCGCCAGGATCAAGGGGTTGCCGTGGCCGAAGTTCAGCGACGAATAGCCGGCCAGGCAGTCGAGGTAACGCCTGCCCTCGACGTCGGTGACCCAGGCGCCCTCGGCGGAGGCGATCACCACGGGCAGCGGGTGGTAGTTGTGCGCGCTCCGGCTCTCGGCCAGCTCGATCATGTCTCGCGTGTTCAAAGGCGGATCTCCAGGGTGCAGCACTTGGGGCCGCCGCCGGCCTTGCGCAGTTCCGACAGGTCGACCGGGATGACCGAGTAACCGTGGCGCGACAGTTCCGCGCTGAGCCCGGTGGCCTCGGCGTTGACGATCACATTCTTGCCGTCGGAGACGGCGTTCAGCCCCAGCACGAGCGCGTCCTCCTCCGAGGCGATGATCGCGTCGGGGAACATCCGCCGCAGCACCCGCAGGCTGCCCTCGGAGAAGGCGCCCGGGTAGTAGGCGACGTTGCGCCCGTCGAGCGGGAACAGCGCCGTGTCGAGGTGGTAGAACCGGGGGTCGACCAGCCGCAGGGTGACGACCGGGCGGCCCAGGAACTCCTGCGCCTCCATGTGGGCGGCGACGTCGGTCCGGAAGCCGGTGCCGGCCAGGATCACCTCGTCGAGGGTGAGGAAGTCGCCCTCGCCCTCGTTGGTGAACTCGGCCTCCTTGATCGGCAGGCCGAGTTCGGCGAACCACTTGGCGTAGGCGGGCCCCTCGTCGGCCCGCTCGGCGTGCGCGAACCGCGCGCCGTAGACGTGCGCGTCGACCACGAGGGCGCCGTTGGCGGCGAACACCATGTCGGGCAGCCCGTCGATGGGGTCGATCACGCTCACCCGGTGGCCCAGCGACTCGTATGCGGCCTTCAGGGCCTCCCACTGCGCCAACGCCTTCTCGGCGCTGGCGCCGGCGGCCGGATCCATCCAGGGGTTGATCGCGTACGTGACGGCGAAGAATTCCGGTCGGCACATAAGGAAGTGACGCGTCGTGGCCACCCGCTCGCGGGTGGTGGTCGTCATCTCGTAAGCGGGTGTGTTCACGCACGTCTCCGGCGGTGAGCTGGGGCAACTGCTCTCAGACTAGGAACAGGCGACCTGGGCTCCAATGCGGCGACATTGCG
Organism: Herbidospora galbida; assembly: GCF_005233835.1. Taxonomy (GTDB): domain Bacteria; phylum Actinomycetota; class Actinomycetes; order Streptosporangiales; family Streptosporangiaceae; genus Herbidospora; species Herbidospora galbida. The sequence continues at coordinate 56,780 of NZ_SZQA01000008.1, read as the reverse complement.
TCCTTAACGCGGTCTCTTGCGTTCTTGGGGCGGTAGGCGGTGATTTGTTGCTCAGGTGATCAGCCGGGTGAGCACGATCGCACTTTTGGTCCTCGTGACGAACGGCTCGGCGGCGATCCGCTCGATGACCTGCTCGACGTGCCGGACGTCGGTGGCGCGGATGTGCAGCAGGGCGTCCGCCTCGCCGGTGACGGTGCAGGCCGACACCACTTCGGGGTGCCGGGAGACGGCCAGCCCGATCTCGGCGGGAGAGGTCTTGCCCCGGCAGAACAGCTCGACGTAGGCCTCGGTGGTCCACCCGAGGGCGGCGGGCTCGACCCGGGCGGTGAACCCGGTGATCGCCCCCTGCTGGACCAGCCGATCGACCCGCCGCTTGACCGCCGGCGCCGACAGGCCGACCTGCCCGCCGATTTCCGCATATGTCGCCCGGGCATCGTCCACGAGGGCCCCGATGATCGCCCGGTCTAGCTCGTCCAGCTTCACGACCATCTGTATACCGCCTGAAACCACGTCCCCCGTGAGCGGGACGCGCGGATCCTCTTTTCTCTCCGTTACGGCTCCGCCCGGCCGGCCCCGCCCACCGCCCCCGGTCCGGCGGGCGACCGGCGCTCCTCGGCCGCGCCCGGCGCGCCCGTCACGAGGAGGGGTGAGGCGTTCATCGGCCGCGCCCGGCCCGCCCGTCACGAGGAGGGGTGAGGCGTTCATCGGCCGCGCCGGGCCCGTCCGTCACGGGCCGGGCGCGGCGGGTCTGGTCGGTCGGCGCTGCCTCAGGTCGGCGTGTGGCCGAACTCGGTCAGGGGAGCCGAGTGCGGCGTCGTCGCACGTCATCGCGTGAGTGCGGGATCGCTCAGTCGCGCGGGAGGGGAGCGCGGGCGAAGCCGGGGGCGGCGCGTTCCAGCAGGTCGAAGGCCCTGATCGCCTCTCTTCTGAGGTCGGGCAGGATCGTCTCCGGGGTCTCGCCCGCGGTGCGGCGGGCGAAGTAGGACGAGGCCGTGATGCGGACCACCGCGCAGACCCCGGCGGCGATGATCTGGGGCGTGATGTCGCCGGGCTCGGTGCCCGCCTCGTCGGCGAGGGTCTCGGCGAGGACCTGTTCGCGCCGCTCGTGGAGTTCCCGGATGCGGGAGACCAGCGACGGCGCGTCGTTGATCATCTTGGCCACGAGTTCGCTGCCCTCGGAGGTGCCGTAGCGCCAGTCGCGGGTGTCGACGGCGTCGAGGACGTCGCGGCGGATGGCCTCGACGGCCGACTCGCCCGGCCGCCGGTCGCGGACCACGATGGCGAGGAGCTGCTCGGCCTCGTCGAGGCGGTCGAGGCAGAGGTCCTCTTTGGTTTTGAAGTAGTTGAAGACCGTGTTCACCGAGACGTCGGCGACCCTGGCGACCTCGGCGACGGTCACGTTGTCGAAGCCGTGGTGCAGGAAGAGGCTCATCGCGATGTCCGAGATCTTGAGCCTGGTCTCCCGCTTCTTGCGCTCGCGCAGGGTCTCCATGGTGGGGATCCTAGCAAACTTGTAGTGACACCAAATTTGTGGTTACTCTACCGAAGTGATTACCGCGAGAGCGCTGACCAGGACCTTCAAGGGCGTGCCCGCCGTGCGGGCCGTCGACCTCGACGTCTACGAAGGAGAGATCTGCGGGTTCCTCGGGCCGAACGGGGCCGGGAAGACGACCACGCTGCGGATGCTGACCACCCTCCTCAGGCCGACGTCCGGCGCCGCGACCGTGGCGGGCCACGACCTCGTCGACGACCCGGCGGGGGTGCGCGGATCCATCGGCTACGTCGCCCAGGGCGGCATGTTCACCCCGCTCTCCCGGATCGGGGACGAACTGCGGCTGCAGGCCCGGCTCTACGGGCACTCGGCCCGCGAGGCGCGGCGGCGGACGGGGGAGGTGCTCGACCGGCTCGACCTGGGCGGCTTCGAGCAACGCACCCCGGCCTCGCTGTCGGGCGGCCAGGCCCGGCGGGCCGACCTGGCGCTGGGGCTGATCCACACCCCCAAGGTGCTCTTCCTCGACGAACCGACCAACGGGCTCGATCCCCGGGCGCGGGCCGAGCTCTGGACGTACATCAGGGGCCTGAAGACCACGATCTTCCTCAGCACCCACTACCTCGACGAGGCCGACGCCCTGTGTGACCGCGTGCTGATCATCGACGGCGGCCGCATCGTCGCCTCGGGGTCCCCGGCCGACCTGAAGCGGGACCACGCGGCGAAGACCCTCGACGAGGTCTTCCTGACGGTGACGGGCCGCCCGATGGAGGAGACGGCGGCGTGAACCGGGCCGAGAAATGAGCACCGTGTTTGTGCGGAAGTATGTGTCCGGATTTTTCCGGATGCCTTCATCGGATGGGTGCGCTCAACCCAAACGATCTTCGTTGGGAAACGTCCCCGCATTCGGGGTGACAAGAAGGAGGTCATCGGATGACTGCGTTTGTTGTGGCGGCGCATTATCTGCGCGAAACGTTCCGTAACCGATTCGTGATCGTTTTCGGAGTGGTCCAGCCCGGGCTCTATCTCGTCTTCTTCGGGCCGGTGTTCACCGGGTCGGGCGTCGGCACCTGGGACGTCCTCGTCCCCGGCCTGCTCATGCAGCTCGCGCTGCTCACTTGCGGGCTCACCGGGTTCAACATCGTGTTCGACCACCGCTTCGGGGTGCTCGAACGGCTCCGGGTGACCCCGGCGAGCAGGTTCGCGCTGCTGGTCGGCCGGGTGCTCAAGGACGCCGTGCTGCTGCTGGTGCAGGCGGCCGTCCTGCTCGCGCTCGCCGCCGCCTTCGGGCTGCGGGCGTCGGTCCCGGGCATGGTCGCCGGGCTCGCACTGGTGATCGTCATGGCGCTGGGGCTCGCGGCGCTCTCGTACGTGGCGGCCCTCACGCTCGGCGACGAGCTGTTCCCGCCGGTCGCCGGCACGGCGGTGGTGCCCCTGCTGCTGCTGTCGGGGGCGCTGCTCCCCATGGAGGGCGCCCCCGCCTGGCTGGACGTCGCCTCGCAGGCCACCCCGTTCCGGCACGTCGTGGACGCCCTGCGGTCACTCTTCGCCGGGTCGACCGAAGGGGTCGGGCAGGCGGTGGTGGGAGTGGCGCTGTTCCTCGCCGTCGCGCTCCCCCTGGCGACGCGCGTGTTCAGCCGCGAGAACGCCTAACCGAGCAGGTGGTCGAAGCGGCCCGACTTGATCTCGGTGAGCATCGCGGTCAGCGCCTCGGCGCCGAAGAGCAGCGCGGGGCCCTCCGGGTCGCGGGAGTTGCGCAGGGCCGTGGTGCCGTCGGGAAGGCGGGCGAACTCCACGCAGCTGCCGTTCGGGTTGCTGTGACTGCTCTTCTTCCAGACGACATGCCGCAGCTGACCGGAATTCGGAACGTATCCCATCGCACCCTCTCATTGGTTCAGAGGGCCACCCTAGTAGGTCATCTGCACGTGCATCGGAGATTACAGAGAGGTGCGAATCTCCGTCAGGAGATCGTGTGTCTGCCGGGCCTGGTGGGCCTCCACGCACAGGCTGTTCATGACCTGCATGTAACGGTCCACCTCGTCGAGTTTCTCCAGGTAGAGGGCGCTGGTGAGCTGTTCGAGGTAGACCACGTCGGGCAGTTCGCGCTCGTCGAAGCGCAGGATCGTGAAGGGCCCGCCGGCCGCCGCGTGGCCGCCCCGGTCGAACGGCACGATCTGGAGCGTGATGTTCGGGTGCTCGCTCATCTCCAGCAGGTGGTCGATCTGGGCGCGCATCACGTCGCGGCCGCCGAGCGGGCGGCGCAGGGCGGCCTCGTCGATGACCGTCCAGAGCTTGACCGCGTCGGGGCCCTCCAGGCGGGCCTGGCGGGTCATCCGGAGGGCGACGCGGCGGTCGATCTCCTCCTCGGGGGCGCCGGCGTTGGCGAGCAGGATGACCGCGCGGGCGTAGTCGGGGGTCTGGAGGAGCCCGTGGACGAACTGGACCTCGTAGGCCCGGATCACCGAGGCGGCCTCCTCCAGGCCGACGTACATCTCGAACCAGGAGGGGAGCAGGTCGCTGTACTTGTGCCACCAGCCGGGCGAGTTGGCCTGCCGGGCCAGGGTGATCATCGCGTCGCGGTCGACGGCGCTGGTCACGCCGTAGAGGGTGAGCAGGTCGGCGACGTCGCGTTCCTTGAAGCTGACCCGGCCGAGCTCCAGGCGGCTGATCTTCGCGTGGGAGGCCCGGATGACGTGACCGGCGTCCTCGGGCGAGATGCCCTTGGCCCGGCGGAGCCGCCGGAGCTGGGCGCCGAGGAGGATGCGCAGCACCGTGGGGCCACCACGGGAGTACGAGAGCACGCCGGGGTGGGCCGGTTCAGCGGTCACGACTGTCTCCACACGGGTTACGTCACAGGTCGGGCATTTCCTTAACCAGTGCATCATTGTCGCATCAGTGGCCCTTGGCAAACAGTGCAGCATTCATGGGAAAATGCCAAGAGCCGCCACCTGCACGTGCATATGCGATTATTTGTTGATTAGTACTGATTCGTTAGACCGGCTGACAATGAGGGCCGCGTCGTGGTGGCGCACCTCCGGCAGCAGCCGGTCGACCCAGCGCGGCAGCCACCAGTTGGCCCGCCCGAGCAGCGCCATCGTGGCCGGGACCAGCACCAGCCGGACGAGCGTCGCGTCGATCAGCACGGCCGCCGCCATGCCCACTCCGGTCGTCTTGACGGTCACGTCGGGGTCGAGCGCGAAGCCGACGAACACCGCCACCATGATCGCGGCGGCGCTGGAGATCACCCGGCCGGTCGAGGACAGGCCGCGGATCACGCTGCCCTTGGCGTCGCCGGTGGCGAGGTAGTCCTCCCGGATCCGGGACAGCAGGAACACCTCGTAGTCCATCGACAGGCCGAACAGCACGGTGAACATCAGGATCGGCACCCAGCTCGACACCGCGCCGCCGTGCGGCAGGCCGACCAGGGCGGCCCCGGCGTCGGTCTGGAACACCGCCGTGATCACCCCGTACGCCGCCCCGACCGACAGCAGGTTCATCACCGCGGCCTTGAGGGCGACGACCGGCGCCCGGAACAGCACGGTCAGCAGCAGCAGCGACAGCGCCACCACGAACGCGACCACCACCCAGAGCCGTTCGGCCAGGCGGTCGGAGATGTCGCCGAACACCGCCACCACGCCGGTCACCATGACCCCGTCGGGGAGGGTCGCCCGCAGGTGCCGGACGAGCTCGGTGGTCCGCTCGTCCTGCGGCCCGGTCGCGGGCTCGACGGTGATCACGGCGGCCTGGCCCTGCGTGACCGGCGGGGCCACCGCCGTGACGCCGGGCACCGCCGCCAGCCGGGCGGCGACGCCGGGGGCGAGCGAGGCGTCCATGGCCAGCACGATCGGGCCGTTCGCGCCGGGGCCGAACTCCGCGGCGACGAGGTCGTAGGCGACGCGGGTGGTCTTGCTCTCGGGCTGGGTGCCGGCGTCCTGCGGCCAGGTGCGCATGCCCAGCGTCGGCGCGGCCAGCGCCAGCAGCACCACGACCGCCACGAGCGCCGACCGGACCGGCCGCTCGCCCACCCACGCGGCCCACCGGGCCGTGCGCGGCGCCCGCACCACGGGCTTCACCAGGCCGAGCCGCTCCCGGCGGGGCAGCACCCGGCGGCCCGCCAGGCCCAGCATCGCCGGGACCAGCGTGATCGAGGCGATCATGACCGCCCCGACGGTGGCGAAGGTGGCGTACGCGAACGACGCGTAGACCGGCAGCGTGGACAGGTTCAGCCCGAACAGCGAGACCAGCACGGTCAGGCCCGCCATCAGCACCGACGACCCGGCGGTCGCGGTCGCGTGGGCCGCCGCCTCCCGGGGCGACAGGCCCGCCCGCAGCGCCTCGACGTGCCGGCTGACCAGGAACAGGGCGTAGTCGATGCCGACCCCGAGGCCGACCATCGTGGCGATCGTCGGGGCGATGGTGGAGATCTCGGTCAGCGCGGCCAGCAGCGTGACCAGCGCGGTGCCGACGCCCAGGCCCATCAGCGCGACGAGGATCGGCAGCCCGGCCGCGACCAGCGAGCCGAGCCCGGCGATCAGGATGAGCAGGGCGGCGACGATCCCGACCACCTCGGCGGTGCCGCTCGGCGCGGAGACGTTCTCCGGCACCTCGCCGCCGAACGCGACCGTGAAGCCGGCCTGCCCGGCTGGGGCGGCGGCCTCGGTGAAGGCGTCCACGGCCTCGGAGCCGGTGAAGTCGGTGACCGGCACCGAGTAGCGGACCTCGATCAGCGCCGTGTCGCCGTCGGCCGACAGGCGCGGCGGGGCGACGCGGGAGACGTCGGGCATGGCCGTGAGCCGGTCGGTCAGCGTGGCCAGCAGGTCGGACGGCACCCGGCCGTCGCCGTGGACGACGACCCGGGACCCGGCCCCGGCCATCGCGGGGAAGTGCTCCTCCAGGAAGGCCGTGCCCTCCTGCGAGGGAATGCCGGGCACGTCGTAGTCGTCGTGGGTGGTGCCGCCCGCGGCCGTCGACAGGCCGGTCGCCGCGACGAGCGCGACCAGCCAGACGGCGAGCGTGCGCCACGGATGTGCGGCGGCCGCGCCACCAAGGCGGCCGAGCAAGCGTGACATCGGGGGTGTCCTCTCGTGGTCGGATACACCCCCACGGTCGTCCCGGGCGCTTGGTCGCCTCTTGGACCGGGCTTGGAGCCGGTCAGCGGGCCGAGAGCCCGGCCAGCGCCTTCTCCGCGTCGGCGGCCCAAATGGGCGCGCCCCGATGGCGGGCCACCTCGGCGGCGTGCCGGTAGTGCTCCGCCGCCTCGTCGAGGTCGCCCAGGCGGACCGCGAGGTCGCCCAGCAGGTGGGCGACCGGTCGCAGCGAGACCGACAGCGAGGCCGCGCCCGGCATGCCGTCGCGCAGCGGCAGCAGCTGCTCGCGGATCTGCCGGGCCTCCTCCGGCGACCCCACCTGAGCCACCGCCAGGGCGCGCAGGCCCAGGTAGAGCGAGTAGTAGAAGTCCTGGCGGATCGGGGCCAGCTGGGACCGGATCTCGGCGGCCTCCTTCAGCCGGCCCTCCCGGCTCAGCGCCAGCGCCAGCAGGTCGTTGACGATCGCGCCGTGCTCCTCGTGCAGGGCCCAGGCGACGTCGGCGTACTCGCCGTGCCGGTCCTGGGTGAGCCTGATCGAGAAGAGCGCCAGCGCGTGGGCGCCCTCGGCGTTGAGCGAGCCCTTGCGCTGCAGCAGGCCGAAGGAGGCGGCGTAGGCGGCCTGCGCGCCGTCGAGGTCGCCGGCCACGTGGCGGAGCGTCGCGTAGGCGACGTTGGTCACCTCCCGCGCCTCGACCATCTGGTACGCCGTCGCGAGGTCGTGGGCCGCCTTCAGGTGCCGGTGCATGCCGGGCAGATCACCCAGCATCCAGCACGCCCGGGTGGCCACGAACATGCCGTACCAGCGGTAGGGCAGCAGATGGTCGTGGCGGAGGGCCAGGTCGGCCAGCCGTACGGACAGGTCGAGGACCTGGCGCGGGTTCAGCTCGAACGGGGTCTCCTTGATCCGGACCGTGAGGGCCAGCGCCGTCATCGCCGGGTCGTCGAGCGCGGCGGCCAGCTCCTCCAGTTCGGCGGCGGCCGCGGCGCTGCGCGGGTCGCCCTCGTTCTCGAGCTCGGAGACGATCATCTCCAGCAGGCGGCACCGCACGACCGGGTCGAGGTCGCCCCGCTTCAGCAGGCGGGTGATCAGGCCGACGGTGCGTTCGTCGACGTAGGAGTAGGGGCGGATGAGCCACGGGGTGGCCTCGGTCCAGCAGGAGAACGCGGCGATCAGCAGGTCGTCGCGGCCGGCCGCCTGGGCGATCTCCACCGCCTTCTGCCGGGTCGTCCGGGCGTGCGCCACCGCGCCGTCCTGCACCTGGGCGCGGACCAGCGCGGCCAGCAGCTCGACCTTGGCGGCGTCGCGGTCGGCCATCGCCTGGGCGGGCAGGCGCTCGAAGGCATCGAGGGCCTGTTCGTAGAGCTCGGTGGCGGTGTCGTAGGCGTAGCGCCGGGTGGCCAGCTCGGCGGCCTTGACCGAATGGGCGACGGCGCGCCCGGCGGTCGCCGAGGTGCCCGCGCGGGCGTAGTGGTGGGCCAGCGCGGTGTGGTCGTCGGGGTGCAGGGCGGCCAGCGCGTCGGCGACGCGGGCGTGCATGCGGGTCAGGCGCACCTGCGAGAGATCGTGGTAGAGGGTGTCGCGGACCAGCGCGTGGGTGAACCGCACCCGGCCCGGCGACGGCTCGGTGAGCAGGCCGGTCAGCACGCCCGCCTCCAGGGCGTCGAGCACGCCGTCCTCGTCGGCGTCGGCGGCGCCGACCAGCACCTCGACCTCGGCCTCCCGGCCGACGGCGGCGGCGAGCCGGAGCACGGTGACGGCGGGCGCGGGCAGCCGGGCCAGCCGCCGGCGCAGGACGTCGCGGACCCCTTCGGGAACGCTCCTGGCCACCCCCGCCAGGCTGCCCTCCGAGGCCAGCAGGCGGGCGCTCTCGCGTACGTAGAAGGGGTTGCCGCCGGTGCGCTCGGCGATCCAGGCGACCGTCCCGGCCTCGACCCCGCGTCCGCAGACCGAGGTCACCAGCCGCTCGACGTCGCCCTCCGACAGCCCGTCGAGGTGGAGCCGGGTGGGGGAGCGCCCGGCCAGCGCGGCCAGCGCGTCTTCCTGGGCGTCGGTCACGTCGGAGGGCCGGTAGGCGGCCACCAGCAGCACCCGGGCGGCGGTCAGCTCCTCGGCCACGGCGACCAGCAGGCCGAGGGTCTCGGCGTCGGCCCGGTGCAGGTCGTCGAGCACGATCGCCAGGGCCCGCCCCGAGGCGCCGGTCAGCGCGCGCAGCCAGGCGCAGGCGGCGCGGTGCATGCGGAACCGGCCGGCGGCGCCCTCGTCGGAGGGCGGGCGCGCGTCGCCGAGCAGCGGGGCCAGCGCGTCGGCGTGCTCGTTCAGCGGGGCGATCCGGGTCAGCGGCGACAGCGCCTCGATCCACGCCCAGGCGGGCGGCGCGCCCTCGGTCTCGGGGCAGCGCCCGGTCGCGACCAGCCAGGTCGCCGGGTCGAGGTCGTCGGCGATGCGGGCCATCAGGGTCGACTTCCCGGCGCCCGGCTCGCCGCTGATCAGCACCACGCCCGCGTCGCCCGCGGCGGCGCGGGCGGCGACGCCCGCGATCTCGGCCAGTTCGAGGTCGCGGCCGACGAACAGCGGGCCCGTGGGATCGGTCCAGTTCTCGGCCGCGCGGGGCGCGGAGATCGTGACCGGCGCGGTCCCGGCCGGTCCGGGCGCGCGGGTGGCGGCGTGGAGCAGGTCGAGCCGCTGCGCCAGCACCGCCTCTTCGAGGTCGGTCAGCGCCGGGCCGGGGTCGAGCCCCAGTTCGTCGACGAGGGTGGTGCGGGCCCGGCGCAGCGCCGCGAGGGCGTCGGCCTGGCGTCCGCTGCCCCACAGGGCCAGCGCCAGCAGCCGCCAGCCCTCCTCACGCAGCGGTTCGCGGCGCGTCAGCATCTCGGCCGCCGGTACGGCGTCGGCCGGCGGCGCCGACCGCAGGGTGGTCTCGACCAGCAGTTCCTGGGCGACCAGGCGGACCTCGGTCAGCCGGGCGGCTTCGGCGACGGCCCATTCCTCGTCGGCGAACTCGGCGAACGCCGCGCCCTGCCAGATGCCCAGGGCGTCGCTCAGCAGCGTGCGCGCGGCGGCGGGGTCACGGGCGCTCAGGTCGCGGGCCTCGGCGGCGGAGCGTTCGAACCGCCAGGCGTCGACGGCGTCGGCGTCGAGGCGGACGGCGTACCCGGGGGCGGCGCTCACCAGCACCGAGGCGGGGGCGCGCGGCGGCCGGCCGGGTTCGAGGAGGCGGCGCAGGTTGGCCACGTAGGACTGGAGTGACGCGATCGCCTTGGCCGGGGGTTCCCCGCGCCACAGGTCCTCGATCATGCGGTCGACGGAGACGACGTCTCCGCGCGAGGCGACCAGCAGGGCGAGCACGGCGCGCTGCCTCGGGCCGCCGAGGGCCACAGAACGCCCGTCGACGTCCGCTTGGAGGGGACCAAGCACCCGTACACGAACGGTCACGCGGCCAGGTTATACCCCCAGAACATCCCAAGAGACCTTCAAGCCGCATGGCGGACATTCGATGCCTGACCTCGACAAAGCGAGATGCGGGCGGCCGAAGGCCGGCCGTGGCTCGCGCCATGAATCCGCCGCGAAGAAAGGCTGAAGAGGATCATGTCTGCCGATCGGCCCGACACCCACGACATGCTCGTGGTCCACCGGGTGTTCCGCCGCGAGTCCCGGGTGCTCGCGGAACTCGTGCCCACCGTCGCCGCCGGCGACGTCGTCCGCGCCGGGATCCTGGCCGCCCACCACCGCGACTACGCCATGGGCCTGCACCACCACCACACCGGCGAGGACGACCTCATCTGGCCCAAACTGCTGGCCAGGGTCGACCTGGAGGCCGACATGGTGATCCGCATGGAGCACCAGCACGAGCGCGTCCAGGCCGGCCTCGACCGCATCGCCGCGGCGCTGCCCGAATGGGAGCGCACCGCCGACCCCGGCCTGCGCGACCACCTGGCCGGCCTGTTCGCCGACCACCGGGCCGCCCTGCTCGAACACCTCGACGACGAGGAGAAGCACGTCCTGACCCTGATCGAGGAGCACCTCACGGTCGCCGAGTACGCCGCCGCCGGGGCCCGGTTCGCCACCGCGACCCCCGACGACAAGCTGCTGCTGTTCCTCGGCGCGATGCTGGAGGAGGCCACCCCGGCCGAACGCGCCCACCTGCTCGGCAGCCTGCCCCTGGTCGCCCGGCTGGCCTGGCTCCTGGTGGGCCGGCGCCGCTACGCGCGGCGCGTGGCGCTGGTACGCGGGGCTTCAAGAGGGTGACCAATCATCTCCAAGTACCCCGTCCCACCCTGGAGCGCATGACGAACGAACGCCCTTACGTCCAAGAGATGGTCATGATCCACCGGGTCTTCCGGCGCGAGTCGAAGATGATGCCCGAGCTGTTCCGCCGGGTCAGGGCCGGCGACGTCGCCCGCGCCGCCCTCATGGCGGAGCACTACCGGGGCTACGCCGACGGCCTGCACACCCACCACACCGGCGAGGACGACCTCCTCTGGCCGAAACTGCTGGCCCGGGTCACCCTGGAGGCCGACCTGGTCAACCGGATGGAGCACCAGCACGAGTACATCGCCGACACCATCCACCGCATCGGCGACCTGCTGCCCGAGTTCGAGCGCACCGCCGACCCGGTGCTGCGCGACCGCCTCGCCGACCTGCTCACCGACCACCACCAGGCCCTCGACGAGCACCTGCGGGAGGAGGAGACGCACATCCTGCCGCTGGTCACCGAGCACATCACGGTCGCCGAGTGGAACGAGATGGGGGAGCGCGGCGTCAAGGAGGCGTCGGGCGGCTCGCTGAAGCAGCAGCTGATCGTGCTGGGCGCGATCCTGGAGGACGCCACCCCCGAGGAACGCGCCCACTTCATGGGCAACCTGCCCGTCCCCGCCAAGATCGCGTGGAACCTGGCGGGGAAGCGCTTCTACGCCAGGCGCAGGGCGCTGGTGCGCGGCTAGTTGGGCTCGGCGTCGCCGGTGGCGGCCTCGACCGCGTCCTCGGGGCTCGCCTCGAGGTCCTGCTCGGCGTTGGCCACCGCCAGCGCCGACTGCTTGTCGAGCCGCACCCAGCTGTTGACGCTCTCGACCGAGAACAGCACCACCAGGTAGAGGGTGAGCGCGCCCGCCACCCAGGTCAGCGTGCCGGTGGCCGCGCCCGCGCCGAGCAGGAGCAGCCGCACCTCCCAGCCGAGACCCGCCTGGAAGATCCACGCCGGGGGCCAGATGCTCTGCCGGGTCCGGTAGACGGTGTCGTAGGTGTGGTAGCCGACGATGTAGAGCAGCACGAACAGCAGCCACTTGGGGGTGTCGGCGGCCAGGCCGATCAGGATGATCGTCAGGAACTCGGCCGCCCGGAGCAGCGGCGGCGTCAGCCAGTCGAACCGCCCCAGATGGTTGTGCGAGGCGGTCGGCAGCACCAGCAGGGTGAGCACCACGGCGGGCGCGAGCAGGATCGGGCCCTCGGTCAGCGACCCGGTCACTGCCAGCGCGACGATCGCCAGCAGCGCCGCCAGCGCCATCGGCACCGGCGGCAGGCCTCGGCCCAGCCGGGGCTTCAGCAGCGTGACCAGCGGACCGTCGTCGCGGTAGGCCACCAGGCGCGCGGTCTGCACCCGCTGCCGCTCCAGGTGGGGGTCGACGACCTCGGGCTCGGGCTGGGGGTGCGTGATCATGCCATCGACCTCAGAAGACGTCCGGTCAGGGTGTACGTGGCCGCGATGCCGCCCCAGGTGATCAGCACCAGGAACGTGACTCGGGGGTCGAAGAACGCGGTGACGATGGCGATGGCGGCGAACCGCTCGCCGATGGGGAAGACGATCATCTTGCGGGCCCAGTGGACGGTCCGGAACTTCCCGGCCTTCGTCCACAAGCGCAGCAGGTTCTTGACCGTGCCGCCGCTGGTGGCCTTGCGCACCTCGAGGGCGTCGCGCAGCGGCCGGTCGTCGGCCACGGCCAGGTCGAGCGTCGGCAGCGGGTTCGGCGGCTTGCGGCGGTTGGCCGCGCCGAAGGAGAAGTCGAGCAGGTGCTTGACCGACTGGAGCGCCAGCGCGATCAGGGCCAGCGTCCAGATCTCCTCGCCGTCGCCGAACTGCCCGGAGACCGTGGCCCCGACGGCCAGGCCGACGAAGACGGCGTACTCCTTGAACCGGTCGAACGTCGCGTCGAGCCAGGCCCCGAGGACCCCGAACTTGCGGGCGTACCGGGCGACCTGCCCGTCGACGCAGTCGAACACGAACGCGAAGTAGATCAGCACGCCGCCGGCGACATAACCGGGCCGCCCGCCGGTCGCGAACGCGCCCGCGGCCAGCAGCCCCAGCGCGATCGAGATCAGCGTGACCTGGTTGGGGGTCAGCCCCCGCCGCGCCGCCCACCGCGCGATGAACCGCGAGTAGGTGCTGACGAAGTAGGTCGTGAAGAACCCGTCGGCGCCCTTCACGGCGTTGTCGAGCCGGGCCCGGTCTTCGTCGAAGGTCAGGAACTCCTGGACCGACTCGTGCGCGTTCCCGGCGTTCACCTGCCGGTAGAACAGGTCACGGCGGCCCCGGATGCCGACCGACACCCCGCGCCGGACCAGCCCCAGCACCAGCAGCTCGGTCACGCCGTCTTCGGGCCCGGTGAGCGAGGCGAACTCGGCCAGGTCGCGGGCCGCCTCGGCCAGGTTGGCCACCTGGCTCGCCTTGAGGTGCAGCGGCCCGAGGAGCGCCGCGTTGGGCCGGGTCACCTGGTGGTAGGCGCTGCCCTGCGAGATCACCCGGGTCTTGCTGATGCGGGCCCGCTGGGGACGCCCTTCCAGGATGTTCATCCCGATCTCGGGCACCGCCTCCTCGATGGGCGGCGGCTCGGGGGCGTCGGGGTCGCGCTCTTCACGGACGACCAGCGCGACGGCGCCCCGCTTGGACTTCACGAGCTGGTAGATCAGCTCGTCGTGGATCAGCGAATCGGCCGGGAGGACCAGCAGGTCCTCTTCCAGCCCCGCGGCCACCTCGGCGATCACCCGGAGGTCCCCGGCCCGGTCGGCGCTCTCCACCGTCCGGGCGCCTGGGTAATATGCGGCTTGACCTGGCCGAATGATCACGACCGGCTCGGGGTCGTAAGGCACGGCCTGGTCGATCAGCCGCTGGAAGGCCATGGGGGAGCCCGGCAGGCCGGTGAGCGGCAGCGGGGGCGCTCCGTTTTCGGAGCCCAGCAGCACCACGCGGGTCATGGCACCCTTTCTCTGGTTCATGCGGCGGGCGGAGGAAACCCACGCAGAGGCCAAAGCTTAGTGACCTTTCGGTTAACCCGTCGCACCACAGGTTTACCGGACGTATAGACGGCGCCACGAGGTTACTTACCTAAATTTCACCAAACGTGACCCCGAGTAGGCTGACGCCGTGAGTCTCTACCGTGACGAGGGCGTCGTCCTGCGCACCCACAAACTGGGCGAGGCCGACCGCATCATCACGATCCTGACCCGCCGCACCGGCAAGGTCAGAGCGGTCGCCAAGGGCGTCCGCAAGACCAAGTCCCGCTTCGGCGCCCGCCTGGAACCCTTCACCCACGTCGACGTCCAGTTCCACACGGGCCGCTCCCTCGACATGGTCACCCAGTGCGAGACCATCCGCCCCTACGGCGAACCGCTGGTCTCCGACTACCCCCGCTACACGGCCGGCACGGCCATGCTGGAAACCGCCGACCGGTTGACCCTGGGGGAGAAGGAACCCGCGCTCCGCCAGTTCCTCCTGCTGGTCGGCGGCCTGCGGACCCTGGTCGACGGCTCCCACGAGCCCCGGCTGGTCCTGGACGCCTTCTTCCTGCGCTCCCTGGCGGTGGCCGGGTACGCCCCTGCCCTCTCCGAGTGCGCCCGGTGCGGCGCGGAGGCGGTCCGGGCGTTCGCGATCGTGGCGGGAGGAGTGGTGTGCGGGAACTGCCGGCCTTCGGGGGCGGCGGTCCCGGCGGCGGAGACGATCGCGTTGATGATCGCGCTGCTGCGGGGGGACTGGGAGGCGGCGGACGCGTCGGAGGCGCGGAACCGGGTGGAGTGCAGCGGGCTGGTGGCGGCTTATCTGCAGTGGCACCTGGAACACGGAATCCGTTCACTGAAGCACGTTGAACGCGGCGTCGCGCCGTCTGAATTCCGTTAGATTGCGGGCGGTGGAGCTACTCCCCGCCGATCTGAACATCGCCGAACAGAGGATCGTCGCCGCATTTCCCGTGGGAGCGCCCGTCGATCTCACGCGGCTTCCCGACCGTCGGGTGCGCGCCGACGTCATCGCCGCGGTGCTTTTCGGCGCGTGTGACCTTCCGCGGGGAGCGCGTCCCGCATTACGCGTCACCGGCGCCCGGATCACCGAAGAACTCGTGCTCGAAGCCGGCGCCATCGCCGCGCCCGTCGCAATGACCGGGTGCGACTTCGAATCCGGCGTGAACCTGGCCGACGCCACCGCCGTCACCATTCGCCTTCACGACTGCAGAATCGCTGTCCTGTACGGCTCTGACCTGCGCACACAGGGAGACTTCGAGATCACCGACGGCTCGGCGGTAATGGGCGCGATCGATTTGCAGGGCGCCCGGATCGGCGGTGACCTGCGATTGTCGAAGGTTCATCTGCACCCCGGCGAGAAGACGGCGGTCTACCTCAGCCGGGCCAGAATCGACGGCGGATTGTTCGTCCGGGACTCGTTGGTCTGCGGCCAGCTCCGCATGATCAGTGCGCACGTCGGCGGATTGTTCACCGCGCGGGGATCGGATTTCCGGCCGGAGAAGGTGTCGGCGATTCAGGCGGAACGAGCGAAAGTGGGAGAGAGCGTATTCATCGACCGGGGATTCCGCTCGACCGGGCGGATCTATCTGCGTCACGCGGAGATCGGCGGAGGAATCGGGGCCCAGCGCGGCCGGATCGCCGGAACGACCGATGAGAGCATCAATATCACCCGCGCCGCGATCGGGCGCAACGTGCATTTCCATGGTGCCGACCTGAACGGCGGCTTCAACGCGAAGGGTTCGCGAGTCGGCGGCGACATCGACCTTGACAAGACGGTTTTCGCCGAAGGCACGTCCGTCGACTTGTCGTTTGCCGACGTGAGAACGGTGAGGGTCAGATTCGCGGTACCGCCCGACTCGATGAATCTCGAAGGCGCGACGTTCGGCGTCATCCAGGACGACCGCGACGCGTGGCCCCGCGACGTGCGACTGGAGGGCTGTACCTACGGTGCGATCAAGGACGACGGCAAGATCGGCCTCCGCGATCGGCTGAAATGGCTTGATCGAGACGCGGGCGGCTTCTCGCCGCAGCCCTTCGAACAGCTCAGCGCCATGTACCGCGCCCGGGGCGACGAGGCCGCCGCCCGCCGGGTCGCGCTCGAACGCCACCGACGCCGCCGCAGGACCCTGACGCCCGGGTTCGGCTATCGCAGTTGGCTGGCGGGGATCTGGCTGGCCGCGCTGCTGGCGACCGGCGCCACGATCTTCTCCGTGTGGCCGCCCATCGCCGTCGACCCGAAGACGCCACGCCACTTCGAGCCGGTCGTCTACACCCTCGATCTGCTCCTCCCGGTCGCCGACCTGAAACAGGAGCCCTACTGGCAGTTCGGCTGGGGCCTGGGCACCGCCGTGATCGCGGGCCTGATGCGACTGTTCAACCGCAACTGAGGCGGAACGAGGACCGTCCGGGACCGAATACGCTCAGGGACCATGGTTCGACCCCCGACGCCCCACCCTTCCGGGGCCACTCCGCCCGCCCTGCCCGCGGACCTGGTCCCCCGTCACGTCGCGATCGTCATGGACGGCAACGGCCGCTGGGCCAAGCAGCGCGGCCTGCCGCGCACCAAGGGGCACGAGATGGGGGAGGCGTCGCTGTTCGACGTCATCGAGGGCGCCATCGAGATGGGCATCCCCTACCTTTCGGCCTACGCCTTCTCGACGGAGAACTGGAAGCGGTCGCCCGACGAGGTCCGGTTCCTGATGGGGTTCAACCGTGACGTCATCCGCCGTCGCCGTGACGAGCTCAACGCCATGGGCGTCCGGGTGCGGTGGTCGGGGCGGCCGGGGCGGTTGTGGAAGTCGGTCATCCAGGAGTTGTCCGACGCCGAGGTCATGACGCGGGGAAACTCCACGCTGACGCTGCAGTTCTGCGTCAACTACGGCGGGCGGGCCGAGATCGTCGACGCCGCGCTCAAGCTGGCGGCCGACATCGAGGCCGGCAAGATCAAGCCTGGGAAGGTCAACGAGAAGACCTTCGCCCGCTATCTCCACCAGCCGGAGATCCCCGACGTCGACCTGTTCATCCGGTCGTCGGGCGAGCAGCGGACCAGCAACTTCCTGCTCTGGCAGTCGGCGTACGCGGAGATGGTCTTCCTCAACCGCCTGTGGCCCGACTTCGACCGGCGGGACCTGTGGCAGGCGTGCGAGATCTACGCCAGCCGTGACCGCCGCTACGGCGGGGCGGTCCCGAACCCCGTCTAGGCCCGCCTGCGGGCCCGGTAGGCGGCCACGTGCATGCGGTTGCCGCAGGTGCGTGAGTCGCAGTAGACCCGCGACCGGTTGCGTGACTCGTCGACGAACACGTTGGCGCAGTCGGGGGCCGAGCAGGTGCGCAGGCGTTCCCACTCGCCCTCGACCAGCACGTGGGCCAGGGCCACGCCGCAGTCGGCCGCCAGGTGTTCGGCCAGGGACGCGCCCGGCGCGAAGTAGTGGACGTGCAGGGCGAAGCCGTCGTGCCTGGTCAGGCTCGGAGTGATGCGGGTGCGGCCGAGGAGGGTGTTCAGGCGGGTGACCGCCACGTCTTCGTCGGGGGAGGTGAAGACCTCGTGGAAGGCGGCCGAGAGGGTCTGGACCTCGGCCAGGTCGGTGGCGTTGACGAACTCGACGCCGCTCACCTGGCGCCGGAGCACCAGCGCCCCGAGTTCCTCGAGGTCACCGGGTGGGGAGTTGACCAGATCGACCACAGTGGCCAGAGAGTGCACCATGTCGTGACTGAACGGCATCGCAGCTCCTGTGTCGCGTGTCCAGGAACTCTAACCCTTCGCGCACGCCCCGCAGGTGCCGAACACCTCGACGGTGTGGGTGATGGCGGTGAAGCCGTGCTCGGCGCCGACCCGGTCGGCCCACACCTCGACGTCGGGGCCGTCGACCTCGACCGTCAGGCCGCAGGTGCGGCAGACCAGGTGATGGTGGTGGGCGGAGGTGGCGCAGGCGCGGTAGACGGCCTCGCCGTCGTCGGTGCGGAGCACGTCGACCCGGCCGTCGTCGTTGAGGGCCTGGAGGGCGCGGTAGATGGTGGTGAGCCCGATCTTCGAGCCGTCGGCGCGCATCTCGGTGAAGATGTCCTGCGCGCTGCGGAACGCGGCGCTCTGCCGAAGGATCTCGTGCACCGCGTCGCGGCTTCTGCTCATGCTGTCGACTCCCCTGTACGGCTCCGCCTCACGAATCTACCGATCCCGAGCGCGACCGCGAACCCGGCGAGGGCGAGCAGCACGATCGTCGCCCCCGAAGGGACGTCGAGGTAGAACGACGACGTCAGACCGCCCACGGTGGCGAGCACACCGAAGACCATCGACAGCGCCATGGTGGTCCGGAAGCTCCGGGTGAGCTGCTGTGAGGTGGCCACCGGCACAACCATAAGCGCGCTGACGAGCAGGAGGCCGACGGCCCGCATGGCGACGACCACCGTCACCGACGCGATCACGGCGATGAGCAGGCCGAGGAACCTCACCGGCAGGCCGCTGGCCCTGGCCACCTCCTCGTCCTGGCAGAGCACGAAGAGCTCGCGGCCGAAGACCGCCAGCAACGCCAGAACGGTCACCGCGAGGCCCGCGATGACCCACAGGTCGGTCGAGTCGACGCTGGTGATCGCGCCGAACAGGTAGGAGTTCAGGGACGCGGTGCTCTCGCCGGGCGTCAGGTAGATGATCATCACGCCGCCGGCCAGGCCGCCGTAGAACAGCAGGGCCAGCGCGACGTCGCCGCTGGTCTTGCCGCGGGCCCGGACCATCTCGATCGCCACCGCGCCCAGCGCGGCCACCACGACGGCGGTCGCGACCGGGGCGGTGCCGGTGAGGAAGCCGAGCGCCACCCCCGTCAGCGCCACGTGGCCGATGCCGTCGCCGAGCAGGGCCAGCCGCCGCTGCACGATGAACGTGCCGACGGCGGGCGCGGTGAGGCCGACCATGACGGCGGCCACCAGGGCGTACCGCATGAAGTCGAGGTCGAGGATGGTCATGCCTTCTCCTGCGCCAGCACCCAGCTCGGGAGGCTGCTCTCGGCGGGCTCGGGCTCGTGGGGGTGGACGTGGTCGTGACCCGGGAGCGCGTGGGCGCCGACGGCCGTCGGCGGGGCGCCGTCGTGGACCTTGCAGCCCTGGTTGAGCACCACAGCCCTGCTGACCAGCGGTTCGAGCGGGCCCAGCTCGTGGGCCACCAGGACCACCGTCTTGCCGCGTCCGACCAGGTCGGACAGGGTCTGGGCGAGCATCTGCTGGCTGCCCGCGTCGACGCCGGCCGTCGGTTCGTCGAGGACGAACGCGTCGGGCTCGCCGGCCAGCGCCCGGGCGATCAGCACCCGCTGCTGCTGGCCGCCCGACAGCGACGACACGGGGTCGCCCGCGCGGTCAGAGAGGCCGACCTCGTTCAGGGCCGCCGCGACCGCCTGGCGGTCGGCCGAGCTGGTGAAGCGGCCGCGCCGCTGGCGGGCGATGCGTCCCGAGGCGACCACCTCGCGGACCGTCGCCGGCACCCCGCCGCCGACCGACAGCCGCTGGGGCACGTAGCCGATCCGCCACCACTCCCGGAAGCGGGCGGGCGGGCGGCCGTAGAGGAGCGTGGTGCCGCCGGAGAGCGGCTGGACCCCGAGCAGGGCGCGGACCAGCGTCGACTTACCGGAGCCGTTGGCGCCGAGCACGGCCACGACCTCGCCGTCGTCGACGGTCAGGTCGACGCCGCGCAGGATCTTCCTGCCGTCGATCGTCACCTGACCGGCGGTCATGTCGAAAGCCGTGCTCATGGGTCGCCTTCCGGTCACTGGCAGCCGAGTGCGGTGCGGAGCTCGGTGAGGTTGGCGGTCATGCCGGAGATGTAGTCACCGCCCTGGGGAGGGCTCTCCAGCGGATTGAGAACCGCCGTCTTGGCCCCGACCTCGCTCGCGAGGACCTCGGCGACCTTCGGGCTGACGAGCTCCTCGGTGAAAATGGTAGTCACCTTCTTCTCCTTCGCGATCCGGGCAGCCTCGGCCAAACGGGCAGGAGACGGCTCAGCGTCGGGGTCGATGCCGCCGATGCCGACCTGTTCGAGCTTGTAGCGGTTCGCCAGGTATCCGAACGCGGTGTGGGCGGTGACGATCGTCCGGTTCGCGCAGCGCATCAGGCCGGTGGCCATCTTGAAGTCGAGGTCGCCCAGTTCGGCGGCGGTCTTCTTGGCCCGTTCCTTGTACGCCGCCTCATGCGCCGGATCGATCTCGGCGAGCCGTCCTCCCAGCGCGGTCGCGAGGGTGGCCATCCGCGAGGGGTCGAGCCAGATGTGCGGGTCGTAGAAGAGCTCCTCGTGGCCGTGCTCCTCCTCCTCGGCGTGCTCGTCGTGGGGCGCGTCGATCTTCGGGACCGCGCTCGCCGCGTCGAACCCGCGGTCGGCCGCGTGCTGGGCCACCGCCTCGTCGACGGCGGGCTGCACGCCCTTGACGTACACGACCAGAGAGGCTTTGCCCACTCCGGCCACCTGCTGCGGGGTGAGTTCGAGGTCGTGGGGTTCGACCCCGGGCTTGGTCAGGCCCTCGACGGTCACGTCGGGGCCGCCGACCTTCTCGACCAGCCACTGAAGAGGGAAGAACGCCGCGTCCACCACCGGTTTGCCCGATTCGGCCGCCGTGGTGCCTCCACAGGCGGCGGTAAGGACAAGGGCGGATCCGGCGATGAAACGCACAACATTTCCGGGCATCACCCAACAGAGTGTGCCAGGAAATGAAAATGATTGTCAAAACGGTTCAGAGGCCACCGAAGCGGGTCACCGCCACTGCCAGCAGGAACGCGAGGAGCGCCAGCCGCAGCACCCGCGCGCCGACGCGCAGCGAGGGCCACGACAGGTAGGCGAGCCAGCCCGTGAAGGCGATCACCGGCAGCATGCACAGCCCGCCGCGCCAGTCGGGGAGGGCGAACCCGCCGATGAAGAAGGCCACCAGCACGACCGGCAGCAGCCACTTCGGCATCTGGTAGAGGTAGACGAGCAGCGGCGCGCTGCGGGTCTCGACGGTCTTGCGCAGCCCGGTCGCGCCGGGCGTGAAGAACTGCTCGCCGGGAGGCAGCGGCCGAGGGGCCTTCTTGGCCTTCTGGGGCTGGGCGAGAGGATGGCGGGGTCGACGGTTGGCCACCCGTCGAGGTTACTCGCAGGTGGAAGACCCCCCGCTGATGGCATGCTGGGCTCATGCTGGCCGTGATCCGCTATTCGGTGCCCGAAGCCAGGGCCGAGGAGTTCGAACTGCACGCCCGCGAGGTGATCGACCTCTTCTCGGCGCAGAGCGGCTTCCTGCGCGGCCAGGTCGGCCGCTCGGTCGACGAGCCCAACCTGTGGGCGCTGGTCAGCGAGTGGGAGGGCGCCGGGTTCTACCGCCGCGCCCTGTCGGCGGCCCGCATGACGATGTATCCGCTGATGACCTTGATGATCAACGAGCCCGGGGCGTTCGAGCAGGTCTACCCCAAGGGCTGAGGCCACTAAGCTTGCGCCATTCCCGTTTTCCCATCGCCGACACCCAGCCGGATGGAGCACTACTCATGGCACGTCGCGCCGACGTCATGGACACCATCGTCAGTCTCGCCAAACGCCGCGGGCTCGTCTACCCGTCGAGCGAGATCTACGGCGGTCTGCGGGCGTCCTGGGACTACGGACCGCTGGGTGTCGAGCTCAAGAACAACGTCAAGCGCGAGTGGTGGAAGGCCATGGTGCAGGGCCGCGACGACGTCGTCGGCCTCGACTCGTGCGTCATCCTGGCCCGCGAGGTGTGGCAGGCCAGCGGTCACGTCGAGACCTTCACCGACCCGCTGACCGAGTGCCAGGCCTGCCACAAGCGCTACCGCGCCGACCACCTCGAAGAGGCCTACGCGGAGAAGCACGGCAACCCGCCCACGAGCCTGGCCGACATCACCTGCCCCAACTGCGGCAACAAGGGCGCCTTCACCCAGCCCAAGCAGTTCAGCGGCCTGCTGAAGACCTACCTCGGCCCGGTCGAAGACGAGTCGGGCCTGGCCTACCTGCGTCCCGAGACCGCGCAGGGCATCTTCATCAACTACCTGAACGTGCAGCAGTCGGCCCGCAAGAAGATCCCGTTCGGCATCGGTCAGCAGGGCAAGTCGTTCCGCAACGAGATCACCCCGGGCAACTTCATCTTCCGCACCCGCGAGTTCGAGCAGATGGAGATGGAGTTCTTCGTCAAGCCCGGCACCGACGAGGAGTGGCACCAGTACTGGATCGACGAGCGCCTGCGGTGGTACGTCGACCTCGGCATCTCCAAGGACAACCTGCGGCTCTACGAGCACCCCAAGGAGAAGCTGTCCCACTACTCGAAGCGGACCGTCGACATCGAATACCGCTTCAACTTCACCGGCGCCGAGTGGGGCGAGCTCGAGGGCATCGCCAACCGCACCGACTTCGACCTGACGAGCCACGGCAAGGCCTCCGGCACCGACCTGTCGTTCTTCGAGCAGGACAGCGGGGAGCGCTACATCCCCTACGTCATCGAGCCGGCGGCCGGTGTCGACCGCGCCACGCTGACGTTCCTGCTCGACGCCTACACGGTCGACCAGGCCCCCAACGCCAAGGGCGTGATGGAGGAGCGCACGGTCATGCGCCTCGACCACCGGCTCGCGCCGGTCAAGATCGCGGTGCTCCCGCTGTCGCGCAACGCCGACCTCACCCCCAAGGCCAAAGACCTGGCCGCCCAGCTGCGCCGCCGCTGGAACGTCGACTTCGACGACGCCGCCGCGATCGGCCGCCGCTACCGCCGTCAGGACGAGATCGGCACCCCGTTCTGCGTCACCGTCGACTTCGACACCCTCGACGACCAGGCGGTGACCATCCGCGAGCGCGACACGATGGCGCAGCAGCGCATCGCGCTCGACCAGGTCGAGTCCTACCTGCGTCAGCACCTCAACGACTAGAGACGGCTAGGCCGCCGGACAGACGGTGCCCTTCGCGGGCACCGTCCCGTTGAGCAGATAGGCGTCCACGATCCCGGTCACGCAGAGCGTCTGGCCGTAGGCCCCGTGGCCCTCGCCCTCGAACGTGAGCAGCACCGCGTTGCCGAGTTCCGAGGTGAGCTTCGGGGCCCACACGTAGGGCGTGGCCGGGTCGTTGATCGCCCCGACGACCAGCACCGGATACTGGGTGCCCCGCGAGCTGACCCGCTTGTTGCTGTCCTCGCCCGGCGTCGGCCACACGCTGCAGATGCCGGCGCTGGCGGCGTCCGGGCCGAAGATCGGCGAGACCTTCGACAGGTCCTTGGCCAGCGCCTCCGCCTGCGCGAAGGTCGGCCGTTCGGTGGTGTCGGCGCAGAGCACCGCGTTCAGCGACGACAGCAGGGTGTTGTAGGTGCCGTCGGGCTGGCGGCCGGCGTACTGGTCGGCCAGGGCCTGCACGCCGGTGCCGTCGCCCTTGATCGCGGCGGTCAGCGCCTCGGTCAGCAGGGGCCAGCTCAGCTTGCTGTAGAGCGCCTCGCCGATGGCCGCCCTGACGGTGTCGTCGGTCACCTTCCGGCCGTTCACCACCAGCGGCGTCGTGTCGAGCCGGTCGAGCAGGCCCACCACCTCGGCGTTCCCGCCGAACGGGCATCCCTGCGGCTGCTTCTTGCAGTCGGCCAGATAGTTCTCGTACGCCTTCTGGAAGCCCAGCACCTGCGTCCGCGACTGGTCGAGCAGGCCGACCGTCGGGTCGAGGGCCGCGTCGAGCACCATCCGGCCCGTCTTCTGCGGATAGAGCGTGGCGTAGGTGGCGCCCAGGTGGGTGCCGTAGGAGAAGCCCAGGTAGTTGAGCTTCGGGTCGCCGAGGGCCTGCCGGAGGGCCTCCATGTCCTTGGCGGCGTTCACGGTGCCGACGTAGGGCAGGATGCGCCCGGCGTTCTTCTGGCAGCCCTGCACGAACTCCACCGACAGGTCGCGCTCGGTGGCCTCGTCGAGCGACGGCTCGGCCTCCAGGAACTCCTCGAACTCCTTGGGCGGCAGGCACTGGATGCCGCTGCTGCGGTCGACCCCGCGCGGGTCGAAGCTGACCAGGTCGTAGCTCCGGTTCAGGGACCCGAACGCGGTGCCCGAGGCGAGCAGGGTGGTCACCCCTGAACCGCCGGGGCCGCCGAAGTTGAACACCAGCGACCCGATCCTCGGCCCGGTCGCCTTGCTGCGGACCACGGCCAGGTCGAGGGTGCCCTTACCCGGGTCGGCGTAGTCGAGGGGCACCGTCAGCGTCGCGCACTGGAAGGGCGCCAGTGGCGCCTCGGCGCACGCCGCCCACTTCAGGCCGGCCGGCTCGACCGGCCCGCCTCCGCCGACCCCGGTCATCGCCACCAGGGCGATCCCGACCAACTTCGCTCGGCTCATTCGTCACCCTCCGGAATGGGATCTTGTCGGAGGGTGTTTCCACGATAACAGGGCATTGGTCTCTACCAATTGCCGGGGGTCGGAACAATGCGCGCAGACGAATTGGTTCAGACCAATCATGGTCTTGTGAAAAAACGGCCGTTCTTTACGTTCGGGGGAATTGGATTAGACCGGTTCTACCCTCCCTACCTGCGGGAACACTTATGTGTGACAGCCGTGAGGTTTCATGCTCTGCTTAATCGGTAGAGTCCCGCTCGCGGGGTGGTTCCGCGATTAATTGGGCCCCTGGAGGAGACTGCCGTGCCGAAGCTCGTCTATGACTTCACCGAAGGAAACAAAGACCTGAAGGACCTCCTCGGGGGCAAGGGCGCCAATCTCGCGGAAATGACCAACCTCGGGCTGCCGGTCCCGCCCGGCTTCACGATCACCTCGGAGGCGTGCCGGGCGTACATGGACGACGGTTCGGTCCCCGCCGAGGAGATCGGCACCCACCTCGAGAAGCTCGAGGCGGCGATGGGCAAGAAGCTCGGCGACCCCGACGACCCGCTGCTCGTGTCGGTCCGCTCCGGCGCCAAGTTCTCGATGCCCGGCATGATGGAGACCGTCCTCAACATCGGCCTGAACGACCGTTCGGTGCAGGGTCTGGTACGCCAGGCCGGCGACGAACGCTTCGCCTGGGACTCCTACCGGCGGCTGATCCAGATGTTCGGCAAGACGGTCATGGACATCGACGGCGACCTCTTCGAGCAGGCCATCGACGAGCTCAAGGACGGCCGCACCGACCTCGACCTGACCGCCGCCGACTTCCGGTCGCTCGTCGGCACCTACAAGGAGATCGTGCGCCGGGAGAAGGGCCGCGACTTCCCCGAAGACCCCAAGGAGCAGATGGAGCTGGCCATCAAGGCCGTCTTCGACTCCTGGAACGCCCCCCGCGCGATCCTCTACCGCCGCCAGGAGCGCATCCCGTCCGACCTCGGCACGGCCGTCAACGTGGTCGCGATGGTCTTCGGCAACCTCGGCATGGACTCGGGCACCGGCGTCGCCTTCACCCGCGACCCCGCCACCGGCCACCAGGGCGTCTACGGCGACTACCTGCAGAACGCCCAGGGCGAGGACGTCGTGGCGGGCATCCGCAACACCGTCCCGCTGCAGGACCTCCAGGAGATCGACCCGCACTCCTACGCCGAGCTCATGGAGATCATGGCCAAGCTCGAAGGCCACTACCGCGACCTGTGCGACATCGAGTTCACCATCGAGCGCGGCAAGCTCTGGATGCTGCAGACCCGGGTGGGCAAGCGCACCGCCGGGGCCGCCTTCTGCATCGCCACCCAGCTCGTCGAGGAGGGCCTCATCGACCTCGACGAGGCGGTGCGGCGCGTCACCGGCGACCAGCTGGCCCAGCTGATGTTCCCGCGCTTCGCCGACGACCACGGCAACACGGTGCTGACCCGGGGCATGAACGCCTCCCCGGGCGCGGCCGTCGGCAGGGCGGTGTTCTCCTCGGCCCGCGCGGCCGAGCTGGCCGCCCAGGGGCAGGACGTCATCCTGGTGCGCCGCGAGACCACCCCCGACGACCTCGCGGGCATGATCGCCGCCCGCGGCGTGCTGACCTCGCGCGGCGGCAAGACCTCCCACGCGGCCGTGGTGGCCCGCGGCATGGGCAAGACGTGCGTCTGCGGCGCCGAGGAGATCGAGGTCGACGCGAAGGCCGGCCGCTTCACCGTCGGCGACGTGGTGGTCGAGGAGGGCGACGTCATCTCGATCGACGGCGGCACCGGCTGCGTCTACCTCGGCGAGGTGCCCGTGGTGGCCTCGCCGGTCGTGGAGTACTTCGAGGGGAACCCGTCCGGCGACGAGCTGGTGAGGGCCGTCGACACGATCATGAGGCACGCCGACGGGCGCCGCCGCCTGGACGTCCGCGCCAACGCCGACACCCCCGACGACGCCGCGCGGGCCCGCCGGTTCGGCGCCAGCGGCATCGGCCTGTGCCGCACCGAGCACATGTTCCTCGGCGACCGCCGGGTGCTGATCGAGGACCTGATCCTGGCCGAGACCGCCGAGGAGCGGCAGGCCGCCCTCGACGCGCTGGAGCCCCTCCAGAAGGCCGACTTCGCCGGGCTGTTCGCGGCCATGAACGGCCTGCCGGTGACGATCAGGCTGATCGACCCGCCGCTGCACGAGTTCCTGCCCGACATCATCGACCTGTCGGTCAAGGTCGCCACCGGCAAGGGCACCAAGAAGGACCGCCGCCTGCTGGAGGCCGTGCAGCGCCTGCACGAGCAGAACCCGATGCTCGGCCTGCGCGGGGTGCGCCTCGGGCTCGTCGTGCCCGGCCTGTTCGCGATGCAGGTGCGGGCCATCGCCGAAGCAGCCAAGGCCGCCGAGGGGGCCAGACCCGAGATCATGATTCCGCTCGTGGGGGCCGTACAGGAACTGGAGAGCGTGCGGGAGGAGGCCCGGCAGATCCTCGCCGAGGTCGGGGTGGAGGCCCTCATCGGCACCATGATCGAGGTGCCGCGCGCGGCCCTGACCGCCGGGCAGATCGCCGAGGCGGCCGAGTTCTTCTCCTTCGGCACCAACGACCTGACCCAGATGACGTGGGGCTTCTCCCGCGACGACGTCGAGTCGGCGTTCTTCGGCACCTACCTCGACAAGGGCATCTTCGGGGTCTCGCCGTTCGAGTCGCTCGACCGCGACGGCGTCGGCCGCCTCATGAAGGTCGCCGTGGTGGAGGGCCGCAAGGCCCGGCCCGGCCTCAAGCTGGGCATCTGCGGCGAACACGGCGGCGACCCCGCCTCGGTCCGGTTCTGCCACGAGATCGGCCTCGACTACGTCTCGTGCTCACCGTTCCGGGTCCCGGTGGCCCGCCTGGAGGCGGGCAGGGCCGCGCTTCTGTAACATGCCCCGGCGACTCAGGCAATCAGATGTTTCCAGCGCGTTTGTCGTGAAGGTCGATATTTGCGGGTACCTTCTAGCTCCCTCGCCGCGACGAAAGGGGGAGCCGTGAGGCCATATGACCAGCACGACGAGGCACGCTGGGTTCCCGAGCCGCCGGGGAATCCGGAACGCAGCCCGTTCGAACGCGACCGCGCCCGGGTGCTCCACAGCGACGCCCTGCGCAGGCTGGCCAGCAAAACCCAGGTGGTGGCGCCGGTCGACCAGATGATGCACAGTCCGCGCACCCGCCTGACCCATTCCCTGGAGTGCGCCCAGATCGGCCGCGAGATGGGCAAGGCCCTGAACCGCGACCCCGACCTGGTGGAGACCGCCTGCCTCGCCCACGACCTGGGCCACCCGCCGTTCGGCCACAACGGCGAGTTCGCGCTGAACCAGATCGCCGAACGCGCGGGCGGCTTCGAGGGCAACGCCCAGAGCCTCCGGCTGCTGTCGCGGCTGGAGGCCAAGGTCATCACCGAGGACGGCGTCAACGCCGGCCTCAACCTGACCAGGGCCACCCTCGACGCCGCGATCAAATACCCGTGGGACCGCTCGTGCGGGGAGAAGTTCTGCGTCTACCCCGACGACATGGAGGTCTTCGACTGGGTCCGCCAGGGCGCCCCGCCCGGCTCGGTGAGCTTCGAGGCCCAGATCATGGACTGGGCCGACGACGTCGCCTACTCCGTCCACGACCTCGAAGACGCGCTGCACAGCGGCTACGTCACTCCCGGCATGCTCCGTGACCCGGCCGAGCGCCTGGAGGTCTGCAAGCTCACCCAGGAGTGGTACCTGCCCGACGCCGACCTTAACGAGCTCGAGGAGACCTTCACCCGTCTGATCGGCGAGCCCCTGTGGCCCGGCCGCTTCGACGGCGGTTTCCCCGACCTGGCCGCGCTGAAGCAGCTCACCAGCACGCTCATCGGCCGCTTCTGCCGCCGCGCCCAGGACGCCACCCGGGAGGCCTACGTCCTCGATGAGGCCGGCCGCCACGACGCAGACCTGATCGTCCCGCACGTCACCCGCCTGGAGTGCGCCCTGCTCAAGGGGGTGACCGTCCGGTTCGTGATCGGGGAGGCCGACAACCAGACGGTCCGGGCCCGGCAGCGCGAACTCCTGGCCGAGCTGACCTCGCTCACCATGCTGGGCGCCCCGCACACGCTCCAGCCCGCCCTGCGCCCGGCCTTCGAGAACGCCAGGGACGACGCCGGACGGCTGCGGGCGGTGATCGACCAGATCGCGTCGCTGACCGACGCGTCCGCGACTGCGATGCACCGGATGCTGTCCGCCCGGAGCGCGTAAAGGAGCACGCATGTTCGTCATCATCGGAGCCGGCCTGGCCGGAGCCAAAGCCGCCGCCGCCCTCCGCGAGGAGGGCTACCGGGGCGGCGTCACGCTCATCGGCGCCGAGCACGAACGCCCCTACGAGCGCCCGCCGCTGTCGAAGGGCTACCTCCAGGGCTCCTCGGAACTCGAGAAGGTGTACGTCCACCCCGAGGGCTGGTACCGCGACAACGACGTCGACCTGCGCCTCGGCACGGCGGCCACCGCGATCGACCGGCCCTCGCGCGAGGTGGTCCTGGGGACCGGCGAGCGGGTGGCGTACGAGAAGCTCCTGATCGCGACCGGCGCCACCCCGCGCCCGCTGCCCTTCGAGGGCGCCGACCTCGACGGCGTCCACTACCTGCGCACCGTCGCCGACAGCCAGGCGCTCAAGGCCGCCTTCGCCCACGGCGGCAATGTCGTGGTGATCGGCGGCGGCTGGATCGGCCTGGAGACCGCCGCCGCGGCCCGCAAGGCCGGCTGCGACGTGACCGTCGTCGAGCCCGAGCCGACGCCTCTCCACCGGACGCTGGGCGCCGAGATGGGCGAGGTCTTCGCGGGCGTCCACCGCCGCAACGGCGTCGACCTGCGCCTCGGCGCCAAGGTCGCCCGGCTGGCCGGCGACGGGCACGTGCGGGAGGTGGTCCTGGAGAGCGGCGAGGCCATCGCCGCCGACGAGGTGATCGGCGGCATCGGCGCCGCCCCCAACGTCGAACTGGCCCGCGACGCCGGCCTGGAGATCGGCTCGGGCATCCTCGTGGACGCCGCCCTGCGGTCGAGCGACCCCGACATCCACGCCGCCGGCGACGTCGCCGAGGCCTTCAACCCCCTGCTGAACCGCCGGATCAGGGTCGAGCACTGGGCCAACGCCCTCAACCAGGGCCCGGTGGCCGCAAAGGCGATGCTCGGCCAGGACGTCGTCTACGACCGCGTCCCCTACTTCTACACCGACCAGTTCGAGATCGGCATGGAGTTCTCCGGCGACATCGCCGGCGCCGACGACCTGGTCATCCGCGGCTCCGACCTGGAGTTCATCGCCTTCTGGCTCCGCGAGGGCAGGGTCATCGCGGGCATGAACGTCAACGTGTGGGACGTGGTCGGCGACATCCAGAAACTGATCAGAAACGGTGAGACCGTCGACCCGAAGAGACTGGCCGACCCTGAGACCCCACTGGCAGGATGACCTCACCTTCGGTCCAAACCGGCCGTTGGGTCATGTCACGTCAGATAACGTCACCAGGGTGGAGATCATGCGACCGGGGACCTCGACCCTCCTCGTGCTGGCCTTTCTGACCGCCGCCTGCAGCGGTCCGGCGGGTGTCGCGGGCGTCAGCACCCACCCACCCGCCGCGCCCATGGCCGGCACGCCGCTCGACGACGCGGGTTCGACCCCCGAGCCCGCGTTCATCTCGGCGGCCGTGCCGCCCACCGGCGACGAGCCGGTGCTGCTGCCGCCGCCGAAGCTGTCGAAGTTCGAGTACACCTTCCCCGTCAAGGGGTGCAAGGTCTCCTACGCGCGCAAGCTCCTCGTGCTGCCCAAGACGACCATCTGGGCCGACAAGGGGTGCGCGTTCGTGGCACCCGTCTCCGGCACGGTCCGTGAGGTGAACGTGCAGAACCGGTGGGTGCCCTCCACCGACCGGGGCGGCGACCGCGAGGGGCGCTACGTCACGCTGCTCGGCGACGACGGCGTGCTCTACCTGGGCGGGCACCTCGACACCGTGGCCGAGGGGATCGCCCCGGGCACGAAGGTGAAGGCGGGGCAGACGCTCGGCACGGTCGGGAACACCGGCAACGCCCGCGACACCGCCAGCAACCTCTACTTCGCGATGACCTGGAAGACCGACGCCAACGAGTGGTGGATCAGGCGCGGCATGGTCGAGCCGTGGGACTACCTCGACGCCTGGCGCAACGGCAACCGCACCTACTCTCCGGCGCAGGAGATGAAGGCGGTCCGGAAAAAGACCGGGCCGCTCCCGGCGTGCTCGGTCGCCTGCTCGGCCAAGCCCGAGGTGAAGGGCGTCGAGCGGCCGCAGCGGCCGCAGCCGACCCGCAAGCCCGTGCAGCCCGTCGAGGTGGGGCCGCTGGGCGTCGAGGTGCCCGGCGTGGGTGACTAGACTCACGGCGTGGCAGGCCGGATCAGCGATGACGACATCGCCCTCGTCAGGGAGCGTTCCCCGATCGCCGACGTGATCGGCGAATACGTCCAGCTCCGCAACGCCGGGGGCGGCAACCTCAAGGGCCTGTGCCCGTTCCACGACGAGAAGTCGCCCTCGTTCAACGTGACCCCCGCGCGGGGGATGTACTACTGCTTCGGCTGCTCCGAGGGCGGCGACGTCATCTCCTTCCTCCAGAAGATCGACGCGCTGACCTTCGCCGAGTCGGTCGAGCGGCTGGCGGGGCGGGCGGGCATCCAGCTCCGCTACGAGCAGGGCGGCTACGTGCCCGGCCGGCAGCAGGGGGAGCGCTCGCGGCTGATCGAGGCCCACCGGGCCGCCGCCGAGTTCTACGTCTCCAACCTGACCACGCCTGAGGCCGCGGTCGCCCGGCGGTTCCTGTCGGAGCGCGGGTTCGAGCGGGCCGACGCCGACCACTTCGGGGTGGGTTACGCCCCCAACGAGTGGGAGGCGCTGTCGCGCCACCTGATGGGGCGGGGTTTCACCGTCCAGGAGCTGATCAAGGGCGGGCTGGCGCGGGAGGGCCGCCGAGGGCCGATCGACCGGTTCCGGGGGCGGCTGATCTGGCCGATCCGCGACATCACCGGCGACGTCATCGGGTTCGGCGCCCGCAAGCTCATCGAGGCCGACGACGGCCCCAAATACCTGAACACCCCCGAGAGCCCGATCTACCACAAGAGCTCCGTCCTCTACGGCATCGACCTGGCCAAACGCGAGATCTCCAAGCGGTCCCAGGCGGTCGTGGTCGAGGGCTACACCGACGTGATGGCCCTCCACCTGGCCGGGGTGCCGACCGCCGTGGCCACCTGCGGCACCGCCTTCGGCGAAGACCACATCAAGGTGCTGCGCCGCATCCTGTTCGACCAGGGCCAGGGCGAGGTCATCTTCACCTTCGACGGCGACTCGGCCGGGCAGAAGGCCGCCCTGCGAGCCTTCCAGGACGAGCAGAAGTTCGTCACCCAGACCTTCGTGGCCGTGCAGCCCGACGGGCTCGACCCCTGTGACCTGCGGGTCCAGAAGGGCGACGCGGCCGTCCGCGACCTGGTGGCCAGCCGCGAGCCGCTGTTCGCCTTCGCCATCCGCAGCATGATCGGCCGCTACGACACGAGCACCAACGAGGGCCGCCTGTCGGCGCTCGACGCCGCCGCCCCCGTGGTCGCCTCGATCAAAGACAAGGCCCTGCGCCACATGTACGCCGTCGACCTCGACCGCTGGCTCGGCTTCATGAACGAGCGCCTGGTCGTCGAACGGGTCACCGAGATCGCCGCCCGGCCGGCCGAGACGCGCAGCGAGCCGGGGAAGAAGAAGCAGGCCCCGCTCGATCCGCTCGCCCGGCTGGAGCTGGAGGCGCTGAAGCTGGCCGTCCAGCGCCCGGCCCTGCTCGGCCCGGAGTTCGACGCCCTGGGCCCCGGCGCCTTCGGCGTCGCCGACCACGCGGCCCTGTTCCAGCTGATCGCCTCCTGTGGCGGCACGGCCGCCGGGGGCCCGGGCGGGCGCGAGTGGGTCGAGATCCTCCTCGCGGCCGTCTCCGACGATCTCAGGCAGCTCCTCACCCGTCTCGCGGTCGACCCGGTGAAGGTCGAGACGAGCAGCGAGGAGCGCTACGGCACGGCGGTTCTGGCCAAGCTGCAAGAGGTCACGGTGGGTCGTCAGCTCGACGCGCTGAAGGCGCGGATGCAGCGGCTCAACCCGATCGACGAACAGGGCGACTACAACCGGATGTTCGCCGAACTGGTGGCGCTCGAACAGCAGCGACGCGTGTTGAGAGAACGCGCCGCCGGGGCGTGAATATCAATTCCTTTCCGCCCCTCACAGAGGCGAAACACGGGTTTGATATCGATTCGGTAATGACGCGGATCTAACCTTCGGTGACAAAAATAGGCCTGCCGTTTTGTTGTGGTTATACCGCAGACTGTGTTCCGTGGGTGCATCGGTGCTGCCAAGCGGGCCGCCATCGGTAGACCAGGTGGCCGAGCTCGTCGTGAAGGGAAGGGAGCGCGGGAGCGTCACGGTTGACGACGTGGCCGCCGCGCTCGACCGATCCGGGCTTGAGGCCGACGCGCTGGAGCGCGTCGTGCGCATGCTCGCCGAGAACGGAGTGGAGGTCCTCGAGCCGCAAGGCGACGAAGAGACGTCCAAGCCAGACGAGGAAGACGTCGGTAAGAGGGCGCCGACCAGCGACCTGGTAAGGATCTACCTGCGGGAGATCGGCCGGGTTCCGCTGCTCACCGCCGAGGAGGAGGTGGAACTCGCCAAGGCCATCGAGGCCGGCCTCTTCGCGGAGGACAAGCTCTGTGAGAGCCCCGCGATCCGGGTGGCCCGGCCCGAGTTCGAAGATCTGGTGTGGGAGGGCGTACGCGCCAAGCAGCGCCTCATCGAGGCGAACCTGCGGCTCGTCGTCTCCATCGCGAAAAGATATGTGGGCCGGGGAATGTTATTCCTCGATCTCATTCAAGAGGGCAATCTCGGATTGATTCGCGCGGTCGAGAAATTCGACTACACCAAGGGCTACAAGTTCTCCACTTATGCCACGTGGTGGATTCGGCAGGCGATCACGAGGGCCATCGCCGACCAGGCGCGGACGATTCGAATTCCGGTCCACATGGTCGAGACGATCAACAAACTGGTGCGCGTGCAGCGTCAGTTGCACCAGGACCTCGGCCGTGAACCCGCGCCCGAGGAGATCGCCGCCGAGATGGACCTGCCGATCGACCGGGTCATCGAGATCCAGCGGATCGCCCAGGAGCCCGTCTCCCTGCAGTCGCCGATCGGCGAGGAAGACTCCGACCTCGGCGACTTCATCGAGGACGCCGACGCCGTGGTGCCGATCGAGGCCGCCGCGTTCATCATGCTGCAAGACCAGCTCGACGACATCCTGGCCACGTTGTCCGAGCGGGAACAGCGCATCATCCAGCTGAGGTTCGGCCTGGCCGACGGGCATCCGCGCACGCTGGAGGAGGTCGGGCGGGAGTTCGGGGTGACCCGGGAGCGCATCCGCCAGATCGAGTCCAAGACGCTCGCCAAGCTGCGTCATCCGACGCGCGCCCAGATGCTCCGCGACTACCTCGACTGACCGTCATCGGATCACGGCCCGTGCCCCCCAACCGGGGCACGGGCCGTCCGCTTGTACATTCCCTGATATGGCTCTGTTCGGGAATCGCTTGCCCGCCGACATCCGCACCCGTCTGTCGGGGGAGCGGGTGCTGAGTTTCGCCCCCGCGCCGTCCGGCGGCTATGCCGTCGCGACCTTCGTGGCGCTGCACCTTCCCGGCGGGGAACGGGTGCCCTGGCACACCGTCGACAAGGCGTCCTGGGA
This sequence comes from Herbidospora galbida, assembly GCF_005233835.1. Classification (GTDB taxonomy): domain Bacteria; phylum Actinomycetota; class Actinomycetes; order Streptosporangiales; family Streptosporangiaceae; genus Herbidospora; species Herbidospora galbida. Next base: position 22,924 of record NZ_SZQA01000008.1, on the reverse strand, counting down.
CGAAACCGGGATGAACATTACGACAGTGACGGGCGGCGTTTATCGGGTGGATATCGAGGAGCCCGGCTTCTTGCCGGAAACCATCCGGGAAAGGGTGCAGAACTCCATCGTCGCCAACCGCTATGTGAAACTCACCGCGGAGGCGGGCGTCCGCTTCATCGCCCGGCGGATCGCCGGAACCGACACCATCGAATGGGAACTGGCGTTCGACGACGGCCTCGACGGCAGTGATCCCGGCGTGCTGGCCGCCGCCGAACAGGCTCTGGAGCAGGTCCGCAGAAGCCTCGGCGTCTGAACGTCACGAAGGGCCGCCCCTCTGCAGGGGCGGGCCTTCGCCGTCTCGTCGTCAGGTGATCCGGTTGACCTCTGGATCTGGCCAGCCTGTCGGGCCGGCTGTGGTCTCCCCGTCCCAGGGGTCAGGCTTACGCAGGAACGGGACCCTGTCCTTGGCCGCCACGGTCATCTTCGACACACGGGCGCCCACCAGACCGGCCGCCTCCTGGACGGCGGGGCTGTCGGACACCCTCTTCGTGGCTCGCACGATCTGCTCGTAGCGCTCACGCCCGGCGCGGGTGCCCAGGACGTATCCAAGACCCAGCCCGGCGGCGAACATCACCTTGTACCGCATCTTCCACCTCCGCGCTTCGCTACTCCCGCCCCTACCCAATGGGTGTGCATCTATCCAAACCGGGCTCCGCCAAAGGGCACGCCAATGGATGTGACAGACCACCCCCTGAGTGCGCTAATCTAGTTCCGCGCCGCAAGGAAAGCCGCAAGGCAGCGGAGCACAGCACGATCCCGTGTAGCTCAATCGGCAGAGCAGCCGGCTGTTAACCGGCAGGTTATAGGTTCGAGTCCTATCGCGGGAGCTGCCAGAAGCCCCGGTCTGAGAGATCAGACCGGGGCTTCTTCGTGTGTGCGTACACTTCCGGTTTTCTGACGCTCCGTGGCCGGTGATGCACAGATATAGATGACAAATCCGGTGCAAGCGCAGAAAATGTGATCCGCGCTGTGCATGTGCCTGACAGCAGGCGTGGTCGCCGCGGACCAAACTACGCACCGGCGGTGGGGAGAGGGCCACCGCACGAGGGTCGTCGTCGCCGCCCGGAACGGCCACCGGCGATCCGCGAGGGGAAAGTCGCGATGCGGACGTGGTGGAAGAGAACCGACGAGGTAAGAAGCGGCGAGGAGGTCGACTGGCGGGAGGCGGAGGAATTCGTCCGGCTGCACCATGCCGAGGTGCCCTCGGCCGGGCCCGTCGAGGGGCGGCTGTGGGAGATCGCGGCCGAGATCGAGCAGACCGGCAGCTACACCCACACGCTCGACGAACTGACGTTCGGCGCGCGCGTGGCCTGGCGCAACAGCGGCCGGTGCATCGGCCGGCTCTACTGGCAGTCGCTGCGCGTCCGCGACCGGCGTGAGGTCGACACGGCCGACGCGATCGCCGAGGAGTGCGTCGCCCATCTGCGTGAGGCGACCAACGGCGGCCGCATCCGGCCGACGATCACCGTGTTCGCCCCCGACCGCCCCGGGCGGCGTGCCGCCCGGATCCGCAACGACCAGCTCGTCCGGTACGCCGGCTACGAGCGCGACGGCGAGGTCGTCGGCGACCCGTCGCACCTGGCGCTGACGCGGGAGGCCCGGGCGCTCGGCTGGGAAGGCCGCGGCGGCCGGTTCGACGTGCTGCCGCTGCTGATCGAGGTGAAAGACCGCGTGGAGATGCGCGAGCTGCCGCCCGACGCGATCCTGGAGGTGCCGATCACCCACCCCCACTACCCGTGGTTCGCGGAGCTGGGGCTGCGCTGGCACGCCGTCCCGGCGATCTCCGGCATGTGCCTGGAGATCGGCGGCGTCTGCTATCCGGCGGCGCCGTTCAACGGGTGGTACATGGGAACCGAGATCGGCGCCCGCAACCTCGCCGACGCCGGCCGCTACGACCAGCTCCCGGTGATCGCCCGGCGGCTCGGCATGGACACCTCCAGCGACCGCACTCTCTGGCGCGACCACACGCTCGTCGAGCTCAACGTGGCCGTGCTGCACTCCTTCGCCGAGGCCGGGGTGACCATGACCGACCACCACACCGAGGCGAGGCGGTTCATGACCCACCTGGAGAAGGAGGAGCGTTCGGGCCGGGTCTGCCCGGCCGACTGGTCGTGGATCGTCCCGCCGCTGTCGGGGGCGCTGACGCCGGTGTTCCACCGCTACTACGACGACGTGGCGCTGCGGCCGTCCTTCACCCACCACAGGGGGCTGTAGTAGAACAATATTCGTGAGTGATCTGGTGCTGAGCGAGCTCGCCGAGGGCGTCCTGACGCTGACCTTCAACCGCCCCGAGCGGCTCAACGCGTGGACCGACGAGCTCGGGAGGCGCTATTTCGACCTGCTCACCGAGGCCGAGGCCAACCCGGCGGTGCGGGTGATCGTGGTGACCGGGGCCGGGAGGGGCTTCTGCGCCGGGGCCGACTTCCAGACGCTCACGGCCCTTCAGGAGGGCACGTTCGAACGTGCCGTCGACCCCCGGCCGCACACCCTGCCCACGACGATCCGGAAGCCGATCATCGCGGCCGTGAACGGCGCCTGCGCCGGGCTGGGCATGGTGCACGCCCTCGTCTGCGATCTCGTGTTCACGGCCGCCGAGGCGAAGTGGACGACCGCCTTCTCCCGGCGGGGCCTCGTCGCCGAATACGGCCTCGCGTGGGTGCTGCCCAAGCTTGTCGGCCAGGCCCGCGCCCTCGACCTGCTGCTGTCCGGCCGCACCTTCACGGGGGAGGAGGCGGCCGGCATGGGGCTGGCTTTGCGCGCCGTGCCCGCCGAGGCGCTGCTCGACGAGGTCGGCGCCTACGCCCGGGAGCTGGCCGTCATGAGCTCGCCCACCTCGATGGCGGTGATCAAGCGGCAGGTCTGGGGCGACTGGGACCTGGACCTGGACGCCTCCCGGACCAAGGCCGAGAGGCTGATGGCCGAGTCGTTCGGCCGGGCCGACTTCGCCGAGGGCGTGGCCTGCTTCCTGGAGAAACGCCCGCCGGAGTTCCCGCCCTTCACTGGGTAGGGCCTGTGGCGAGGTGATGCGAAATGGCGTTCCCGATCGTCACACGGACCCTGCACCGTCACATCGACATCGACGGCCTCCGGGTCTTCTACCGCGAATCCGTACCCGAGACCGACCAGGCGCCCGTGCTGCTCCTGCTGCACGGCTTCCCGTCGGCCTCGCACCAGTACCGGCGGCTCATTGACGCCCTCGGCGCCCACTACCGGCTGATCGCGCCCGACCTGCCGGGCTTCGGCCACAGCGACGTCCCGGGCAGCCCGCTGACCTTCGACCGGCTGGGCGAGGTCATGGCGGGCTTCGTCGAGCGGCTCCGCCTCGATCACTTCGTCCTGTACGTCTTCGACTACGGCGCCCCGGTCGGCTTCCGCCTGGCCCTGCGTTACCCTGAACGGATCGCCGGCCTGGTGATCCAGAACGGCAACGCCTACGAGGAGGGCCTCGGCGAGACCATGCGCGGCCTGGTCGCCCTGCGGCCCAGCCACGAGGGCGAGCAGGCGGCCCGGGAGATGCTGACCCTCCCGGTCACCCGCAAGCAGTACGAGTCGGGCACGGGCGACGTCCAGCTGGTGTCGCCGGACAGCTGGGTGCTCGACCAGTACTTCCTCGACCGGCCCGAACGGGCCCGGCCGCAGCTCGACCTGCTGCTGAACTACCACGCCAACCTCGGCCACTATCCGGAATGGCAGGAGTGGCTCCGGACCCGCCGCCCGCCGACGCTGATCACCTGGGGGGCCAACGACATGTTCTTCCCCGAGCCGGGCGCGCACGCCTACCTGCGCGACGTCCCGGACGCGGAACTGCACGTCTACCCGACGGGCCACTTCGCCCTGGAGGAGTACCTGCCGGAGATCGCCCCGCTGATCGCCGCCTTCCTCGACCGGACGTGGAAGACCGTCAGCCCCAGGTGAGCGGATCGAGGTGCAGGTAGAACCGGAGCCTGCCGGGATCGGGATCGAGGCCGAACAGGCCCTCCCGCGGCAGACCGGGCCGGATCTCGTCGGCGGTGGCGAACAGCAGCACGAGATCGGCGTGGGGATCGGCCCGGCCCAGCCTGCCCACGTCGACGAAGCCCGCGACCGTCAGCGACTCGGGGTCGAGGATGACGTTGGGCAGGGTCAGGTCGCCGTGGCAGACGACCCCGTCGCGGGCCTCCTGCTCCCGGCGCAGGTCCAGTTCCGGTCTCAGACGGGCCAGGAGCTCGGGTGGCGGGGTGCCGACCTGCTCCTCGGGCAGGAAGTCGGGGTTGACCGCGCCGCGCGCGACGACGTCTTCGGCCCGCGCGAGCATCCAGTCGAGGTCGCGGGAGAAGGGGCAGCCGGGGAGGCCGTGGAGGCGGCGTACCGCCTCGGCGATGGGCTGCCAGGCCCTCTCCAGCTCGCCGGGGGACACCTGATGGGCGGGGACGCCGTCGACGGCCGAGGTCACCAGGCAGGCCCGGTCTCCGGCGGTCCGCCAGTCGAGCACGCGCTGGCCCGGCACGTCGTGCCCGGCCAGCCACGCGAGGCGGTCGCGCTCGGCCGTCAGCTCGGCTGCGGGCCCGCACTTGGCGTAGCGGGCGCCGTCGGCCGAGCGGAACACGCGGGCGCCCGATTCGCCGTGGCCGACGGGCGTCCAGTCGTCGTGGCCGAGCAGGTCACGGAACATCAGGACATGATGCCGCCTCCGCGTTTCACCGCGCGACGCGGAAGAACGCGCGCAGGTCGCCGACCAGCAGGTCGGGCGTCTCCATCGCCGGGAAGTGGCCGCCCCGGTCGAACTCCGACCAGTGGCCCACGGCGCCGACCGGGTCGGCGAGGGCCCGGATCGTCGTGTCCGCCGCGAACACCGCGACCCCCTGCGGCGGGGCCGGCGCGGACGGCCAGCCGCCCTGGTCGCCGGACGGCGCGGCGGCGGCCATCTCGCGGTAGGCCCGCATGCCCTCGTAGAGGATGCCGGCCGACGACGCGCCGGAGCCGGTGAACCAGTAGAGGCTCACGTTGGTGAGCAGCCGGTCGCGGTCGACGGCGTCCTCGGGCAGGTCGGCGGCGGGGTCGGTCCACTCGCGGAACTTCTCCGCGATCCACGCGAGCTGGCCGACCGGTGAGTCGTTCAGCGCGTAGGCCAGGGTCTGCGGGCGGGTCGACTGCAGGTGCAGGTAGCCGAGGCCGTCGTCGCGGGCGGCGTTGAAGCGCTCGGCGCGGGCCCGGTCGGCGTCGGGCAGACCGTCGAGCTCGACGGCCGGGCCGAGCGGGTAGGGCGACGGGCCGTTGACGTGGGTGGCGAGCACGCGGCCCGGGGCGGCCATGGGCAGCAGGGCGGTCACCCCGCCCCCGATGTCGCCGCCCTGCGCGGCGAACCGCTCGTAGCCGAGGCGGCGCATCAGCTCGCCGAACGCGGCGGCCACCCGGAACAGGTTGCCCCAGCCCGGTTCCCGCACCGGGTTGGAGAACCCGAAGCCGGGCAGCGACGGGATCACGACGTGGAAGGCGTCGGCCGGGTCGCCGCCGTGCGCGCGGGGGTCGGTCAGCGGTCCGATCACGTCGAGGAAGTCGACGAACGAGCCCGGCCAGCCGTGGGAGAGGATCAGCGGCAGCGCGCCGGGTTCGGGTGAGCGGACGTGCAGGAAGTGGATGTCCTGGCCGTCGATCGTGGTCACGAACTGCGGGTGCTCGTTGAGCGCCTTCTCCTGCGCCCGCCAGTCGAAGCCGTCGGCCCAGTAGGCCGCCAGTTCCTTCAGGTAGTCGACGGGGACGCCGCGCTCCCAGCCGGTTCCGCCGGTCTGCCGGGGCCAGCGGGCGCGGGTGAGGCGGTCGCGCAGGTCGTCCAGTTCGGGCTGGGGGATGTCGACGCGGAACGGGCGGATCTCGGTGTTGTCGTCCATACCGGAGAACCTATGAGGGATACAGGAAGGTTCCGTTCCTGTATCCGGGCAGAATCTGATTCATGTCCGACACGGCACAACGACTGCTGCGACTGCTCTCCCTGTTGCAGACGCCGCGCGACTGGAGCGGGCCCGAGCTGGCCGAGCGGCTCGGCGTCACCGGCCGCACCGTGCGCAACGACGTGGAACGCCTGCGCGGCCTCGGCTATCCGGTCGAGGGGATCAGGGGCGTCACCGGCGGCTACCGGCTCGGTCCGGGGGCGGAGCTGCCGCCGCTGCTGCTCGACGACGACGAGGCGGTCGCCGTCGCGGTCGGGCTGCGGGTGGGCGCGACCCAGGGCGCGGTGACCGGGATCGAGGAGGCGGCGCTGCGGGCCCTGACCAAGCTGGAACAGATGCTGCCCTCGCGGCTGCGCCGTCGCGTCCACGGGCTGCGGGCCTCCCTGGCCCCGCTGCCGCACCCGGGCCCCCGCGTGGACGCCGACACGCTCACCGCGATCGCGGCGGCCGCGCGCGACCACGAGCGGCTCCGGTTCGACTACACCGGTCATGACAGGTCGGCCGGCCGCCGGGAGGTCGAGCCGCACCGGCTCGCGCACAGCCGGGGCCGCTGGTACCTGGTCGGCTGGGACGTCGCCAGATCCGACTGGCGCACGTTCCGGGTCGACCGGCTGCGGCTGCGGACGCCGAACGGCCCGCGGTTCACCCCGCGCGAGGACCCCGGCGGCGACCTCGCCGGTCACGTCGCCACCGGCCTGGCCACCGCGACCTGGCAGTACCGGGCGCGGGTGACGGTCCACGCGCCGGCCGGGCACGTGCGCGCCCGGCTGCCGTCGGGTGTGCCGGTGGAGCCCCTGGGCGACGACGCCTGCGTGGCCGAGGTCGGCTCGGACTCCCCGCACCTGCTGGCCTGCTATCTCGGCATGCTCGACGCCGACTTCGAGGTGACCGGGCCGCCCGAGCTCCTCGCGCGGATCCGGGTGCTGGCCGACCGCTACCGGCGGGCGGCGCCGGACGACCCCGCCGCTAGCTGAGCCTGCGGGCTCCGGCCGAGGGGGTGGCGGTGCGGAAGACCGGCGGCTTCCAGCCCTTCGCCTCGTAGGCCTCCGCCACCGTCCGCCGCATGGCCTCGGCGCGGTCGGTCGCGACCAGGGCGATGGCCGAGCCGCCGAAGCCGCCGCCGGTCATGCGGGCGCCCCGCGCGCCGCCCCTGATCGCCGACTCGACGGCCACGTCGAGCTCGGGGCAGCTCACCTCGAACTCGTCGCGCAGCGACAGGTGGGAGGCGTTCAGGAGCGCGCCGATCTCGGCCACCGCGCCGGCCCGCAGGAGGCCGACGACGGCTTCGACGCGGTGGTTCTCGGTGACGACGTGCTGGGTGCGTTTCCGCTCGTCTCCGCTCAGTCTGGACAGGGCGCCGGCGAGGTCGGTGACGTCGCGCAGGGCCGGCACGCCGAGCTTGGCGGCGGCGCTCTCGCAGTCGGCCCGGCGCTTGGCGTACTGGCCGTCGGCCAGTTCGTGGTGCACGCCGGTGTCGATGATGACCAGGTCGAGGCCGTGGGAGGGCAGGTCGAAGGGGATCGCGCGGCTGCCCAGGGTGCGGCAGTCGAGCAGGAGGACGTGGCCCTCCTTCGACAGGGCCGAGGCGGCCTGGTCCATGATGCCGCAGGGCATGCCGACGACCTCGTTCTCGGCCCGCTGGCCCAGCCGGGCCAGGTCGAGCGGGGTCTGGCCGAGGTCGTAGAGGTCGTTGAGCGCCAGCGCGACGGAGACCTCCAGGGCCGCGCTCGACGACAGGCCCGCGCCCCGGGGGATGTCGCCGTCGATCGCGATGTCGGCGCCGCCGACCGGGAGACCGGCCTCGCGCATGGTCAGGGCCACGCCGATCGGATAGGCCGCCCAGCCGGCGACCTCCTCGACCGGGCCGCCGCCCGCCTGCGCCGACACGACCCGCACGCGGTCGTCGGACCGCCGGGCGACCGCCGCCGTGACGCCCCAGGGCACCGCGAAGGGAAGCACCAGGCCGTCGTTGTAGTCGGTGTGCTCGCCGATCAGGTTGACCCGGCCGGGGGCGTGCCAGACGCCCTCGGGTGTGCCGCCGAAGGCGGTCTCAAAGGAGGAAACGACCCGCATGACCGTTAGGTTATCGCTGTGGTCTCGCCTCTCACCCGCGCCGACGGGGTCCTGCTGAAGCGCGACGATCTTCTTCATCCCGACATCCCCGGCAACAAGTGGCGCAAGCTCAAGTACAACCTCACCGGCGAGCCGATCGTGACCTTCGGCGGGGCCTACTCCAACCACATCAGGGCCGTCGCGGCGGCCGGGCGCGAGTTCGGGTTCCCGACCGGCGGGGTGATCCGCGGCGAACCGGTCAGGAACGAGGTGCTCGACTTCGCGGTCGCCTGCGGGATGCGGCTCATGTTCCTCGACCGCGCGCGCTACCGGGCCAAGGCCTCGCCCGAGGTGCTGCGGCTCGTGCGCGAGGAGTTCCCCGGTCACCGCGTGATCCCCGAGGGCGGCTCGAACGCCGAGGCGGTGCGCGGGTGCATGGAGATCGGGCCCGAACTGGCCCATCTGGGCGAGGCGGTCGTGTGCTGCCCGGTCGGGACCGGGGGCACGCTGGCCGGGCTCGCCGCCGGGTTGCCGCCCGGGTTCACGGCCGTCGGGTTCTCCGTACTCAAGGGCGGCTCGTTCCTGCACGACGAGGTCGCCCGGCTCCAGACCGAGGCGCTCGGCCACGTCACGCCCAACTGGCGCATCGAGACCGGGTTCCATTTCGGGGGCTATGCCCGCACCACTCCGGAGCTGAGCGCGTACATCCGTGATTTCGAGACCCGGCACGGGCTCCGGCTCGACCACGTCTACACGGCCAAGATGATGTACGGCATCCGCGCCCTCGCGCTCGGTCCCACGGTCGTCGCGGTGATCACCGGTAGGGTGTGAGGGTGCTGCTGGCCGAGGGCGTACACGCCGTGATCACCGATCGTCATGGCGGCGTGAGCCCGGCCCCCTTCGGCGGCCGGAACCTCGGCGGGGCCGTCGGCGACGACCCCGAAAACGTGGCGGCCAACCGGCGGATGACCGCCCTGGAGTTCGGCGTCGACCCCGCCCGTGTGGTGCTCATGCGGCAGGTCCACGGGCGCGACGTCGCCTACGTCGACCGGCCGTTCGGCGACGAGCCGCCCGGCCTCGACGCGATCTTCACCGCCGAAGAGGGGCTCGCGCTGGTCTCGCTGGCCGCCGACTGCGCCCAGGTGCTGGTGGCCGATCCGGTCGCCCGGCTCGTCGGCGCCGCCCACTCGGGGCGGCCCGGCACCCTCGCCGGGGTGGTGCCCGCGCTGGTCGAGGCCATGGCCGGGCGCGGGGCAGACCCGGGCCGGATGGTCGCGCTGGTCGGGCCGGCCGCCTGCGGGCGGTGCTACGAGGTGCCCGCCGAGATGCGCGACGAGGTCGCCGCCGTCGTCCCCGAGGCCTGGGCGACCACCTCGCGCGACACCCCCTCGGTCGACCTGCGGGCGGCCATCGCGGCGCAGCTCTCCCGGGCCGGGGTGGACGACGTCCGGCACGACGCCCGCTGCACCATCGAAACCGGCGATCTCTACTCATATCGCCGTGAAGGGCAGACCGGGCGCTTCGGGGCCTATATCTGGCTCGGCTAGGAACTTTCCCCCCGATTCCGCTCGTTCTCCGGGCATGGGATGGGACTACCGGAAGTCGGTAAAAGTCGGACCGCTGCGCTTTCACCTCTCACGTCACGGCGTCTCCCGCAGCTACGGGGGCCGTCGTTTCCACGTCTATCGCACCCCTGACGGACGCCGCCACGTGACCGTGCGGCTGCCCGGCGGGTTCCACATCGGCAAGACGTTCTAGCGAGACGCGGACGGCCGAAGGCCGGCCGTGGCTCGCGTGGGGAGATCCTTCTTAGACAGGTCTCATTATCTGATACGGATCCTCTCGTATCGCGAGACGAGGCGTACTCTCGTGCCCATGCACTACACGCATGGGCACCATGAGAGCGTGCTGCGGTCCCACCGCTGGCGCACCGCCGAGAACTCCGCGGCCCACCTGCTGCCGCACCTGACCCCCGACACCACCCTGCTCGACGTGGGCTGCGGCCCCGGCACCATCACCGCCGACCTGGCGGCGCGGGTCGCCCACGTCACCGCCACCGAGATCGGCCCCGACGAGCTCGACCTCGCCCGCGCCGAGGCGGAGCGACGGGGGACGCCGAACATCGCCTTCGAGGTGGCCGACGTGCACGCGCTGCCGTACGGAGACAAGGCTTTCGACGTCGCGCACGCCCACCAGGTCCTGCAGCACGTCGCCGACCCGGTGCGGGCGCTACGGGAACTGGGGCGGGTGGCCCGGCTGGTCGCCGCCCGCGACAGCGACTACGGCGCGTTCACCTGGTATCCGGCGCTGCCGGAACTCGACGAGTGGCTCGCGCTCTACTACGCCGTGGCCCGGCGCAACGACGGCGAGCCCGACGCGGGCCGGCGGATGCTCTCGTGGGCCCGCGCGGCCGGGTTCACCGACATCGAGGTCTCCACCTCCACCTGGTGCTTCGCCACCCCCGACGACCGGGCGTTCTGGGGCGGCATGTGGGCCGACCGGGTGGTGAGGTCGTCGCTGGGCCGCCAGGCCGTGGACGCGGGGCTGGCCACGCCGGAGGATCTGCGGCGCATCGCCGACGGCTGGCTGACCTGGGCCGCCGACCCCGACGGGTTCCTGACGATCGTGCACGGCGAAGTGCTCTGCGCGTCTCTTGAGGCAGATTCATGACGCGAGCCACGTCCGGGCCTGCGGCCGTCCGCGTCTCGCTTGACCTTCACGCTGATGTGAAGGTTTAGCCTGCGGACATGCGGATCGGTGAGCTGGCACGGCGCTCGGGTGTGAGCACCCGCGCGCTGCGCCATTACGAGGAGAAGGGCCTGCTGGCCGCCCGCCGGGGCGCCAACGGATACCGCGAGTACGACGAGGCCGACGTGCGGCTCGTCCAGGAGATCCGGGCGCTGATGGCCGTCGGCTTCACCCTGGAGGACGCCCGCCCGTTCGTCGCCTGCCTGCGCGCCGGCAACGAGTCGGGCGGCGTCTGCCCCGAGTCGGTCGACGTCGTCCGCCGCAAGCTCACCGAGATCGACACCGAGATCCGGGACCTGATGGCCCGCCGCGACGAGATGCTACGGAGGAACACATGATCGAGGTCACCGCGGAGACGTTCGAGCGCGACGTGCTGGGCAGCGACCGCCCGGTGCTGCTCGACTTCTGGGCCGAGTGGTGCCCGCCGTGCAAGATGATCTCCCCCATCCTGGAGGAGATCGACCGCGAGTACGGCGACAAGGTCGTCATCGCCAAGATCGACGTCGACGAGCACCCGTCGATCGCGCTCCGCTACGACGTCATCGGCCTGCCCACCCTGAACCTCTACCGCGACGGCGAGGTCGTCCACCAGATCAAGGGCGCCCGCCCCAAGCGGGCCATCGTCGACGGGATCGCCCCTCACATCTGAGCCTGGAAGTGCTCGTACGCCTCGTCGGTGAACAGCACGAAGCGCACCTCCTCCACCTTGGTGGGGGTGGCCCTGACGGTCTCGACGGCGATCCGCGCCGCGTCGTCCATCGGCCAGCCGTAGATGCCCGCCGACACCGCCGGGAAGGCGACCGTCGAGGCCCCCAGCTCGTCGGCCACCCGCAGCGACTCGCGGTAACACGACGCCAGCGTCTTCGACCGGTCTTCGCTCCTGCTGTGCACCGGACCGACGGTGTGGATCACCCACTTCGCCGGCAGGCGCCCCGCCGTGGTGGCCACCGCCTGGCCCGCGTCCAGCCCCCTGCCGTAGGCGGAGGCCCGCAGCCGGCGGCACGCCTCCAGGATCTCGCTGCCGCCCTTCCGGTGGATCGCGCCGTCGACGCCGCCCCCTCCCAGCAACGAGGAGTTGGCGGCGTTGACGATCGCGTCGGCCCGCTGATCGGTGATGTCACCCTTGACCACGATGATCCGCATGGCCCGATTGTGCCCACTGGGCTCAGACGTTCACCACGTCGAACTGCTCCCAGGGCCCGACGGCGGTCCGGTTGGCGATGAGCGGCTGCGCGCCCCCGCCGTCGGCGCAGACCAGGTTGCCGTTGGCCTGGGCACGGAGGCTGATCGTGCCGTTGGGATTGTCGACGACCTGGAAGGTCTCCCACGGCCCGGCGGCGGTCCGGTTGGCGATGAGCGGCTGGGCTCCGGCGGCCTCGGCGGCGACGTACATGTTGTTGGCGCGTGAGCGCAGGGCGATGTTCCCGTTGCCCAGGTCGACGCGGTCGAACGTGGTCGCGTTGCCGTTGGCGACCAGGGTCGGCCCGGCGTTGACGAACTGGTTGTTGGCGCGCGAGCGGAGCCGGATGCCCGGCGTCCCGCTCGTGGCCCCGAACCAGGCGAGGTCGAACGCGTTGGCCATGGCCTGGAACCCGGCGTCGTTCGGGTGGAGGTGGTCGCCCGGGTCGTAGGCGGGCAGGAACCGGGTCGGGTTGGCGGGGTCACGCGTGGCGGCGTCGAAGTCGACGACCCGGTCGCAGCCGCTGCCCGCGCCGCGCACCCACGCGTTGTAGGCGGCGCGGCTGTTCTCGCCCTCCTGCGTCCAGTAGTTCGCGCCCTGGAACGGCGTGAGCGTGGCGCAGATGAACTGGATGCCCCGGGCGTGCGCCCGGGTGATGAGGTTCTGCGCGCCGGTGATGAGCTGCTGCGCCGTGGGCACGGGCCGGTTCGACCCGACGTCGTTGATGGGATTGTCGGCGAAGACGACCCACTTCACCCCGGTCTGGTTGAGCACGTCACGCTCGAACCGGTTGATGGCGCTCTGCCCCGCGCCGTCGCGCAGCAGCTGGTTGCCGCTGATGCCCTGGTTGACGACCCCCACGGTCCGCCCCGACGCGTTGAGCCGGTTCGACAGCAGGTTCGGCCAGCGCCGGTTGGCGTTGTGACTGGAGGCGACCCCGTCGACGATCGACGCGCCCAGCGCCACGACGGTGCCGGTCCCGGCGGCGTTGTCGACGTCCACCCCGGACAGGATGAAGGTGTCCCCCGTCTCCCCGGTAGGCGTGATGGTCGCGTGGCCCGCGACGTTGCCGGCGGCGATGTAGCTGGTCTGCAGCGCCGTCTGGTGATAGGTCGCCGGCCCGGTCGCCGACGGCAGGTGGAAACTCACCGCCAGGTCGGAGGAGGCCGCGACCGGCACACTCGCCGCGTCGCTGACGGCCAGCCCCCCGACGGGGATCGTCACCGACTGCTGCCCGCCGAACGTGATCACGCGGTCGGTCGCCGGATCGATCGACGACCCGCTGGCCCGCCGCGCGACGTGCACGTTCGAGACCGTGAGGGCCCGGTTGCCGAAGGCGTTGGAGAGCTGCACCCGCACGGCCGTCCCGCCGATGCTGGTGCGGACGATCTGGCGCAGGGTCTGGTTGCTGAACTCGCGGCTCCCGCTCTGGGGCGAGGCCGCCCACGTGCCGAGCCAGGTGGCGGCGGAGGCCGGAGCGGGGAGGTTCGCCGCGACGAGAACCGCGACGAGGGCGGCGACGAGCGCCCGGATTAACCGTTGCATCGTGTCCTTCTGCCTGTACGAGACCACGCTCGTGATCAGGCCGAGATTAAGCTGACAGGTCTTTGTCGTCAACAGATAGGTTGGATGTATAGGCACGGGAACGTGACAAAGCGACCGTTCGAGTGCCTTGAAACCGGACATAGGTCGGATCTGATGGCGGCAGGGGTGGCGCAGTCTTTTCCTGTACGGAGTGACCCGGATAAGTTCGGATATATCGGGATTTGAATGATTGTCAGGATGACTGTTTCGACGGTTTTGTTACTCCGGAAACGGAGTTATCTCTAGAATTCCTGCGCATCATGCGGTGTGCCCTATACCCTCTGCGGCGTCACGTTTTCAGAAGAGTGTCCGAGGGAACCGGCATGCCATTCTCGTGGGGCGATCTCCCGGTGGGGAGGGTGCTCCGCATTGCCGGAGTCGATTCCAGCATTGACGCCAATGTCATGGAATTGTTGCTGGACCCTTTACCGGAGACCGGCCCGGCCGTCGTCACCTACGCGGCCGCGGAGTGCGACTCGGTCCCTGAACTGGTCGGATCGATCCTCCGGGAACTGGAGACGCTGGCCGTCGGCCTCTTTCCCGCCTGGCTGCCCGAAGGCGAGAAGCTCGACGGCCCGGGTGGCGCCGGAATGGCGGCGGCGCGCGTTCTCGCGATGCGCATGGCCACGGGCGCCCGCCATTTCGGACCGTTCCTGGCCGAACTCGCCGCCCACGCGATTCAGCACCGGGACTCGTTCACCCTCAGGCCCACCCGGGGCCGTGCCTTTCCCGCCGAGGTCCGCGCGGCCGGGCTGGCCCGGGTCGTCGCGGCCGCCTACCGGCGGCACGAGGTGGCGCTCGTCGTCTATGTGCCGGAGAAGCTGAGTTCGCACGGCGAGACCGTGCTCGTGGCCGGATGCGAATGGCTCGCACATCAGAGCGGGATGGGCGTCTGGCTGGTCGGCCCCGAGGTCAGACGGGTCGAGACCGTCCATCTCAAGGTCCCGAAGGCGGTCGCCCTGCTGGCCGCGGGGCTTCCGCCGTCCGAGCCGCCTGCCGCCGTCCTCCGGTGGCCGCCGCTCCGGGGAGAACCCGCTCGCTACAGCGAGGTCGAGCAGGCCGTGGAGAAGGCGCTGCTCGAGTGTCCCTGGGCCCACGGGCGCGAATGGAACCAGACTTACCCGTCGAACGACGCGCTGTTCGTGACGATCCGCACCGATCTGATGTGGGCGCACGAGAAGTGCGTCGTGGAACTCGACGGACCCGAGCACCTGACGGCGGCCAAAGCCGAAATGGACCGACTTCGGGATCGGCATTTGGACCGTGACGGTTTCACCGTGCTGCGCTTCACCAACGAGCAGGTGCTCGACGATCTGCCGGCGGTGCTCCGCCGGATCAAGAAATTCCTCCTGGGGCGACGCCTCGGGCTGAGCGAAGGAGCAGTCTGATGTCCGAAGAAAAACTCACATACCGGCAGGTTGCGGCCCTCCTTGTCCTCAAGGAGCTGGGAACGGCTGTTGGCCACAAGGATTTGCGGGACAACTGGGGCTTGGACCTCGACACCAAGAACCGGGCCGGGTTGGTGGACGGCAAGCTGATCGAGTCGGAGAAGCGGGAGCGCGGAACCATCTGGTATCTGGTCACGCCCGCCGGTGAGGAGAGGGCACTGGAAGAGGTTCAGAAGGGTGTCGCGGTGACCTCGCGGTCGGGCAAGACTCTGGCGTTGCTCTACCTGCGCACGCTCTTGGGGCCCGCGGTGCCGGCGGCCGAGGAGGTGGCGCCCGAGCCGGAGGCGGCGCCGGAGCCGGCGGCGGTTCCGGTCGCCCTCGGTGGCGACGAGGTCGAAGACCGCATCCGTGAGGCCTACGCGAAGATCACCCCTGGTGTGGGGGAGTGGGTCACCCTGACCAGGTTGCGGCCCTTGCTCGATGACATCGACCGGTCGGAGCAGGACAACGCGCTGCGCCGGATGTTGCTGAACTCCCCTGAGGTACACATCCTCGCCGCGTCGATTCCCGGCAACCTGTCGCCGGAGGACCACGCGGCCGCCGTCGTGATCGGCAGCGAGCCCAACCACCAGCTTCGAATCGGGGCCCGCTGATGATCACGGACTGGTACGCGCTCAGCTCCCTGAACGTCATCTCGACGGTCAACGGCGGGGAAGACGTCTGGCGTCCGGTGCCCTTCCATGTCGAGGGGTTGCACCCCCAGGCGTCGCAGGCGCTGACGTCGGGGCTGGAGGCGGCCGCCCGGAGCGTGGGCACTTCCAGTCCGATCGGGGTCGTCCTCGAGGGGACGGCCGGAAGCGGCAAGACGCATCTGATGAGCTGGCTGCGCGAGCAGGTCATCCGGCGTGACGGCTACTTCTTCCTGATGAGCGTGCTCGACGCGCGCAACTTCTGGGAGAGCGCCCTGGTGTCCATCCAGGATGGTCTCGCCCGGGTCGGGGCGGACGAGGAGAGCCAGCTCAAGCGCTTCCTCCGCAATCTGACCGAGCCGATGTCACTGCCCCGCCGGACGCAACAGGCCGTCATCGGCAACCAGCCACTGGAGAAGGAGCACCTCAAGGAGTTCCTGCAGGGGCTGTACAAGCGAGACTCCAAGTTGTTCATGCAGGCTCAGGACACGGCCCGTGCGCTGGTCCTGCTGGCGGCGAACGACTACAACCTGGCCAGCCTGGGCGACAGTTACATGTACGGCCTGGAGGATTTCGAGGGCGATCGCCGCGAATGGGGATTCCGCCAGGCCATGCGGACTCCGCAGGAGTTGGTCAGGGACATCTCGGGCCTGCTGGCGCTGACCGGCCCGAGCGTCATGGCCTTCGACCAACTCGACCCGCTCATCAGCTCCATGGCGCTGTTCGGGGACGGCGTGGTCGACCCTCGGACCCGGGCCACCGCGCTGCAGATCGCCCATGGGCTGACCTCGCTGCGTGAGGTGACGAGCAGGACCTTGTCCGTTGTCTCCTGCCTGCCGGACACGTGGATTCTGCTCAGGCAGTTGTCGGTGACGAGCTTCAAGGACCGGTTCGAGCAGACCACGATCCTCAAGCGCGTTCCCTCTCCCGAGGTCGGCCAGGAGCTCGTGATCCGACGGCTGGCCGAGCATTTCAAGGGCATCGGCTTCGAGCCGCCCTATCCCACCTGGCCGGTCCGGCCGGAAGCCTTCGCCGAGGCCCCGTTCTACACGCCGCGAGTGATTCTTCGGGCGCTCACCGAGCACATCAAGGCCTGCGTCGCGCGGGGCGAGGTCAAGGAGCTCTTCCGTTTCGACGGAGTCGAGACGCACCAGGTCGAACCGGTCACCGCGATCCAGACGACGCTCAGCGAAGTCCACGGCATCGAGACGAAGTTCGCCCTGCTCGAAGACGCCGCGCACGTCACCGGGGCCCTCGACGCGACGCAGGAGGACGCCGTCCTCCCCGGCCTGCTCGCCGCCGGGCTGCAGGCCTGGGCCATCGAGAAGGGCGACGACACGACGACCTACAAGGTCGACCCGACCTTCGGCCAGAAGACCTCCCTGCACGCGCGCCTCCGCCAGGTCCTCGACGAGGCCAGGGAGGACGAGATCCACTGGGCGATCCGCGGCATCAGCGCCAAGCATCCGAACGCGGCGCTGACCCGGCTCAAGAGGGCGGCCATCGCGGCGGGCCTCGAAGCCGAGACGCCCAAGCGCAGGCTCATCGTCCTCAGGAACGTTCCGTGGGCGGCCGGGCCCAAGACCCAGCAGGCCCTGGCCGACTTCCGGGCGAGGGGCGGGCGGATCGTCACGGTCGACGAGGACGACCTTAAGAGCCTCAGCGCCCTGCGCGACCTGATGGCGCAGAACCCGCCCAGCCTCAACAAATGGCTGGTCCTCAAGCGGCCGGCGAGTGCGATCAAGCTGCTCAGGGACGTCCTCGAGGACTGGTCCGACGAGCCGCAGGCCGCCGCTCCGCAGGTGCCGCACGTCCCAAAAGCACCTGAGGGCGACATCCTCGAGGAGCCGCCCGCACTGCCGACCCGCGAGGCGGGTTCCTCGGGGCACTCGCCGGTGACCTTGATAGAACCCGTCGTCCTGCCCGCCAAGGCGCCCACCCTGATCGTCGGCCGATCCTACGAGCGCGGGCTCCCGGTCTCGGTCGAACTCGAGGCGCTGCGCAAGCACACCGCGATCTTCGCCGGTTCAGGCTCGGGCAAGACCGTCCTGATCAGGCGGATCATCGAAGAGTGCGCGCTGCAGGGCGTCTCCTCGATCGTGCTCGACACCAACAACGACCTCGCCCGTCTCGGTGACGCGTGGCCCGAGGAGCCCTCGGCCTGGGGGCCCGGTGACGCCGCGCGGGCGGCTCGCTACATCGCCGACACCGACGTCGTCGTGTGGACGCCGCGCAGGGAGAAGGGCCGGCCGCTGGCGTTCCAGCCGTTGCCCGACTTCACGAGCGTCCGGAACGACGTCGACGAGTTCAACGAGGCCGTCGACGCAGCCGTGGCCGCGCTGGTGCCGAGGGCCAAGGCCGAGGGGAACACCAGCAAGGCCGCGGTGTCGCGGGCGGTGCTCAAGGAGGCCGTCGTCCACTTCGGGAGGTACAAGAGCGGCGGCCTCAACGGGCTCATCGGGCTGCTCGCCGACTTCCCCGAGGACATCAGCCAGATCAGCGGCGCTGTCAAGATCGCAGACGGGCTCGCGCAGGTGCTCCGGGCGGCGATGGTCAACGACCCGCTGTTCGGCGGCGAGGGGCAGCCGGTCGATCCCGGCCGGCTGCTCACCCCGGCCGCCGGCAAGCGGGCCCGTGTCTCGGTCATCTCGTTCGTGGGGCTGCAGAGCGACTCCGAGCGGCAGTCGTTCGTGAACCAGCTGCAGATGGCGCTCTTCGCCTGGATCAAGAAGAACCCGGCGGGCGACCGGCCTCTGGGCGGGCTGTTCGTGATGGACGAGGCGCAGAACTTCGCCCCTTCGGGTGCCACGACCGTGTGCACGCAGAGCACGCTGGCGCTCGCCTCCCAGGCCAGGAAGTACGGGCTCGGGCTGGTGTTCGCCACGCAGGCGCCCAAGGGCCTGCACAACCGGATCCCCGGCAACGCGGCCACCCAGTTCTACGGGCTGCTCAACGCGCAGGTGCAGATCGAGGCGGCCAAGGAGATGGCCCGGGTCAAGGGCGGCAGCGCCGACGACATCGGGGCGCTTCGCAGCGGTCAGTTCTACGTCGCACCCGAGGGGGCGGGGTTCGCGAAGGTGCGTACGCCTCTCTGCCTCAGCCACCACCCCCGTGCGCCGTTGACGACCGAGGAGGTCATCGACCGGGCGAGCCGGTGACCCTGGCCACCAGCCAGTATTCGCCCGGATCGTGCTCCCCCCGCAGGGTGGGGAGGATCGTGCGCGGCACCAGGACGTTCGTCCCCGGGTGCGGCTGCACGACCTCCCCGTCCCGCCGGACCCCCGTCGGCCAGTCGGAGTCGGTCACGTCTTCGATGCGGGACAGGCCCTGGTCGGAGGTCGCCCACGCGTAGCCGTCGCCGGTGCCGCGGCCGGTCTCGGTGTCGCGGTTGACCGCGAAGGCCGCTTCGGCGGTGAACAGGCGGCGGGCCGACACGATGCGGTGGACGCGCAGGTGGTCGGGGGCGCGGGGGATCAGCCACGTCTCGATCTGGACGTCGTCCCACGGTGACCAGCGCAGGTGGAGGTCTCCAACCGCCTCGGGGACCTCGCAGCAGCGCCAGTGCAGGCCGTCGTCGCTCAGCGCCAGGGTGCTGTCGAAGGCACCCTGGTCCAGGCCGTAGCTCCCGGCGGGGACGCTGAAGCCGAAGACGGTTGAGTAGGCGAACTTGGCGTACTTGGCCGGGCCGCCGCGGGCCCACGTGTTGTGCTGCGCGGTGCTCAGCAGGACCACGTGGCGGCCTTCGTCCGACCGGATCACGGCCACCCCGGCCTCGGGCTGGCGGACGACTCCGTCGGTCGGCGGCGCGGGCGTCTCGGGGGTGGTCCAGAAGGGGTGGTCCTCCGCCAGGGCCAGGGGGAGGAACGCCTTCATGGCCCAGTAGGGCGACCCGGGGGCGTTGTACTGCTCCGCGAGGAGCGGCTGCGGGTAGGCGTAGCCGACCGTCAGCACCCCGTCGCGGGTGGCGACGTCACGGCTCTGCCACCAGCGCAGGTGCCGGAGCAGGTAGCCCTTGGTCTCGCCCCACGGCAGCGCGTCGACCTCGGCGAACGCCATCGCGCCCCAGAACGCGGCCTGCGCGTGGCGGTAGGTCATCGACCGGCCGAAGGGGACGGCCGCGCCGTCGGCGGCGAACCAGTGGCGGAAGTCGAGGGCGAACTGGCCCGCGCGGGCACGGAAGCGCTCGGCTCGGGCGTCGTCGCTCAGACCGGCGTAGATGAGGCCGTAGTAGTGCATCGCGAACGGCACGTAGTAGTCGCGCTGGGCGGTCGGGCCGTCGGAATACCAGCCTCGGCCGAGGGCGAAGGACTCCAGCCGGTCGAGCCGGGCCTCCACCGACGCGTCGACGGGTACGCCGACCCTGCGCAGGCCGAGGGCGACCAGGACGGGGAAGAACTGCCAGTTGTTGTCGACGCCCGACCGGGCGAGGGCCTGCGACAGCCACGTCGCCACCCGATCGCGCTCGATTCCGCTCAGACCGTCCCACAACTGCTCGGGTGCCAGGGCGAGGGCGAAGCCGAGCGCGGCCGTCTCGACCAGGCGCTGGTCGACCTCGGCGATGTCGCCCCAGTATTCGGGGTGCCCGGGGTCGGTGCCGGTCGCCAGGCCCTCGCGCCACGGGTCCAGGCCCTCGCCCAGGGGGGCCAGGCCCCACAGGGGGCGGGCGAAGGCCTCCAGTTCGGCCGCCGCGTCGTCGTAGTGGGCGGTGTTGACGCCGAGTCGCAGACGGGCGCGGCCGGGGCTGAAGAACGGGTGCAGCGGGGTGACGAGATCCCGGACGAGCTGGGCCATCGACGCACGATCCGCTGCCATCTCGCTCCTGTCAATACTTATTTTTATATATACGCTTAAGTATAGAATATAGCCTATGCACTACATCGATGGGGCTTTCGTCCCGGCCGTTCACACCGCTCCCGTACGGGAGAAGGCCACCGGGGCCGAGATCGGGCGCTACGCCCTCGGCACCGCCGCCGACGTCGACCGGGCCGTCGAGGCCGCCCGCCGCGCCCAGCCGGGATGGGCCGCCCTCGGGGCGCCCGAGAGGGCCGCCTACCTGACGGCGTTCGCCGACCAGCTGCGGTCGCGCTACGACGAGCTCGTCGAGCTGTCCATGCGGGAGACCGGGGGAGTCCGGGCCAAGGCCGTCGACGAGGTGTCGGCGGGGCTGAAGCAGCTGGCCATCTCCGCCGTGGAGGCGTGCGGGACGGCGGGGGAGGTCCTGCAGCCGTACAAGGCAGGAAAGCTGTCGCTCTCCCGGGCGGTGCCGCTCGGGGTGCTCGGGATCATCACGCCCTGGAACTATCCGGTCAACCTGGCCATGCGGGCGGTCGCGCCGGGGCTGGCGTTCGGGAACACGATCGTGCTCAAGCCGGCCGAGCTCACGCCGATCATCGGCGGGCAGGTGCTGGCCGAGGCCGCCCACGCGGCGGGGCTGCCGCCCGGCGTCTTCAACGTCGTCGAGGGCGACGGGCCCGAGGCGGGGCACGCGCTGGCCGAGCACCGGGGGCTCGACCTGCTCGACTTCACCGGGTCGCGGGAGGTCGGCACGGCCATCGCGCTGTCGGCCGCCCGGGACCTGCGGCCGGTGCGGCTGGAACTCGGCGGCAGCAACGCGTTCGTGGTGCTCGACGACGCCGACGTCGAACTGGCCGCGTCGTGCGCGCTGATCGCGTCGCTGGAGTTCCAGGGGCAGACGTGCATCAGCGCGAGCCGGCACATCGTGCTCGAACCGGTCGCCGACGCCTACGTCGCGGCGCTCACCCGCAAGGTCGAGGCGCTCAAGGTCGGGGATCCGTTCGATCCCGCCAGCGACCTCGGGCCGCTGATCAGCGAGGTGCAGCGCGACCGCGTGCACGAGCGGATCGTGCTGCCGTCGGTCGCGAAGGGGGCCGTCGTCGCCACCGGCGCCACCTACGACGGGCTGTTCTACCGGCCGACCGTGCTCACCGGGGTCACCCCCGACATGCCGGCGTTCGCCGAGGAGATCTTCGGGCCGGTGCTGCCGGTCACCGTCGCGGCGACGGAGGAGGAGGCGATCGAGCTGGTCAACGGCTATCCGATGCTGATGAACTCGGTCTTCAGCCGGGACCTGATGCGCGGCCTGGCCGTCGCCGAACGGCTCAACGCGGGCGAGGTGCACGTCAACGACGCACACGCCCGGCACGGCGCCGAGAACCAGATGCCCGGCTTCACCCGCCGTCAGTGGATCGGGGTGCAGCGCGGGCCGCTCGACCTGCCCGGATGGACCCGGCGGTGATCGTCGACTACGCGATGTACCCGGAGCTCACGGCCCGGCTCTTCGACACGCCCGAGCCGCCGCTGACCGAGT
Source organism: Herbidospora galbida (assembly GCF_005233835.1). Classification (GTDB taxonomy): domain Bacteria; phylum Actinomycetota; class Actinomycetes; order Streptosporangiales; family Streptosporangiaceae; genus Herbidospora; species Herbidospora galbida. The sequence goes on along the minus strand of NZ_SZQA01000008.1, from coordinate 986 downwards.
TCCACAGCCCGGCGGCGCGGGCGCGGCTGGCCAGGACCGAGATCCTGGTGACCGGCTGGGGGTGCCCCGTCCTCGACGGCGGGGCGCTCGACGCCGCGCCGAACCTGAAGGCCGTCGTCCACGCCGCCGGGAGCATCAAGGGGCACGTCACGCCCGAGGTGTTCGCGCGCGGCGTCGTGGTCAGCTCGGCCGCCGACGCCAACGCGATCCCGGTCGCGGAGTTCACGCTCGCGATGATCCTGCTGGCCAACAAGGCCGTGTTCCGGCTCGCCCGCGAATACGGCGCGGCGCGGCGGGACCTGGGCCTGCTCACGCAGGACAACGACCTCGGCAACTACCGCAGGACCGTGGGCGTCGTCGGGGCGTCCCGGGTCGGCAGGCGGGTCATCGAACTCCTGCGGCCTTTCGACCTGGAGGTGCTGGTCGCCGACCCCTACGCCGACGACCTGGTCACCCACGACCTCGACGAGGTGATCGGCCGCAGCGACGTGGTGTCGATCCACGCCCCGGCCACGCCGGAGACGTACCGGCTCATCGGCGCGGAGCGCCTGCGGGCGATGAAGGACGGCGCGACCCTCATCAACACCGCGCGGGGCTCCCTCGTGGACGAGGAAGCGCTCGTCGAGGAGCTCCGCACGGGACGGATCTTCGCGATCCTGGACGTCACCGACCCCGAACCCCCCGCGCCCGGCTCGCCGCTCTGGGAACTGCCCAACGTGGTGCTGACCCCGCACGTCGCGGGGGCGCTGGGCGGGGAGGTCGGGCGGCTGGGGCAGGCGGCGCTCGACGAGGTGGCACGGCTGACGCGCGGCGTCCCCCTCAGGTACGAGGTGGACCCGCGCGTCCTGTCCCGCCAGGCCTAGCTGTACTCGGTCATGACGTTGGTGACAGTCGGCTGATCGGAGGGTGACCGTCCAGTGCGCTGTGACGTCGTCGGGTGTTGTAGTGCTCCATCCATGGTTGCAGGGCGTCGGCGCGGTGGGTGT
>NZ_SZQA01000079.1 GCF_005233835.1 Herbidospora galbida | reverse complement strand
CTGCGCGTCCCGGCGCGGCTGCTGCCGCAGCTGCTCGCCGCCGGGGCGCGCGACCGGTCGATCCGGGCCGACCTCGCCGTCGTGGCGGGGGCGCGGGGCCGCTGGCTGGCCCAGCTCAACCCCGAGTGGGGTTATCTCCTCCAGGAGAGCTCCGGCGACGTTACGGCCCCAAGGGGTCTCGACCACCGGCCGTGGGAGTTCGGCACGCGCGGCGACCGCCAGGCGTTCCTGGCCGCGCTGCGGGCCGCCTCCGCCGACGAGGCCAGAGACCTCTTGGAGGTCGGCTGGTCGAAGGAGAACCCCGACGACCGCGCCGTCTTCGTCGCTGTCCTGGCCGACGGGCTGAGCATGGCCGACGAGCCCTTCCTCGAGAAGGCGCTCGACGACCGCCGCCGCGAGGTCCGGCAGGCCGCCGCCGACCTGCTCACCAAGCTGCCCGACTCCCGGCTCGGCCAGCGCATGGCCGCGCGGGCCGCGCCGCTGCTCGTCCGCGACGGCTCCCGGCTCTCCGCGGTCGCGCCGACGGCCTGCGACTCCGTCATGGAGCGCGACGGCGTCCGGTCACGGCCGCCGGCCGGCACCGGGCCGCGCAGCTGGTGGCTGCAGCAGGTCGTCGCGCACACCCCGCTCCGGTTCTGGCCGGGCCATCTCGGGGCCGAACCCGCCGAGCTGGTCCGGATGACGATCGGCGACTGGGCCCGGGAGATCCACATGGGCTGGATCAGGGCCGCCATCCTGCAGGACGACCCCGTCTGGGCCCGCGCCCTGTTCGACGTCGAACCGCTGACCGACCTGCTGGCCGTCCTGCCGCCCGACGAACGGTCGTGGCGGGCTGCCGAGATCGTCCGGGCGGGCAACGTCGACGGGCAGCTGATCATGATGCTCGGCGGGGTGCCGGGGCCGTGGAGCGGGCCGCTCGCGGCGGCCGTGCTCCAGCGGGTCGCCGACATCGCCTCCAGCCAGCCGTGGAACGCGGGCGAACTGGCCCGCCTGGCGGGCGAGCGGCTCGACCCGACCGGCGTCTACGACCTCGACCAGCTGCCCGACATCGGCGAACTGCGGACCGCCTCCGCCCTGCTCCGCTTCCGTTCCGACATGATCAAGGAGTTCTCGTGACGACCCCCACCGTCCTGCGGCCCCACGCGGAAGACCAGTACGCCGACGAACTGGCCGTCCTGGCCAAGCACGACGACCGGCCCCGCCCGCCCGGCTGGCGGCTGTCGCCGTGGGCGGTGACCACCTACATCCTGGGCGACGCGAGCCACCCCGGCGGGGTGATCACCCCGAAGTACATCGGCCCCCGCCGCATCGTCGAGGTCGCCGTCGCCACCCTGGCCACCGACCGGGCGCTGCTGCTGCTCGGCGTGCCCGGCACCGCCAAGACCTGGCTGTCCGAACACCTGGCCGCCGCCGTCTCGGGCGACTCGACCCTGCTGGTCCAGGGCACCGCCGGAACCGCCGAAGAGGCCGTCCGGTACGGCTGGAACTACGCCCGCCTGCTCGCCGAGGGCCCCTCGCGGGAGGCGCTGACCCCCAGCCCCGTGATGCGGGCCATGGCCGAAGGCCGGCTGGCCCGGGTCGAAGAGCTGACCCGCATGCCCTCCGACGTGCAAGACGCGCTGATCACCGTCCTGTCCGAGAAGACGCTGCCGATCCCCGAGCTCAACGAGGAGGTCCAGGCGGCCAAGGGCTTCAACGTGATCGCCACCGCCAACGACCGCGACCGCGGCGTCAACGAGCTGTCGAGCGCGCTGCGCCGCCGGTTCAACACGGTGGTGCTGCCGGTCCCGGCCTCGGCCGAGGAGGAGGTGGAGATCGTCTCCCGCCGGGTCGCCCAGCTCGGCCGGTCGCTCGAACTGCCCGAGACCCCGGCGGGCCTGGAGGAGATCCGGCGGGTCGTCACGGTCTTCCGCGAGCTGCGCTCGGGGGTGACCTCCGACGGCCGCACCAAGGTCAAGTCGCCCAGCGGCACCCTGTCGACCGCCGAGGCGATCTCGGTCCTGACCAGCGGGATCGCCCTGGCGGCCCACTTCGGCGACGGGGTGCTGCGGCCCTCCGACGTCGCGGCCGGGATCGTCGGGGCGGTCGTCCAAGACCCGGTGTCCGACCGGGTGGTCTGGCAGGAATACCTGGAGACGGTCGTCCGGGAACGCGAGGAGTGGCGTGACTTCTACCGCGCCTGCCGGGACGCCGGCTGACCGATGACCATCACCCTGCTGGGCGTCCGCCACCACGGCCCTGGTTCCGCACGCGCCGTGGTGGCCGAACTCGCCCGACTGCGACCCGACATCGTGCTGATCGAGGGCCCACCGGAGGCCGACGGCCTGGTCGCCCTGACCGCCGACCCCGGCATGGAGCCGCCGGTGGCGCTGCTGGCCCACGTGCCGGGCGACCCGACCAAGGCGGCCTTCTGGCCCTTCGCGACCTTCTCCCCGGAATGGCAGGCCCTCAAATACGCGGTGGAAGCGGGCATCCCGGCCCGCTTCTGCGACCTCCCGGCCGCTCATTCACTGGCGGAGAAGGAGCCCGACCAGGCTGACGACGTCACCCCGGCGCAGGCGGTCCGGATCGACCCCATCGCCTCGCTGGCCGCCGCCGCCGGGTACGACGACCCCGAGCGCTGGTGGGAGGACGCCGTCGAGCACCGCGGCGACACCCCCTTCGAGGTCATCGCCGAGGCCATGGCCGCCGTCCGCGAGGGCTACACCCCCGACGAGAGGGAGGCCCGGCGGGAGGCGTACATGCGCCGGACCGTCCGGGTCGCGATCAAGGAGGGGTTCGTCAACATCGCGGTCGTGTGCGGCGCGTGGCACGTCCCGGCGCTGACCTCGATCGGGCCGGCCGCCGCCGACGACCGGATCCTCAAGGGCCTGCCGAGGGTCAAGGCCGAGATGACGTGGGTGCCCTGGACCCACGGCCGGCTCGCCCACTGGAGCGGCTACGGCGCGGGCGTCAGCTCGCCGGGCTGGTACGCCCACCTGTTCGCCACTCCCGACCGCCCGGTCGAGCGGTGGCTGACGGCAGCCGCAGGAGTGCTGCGCGACGAGGGGATCCCCGTCTCCTCGGCCCACGTCATCGAGTCGGTCAGGCTGGCGCAGAGCCTGGCCGTCATCCGGAACCGGCCGCTGGCCGGGCTGGCCGAGGTCACCGAGGCGGCTCGGGCCGTGCTGTGCGAGGGCGACGAACTGCCCGTCGAGCTGATCCAGCGGCGCATGGTCGTGGGGGAGCGGCTCGGCCACGTCCCCGACTCGACGCCGATGGTCCCGCTGCAGCGGCATCTGCGCGAGGAGCAGCGGCGGCTCCGGCTCAAGCCCGAGGCGCTCGACCGCGAACTCGAACTCGACCTGCGCAAGCCGCTCGACCTCGACCGCAGCCGCCTGCTGCACCGGCTCCGGCTGCTCAACGTCCCGTGGGGCGAACCCCGCCAAACCCGGGGCAAGGGCACCTTCAAGGAGGCCTGGGCGCTCCAGTGGCGGCCCGAGTTCGACATCTCGCTCATCGAGGCCGCGCCGCTCGGGGTGACCGTCCCGGCCGCCGCGTCCGCGAAGATCGCCGAGGTGGCCGCCCGTGAGGGCGCGGCGCTGGCCGACCTCACCGGGCTCGTCGAGCGGGCGCTGCTCGCCGACCTGCCGGGGTCGCTGCCGGCCGTGCTGGCCGCGATCGGCGACCGGGCCGCCGTCGACACCGACATCCGCCACCTCATGGCGGCGCTGCCGGCCCTGGTCCGCGCCCAGCGCTACGGCGACGTCCGGGGCACCCCGGCCGAGGGGCTGGCCGTGATCGCCACGTCGCTGCTGGCGCGCGTCTGCGCCGGGCTGTCGGCCGCCGTGTCGGGGCTCGACGACGAGAACGCGCGCGGCATGGTCGCCCACATCGACGCCGTGACCAGCGCGTCCGCGCTGCTCGACGAGGGCCGCGAGCGCTGGCTGGGCGCGCTGCGCGCCCTCGCCGACCGGACCGGCCTGCCCGGCGTGATCGAGGGCCGGATCGTCCGGATCCTGTTCGACGGCGACCGGCTCGGCGACGCCGACGCGCGCATGTCGCGGGCCGTCTCGCTCGCCCACCCGCCCGCGCGGGCGGGGGCGTGGATCGAGGGGTTCCTGTCCGGCGGCGGGCTGCTGCTGGTGCACGACCCCCGCCTGCTGGCCATGGTCGACGACTGGCTCGTGGGCCTGCGCGGCGACGCGTTCGTGGAGGTCCTGCCGCTGCTGCGGCGCACCTTCGGCTCCTTCGCGCCGCCCGAGCGGCGCTCGATCGCGAGCCGCGTCCGCTCGGGCTCGGCCACCGAGAAAGACATCGCGTACGACGACGAGCGCGCCGCCCCGGCCGTGCGCACCGTCATGGGCATCCTGGGGAGCGGCTGATGGACGTGCACGACGACGAGCGGGCCCGCCGCTGGCGGCTGGTCCTCGGCGGCCAGGCCGAGAACGCGCCCGGCGGCGGCCTCGGCGGCCTGTCGGGCACCGACGCAGGCATGGACGCCGCGCTGGCCGCCCTCTACGACCTCGACGGCGACGGCGAGTCGGCGCCCCGCTCGGCCGGGCTGGGCGGTTCGGCGCCCCGGGTGTCCCGCTGGCTGGGCGACATCCGCACCTATTTCCCCTCGACGGTCGTCCAGGTCATGCAGAAGGACGCCATCGACCGCCTCGACCTGAGCCGCCTGCTGCTGGAGCCGGAGATGCTCGAGGCCGTGGAGCCCGACGTCCACCTGGTCGGCACCCTGCTGTCGCTCAACCGGGTGATGCCCGAGAAGGCCAGGGAGTCGGCGCGGGTGGTGGTCCGCAAGGTCGTCCACGAACTGGAGCGCAAGCTCCAGCACCGCACCAGGGCGGCGGTGACCGGCGCGCTCAACCGGGCCGCCCGCACCAACCGCCCGAGGCGCCCGGCCGACATCGACTGGGACCGGACCATCCGGGCCAACCTCAAGAACTACCTGCCCGACCGCAACACGGTCGTGCCGTCGCGCCTGGTCGGCTATGCCAGGAAGCAGCAGTCGGTGCAGCGCGAGGTCGTGCTCTGCATCGACCAGAGCGGCTCGATGGCCGCCTCGGTGGTCTATTCGAGCGTGTTCGGCGCGGTGCTGGCCTCGATGCGGTCGCTGAAGACGTCCCTGGTCGTCTTCGACACCGCCGTCGTCGACCTCACCGACCAGCTCCACGACCCGGTCGAGCTGCTGTTCGGCACCCAGCTCGGCGGCGGCACCGACATCAACCGCGCCATCGCCTACTCCCAGGGCCTCATCACCCGCCCCGCCAACTCGATCTTCATCCTCATCAGCGACCTCTACGAGGGCGGCGTCCGCGCCGAGATGCTCAAGCGCGTCGCGGCGATGACGGCGGCGGGTGTCCAGGTGATCGTCCTGCTGGCCCTGTCCGACGAGGGCGCCCCGTTCTACGACCACGAGAACGCGGCGGCCCTGGCGGCGATGGGCGTCCCGGCCTTCGCCTGCACCCCCGACGCCTTCCCCGACCTGATGGCCGCCGCGATCGAACGCCGCGACATCACCGCCTGGGCCGAACGCACCCTCGGCGAGGGCAACCAGCGCGCCTGACCGGCGGAAGACCTCGGCGCCGCCGGGGTCTTCCCCCGGCTTCCGTCACGGCTCCGCCCACCCCGGCCCCGCCCGCCGCCCCCGCACCGCGCCGCACCCGGCGCCGACCCTCCGCTCCCGCCGCGCCTCCGACGGCGGACCTAGGACCACCCGCCGGGAAAAGGCCGCCCGGTCCTCGGACCAAGGTCCCACGGCCTCCTCGGGCCAGGGCCCGATGCCCGGTACGCTCTCCTTTCGTAATGTCCGAATCATGGCTTCCCTCATGACATCCACGTCGCCGCCGGCGGTCTTCTCGTCGCGCTACCGCGCCCTGAGCACCGGCATCACCGCGCTCATGGTCCTGGTCGCGTTCGAGTACATGGCGGTCGCGACCGCCATGCCCGAGATCGGCAGGGAGCTGCAGGGGTTCGGCCTCTACAGCCTCGCCTTCAGCGGCGCGGTCGCCGCGACCCTCGTCGGCACGGTCGCCGGCGGCCGCTGGGGCGACCTCTCGGGCCCCGACAAGCCCCTCTGGACCGGCCTCGGCATGTTCGTGACCGGCCTGGTCATCGCCGGGCTGGCCCCCACGATGGAGGTCTTCATCGCCGGACGCCTGCTCCAGGGGCTCGGCGGCGGGCTGTTCAACGTGGCCATCTACGTCCTGGTCGCGCGGGTCTACCCGGGCGCGATGCACCCGAAGGTCTTCTCGCTGCTGGCCGCCGCCTGGGTGCTGCCGTCGGTGGTCGGCCCGGCCATCACCGGCACGGTCACCGAGGCGTGGACGTGGCGGGCGGTCTTCCTCGGCGTCGCGGTCATCGCGCTCCCCGCCGCGGCGATCTTCTGGCGCGGCCTGGCCTCCAGAGAGCCGTACGCGGAGGAGGAAGAGAGGGTCGACACCGGCCCGTTCGCCGCGCGGCTCGCCTGGGGCGGCGGCGCGGCCGTGGGCGCGGCGGTGCTCCAATACGGCTCGGGCGAGGCCGACTACGCCCTGATGGCGGTCGGCCTGGCCGTGCTGCTGGTCGCGCTGCCGATGCTGGTCCCGGGCGGGACCCTGCGCGCGGCCCGCGGCCTGCCGACCGTGGTCGCGCTGCGCGGCCTGAGCATGGGCGCGTTCTTCGCCGCCGAGGTCCTCGTGCCGCTCATGCTGGTCAGGGAGCGCGGCCTGACGCTGACCGAGGCGGGCATCGCCCTCACCGGCGGCGCGCTGGCCTGGTCGGCCGGGTCGTGGCTGCAGGGGAAGTACCCGGGCGGGCGCGTGCTGCGGCTCTGGGGCGGCCATCTGCTGGTCGTGGCCGGGATCTCGGTGACCGCGCTGGCGTTCCTGCCCGCCGTCCCGATCTGGGTGGCGTTCGTCGGCTGGGTGGTCTGCGGGCTCGGCATCGGGATGATCTACCCGACGCTGTCGGTGCTGGTCCTGGAGCTGTCCAAGCCCGGCGAGGAGGGCAAGAACAGCGCCTCGCTGAGCGTCGGCGAGTCGGGCGTGACCGTGGTCGCGGTGGCCGTCACCGGGGCGATCCTCACCTCGACCGGGGCCTACGCCGTCTGCTTCGCCCTGCTCGTGGTGATGGCGCTGGCGGGAGCACTGCTGTCCCGGCGTGTCACCATGGAGGTCTGAGAGCTCGCACGGGAGTGCGCCTCGAGAACAGGAGGGGAGCCGTTCGTGCCGCGTGTCCGTGAGGTCGATGTGTTCCGGCTGGTCCTGCCCTACGGCAGGCGACCGGAGAGCATCCTGGTCAAGCTCACCGACCACGGCGGGATGGCCGGGTGGGGCGAGGTCGTCCACCCCGATCCCAAGGTCTGGAACACCCTTGAGGAGACCCTGGCCCAGATCCTCATCGGGGTCGACTGGGAGACCCCCCACGATCTGCCCGAGCTCGGCTCGGCGGCCGACATGGCCTGCTGGGACCTGGCGACCAGGATGACGGGCGTGCCGCTGGCCCACGCGATCGGCGGCACCCGCACCTCGCTCATGGCCACCGTCCGGCTGCCCGCCGTGCGGTCGCTGCAGTCGGCGGTCGACGGCGTCAACCGGTTCGTCGGAGCCGGCTACGCCCACGTCACCGTCGAGATCCACCCGGGGTGGGACGTCGAGCCGCTGCGCGCGATCCGGGCCGCCTACCCGGCGCTGGCGATCACGGTCGACGCGCGGCGGGCGTACACGGAGATCGGGCAGCTGGAGTCCCTGGCCGGCTACGACCTGTCGGGGATCGAGCGGCCCTGCGACGACCTCGACCTGAGCGCCGAGCTGCAGTCGCGGCTGTCCATCCCGGTCGTCGTCGAGGCCCGGTCGCTGGCCGAGCTCGACGAGGCGATCGCGGCGCGGGCCGGGCGGGCCCTCATGCTCCGGCCCTCGCTCTTCGGCTCGCTGGCCGCCGTGAAGACCGCCCACGACCGCGCCCGCCGGGCGGGCTGGGACATCACCTGCGCCGACGGCCGGGGCGCCGGGCTCGCCCGCGCGGCCACCGTCGCCGTGGCCGCCCTGCCGGGCTGCACCCTCCCGAGCGACGTGACAGAACCGCCCAGGAACGCCCAGATCGTCGACCCGCCGGTCGGCGCGTCGGGGGGAGTGGTGGCCATCCCGCTGACCCAGCCGGGCCTCGGCCACACGGTCGACGAGGAACGGGTCAGGCGGATGGCCCGCGACAGCTTCGCCCTGCGTTAGGGCGCGACGGGCGCGCAGCCCTCGGCCAGTTTCGGGGCCTTCGGCGAACTGCTCGACGCGCCGCCCCCGCCGGTGAGGGCCCGCGCGGCGGTGTTCCTGATCAGGGTCCAGTCGGGCGACGCGGTGCTGATCATCGGCGGGACGAACTGGACGCTCGTCACCCCGGCCTTCTTCGCCTTCGCCGCGAGCGGCACCAGGTGTTCGAGCATCGGGCCGGGGATGTCGGTCTCCAGCAGTCCCTCGGTAGCGCCCGCGATCTCGGTGAAGTGGGTCAGGACCGTGGCGGGTTCGGCCTGGGCCAGCAGGGCCGCGAACACGCACTTCTGCCGCTTCATCCGCGCGTAGTCGTCGGAGAAGGTCCGCGACCGGGCGAACCACAGCGCCTGCTCGCCGGTCAGCCTCCGGGTCCCGGCCGGGATGAGGCCCTCGTTGCGGCGGCCGTAGACGACGTTGCGGTCGACGGTCAGCTCCAGCCCCCCGATCGCGTCGATGATCTTGGCGAAGCCGCCGATGTTGACCAGCGTGTACCAGTCGACGCGCAGCCCCAGGATCTCCCCGACGGTCTCCTTCAGGGTCGCCGGGCCCATGCCGGTGCGCCCGCCGAAGACCTCGGGGTGCTGGTCGGCGTACTCCCACACCGAGAACAGCAGGTCCTCCCGCGAGCCGTCGGGCCCGCTCGGCAGCCGGAAGCCGAAGGGGAACTGGTTGTACATCGGGCTGCCCTCGGGGAACCGGACCCCTTCGAGGTTGCGCGGCAGCCCGAACATGACGGTGTGGCCGGTGCGCACGTCGACGCTGGCCACGTTGATGCTGTCGGTCCGCACGCCGACCCGGTTGCCGGCCAGGTCACCGCCGAGCAGCAGGATGTTGACCCGGTCGCGCCCGCCGAACGGCTCGCCCGTCGGCATCTCGCCCGAGTTCCTGAACAGGCCGTCGATCGTGCGCTGCGAGACCGCCGCGTAGTGGGCGGTCAGCCCGAACGGCAGCGCCGACCCGACCGCCAGCACGCCGGTCAGCGCCCCCGAGATCAGCTGGCCCGGCGCCGACAGCCGTCCGGGCCGCAGGACGACGTAGGAGTGCACCACGAGCACGAACCACGCCACGCCGAGCGTGCCCGACATGACCGCCAGCAGCCCGAGGCGGCCGATCAGCCGCCCGGCCAGGTCGGCCCCCGCCAGCGCCGCCACCGTGATGACCACCGCGACACCCGACAGATAGACCGCCAGCACCGAGGCGCCGGTCCGCCGCCAGCCCGCCCGCAGATGGGCCACCCCCGGGAACAGCACCGACAACGCGACCCATCCGATCACCTGACCTGGTTTCCGCACGCCCATCCCCGAAGATGCTCGATTACGTGGTCACGGACCGTGTCGCCACGATTACATTGAACCGTCCGGGGAGGCCGAACGCCTTTACCTTCCAGACACCGGCGAGTTCGTAGTCGATTCATCCGGTTCGCGTACTCTGACCCCATGTCGGAGGACATCCTGGGCGCGGACTACGACGTCGTCACCATCCCCCTCCCGCCCGACGACGAGGGCGAGGTCGTCGCGACGCTGGTCCGCCGGGTGGTGCCGGGAGCCCGCCGCGCGGTCCTCTACCTGCACGGCTTCACCGACTACTTCTTCCAGGCCCACCTGGCCGACCACTACGTGGAGCAGGGCGTCTCGTTCTTCGCGCTCGACCTGCGCAAGTACGGCAGGTCGCTGCTGCCGTACCAGACGCGCGGATTCGTCCGGAGCGTCACCGAGTACTTCCCGGAGATCGACGCCGCCGTCGCGATCATCCGGGCCGACCACGACGAACTGGTCATCAACGGCCACTCGACCGGCGGGCTGGTCGCCGCCCTGTGGGCCGACCGGGTGCGCGGCCGGGGTCTGGTGCAGGCGCTCCTGCTGAACAGCCCGTTCCTCGACCTGAACGTCCCGGTCCTGGTCAAGGGGGTCGCCGACGCGCTGAAGGGGGTGTTCGCGCGGCTGCCCGCCCGCGCGGTGCTGCCGGTGGGCGTCTCGACGGTCTACGGCGACAGCATCCACCTGTCCCGCGAGGGCGAATGGGACTACGACCTCGACTGGAAGCCCCTCGGCGGCTTCCCCGTGCACGCCGCCTGGCTGGCCGCCATCCGCCGCGCCCACCACCGGCTGCAGGGCGGGCTCAAGGTCGACGTGCCGGTGCTGGTGCTCTGCTCCGACCAGAGCCTGCGGGTCAAGGACTTCGCGCCGGAGGTCCGCAACACCGACACCGTGCTCGACGTGGAGCACATCGCCCGGTACGCCACCCGCATCGGGCCCCGCGTGACGGTGGTCCGGGTGGCGGGCGGCGTCCACGACCTGGTCCTGTCGGCCGAACCGGTGCGCAAGCAGGTGTTCGACGAGATGGACCGCTGGCTGGCCTACGCACTCCCGGGCGCCCTACCAGGGAAAGCCGAACAGCCCGTAATAGGCGGCGATGACCAGCATCAGGGCGGTGCCGCCCAGCACGCCGGTCAGTGAGACCTGCTGCGAGGGAGTGACCTCCCAGCCGTCGCGCAGGCCGACGAGCACGGCCCCGGTGGTGCCCACCATCTGCGCCAGGATCACCACCGCCAGCACGCGCACCACCAGCCAGCCGGCCTGCACCGCGGGCCAGGCGCCGGCCTGGTTCACCGAGAACAGCACGATCAGCATGATGAACGCGAGCACCGAGGCCAGCAGCGCGAGGCTGGTCAAGATCATCCGCCACAGCCGCCGCCGGATCGGCGGCCACACGCGGGCGTTGGTCTGGTGCCGCAGGTCACGGCCGCGCAGCCGGACGAACATCTCGGTCACCGGCGCCGCGACGTAGCCGAAGGCGGCCAGGGTCAGGGTGAGGCCGAGGAAGGTGCTGGCGCCGTACCAGGGGGCGGCGGGCACGTCGGTGGCCTCGTAGCGCTGGACCGGCTTGGCTCCGGCGATCTTGACCGGTGACTGGGACGGCAGGCCGGTGATCCAGTTGGACAGGGTCGGCAGGTAGTCGGGCACGAACGGCCCGCCGTGCCGCCGCATCGCGTGGTCGGCCCCGGCGAGGAAGCGGATCGTGTAGTTGTCGGCCGGCTTGGCGTCGATCAGGGTCTGGGTGCTCTCGACGAACGGGATCGACGGGTCGCCGGTGCCGTAGAGGGCGAGGGTGGGCTGCCGCATGCCGTGGAGGGCGGGCGCGCTGTCGTACCGGAGAAAGTCGAAACCGACTCCGCCCATGGCCCGGGTCAGCAGGTCGCGCACCCCGGTCGGCGCGTGCAGCCGCAGGAGCTGCTCGTTGAGCGCCCACGCGACCTGGCGCATCGGCGACACGTTGGGGGAGGAGACCAGCACCGTGTAGGCGATGTCGGGCCGCTCGGACGCCGCGATCGGGACCACCCAGCCGCCCTCGCTGACCCCCCACAGGCCGGTCCGCGCCGGATCGGTGGTCGGCCGCTTGAGCAGCAGGTCGACCATGGTCACCGCGTCGTCGGCGAGCAGCCCGAAGTCGCGGCTGCGGAAGGAGTAGCCGTGGGTGCGCTTGTCGTAGGCGAGGGTCACGATGCCGTGCTGGGCCAGCCACTCGGCCTGCGAGGTGAACTCGCCCCGGTCGCCGGAGCCCGAGCCCTGCACGAACACCATCGCCGGGAACGGGCCGGGGCCCTGCGGGGTGCGGATCGTGGTGACCAGGTTGTCGCCGCTGACCGGCACGGTGATCGTCTCGGTGGTCACCGGATAGACGGTCGAAGGAGGACGCGTCTCGGCCGCGGGCTGGGCCGGCAGATCGCGGAAGGCGGCGGGCGGCTCCAGGGGCGGCGGATCGAACGCGGGCGGCGGCAGGAGGTAACCGATCACTCCCAGCAACGCCACGAGGACGCCGGCGAGAATCGTCAGCGTGCCCCGCCCAATGGTCATCAGGCCGCTCCCCGATGGGTGGTCCATATTCCGAGCCGTGCCTTCCTCCTTACGATGCCCCCTGGTCGCCAGGTTAAGTCATTACGTGATCCAGTTGTCGCGGGGGAGGCCCAATTTGTCGGTGGGACCTGTTAGCTTCGTGCGCCATGCGGCTGCTGCACACGTCCGACTGGCACCTGGGCCGGTCCTTCCACCGCGAGAGCCTGCTCCCGGCCCAGGCGGCGTTCGCCGACCACCTGGTCGAGACCGTCAGGTCGGAGCGGGTCGACGTCGTGCTGGTGGCCGGTGACGTCTACGACCGGGCGCTGCCGCCGGTCGACGCGGTGGCCCTGTTCGACGAGACGCTGCGCCGCTTACGCGGTCTCGGCGTCGACACGGTGATCATCAGCGGCAACCACGACTCGCCCGTCCGGCTCGGCTTCGGCGCCGGTCTGATGGACCGCATCCACCTGCGCACCGACCCCCACCAGGCGTGGAGCCCCGTCGTCGTGAACGACGTCGCCTTCTACGGGATTCCCTACCTGGAGCCCGAGCTCGTCCGCACTCCGTGGAACCTCCCCGAGCGCACCCACACGGCCGCCATGACCCACGTCATGGATCGCGTACGAAGCGACGACGCCGCCCCCGCGAAGGTGGTGCTGGCCCACGCCTTCGTCACCGGGGGAGCGGCCAGCGACAGCGAGCGCGACATCACCGTCGGCGGGGTGGCCCACGTGCCGGTGCGCGTCTTCGACGGGGCCGGCTACGTCGCCCTCGGCCACCTCCACGGCCGCCAGACCATGAGCGAGACGGTCCGCTACTCGGGCTCCCCGATCGCCTACTCCTTCTCCGAGGCCGACCACGTGAAGGGGTCGTGGCTGGTCGAGCTCGGCGGTCCGGTCGACTTCGTGCCCGCGCCGGTGCCCCGCCCGCTCACCCGGCTGCGGGGCCGTCTCGACGACCTGCTCGCCCTCCCGCCGTCCGACCACTGGATCCAGGCGACCCTCACCGACCCCGTCCGGCCGAAGGCCGCGATGGAGCGGCTGCGGGCCCGGTTCCCGCACACCGTCGACCTCCAGTTCGCCCCCGACGACGTGCCCGAGGCGGCGCCCGCGCGCCCCCGGCTGGCCGGGCGGCCCGAGATCGACGTGGCGCTCGACTTCGTCCGCGAGGTCCGCGGCGAGGCGGCCGACCCCGACGAGCGGCGGATCCTCGAAGAGGCCGCCATGGCCTGCCGCATCAGGGAGACGATGGCCTGATGCGCCTCCACCGGCTGACGATCTCCGCCTTCGGGTCCTTCCCGGACAAGGAGGAGGTCGACTTCGACCGGCTCGGCGAGGCCGGGCTGTTCCTGATCCACGGCCCCACCGGGGCGGGCAAGACCACCATCCTCGACGCCGTCTGCTGCGCGCTGTTCGGCGTCGTCCCCGGTCAGCGCAACGACGCCCGGTCGCTGCGCTGCGACCACGCGCCCCCGGGCCGGGGGCCGCAGATCGTGCTGGAGACCACCATCCGCGGCCGCACGCTGCGCGTCACCCGCTCGCCCGCCTGGGCCCGCCCGAAGCTGCGCGGGCAGGGGACCACCCAAGAGCAGGCCAAGGTGATCGTCCAGGAGCTCCGCGACGGCGACTGGGCGCCGGTGACGACCCGCATCGACGAGGCGGGCGACTTCATCGGCGGGCTGCTCGGGATGAACGCCGACCAGTTCGGCCAGGTGGTGATGCTGCCGCAGGGCGAGTTCGCCAAGTTCCTGCGCGCCTCCGGCGACGACCGCCGCAAGCTGCTGGAGCGCCTGTTCACCGTGCGGGTGTTCACCGACATGGAGAAGTGGCTCGCCGACCACCGCCGGGAGACCGGCCGGATCGCCGAGCGGCTCGCCGAGGAGGTCCGCGCCCGCGCCGACCGCATGCGCGGCGCCGCCGGCGCGGAGCTGTCGGCTCAGGCGGGTGAGTCCGACGATCCGCTCGAATGGTCCTCCGCCCTGCTCGCCGCCGCCTCGGCCGCCGTCACCTCGGCCGAGGCGGCGGTCTCCGACGAGGCCCTCCGGGAGGCCCGCGACCGCCTGGCCGAAGGCCGCGACCTGGCCGAACGCCGGCGCCGCCACACCGCCGCCCGCATCCGCCACGACGAGCTGGAGGCCCGCGCCGACGAACGCGCCGACCTGGAGACGATCCTGGCCGAGGCCGCGTCGGCGTCCCGCGTGGTCCCCCTGCTCGACCAGCTGACGGCCCGCGAACAGACGGCGTCGGCGGCGTCGGCGGCCTTCGAGGCGGGCACGTCGGGCCTGCCGGAGACCGACCACCGCCGGGCCGAACGCACCCGCCGCGACGAGCTGATCCGCCTGGAGGAGGCCCTCCACGACGAGGCCCGCCTCCACGGCGTGATCCGCGAACAGGCGAGCCTGAACGACGAGATCGCCGCCCTGGAGAAGGGCCTCCGCGCGACTGCCGACCGCCTGGAGGCCGCCACCGCCGAACTGTCGGAGGCCGAGGAGCGCCGCGCCGCCGCCACGGTCGCCGAAGCCGCCCTGCCGGGAGCCGAGGCGGCCCGCGAACGGGCGGGCGAGCTGCTCGACGCCGTCCGCCGCCGCGACGCGATCACCGCCGACCTGGCCGAAGCC
>NZ_SZQA01000078.1 GCF_005233835.1 Herbidospora galbida | reverse complement strand
CCGGGGCCGGGGCCGCCGCCGAGACCGAGGTACGCCGCCTCAAGGAGCGCCTGGCCGAGGCCGAGCGGCACCTGGAGGCCAGCCGCCGCGCCGCCCGCGAGGGCCGCAGCGTCGAGGACGCGCGCATCCGGGTGCTCATGGACGCCCTCGAAGACGCCGCCAAGGGTTTGCGCAAGGAGCTGGCGCTGCCGACCACGATCAGCAGGCCGGCCGACTACGTGACCGCCGTCAGCGGCACCGCGCCCTCGGTCCGCGACGTGCCGGCCCGCGCGCTGGCCGACGACGACCCGCAGCTGCTCGACCAGCTCCTCGCCATACCGAACCTCCACCTGATCATCGACGGCTACAACGTGACCAAGTCGGGTTACGGCACGCTCACCCTCGCCGACCAGCGGCAACGCCTGCTGACCGGGCTCGGCGGGCTGGCCGTCCAGGTGCGGGTGGAGATCACCTGCGTGTTCGACGGCGCCGAGCTCGACGGGCCCGTCCAGGTGTCGGCGCCACGGGGGGTGCGGGTGGCGTTCAGCGCGCCCGGTCAGATAGCCGACGACCTCATCCGGCAGATGGTCCAGATCGAGCCTCCGGGCCGCGCCATCGCGGTGGTGTCCTCCGATCGGGAGGTCGCGGTGTCTGTCCGAAAGATGGGCGCGCGTCCGGTTCCTTCCGTATTGCTCCTCCGCCGTCTTGGCCGTGCGTGATCACGTCGTCGCCAGGGGTGATGACCTGCACGAATACCGGCGAATCGGTTGAGGGTACATGATCGGCTGAGTAAAGTCCCGACCCAGGTCTGTCCGGTATGGAGGGGGTTTCGGGCGTGCGTGGGCGGGTACCGGCCGTGGCCGGTTTTGCGGCGTTCGTGCTGCTTCTTCCGATCGCGGGGGCGGCGGCCGATCCGAAGCCGACCATCCCCCAGGCCAAGGCCAAGCTCGCGAAGCTGAACAAGCAGGCCGACCAGTTGGTCGAGGAGTACAACCAGGCCAACGAGAAGTACAAGAAGTCCAAGAAGCAGTACGACCTGATCAACGCCAGCTTCAAGAAGCAGAACGTGAAGGTCGAGACCCTCCGGGCCGGCGTGGTGGGCCTGGCGGTCTCCAGCTACCAGACGGGCGACGTACGCAGCCTCACGGGCATGTTCGGCACCGCCAGCCCCCAGGACGCCCTCAGCGGCATGGCGATCATCAACCAGCTCGCGACCAGCCGCCAGCTCCGGCTGACCGAGTTCGAGGACGCCATCGCGGGCCTGAAGCAGCAGCGCGACAAGCGCAAGGCCGCCTTCGAGGAGGCCACCGAGGTCCGCACCGACCTGGCGGCCAAGAAGAAGAAGACCGACAAGATGGTCGACGAGCAGATGAAGCTGCTCCGCGAGCTGGGCGCCTTCAACCCGGGCAACCCCGAGAGCACGGGCCAGGTCTACTCCGGCCCCGCCTCCGGCAACGCCCGCGCCGCGCTCGACTTCGCCTTCGCCCAGATCGGCAAGCCCTACCAGTACGGCGGCACCGGACCCGGTGCGTGGGACTGCTCAGGGCTGGTCCAGGCCTCCTGGCGGGCCGGCGGGGTCAGCCTGCCGCGCACCAGCTACGAGCAGTGGGCCTGGGGCAAGAACCGCCAGGTTCCGATCAGCGACCTGCAGGCCGGAGATCTGGTCTGGCACAGCGGTTTCGGTCATGTCGGCCTCTACACCGGACAGGGCTCGGTGGTGCACGCGCCGCAGACCGGCGACGTGGTGAAGATCACCCCTCTCGCGCAGTACAACCCCGACAAGGCCGTGCGTCCCTAAGCGAGACGCAGACGGCCGAAGGCCGGCTGTGGCTCGCGCCGGGGAGTCTGCCTCAGAGAAGTAGCGTGTCGTTTGGGGCTTTTTTCGGGTTCTGAGGCAAGGGGTGTGACCAGAGTCACATCACCCTCCTAAATCCCGTGATATGCAGGCGTTTTCGAATAGCGCCGGAGTTTATCTGATCTTTATCTTTCGCCAAAACTTTGCCGAGTTATGGCGGAGTCGGTAACTTCTGGCTTCGCGACGAGCAAGCCATGCCGTCCGCGGACACTCCGGCGCATGGGCGCCGATGTCTTAATAAAGATCCATGTGTCGCATGTCACGCGACACAGCCGAGTCCATGCAGCCAGGAGGCATGGAGCCGGGGACCCAAAAGGTTCCCCCGAGGAGCCAGGGGTGAATCGGCGAGAATTCCGCGCCGTAGGGCTACTTCCCTGCCCGAATCCGTCAGCTAACCCGGTAGGCGTCAGAGGAAGACCCAAGGAGCAATCCTGTCCACCACCCCCGCATGCCTGTCCCGCATCGCCCGCCTCTCCCTAGGCGGCGTCACGCTCACGGCCTCGGTCGGAGCGGTCGCGGCGCCTCCCGCGCAGGCCGATGAGGTGACGGTCACCGTCACGAGGAACACCACGGCGATCCCGGTCTCGGGAGAGGCGGCGCCCGCCGCTCCCTCGGCCGCGAAGACCCAGACCAAGAGCAGGTCCGCCAAGCGCGTCAAGAAGCTCAGCAAGGCCCAGCGTCAGCGGGTCCTGGCGAGCAAGGCGGTCGCCATCGCGAAGAAGCAGATCGGCGACCCCTACCGGTGGGGCGCCACCGGTCCCGGCGCGTTCGACTGCTCCGGCCTGGTCCAGTTCGCCTGGCGCAAGGCGGGCGTCAAACTGCCCCGTACCACCTGGTCACAGAAGAGCTCGGTGAAGAAGAAGATCAGCTGGAAGGCGATGAAGCCCGGCGATCTCGTGTTCACCAGCGGCGGCGGCCACGTGGGCATCTACGTCGGCCACGGCAAGATGGTCCACTCCCCGAACTCCGGTTCGCGGGTGCGGATCGACAAGCTGGACACCTACCGCAAGCGCACCTTCGTGGGCGCGGTCCGGCCCGGGATCTAGACACCCCCGGCGAAGTACCGATCGGCCCCGTCCGCCTCCTTCCCGGCGGGCGGGGCCGCGGGGTTTTTGTACCATCCGTTGACATGCGGTTCCTGGTGACGGTCAGTGTGCTGCTGGCCCTCCTGTCCGCCGGGCAACCCCCGAAGGTCCTGTACGGCCAGAGCTGGCCCTTCGCCGTCCACGGCGAGCACGTCCAGGTGCTGGCGGCCGACCGGCGCTTCCCCGATCTGGCCGCCGAGGCCGACCGGGCCGCCGAGGCCGTGGCTCGGGTGTGGGGCTCCCCGGTGACCGCGACCGTCCTGGCGCCCGCCACGACCGCGAGGGCCGCCGAGATCGCCCGTCCGGCCCCGGTGACCGGCATGGCCGCCCTGGCCGGCCCCGGCTTCGTGGTGATCGAACCGCACGGCTGGGCCTCGCTGTCGGCCCAGGGGCGGGTGATCGTGCTGGCCCACGAGCTCACCCACGTCGCCACCGGCGCGGCGACCCGTCCGGACATGCCCGTCTGGCTCGTGGAGGGCTACGCCGACTACGTGGGCTACCGTGACAGCGGGCTGGCCACCGGGGTGGTCGCCGCCGAGCTCGCCGCCGACCGGCGGGCGCCACGGGAGCTGCCGACACGGGAGGACTTCCGCGCGGGGGGCGCGCGGGTCCCGCAGGCCTACCAGGAGGCCTGGCTCGCCTGCCGCTACATCGCCGAGCGCTACGGCGAGGCCGCGCTGACCGCCCTTTACCGGGCGGCCCAGGCCGACCCGGCCACGGCGCTGCGGCGCACGCTGGGCGTCGGCGAGGCCGAGCTGACCGCGGCCTGGCGCGACTACGTGATACGAAGTGTTCCGGAGGCGGAGTGGAACGTACGGGGATGAAGGCCGCGGCCGTGGGGCTGGCCGGGCTCGGGGCGGCGATCGTCGCGGTGGTGGCGGTGACCACGCCGTGGCGCGCGCTCGCCGAGGCCGCGCCCGAGGTGCGGCCCGATCCGGCCCGCGACTTCGGGGCCGCCGAGATCGCCCGCGCCGACGCCTTCGACGCCGCCACCAGCCTGCCGTCCTACCTGTCGCTCGCCGTCACGCTCCTGATCGCCGCGGTGTTCGTGGCGACCCCGCTGGGGGCCCGGCTGATCGACCGGCTCCGGGGGCCCTGGTGGGTGCGGGCGCTCACCGCGGTGGCCGGGATCTACACGGTGTCGCTGGCGATCCGATGGCCGCTCGGCATGTGGTTCGAGACGGTCCTGCGCGACTACGGCCTGTCGACCCAGACCTGGGGGACCTGGAGCGCCGACCGGCTCAAGAACTTCGGCCTCCAGCTGCTGCTGTCGGCCGTGATGGTCGTGGTGGTCATCGCGCTGGCCCGCCGGTGGCCGCGCCGCTGGTGGATCCCCGCCTCGCTCGGGGCCTTCTCGCTGACGCTGGCGCTGTCGTTCCTCTACCCGGTCGTGGTCGAGCCGGTCTTCAACGACTTCACGCCGCTCCAGCAGGGGCCGCTCCGCGAGAGCCTGCTGGCGATGGCCGACCGCGACGGGGTGCCGGTCGACGACGTGCTGGTCGCCGACGCCTCCCGCCGCACGACCGCGCTCAACGCCTACGTCTCGGGGTTCGGCGCGACCCGGCGCATCGTCGTCTACGACACGCTGCTGCAGGTGCCCGAGCCGGAGATCGAGCTGATCGTGGCCCACGAGCTCGGCCACGCCAAGACCGACGACGTCCTCCACGGCACCCTCGTCGGGGCGCTGGGGGCCGCGTTCGGCGCGTGCGCGCTGTTCGTGGCGGGCAACCTGCTGCGCCGCCGGACCGGGGTGCCGTCGCTGGGCGACCCCAGGGCGGCGGCGCTGCTGGTCGGGCTCGTCTCGCTCGGCACGGTGCTCTCGGGGCCCGCGCAGAACCTCGTCAGCCGGCACATCGAGGCCCGCGCCGACGCCCACGCGCTGGAGCTCACGCAAGACCCGGTCACCTTCGCCGCCATGCAGCGCAACCTGGCCGTC
This sequence comes from Herbidospora galbida, assembly GCF_005233835.1. Lineage (GTDB taxonomy): Bacteria > Actinomycetota > Actinomycetes > Streptosporangiales > Streptosporangiaceae > Herbidospora > Herbidospora galbida. Next base: position 9,888 of record NZ_SZQA01000078.1, on the reverse strand, counting down.
CGCAACATCTCCGACCTGAGCCCGAGCCCGCTGGAGTACGTCCTCTACTCCTCCCACCCGACCTCGCCGCAGCGCATCGCGATGGCCCGGTCGTGGGCGCTCCTCCACGGTCAGCAGTTGCCGTGACCCGGGTCGTGGTGGTCACCAACGACTTCCCGCCGCGCTCCGGCGGCATCCAGTCGTTCGTGCACGCCCTGGCCGTCCGGCTGCCCGCCTCCTCGGTCGTCGTGTACGCCCCCCGCTGGGAGGGCTGCGCCGAGTTCGACGCCCGGCAGGGCTACGCGGTGGTGCGCCACCCCACGAGCCTCATGCTGCCGACCCGGGCCGTGGCCCGGCGGGCCTGCGAGCTGGTCCACCCGGGCTCGACCGTGGTGTTCGGGGCCGCCGCGCCCCTCGGGCTGCTCGGCGGCGCGCTGCGGGCGGCCGGGGCAGAACGGGTGGTGATGCTGACCCACGGCCACGAGGCCTCCTGGGCCCGGCTGCCCCTCGCGGGCGGGCTGCTGCGCCGGATCGGGGCGCACGCCGACGTCGTCACCTACCTCGGCGACTACACGCGCCGCCACCTGGCGGCCCGCATCCCGCCGGGGAAGCTGGCGCGGCTGGCGCCCGGGGTCGACACGAACGTCTTCCGGCCCGGCGCGGGCGGCGAGCGGGTGCGGGCCGAGCTCGGGCTGGGCGAGCGGCCCGTGGTGGTCTGCGTGTCCCGCCTGGTCGCCCGGAAGGGGCAGGACCGGCTGATCGAGGCGTGGCCGGAGGTGGCGAGGGCCGTACCGGAAGCCGAACTGCTGCTGGTCGGCGGCGGGCCGGGGAGAGCGGCCCTGGAGCGCGCGGCGCGGGGGCGGGGCGACATCCGGTTCACCGGGCCGGTGCCCGACGGCGACCTGCCCGCCTACTACGACGCCGGCGACGTGTTCGCCATGCCGTGCCGCACCCGCCTCGGCGGGCTCGACGTCGAGGGGCTCGGCATCGTCTACCTGGAGGCCTCGGCCAGCGGGCTGCCGGTGGTCGCCGGGGCGTCGGGCGGGGCCCCCGACGCGGTCAGGCACCGCGAGACCGGGCTGGTGGTCGACGGCGGCTCGCCGCGGCACATCGCCGCCGCGCTGATCGAGCTGCTGAGAAACCCCGAGGCCGCGCGGGCCATGGGCGCGCGCGGCCGGGAGTGGATCGAGCGGGAGTGGACCTGGGACCAGGTCGCCGCCCGCTTCGGCGAGCTGCTGACGGCGCCGGTCGGTCAGCCGTAGATCTCGTCGACCTGCTTGGCGTAGTCGCGCATCACGATGTTGCGCTTGAGCTTCAGCGACGGGGTCAGGTGGCCGCTCTCCTCGGTCAGGTCGCCCTCGAGGATGACGAACTTCTTGATCTGCTCGGCCTTGGACACCATCTTGTTGGCGTTGTCGACCGCGCCCTGCACCTCGGCCCGGATCTGCTCCTCGGTGAGGTCGACGCCGGCCATCGCCTCGGGGTCGAGGGTGACCAGCGCGGCCACGAACGGCCGGTCGTCGCCGATGACCAGGACCTGGCTGATCAGGCGGTGACCCCGGATGCTGTCTTCCAGCGGGCCGGGGGCGACGTTCTTGCCGGCCGCGGTGACCAGGATCTCCTTCTTGCGGCCGGTGATGCGCAGGTAGCCGTCGGAGTCGAGCTCGCCGACGTCGCCGGTGTGGAACCAGCCCTGCGCGTCGATGACCTCGGCGGTGGCCTTCTCGTTGTTCCAGTAGCCGCTGAAGATGTGGCGGCCCTTGACCAGGATCTCCTTGTCGTCGGCGATCCGGATCGTGACCCCGGGGAACGGCCGGCCGACGGTGCCGATCTTGTTGGCGCCGGGGATGTTGACCGTGGACGGCGCGGAGGTCTCGGTCAGGCCGTAGCCCTCCAGGACCTCGATGCCGACGCCGCGGAAGAAGTGGCCGAGGCGCTCGCCCAGCGCCGAGCCGCCGGAGACGGCGTGGGTCAGGCGGCTGCCGGTGGCGGCGCGCAGCTTGGTGTAGACGAGCTTGTCGAACACGGCGTGCTTGAGCCGCAGGCCGAGCCCGGCGCCGCCGTCGTTGCGCGCCTTGCTGTAGTCGATGGCGACCTGGGCGGCGGTGGCGAAGATCTTGCCCTTGCCGTCGGCGGTGGCCTTCTGCTCGGCGCCGTTGTAGACCTTCTCGAACACGCGCGGCACGCCCAGCAGGAACGTCGGCTTGAACGCCTGCAGGTCGGGGGCCACGTTCTTCATGTTCGGGGTGTGGGCCAGCACGGTGCCGGTCTCGACGGTCACGATCTCGACCATGCGGGCGAAGCTGTGCGCGAGCGGCAGGAACAGCAGCACGGCCCGCTCGTCGAGGGAGAACATCCTCTCCAGCGGCCCCTGCGCCACGTTCCGAGCGGTGAACAGCAGGTTGTCGTGGGTGATCTGGCAGCCCTTCGGCAGGCCGGTGGTGCCCGAGGTGTAGATGATGGTGGCCAGGTCGTGGCCGCCCCGGGAGGCCCGGCGCTCGGCCAGGGTGTCGTCGGTGACGTCCTTGCCGGCCTCGATCAGCGCCTCGATCGCGCCGTCGTCGAAGGTCCAGACGTGGGGCAGGTCGGGGGCGGCCTCGCGGAGGGTCTCCTGGTGGCTCGCGGTCTCGGCGAAGGCGCCCTTGGCGCCGGAGTCGGAGACGATCCAGCGCACCTGCTCGGTGGAGCTGGTCTCGTAGATCGGCACGCCGACGCCGCCGGCCGCCCAGATGGCGTAGTCGGCGATCGTCCACTCGTAGCGGGTGCGGCTCATCAGGGCGACCCGGTCGCCCGGCTCGATCCCGGTGGCGATGAGGCCCTTGGCGACCCCGGCGACCTTCTGCCGGAACTCGCCGGCGGTCACCGGCTTCCACTCGCCGCCGTCCTGCACCTTCAGCACGACGGCGTTGGGGGTGTCGGCGGCCCGCTGGAACACCGCGTCGGTGCAGTTGGCCGACAAGGGAACGTCCACCAGCACGGGAACGGTGTACTCCTGCACGGTCACTCCTCATAGGACCCGGCTCGGTCAGGTTTCCCGGGACGCTACCGCGTGACACGAGGTAGGGATAGAGCCGTCACACAGGCGTTATCCGGTCATTCGCAAGGTATCAGCCCGTGACCGCCCGAATGCCCACCGGCACCTTTCTTCTGGGCAGGTTCACAGCGTGAGCCACAGCCGGCCTCCGGCCGTCCGCGTCTCGCTTCTAACCAAGCGTTTGCTTCGGAATATCATGTCGGCCATGCGCATCAACGTCGTGAGTGACGTCCACGGCCGTGCCGACGCCCTCGCCAAGGCCGGAGTGGGCGCCGACGCCCTGATCTGTCTCGGGGACCTGGTGCTGTTCATCGACTACGCCGACACCTCCCAGGGCATCTTCCCCGACCTGTTCGGCCACGAGAGGGCCGACGAGTACATCCGGCTGCGCACCGAGAAACGCTTCGACGAGGCCAGGGCCCTGTCGGCGGTGCTGTGGGCCGAACTCGGCGGCGACCCCCGCGAGCACATCGAGAAGGCCGTCCGGGCCCAGTACGCCGACCTGTTCGCCGCCATGCCGGTGCCCTCCTACCTGACCTACGGCAACGTCGACGTGCCCTCGCTCTGGGCCGACTACGTACGCCCCGGGCAGACCGTGCTCGACGGCGAGACGGCCGAGATCGGCGGCCTGACCTTCGGCTTCGTCGGCGGCGGGCTGCAGACCCGCTACCGCACCTCCTACGAGGTCCCCGACGAGGTCTACGCCGCCAAGGTCGCCGCCCTGGGCCCGGTCGACGTGCTGTGCACGCACATCCCGCCCGCGATCCCCGACCTGCTCTACGACGTGGTGGCCAAACGGTTCGAGCGCGGCAGCGAGGCCACCCTCGACTACATCCGGACCTACCAGCCCCGCTACGCCCTCTTCGGGCACGTCCACCAACCCCTGGCGGCGAGGACGCGAATAGGGCGTACCGAATGCCTGAATGTCGGGCATTTCCGGGGACGCGGGACGCCTTTCACCCTGGACCTGTGAGCTAAGGTCGGCTGCATGGCTGATCGCACCACGTCGAGCATCGTGATCGGCGCGAGCCGGTCGACAGTCCTGGCCGTCATCGCCGACTTCCCCTCCTATCCGGAGTGGGCCGGGCAGGTGAAGTCGGCGCAGGTCCTCACGACCGGCGACGACGGGCTGCCGGCGACCGTCCGGTTCGTCCTCGACGCGGGCGTGATCAGCGACGACTACGTGCTCGCCTACACCTGGGTTGACGAGCTCGTCAGCTGGCGGATCGCCGAAGCCGGGAAGATGGTCTCCGGCCTGACCGGCAGCTACCGCCTCGCCGACAAGGGCGGCTCGACCGAGGTCACCTACGAGCTGGCGGTCGACCTGAAGGTCCCGATGATCGGCATGATCAAGCGCAAGGCCGAGAAGGTCATCATCGACACGGCCCTGAAGGGGCTGAAGAAACGCGTCGAGAAGGCATGAGAACGCTCCTGTTCACGGGCAAGGGCGGCGTCGGCAAGACGACGGCGGCCGCGGCCACCGCGACGCTGGCCGCCCGGCGCGGGCTCAAGACCCTCGTGGTCTCGACCGACACCGCCCACTCCCTGGCCGACGCGCTCGCGGCCGCCCCGTCGGGCGAGCCCGCCGAGGTGGCCCGCGGTCTCTACCTGCAGCAGGTCGACACCCAGAAGGCGATGGAACGCCACTGGGGCGACCTGCAGGAATACGCGCGCGGCCTGTTCAGCGAGCTCGGCCTCGACGCCATCACCTCCGAAGAGGTGACCGTGCTGCCCGGGGCCGAGGAGATCATCGCGCTGCTGGAGCTGCGCGAGCAGGCCCGCACCGGCCGCTGGGACGTCGTGGTGGTCGACTGCGCGCCCACCGCCGAGACCCTGCGCCTGCTGGCGCTGCCCGAGGCGCTCGACTGGCACGTCACGCGGCTGCTGCCGATCGGCCGCCGGGTGATGCGCGCCGTCGCCCCCGTGATCCGCGCCGTCGCCAAGGTCAGCGCGCCCGAAGAGGGCGTGCTCAACGCGGGGGAGCGGCTCCACAAGGGCCTGATGGAGGTGCGCGCGCTGCTGACCGGCGACGACGCGTCGGTCAGGCTGGTGCTCACGCCCGAGGCGGTGGTGGTCGCCGAGGCCCGGCGCACCCTCACCTCCCTGTCCCTGTACGGATACCGCGTCGACGCCGTCATCGCCAACCGCGTCTTCCCCGAAGGGGGCGCCGACCCGTGGCGGGCCAAGTGGGTCGAGGCGCAGGCCCGCCAGATGGAGACGGTGCGCGAGTCGTTCGAGCCGCTGCCGATCCTGCCGGTGCCCTACCTCCCCGAGGAACCGGTCGGCGTCGACGCCCTGGCCGCCGTCGCCGAGGAGCTCTACGGCACGGCCGACGCGTTCGGCCCCGTCACCGGCGAGCCGCCGCTGCGGTTCACCGCCGACGAGGTGGTGCTCTCGCTGCCGCTGGCCGGGAAGAACGACATCGACCTGGCCCGCAAGGCCGACGAGCTGATCATCACCGCCGGGCCCTACCGCAGGGTCATCGCGCTGCCCGCCGCACTGGCCCGCCGAGAGGTCGCGCAGGCGGCGCTCCGCGACGGCCGCCTCCGGGTACGGTTCGAGATATGACGGAAAGCAACGAACGTCCCGACCCCTTCGGCTCGGCCGCCGACGAGGCGTTGAAGCTGCTCGACGCGCTGCAGCAGCGCGTCGGCCGGGAGCTCGGCAAGGGCTTCGTGAAGGGCGCCTTCTCCGGGGTGGCCGGCACCACCCAGCGCCCACGCACGACTTCCGCTCCTCAGGATGTGTGGAGCGAGGCGGTTTCAGGGCATGATCACGAGGAGTACATCTGCCGGGCTTGCCCGGTTTGCCGGGTGATCGCGGCCCGCCGGGACGCCGGCGGCGACGTGAGTGACCATCTGATGACGGCGGGAAGCGAGTTGCTCGCGGCCTTCCGGCAGGCGGTCGACTCCCTGCAGCGCCCGTCGTCTCCGCGCGGGCCGGCTGACCCGGCGGGCGGTTCGAAGGTAGAGCACATAGATCTGGGCTGAGCCTGACGGGAGAGACGACATGGCGCTGACCATCGGCATCGACATCGGCGGTACCAAGGTCGCGGCGGGCGTCGTCGACGCCCACGGCCTGATCGTCGAAAGTCTCCTGAAGCCGACTCCGGCCGACAACCCCGCCAAGGTCGCCGAGACCGTGGCCGAGGCGATCAAGGAACTGGCCGACTCGTACGAGGTCGAGGCCGTCGGCGTCGGCGCCGCCGGCTTCATCGACGAGACCCGCAGCGTCGTCCGGTTCGCCCCCAACCTCGCCTGGCGCGAGGAGCCCCTCCAGCGCAAGCTCACCGAGATGACCGGCCTGCCCATCGTGGTCGAGAACGACGCCAACGCGATGGCGTGGGGCGAGTTCCGCTTCGGCGCCGGCCGGGGCGAGAGCCACCTCATCGCCGTCACGGTCGGCACCGGCATCGGCGGCGGCCTCATCCTCGGCGGCGCCGTCTACCGGGGCCGCTGGGGGATGGGCGGCGAACTCGGCCACATGCAGACCGTGCCCGGCGGCGTGAAGTGCGGCTGCGGCAACCTCGGCTGCTGGGAGCAGTACGCCAGCGGCAACGCGCTGGTCCGCGACGCGCAGCGCATGGCCGCCGCCGACCCCGAGCGGGCCGCGACCATGCTCAAGCTCGCCGGGGGCACCCCCGAGAGCATCGAGGGCCGCGAGATCACCGACGCGGGCCGGGCCGGCGACCCGGTCGCCCTCGACGCGTTCGCCAACATGGCCGACTGGATCGGCCAGGGCCTGGCCGACCTGGCGTCCATCCTCGACCCCGGTTGCTTCATCCTCGGCGGCGGCGTCTCCAACGCCGCCGACCTCTGGCTCGACCGGGCCCGTGAGGCCTTCGCCGAACGCCTGACCGGCCGGGGCCACCGTCCCGTCGCCGACGTGCGGCTGGCCGAACTCGGCGCCTCCGCTGGTGTGGTCGGCGCGGCTGATCTGGCCCGGCTGCCCTGATCCGGGTCGCCACCTACAACCTGCACGGCCTCCGCGACTCCCGCGCCGCCCTGGCGCGGGTGGTCCGCGCACTGGCCGCCGACGTGCTGTGCGTGCAGGAGCGCGGTCTCGGGTCGGCCTTCTCCCGGCTGACCGGGCTCGACCCGGCCTGCCACGCCCGGCTCTCGGGGGTGGCGGTGCTGGTCCGGCCGGGCGTCCGGGTGCTGCACGCCGAGCACCGCCGGCTGCGCTGGTTCCCGGGCCTGGAACGCCGGTCGATCGCGGTGGCCGTGGTCGAGGCCGAGGGCCTGCGCGTGGCGGCGGCCTCCTTCCACCTCGACCTGCACGCGGGCGCGCGGCTGGCGCATGCCGTGGAGATCGTGCGCCGGGTCGAGTCGGTGGCCGGACGCTTCGACGCGGTGCCGGTTCTGGCGGGCGACCTCAACGAACTGCCGGACGCGGCGGCGTGGCGGCACCTGGCCTCGCGCTACGCAGAGGGAGGCGAGGGGGCGACCTTCGCGGGCAAGCGCATCGACGCGATCTTCACGGGGCCGGGGCTCGAGGCGCTGGCCCGGGGGGTGGCCGGCGCCGGGGAGGACGACCTGGCGGCGGCCTCCGATCACCGGCCGGTGGTGGCCGACCTGCGCCCGGTCTGAGCCGCTGCCAGGACCGGCGTGCCGCCCTGGCCGTTGAAGGTGCCCTCGCGGCGGACGCCGTGCCAGCGCAACCGCACCCCCAGCAGCGCCGTCACCAGCGACTGGATGACCACCAGGTACATGAGCTGGCGGTAGACGAACTGCTGGAGCGGCAGGATCCACAGCGCGGAGGCGCGTTCGCCGTCCAGGAGCAGGGCGTACCAGCCGATCGCCATCTGCACCAGGACGAAGCCGGCCCAGGCCGCCACGACCGGCAGGGGGTCGTCGACGGCGATGCTGTAGACCGCCATGAGGTCGACGACGGGCGCCAGCAGGGGCAGCAGCACGTGGAACAGGCTCAGGTAGCCGAGGCAGCGGCGGCCGAATGGGTTGCGCTCGACGACGGCGTGCCGATGCTTCCACATCGCCTGCAGCGTGCCGTAGCACCAGCGGTAACGCTGCTTCCACAGCTGGCCGAGCGACGCCGGCGCCTCGGTCCAGGCCACCGCGTTCTCCTCGTAGACCACCCGCCATCCGGCCCGGCACAGCGCCATCGTCAGGTCGGTGTCTTCGGCCAGCGTGTCGGCGCTGACCCCGCCCAGGGCCTCCAGCGCCGACCGCCGGAACGCCCCCACCGCGCCGGGCACGGTCGCCATGCAGTCGAGCAGTTCGAAGGCGCGGCGGTCGAGGTTGAAGCCGATGACGTACTCGATGTGCTGCCAGCGGCCGATCGCGCCGCGCCGGTTGCCGACCTTGGTGTTGCCGCTCACCGCGCCGACCGCCGGGTCGGCGAGCCGGCGGACGAGGCGGCCGATCGTGGCGCGCTCGAAGACGGTGTCGCCGTCGAGCAGGACGAGCAGTTCGTGGGAGGCGTGCGCGATGCCGGTGTTGAGCGCCGCCGACTTGCCGCCGTTGGGCCGGCGGATCACCCGTACGCCGGGGAACCCCGCCGCCAGGTCGGCGGTGCCGTCGGTCGAGCCGTCGTCGACGACGAGGATCTCGACGTCGCCCGGGTAGGAGGTGGCGACCAGTGAGCGGATGGTCGCCTGGATCCCGGCCGCCTCGTTGTAGGCGGGCACGATCACCGTCACCGGGGGAGGACCGGACCAGCCGCGCCCGGGGCCCTTCGGCCTGGTTCCGCCTCTCGTGCGGTGCGCGTGCACCGCCGCGAGCACGATGAAGAAACCGAACCGCCCCAGCGTGAGCGCCCCGGCGGTGAACATCGCCCATCGCAGCACGTCGACGAAGGTCTCCGAGGCGCGCTGGGCCAGATTCAGCGCGGAGCCGAGGAACCGGTCGACCCCGCCGGCCCGCCGGTGCGCCGACGGCATGCCGATCGCCTCGGTCACCGTGACGGCCCGGTAGCCCCGGCCTTCCAGGTCTTCCAGGACGAGATCGACGGCCAGCCGAGTGCCGCGCATCGTGACGACGGCGCCCGCTCCCTTCGCGGGCAGGTCGAGGTCGCTCCCGTCTTCCGCGTCGAGGTCGGTCAGGACGATGAGGTGGCCCTCGGCCGCCAGCTCCTTCATGCCCGCCCATTGAGGGGCCGTGATCGCCCGGGTCGGGCCGGAATAGGGCGGGCGGGCCAGCGTCGTGTGCAGGCCCGTCGCCCCCGCCAGCGCCCGCTGCGTGAGCGACGACTCCAGCCGGAGCCGCCAGCCGGGCACCTGCGTCAGGTCGGCGTGCGAAAAGGTGTGGTTGCCCAGCTCGTGGCCCTCGGCGACGATGCGTCTGGCCAGCTCGGGGTGGCGCGCCACCTTCGACCCGACCACGAAGAACGTGGCCTTGGCGCCGTGTCTCGCCAGCTCGTCGAGCACCTGCGGGGTCCAGGCGGGATCGGGGCCGTCGTCGAACGTCAGCGCGACGGTCCGGCCCGGCGGGCGCACGCTGGTGGGCCGGCCGCCCGTGATGTTGACGACCGGGCCGCCGCGCCGGATCTCGGCCGACTCGGCGGAGGGGACGCCGGCGGGCGGGGCCGGCCGCGTCTCGCCGACGACGTCGGTCACGTATCCGTCGAGCGTCAGCGCGGCGGCGACCAGCAGCATGCCGACGGCGAACAGGAACCAGTGTCCTCGGGGCCCGGACGGCGTGCTCGCCGCGGTGCGGGCCACCGGCGGCCGGGGTCGCCGGCGTGGCGAGCGGCCCGGGGGCGGCGGTCTCGTCCGGCCGGAGCCGGTCGACGTCATCCGGCCGTCCTGCCCAGGCCGATGGACACGCCGACGTCCGGGAGCCGCGGGAGGTCGATGACCGGGCCGCCGGGGGAGGTGTCCGCCGTGCCGTCGGCGGGCGGTGGGGTGGGGGTGGTCG
>NZ_SZQA01000077.1 GCF_005233835.1 Herbidospora galbida | reverse complement strand
GAGCCCGCGCCGGCCCGCCAGTCGGGCGCGGCGCCGGGAGCCTTCCACGCCGAACCGGTCGGCGCGTCCCCGTTCTTCGCCGACGAACCCGGCCACACCCGCTACGGCGAGCAGGCGTCCGTGCCGCTCCCCGAGTCCGGCCGCCAGGCGTGGAGCACGGTCGACATCCCCGAACGCAGGAACGGCCTGCTCAAGGCCGCCCTGATCGCGGTCCCGGCCATCCTGGTGGTGGGCGGCGTCGCGCTGTGGCTCGGCATGAAGCAGGCCACCGAGGGCTCCGGCACCGCCGCGACGCTCAAGCCCCCGGCCACCTCCGCCGCCGCCGACCCGTCGGGCGACCCGTCCGAGGGAGCGGGGGGCGAGGAGTCCGACAAGCCGTCCGCGACCCCTTCGGACGACGAGAAGGAGCCCTCCCCCGAGCCGTCCGAGTCCCCCTCCAAGGAGGAGGACGAGGAGGACGCGCTGCCCAAGGGCTGGAAGACGTACAAGGACCCGACGGGTTTCTCCATCGGCATCCCGCCGGGCTGGAAGTACTCCAACAACGACGGCTCCAGCGTCTTCATCCGCGGCCCGCTCGAAGGCGCCTACCTCCAGATCGACCAGACCAGCACCCCCGGCAAGGACGCGCTGCAGGCCTGGAAGGACCAGGAGCCGGTCATGCGCACGTGGACGGGCTACAAGCGCCTGTACATGAAGAAGGTCGACTACTTCCGCGACGCGGCCGACTGGGAGTTCACCTGGGAGCCGCCCGGCAACACCGGACACATCCTGAACCGCGGCTTCGTCGTCGACGACAAGCACGGCTACGCGATCCTGTGGAAGACCCGCGACAAGGACTGGGACAAGTACCGCCACTACTTCGACACCTTCGCCAAGTCCTTCGAACCCGACAAGTAGCCCCCGCTGTGGGACGATGCCAAACGGTTCGAAGGGGGATGATGTGGAAGGGTCGCGCCGCCTGGCGGGGAGGTACCAGCTCGAGGAGCGGATAGGCCGCGGCGGGATGGGCGTCGTCTGGCGCGCCCACGACGACCTGCTCGACCGCCCCGTGGCGGTCAAGGAGGTCCTCTACACCGCGCTCAGCGACGACGACCGCGCCGAGTTCAACCGCCGCACCATCCGCGAGGCCCGTGCGGCGGGCCGGCTGTCCCACCCGAACGTGATCGTCGTCCACGACGTCATCGAGGAGGACGGCCGCCCCTGGATCGTCATGCAGCTGGTCCGCTCGACCTCCCTGGGCGACGCGCTGCGCAAACACGGCCCCCTCGCGCCCGACCGGGTGGCCGCCATCGGCGCCCAGGTCCTCGACGCCCTGGTGACCGCCCACGCGGCCGGCATCCTCCACCGGGACGTCAAGCCCGAGAACGTCCTGCTGACCCCCGACAACCGGGTGGTCCTCACCGACTTCGGCATCGCGTCCATGACCGAAGACCCGTCGGTGACCCTGACGGGCTCCATCACCGGCACCCCGGCCTTCCTCCCCCCGGAACGTCTGTCGGGCCACCCCGCGGCCCCCGAGTCCGACCTGTGGTCGCTGGGCGCGACCCTGTGGGCGGCGGTCGAGGGCCGCTCCCCCTTCGACCGGGGCACGCCGATCGCGAGCATGGCCGCCGTCCTGCACGAGGAGACCCCTGTCGCGCACCGCGCGGGGCCGCTCGCGCCGGTCCTCGACGGGCTGATGTGCAAGGACCCCGCCCGCCGCATGGGCCCCGACGAGGCCATGGACCTGCTCCACCAGGCGGCCTCCGGCAAGTGGAACCCCCAGGGCGGCCAGACCCGCAACACCCCGCAGAACGGCACTCCGGCGAGTCCTCCGGCGGCCTTCCCGGCCCAGGGCACCGCACCCGCCGGCTTCGGCGCGCCGTCGCAGCCCACGTTCGGCGGGCCGCCGGCTCCCGGCGGCTGGCAGACACCGGCCCACGTCCCACCGCCCCCGCAGGAGAAGGACCGCGACAAGTTCCTGATCATCACGCTGGCCACCCTGCTGGTCGCGCTGGTGGGCATCGGCGGCTATTTCGCGTACACGACCCTCCGGCCCGGCACCGACCCGGGCGTCGTCGCCGGCGGTCTCGACCCGGTCGCCGGGGTCCCCACACCCGAACCGTCGCCAGAACCCTCACCCGAACCCTCGCCCGAACCGTCGGCGGAACCCTCGGCGGAACCCTCGGCGGAGCCGTCCCCCGAGGGCCCGCCCCTGCCGCAGGGCTGGAGCGACTACCAGGACGAGCAGCTGCGGTTCGCCGTGGCGCTGCCGCCCGGGTGGGAGGCGTACCGGCGAGAGGGGCAGCGGGTCTACTTCAAGGGCCCGGGCATGCCGGGCTACCTGCAGATCGACCTCACCCCGTGGGAGCGCGACGACCCGGTGGAGGCGCTCGAGGTGGTCGAGCAGGCCTCGACCACGAAGGGGTACCTGCGCGGCTACAAGCGCATCGCGCTGAAGCGCACCGCGCTCGTCGTCGGCGGGTTCGACGCCCCGGGCGCCGACTGGGAGTTCCTGCACACCACCTCCGCGGGCGTCCAGCGCGTCTACGACCGCGCCTTCCGCATCGACAACCAGTGCTACGCCCTCTACTGGCAGGTCCCGGAGTCGTCGTGGGCCAAGGCCGGCCCCTGGTTCCGGACCTTCGCCCGGACGTTCCGGCCCATCTGACGTCCGCCGGGCAGGACGCGGTCTGCCGGGCGCGCCGTTCCTGCTCGTCCTCGTCGTCGCGGCTCTAGTTACGGGACTGCTGCGAATAACGGGCATGTGATTCCCCTGGCGGGGTAGCCGGGCGGCATGCCCGAGTCTCAGACGTCCGACCGTATCGTCGCCAGCCGTTATCGCCTGATCGAACCGCTCGGCCGGGGTGGGATGGGCACCGTGTGGCGTGCCCTGGACGAAACCCTGGAACGCGAAGTCGCCGTGAAAGAGCTCAACGCCGACCTGTCCGGCGCCGACCGCGAGATCTTCACGATCCGCACCCTCCGGGAGGCGCGCGCCGCCGGCAGGGTGGGCCACCCGGCGGTGGCCGCGGTCTACGACGTCTTCGAGGAACGCGGCCATCCGTGGATCGTGATGCAGTACGTCCCGTCCACGACCTTGGGGGCGCTGATCCGCGACGAGGGCCCGATGCGCCCTCACCGGGTCGCGACCATCGGCCTCCAGGTGCTCAGCGCTCTGAAGGCGGCCCACCAGGCGGGGGTCCTGCACCGGGACGTGAAGCCCGACAACGTGCTCATCACCCCCGACGGCCGGGCGGTCCTGACCGACTTCGGCATCGCGGCGATGGAGGACGACAGCCCGGTGACGCGGACGGGCTCCCTCGTGGGCACGCCCGCCTTCATCAGCCCGGAGCGTGCGGCAGGGGGCCGCGCGGTCCGTGCCTCGGACATGTGGTCGCTCGGCGTGACCCTGTTCCTGGCCGTCGAGGGCCGCTCGCCGTTCCACCGGGGCCACGCCATGGCGTCGCTCGCGGCGGTCATGTACGAGCCCTATGGCCAGCTCTACCGCGCCGGTCCCCTCACCCCGGTCCTGCACGGCCTCCTGGAGAAGGACCCGGCCCGCCGCATGACGGCGGAGGAGGCCGAGAGCCACCTTCACAACATCGTCAACGGCATCACCTCGGAGCCGACGGCCCCCTTCGTCCCGGTCCCGCCGCCGCCGACCCCGCCCGTCACGGAGAGCGGCCCCCGGAAGAAGTGGCCCTTCACGGCGGTCGTCTCGGCCGTCCTGGCGGTCGGGCTGAGCGCCGGGACCATCGCCTACATGACCGCGGGAGATCCTCCGGTGACCCCGGCCGACACGATCCCGGCGCAGGTCCCCGCGAAGAAGAAGGTCAAGGCCACCCCCGACGCCACGGCGGAGACGACGGCCGACGAGGAGCCGGCGGCCCAGCCGACCGAGCGCCGCCAGGAAGAGCAGCAGCAACCCCAGGAGAAGGGCCAGGCCCCCTCCCCAAAAGCCAGTCCGTCCGAGCGGCCAAGCGAGGAGGCGAGCCCATCGAGCGAAGGGTCCGAGGACGAGGAAACCCCCACCCAGGAGCCCACGGAGGACCCCGCTCCGGAGGAGAACACCGGGGAGGAGGACCAAAGCCAGGAAAACTCAAGCCTGGAAAGCACAGGTCAGCTTGAGGGCCAGCTTCCTGACGAATGAACCCGGGCAAGGGATCCCCATGGACGACATCACCGGCGGAATCCTCAAACTCACCGACGACCTGGCCCTGACGAGAATGGGCTACGGCGCCATGCGCCTGACGGGCCCGGGGATCTGGGGCCCGCCGAAAGACCGGGCGGAGGCGATCCGCGTCCTGCGGACGGTCGCCGACCTGGGCCTGCTCCACATCGACACCAGCGACTACTACGGCCCCCACGTGGTGAACGACCTCATCCGCGAGGCCCTGCACCCCTATCCGGACGGCCTGCGCATCGTCACGAAGGTCGGCGGCCGGCGCGGCCCCGACAAGTCGTGGCACCCCGCCCTGACCGAGCCGGAACTGATCGAGGCCGTGTACGACAACCTCAAGCGCCTCGACGTCGACCACCTCGACGTGGTCAACCTCCGGATGTTCGACACCGGCGACCCGACCGTCCCCTTCAGCGTCCTGGCCGCGCTCATGGACGAGGGCCTGATCGCCCACCTGGGCGTCAGCAACGTCACCGCCGACCAGCTCCTGGTCTGCCGGGGCATCGCGCCGGTGGTCTGCGTACAGAACGCCTACAACCTGGTCGACCGGGGCGACGACGCCCTGGTGGACGTCTGCGCCGAGCAGGGCATCGCCTACGTCCCGTTCTTCCCGCTGGGCGGCTTCTCCCCGCTGCAGTCGCAGGTCCTGGACGAGGTGGCCCGCGACCTGGGCGCGACCCCCCAGCAGACGGCGCTGGCCTGGCTGCTGCACCGCTCCCCGACCATCTGCGTCATCCCGGGCACGTCGTCGGTCGCCCACCTGAGGGAGAACGTCGAGGCCTCGGGCATCCGGCTGCCCGCCGACGCGCTGGCGCGCCTCGGGTCACTCGGCTGACGTCAGGAATCGGCGATCACGTCGAGGGCGTGGGCGAGGTCGGCCGGATAGTCGGCGTTGAAGGTGACCCACTCGCCGGTCGAGGGATGCTCGAAGGCCAGCATCACCGCGTGCAGCCACTGCCGCGACAGGCCCAGGCGGGCCGAGAGCGTCGGGTCGGCGCCGTACTGCAGGTCGCCCACGCACGGGTGCCGCATGGTCGACATGTGCACCCGGATCTGGTGCGTCCGCCCGGTCTCCAGGCGGATGTCGAGCAGCGAGGCCGACCGGAAGGCCTCCAGCGTGTCGTAGTGGGTCACCGAGTCCTTGCCGCCGGCCACCACGGCCCAGCGGCCGTCGCCGGAGGGGTGCCGGTCGATCGGCGCGTCGATGGTGCCGCGCAGCGGGTCCATGTGGCCCTGGACCAGGGCGTGGTAGCGCTTCTCGACGGTCCGTTCCTTGAACGCCCGCTTCAGCAGGGTGTAGGCCCGCTCGCTCTTGGCCACGACCATGCAGCCGGTGGTGTTGGCGTCGAGGCGGTGCACGATGCCCTGCCGCTCGGCCGCGCCGCTGGTGGAGACGCGGTGGCCGGTGCCGAGGAGGCCGCCGATGACCGTCGGGCCGGTCCAGCCCACGGAGGGGTGGGCCGCCACGCCGATGGGCTTGTTCACCACGACGACGTCGTCGTCTTCGTACAGGATCGTCATCCCGGGGACCGGCTCGGCCACCGGCATGGGCGCGGCGACCGGCGGGGGGATGGTGACGTCGAGCCACGACCCGGCCGAGACCCGGTCGGACTTCCCGGCGGGCGAGCCGTCGACGAGGACGTCGCCGCCCACGATGAGCTCGGCCGCGCGGGTGCGGGAGAAGCCGAAGAGACGAGCGAGAGCGGCGTCGAGCCGCTCTCCCTCCAGCCCGTCGGGGACGGGCAGCGACCGCTGGTCAGGCATCCTTGACCGCCCCCTCGCGGGTGCCGTCGATCTGGTAGCCGCGCCAGGCCAGGAACACGGCCAGGATCCCGCCGCAGACGATCGCGGAGTCGGCCACGTTGAAGATCGGGAAGTTGGTCGCGGGGAAGACCTGGACGAAGTCGACCACGTGGCCCTGGAACGGCGCCGGCGACCGGAAGATCCGGTCGGTCAGGTTCCCGAGGGCGCCTCCGAGCAGGAGGCCGAGGTCGATCGCCCACGGCAGCGAACGCAGCTGCCGGGCGGTACGGATGATCGCGCCGATCACCACCGCGGCGATGATCGTGAAGACGATCGTCATGCCGGTCCCGATGGAGAACGCCGCCCCCGGGTTCCGGATGACGTTGAAGACCAGCACGTCGGGGATGAGCACCGTCGGCAGCCGGTCTTCGAGGTATTCGACCACGAGGAACTTGGTGATCAGGTCGAATACATAGATGAGCACGGCCACGGCGGCGAGGAGCTTGATCCGCCGCGCCCGCGTCGCCTCATCCTGCGTCAGCGGCGTTCCTCCCGCTGCTTGCACGCCACGCACAGCGTCGCCCTCGGGAACGCCTGCAGACGTTCCTTCCCGATCGGCCGTTGGCACGATTCGCACACCCCATATGTTCCCGCGTCGATGCGGGCGATCGCCCGCTCGTTCTGCGCGAGCAGATCGCGCGCATTCAGGGTAAGGGCGATCTCACGTTCGCGCTCATAGGTCTTGGCTCCGGCGTCGGCCGGGTCGTCGCCGGCGCCCTCGGAGGAATTGCCGAGCGCGAGAGAGGCCTCGGCCCGGGCGATGTCGTCCTGGAGCTCCCCGATCTCGGTCAGCAACCGGTCGCGGACCCCGGCGAGTTCATCGGCGGACCAGACGTCCTCAGTGACGGCGGTCTTGGCCGCGCGCGTGGCCATAGGGCCTCCCAAATGCAGTGATGGTGCAAGTCCGGGCATCGTAGGTATGCGAAAACAAGATCGGCAATCGACGCGCCGACGCTTTTACGCCATCCGTACCGGACGGCTTGCTCCTCCCCGTTTGCCGCATACCTCCGCGCCGAGATGTGGGTTCAACACCTACGCCTCGCCGCGTGTTCCGCGCTCCCTACCCCGATATCGGGAAGCCAGCACCCGGTCGCTGCGTTATCTTTGGGAATTGCACGGCATTGATGGGGACGAGTACTCACGCACCCCCTCACAGGAGCGACCCGGGGACGGTGGAAGCCCGGGGTGAGGCGCGCGGGGAAGATCACCCCGGAGCCGCCGGAAGAACGGCGTCACGCCCAGTAGAACCGGCATCACAAGAGTGGGCTCCCCGATTCGGGGGCCAAGGAGGGTGGTACCGCGGGGCCCCACGGCCTCGTCCCTCCGCGCCATTGTCCGATGAGCGTGGAGGATCCGTGTCCAGCCACCAGTTCCACCCACTGCCCGCGCAGGTCGACCTGCCGCGCCTCGAACACGAGGTGCTGGCGCGCTGGCGCGACGGCAAGGTCTTCGAACGTTCCCTCGAACAGAACGCCACGGGCCCGTCGTGGGTCTTCTACGAGGGCCCCCCGACGGCCAACGGCATGCCCGGCGTCCACCACGTCGAGGCGCGCGTCTTCAAGGACGTCTTCCCCCGCTACAAGTCGATGAACGGCTACCACGTGCCGCGCAAGGCGGGCTGGGACTGCCACGGCCTGCCCGTCGAGGTGGCGGTCGAGAAGGAGCTGGGCCTGTCGGGCAAGCCCCAGATCGAGGCCTACGGCATCGCCGAGTTCAACGCCCGCTGCCGCGAGTCCGTCCTGCGGCACGTCGACGCGTTCGAGGAGATGACCGAGCGGATGGGCTACTGGGTCGACATGTCCCAGGCCTACCGCACGATGGACCCGGCCTACGTCGAGGCCGTCTGGTGGTCGCTCAAGGTCGTCTTCGACAAGGGCCTGCTGTTCCGCGACTTCCGGATCACGCCCTACTGCCCGCGCTGCGGCACCGGCCTGTCCGACCACGAGCTCGGCCAGCCCGGCGGATACGAGACCGTCTCCAGTCCTTCCGTGTACGTCCGGATGCCGGTCACCTCGGGCCGCTTCGAGGGCGTGGATCTGCTCATCTGGACGACCACCCCGTGGACCCTCGTGTCGAACACCGCCGTGGCGGTGCACCCCGAGGTCACCTACGTGGTCGCCGAGAAGGAGGGCGAGAAGCCCGTCATCGTGGCCGAGCCGCTCGTCGGCGCGGCGCTCGGCGAGGGCTGGTCGGTCCGCGAGTCGTTCCTCGGCGCGGAGCTGGAGCACACGCCGTACCAGCGACCCTTCGACCTGGTCGACATCCCCGGCGCCCACTTCGTCGTGCTCGGCGACTACGTCACCGTCGAAGACGGCTCCGGGCTGGTCCACCAGGCCCCCGCGTTCGGCGCCGACGACATGCAGGTCTGCAAGAAGTACGGCCTGCCCGTCGTCAACCCGGTCGGCCCCGACGGCCGGTTCCTGGCCGACGTCCCGCAGGTCGGCGGCCAGTTCTTCAAGGACGCCGACGAGGGCCTCACGGCCGATCTCCGCGAACGCGGCCTGCTGTTCCGCGGCTCGCACTTCGAGCACAGCTACCCGCACTGCTGGCGCTGCCACACCCCGCTCCTCTACTACGCGCTCCCGTCGTGGTACATCCGCACCACCTCGGTGAAGGAGCGCCTGCTCGCCGAGAACGAGGGCACCAACTGGTTCCCCGACACGATCAAGAACGGCCGCTACGGCGAATGGCTCCGCAACAACGTCGACTGGGCGCTGTCCCGGTCGCGTTACTGGGGCACGCCGCTGCCGCTGTGGATCTGCGACGAAGACCACGTGACGTGCGTGGGCTCGCTGAAGGAGCTGGGCGAGAAGGCCGGCCAGGACCTGACGGCGCTCGACCCGCACCGCCCCTACGTCGACGACGTCACCTTCGCCTGCGGCGAGTGCGGCGGCGAGGCCCGCCGGGTACCCGACGTGATCGACGTCTGGTACGACTCGGGCGCCATGCCCTTCGCGCAGTGGGGCGCCCCCCACGTCAACAAGGAGGTCTTCGAGGCCGCCTACCCGGGCCAGTTCATCTGCGAGGCCATCGACCAGACGCGCGGCTGGTTCTACTCGATGATGACCGTCGGGACCCTGGTCTTCGACAGGTCGTCGTACGAGAACGTGCTCTGCCTCGGCCTCATCCTGGCCGAAGACGGCCGCAAGATGAGCAAGCACCTGGGCAACGTGCTGCGCCCCATGCCGCTCATGGACCAGCACGGCGCCGACTCGCTGCGCTGGTACATGGCCACCAGCGGCTCCCCGTGGTCGCCCCGCCGGATCGGCCACGCGGCGCTGGAGGAGATCGTCCGCAAGGTCCTGCTGACCTACTGGAACACGGCGAGCTTCTTCACCCTGTACGCCAACGCGTCGCAGTGGACCCCCGGGGACGCCCCCGCGGACCGCCCGCTCATCGACCGCTGGGCCCTGGCCGAGCTCAACCGCACCGTCGCCGAGGTCACCGCGGCCCTGGACGTCTTCGACACCGCCCGCGCGGGCCGCCGCCTGACGGAGTTCCTCGACGACCTCTCCAACTGGTACGTCCGCCGCTCCCGCCGCCGCTTCTGGAAGGGCGAGGAGTCGGCGTTCGCGACCCTGTACGAATGCCTGGAGACCGTCACCCGTCTGATGGCCCCCCTGGTCCCGTTCACCACCGACTACGTCTGGGAGGCCCTGCGCACCCCCGACGCCCCCGCGTCGGTCCACCTGGCGACCTGGCCGAAGGTCGACGAGGCCCGCCTCGACCCGGCGCTGACCGAGCAGATGGCGCTGGTCCGCCGCCTGGTCGAGCTGGGCCGCTCGGCGCGCGCGTCGTCGTCGGTCAAGACCCGCCAGCCGCTCGGCCGCGCCCTCGTGGGGGCCCCCGGCTGGTCGGCCCTGTCGGCGGAACTGCGCGACCTGATCGCCGACGAGCTCAACGTGCAGGCCCTGGAGGACATGTCGGGCTTCTCCGCCGACCTGGTCACCTTCACCGTCAAGCCCAACTTCCGCGCCCTCGGCAAGCGCTTCGGCAGCCAGACCAAGCTGGTCGCCGCCGCGGTCGCGGCAGCCGACCCCGGCGTGCTGGCCAGGGCGATCCGTGAAGGCGGCTCCGCGGCCCTGGAGGCGGGCGAACTCGGCGAGGTCACCGTCGGCGGCGACGACCTCATCATCACCGAGCAGCCCAAGTCGGGCTGGGCGGTCGAGACGGGCGCCGTCGACACCGGCACCGGCGAGACCATCGCCCTCGACCTGGCCATGACCGACGAACTCCGCCGGGCCGGCCTCGTCCGCGAGGTCATCCGCCTGGTCCAGGACGCCCGCAAGTCGACGGGCCTGTCCATCACCGACCGCATCGACCTGTGGTGGGCCGCCGACGGCGACCTCGCCACGGCGCTGCGGGAGGGCGGCGGCCTGGTGGCGGAAGAGGTGCTGGCCACGTCCTTCACGGAGGGCTTCAGCGACGGCCTCCACCGCCACGAGGACACGGACCTGGGCCTGGCCTTCCAGCTCCGCAAGGCCTGACGAACGAGCGACGAAAGCCCGGCGGACTCGATCCGCCGGGCTTTCTTCCGTTCACGACGAGCACGGAGGAACGCCACCGGAAGGAGGCGACCCGCAACAACTTCGCAGCCCGGATCGGTTCACAGGTCCGCTCCCTGTCATCGGCCGCGCCGTGGACGACCGCGCGCGGGCCGCGTTGAAAAGTCGCGCCCTCGACGACTAACCCCGACATCACCGGGCAGACGCTTGCGCGGGGTGCTACATGGGGCGAAGAAAGGCCCGGTGGATCAAGTCCACCGGGCCTTCTTCATACGAAGTCTCAGGATTTGTCGCAGACCGTGCAGGGCGTCAGGCCCGCCTCTTCGGCGGCCGGCTTGGACATGGTCTCGATGCCGTCTTCCTCGCCCTTGATCAGCGGGCAGTCGGGCGCGTGGTAGCGCCGGGTGCCCTCCATGACCTTCACCATGGGCGGCGGCAGCTTGCGCTCGACGGTGTCACCGTCGCGGTCTTCTCCGACGACCTCTTCCTCCTCGGCCACCTCGGCCTCAGGTGAGACGGTGGGCCGGGAGAAGGCGTTCCAGGAGGACGAAGCCTCGGGAATCGCGATGGACGGCTTGGCGGGCTCGCCAGCGGGCTCGGAGGCCCGTTCCTTGGCGGAGGGCTTCGGCGCGGCGGCCTCGGACGCGGCCGCCGACTTGCCGGCTTCCGGCTCCACGGCATAGAGCTTGGCGGCTTCGGGCTTGCCTGCTCCCGGCTTGCCGACTTCGGACGTGGCGGCTTCGGCCTTGAAGGCTTCAGACTCGCCGACCTCCGGCTTGAAAGCTTCGGGCTTGGCGGCTTTAGACCCCACGGCTGCCGACTTGCCGACTTCGGGCTTGCCCGCTTCAGACCTGACGACTTCCGGCTTGACACCCTCGGGCGTGCCGCCCTCGGGCTCGCCGGCTTCAGACCTGACGGCTGCTGGCTTGAAAGCCTCGGGCTTGACCGGCCGAGGCGTGGCCTCTTCGGACTTGGCGGCCTCGAAAGACGGAACCGGGCTCTCGGCCTCGGGCTCCTTCGCGCGGGCATCGGCGTCGGCCTTGGCGTAGGGATTGACCCTCGCCGGCGTCTCTTTCCTGGCCGCGGGCTCGGTGGGGCGGACCGGCTCGGGCCAGCCGCCCGGCACGGGAGGCCGGGACGTCTCGGGCCGGTCGGACGGGACCGGCTCCGGCCATCCGGCCGACGGCGGTTCGGCGTGGAAGACGGCGGTGGTGTCGGACGGCTCCAGGGAGGGAGCCGCAGGGGGGACGACGGGAGGGGTGGAGGCGGCCGGAGGCACCGAACCGGCGCGCCCGGGGGTGTCGGCCGGCTCCACCCTCGCTTCCTGGACCGTGGCGGCCCAGGTGTCGTCTGTGACTGCGTCGACGACGCAGGTCGTGCAGGGCGTGAAGCCCTCTTCCCTGGCTTCCTCGACCGTCAGTTCCTCGGTCTCGCGGCCGACGAGCTGCCGGCAGCCGGACCGGTGGAACCTCTTGCGGCCGGGGATCACCAGGACGATCGAGTCGGGCCCCAGCCCGGGGACGGGCACGGGGGCGGTCACGGTCGGGTTGGGCGGATAGGCGGGAGAAGCCGCCGGCGGCACCGGCGCCGTGGGGGGCATGGCCGTCGGCGCACCGTAGACCGGCATTCCGGCGTGGGCCATCTGCGGCGCCATGTGCAGCACCATCTGCGGTGCCACGGCGGCCTGATGGGCCTCGACAGCGGCCCGGCCCCCGGCGGGGAACAGCTCGTGACGCCTCAGCAGCGCCCCGATCAGCAGGCAGACCGCGCTCAGCACGCTGATCACGATCGACCACATCACGAGGAATGCCATCCCGAGTACGACACCGGCGATCAGCAGAACGATCGCCGCGAGGACAAGGGCGGCACTGACAAGGATCACGGGGGGCGGCCTTCCGAACTACCTGTACGCGTGCGAGAAGCGGATACCTACCGGCGCTCGCCGTGAGAGCCGTCGGGGGCGGGGAACCCTCCGGAGTGCTGCTCGGTGGCGAACGGGTTGGGGACGGCCTGGATCTGCGGACCGGGGGCGACGGCGTGGGCCATCTGCGGCTGGCCGGGCTGGCCCTGCTGCATGGCCGGGTTGCCGACGATCGGGAAGCCGCCACTGCCCTCGGCCTGGACGTTCAGCTCGGCGAGCTGGTTCTCCAGGTAGAGCTTCAGACGGCTGCGGTATTCGCGCTCGAAGCTGCGCAGTTCGTCGACCTTGCGCTCGAGCTCGTCGCGGGTCTGCACCAGCGAGCCCATCGCCTGACGGTGACGCTCCTGAGCGTCACGCTCCAAAGTCTCGGCGCGCGCACGCGCGTCGCCGATGACCTGCTCGGCCTGACGGCGGGCCTTGCCGAGAACCTCGTCGGCCTCGCGGCGGGCGCGGGTCACGGTCTCGTCGGCCTCACGGCGGGCGTCGGCGATCGCCTGGTCGGCGGTCTGCTGGGCCAGCGCGAGCACGCGGGCCGCGGTGTCCATGTTGTCTTCGGCCGGGGGAAGCCCCATGCCGACGGGAACGGGCTCGGGGCGCACCGGCTGCGGCGGAGCGATCGGCTCCGGCTGCTGCATGGGGGCCTGGGGGGTCTCGGCGACGGGAGCGGGGGCCATCTGCATGCCGCCCATGGCCATGCCGCCCGGGACCTTGCCCCGGAGACACTCGGCCAGCTTGGCGCGCAGCTCCTCGTTCTCCTGGATGAGGCGGTCGAGCTCAGCCTCGACCTCGTCGAGGAAAGCGTCCACCTCCTCCTCGTCGTAGCCCGGTCGCAACCGGGTGGTACTGAACTGCTTGTTCCGCACGTCGGCGGGCGTCAGCGGCATTTGGGTCTCCTTGGCGCGCTTGGAGTCTGTCCGGAGGGACGGTACCCGATCAACGAAGCGCGGACACGACTTGGATCAAGACCAAGACCACAATGAACAGCACTGTGAAGCTTAGGTCAAAGGCCACCGTACCCAACCTGAGGGGAGGAATGAAACGGCGGAGAAACTTGAGAGGTGGGTCGGTGGCGGTGTATGTGGCCTCCGCCAAGACGAGCACCGGGCCCCTGGGCCGCCAGGATCTGGCGAACGCCTGGACCGTCTCGAAGATCATCCGTCCGATCAGCAGAACCAGGTAGAGGGCCAGGACAGCGACCAAGATCTCACTAACGATCCCCACGGTCGAGCCTCGCCTCCGTCCAGGTCCGCTTCCTCCGGGCGGTCAGGCCGCCGGGGAGCCGCTCACTGTTCATACACGGAACTCTAGCTCTGGTTGAAGAAGCCGCGTTCCGCGATCCGTGCCTTGTCCTCAGCCGTCACCTCGACGTTGGCCGGGGACAACAGGAACACCTTGTTGGTAACACGTTCAATGCTGCCGTGTAGGCCAAAAATCAGACCTGCCGCAAAATCGACGAGTCGTTTCGCGTCGCTGTCAACCATTTCGGTCAGATTCATGATGACCGGGGTGCCCTCGCGAAAGTGCTCACCGATGGTGCGCGCCTCGTTGTAGGTGCGGGGATGGAGCGTGGTAATCCGGGCCAGATCGGTCGTCCGCCGCTCGATCACGGCCGCGGAGGGTCGTGGGGCCGGGA
Source organism: Herbidospora galbida (assembly GCF_005233835.1). Classification (GTDB taxonomy): domain Bacteria; phylum Actinomycetota; class Actinomycetes; order Streptosporangiales; family Streptosporangiaceae; genus Herbidospora; species Herbidospora galbida. Next base: position 1,315 of record NZ_SZQA01000077.1, on the reverse strand, counting down.
CCGGGGAGTCGTCGCCCGCGTCACGGCCCTGGGTGCCCTGCGGGTTGAAGTCGCCAGGGATGTCGTAGTCGTCGCCGAACTCGTCGGCGTACTCGCGGTATCGGTCGTAACGGTCGTCGTCCTCCACGAGACCGAGGTAGACCGCCATCTTGCGCATCGCGCCGGCCATCGCTCCGTCGTCCTCCGTCTACCGTGCCCATGGCTGAAGGTCCGTGGCGGAACTCCGCGCCTGTTGTCTGAGGCGAATTCAGGCTCGAGCCACGGCCGTCCTTCGGCCGTCCGCGTCTCTCGTGCTGGCGAACCGCTGATCGTACCTACTTGTTACTCGGGGGACATTACCTGACGAAGGGCTTCCGACGGCCGAGCAACGCCGTACCGACTCGCAGGTGTGTCGCGCCGTTGGCTATCGCTTGGGGCAGATCGCCGCTCATGCCCGCCGAAATAATGTTCGCGTGGTGATGATCCTTTTGTACGGCTTGCGCCACCCCGTACAACCGCGCGAACGCGGGAGCCGGGTCCTCCCCCAGCGGCGCGACCCCCATGACGCCCCGCAGTGAGAGCCCGGGCAGCGCGGCCAGCGCGTCGGCGAGCGGAAGGACGTCGGCGGGGAGCGCGCCCCCGCGGCCGGCGCGGCCGTCGAGGGAGACCTGGATGAGGCAGCCGATCTCGCGCCCGGCGCGGACGGCCTCGCGGGACAGCGCCTCGGCGAGGCGGAGCCGGTCGACGCCGTGGATCAGATCGGCGTAGGCGGCCACGGACCGGGCCTTGTTGGTCTGCACCTGGCCGATGAAGTGCCAGGTCAGCGCCAGATCGGCGCATTCGGCGGCCTTGGCGGCGGCCTCCTGGTCGCGGTTCTCCCCGACGTCGGCGACGCCGAGCCCGGCCAGGAGGCGGACGTCGGAGGCGGGGTAGGTCTTGGTGACCGCGATGAGCGTGATCTCGGAGCGGGACCGGCCGGCGGCGGCGCACGCGTCGGTGATGCGGCGTTCGACCTCGGCCAGCCCCGCCGCGATCTCCTCACCCCGGGGGGAGGGTGCGGCGTGGGTCATGGATGAGCGGTTACTTCAGGAAGTCGGGCACGTCGAGTTCGTCTTCCTGCTCTTCGAAGACGACCGGGCGGCGCGGCACCGGCTGGGTGACCTTGGAGGTGATCGGCGTCGGCGGCTCGGTCGGGCGCGGGATCGCGAACGGGCCGGTGCCCGACGCGCTCTGCTGCTCGGGCCGGGCCTCGGCGCTCTCGCGGGCGCCGAACGCGCCGGTCGACACGCTGGCCTCCCGCTCGGCCGGGACCGGGGCGGGCTGCTGCGCCGGAGTG
>NZ_SZQA01000076.1 GCF_005233835.1 Herbidospora galbida | reverse complement strand
GGCCGGGGGTGCGGCCGGCGGCGGGGCCGCGGGCGGGCCCGCGTCGGGGGAGCGCCCCTGGGCGTTGCGGATGAGCGCCACGATCACCGACGCCACCGGGGCGGCCAGGAACGCGCCGACGATCCCCGCGACGACGCCGCCCACCGCCAGCGCCACCAGGATCACCGCCCCGGGCAGGTCGAGCGCCTTCCCGTAGATCAGCGGCGCCAGGACGTGCCCTTCGAGCTGCTGCACGAGGATCGTCACCGCGATCACGATCAGGGCCACGATCCACCCCTTGGCGACGAACGCCACCACGGCCGCCAGCAGACCGGCGAACAGCGCCCCGATGACCGGCAGGAACGCGCCGACGAACGTCAGCACCGCCAGCGGCAGCGCGATCGGCACCCCGAGGATCCACAGCGTGATGCCGATGAAGAACGCGTCGACGAACCCGACGGCGGCCACGCCCCGGACGTAGCGGCCGACGACGTCGAACACGATCCGGCAGGTGTTCAGGACGTGGCCCCGGCTGCCGTGCGGCGCGAGGTCGGCCACCCAGTGGACCAGGTGGTCGCCGCCGTGGACCAGGTAGACCGCCAGGATCAGGGCGAGGACGGCGCCGACCACGATCTCGCCGGCGGTGCGGACGCCGGTGAGCGCCCCCGTCGCGATCCCCTCGCCCCGTTGCGACAGGTAGGTCTGGACGTCGGCGACGATCTCCTGGAGCTTCGCGTGGTCGAGGCCGAACCCGGCGGCGGTCTTCTGCAGGTCGGCGACCACCTGGCCGATGCTGGCGTTCAGCTCGGCGAACCCGTCGATCGTCGGCGGCACCAGCACCGCGATGAAGGCGGCCAGCACCACGATCACGCCGATGAAGGCGCCCATGGTGGACAGGGCCCGGTTCAGGCCGATGTCTCGCAGGGCGCGGGCCAGGGGCATCATGAGCGTGGTGATGAAGATCGCCAGAATGATGCTGATCGCGACGGTCTTGACCTGAACGACCATCCAGAGGATCACAGCTGTCAGGGCGATGAGGATCAGAATCCGTCCCGCCGTCCGGGCGGCCCCGGCCAGGCCGCCCCCGTCGTGCGCCGGCTCTGCCATCGGCGTTCCCTCCCGTTACGTACGGTGCTCGCCGATGATCGCAGAGATGTGGGGGAGGGGCTAGCGTCCGTTCCGGTCGGGGTCGGCGTCGAACGTGATCGCGCCCCGGTGGCCGTCGCCGGCCCGTACGGTCTTCATGACCATGGCGGCCTGGAAGATCGAGTCGTTCTCGTTGCGGGTGTCGCGTCCGCCCCGTCCCGCGTACGGCTCCGCCGCCAGCACCGCGTCGTTGAGCGCCTCGTCGAACATGACCTGGGTGGTGAGGGTCCGGTCGCCGCCCACGTGGACCATGGCGTGGACGTGCACGGTACGACCCGGGTACCACCCCGGCCAGATCGTGGTGAACGTGACGATCCCGTCGGCGTTGGTCACCTGGGCCCCGCGCAGGTAGCGGTTGCCGTCGGCGGGCACCAGGTCGCCGCCGCCCCCGCCGCCGGGCCCGCCCGTCGAGGCCGACTCGGCGCCGGAGTAGAGGCCGCCCGCGTCGCAGTGCCAGATCTCCACCACCGCGTCCTTCAGCGGTGCGCACGTCTCGCTGTCGCGCACCCGGATCGCCAGGTCGAGCCGGGTGCCGGGCCGGTCCTCCCGGATGTCCGACCGGATCCGGTCGGCGTCGAAGTAGTAGGGCCCCGGGGTGGTGGAGGGCGTCAGCACGCACGTGCCGGACGACTCGAAGAGCGCCGTGAGGTCGCCGGTGGCCGCCCGGGGGGTGATGGTCGCCGTGGCCCCCGTGGAGGTCGTCACCGGGGCGGGCCCGCCGGACCCGCACGCCGCGAGCAGCGTGCCGAGCCCGATCGAGCCCACCCCGGCGATCATCGTGCGCCGGCTGACCCGGTTGCCCTCGTCGTGGTCTGTCATGACGCTCAGGCTAGGAAACGCGCATGAGCGCCAGGTGAGACGCTCCTGAGAATCAGGTGGACCCCGCCAGCTCCACGTCGTCCTTGACCTCGGGATCCCCGGCGTCGGCCGTGTAGTCGCGGGCCCTGGTGCCGTCGACGCCCTCGGACGACCCGAGGCGGCGGGCGATCACCGTCGCCAGGGCGGCGACGGCCAGGTTGACGATCAGCGCCAGGAACCCGGCGTAGACCGTCATCGGCGTGTCGAAGCCGAGCTTGCTCAGCGGGAACGCCGACCCGCCGAAGTGGGCGTGGTTGTTGGCCGGGTTCGCGATGTTGTAGAGCAGCACCATCCCGGCCGTCATCCCGGCCGTCCAGCCCGCGATCAGCCCCACCCGGTGGAACCACCGCGTGAACAGCCCCAGCGCCACCGACGGCAGCGTCTGCAGGATGATGACCCCGCCGATCAGCTGCAGGTCGATGGAGAACTGCGGGTCGATCAGCAGGATGCACAGCACCGCGCCGACCTTGACGACCAGCGAGGTCAGCTTGCTGACCCGGGCCTCCTGCGCGTCGGTGGCGTCGCGCCGGATGTACTCCTTGTAGATGTTGCGGGTGAACAGGTTCGCCGCCGCGATCGACATGATCGCCGCCGGGACCAGCGCGCCGATGCCGATGGCCGCGAACGCCACCCCGGTGAACCAGTCGGGGAACATCTGGTCGAACAGCTGCGGCACGACCGTGTTCACGTCGGTGCCGATCGGGGTGATCCCGGCCGCGATGGCCATGTAGCCGAGCAGCGCGATGAGCCCCAGCAGCAGGCTGTAGGCCGGCAGCGCCGACATGTTCCGCTTGATCACGTCGCGCGACCGCGAGGCGAGCACCCCGGTCACGCTGTGCGGGTAGAGGAACAGCGCCATCGCCGACCCCAGCGCCAGGGTGATGTACTGCAGCTGGTTGTTGGCGTTCAGCAGGGTCCCGTCGCCGGGCGCGGGGGTCTGGGCGAACTTGGCGTCCGCCGCGTCGAAGATCGACCCGAACCCGCCGAGCTTCGCCGGGATGTAGATCACCGCGACGAGGATCACGACGTAGATGAGGATGTCCTTCACGAACGCGATCAGCGCCGGGGCCCGCAGCCCGCTCTGGTAGGTGTACGCCGCCAGGATCGCGAACGCGATGATCAGCGGCAGGTCACCGGTGACGCCCATCGTCTTGAGCACGGCCTCGATGCCGATGAGCTGCAGTGCGATGTACGGCATCGTCGCCACGATCCCGGTGATCGCGACCAGCAGCGCCAGGGTCGGCGAGCCGAACCGCACCCGCACGAAGTCGGCGGGCGTCACCAGGCCGTGCACGTGGGACACCGACCACAGCCGGATCAGCACCAGCATGACCAGCGGATAGGTGATGACCGTGTAGGGCACCGCGAAGAACCCGGTCGCCCCGGCTCCGAAGAGCAGCGCCGGCACCGCCACGAACGTGTACGCCGTGTAGAGGTCCCCGCCGACCAGGAACCACGTGATCCACGACCCGAAGTTGCGCCCGCCCAGCCCCCACTCGTTGAGCGAGGCCAGGTCGTCGGCCCGCCGCCACCGCGCGGCCACGAAGCCCATCCCGCTGACCAGCAGGAACAGGGCGGTGAAGATGACGATCTCGGTGATGTGCTCGTTCATCGGCGGGTCACCCGGTAGACGATCAGGGTCGCCGACACGCTGATGACCAGGAAGGCGAGCTGCAGCCAGTAGAACAGCGGGACGCCGAAGAGCCGGGGTTCCTCATGGTTGAACAGGGCCGGTATGAGCGGGACGACGATCGCCGGCAACAACACCCAGTTCCAGCGGCTGCGGTCCGATCTGGGGGAACGTGGATCCGTCAACGGACTCTCCTTCCGACAGGTTGTCGATTGGAGCGTAAAGTGACGGGTGTCACAGGTGGAGCTCCCATCGACGAGCGGCAGGCTGGACGCGCCGAGCGGTCGCTTTGCTTGTCGGCCAGATTCCTGAGGCGAGCCACGGCCGGCCTGCGGCCGTCCGCGTCTCGCCCGGCGGATTGCCCGACATGCGGAGTGCGGCGTGTTATTGTGTGCCGCATGCGAATTCCTCAGCAGCAGTGGTGGCGCCGCTAGCAGGCGGCCCTCAGCTCAGGTTTCTCGCGAATCGAAACAGGCCGCCCCGGGATTGGGCGGCCTTCTGTGTTTCCGCCCCCGGGGCATGAGTGGATCAAGGGGCGACAGTGGAGACCAGCGGTTACACCACAGCGGGCGGCATCGGGGTCGAGCGCGTGGTGCGCGCCGTCCCCGAGGCGGCCCTGGAGGAGATCGTCGACTCGCTCGGCACTCGCCGGGGCGGGGCGTTCTCCTCGGGCATGGACTATCCGGGCAGGTACAGCCGATGGGCCTTCGGCTACGCCGACCCCTGCCTGGAGCTCGTCGCGCGGGGCCGCCGCATCTCGGCCCGCGCGCTCAACGACCGGGGCGCCGTCGTGCTCCCCGCCGTCGCGGCCTGTCTCCGCGCCGCCGGTGAGGTCGTCGGCACGCCCACCGCCACCTTCACCGAGGTCGAGGTGGCCGAGTCCGATGAGTGGCTGCCCGAGGAGATGCGCTCGCGCCGGCCCACGGTCTTCACCGCGATCCGCGAGGTCATCGCCGCGTTCAAGGGCGCCGACCAGCACCTGGGCCTCTACGGCGCGTTCGGCTACGACCTGGCCTTCCAGTTCGAGCCGATCCGCTACGAGCTCACCCGCCCCGACGACCAGCGCGACCTGGTCCTGCACCTGCCCGACCGCCTCGTGGTGATCGACCGGGTGAAGGAGACCGTGCTGGAGTACTCCTACGAGTTCGAGTTCGACGGGAAGAGCACCAAGGGCCTGCCCCGCACCGGCGACTCCAGCCCGCTCGTCAAGGCCGCCGACATCCCGGCCGACCCGGTCAGGGGCGCCTACGCCGACGTCGTCGCCAAGGCCAAGGAGAAGTTCAAGCGCGGCGACCTGTTCGAGGTCGTGCCCGGCCAGGTCTTCCACGCCCCCTGCGACGACCCGCCCGCCTTCTACCGGGGGCTGCGCACCAGCAACCCGGCGCCGTACGAGTTCATCATCAGCCTCGGCGAGGGCGAGCACCTGGTCGGGGCCTCGCCCGAGATGTACGTCCGGGTCACCGGCGAGCGGGTGGAGACCTGCCCGATCTCCGGCACCATCGCCCGGGGCGCCAACCCGGTCGAGGACGCCGAGGCGATCCGCACCCTCCTGTCCAGCGTGAAGGAGGAGTCGGAGCTGACCATGTGCACCGACGTCGACCGCAACGACAAGTCGCGCATCTGCGTGCCCGGCTCGGTCAAGGTCATCGGCCGCCGTCAGATCGAGATGTACTCCCGCCTGATCCACACCGTCGACCACATCGAGGGCTACCTGCGCCCCGAGTTCGACGCCCTCGACGCCTTCCTCACTCACATGTGGGCGGTGACCGTCACGGGCGCCCCGAAGACGTGGGCGATGCAGTTCATCGAGGACAACGAGGCCACCACCCGCCGCTGGTACGGCGGCGCGGTCGGCTTCATCGGCTTCGACGGCTCCATGAACACCGGCCTGACGCTGCGCACCGCCCAGATCAAGCACGGCGTGGCGACCGTCCGGGCGGGCGCGACGCTGCTGTTCGACTCCGACCCCGACGCCGAGGAGCGCGAGACCGAGCTCAAGGCCAGCGCCCTGCTGGGCGCGCTGGCGGCGGTCGGCCGGGGCGAGGTCGCCCAGGAGGCGGTCGCCGCCGAGCAGCCCGGCGAGGGCCACACCGTGCTCCTGGTCGACTACGAGGACTCGTTCGTCAACACCCTGGCCGACTACTTCCGCCAGCAGGGCGCCAGGGTCGTCACGCTGCGCCACGGCTTCCCGCTCACGATGATCGAGGAGGTCGCGCCGACCCTGGTCGTGCTGTCTCCCGGCCCCGGCTGGCCGTCCGACTTCGGCACCGACCGGCTCGTCGCCGCCCTCTACGAGCGGAACCTGCCCGTCTTCGGGGTCTGCCTCGGCCTGCAGGCCATGGTCGAGCAGGCGGGCGGGCAGCTCGACCTGCTGCCCTACCCCGAGCACGGCAAGCGCGGGCAGATCAAGCGCGAGGGCGACAGCGCGCTGCTCGACGGGCTGCCCGAGGCGTTCACCGCGGCCCGCTACCACTCGGTGCACGCCAAGCACCCGGGCGTGCAGGGCTTCACGGTCACGGCGGCGACCGCCGACGGCGCGGTCATGGCCATCGAGGACGTCGCCAACCGCCGGTTCGGGGTGCAGTTCCACCCCGAGTCGATCCTCACCACCGAGGGCGGCGCGGGCGCGAAGATCATCGCCAACGTGCTCAGGCTGGCCCGGTAAAGATCGCACCGATCGCCTGACCGCCCGGCGTCACCGGCCCTAGAGTCCTGACCCTGTCGCAACGAGGGGGACGAGGAAAGATGACGCCGGTGCTGCCGGGTCCGGTCCGGGCGGCGCTGGCGGCGCCCCTGGTCGACCACCACTGCCAGGGGGTGCGCCGCGACGACCTGGTCAGGGCCCAGTTCGAGACGCTGATCACCCGGGCGGGCCATCCCGCGCCGCCCGGGACGACCCACTTCGACACCCCCGAGGGCGTGGCGATCCGTCGCTGGTGCGCGCCCGTCCTGGGGCTCGAACCGCACGCCCCCGCCGCCGTCTACCTGGCCCGGCGGGCCGAACTCGGCGCCGCCGAGGTCAACCGGACGCTGCTGCGGGCCGCCGGGGTCGTCGCCTTCCTGGTCGACACCGGCACCGAGGCCTCGCCCGACCTGCTGTCGGTGGCCGAGACCGGACGGCTCGGCGGCGCGGCCTCCGACGAGATCGTCCGGCTCGAACGGGTCGAGCAGGACGTCGCCGAAGAGGGCCTGAGCGCGCCCGCCTACCTCGACCGGCTGCGGGGCGAGGTGGCCGCGCGGGCCTCCCGGGCGGTCGGGCTGTCGACCGTGATCGGCTACCGGTGCGGGCTCGACGTCGATCCGGTCCGGCCGGCGCGCGGGGCCGTGCTCGCGGCGGCCGGACGACGGGCCGCCGAGCCGAAGAAGCCGCTCACCGATCCGGTGCTGCTGCGCCACCTGCTCTGGACCGGCGTCGACGTCGCGCGGGAGCGGGCGATGCCGCTGCAGATCCCGTGCGGCCACTCGGGGGTCGACCCGGGCGTGCTGCACAGGTCCGACCCGACCGCGCTGGTCCCCTTCATCAGGGCGCTGGGGCCGCTCGGGGTGCCGGTCATCCTGCTGCACTGCTCGCCGTACGAGCGGGCGGCCGCGTTCCTGGCCGCCACGTTCCCGCATGTGCACGTCGACGTCCACGACGGGTTCGCGGAGGTGCTCGGCCTGGCGCCGTTCCACAAGATCATGTTCGGCTCGGGCGGCTGGGGCGTCGCCGAGACCGTCTACCTGGGCGCCCTGCGCCACCGCACCGTGCTGGCCCGCGAACTGGCCGCCCGCATCGACGCGGGTGACTGGTCGAGCGGAGACGCGGAACGGGTCGCGGGGATGATCGGGTCGGGAAACGCTCGTCGGATCTACCGACTTTAAATCCTCTTTAGGTAGGAGGAACCAGCAGATCTTGGCAGAAAGACTTGAAAGCGCCATGACTGCCATAGAGATCCGCAACCTCAGCAAGTCGTTCGGCGCCGTCCGCGCCGTCGACGACGTCTCCTTCACGGTGGAAGCCGGCACCGTCACGGGCTATCTCGGCCCCAACGGCGCCGGCAAGACCACCACCCTGCGCTCCCTGCTCGGCCTCGTCACCCCCGACGCGGGGGAGGCCCTGGTCAACGGGCAGCGGTACGCCAGCCTCGACCACCCGCTCAACGAGGTCGGCGCGGTCCTGGAGGCCACCAGCTTCCACCCGGGCCGCACCGCCCGCGACCACCTGCGCATCATGACCACCGCGGCGGGCCTGCCGGCCTCCCGGCCGGACGAGGCGCTCGAACAGGTCGGCCTCGCCGACGCCGCCAGGAAGCGCGTCGGCGGCTTCTCCCTCGGCATGCGCCAGCGGCTGGCCCTCGCGGGCGCGCTGCTCGGCCAGCCGAAGATCTTCATCCTCGACGAGCCCGCCAACGGCCTCGACCCGGCGGGCATCCAGTGGCTGCGGGGCTTCCTGCGCCACCTGGCCCGCGACACCGGCGCGGCCGTGCTGGTCTCCAGCCACGTGCTGGCCGAGGTCGAGCAGACCGTCGACAACGTGGTGATCATCGCCAAGGGCCGGCTGGTCCGCCAGGGCACCCTCGCCGAACTCACCGGCAACGGCGGCGGCGCGGTCCGGGTGAAGACCAAGGACGACTTCGCCCCCGCCCTGCGCGCCGCCGGCGCGGAGGTCGAGGAGGTCGAACCGGGCGTGCTCCGGGTCAAGGGCCTGGACGCCGAGGAGATCGGCCGCCTGGCCCTCGACCAGCGGGTGCTCCTCACCGAGGTCATCCACGAGCGCTCCGACCTGCAGAGCGTCTTCCTCGAACTGACCGGCGAGGGGGCCCAGGCATGACGAACCTGATCCGCGCGGAGCTCCAGAAGCTCTTCACCACCCGCCTGTGGTGGGCGATGGCCCTGGTCATGTTCGCCTTCACCGCGTTCGGCCTGGCCTTCCTCATCGCGCAGGCCGGGGTCGCGCCCGCCAACGGGCAGCCCGGCCTGCCCGCGCTCGACGACCCCGCGTGGCTGCCGCTGGCCCTCAGCTTCTCCTCCGGGGCCAACATCTTCACGATGATCCTCGGCATCGTGCTGATGACCAGTGAATACCGCTACCAGACGATCACCGGCACGTTCCTCACCACGCCCAAGCGCGGCCGCGTCATCGCCGCCAAGCTCGGCGCCGGGGTGCTCGTCGGCGTGTTCTTCGCGGTGATCTCGCTGCTGTTCACCGGCATCGTGGCCATCACCGCCGTGCTCATCGGCGGCGGCTCGATCGACCTGACGTCCGGCCGCATCCCGCAGCTCACCCTCGGGGTGTTCGCCACCCTGGTCCTGTACGCCCTGTTCGGCATCGGCCTCGGCGCGCTCGTGCGCAACCAGGTGGCCGCGCTGATCGGCGGCATCGTGTGGGCGTACGTGATCGAGTCGATCCTGGGCGCCTTCCCGGCCCTGCAGACGGTCGGCAAGTGGCTGCCCGGCGGGGCGGCGCAGGCGCTGATGAACATCGACTTCGACACCGGCCTCGGGCAGCCGAACCTGCTGCCCGCCTGGGGCGGCGCGCTCGTCCTGGTGGCCTACGCCCTGCTGTTCGCCCTCGTCGCCAACCTCACCACCACCCGCCGCGACATCACCTGAGGTCGTTATGCTCGTGGCCCATGGTGAAGTTGCAGAGTGATGTATCCGTTGAACTGGTCAAACACAGCGCGTCCGATTCGGACGTGCTGTGGGCGGCCCGGGTCTCGACGGCGGGGGAGCAGTCGCTGGAGGAGATCCACAAAGATCCTGAACGGTCCAAGGGCCTGATCAACTTCCTGATGCGCGACCGGCACGGGTCGCCGTTCGAGCACAACTCGATGACCTTCTTCATCAGCGCGCCGATCTTCGTGTTCCGCGAGTTCCACCGCCACCGCGTGTGGTCCTACAACGAGGAGAGCGGCCGCTACCGGGAGCTGCAGCCGGTCTTCTACGTGCCCGGCCCCGACCGCAAGCTGGTGCAGGAGGGCCGCCCCGGCAAGTACGTCTTCGTCGACGGCACCCCCGAGCAGCACACCCTCGTCTCCGAGACGATGGAGGAGTCCTACCGGGCCTCCTACGCGGCGTACCAGAAGATGCTCGAGGCCGGGGTGGCCCGTGAGGTGGCGCGGGCCGTGCTCCCCGTCGGGCTGTTCTCCTCCATGTACGCCACCTGCAACGCCCGCGCGCTGATGCACTTCCTGTCGCTGCGGACCAAGGACGACCGGGCCGTCGTCCCGTCGTTCCCGCAGCGCGAGATCGAGATGGTGGCCGAGAAGATGGAGGCCCTCTGGGCCGGGCTCATGCCGCTCACCCACGCGGCCTTCAACGCCAACGGGCGGGTCTCGCCCTGATTTGAGTACCAGGGTGCTCAGGCACCCGCCCCCCGGGCGGCTCCATCCTGCGATCACGAGCATCGCGGAAGGAGCACCCCGAAATGAGAAGAGTGCAGGCCGCCCTGACCGGGTTACTGGTCGTGGCGGCCTTTCTCGTCGCCCCGCCGGCCCACGCGGCGACCGTGAAGGTCACCGTCCACCTCTACCGCGTCGTCGAGATCTCCTGTGACGAGGGCGCGACCGTGCCGTGTCCCAACGACTACTACCCGAAGTTCAAGATCGGCAATGAGGAGCTCTACGACGGCAAGGACGACTACTGCTGCGCCCACGGCACCGACTTCCGGACCAACTGGGTCCATTCGGCCGACGTCGACACCAGCCAGAACCCGGTCGACATCCACATGGAGCTGTGGGACCAGGACGACTCCACCGCCGACGACCCCATCGACTGGGGCGCCCCCGGCGACCACGTCGACCTGAAGTTCGACCTGAACACGTGTGTCTTCACCGGCGGCGGCCTGACGGCGCAGCAGGGCGCGGGCGTCACCTCGCTGGCGGGGGAGAGCGAGCAGAGCGCCGTCGACTCGGCGCGCGGCTACTTCACCATCACCACCCCCGACTGCCTTGAGAAGGCCAAGACCACCGACGGCGACGGCGACGGCCTCATGGACGTCTGGGAGGGCCCCGGCCGGGGCCTCGACCACGACGGGAACGGCACGGTCGACCTGGCGCTGGGCGACATGGGCGCGCTGCCCTACCGCAAGGACCTGTTCGTCGAGGCCGACCACATGGAGGGTGCGGCTCCCCAGCCCGGCGCGATCACCGACGTGGTCAACGCGTTCGCCGCCGCCCCGGTCGACCAGTACGAACCCGGCAAGTACCGGGGCGTCAACCTGCACGTCCTCAGCGGCGAGCAGGTGCCCCGGATCGACGTGATGAAGTTCCACGACCCCGGGCCGGGTGACCTCGACGACTTCAACGACCTCAAGAGCGGCGAACCCGACCTCCCCTGCGACGGCCACTTCGGCACCGCGGCCGACCGCGCGAGCCCGAACTGCGCGAACATCCTGAACGCGCGCCGCCAGGTCTACCGCTACATGATCTTCGGCCACCAGTACGAGGCGGACCCCGACTCCTCCGGCCAGGCCGAGATCGACGACTCCACCCTCGAAGGCGGCAACGACTTCATCGTCACCGTCGCCACCTGGGACTTCGACGACGACGCCGACCGGCGGGTGATCGAGGGCTCGACGTTCATGCACGAGCTCGGCCACACCCTGAGCCTGGGCCACGGCGGCGGCGACCACGTCAACTGCAAGCCCAACTACCTGAGCGTGATGAGCTACGCCTTCCAGTTCCCGCGCCGCGACCCGGACCGCCCGCTCGACTACAGCAGCGCCGCCAAGGGCACCGCCTTCGGCGTGCCGCTGAAGGAGACGGAACTCGACGAGAACAAGCGCCTCCACGCGACGCCGAATCCGGCCCGCAAGATGATCTGGGGACTCGACGGCAAGTGGCGGCTCGACGACGCCAACGACCAGCCCGTCAACTGGAACGGCAAGGACGGGGACACCGAGACCAAGGCCGAGGCCGACATCAACTGGATCGACTCCATCGGCGACCCGGGCCAGGGGTGCAACATCCAGGAGAAGACCGAACTCAAGGGCCACGACGACTGGGCCGGCATCCAGTACAACCCCCGCCTGAACGTCGGCTTCTTCGCCGACGGCGTGCGGCGGAACCTGCCGAGGGAACTGACCGAGCGCGACCTCAAGGCGATGACGCAGCAGGCCGACCTGAAGCTCACCAAGACCGCCGACCGCGCGACGGCGGCGGGCGGCGACACCATCTCCTACACGGTCGGCGTCACCGACCTCGGCCCCGGCCCGGCGAGGTCGATCGAGGTCGCCGACACCCTGCCCGACGGAACGGTCCAGCGCCGGTCGCTGCCCGACCTGGCCGCCGGCGCGACCACGACCACGCCGTTCGCCTACCAGGTGCCCTGCACGATCACCGACGGCACGGTGATCACCAACACCGCCACCGTCACCGGCACCGACGCCGAGGGCGTGCCCGACCCGTCGAGGACCGACAACACCGCCTCGGCGGCGACGACCGCGCGGGCGCCCAAGCTGACCGTGTCCCAGACGGCGACCCCGACGGTGGGGGCGGGCGAGGCGATCACGTACACGATCACCTACGCGAACGCGGGTGGTGACGCCGCCTCGAACGTGGCCGTCACGGCCACCGTGCCGAAGGACGTCTACTACAGCAAGCCGCTCGACCTGGGCGCCGGGCCGAAACCGGCCACGGTGACCCTGAACGCCGACGGCACCAGGACCCTCACCTGGAACCCCGGCGACCTGGCCGCGAACTCGGGCGACCGGGCGATCGTCTTCACCGCCCGGCCGACCCTGCTCGCCCTCCCGGGAGCGACCTTCGCGGGAAGCGTGTCGATCGCGTACAAGAACGGCAGCGGGGCCTGCGTGTTCGCCCCGGTCACCGCATCGTCGTCGACCACGGTCACCGCGGTCGCGCCGAGCCGCAACCCGATGCTGCGCGCGCTGTGGGCGCTCCGCGACGACCTGCGCACGGCCGAGATCCTGGCCCGGGTGCAGGCGACCGACACCCGCTGGGACGGCGCCGACGGGTCGGCCCCCGACGGCAGGCTGTCGCAGCAGGAGGCGGACGCGGTGTTCTCCCTGCCGGTCACGCAGCCGCGCACGCTGCGCGCCGACCTGCTGGCCACCGTGCTCAACACGGCGACCCGCAGGATCAACGCCGGCACCGTCGTCAGCACGCCCACGATCAGGGCCCTCGGCCTGGGCACGGTCGGCGACACCGTCCGCTACGCCCAGACCACGCTGGCCCAGCCGCCGTCGCCGTCGAACCTGGTGCGGTACGCCAAGACCGGCGTCGTCCTCACCGAGGTCAACGCCGGGGTCGCGGAACGGTACTAGCTCAGCGCGGGAAGCACGTAGACCTCGGCGCCCGGGGGGAGCTCGCAGTCGAGCCCGCCCAGGCGCCGGGCGTTCTCCCCGCACACGAAGATGCCGATGTGCCGCCGCAGCGCGCCGTATTCGTCGCGCAGCCGCCCCTCCAGATCGGGGTGGGTGCGGCGCAGGGTGTCGAGCGCGCCCCCGAGGGTCGGGGTCTCCGACTCCTCGGGCGCGACGGCGAACACGCGCACCTGGGTGTCGTCACCGATCCAGTGGCGCAGGGTGGTGGGCAGCACGAAGGTCACCAGGGTGACCGGCCGGGCTTTCATCCGTTCATCGTGCCAGGCCCGGAGCGTCCGCGGGCGCGGTTCAGGGTTCGCCCTGGATCGCGTCCCGGTGGATGGAGGCCAGCGGCACCCCGCTGTCGAGCAGCCGCCGCACGGTCGCGTTCACCATGCTCGCCGGGCCGCACACGTAGACCTCGTGGCCGGTCCACGCGTTGATCCGCGGCACCACCTCGTCGAGGTGGCCCTTCATGCCCGTGTACGACTCCTCCTGCGACACCACCGGCAGCACGCTCAGCCACGGGAAGCCCGACTCCATGCGGCGCAGGTCGGGCAGGTCGTAGAGCTCGGCGGCCCGGCGGGCGCCGACGATCATGGAGATGTTGGGCCGCCGTCCCGAGGAGATCACCTGCTCGACGACGGCCTTCAGCGGCGCCAGGCCGGTGCCGCCCGCCACGCAGAGGATGTCGCGCTCGCCGTCCGGCGGGGCCATGGTGCCGACCGGCGGGCCGAGGAGGATCTGGTCGCCGACCTTGGTGTGCTGGGCCAGCGCGGTGCTCACCCAGCCGCCCGGCAGGGTGCGCACGTGCAGGGTGATGGTGTTGTCGGCCCGCGGCGCGTTGGCGATGGAGTAGGTCCGCCAGACGCGGGGCCAGCGGGCGACCTGCACGTTGACGTACTGGCCCGGGACGAAGTCCATGCGCTGGGCGGGCCGGAGCGTGACGACGGTGATGTCGGGCGCGCGGCGGTCGTGGTCGACCACCTCGGCCAGCCACCAGGCGGGGTTCTTGCCCGCGTCGGCGTCGGCCGCCCCGATCATCGCGTCGGCGGCGGCGGTGTAGGCGGCCACCCAGGCCGCCTCGATCTCCGCGTTCCAGATCTCGGCCGCGAAGCGTTTGATGGTCGCCAGCAACGCGTTGCCGACGGCGGTGTAGTGCTCGGCCACCACCCCGTACTTGCGGTGGTCGCGTCCGAGCTGTCCCAGATACCCCCCCAGGCTGTCCGGGCTGTCCAGCATCCAGACGATCCGGGTCAGCGAGCCGAACAGCCGGTCTCGCGTGATGTCCATCGCCGGGGGGAACATGCCCCGGAGATGCGGGCTCTGCGCGAACAGGCGGCCGTAGAAGTACGCGGCTGCTCGCTCCGCGACTGGCTCGACGACGGAGAAACTCTCTTTGACGAGGCGCGGATTCAACGACATGTAATGGTCCCACCCTTGTGACCGGAATAGGTTCTTCCGGTCTGCCGATCCACCTCCCTGACGGTTCCGGGTGAACGAGCTCGGCGGCCCCCCGGCACAACCTTCGCTCATTTGGGAGTCTTCCACTCTGAGATGCACGTCACAACTGATTCACCCCAAAGGCGACTGTTGGTA
Source organism: Herbidospora galbida (assembly GCF_005233835.1). Classification (GTDB taxonomy): domain Bacteria; phylum Actinomycetota; class Actinomycetes; order Streptosporangiales; family Streptosporangiaceae; genus Herbidospora; species Herbidospora galbida. The sequence goes on along the minus strand of NZ_SZQA01000076.1, from coordinate 2,110 downwards.
GTCGACGCGTCATCCTCTGTGAGCACAGGTCCCGACATTTTCGGACAAGAAACGCGAATGTCATTCGTGTTGGTGGGAGGTGTGCTGACTGATACGTGGGATACGTGACAAAACCGAAATCAGGTGCGCCATGATGGGCATGCCGTCGCGCGCAACCTACTGGAGACTCCATGGCCCGTCCGATCATCGGCATCACCAGCTACCTTGAGGCCGCCCGCTGGGGTGCGTGGGTGCGGGAGGCCGTGGTCTCCCCGCAGGGATACTCGCGGGCCGTGGAGAAGGCCGGGGGCGTCCCCGTCGTGCTGCCCCCGTTGCTGCCCGCCAACGTCGACGACCATCTGCGCGGACTCGACGGCGTCCTGCTCGCCGGGGGGATCGAGGTCGACCCCGCCCTCTACGGCGAGCCGCGCGAGTCGCGCGTCGAAGAGCCGCAGGCCCACCGTGACCGCTTCGAGATCGCCCTGGCCAAGGCGGCCGTGGCGGCCGGCAAGCCGGTGCTCGCGGTGTCGCGCGGCATGCACGTGCTGAACGTGGCGCTGGGCGGCTCGCTGATCCCGTGGCTGCCCGACGTGGTGGCGCACGACCGGCACACCGGCGCGAAGCACACCGTGATCATCAGCGTGTCCAGCAAGATCGGTAAGGCGGTCGGCGACCGGCTTGAGGTGAACGCGCCGCACCACCAGGCGGTCAAGAAGCTCGGCCAGGGGTTGCTCGCGGTGGCCTGGGCCGACGACCAGATCGTCGAGGGCGTCGAACTGCAGGGTCACCGCTTCTGCGTGGGCGTGCAGTGGCACCCCGAGCGCGGCGCCGACAACCGCCTCATGGAGGCCCTGGTCGAGGCGGCCCGGCCCTTCTGACCACGCTCCCGGCCGGACGGGGCCGGACGTTTCCGGGCAGTGCGAGGCGCGGCCACCCGAGAGGGCGGCCGCGCCTCTTGCGGTCAGCCGACCCAGGGGCCGCAGTCCCACGAACTCGGCTGCGACGAGCCGACGCCCCAGCAGGCGTGGAAGCGTTCGCTCCCGTCCGACGGCCGTGAGGGGATCGTCGCCGTGTTCAGTTCGACGTAGCCGTTCCAGAGGGCGCTCTTGACCTGGGTGTTGGTGGTCAGCCAGCCGTAGCTGCCCCACAGCTGCCGCTCGATCTTCACCCAGAACGGGGTGCAGCAGTTCTCGTTGCCGCTCACCGTCAGGTGGGCGTACCGGGTGGAGCAGTTGGTGCCCCGGACGTGGGTGCTGATGGTGCCGTCCCAGTTGTAGCTGCCGGAGACGGCGGTGCCGCAGGCCGCCTGCGCGGACGACGCGGTGGTCAGGGGGAGGGCCACGCCGATGAGGAGGGCGAACGCCGCCGAGATGAGGGATCGTGTGATTCGCATGGCCGTCAGACTCGGTCAGCGCCCGCCGCCCCGGTAAGACCTTTGCGCCGCAACGCAAAGGTGCTCAGCCGCCTCCGAGGAGCCGGCGGCCCAGCGGGGTCAGGTCGTGCAGGACGGCGGGACCGCGGCGGGTGCTGGTGATCAGCCCCGCCTGCCGCAGGGTCTTGGTGTGCCGGCTCATCGAGGCCGGCGAGGTGTGCAGCCGGGCCGCGAGCTGGGTGGTCGAGGCGCTGTGCCGCAGCGCGGCGAGCACGGCGGCGCGGGTCGGGCCCATCAGCCCGGCCAGCGAGTCACCCGTCCCGGCGCGGGCGATCCGGTGCTCGGCCGCGATCGGGTAGACCAGGACCGGCGGCAGGTCCGGGTCGGCGAGGGAGACCGGCGTCCGGTCGCAGAAGAACGAGGGCGTGAACCGCAGCCCCCGGCCGCCCAGGTGCAGGTCCCGGTCGACCGGATAGCGGACCTCCAGCACCGGCCGGCGCCAGCGCATCACCGGCGCGAAGCCGCGCAGCAGCGCCTCGACGCCCCCGGCGAGCAGCGCGCTCGTCCGCGTCGCGACGTCGGCCTCGACCGCCGCCCTGACGAGGTCGTCGTGGGCGCCGATCGCGGCGCGGTGGTAGTCGCCCAGCGCCGTCGCCAGGGCGGTCAGCGAGTCGAGGGGCCGGCGCGCGGCGGCCGCCAGTTCACGCCGGATCCGTCGCGGGTCGGTCGCCCGTACGGCGTCCAGGCCCGCGTCGAGCC
>NZ_SZQA01000075.1 GCF_005233835.1 Herbidospora galbida | reverse complement strand
GGCCGCGGCGCCTCGACGGGACGGCCCGCGCCCGGACGCACCCCGGCGCCGCCGTAAGGGGCGCTCGGAGGGCGGCGGTTGCCGGGCTTGGGGGCGGGCTTGGGCTCGGCGGCCGGTTCCTTGCGGGACTCCGCGCCGTCCTCCTGCGCGAACTCGCGCACGCGCTCGGGCCTGACGTCACCGTCGGTCGTGCCGGCGGGGGCGGAGTCGGCCTTCTTGCCCGCGCCGGGACCGGTGGCCCCGCTTCCGGCGGGCTTCTTGGCCGGCGCGTCGGGGGAGGCCTTGGCCGCGTCCCGGCTGGAGGCGGCCCCTGCCGCGGCCCCGGCGGCCTTGCCTGCGGCGGAGTCGTCGGGGGCGCTTTCGGCCGGCTCGGCGGGCTTGCCGGCCGCCTTCGCGCCCGTCGCCGGTTTCACCGGCTTCCTCGCGGGTTTCGCGGCGGGTTTGGCCGCCTCGGCCGGGCGCTGGGCCGGGATCGCGTCTCCGGTCTGCGGCCCCGGCGGTTCGGCGTCCGCCGACCGGGGATTCGGCCGGGGATTCGGCCGGGGCGTCGTCGGGGCGTCCGGAACCGGATTTCTTGGGGTGTTTGGTCGGGGTCGTCGGCAGGTCGGGGTCGGTCGCCTCGAAGGCCTCCGGGGGCACCGCCGACGGTTTCGGCACGCCGTTGGCCCGGCCGGAACGCTGCGGGGAGGGCGGCGACGGCCAGCCGGAGGCGTCGACGGGACGGGGCGCGGCCTGCTCGGTCGCCGCGCGGCGGAGCAGGCGGGCGGTCTCGTCGTAGCCGGGCCGGGTCGCCGGGTCCTTCTCCAGGAGGCGGTCGAGGACGGGGCGCAGCGATCCGGCGTTCCTGGCGGGGTCGGGCGGCTCGGTCAGCACGGCGTGCATGGTCGCCATCGCCATGCCCTTGTCGTGGGGCGGGCGGCCCTCGACGGCGGCGTAGAGGGTCGCGCCGAGCGACCACAGGTCGGACTCGCGCTGGGCGGGGCCGCCGCGCAACCGCTCGGGCGCGATGAAGGCGGGGGTGCCGACCAGGCCGGTGCGGGTCATCGTCGAGTCGGTCTCGACCCGCGCGATGCCGAAGTCGGTCAGCACCACGCGCCCGTCGTCGGCGAGCAGCACGTTCTCGGGCTTCACGTCACGGTGTAACACGCCCTGCGCGTGGGCGGCCCGGAGCGCGTCGAGGATCTGCAGGCCGATCTCGGTCGCCCGTTTGGGCGTCAGCGGGCCGTCCTGCCTGATCACCTGCCCCAGCGACCGCGACTCGACGAGCTGCATGATGATCCAGGGCCGCCCGTCCTCCTCGATCACGTCGTGGACGACGACCACATTCGGATGGGTCAGCCGCCCGGCGGCGCGCGCCTCACGCATGGTCCGGCGGTTCAGCTCGGGCAGCTCGTCGCCCATCGCGCTGTCGTACCGGACCTCCTTCACCGCCACGGCGCGGTCGAGCAGCTCGTCATGGGCCCGCCACACGATGCCCATGCCGCCCCGGCCGATGGGTTCTATCAAGTGGTACCGGCCCCCGACGAGTCGGCCTTCCGCGTTCGTCATCCCCACCCCTTCCAGAACCCATGAATCGTCCCATGGATGGCAAAGGGATCAAACGCGAGCAGTACTGCCCTGGTAATCTCACGACATGTCCGTACGGATCGCGGATCTGACCATCGGAGAAGGGCGGCCGGTCGCGGTCCTCGGGGGTCCGCTGCTCGTCGAGTTGTCGCCTTCGGTCGAACTCGACGCCCTCGCCGGTCCCGCAGTCGCGGTCGTCGTCGACGACCTGGCGCTCGTCCGGGCCGCCGCGCGGCTCGCGCTGCCGGTGATCCTCAGACGACCGCGCGAGGCCTCGCTCATGGAGTGGCTGACCGCCGCCGACCGCTGCGAGGCCGAGGGGAACCCGTCGGTCGTGCTCTGCGAGGCGGTGCCCGACCTGGCGCTCATGAAGGCCGCCCGCGCGGAGTCGGGGCGGCCGGTGATCGTCGACCTGGGGAAGGACGCGGTGCTCGCCGGGGCCGCCGTCGCGGCGGGGGCCGACGGGCTCCTGCTCGACCCTGACGCGCCCTCCGAGGTCGTCGACGCCGCTGTGGAGGACGCCCGCCTGATCGGCGCCGTGGTGCGCCCTGAGGCGCCGGAGGACCTGCCTCAGGCCCGCGCGGCGATCGACCGGACCGACGCCGCCCTCGCCGTCATCCTGGAGCGCCGGGCCGAACTGGCCGGGGCGATCCAGCGGCTCAAGCCCGTCGGCGGGTTCGCCGGGCGCGACCCCGAGCGGGAGCGCAAGGTGGTCGCCGCGATGGCGCAGCGCGCGCCGCGCCTGGGCGAACCGGGCCTGCGGCCGATCATGGCGGCCGTCATTGAGGCGGGACTACACGCTGCTGAACGTGAGTGGCCGGCGCGCGCTTCGCGTTGACCAGCCGCCAGCCGCCCCAGATCCCGCCCGCCAGGACCGGGATCAGGTAGAAGGCCAGCCGCTGGTCCTCGTCGGCGAACGGCATCAAGACCACCACCAGCGCCAGGAAGCCCAGCGTCAGCCAGTTCGTGTAGGGCGACCCCGGCATCAGGAACGCCGGCTTGGGCAGTTCACCGCGCGTCCAGGCCTGGCGCAGCTTGATCTGGCAGTAGATCAGGGTGCCCCACGTGGTGATCGTGCCGAGGGAGGAGATCGCCACCGCGATGGTGAAGGCCCTCTCGGGGATGTACGAGTACACCGCCACCCCCACCACGTAGACGACGGCCGTCATGAGGATCCCGCCCACCGGCACGTGCCGGGAGCTCAGCGACCGGGTGAACCGGGGGGCCTCGCCGCGCTGCCCCATCGACCGCAGGATGCGCCCGGTGGAGTAGAGCCCGGAGTTGCACGACGACAGCGCCGCCGTGATCACGATCAGGTTCATCACGTCGCCCGCCCAGGGCACCCCGAGCTGGGTGAACACCGTCACGAAGGGGGACTCGCCGGGGCCGTACGACGTCCATGGCAGCACCATCCCGAGCAGCAGCACCGACCCGACGTAGAAGATCGCGATGCGCCAGATGACGCTGTTGACGGCCTTCGGGAGCACCTTGTCGGGGTCCTTGGTCTCGCCGGCCGCGATGCCGACGAGCTCGATGGCGGCGTACGCGAAGACCACCGCCTGGAGGCTCATGAAGACGGGCCCGAACCCCAGCGGGAAGAACCCGCCGTGGGAGACCAGGTTCGACGGCGTGGCCCCGCCGATCGAGAAGATCACCAGGTAGAGCCCGACGATCAGGAAGGTCACGATCGCGACCACCTTGAGCAGCGCGAACCAGAACTCCAGCTCGCCGAACGCCTTCACCGACGCCAGGTTCACCACCAGCACGACCCCCAGCGCGATCAGCGCGGTGAGCCAGCGCGGGAAGTCGGGCGCCCACAGGTGCACGTAGATCGCGATGGCGGTCAGCTCGGCGACGCCCGTGGCGGCCCAGTTGACCCAGTACATCCAGCCGCTGGCGAACCCGGCCCAGGGGCCGACGAACTCGGTGGCGTAGGAGACGAAGGAACCGGAGGTGGGCCGGTAGCTGACCAGCTCGCCGAGGGCCCGCATGACGAAGAAGGCGGCGATGCCGGCGACGGCGTACGAGATCACCAGGGCCGGTCCGGCGGCGGCGAAGCGGCCTCCGGAGCCGAGGAACAGGCCGACGCCGATGGCCCCGCCGATCGCGATCATCTGGACCTGGCGCTTGCCGAGGGCGTGCGAATACCCCTCGTCGAGATTGGTTTTCTCCACCTTTTCCCCCCGGAAGATCTCTTCCGCGACCGTATTCGTGCGGGGAGGTGATCACGCGTAGGCTCTACCTCCATCGGTCGGAAGATGGGGGTCTCATGGGCGATTCGTTTGTGCATCTGCACGTCCACACCGAGTACTCGATGCTCGACGGTGCGGCCCGGCTGAAGCAGATGTTCAAACTGGTGGGCGAGCAGGGCATGCCCGCCATCGCGATCACCGACCACGGCAACATGCACGGCGCCTACGAGTTCTACCGGCAGGCCACCGCCGCCGAGGTGAAGCCGATCATCGGCATCGAGGCCTACGTCGCCCCCGACGCCCGCTTCAACAAGAAGCCGGTCCTGTGGGGCGAGCCCCACCAGAAGAGCGACGACGTCTCGGCGGGTGGCTTCTACACCCACATGACGATCTGGGCGAAGAACCGCGCCGGCCTCCACAACCTGATGAAGCTGTCCTCGCGCGCCTACACCGAGGGCTTCCACCGCAAGTGGGCCCGCATGGACGCCGAGATCCTGGCCGAGCACTCCGAGGGCCTGATGGCCACCACCGGCTGCCCGTCGGGCGAGGTGCAGACCCGGCTGCGCCTCGGCCAGTACGACGAGGCCGTCAAGGCGGCGGCGAAATTTCAGGACATCTTCGGCAAGGAGAACTACTTCCTTGAGATCATGGACCACGGCCTCGACATCGAGCGCCGGGTCCGCGACGGCCTGACCCGGATCTCCCGGGAGCTCGACATCCCGCCGCTGGTCACCAACGACTCCCACTACACCTACGAGTCCGACGCCCAGTCGCACGACGCTCTCCTGTGCGTCCAGACCGGCAAGCAGCTCTCCGACCCCGGCCGGTTCCGGTTCGACGGCAGCGGCTACTACATCAAGACCGCCGACGAGATGCGCGCCGTCGACTCCTCCGACCTGTGGCAGGAGGGGTGCCGCAACACCCTCCTGGTCGCCGAGAAGGTCGACCCCACCGGGTTCTTCCAGCACAAGAACCTGATGCCGACCTACCCCATCCCCGACGGGATGACCGAGGAGGAGTTCTTCCGCCAGGAGGTCTGGAAGGGCATGCACCGCCGCTTCCCCGGCGGCGTCGACGACGAGCACCGCGAGTGGGTCGAGAACGAGCTGCGCGTCATCGTGCAGATGGGCTTCCCGAGCTACTTCCTCGTGGTCGCCGACTTCATCATGTGGGCCAAGAACAACGGCATCCGGGTCGGCCCGGGCCGTGGTTCGGCGGCGGGCTCGCTGGTCGCCTACTCGCTGGGCATCACCGACCTCGACCCGATCCCGTTCGGCCTCTACTTCGAGCGGTTCCTCAACCCCGAGCGCGTCTCCATGCCCGACGTCGACATCGACTTCGACGAGCGCAGGCGCGCCGACGTGATCAGGTACGTCACCGAGAAGTGGGGCTCCGACAAGGTCGCCATGATCGCCACCTTCGGCACGATCAAGGCGAAAGCGGCCGTGAAGGACGCCGGCCGCGTCCTGGGCTACCCCTACGCGCTCGGTGACAAGGTCTCCAAGGCCTTCCCGCCCGCCGTGATGGGCAAGGACATCCCGCTCTCCGGCATCTTCGACAGCGACCACCCGCGCTACAACGAAGCCGGTGAGCTGCGCAAACTCTACGAAGAAGACGTCGACGTCAAGGCGACCATCGACCTCGGGCGCGGTCTTGAGGGCCTGATCCGGCAGACCGGCGTCCACGCCGCCGGCGTGATCATGTCGTCGGAGGTGCTGACCGACTACATCCCGATCATGCGCCGCGACTCCGACGGCGCGATCATCACGCAGTTCGACTACCCGACCTGCGAGACGCTCGGCCTGCTGAAGATGGACTTCCTCGGCCTGCGCAACCTGACGATCATCGACGACTGCCTGAAGATGGTCGAGCTCAACACCGGCAACAAGATCGAGCTGCTCGACCTGCCGCTCGACGACGCCAAGACCTACGAGCTGCTGGCCCGCGGCGACACCCTCGGCATCTTCCAGCTCGACGGCGGCGGCATGCGCACCCTCCTGCGGCTGATGCGCCCCGACAACTTCGAGGACATCTCCGCCGCCCTCGCGCTCTACCGTCCCGGCCCGATGGGCGCCAACTCCCACACCAACTACGCGCTGCGCAAGAACAAGCAGCAGGAGATGACGCCGATCCACCCGGAGCTCGAAGAGCCCCTCGCCGACATCCTGTCCACGACCTACGGCCTGATCGTCTACCAGGAGCAGGTCATGGCCATCGCCCAGCGCGTCGCGGGGTACTCGCTCGGCGGCGCCGACCTGCTCCGCCGCGCGATGGGCAAGAAGAAGAAGTCGGAACTCGACAAGCAGTACGAGTTCTTCGAGAAGGGCATGCGCGACAACGGCTACTCCAAAGAGGCCATCAAGGCCCTGTGGGACATCCTGCTGCCGTTCTCCGACTACGCCTTCAACAAGGCCCACACCGCCGGATACGGCCTGGTCTCCTACTGGACGGCCTACCTCAAGGCCAACTACCGCGCCGAGTACATGGCCGCCCTGCTCACGAGCGTCAAGGACGACAAGGACAAGTCGGCGCTCTACCTCAACGAGTGCCGCCACATGGGCATCAAGGTGCTGCCGCCCGACGTCAGCGACTCCGACTTCGACTTCACCCCGCGCGGCGCCGACATCCGCTTCGGCCTGTCGGCGATCCGCAACGTCGGCGGCAACGTCGTCGACGGCATCATCGCCGCCCGCAAGGAGAAGGGCCGCTTCACCGACTTCAAGGACTTCCTGCGCAAGGTCCCGGCCCAGGTCTGCAACAAGCGGGTCATCGAGTCGCTGATCAAGGCGGGGGCGTACGACTCGATGGGCCACGTCCGCAAGGGCCTGGTGATGATCCACGAGCAGGCCGTCGACGCGATCATCGACATCAAGAAGAACGAGGCCATCGGGCAGGACTCGCTGTTCGGCGCGGTCGACGGCGGTGAGGACCAGACCTTCGACGTGACCATCCCCGAGGGTGAATGGGACAAGAACACCGTCCTGCAGTTCGAGCGCGAGATGCTCGGCCTCTACGTCTCCGACCACCCGCTCCTCGGCGTCGAGCACATCCTGTCGAGCGGCGCCGACTGCTCGATCACCGCCCTTCAAGACGACTCCCGGCCCGACGGCCAGATCGTCACGGTCGGCGGCATCCTCAGCGGCGTGCAGCGCAAGGTCACCAAGAAGGGCGACACCTGGGTCCTCACCCAGCTCGAAGACCTCGGCGGCTCGATCGAGGTGATGATCTTCCCGTCGGCCTACCAGCTGTGCGCCACGATCCTGGCCGAAGACGCGATCGTCTTCGTCAAGGGCCGCATCGACAAGCGCGAAGACGTCGCCAAGATCATCGCCATGGAGGTCACCCAGCCCGACCTGACGGTCGAGTCGGGCGGCCCGCTGGTGGTCAGCCTGGCCATGGCCCGGGTCACCCCGCCGGTCGTCGGCCGCCTCAAAGAGGTGCTGACCACCCATCCCGGCACGACCGAGGTGCACCTCCAGGTCCACAACGGGCCGCGTACGACCGTGATGCGCCTCGACGACCGCCTGCGGGTGACCCCGAGCCCGGCCCTGATGGGCGACCTCAAACAGCTCCTCGGGCCGGCCTGCCTGGGGGCGTAGCGTTACCAGACGTTACGCTGTGTTAGGTTGACGCTGGTTCCCCCTGGTTGTCGAGCTGTTTCGGGGGGAGCGGCATGGCACGGGTCACGACGGCCGGTGGGCTGGCGGTCTGCGGCGCACTCGGCGGGGTCCTGGCGGCGGCGTTGGTCGCGCCGATCGTCGCCGGGGCCGGGGTGGCGAGCAACACGGCGGCCGGGACCATCACCAAGCTCCCGCCGCCGCCCCGCGAAGACCCGCTGCCCGAGGTGACCCGGCTGGTCGACAAAGACGGCCGCCAGTTCGCCCAGTTCTACTCCCAGAACCGGCAGTCGGTCACGATCGACCAGGTCTCCAAGCCGATGCGCGAGGCGATCGTCGCGATCGAGGACGCCCGCTTCTACGAGCACGCCGGCCTCGACGTGCGGGGCACGGTCCGGGCGCTGATCGCCAACACCCAGGCCGGCGGCATCCGCCAGGGCGGTTCGTCGCTGACCCAGCAGCTCGTGAAGAACATCCTGGTCAACCGGGCCGAGTCGGACAAGGAACGCGACTCCGCGCAGGTCCGCAGCATCCGCCGCAAGTTCACCGAGATGCGCTACGCGCTGGCGCTGGAGGAGAAGTACTCCAAAGACCAGATCCTGGAGCGCTACCTGAACATCGCCTACTTCGGCGCGGGCGCGTTCGGCGTCCAGGCGGCGGCCCGGCGGTTCTTCGGCGTGTCGGCGAAGGACCTCACCCTGGGCCAGGCGGCGGCGCTGGCGGGGGCGGTCCGGACGCCCTACTCGACCGACCCGGCGCGCGGCGAGGAGCAGCGCGAGAAGCTGCAGCAGCGGCGCGACCTGGTGCTCGACCGGATGGCCGAGCTCGGCAAGATCACCCCCATCGTGGCGGCCGCCGCGAAGTCGCAGGCGCTCGGGCTCAACATGCGGTCGGAACCCGGCGGGTGCGCCGAGTCGGACTATCCCTTCTTCTGCGTGTACGTCCAGCACGAGATCCTCGCCAACCCCGCGTTCGGCCATTCCCGGGCCGACCGCGAGCGCCGCCTCCAGCGGGGCGGCCTCACCCTGAAGACCACGCTCGACGCGACCGCCCAGAAGGCGGCGAACAAGGCCATCGAGGCGCGCGTCGCGGCCGAGGACACCGAGGTGGCGGCCGAGGCCATGGTCGAGCCCGGCACGGGCCGCATCAGGGCGCTGGCGGCCAGCAAGCGCTACGGCAGCAACCCCGGCGGCAAGGTCACCGGCCCCAACACGACCTTCAACCTGCCCGCCGACACCGCCCACGGGGGCGGCATGGGCTTCCAGGCGGGCTCGACCTTCAAGATCTTCACCTTGGCGACCGCGCTGGCCAAGGGGTGGAAGTTCGGCCAGGGGTTCGACACGCCCGGCGTGTTCGTCCCGTCGGAGGGCTTCACCGACTGCGCCGGCAAACCGGTCAACGACCCCGGCGCGAAGATCTACAACGCGTCCGGCGAGGGCAAGGGCGGCCCCTACAGCCTGGAGCTGGGGACGTGGAAGTCGTCCAACATCTTCTTCATGATGCTGGAGCGCGAGGTCGGCCTCTGCGACGTCATCCGGACCGCCAAGGCGCTCGGCATCCAGCGCGCCGACGGCGGGAAGCTGTCGGAGGTGCCGACGTTCACCCTCGGCGTCAACGAGATGGACCCCCTGACGGTCGCCTCGGCCATCGCGACGTTCGGGGCGCGCGGCAAGTACTGCAAGCCGGTCGCCATCACCGAGATCGTCGAACGCGACGGGCGGCGGGTGGAGATCCCGCCGAGCTGTTCGGCGACCGTCGACCCGGCGGTGGCCGACGCGGTGAACGAGGTGCTCTCCGGGGTCTTCACGCAGGGGACGATGAAGGGCCAGTCGATCGGCCGTCCGGCCGCCGGGAAGACCGGGACCAACAACAACTACACGTCGGCGTGGTTCGCCGGGTACACCCCGAACCTGGCCGCCGCCGTGAGCGTCGGAGACATCCGGGGGTCGTACAAGTACCCCCTGAACGGGGTCAGCATCGGAGGCCAGACCTACGGCTCGGTCCAGGGGGCCTCGCTTCCGGGCCCGATCTGGGTCGACTCGATGCAGGGCGCCCTGCGCGACACCCCGGCCACCGACTTCACCGCCCCCGACATGGGCCGCTTCGGCGGCGGCTTCACGCCCGGCCTCCGCGAGGCGATGGCCGCCGAGCGCGGCGACGTCGAGTACGAGTACTGGTACGAGGACGAGGACGGCAACCTCTACCCGGAGGACGACTCCTACCGGCGCGGCCCCCGCGACGACTACTACCGGGGCGACCCGCGGATGGAGGGCGACGGCCGCCGCCGCCGCGACTGATTCCCGTCGGCTCCCCGGTCGTGCTCCTCGTTCCGTTCTACGCCGGCTTTGAGGTGCGGGGGGTGCGGGACCGCCGGCTCGTCCCGGGGTCCGGCGGCGGAACCTGAGATGGCCGTGACCCCGGTGAGGTCACGGCCATCGAGAAGGCGTCAGACGTCGGTACGGCGGATCTTCAGGCCCAGCGAGGTGAACTGGTCGAACGGGCGGTGGTAGCCGCGCTCGATGTGGTTCACGCCGCGCAGGGTCGAGGTGCCCTCGGCCACCGCCGCCGCGAGGACCGCCGAGAAGCCCGCCCGGATGTCGGGGAGCGTCACGTCGGCGCCGCGCAGCTTGGAGACGCCGCGGACGACCGCCGAGTGCTTGGCGTTGGTGTCGTGGTAGCGGCAGGCCGGGCCGCCGAGGCACTGGGAGAAGACCTCGATCTCGCAGCCCATCTTCTGCAGCGCCGGGACGTACACCAGCCGGTTCTCGAAGACCGTCTCGTGCAGGACCGACATGCCCTCGGCCCGGGTGAACAGGACCATGAGCGGCGTCTGCCAGTCGGTCATGAACCCGGGGTGGGTGTCGGTCTGCACGGCGGCGGCGCGCAGGCCGTCGGGGGCCGAGGCGGTCAGCCAGTCGTCGGTGATGTCGAACCGGGCACCCATGCGGGCCAGGGTCGTGATCGCGGTGACCAGACGGTCCTGCGGGCAGCCGTGGACGCGCACCTCGCCGCCCGTGACCAGGCCCGCGACGAGGTAGGAGAAGGCCTCGATGCGGTCGCCGGCCAGCCAGGTCGAGGCGCCGTGGAGCTTCTCGACGCCCTCGATGACGATGCGGCGGTCGGGGGACAGCTCGATCATCGCGCCCATGCGCTGGAGGTAGAGCGCGAGCTCGACGACCTCGGGCTCCATGGCGGCGCCCTTGATGACCGTCTTGCCCTCGGCCAGGACCGCCGTCATCAGGATGGTCTCGGTCGCGCCGACGCTCGGGTAGGGGAGGGTGATGCGGGTCCCGTGGAGGCGGGAGGCCTTGGCCGTGATGCCGCTTTCGTCCTCGATGATCTCGGCGCCCATGGAGCGCAGCGCCTCGAGGTGGAAGTTGACCGGGCGGCGGCCGATGGGGTCGCCGCCGACCATCGGCACGAACGCCTCGCCCGCCAGGTGGAGGAGCGGGCCGAGCATCAGGATGGGGATCCGGTTGAGGCCGGTGTACTTCTCCGGGACCCTCGGCTCGATGACGCTGCCGCGTTCCAGGGTGATCTCGCCGTCGCCGATCTCGACGTGGATGCCCAGGGCCTCCAGCATGGCGGCGGTCAGGTGGACCTCGCCGACCTCGGGGGCGTTGTGCAGGGTGCTCGGACCGTCGCCCAGCATGGCCGCGACCATGTGCTTGGACACGGCGTTCTTGGACCCTCGGACCTCGACGTCCCCCCGCAGCGGACCGGAGGGTTCGATGAGCCACGCTTGTTCGTTCACCCGCCAATGCTAACGGCGTGGCCCGCCTGGTCTAGGTAGGTACCATCGGGACGGTGCGGCCTGTGAAGTACTTCGGTGGGACGGTCCTGCTCCTCGCGGTGCTGGGGGTGCCCGCGGGATTCCTGTGGTCGTTCCTCGCGCCGCGCACCCGATACGTCCTCTACGAAGGCGCGTGGCGGGTGGCCGATCCGAACACCCAGGCGCTCATCGCGGCCGACGGCTACTTCGCACTGATCACCGCGACCCTCGGGCTGATCGCGGGGCTGATCGCCTACCAGAGGGCCGGTGACGACGGGCTGCCGATCGTCCTGGGGCTCGGGGCCGGCGGGCTGGCCGGGTCGTTCACGGCCTACCTCATCGGGTCGTCGATGGGGGGCGAGGTCGTGCGGGCCGCGACCTCGGCGGGGGAGTTCGCGACCCGTGACCTGCTGGGCGTGACGGCCAAGGGCGTGCTGGTGTTCTGGGCGGTGCTCGCGGCCGGGGTGTTCTGGGCGCGCGAGTTCGCGGTCACCTACCGGGAGCGCAAAGCGATGGACGGACCGATCCCGCCCTCGTGACCCGCTCGAACGCGTGGCCGACCTTGATGACGCCGAGGTCGTCCCAGGGGCGGCCGATGATCTGCACGCCGACCGGCAGCCCGGTCTCGGTGAAGCCGCACGGCACCGACAGGGCCGGGACCCCGAGCACGCTGATCAGGTAGCAGGAGCGCATCCAGGCCAGGTAGTCGGGCATCTGGAGGCCGTCGACGGAACGTACATAGGGATCTTCGACCGGGAACGGCGGGACCTGGCTGACCGGGGCGATCAGGTAGTCCCAGGTGCCGAAGAAGCCGTTCACGCGGTGCCAGAGGCGGGTGCGCAGCTTCTCGGCCCTCGCCAGGTCGTCGCCGGTGACCTCGCGGCCCTTCTCGACGTTCCAGCGCACGTTCTCGCCGACGCCCTCCAGGTCGCCGTAGGTGGCGGCGTACCACCAGGCGCGGTAGGTGCGGAAGGCCTCGTCGGCGCCCGTCAGGTTCAGGTCGGCGTGCTCGACGGTGGCGCCCAGCCCGCGGAAGGCCTCGGCCGCCTGGGCGGTCACCCGGGCCGTCTCGCCGTCGACCGGCAGCCCGCCGAGGCTGGGGGAATAGGCGATGCGCAACCGGCTGACGTCGGTCTCCAGGGAGCCGCCGAAGACCGACGGGTCCTCCTGGATCGACAGCGGAGAACTCGGGTCGGGCCCCGCGACGGCGGTCAGGAACAGGGCCAGGTCCTGTACGGTCCGCGCCATCGGCCCCGACACGCCCAGTGTGAACCACGCGGCGGTCGTCGACTTCGACGGCACCCGCCCGGGCGTGGGCCGCAGCCCGACGATGTTGCAGAACGAGGCCGGGTTGCGCAGCGAGCCGCCCATGTCGGAGCCGTCGGCCAGCGGCGTCATCCCCGCCGCCAGCGCCGCCGCCGCGCCGCCGCTCGACCCGCCGGCCGACTTGGTCAGGTCGTAGGGGTTGCGGGTGGCCCCGAAGACCTCGTTGACGGTGTGGGAGCCGGTGCCGAACTCCGGCGTGTTCGTCTTCCCGATCATCACCCCGCCCGCGTCGCGGACCCTGCGGACGATGAGGTCGTCGACGGTCGGGACGTGGTCGGCGAACAGCGCCGACCCGAACGTGGTCCGGACCCCCTTGGTCGACACCAGGTCCTTGTGCGCGACCGGCAGCCCGTGCAGCGGCCCCTGCCACTCACCGGCGTCGAGCTCACGGGCCCGGTCGAGGGCCCGTTCGGCGGTGACCGTCACGATCGCGTTGACCTGCGGATTGACCGCCTCGATGCGGTCGAGGTGAGCCTGGGTGACCTCGGCCGCGCTGATCTCCCGGGCACGCAGCAGGGCCGAGGTCTCCGACGCGGTGAGATAGTGCAGTTCCGTCACCGGCGCCACCATAGCCGAGCGGCCGGACGGCGGGCCCCCGCGCCGCCGCCGACCGTGTGATCCGAAGGTACGCCCGGAGGTATGCCCGTTTCGTCCTCCGGGAAGGTGAACCTCGGCTACACCCTCGGTAGGGTGCCCTGGTGCTTCCGGACCATCTCTTCGGCCCACTCGACCTCGACGCCGCGCTCGAGCGCGCCTACGACCGGGGCGAGGAGAAGGCCGCCTGGGAACTGCTCGCCGACGCCCTCATGGACCCGAGAGCCCGGGGCGACCGGCGCATCCCGGCCTACGTCGTGGAGCTCATCGACGACTACACCGTCGACGGGTGGGAGCAGGACACCCTCGACCTCCTCCACGACCTGATCGGCGTGGAACCGGCCCTGACCGGCCCGCTGCGCACCCCGATGGCCGAGCTGCACGGCCAGCTCGGCGACTCGGCCACGGCGCTGCGCCTGCTGCGCACCCGGCGGGCCGAACTCGCCCGGCTGCCCGCCGACGAGCGCGACGAGGAGTTCTACCCGGCGGCGGCGATGATCGCCGGCCCGTTCGACCCGGCGTTCGCCGCCGACCTCCTCGACGACGGCCTGCGGCTCGCGCTCGACCTGGGCCGCCCGCCCGCGACCGTCCGCTACCTCGACCTGCTGCGCCGGCGCTTCGGCGGCCCCGGCCCGCTGTCCGACCAGGTCGAGGCCCATGTCACGGCCGAGCCGGCCGCCCCGAAGACCACCCAGCCGGTGATCGAGAAGAAGCCGACCGTGCGGCTGCCCTACGTGCCCGGCGACGACCTGCGGGCGCTGGAGGCGCGCTTCCGGCAGGCCGACCTCGAGACCAGGGTCGCGGTCGTCCGCCTTGAGGAGGATGCCCCCTCCTCGGAGGAGGAGCGCCTGGCGCTGGTCGCCCTGGCCGACCCGGCCGGCGACATCGCCTGGCCGCCGGGGCGCAACGACGGGTGCTGGTGCGGGTCCGAGCGCAAGTACAAGAAGTGCTGCGGCTCGCCCGTCTAGGAGCTGTTTGGGGTTCGGATCTAGGTGAGGGCCGGTGGTGGGCTGGCCGTGGCTGGTAGAACCGGATGTGGCGCGTTTTGATGTGACCGATGCCGGCCACCGGGCCGCTGCCCCGGCGGGTGCGTGATCAGTTCAACGGGATCTTGTGGCGGTTCCGTACCGGATCGGGATGGTTTCCAGAAGATGAAGACCTGGCGCGGGGTCAGCCACCCGCTATGACACTCCACTTACGCGGCGTGACCATGTGGCTGAAGCTCCTCACCTCAACCACATGATCCGAATTCAGAACAGCTCCTGGTCGTGACGCCGCGCATGCGGGCGAGACCGGCGGCACGCGTGGTGAGGGGACGGTAGCCGAGTTCGGCGCGCGCCTTGCGGTCGCTGACGTCGAAGGGGCGGCCGTTGAACTCGACGAGCATCCGGGTGATCGGGGGTTCACCGGGACGGCGCAGGAGCCGATGGGCGAACTCCAGGGTGTTCGCCACGGTCCGTGCCAGCGGATAGGGGATGCTGCGGGCCGGGCGGGGCAGTTCCCGGGTGCTCAGCAGCGCGGTCAGGAACTCGCCGATGGTGGTGGTCTCCTCGTCGAACACGTAGTAGCCCTCCCCGCCTTGGCCGTGGTCGAGGGCGGCGAGGACACCGCTGACGGTGTTGTCCCGGTGGGAGGTGACAACGGGGTGCCGGCCGCCGTCGATGAGCACCATCTTGCCCTCGCGCGCGGCGGTGACGATCTGTTCGAATATCGGGTCGCCGTCGCCCCACACCCAGCCGGGACGGACCACGCAGGTGGTGAGACCGGGAGCATTGGCGCGGCGCACGTCGTGGTCGCTGATCGTCTTGGTGGTCAGATAGGGCGAGTAGGCGGGCCGGTGGAGCGTCCACGACTCGTCCGCGCCGAGGATCGGCCGCCGGCCGCCGACGAGACAGCCGGCTGCTCCGACGTGGACGAACCGGGGCGTCCCCGCCGATCGCGCCGCGGCCAGCAGATTGCGGGTGCCCGTGACGTTGTCGTCGTGGAAGGCGGCCGGACGTCCGCCGCGCATCCGGGCGGCGGCGTGGATCACCGCGTCACACCCGGCCATGGCCCGGGTCAGCGCGTCCTGGTCCGACAGGTCGGCGCGGACGGGACGGGCGCCCAGTGCGGCGACCCGGTCGGCCGCCTGATCGCTGCGGGCCAGGGCGACCGTGCGGTGCCCGGCGGTGTGCAGCGCGGGGATCAGCGCGGCGCCGATGAACCCGGACCCGCCGGTGACGAAGACCGTGCTCATCGCCGCCCCATCCCGTATCGGTCGATCAGCCCGGGGACCTGGTCCCAGTGCTGTACCAGGCCGTATTCGGCGCTCAGCTCGTCGAACGCCGCCCGCCCCCGGGGTGTGTCCAGGCCGGGTCCGGTGAGGATCGCGCCCACCCGGTCGTAGAAACCGTCGAACGTCGCGGGAGTGTGCATCTCGATGATCCGCGCCGGAGTCCCAAGGGCGTTCCAGAACGCGTGCCGGATGCCCCGGGGCCGCACCACGTAGGACCCGGCGGACGCCACCCGCACCTCGTCGCCGATCAGATACGTCAGTTCACCGGACAGAAGGTAGGAACACTCGTCCTCACGGGAGTGGGTGTGGGGAAAGACCACCGCGCCGGGGCCGATCGTCGCCTCCACGACGAACAGCCCGTCGAGGTGCCGCCGGCGCACCTTCATCTCCATGCCGAGCGCGGGAACCGGGTCGCCCTCGTCGGCGGAGATCACCGCCGCAACAGTCATCGCAACCTCCAGACATCTCACTGGTGGTACCACTAGTGATGTCACTAGCGAGTTATCCAGTATCGTTTGCCGGATCATGGGCGAAGTCAAGGCCGGACGGCAGAATCGTCAGGGAAAGGCGGCGCAGACCCGGGCGCGGATGATCGATGCCGCCTACCGGCTGTTCACTCAGCGGGGCTATCCGGCGACGACGATGGCCGACATCGCGGTGGAGGCCGGCGTCGCCGTGCAGACGCTCTACTTCACATTCCGGACCAAGGCCGAACTGCTGCAGAACGTCTACGAGCGGGCGGTCATCGGCGACGCCGACGGCCCGCCGGAGCAGCAGCCCTGGTATGCGGCCATGGTCGCCACCCCGGATCTCGATGAGGCGTTGCGCGTCCTCGTCGACGCCGTCGCCGACGTGCTGGCCCGCACCGCGCCCCTCGACGACTACGTCAAGACCGCCTCCCACGACCCGGAACCCGCCCGGATCCGCGCCCACAACGAACGCCTGCGCCGGGAGTCCTGGTCGCAGTTCGTCGAACTTCTCGCCGCGAAGGCGCCACTGCGGCCCGGCCTGCCCCGCCGGCAGGCCACCGACATCTTGCTGATGCTCATGGGGCCCGCCAGCTACCAGACCCTCGTCGGCGAATACGGATGGACGTCCGGGCAGTGGCGCGACTGGTGCCGGCAGGCCGTTCTCGCCATGATCTTCTCTGAGACCCGCTGACGACTCCAGGAGCTGTTCGAGGTTCGGATCATGTGGTTGAGGTGAGGAGTTTCAGCCACATGATCGAGCCTCGCAGGTGGAGTCCGGCCTCGTAGCTTTCCGGGGTTTTGTCGTAGCGGTTGGCTAACCCGCGCCAGGTCTTGATCTTCTGGAAGCAGCGCTCCACGGTGTTGCGCCGCCGGTAGAGCTTCGGGTCGAAACCGACCGGCCGCCCGCCGGCCGAGCCCTTCCGCTTCCGGTTGGCCTGCTGGTCGCTCTTCTCCGGAATGACCGCGATGATCCGGCGTAGGCGCAGGTAAGCACGGTTGGCCTTGGAGGAGTAGGCCTTGTCCGCGGCCACCGCACCAGGACGGGTCCGCGGCCGACCGGCCGGACCGGGGATACGAATCTTGTCCAGGACGGCCGGGAAGCGCGGGCAGTCGCCCGCCTGCCCCGGGGTCAGCACGAACGCCAGGGGCAGCCCGGCGGCATCGACCACGGCGTGGATCTTGCTGCTCAGCCCGCCCCGGGATCGCCCGAGCCGGGCCCTGGCGCGGGCTTTGCGGCGGCGCCGTGTGATCGCACGATCCTGGCCTGAGTCCGCATCGCCCGGCGCAGCCCCGCCACCCGCCTGATCTCCTTCTCCGACGGGTGTGACCCGCGGCCCATGACCCGCAGCACCGGCGGCTGTTCCTCCAGCGGAGCCCCCTTTTCCTCGGTCAGGGCCTGTTCCAGCGCGTCCAGGGTCTCCCCGGCCACCGCCAGCCCGGATGATTCCTGATGCGCCCGCACGATCGTGGAATCCACACTGACCAGTTCCAACCCGACCTGCCCCCGTGAGGCGGCCTCGGCGATCAGCCCATCCATCAGCCCCTGGAACACCCCGGCCTTGGCCCAGCCGTTGAAACGGGAGTAGATCGTCGACCAGGGCCCGTATCGTTCCGGCACGTCACGCCACCCCGACCCGGTGCGGAAGCGCCACAGGATCCCGTTGAACTGGTCACGCACCCGCCTTGGCAGCGGCCCGGTGGCCGCCACCGGCACCAACGGCTCGATCAACGCCCACTCGGCATCGGTCACATCAAAACGCGCCACAACCGGGTTCTATCAGCCATGGCCAGCCCACCACCGGACCTCACCAAGATCCGAACTCAGAACAGCTCCTAG
>NZ_SZQA01000074.1 GCF_005233835.1 Herbidospora galbida | reverse complement strand
GGCCCGCTCCAGCAGCGCGCCGAAGGGGTCGGCCGGCGCGGCCTCACCCCGGGCGATCGCGTCGAACACGGCCCAGGCCTGCTCACGGACGGCCCGCGTCTCGGCCACGAGGCCGCTCGCGACCGGGTCGGGCGCCTCGTCGAAGAGCCCGGCCGAGACGCACCAGCTCAGCACGTCGGAGGGGGATCTGAGCAGTTCGACGTCTTCTTCGGCCGGGAGCATCCGGTCGAAGACGGTGTTCGTGAGGTCGAGCACCAGGTGGCCGCCGACGAAATGGGCGTCCTCCCACGGTGGCCTGACCCGAGACGTCAGAGTAACCATTTAACCGACTATATCTGGTTCCCCCTTGAGCCGTCGCCGGAGCAGGACCGTCACGACGGCCGCCGCCGCGGCGAACGCGACCGAGCACCACAGGGCCCAGCGCCAGCCTTCCAGGTCGCCGCCGCTCCCGGCGGCGAAGTGGGCGGCCACCGAGGTCACGACGCCGACCCCGACGGCCAGGCCGAGCTGCTGCGAGACGTTGATCAGGGCCCCGGCCGTGGCCCGGCGGCCCTCCTCCGCGCCGTTCGTGCCGGCGATGCTCGTGGTGATCAGGGCCAGGATGTGGCCGAAGGCGTTCACCGAGGTGCCGACCAGCACGAGCGCGAGCCCGTCGTCGCCGGGCAGGCCCACCATGACCAGGATGCCGATCGTCTCGACGACGATCCCGCACAGCAGCACGCGGTAGAGCCCGAACCGCTCGACGAGCTTGCCCGCGTAGATCCCGGTGACCACGGCGACCGCGCCGGAGACCGCGAAGGCCAGACCGGTCGCGAGCGCGCCCAGGCCGAGATGGGTCTGCAGGTAGAGCGTGAGGATGAAGAGCATGCCGCCGTACGAGCAGATGAGCAGGACGGTGATCAGGTTGGCCGCGCCGATCGCGGCGGTGCGGAAGATCGAAATCGGCACGAGCGCCTCCCGCTTGCGCGACTCCACCCAGACGAACAGCGCCACGGCCGGAACGGCGATCGCCGCCGCCAGCAGGATCGGGGCCGACGTCCAGCCGTACTTCTCCCCCTCGGTCAGGGCGAACACGAAGGCGACCATGCCGGTGGCCGCCAAGACGACGCCGGCGAGGTCGAGGTGGCGGGAGGCGTGCGTGTCGCGGCTCTCGTCGAGGTGCATCGTCGCCAGGACGCCGAAGAGCACCACGATCGGCACGTTGATCAGGAAGACCGACCGCCATCCGGCGTACTCGGTGAGGATCCCGCCGAGCACCATGCCGGAGACGAACCCGGCCGACAGGGCCGCGCCGTACACGCCCAGGGCGCGTTCGCGTTGCGGCCCTTCGGGGATGGTGGCCTGGAGCAGGCCCAGGCCCGCCGGGGCGATGAACGCGGCGGCGACGCCCTGGAGGGCGCGGCCCGCGATGAGCGCGGCCGGCGACCAGGCCAGGCCCGCGAGGAGCGAGGCGAGGCCGAAGGCGGCCAGGCCCCAGACGAACACCCGCTTGCGGCCGAAGAGGTCGGCGACCCTCCCCCCGAGGAGGAGGAAGCCGCAGAAGGTGAGCGGGTAGGCCGACAGCACCCAGGCGACGCCGCCGCCCGGTCCGAAGTCCATGCCCTCGCGGATGCTCGGGGCGGCCACGTTGATGATCGAGTAGTCGACGGCGATCAGGAACTGGGTGCCGCAGATGACGGCGAGCGGCCAGAACCGCCGCGATCGGGACGTGCCGCCCGTCCGTCCGGGCTCGTGCGTCGCCAGGTTCATGCCCATGCCTTTCGGTTCAGCCGGGGGTCAGAAACAGGCCGTGCAGTCGCGTCACCGCCTTCAGGACGTCGGGTTCCGGGCAGGTGACGGAGATCCGCCGGGGCCGGACGGTCATGTCCCGCACCGTGACGCCGGCGGTCCTGAGCGTGTCGGGGAGCAGCCGCACCTGCGGGTGGTGGGGGCGGAAGCCCCGGCCCACCAGCGAGACGGTGCCCATGGGCGCCGACCAGTGGCAGCCGGTGTAGGCGCCGGCCGCGCGCAGGTCGGCGAGCAGTTCGTTCACCTGGTCGCGGTCGGGGGCGCACACCATGAAGCGCAGGGAGTAGCCGGCCCCGTCGGTGAGGTGGTCGAGCACGTCGACGGGCATCGGGAGGTCGGCCAGGGTGGCGGCGATCGTGGTCAGCGCGGCCGGGTCGACCCCGTCGAGCCGGCAGCGGAGCTGGCCGGTCCGGTGGGCGACGCCGACGGCGGTGAACCGTCCGTCGTCGGGCGGGGCCGAGGTCACCCAGGTCCCCGCGCCGTCGGTGGTGCTCGACCGCACGTGGATGGGCACGCGGTGGGCGCCGGCGAGTTCGACGCTGGAGTGGGCGAGCACCGTGGCTCCCCCGGCCGCGAGTTCGGCCATGTCCTCGTAGGAGAGGTGGTCGAGCTTGCGGGCGTCGGCGACGTGCCTCGGATCGGCGGTGAACACCCCCTCCACGTCGGTGAAGATCTCGCAGGCCTGGGCCCGCAGCGCCGCCGCCAGGGCGACGGCGGTGGTGTCGGAGCCGCCTCTGCTGAGGGTGGTCAGCTCGCCGGTCCCGGCCGCGACGCCCTGGAACCCGGTCACCACGGGGACGTAGCCGGTCTGGACGCACTCGCGGATCAGCCCGGGCCGGACGTTGACGATGCTCGCGCAGCCGTGCACGCCGTCGGTGACGATGCCGCCGTCGCGGGCGTTGAACGAGCGGGCCGGCACGCCCAGCTCGTGCAGCGCCATGGCGAGCGCCGCGGCCGAGGCCTGTTCGCCGGTGCTGAGCAGCAGGTCCAGTTCCCGGGCGTGCGGGTTGTCGGTGAGCTCGCGGGCCAGGCCGAGCATCGCGTCGGTGGTGCCGCCCATCGCGGAGACGACGGCCACCACCGACCCGTTCGCGGCGGCGATGCGCTGCGCCGCGTGACCGATCTTGTCCACGTCACCCAGTGATGTGCCGCCGTACTTCTGGATCACCAGGTCCATCGGTCACTCCTGCGGCTGCCGTAGCTGCGACGGCGTGCCGAGCCGGACCGATTCGGCGGCCGCCCTCCGGTAGTACAGCTGCGCGTCGTCGTCGGAGCGCATGCCCGCCGCGCCGTGGATCTGCATGGTGCGGGTGGTGACCGTACGGGCCAGGTCGGCGGCCGCGGCGAGGGTGGCCGCCGCGTGGCCGGACGCGTCGGGGTCGTGCACCAGCAGGCGGGCCGCGTCGACGTGCATCGACATCTCGGCGAGCCGGAAGGACAGCGCCTGGTTGGCGCCGATGGCGCGGCCGAACTGGCGGCGCGTCTTCGCGTAGTCGACCGCGTGGTCGAGCGCCGCCTGGGTCAGGCCCACGAGATAGGCCGCCTGGCGTACCCGCGCGCCCTCCCACGCGACGGGTCCGGCCCAGGTGGTCACGGGGGTGTCGGCGAAGTCGACCCGGTAGAGCTCGCCCCGGCCGGTCTCCTCGTGGCGCCGCGTCGTGATGGACGGATGGCCCGCCTGGACGAGCGCCGAACGCGCGCCGCCGACCACGGCGAAGTGGTCGACCTCCGCCGCGAATCCCACGAAATCGCACCGGGCGGAGATCGTCCCGTCCTGGTCGTCGTAGGAACCCACCGCGAGCGCCACCGGCGCCTGGCCGAGGTCGGCGTCGGGGAACAGCTCCCGCGCGGTGAGCGTGTCGAGGAGCGGCCCCTGGTAGAGGACCGATCCGAGGAGCTCGGCCAGGCTCACGGCGTCGGTCCCGTCGAGGGCGCCGAGGCCGGCCAGGCCCTCCCACACCATCGCGCGGGTCTCGCGGCGGTCGTCGTCGGTGTCTCCGCCCTCGCCGCGCGGGCGGTCGGCCATCCGCCGGACCAGCGGGGCCAGGTCTCCCTCGAAGAACTCGGCGATCGTGGTGGTCATGACGGCAACCCCAGTTTCGATGTGGCGACGAAGTAGAGCATGATCTCCGAGGAGCCCTGGGCGAGCGTGAGCCCCGGGGCCTCACGGAACGCGGCGTCGAAGACGCCGTCGGCGATCGCGTCGGGGTCGCGCGCGTCGAGCAGCGCCCGCGATCCGAGCAGCTCGACCGCCGCCACCGACACCTCCTTGGCCGTCTCGGACGTGTACCACTTGGCGGTCGCCGAGTGGATCTCGTCGGGCTTCCCCTCGTGCAGGTTGGCGATGCACCGCCAGGCCAGCAGCCGGGCCGCGCGCACCCGGGTCTCCAGCCGCGCCAGGCGCTCCTCGCACCCGGGCGGCGCGTGCTCGCGCAGCGCGGCCAGCGTGCGTTCGGCCTTGGCGGAGTGGTCGAGCCCGGTGCGCTCGAACGGCAGCACCCTGTTCAGCACCTGCCAGCCGTCGTCGACCTCGCCGAGCACGTCCTCGCGGCCGATCCGGATCCCATCGAGCGTGATCAGGTCGAACCGCTCCTCCGAGAGGTTCCACACCGGTTCGACGACGGTGCCCATGCTCCCCAGCGGGACCAGGAACAGGGTGATCCCGGCGTAGTTCACCGGGCCGGTCGAGGTGCGGGCGGCGCACAGCGCGAAGTCGCTGTGCTGCGCCTTCATGTTGTAGATTTTCCGGCCGGTCAGGCGGTAGCCGTCGCCGTCGGGTTCGGCGCGGGTGGCGAGCGAGCCCAGGTCCGATCCGACGTCGGGCTCGCTGAACAGCACGTTGGCCGTGGTCTCGCCGCGCGCCAGGCCCGGCAGGTAGCGGTCCTTCTGCTCGTCGGTGCCCATCAGGTTGATGGCGTTCCCGACGATGTCGACGCCCAGCGAGTGGACGTTCTCCGGCACGCCGTGGCGGATCATCTCCTCGGTGACGATCGCCTTCTCGACGATCGTGGCGCCGGAGCCGCCGTACCGCTCGGGCCAGTTGATCGCGAGCCAGCCGAGCTTGCCCAGCCGCCGGTGCACGTCGAGCAGCCCGCTCTCCTGCCCGTACGGCATCCGCCGCGACTGGGCGATCTCCGCGCGCACCGCGTCCTCGCACAGCAGCGCGCACACCTCCTGCCGGAAGCCCTCCTGTTCGGGCGTGAAGACCGGCGTCATCGGACACTCACCTCGCTGAATCTCTCGCGCATCGCGGCGGCGAGCGCCTCGGCGTGCGCCGCCTGGAGCATGGTGTAGTGGTCGCCCGCCACCACCTGGACGTCGTCGGCGTAGGGCCGCCACCGGTCGAGCTTGGCCGGCTCGCAGTTCTCGGCGCAGAACAGGACCACCCGGCCCTCCACCCGCGTGGGGCGGAAGGCCAGCAGGCCGCGGACGTTCGCGGCGAACACCGGGAACCGCCGGGCCCGCTCTTCGTCGTCGAGCTCCGCGCCCATCGCGGCCAGGTCGGCGTCGAACCACGCGGCCAGCTCGTCGTCGCCGGGCCTCGACGGCTCGTCGGCGACGCCGGTGTCGAGCAGGAACGTCAGCGCCGCGCCGCCGTCGAGGCGGGCCATCTCCAGCGCCACCGCCCCGCCGACCGACCAGCCGCCCAGGTGGAGCGGGCCGTACGGCCGCAGCTCGCGGACCTCGGCCAGGTAGAGGGCCGCGAGCTCGGCGAGGTCACGGTCGCCGGTGACGCCGCCGTGCAGGCCCGGGTCCTCCAGGGCGTACACGGGCCGGTCGGCGCCCAGGATCGCGGCCAGCGCGACGTAGGGCGCGACCGAGCCGCCGGCGGCGTGCACCAGGAACAGCGGCGGCTCGGTGGCCGCGTCCGGGCCGGCGCCGCCGAGCGGGACCAGCGGGGACTCCGGCCGCCGTTCGGGACGCGGCAGCCGGAGGGCCTCCTCCCGTCTGCGCCGCAGCTCAAGACGCAGCAGCGCCTGCCGTTTCTCCTCCAGGGTGGCGTCCATCAGTTCTGCTCTTTCAGCAGCCGGTCGAGTTCCTCCTCGGACAGATCGGCGACCTGCGCCTCCAGCTTGGCCACCTCGTCGTCGCCGAGCAGCGCGCGCTGCGCGTCGTCGACCTGCGCGGAGAACTGGCTGAGCAGCGGGTAGCTGAACAGCCGCCGGGGGTCGAGGGTGACCTGGAAGGCGTCGCGCACCCGCGAGATCATCTGGGTCACCTGCAGCGAGTTGCCGCCCAGGACGAAGAAGTTGTCCTGCGCGCCGACGCTGCCGGGCTCCAGGCCGAGCAGGCCGGTCCAGATCTCGGCGATCCGGCGCTCGGTGTCGGTGGACAGCTCGACCTTGCCCGCGCCGCTCTCGGGGCGCGGGTCGGGCAGCTTCCGGTGGTCGATCTTCCCCGCGGAGGTCAGCGGGAGCTGGTCGAGCTGGACGTAGTCGGTGGGCACCATGTGCATGGGCAGCCGCCCGGTCAGGTGCTCGCGCAGGGCGTCCTGCTCGAAGTCGCCGACCACGTAGGCGGCCAGCCACGCCGAGGGCGTGCCCTGGTCGCGCACGGTCACGACGCACTGCCGCACGCCCTCGAAGCCCTCGATCGCGTGCTCGATCTCGCCGAGCTCCACGCGCAGGCCGCGCAGCTTCACCTGGCGGTCGGCCCGGCCGAGGAACTCCAGCTGGCCGTCGGCGTTCCAGCGGGCCAGGTCGCCGGTGGCGTACATGCGCTCGCCGGGCCGGGTGGCGAAGGGGTCGGGCCGGAACTTCTCGGCGGTCTGGTCGGGCCGGCCGAGGTAGCCGACGGCCAGGCCGGCACCGGCCATGTAGAGCTCGCCGGGCACGCCGACCGGGACCGGCCGCAGGCCCTTGTCCAGGACGTAGGCGCGCTGGTTGTCCATCGCCCGGCCGATCGGCGGGGTGCCCTCGATCGGTTCGGGCGGGCACAGGTAGTCGACGCACGTGACCGTGACCTCGGTCGGGCCGTAGCCGTTGTGGAACTCGCGGCCGGGCTTGCTCCACTTGTTGACCAGCTCGGGGCCGAAGGGCTCCATGCCGATGAAGCAGACCCGCAGGTCGTCGAGGCTCGACGGGTCGAGCAGCCCGAGCACGGCGGGCGGGATGTCCACCATCGTGACCCGCTCGCGGGCGAGCAGGTCCTGCAGCGACTCGGGGTCGAGCAGCTCGGCGCGCGGGGCGCCCACGATGGTGCCGCCGGCGGTGAGCGTCGAGAAGACGTCCGAGACGCTCACGTCGAAGGCCGGGTTGGAGAACTGCAGGATCCGGTCGTCGGGCGTGACCTGGAACATGCGCTGGAAGGCGGTGCAGAAGTTGACCACCGCGCGGTGGGGCACCATGACGCCCTTGGGGGTGCCGGTGGAGCCCGAGGTGTAGATGACGTAGGCGGTGTCCTCGTGCGACACGGTCACCGAGGGCGGCGTGCCGGTCCGGCCGTCGAGCGCGTCGGTGTCGAGCAGGATCCGCGGCACCTCGGAGGGCACCTTGTCGGCCAGGTCGGAGGTGGTCACGACCACCGCGACCTCGGCGTCGCCGAGCTGGTAGGCCAGCCGGTCGGGCGGGTACTGCGGGTCGAGCGGCAGCCACGCGCCGCCCGCCTTGAGCACGCCGAGTTCGGCGGCCGGCAGGTCGAAGCCGCGCTCCACGAGCACCCCGACCACGGTTCCCGGCGTCACCTTGAACTCGTCGACGAGCGCGTGCGCCAGGCGGCTCGACCGCTCGTCGAGCTGCCGGTAGGTCAGGTCGTCGCCCGCGAACCGCATGGCGACCGCGTCGGGGGCCTCGGCCACGCGCGCCGCGAACAGCTCGTGCAGCAGGCGCTCGTCGCGCTCGCGCGGCTCGGGGTTCCACGCGGTGAGCACCCGCAGGTACTCCTCGTTGGACATGATGTCGAGCTCGTCGATCCGGGCGGCCGGCCGCGACAGCGCGTCGGCCATGACGGTCGTGAAGTGCTCGACGAGGCCCTCGACCCGCTCGTGGTCGAACAGCTCGGAGGAGTACTCGATCCACACGCCCAGCCCGCCGTCGGGCAGGTCGTTGATCTGGAACGTGAGGTCGAACCGGGTCGTCTCGGGCTGCGGGGTGAGCATCTCGACGTCCACGCCCTGGAGCTCCCAGCGCGCGATCATCGGCTCGGGCAGCAGCGTGAACAGGTGCGCGACCAGCGGGTTGCGGCCCGGCACCCGTTCGGGGCTCAGCTCCTCGATCATCCGGCCGAACGGCATGTCCTGGCGGGCCATCGCGTCGAGGACGGTGTCGTTGGTGACGTGGACCAGGTCGCGGAAGACCGGGTTGCCCGCGAGGTTCCCGCGGACCGCCACCGTGTTGGCGAAGAAGCCCATCATGGGCTCGGTCTCCGAGCGGGTGCGCCCGGAGAAGACCGAGCCGAGGGCGATGTCGTCCTGGCCGGTGTAGCGGTTGATCACGATCTGGTACGCGGTCATGGTCAGCGCCAGCAGCGACACGTTCTCGGCCTGGGCCAGGTCGCGGATCCCGCGCGCGAGGTCGTCGGGCAGGCGGCCCTCGTAGATGCGGCCGGCCCCGGTGGGCGCCGACGGGCGCTCCCGGTCGCCGCGCCACTCCAGCGGCTCCATGCCCTCCAGCGCGGTGCGCCACGACTCGATCTGCTTGGCCGGTTCCTCGCTGAGCAGCCAGAGCCGCTGCCAGGCCGCGAAGTCGGCGGGGTGCAGCGTCAGCTCGGGGAACTGCGAGCCGGACGGGTCGGCGTAGCGGGCGGTCAGCTCCTCGGCGAACTGGCGCGAGGACCATCCGTCGATGACGATGTGGTGCCAGACGATGGACAGCACGTGGTCGTCGGGGCCCAGGCGCAGCAGGCCGAACCGGTAGGGCGGGTGGTTGCGCAGGTCGAACTCCTCGCGCACCTGGCCGTCGATCCAGTCCTGGATCCCGGCCTCGGTCCCGTCGGTCACCGGCAGGTCCCACGTCTCGGGCGGCGGGTCGACGGTCTGGAACGGCACGCCGTGCTCGTCGCCGAACCGGGTGCGCAGGCTCTCGTGGCGGGTCACGATCCCGCGCAGCGCCTGCGAGAGCGCGTCCACGTCGAGCGGACCGCGCAGGCGCATCGCGAACGGGACGTTGTAGACGGGGGCGCCGGCCACCATCTGGTGCAGGAACCACAGGAAGCGCTGCTGCTCGGCGATGGCCATCTTGCCGGTGCGCTGCACCGGGACGATCTTCTCCCGCTCGGCCTTCTCGGCCACCCGCTGGCGGACCTTCCGCTCCAGCAGCTCGCGCTTGATGTCGCCGACGTTTCGCTCTTCGGTGGACATGGTCTCCTTCTCCTCCTTCACCGTCGGACGCTCAGCGGGCGCAGATCCGTCCACACGCTCGCGATGTGTGCCAGGCACTCGTCCTTGCCGCCTTCGAACCCGGCCTCGCGCCAGCCGTTCGGGATCTCGCGGCCGGCCGGCCATATCGAGTACTGCTCCTCGTGGTTGATCACCACGGCGAACTGCTCTTCCATTGCGCCTACCTTTCTTGAGGTACGAAGGCGGAGGTGTCGGTCAGCTGGGTGAGGTAGCGGTCGACCGCCGCGAGGCCGTCGGCCTCCGGTTGGGCGAGCGCGGCCCCGTGGCGGTCGAACCGCCGGATGTCGAAGTGCCGCGACCCGTCGGTGAACATCTCGTCGAACTCGGCCGGCGCGGCGTCGCGGCCGTCCTCGGGGGGCGGCAGCAGCAGGCGGAGCGCGGTGAGCCTTTGGTCGGGCTCGGCGATCGCCTCCAGGCGGTCGCGGAACTCCGCGTAGCCGACCCGGTCGAAGCCGCACCGGTCGGCGAGCGCCTCGAAGGCGTCGGCGAAGCGCAGCCCGGTCGGCCACAGCACGTGCATCGCGCCGTCGGGCACGTCGATGTCGCCGGTCGCGGCGCCGGCCAGGAACCGGGCGACCACGTCGACCGGGGTCACGTCGGTCGCGGCCTCGGTCGGGAAGACGCACCGGGTGCGGGCGCAGGCGTACAGCAGGTTGTGGGCCAGTGAGTCGGGGTTGGCCGCGCCGGTCTCGCGGTGCGGCCAGACCTCGCCGAGACGGTAGACCACCGAGCTCACGCCCTGGCGGTGCGCGTCGGCGACGAGGCTCTCGGCGACGAACTTGGAGCGGTTGTAGCCGTCGGCGGCGACCTCGTCGGTCACCGGGATCTGGTCTTCGGTGATGGGCGGGCCGGTCCGCCCGTCGGGGGCGAAGATGCTCAGGGTGGACAGGATGTGCAGGCGGGCCCCGCCGGTGGCGAGCTTGATGAGCTCCTGTACGCCCAGCACGTTGGCCGGCCGGTGATCGAGGTAGCCCGCCAGGAAGTTCACCGCGCCCGCGGCGTTGACGATGCCCGACACCGTCGAGGCGAGGGCCTCGAAGCGCCACTGGGGCAGCCCGAGCAGCTCCCCGGCCAGGTCGCCGGGCACCACCTCGACGCGTCCGGTCTTGATCGCCATGGGCAGTTGCTGCCAGGCGGAGGCCAGGCCGTAGCGGTCGAGGACCTCGGTCAGCCGGCGGGCGCCGTCGGCCGGGTCGGCGCACCGGACCAGGCAGATCACCTCGGCGTTGGTGCGGGTCAGCAGCTCGGCGAGGACGTGCGCCCCGATGAAGCCGGTCGCGCCGGTCAGCAGCAGCGTCCGGGGCGGGCGCCACGCGAGGTCCTGCCGGACGTAGGCCAGTTCGGCGCTGTCGTCGTCGACGCCGCCCGCCAGCCGGGCGGCCTGGGCGCGCACGGTCGGCTCGGCGAGCAGGTCGCGCGGCCGGACCGGCCGGCCCAGCCGTTCGCCCACGGCGGTGACGACCCGGTAGGCCAGCAGCGAGGTGCCGCCGTAGTCGGAGAAGGGCACCACCACCGAGATCCGGTCGCGTTCGAGCACCTCGCGCCACGCCGCGCAGACGAGCTCCTCCATCGGGCCGGCCGGCGGTTCGACGTCCTCGTCCGGGCCGTCCTGCCGGGCGCCCTCCGCGACGATGAGCGCGGCCAGCGCCTTGCGGTCGGCCTTGCCGTTGTGGTTGAGCGGCAGCTCGTCGAGCACCACGATCCGGTGCGGGACCTGCTCGGCCGGGAGCTTCCCGGCCGCGTGGCCGCGCAGCTCCTCCGCCGACGGCGTCTCGTCGGGTGAGCGCGGGGTGACGCACGTGACCAGCGTCGCGTCGGGCGCCTCGCCGAGCACGACCGCCGTCGCGTCGCCGACGAGCGGATGGTCGGCCACGGCCGCGGCGACGTCGCCGAGCTCCACCCGCACCCCGCCGAGCTTGACCTGCTCGTCGAGTCGGCCGGCGAAGTGGAGCAGCCCGTCGTCGCCGGCCCGCGCCAGGTCGCCGGTCCGGTAGAGCGTGTGGCCCGGGATCTGCGGGAACGGGTTGGGCACGAACGTCCGCGCGGTCCGCGCGGGGTCGCCGAGATAGCCCGCGCCGATGCACTCGCCGCCGAGGTAGAGCTCGCCGGGCGTGTTCACCGGTACGGGGTTCAGGTCGCCGTCGAGCACGATCGCGGCGGTGTTGTCGATGGGGAGCCCGATGGGGATCCGGTCGGCGTCGGCGTCGGTGACGTCGTGGAACACCGATCCGATGGAGCATTCCGTCGGGCCGAACGTGTTGGTGACCGCGAGGCCCGGCAGCAGCGCGCGCAGCCGGTGCACCACGCCGGGACCGGCCGTCTCGCCGCCGATCAGCATGCGGCGCAGGCTGGAGGTCGCGGCGCGCAGGTCCTCGCGCTCCTCCAGCAGGGCCACGAACGCCGCCAGCACCGAGGGCACGAAGTCGGTCATCGTGACGCCGTACCGGCCGATGGTCGTCGCGGTCTCCTCGAGGTCGAGGATGCCGTCGCGGTCGGGCAGCACCACCTGGCCGCCGGAGGTCAGCGGCCACAGCACCTGCCACATCGAGGAGTCGAACGTGGACCGGCTGTTCTGCAGGGTCACGTGGCCGGACCCGTCGCCGAACCGGCGCGACATCGTGGTCAGCCGGTTGACCAGGCCGCGATGGCGGTTGAGCGCGCACTTGGGCGTGCCCGTCGAGCCGGAGGTGTAGAAGCCGTAGATCAGGTCGCCGGGAGCGGGCCGGCGCTCGGCCGGCGCCGGTTCGGCCTCGGCCGGCGCGGCGCAGTCGACGACCACCGCCGGGGCGGGTGCGTCCAGGCCGGCGAGGATGTCGGCGGTCGCCGGGGACACCACGACGGCGGGCGGCGACAGCTCGGCCATGATCGCGTTGAGCCGGTCGGCGGGCCAGGCCGGATCGAGCGGCACGAACGCCGCGCCGGTCTTCATCACCCCGAAGAGCGCGGCCGGGAATTCGCGTCCGTCCGCCACCAGGACGGGTGTCAAACGGTGTTTCTCCACCCCGCCGTCGATGAGCAGGCGGGCGGTCGTGTCGGCCGCCGCGTCGAGGTCGGCGTAGCTCATCGTCAGGTCGCGATAGCGGACGGCGGGACGGTCCGGCGCGTTCTCCACCTGTTCCCGGAAAAGGTCGAGGACGGTGCTTTGCGAAGGGAACGCGCGCTGCGGGCCGAGGAATAAGTGAACGGCGGGTTCGGCGTTTTCGTTCGAGTGCGTCTGCTGATGGCGTGGCATCGTGCTTCCATGGTCAGGTCAGGCAGATCAGTCACTATTCAGATGGGTGCGAGAATGCTTTCAGGCGTGGCCGGACGCTCCCTTCACGAAAAGATTGAGTAACCATCATCCTGCCTCTTACAGGTTACTCCATACTGTGCCAACGGGCTGCGGTTCGCAAGCCCGGACGTCGCCGAGGCCGCGCTAGGTACCGCTTCGACCTGTGGAAACGCTTGTTCTATCCGCACCGGGAGGGCGTGGTGCGGCGACCGGTGTCCGAGCGCCCCGATACCCGAGCCCGCAAGGGCTAATCACCGATCCTCGTTATCCGTGCGAACTTTTTCGAGAAACACGCGATGACCAGCGGAGAACCCGCACAACGATCTTCGGGCCAATTGAGGGCGCGTTCACCCGAACCACACGAGTAACAGAAGGCCATCCTCGAATCATCGGCGCACAATTGCGTGCGGACTTGATTTCCATGGGTATCGTGGGCAAGGCTTGACATATCGCCAGCAATCCACCAGCGCAAGGAGGAGGTCGTGGGAATAGCCGATGGCAATCCCCGGACGGGGTTATTCCAATCAGGAGGACTATCGTCTCTGGCCGTCGGAGTCTGGCTCCGTGAGACGTCGGCCCCGGTGCGGCACTACATCGCCGACATCGGCCAGTCGGACCGCGCGGAGATCGACGGGCTCGCCTCCTCTCTGCGCGACTCCGGCGCCGACGTCGTCGTCGTGGACCTGCGCGCGGCGATGGCCGCCGTCGCCTCCGATCTGCTGCGGTACCGCGCCCGCCACGACGGCGGCTACTGGAACACCACCGGCGCGTCCCGCTTCGTGCTCGTCAGCGAACTGCTGCCGCTGATGCGGGCCGACGGCTGCGAGACGTTCGTCCACGGCTGTGTCGGCGGCGGCAACGACCAGCGCCGGTTCGCGCGCTACGGCGCCCAGGTCGCCCCCGGGATGGCCCGCGTCGAACCGTGGACCGACCCGCGCGCCCTCGACCGCTTCCCCGACCGCGCGGCCATGGCGGCGGCCGTCGCCGAGCACGGGCTGCGCCTCGACCGGGGCAGCGCCGCCGACCGGTCCACCGACGCCAACCTCGCCGGCACCTCCCACGAGTCGGCCGAACTCGAAGACCTGCAGACACCGGTCACCCGGCTCCGGCCGCGCTGGAGCGCCTGGCCCCACGAGGCCCCGCCCGAACCCGAGACCGTCACGGTCACCTTCCGCGACGGGCGGGTCGCCGACGTCAACGGCAGCGGCCCCGACCCGGTCGAGTGGATGACGCTGGCCAACGCCGTCGGCGCCCGCCACGGCGTCTGGCTCCGCGACGTCGTCGAACGGCGCATCATCGGCACGGTCTGCCGGGGCATCTACGAGTCGCCCGGCCTGGAGCTGCTCGAACGCGCCTGGACCCGCGTCCTGCAGGCCGGCCTCGACGCGGCGGGCCGCGAACTGCACGACCGGCTGGCCGCCGTCCTGGGCGCCGCGATGTACGAGGCGCGCTGGCTCGAACCCGCCGCCCAGGCGGCCCGCGAGGCGATCGACCGGCTCGTCGGCGACATCAGCGGCAGCGTGACCCTGTCCGTCCACCGTGGGGTGGTCCGGCCCGAAGGGATGAAAGTGGCGAGCCACGTCGTGCAGCAGACCCGGTTCGGTTCGGGCGGCAACCGCTGGAGCAGGGAAGGAGAAGGCGATGCGTGAGCGCCGCTTCGGCCGGCTCGGCTGGACCGTCGGCGACGTCGGCTACGGCATGTGGGGCATCGCCGGAGGAGAGGGCGGCTGGACCGGCGCCGACGACGCGACCGGCGACGACGCGCTCGACGAGGCCGTCGGACTGGGCTGCACCTACTTCGACACCGCCTGGATCTACGGGCGGGGCGAGAGCGAGCGGATGCTCGGCCGCCTGGTGAGGCGGCACCCCGGAGGCCGCCTGTACGTCGCCACCAAGCCCCCGCCCAAAGACCGCGCCTGGCCCTCCACCCGCGACTCCAAGCTGGCCGACGTCTACCCGCCCGACCACCTCTGGGAGTACCTGAACCGCAGCCTCGAAGGTCTGGGCACGCCCTCAATCGACCTGTTCCAGTTCCACGTCTGGGAGGACTCCTGGGCGCACGACCCGACGTGGCAGGACGCCGTCACCGAGATGCGGGAACGCGGCCTGATCAAGGGCGTCGGCATCAGCGTCAACCGCTGGGAGCCGTGGAACGTGCTGGAGACGTTGCAGACCGGGCTGATCGACGCCGTCCAGGTCATCTACAACGTCTTCGACCAGGCCCCGGAGGACGAGCTGTTCCCGGCCTGCCGCGAGCTCGACGTCGCGGTGGTCGCCCGGGTGCCCTTCGACGAGGGCACGCTCACCGGCACCCTCACCCATGACACCAGGTGGCCCGAGGGCGACTGGCGCAACACCTACTTCGTCCCCGAGAACCTCGGGCCGAGCGTCGACCGCGCCGAACGGCTCAAGCGGATCCTGCCCGAGGGCATGACCCTGCCGGAGCTCGCCCTGCGCTTCATCCTGCAGAACCCCGACGTGTCCACCGTCATCCCGGGCATGCGCAAGCCCGCGCACGTCCACGCCAACATCGCCGTCAGCGACGCCGAGCCGCTGAGCGAGGCGCTGATGGCGGAGCTGCGCACCCACCGATGGGACCGCCGGCCGACGGCGTGGTCGCAGTGAAGCCGATCATGCTGTGGGCGGTGCCCAGGTCCCGGTCGACGGCGTTCCTGCGCATCATGATGGAGCGCGGCGACCTGGAGGTGGCCCACGAGCCGTTCTCCTACCTCCAGGACGACGGCCGGTTCGCGTTCGCGGGCCGGACCGTCACCTCGGCGGTCGAGCTGCTCGACGTGATGCTGGAGGTGAGCGCCGGCGGCCGGCGGGTGTTCGCCAAGGACACCTCCGACTACACGTACACGCCGCTGTTCGAGGACAAGCGCCTGTTCAGCGACGTCGTCAACACGTTCATGATCAGGGAGCCGGAGAGCGCCATCGCCTCCCACTACGCCATGAACCCCGACGCGACGCTCGACGAGTACGGCTTCGAATATCTGCACGCCATCTTCGACGCCGTGCGCTCGGCCACCGGCGAGACGCCGCTGGTGATCGACGGCGACGACCTGGTGGCGAGTCCGGAGGCGACGGTCCGGGCCTACTGCGATCACGTCGGGCTGGAGTTCATGCCCGAGGCGATGAGCTGGGACCCGGGCGAGCAGACGAGCTGGCGGCGCACCAACCGGTGGCACGCGGAGGTGGCGGAGAGCAGCGGCCTCGTGGCGAAGGCGCCCACGCGGCGCGAGACGCCCGAGACCAACGAGCACCTGCGCCGCGTCGCCGACTATCACCGTCCCTACTACGAGGCGCTGGCCAGGGCTAAACCTTCCGTCGCATGACCGGCCGGTCGTCGCGCGGGCGGGCCACCTCCGAGAACCCGGCGTCGAGGAAGGCGCTGGCGATGCCCGTCATCGCCGTGTCGGCCCCGGCGCGCTTCCCCTCGCGGGGTTCGACCGGGTAGCCCTCGGCGGTGGTGTAGCCCGCGGACGACGCCCAGTCGCAGACCGCCTCCAGGATCCCCGGCAGCAACCCGGAGCCACGATGCTTCTTCTCGACGTACACGCACGCGATCGCGCAGACCTCCTCGTCGTCGTCGACGCCGGAGAGGAGCGGCGAGCGCTCCAGCCGGGGGAAGGACGACCTCGGCCCGAGCGAGCACCACGCGACGGGGGCGTCCTGGTCGTAGACGACGAGGCCGGGGACCGGTTCGCGGCCGGCCAGGCGCTTCATGGCCTTCTTGTTGCCCTCGCCCTTCCCCTCCGTCCACTCCTTGATGGACAGCCGCCAGTGCATGCACCAGCACCCCCGGGCGCCTCCGTTGGCGCCGAGCACCGACTCGAAGTCGCCCCAGGTCTCCTTGGACAGCTCTCTGACGGTCAGGGAACTCATCGCTCACCTCCAGATAACCACTGACATGCTATTTACAGGTTACTCCAACCAGAAGCCGGAGGTCCGGGACATGGCCGGAGAAGACGACGTCCTCGACATGCTCGAAGCCGAGGCGGTCCACATACTGCGCGAGGTCGCCGGGGCGTTCCGGCGGCCGGTGCTGCTCTACTCGATCGGCAAGGACTCCTCGGTGCTGCTGCACCTCGCGCTGAAGGCGTTCGCACCCGGCCGGATGCCCTTTCCCGTCGTGCACGTCGACACCGGCTGGAAGTTCCGCGAGATGATCGCCTTCCGCGACGCCACGGCCGAGCGGCTGGGGCTCGACCTGCGGGTGCACACCAACCCCGAGGAGGCCACGCCTTTTACCCACGGCACGCACGAGTACACCCGGATCAAGAAGACCCTGACCCTGCGCA
Source organism: Herbidospora galbida (assembly GCF_005233835.1). GTDB lineage: Bacteria > Actinomycetota > Actinomycetes > Streptosporangiales > Streptosporangiaceae > Herbidospora > Herbidospora galbida. The sequence goes on along the minus strand of NZ_SZQA01000074.1, from coordinate 1,388 downwards.
AGGCGCTCGACGACGGCGGCTTCGAGGCGGCGATCGGCGGCGCGCGGCGTGACGAGGAGCGGTCGCGGGCCAAGGAGCGGATCTTCTCGCTGCGCGAGCCCGGCCACCGCTGGGAGCCGCGCTCGCAGCGCCCGGAGTTCTGGCGGCAGGCCAACACCGAGCTCGCCGAGGGCCAGACGATGCGGGTGTTCCCGCTGTCGAACTGGACCGAGCTCGACGTCTGGCGCTACATCCGGCGCGAGGACATCCCCGTCGTGCCGCTCTACTTCACCGCGCCGCGCCCGGTGGTCGAGCGGAACGGCGCGCTGATCATGGTGGACGACGACCGCTACCCCCTGGAGCCCGGCGAGCGGCCGGAGGAGCGCCGGGTGCGGTTCCGCACCCTCGGCTGCTACCCGCTGACGGCGGCCGTGGAGTCCAAGGCCGAGAACGTCGACGAGGTCATCGACGAGATGCGGCGTGACCGCAGGTCCGAACGCGCCGGCCGGCTCATCGACGGCGAGGGCGGCACGTCCATGGAGAGCAAGAAGTCGGAAGGGTATTTCTGATGGTCGCGGTACTGAGAGTCGTGGCGTGCGGCTCGGTCGACGACGGCAAGTCCACCCTCATCGGCAGGCTGCTCGCCAACACCGGCGGCGCCACCGACGACCAGCTCGACTACGCCAGGAAGACGCGGCGCGGCGGGTCCACCGTGGCGGCCGGGGCGGTGGACTACTCGCTGCTGACCGACGGGCTGGAGGCCGAGCACGAGCAGGGCATCACCATCGACGTCGCCCACCTGTTCATGGACCTGCCGTCCGGCCGCCGGGTGATCGTCGCCGACGCGCCGGGGCACGAGCAGTACACCCGCAACATGGCGGTCGCGGCGTCCAACGCCGACGTCGCGGTGCTGCTCGTCGACGCCACCAAGGGCGTGCGCGAGCAGACCCGCCGCCACCTGGCGATCTGCGCGCTCATGGGGGTGCCGTCGGTCATCGCCGTGGTCAACAAGCTGGACGCGGTCGGCTGGGACCGGTCGACGTACGACGACCTCGCCGGCGAGGTGCGGTCGGCGGCCGACGGGTTCGGCATGCGGGCCGACGTCATCCCGGCCAGCGCGCTCGACGGCGACAACGTCGTCGAACCCTCCGCCAACCTGCCCTGGTTCGACGGCCCGACGCTGCTGGGTGCGCTGACCGCCTGGGAGCCCGGACCGGCGCTCAACGAGGGCTACCGGCTCCCCGTCCAGTACGTCATCCGCGCCGACGACTTCCGCGGCTTCGCGGGCACCGTGGTCGGCGGGCCGGTCGCGGCCGGCGACGCCGTCGGGGTCGCGGGCGGCGGCCGGACGTCCACGATCGCCCGGCTGCTCGGCCCCGGCGGCGTGGACCTCGACCGCGCCGCCCCCG
>NZ_SZQA01000073.1 GCF_005233835.1 Herbidospora galbida | reverse complement strand
TGGCGCTCTCGCCGGGCCGCCGCGCCGCCCGGGTCCCGCTCGGCGCGGCGCTGCGGGCCGAGTGATCAGGTCGTGCGCTGGGCCAGCCGTCCGGCGATGGCCTCGATGAGCAGGTCGAGCCCGAAGTCGAACTCGGCCTCGTGGTCGCACGCCGACAGGTGCGGGGCCAGCGCGCCGATCTCGGGGAACAGCTCGGGATCGACGTCGCCGGGCCTGATCGCCCCGTGGACCGGGGCGAACGTGGGGGTGACCCCGACCTCGCGCAGGAGCGAGCCGATGACGTACGCGATGAAGACCCGGAAGATCTGCACCGCCTCCTGCTCGCCGAACCCCGCCTCGCGGAGCGTCGACAGCGCCCGTTCCACCGGCAGCATGCCGGCCGCCGACTTCAGCTGGCGGCTCACCACGACCATGGTCGAGCGGGGGTGGGTGTGCGCGATCTGCCGGAACGCCTGGGCCTGCATACGCACCCGGCCGGTCCAGGGCGCGGCGGGGTCGTCGGTGAACTCGACCTCCGAGAGAATCGTCTCGGACACCGCGTCGAGCAGGGCCGACTTGTTCGGCACGTGGTTGTAGAGCGACATCACGCCGACTTCCAGGTCGGCGGCGATCCGGCGCATGGAGACGGCGTCGGCGCCCTCGCGTTCGATCAGGTCGATGGCGGCGGCGACGATCCGGCTGCGGTTCAACGGTGGCACGCGACCAGTATTGACCGGCGGTAAGCTGCGTGTCACTGTCGAGACGTACAGCGTACGTACGGGAGGCCCACACGTGTCTACGCACGAGCTCTACACCATCCCCGCGGACCTGCGGACCTGGGACGTCCAGATGGCCGGGTCGGCCCGGTTCACCTGGGAGTACGACGACGGGCGCGACCGCATGCTGGCCCTTTACCAGAAGGGCAAGGACAAGCAGTGGGACTCGGTGAAGCGCGTCGACTGGGGCCTGGAGGTCGACCCCTACGACGTGCTCGGCATTCCCGACGAGACCATCGCGATCTACGACTCGCCGCTGTGGCACCGCATGGACGACCAGACCCGCAAGGAGGTCCGCCGCCACGGGGCCGCCTGGCAGTTCTCCCAGTTCCTGCATGGTGAACAGGGCGCGATGATCTGCTCGGCGCGCATCGTGGAGTCCGTACCCGACCTCGACTCGAAGTTCTACGCGGCCACCCAGACCATGGACGAGGCCCGCCACGCCGAGACCTACGCCCGCTTCCTCCAGGAGAAGGTGGGCCTGGCCTACCCGATCAACCCCCACCTGAAGTCGCTGCTCGACTCGACCCTGAGCGACTCCCGCTGGGACATGCCCTACCTGGGCATGCAGGTCCTCATCGAGGGCCTGGCCCTGGCCGCCTTCGGCGTCATGCGCGACATCACCACCAAGCCCCTGCCGAAGCAGATCCTCGCCTACGTCATGCAGGACGAGGCCCGCCACGTCGCCTTCGGCCGCATGGCGCTGCGCGACTACTACGCCGGTCTGTCGGAGGCCGAACGCCGCGAGCGCGAGGACTTCGTGATCGAGGGCTGCTGGCTGATGCGCGACCGGCTGCGCGGCCGGGAGCAGTGGGAGGCCCTGGGCCTGTCGAAGACCGAGGTCGAAGAGGCCCACAAGCTGGTCGACGAGTCGCGCTACCTGAAGCTGTTCCGCTCGCTGCTGTTCAGCCGCATCGTGCCGTGCGTGAAGGACATCGGCCTGTGGAGCCCCCGGCTCCAGCAGGCCTACGTCGACATGGGCGTCCTCGACATGGCGGGCCAGAACCTCGACGACCTGATGCGCCAGGACGAGGAGATCGCCGAGAAGCTCGACGAGGAGCGCTTCGCCAAAGAGGAGGCCGAGCGCGCCGTCGAGGTCGCCGAGACGATCGCCGCCGCCACGAGCGACTAGCGCCGCACGACCACCTTGCCGATCGACGACCCGGCGCCGACGAGCTGGTGCGCCCGGCGCAGCCCGGCGGCGGTGAAGTCGCCGATCTCGGTGGTCAGCGTCGAGCGCAGGCGGCCCGCGTCGAAGTGGGCGGCGGCCTCGTCGAGCAGGCGTCCCTGGGAGGCCATGTCGGGGGTCTGGTACATGGCGTGGGTGAACATGAACTCCCAGTGCCAGGCGATGCTCTTCGACTTGAGCGGGAACAGGTCGGGATGGTGGTCGTCGATGGCCACGACGTGCCCGAACGGCTTGACGATCTCGGCGTAGGCCTCGATGTTGCCCTCGGAGAAGGGCGAGAAGACCGCCTCGACCCCGTCGGGCGCGACGCTCTTGACCGACTCGACGAGCGCCCGATGGTCGACGATCGCGTCGGCGCCCAGTCCCGTCACCCAGTCGTGGGTCTCCCCCCGCGAGGCCGTGCCGATCACCCGCAGCGAGGTCAGCTGCTTGGCGAGCTGCACGAGCATCGAGCCCACCCCGCCGGGCGCCCCGACGACGAGCAGGGTGCCCGTGGTCCCCGAGTGCGCCCCGAGGTGGGTGAACAGCGACTCCCAGGCGGTGATCGTGGTCAGCGGCACGGCGGCGGCCTGCGCCATGGAGAGGGTCCCGGGCTTGTGCCCGGCGATCCGCGCGTCGACGGCGTGGAGTTCGGCGTTCGCGCCCTGGCGGGTGATGTCGCCGGCGTAGTAGACCTCGTCGCCGATCTCGAACCCGGTGACCTCCGGGCCGGTCCGGACGACGGTCCCGGCGGCGTCGAACCCCAGGATCCGCCGGGCCTCCCCCGCGCCGGCGGCGATCTTCACGTCGGCGGGGTTGACCGACACGGCCTCGACCCGGACGAGCAGGTCGTGCGGGTGGAGCTCGGGCTCGGGCACCTCGACGTCCACGAGGCCGGCCGCGCTGGTGGCGATGGCACGCATAGTCAGCAGGCTATGGACCCGACGGTCACCACCCGGCAAAACGGGTCAGAAGACCACGAAAACGAAGCTGCCGACGACCGCCGCCAGCACCCCGAACCACAGGGTCAGGGCGTCGCCGCCGTGCTCGAACGGACGCTGCCCGTGCAGCGCCTCCTGCACCTGCCGGAACCGCTTTCCCGTACGCAGCAGCGTGACCGCCCCCAGCAGCGCCGCGACCCCGAAGAACGCGATCGCCACGACGGGCCCCGAGGAGCGGGCCGTCACGCCCGCGCCGCCGAGCCCCAGGGTCGACAGCGCGGTGGCGGTGCGGACCCACGCCAGGCGGGTGCGTTCACTCTGGAGGCCGGGATCCCAGCTCTCAGCCGACAAGGATCAGTACCAGGGCCAGCACGGCGACGCCCGCCACGCCGTAGCCGAACAGGGGCGCGAGCCGGGGCGGCGGGAGGGGTTCGGCGCGGCGCAGGGCCGTCTGGACCTTGCGCCAGCGCGGATAGGCGAACGCCGCCGCCATGGCCGAGAGCAGCACCAGGACGACGGCGAGAGTCGTGCGGACCCAGGGGACGAAGAGCTCGGGGGGCACCGCCGCCATGGCGACTCCCCCCGCGCACAGCGCGAGGGAGGTGCTCAGCCACGTGAGGTAGGTGCGTTCGTTCGCCAGGGTGAACCGGGGGTCCGGTTCTTCTCCGTCCATACCGAAAAGGATATTTCACCGCAATTCAGGCATGACTTGCCGGAATAGCTACTCCCCAGCGCAGGCGGACGTGAGGGTCTCGACCCACGCGACGGAGTCGGCGGCGAGCTTCTGGAGGGCGTCGACGGCGTCGTTGGCGTCCTGCACGTTGAACGCGTCGAGCTTGCCCGCGATGTCGTTGGCCGCCTCGGACAGGGTCGTGTTGGCCGCGTCGTTGGCCAGGTTCTCCAGCTTGTTCGCGCCGTCGGCGAGAGCGGTCTCGACGGCCTGTGGGTCGCTCGCGAGGCCGGTCACCTTCTGCACGGTCTCGGTCACGATGCCGGCCGCCTGGATACACTGCTGCGTCTTGTCGATCGCCCCCGTGATCTCGTTGAGCTCACCGCAACCGGTGAGCAGAACGAGCGACAGCGGAACGGCGGCAAGAGGGAGGAGTCGCATGGCCTGGAGCCTAATGCACGCGAACCTGCCCTAAGCGCGCCATCGCAAAGGGGCAGGTCGGAATGTGCCGGATGCGGCGTCGTACGATCAAGAGCATGGGAATGTGCGAACATCTGCAGGTCGCCGGGGACCCGAAGCCGACCTCCCCGCAGGGGTGCGAGGAGTGCCTGCGCGAGGGTACCCGGTGGGTCCACCTGCGCAAGTGTCTTGAATGCGGACATATCGGCTGCTGCGACTCCTCGCCCCGCCGGCATGCCACCGCCCACTACAAGAACTCCGATCACCCGGTCATGCAGTCGTTCGAACCGGGTGAAGCCTGGAAGTGGTGCTTCATCGACAACGTGATGGGTTAGTCGCGCTCAAGGGTGGCCTCTTCGAAGTCGAGCTCCGCCATGATCCGGCGCAGCACCTCGTCGTCGATGCGGCGCTGGTCGCGGAGCCTGATGAAGACCGCCCGCTCGGCGGCGAGCATCTCCCGGCGCAACCGCCGGTAGACGCTCGCGGGCGTCTCCTCGCCCTCGGGCCCGGTGCCGCCGCCGAGCCGCTCCCAGGCCATCCGCGCCACCCGGTCGGACCGGTCGCGGAGCCCCTGCACGACCTCCTCGTGGATGTCGAGGACGCCCTCGGCCACCAGTTCGTCGAGCCGGGCCGTGGCCGCCGCCGCGGCGGCCTGCTGGGCCGCGGCCTCCGACAGGTCGTCTTCGAACCGCTCGCGCTCGTTGGAGATCCCGAGTTTGCGGATCAGCCACGGGAACGACAGCCCCTGGACGACCAGGGTCCCGATCACCACGGCGAAGGTCAGGAACAGCAGCAGATCGCGCTGCGGCACGTCGGCGGGCAGCGCGAAGGCCGCCGCCAGTGACACCACGCCCCGCATCCCGGCCCAGCTGAGCGTGGCCACGTTCTGCCAGGGCACCTTGGGCTCCCGGGCCCGGACCTTCTTGGACAGGATCCTCGGCAGGTAGGCGCTGGGGACCATCCAGACCACCCGGCTCAGCACCGTCACGGCGAACAGCACCAGGGCGTACATGGCGACCGTGGCGGGGTCGTAGCCCTCCAGCCCGGCGATCAGCGGCAGCAGCTGCAGCCCGATCAGGGCGAAGACGATGCCCTCCAGCAGGAAGTCCATCACCTGCCACACGGCGGCCGACAGCAGCCGGGTCCCGTAGGAGGTGCGGCTCATCTGGTGGCCGAGGTAGATGCCCACCACGACCACGGAGATCACGCCCGAGGCGTGCACGACCTCCGCCGCCAGATAGGCGCCCCAGGGCACCAGCAGCGAGATCGAGTTGGCCACCAGGGCGTCGGAGATCCGGGTCAGGATGTGGCCCGCGACGTAGGCGATGGCCAGGCCGATGGCCAGGCCGACGCCCGCGGCGAACAGGAACTGCCCGCCCGCCGCGAGGAAGCTCACCCCGCCGCCCGCGATCACCCCGATCGCGACCCGGTAGGCGGTCAGCGCGGTCGCGTCGTTGAACAGGCTCTCGCCGATCAGCACGGTCATGACCCGGCGGGGCAGGCCCAGCTTGCGTCCGACGGCCACGGCCGCCACGGCGTCGGGCGGCGCCACGATCGCGCCGAAGGCGATCGCCGCCGGGATGGTCAGCTCGGGCACCAGCAGATAGGTCACCGTGGCGACCACGGCGGTGGAGAACAGCACGAGCCCGATCGACAGCAGCATGACCGGCCGCTTCACGTCGCGGAGCCGCAGGTAGGAGCTGTCGAGGGCGGCGGAGTAGAGGAGCGGGGGGAGGAACACGAAGAGCACGATCTCCGGGCTCAGTTCGTATTCCGGCACGAACGGGATGATCGACGCGATCAACCCGGCCAGCACGAGAAGCAGTGGGACATTCCAGTCCATCCGCCGGGCCAGCGCGGAGACCGCGAGCGCCCCGGCGGGGAGGGCCAGCAACTGGAGTACGGTGATCGCTTCCATCAAGCGGTCATCGTATGTCCCCTAACGACTAGCTCCAGTCACGCCTCTCGTCGGCGCCCTCGGGACGGACCCGCTCACCCGTGGAGTACATGGGCGGCTGCCCCTCCACGTAGGGCCGCGAGACCGGGCCGCCGAGGCCCAGCGGGTCGTTGGGGTCGACGCCCTGCTGCGGCGGCGGCGGCTGCTGCTGGTAGCGGGGGTCGGCGTACTGCTGCGGCGGATACTGCTGCTGCCCCGGCGGGACCTGGAACGAGGGGTCGGTCGAGTAGACGGCGCCCTGGGCGTAGCCCTGCGGGTAGGCCTGGGGATCGCCCTGGGCGAACGGCTCCGGCGGGAACGGCGGGGGCGCCTGGACCAGATGGGGGCGCTGCGGCTCCGGCGGGAACTGCTGGTAGGGCTGCTGGGGCGGCATCTGCTGCTGCGGGGGCATCTGCGGCGGCATCGGCGGCTGCTGGACCTGCGGCGGCTGGTAGCTGCCGGTCTGGTAGACCGTCGCGTCGGCCTGGTAGACGTCGCCGGGGAAGGGCTGCTGGTGGTGCTGGGCCGCCTCGGCCTCGGGCTCGGGGTCGAACTGGTAGGCCGGACGGCCCGGGATCGGTGACGGGAACTGGTAGACCGGCTCGGCCGGGACCTGTCCGTCGAACGGCGGGAAGTCGGGCGGCGGGGCCTGGCGGCGCGGCCGCTCACGCGGCGGGGCCTGCTGGTCGACGGCGACGAGGCGGTCGCGCGTGGGGGCGCCCCGGGCGACCAGCACGTCGTTGGGGCCCAGCGCGGCCGGGGCGGCCGGCGCGGGCTGGCCGTAGGCGGGGGTGGCCTCGGGATAGGGGTTGGGGTCATAGCCGACCGGCATGGGCTGCTGTTCCTGCGGGAAGGGCGGGAACGGCTGCTGCTGCGGCATGGGCTGCTGCTCGGGGGCGGGCGGACGCGAGTACTGCCCCGTGCCGGGATATTCACCCGGATAGTCGGCCAGGTCGGGCGCCGGGAAGGGGCCCGTGCCCGGCTGGTCGGGACCGCCCGGCGCGTGCCCGGTGGCCTCGGCGTAGCCGACCTGGAGGGTCTCCAGGAGGCGGCCGACGTCGTCCATGGGCATGCGGAAACTGGCGGTGCACATCTCGCCCCGCCACAGACTGAGGACGAGGGTCCCCTCGTGCCAGGTCACCCGCAGAACGCGGTCCTGACCTCGGGCGTCAAAGAAAACCTCGCCGAAGGATGGCAGCGGGACGACTTCCGACATGACAGACATAGTGCCTTTACCTGCCCTTATCCGTCCACTCGACCTCATGAAACCCTGCAGAAACGCCCGTCTCAGGCATATTGCGGCAGATCCCCAGCGCGAGCCACGGCCGGCCTTCGGCCGTCCGCGTCTCGCTTGGTCGGGTTTCCCCGTTTTGCCCGAGGTAGATCGTCTTTGACCCAGCGCCCCGTGTGGCCAGTGTGCCACGGGAACTCCCCTTCGCACCCCCGAACTCCGGGATGTGGTCCGGCGGTCACGGTCCGATAACAGCACGCTCTTGTCGGTGGCGGGCGCTAGCCTTTCGGGGTGCCGAAATCCGACCTGCCAACCGTAGAAGAGCTGCTCACGATCGCCGTCAGGGAGCTCGGCGGCGCCGAGAGACCCGGGCAGGTCACGATGGCCACGGCGGTCCAGAAGGCGCTCGACAAGCGCGACCATCTCGCAGTTCAGGCGGGCACCGGCACCGGGAAGTCACTGGCCTATCTGGTGCCCGCGATCCGCCACGCGGCGATCTCCGACAGCGCCGTCGTCGTCTCCACGGCGACCATCGCGCTGCAGCGCCAGCTCGTCGACCGCGATCTTCCGAGGCTCGCCGACGCCCTCGAAAAAGAACTCCCGCATCGTCCGGAATTCGCCATTCTTAAGGGCCGTCGCAACTATCTGTGCCGATACAAGTCAACTGTCGGCATGCCCGAAGACGAACAGGATCAGCTTTTCGATCCCCGTGAAGTGAGCGCCACGGGCCGCATGGTCCAGCGCATCCAGGAATGGGCCGAGGAGACCGAGACCGGCGACCGCGACGAGCTCGTGCCGGGCGTGAGCGAGATCGCCTGGCGTCAGTTCTCGGTGTCGGCGCGCGAGTGCCTGGGCGCCCAGCGCTGCCCCAGCGGCGCCGAGTGCTTCGCCGAGCTGGCCCGTGAGCGGGCCGGCATGTCCGACGTGGTGGTGACCAACCACGCGCTGCTCGCCATCGACGCGATGGAAGACTTCCAGGTCCTCCCCGAACACGACGTCGTGGTCGTCGACGAGGCCCACGAGCTGGTCGACCGCGTCACGTCGGTGGTCACCGACGAGCTGTCCGAGTCCACGGCCGGCTTGGCCGCCCGCCGCGCCGGCCGGCTCATCGAGCAGGGCCTCGCCGACCGGCTCCAGGAGGCGGCCGAAGACCTCGGCTCCCTCCTCGCCGCCGCGCCCGCCGGCCGCGTCGACGACCTGCCGCAGTCACTGGGGCTGACCCTGGCGCTCCTGCGCGACGCCGCCTTCGCCTGCATCACCGCCCTGGGCTCCCGCAACGCCGACAAAGACGACCCCGAGGGCGCCGGCGCGAAGAAGGCGGCCTTCACCGCGCTCGACGAGGTCCACGACACCGCGCAGCGGATGCTCGACGCGTTCGGCGCCGAGTCCGAGGTCGACCGGGCCGAGGTGGTGTGGCTGGAGGAGGGTTCCGGCCGGGTCCCCCCGACCCTGCGGGTCGCGCCCCTGTCGGTGGGCGGCATGCTCCGCGACAAGCTCTTCGGCGACCGGACCGTCGTGCTGACCTCGGCCACGCTGGCGCTCGGCGGCACCTTCGACGGCATGGCGGCCCAGTGGGGCCTGGGCAAGAACGACGACTGGAGCGGCCTCGACGTCGGCTCGCCGTTCGACCACGCCCGCGCCGGCATCCTGTACGTCGCCAAGCACCTCCCCCAGCCCGGTCGCGACGGCCTGCCCGACGCCTACATCCAGGAGATGGTCGAACTCGTCGAAGCCGCCGGCGGCCGCACCCTCGGCCTGTTCTCCTCGATGCGCGCCGCCAAGGCGGCGACCGAGGCGCTGCGCGACCGGCTGTCGGTGCCGCTGCTGTGCCAGGGCGACGACTCGACGTCGCTGCTGGTGAAGCAGTTCGCCGCCGACCCCGAGACCTGCCTGTTCGGCACCCTGTCGCTGTGGCAGGGCGTCGACGTGCCCGGCCCGTCGCTGACCTGCGTCATCATCGACCGCATCCCGTTCCCCCGCCCCGACGACCCGCTGACCTCCTCACGGCAGCGCCACGTGGCGGCCAAGGGCGGCAACGGCTTCATGTCGGTCGCGGCCACCCACGCCGCGCTATTGCTCGCCCAGGGCGCCGGCCGGCTGCTGCGCTCGATGGACGACCGGGGCGTCATCGCCGTCCTCGACCCCCGCCTGGCGACAGCGCGTTACAGCGGCTTCCTGCTGAACTCGCTGCCGCCCTACTGGCGGACGACCGACCCCGCGGTGGTCCGGGCGGCGCTGAAGCGGCTCACGTCCTGACGACCGGCACCACCGGGTCGCCGACCGCGAGCTCGCCGAGGTTCCTCGGGACCAGTCGGATGCCGAACCAGGTCTTGCCGTCCCACCTGCGGTGTTTGGCCAGAGTGCGCAGGGGTTCCTTGCCGCGCTCCCGGGTGTCGGGGTCCCAGAGGGTGACGAAGCAGCGGTCGCACAGTTCGGACACGCGGAAGTCGACGTCGCCGATGCGGACCGACGTCCAGGTGTCCTCCTCGAACGGCTCGAACCCCTCGACGACCACGCTCGGCCGGAACCGCGCGACGTCGAGCGGCCGGGGAGCCTCCTCCTGCCGCTCGATGGCGCCCTCGGCGATCCAGTCGTCGAGGCGGGTCAGCGAGTCGCGGGTGACGAGCAGCAGCGGGGCGTCCCAGGCGAAACTGACGACCTCGCCGGGCAGCCCGCCGTGGTAGTCGACGATGTGCCGCCGGTTGGGGTCGTCGAGGTACACGAGTCTGGCCGGTTTGCCCAGAAGACGGGTGAACCATTCATGGGCGTCGTCGTGCGCGAGCATGGCCTCGTCGAGCCCGTGGAAGTAGACGGGCACAAGCGGCCCGTCGGCGGGCGGCACCCTGAGCTCGTCGAGCCCCGGGGCGTTGAGGATCAGCCCGCCCTCCGGGGTGTTGACGGCCCGGACGGCGAGATACTCGGGATTCTCACCTGACCAGTAGCCGTCCCCCTTGTCGTCGACGACGGCCCACCGGCGGTCGCCTTCGAGACCCCACGGGAGGACCTGGGCACGGTCGAGCCGGATACCGGTCACCGACTTGACGGGATAGATCCGGATGTCGGAGAGCTTCATCAGTCGACTGTAAGAGAAAGCGCTCTCCCGATCACGTGGGATTCACCCGCGCGGCGCGGGCCTGCAGCGCATAGCTGATCCGGACGGAACGATATCGCGCACCGTCGGTGACACTTTCGGGCAGATTCTCCCGGTTGGTGCCGGACGCCGCTTGGTCGTCGCCGTGGAACTCGACCTGATGATCGGGCGCGACCTTGACCTCAAGGTCGTCGGCCTCGACCTCGGCGGCCATCACGATGTCGGCCCGGGCGATGTCTTCGTCGCTTGGACGGCCGCTCACGGGGGCCTCCCCAGCTTGCCGAGGCGCCGCATGCCGGCGAGCAACGCGGCATGGCGGAGCTCCTTCAACGCGCCGCCGAGTGTCTGGTTGGCCCGGTCGGGGCGTTCTCGACGCCAGTGCTCGGCCTTCTCTTGGGCGTGATCCTTGGTCTTCGGCCCGGGCTGACCTTCTCCCTCCGGCTTCCCGGCTTGGCCCTCGGCCTTCAGCCCCTCGGTCTGGCCTTCATCAGTCGTCTCTGCAGCCGGGCCTCCTGATCGCGGTGTCTCAGCCAGGCCTTGTCCTCTTGGCTCGCCTGCCTGGCCTCCGCCTTCCTGCCCTTTGGTTGGACCTTCTGCTTTTGTCGGCGCAGGTCGGCCTTCTGCGCTTGGATTCTCCGCCTCGCCTCCGCTTTTGGACTCCGCCGCGCTGACCACCTCTCCCTCGTCTTCGGGAGTGCCTTCTGCGGGTGACTTCTCGGCCGGGCTCTCGCCTCTGGTGCGGAGTTCTCCAGCCGTGTCGTCGGTCCGACGTTCGGCGTCCGTCTCGTCGCGCCGATCGTCAGAGGTTGGCTCCTCAGCGCCGGGTTCATCTGCCGGCTCTCCCGCACGGCCTTCTGCGCCCGGCTTTTCCGCCCGGCCGCCTGTTTGCGGCTCCTCAGCCCGGACTGCTTCTCCGTCCAGGTGCTTGGCCGGTCCTTCTTCCGCCTCTTCTGGCCGGTGCTCCTCAGGCTGCCCGTCTTCGGTCGGGGAGTCGGTCTGCCGACTCACTCCGCCCGCGCCGTTGCCGAGAGCCGACCCGGCTTGCGCGTCAGCCGCCTCTTCGCCAATGCCGGAATCTGCCTCAGGCGCCTCCTCCGTCGGAGATCGGGAAACGCTCTCTTCCTGGGAACCCTGGCCTTGATCAGCTCTGGCTCCAGATCGCCGTCGGTCCTCGACCACAGTGCCGGTGAGCACGTCGTCCTCGTCACCAGCCTCGCCGGAGGCCTGATCGGCCCGACTTGCTCCAGGCCGCTCGTCGGCCACCTGATCGGCCTGCCCCGAACCGGCATCACGCGTCTGAGCGGCCTGAGCGCCTTCGGCGCTACCGCGGGAAGCCTGTTCGCCTGGCCGCCCAGCGCCTTCACCCGCGCCGCCGACGGCCTGACCAGCACTGTCGCTCACCTGGCCCACGGTCTCCCCGGCGCTTTGGCCGGCTCCCGCTCCCGCCTCTTCGGTCGCCTTACCGGCGCCTTCGCCGACGTCGCTCACAGCGCGACCCGTGCCTGCGCCAACTGATTCGCCCGCCTCACCGGCGCCCTCGCCGACTGATTCGGCTGCCTTACCAGCACCCGCGCCCACATCGCCGACCGCCTCGCCCGCGCCTTCGCCGACTTCGCTGGCCGCATTACCGGCACCTTCGCCGACCTCGCCGACCGCGTGACCCGCGCCCTTGCCGACATCGCCGACCGCCTCACCGGCACCCTCACCGACCTCACCGACCGCATGACCAGCGCCCTTGCCGACATCGCCGACCGCCTCACCGGCACCCTCACCGACCTCACCGACCGCATGACCGGCGCCCGCGCCGACATCGCTGACCGCGTGGCCCGCACCCGAGCCCACGTCGCGGACCGCGTCGCCTGCCCCTGAGCCGACGTCGCTGACGGCGCTGCTCGCGCCCTTGCCGATCTCGCCGACGGCCTGGCCGGCGCCGGCGCCGATCTGTTCGGTCGCGTTGCCCAGGCCCCGGGTCAGGTGTTCGAGGATCTGCGGGTTGTGGTCGAGGGTCTGCAGGACGTCGCCGACGATTCTGGCGACGTTGTCCAGGCGTACCTTGAGCAGGGCCTGGGCCTGGACGCCCTTGATGGACAGGTCGACCTCGCCCAGGGACACGTCCGCCCCGACGTTGAGTTTGAGCAGGTCCAGGACCTCGGCGCTGACGCTGACCCGGGCCTTGAGGTCGGCGACCCGCAGGGTGATCTCGTCGACGCTGAGGTTCGGTACGTCGAGGTAGACGTCCGGGTCCTCGTCAGCCACGAGCGCTCACCTGGCCCTCGGGGACTCTCTCTTCCTCTTCGCCGTCTTCCCGGGCGGTCTCTTCGGTCTCTTCTTCGGGCTCGGCGGACTCTTCGCCCTCCTCCGGCGCCTCGGGTTCCTCGCCCGAGCCGGGCGGGGGCGCTTCGGGTGACTCGGTCGCCTGTTCGGTCTGGTCGGCCTGCTCGGCCTCCCTTTCCCGCCGCTCCTGCTCGTCCTTCTCCTGGTTCCGTTCCCTCGACCCTTCGACGACCTCGCCGTCGTGGATCTCGCCCCGCCAGCCCTGGAGATCGTCGGGCGGCTTGAGGAGGGTCTGGTTCATGACGTACCGGCGGAAGTGCTTCAGTTCCAGCCGGGCGCGGCGGCCCTGGGCACGCCAGATGTTGCCGGTCTTCTCGAACAGGCCCTGCGGGTGGTATTCCAGCGTGACCAGCATCCGGGTCATGTTGGGGGCCAGGCCGCTGAAGGACACGGCGCCGTCGACGTGGCCCTTGGCGCCGTGGGAGCGCCAGATGATGTGGTCGTCGGGGACCTGGTCGATGATGTCGGCCTGCCAGGTGCGGTGCGACCAGAAGACCTGGGCCTTCCACGTCATCTTCTGGTCTTCGTCCTGGCGGACGCTCTCGACCTTCTTCATGAAGGACGGGAACTCCTCGAACTGGGTCCACTGGTCGTAGACGGTCCGCAGGGGCGCGCCGATGTCGATCGCCTCGACGATGTTGACGACCTTCCGGCCGCCCTTGCCCTTGCCGCCCTTTCCGGTGATGGCCTTGAAGATCTCGGAGACGCCCTTGATGCCGTGCCCGATGCGCTTGAAGATGCCTTCCTTCTTCTCCTCGCCCTGTTCGCCCTCGCCCTTGGACTTGGACTCCTTCGAGCCGCCCAGGCCCAGGCCCGCCAGGCCGCCCGTCTCCCCGGTGGCGTAGTTCGTCAGGCGGTCGGTGAGGTCGCCGACTTTGCCCTTGAGCGTGCCGGTCACCTTGCCGGTGAGCTTGTGGACGCCGCGCTTGCCGGCCGCGCCGAGCATGCCGCCGACTTCCTTGCCGAGTCTGCCGAGGGGCGATGCCGTCTTGGTGTCCGTCATGCGTCCTCCTCAGTGGAGGTCTTCTCGGAGGTCTTCGTGTCGGCCTTCTCGGCGGTCTTGGTGCCGAGCGGGCTGCGCAGCCGTTCCGCCTTGTCGTGGATGCGGTCGCTCAGCTGGTTGATCGGGCCGGTGGTCGCCGCGGTGGCGGCGGCGCGGCCGGCCTCCATGAGGTCGGTCTGCAGCTTCCCGGCGAGCTCTTCCAGTTCGGGCGAGCCGAGGCTCTTGAGGCCCTTCCCCAGCAGGCTCTTGGGCCGGAGCGCTCCGGCGAGACCTCCCACGGCGACGGCGGTCGCGAGCGCGAGTTTGTGGTTGCGGCCGAAGTAATAGCCGAGGGCGATGCCCACGGCGAGTTTCCCCTGACTTGCCTTCATCACTGTCCCCCTTCCGGAATTCCCCTCCCCGGAAAGCGGACAGTGCACCTCAAGCGCGCTTCAAATTAGTCGAAAGGTGACAAATCTGGACGTTTTGGCGTCACGTTGTCTCCCGACGACCTGCCGCGCAGGCGGCGCAGCACCCACGGGGCCAGGTGTTCGCGCAGCCACTCGGCGTCCTCCCGGCGCTTCACCCGGGGGTCGACCTTGTCGCGGGGCGGCCAGCTGAACCGCCATTCCTGCCCCGGTACGCCCAGCACGTCGAGCACCTTGGCCGCGACCAGGCGGTGTCCGTGCTCGTTCATGTGCAACCGGTCGTCGCTCCAGGCCCGCCAGTCGCGCAGGCCCTGCATCGACCACTGGTCGACCAGGCGGCAGCCGTAGAGGTCGGCGATCGAACGGACGTGCAGGTAGAAGGTCGCGAACGTGCCCCGGGCGCGGCGCATGATCGGGGTGTCGCGCGGGTCGACGCCGGTGAAGACCACCACGTCGGCGCCGGTCTCGCGCAGCGACCTGACCGCCCCGGCGAAGGTCTTGGCCATCTTGTCGGGGTCGCTGCCGGGGCGCAGCAGGTCGTTGCCGCCGGCGCAGAAGCTGACCAGGTCGGGACGCATCTCGATCGCCCTCGGCACCTGTTCGGCCACCACCTGGCCGAGCAGGCGGCCGCGGACCGCGAGGTTGGCGTACGTGAAAGAGGGGTTCTGGGCGGCCAGGGTCTCGGCGACCCGGTCGGCCCAGCCACGATAGGAACCGTTCACGCCCGGGTCGTTGAGGCCCTCGGTGAAACTGTCGCCGAGGGCGACGAACGACCCGTACATCTCACATCTCCGCGATGGCTCGCAAGGCCAGAACATAGGACTGCACGCCGAAACCGGCGATCGTGCCGTTGGCGACGGCCGCCACGACCGAGGTGTGGCGGAACTCCTCCCGGGCGGCCGGGTTGGAGATGTGCACCTCGATCAGCGGCGCGGTGCGCTGGGCGAGCGCGTCGCGCAGCGCGTAGCTGTAGTGGGTGAACGCCGCCGGGTTGAGGATCACCGGGGTGCGGGAGTCGGCCGCGCCGTGGATCCAGCCGACCATCTCGGCCTCGTCGTCGGTCTGCCTGACCTCGACCGACAGGCCCAGCTCGCGACCGGCGGTCTCGCAGATCTCCACCAGGTCCTTGAACGTGGTGGCGCCGTAGACGTCGGGTTCGCGGGTGCCCAGGCGGCCCAGGTTGGGGCCGTTCAGCACCAGGACGTCACGCATGGGGGCCTCCGCTCACCGCCCGGTAGGCGGCCTCCAGCAACTCCTCGGACGGATCTTCGAGCCGGGACGGCTCGGCCAGCCCGTCGAGCACGACGAACCGGAGCTTGGCCCCCCGGGCCTTCTTGTCGATCTTCATGTGCTCACGCAACCGGGGCCAGGCGTCGTCACGGTAAACCGTGGGCAGACCGACCGAGGTCAGAATCGAACGGGTGCGCGCCACCAGGTCGGCCCGCCCGGCCAGACGGCCGAGTTCGGCGGCGTAGACGAGGCCGATGGCCACCGCCTCGCCGTGGCGGATGGTGTAGTTCTCGACCCGCTCGATGGCGTGGGCCAGGGTGTGGCCGTAGTTGAGGATCTCGCGCAGCCCGCTCTCTTTCAGGTCGGCGCCGACGACGTCGGCCTTGACCTGGATCTTGCGCTCGATCAGCTCGCGGGTGTGGACGCCCTCGGGGTGGCGGGCGGCGTCGGGGTCGGCCTCGACCAGCCGGAGGATCTCGGGATCGGCGATGAACCCGCCCTTGATCGTCTCGGCCAGCCCGGCGACGTAGTCGTCGCGCGGCACGCCGACCAGCGTCGCGAGGTCGCACAGCACGCCCGCCGGGGGGTGGAACGACCCGACGAGGTTCTTGCCCTCGGGGGTGTTGATGCCGGTCTTGCCGCCGACGGCGGCGTCGACCATGGCCAGCAGCGTCGTGGGGACCTGGACGACCCGCACCCCGCGCAGCCACGTGGCGGCCGCGAACCCGGCCAGGTCGGTGGTGGCCCCGCCGCCGACGCCGACCACGACGTCGGTCCGGGTCATGCCGTGCCGCCCGAACGCCGACCACAGCGACGAGAGCACGTGGACGTCTTTGGCCGCCTCGGCGTCGGGCACCGGGATGGCCAGCACGTCGTATCCGGCCTTCTCCAGGACGCCCGTCACCGGCCCCGCGAGCTCGGGCAGGGTGACCGGGTGGATGACGGCGACCGTGCGGGCCTTGTCGCCCACCAGGCCGGGCAGCTCGCCGAGGATGCCGGTGCCGACGACGACGTCGTAGGGGCTGTCGCCGAAGACGGGGATGCGGGTGACGGTCACTCGGCCTCCGGCTGGAGCTCGGCCTTGATCTGGTCGGCCACCACGTCGGCCTCCAGGTCGTCGGTGGCGACGGTGAGGACCGCGAGGCCCTCGTACAGGGGACGGCGTTCTTCCATCAGCTTGCGCAGCTGGCTGCGGGGGTTGAGGACCAGCAGCGGGCGGGCCGAGGCCAGGCCGACGCGCTTGACCGCCTGGTCGAGGCCGACCTTCAGGTAGACCACGGTGTGGCCGGCCAGCAGCTCGCGGGTCGCGGCGTCGAGGATCGAGCCCCCGCCGAGGGCCAGCACGCCCTCGTGCTCGGCCAGCGCCTTGGCGACCGCCGCCGCTTCGAGCGCGCGGAACGCCTCTTCGCCGTCTTCGACGAAGATGTCGCCGATCGGCTTGCCCGCGACCTGCTCGACGTCGGCGTCGGTGTCACGGAAGCCGACGCCGAGGCGTTCGGCCAGGAACTCACCGGTGGTCGACTTGCCGGACCCCGGCGGGCCGATCAGCACCACGACAGGCATGCACGCTCCCCCTACTTGATGATCAGCGAGGACAGGTAGCCGGAGACGTTGCGGGCCACCTCCTCGACGGAGTCGCCGCCGAACTTCTCGGCGGCGGCGTCGGCCAGCACCAGCGCGACCATGGCCTCGGCGACGATCGCGGCGGCCGGCACGGCGCACACGTCGGAGCGCTCGTGGTGGGCCTTGGCGGCCTCGCCGGTGACCACGTCGATGGTGGCCAGCGCCCTCGGCACGGTCGAGATCGGCTTCATGGCGGCGCTGACCCGCAGCGGCTCGCCGTTGGTCATGCCGCCCTCGACGCCGCCGGCCCGGTTGGTGATGCGCCGGACGCCGTTCTCGGTGTTCTCGATCTCGTCGTGGGCGCGCGACCCGGGACGGCGGGCGGTCTCGAAGCCGTCGCCGACGCCGACGCCCTTGATCGCCTGGATGCCCATGAGGGCGGCGGCGAGCCGGGCGTCGAGGCGGCGGTCCCAGTGGGTGTAGCTGCCCAGGCCCGGCGGCAGGCCGTAGGCGACGACCTCGACGACGCCGCCGAGGGTGTCGCCCTCTTTGTGGGCCTTGTCGATCTCGGCGACCATCGCGGCGCTGCCCTCGGGGTCGAAGCAGCGGACCGGGTCGTCGTCGATGCGGGCCAGGTCGGCGGGGGTCGGCAGCTCGGCCGACGGGGTCACGGCCGACCCGATCGACACGACGTGGCTGACGATCTCGACGCCGAGGGCCTGCTTGAGGAAGTTCTTGGCGACCTGGCCGAGCGCCACGCGGGCGGCCGTCTCACGGGCGCTGGCCCGGTCGAGGACGGGCCGGGCGTCGTCGAAGCCGTATTTCTGCATGCCGGCGAGGTCGGCGTGGCCGGGGCGGGGCCGCGACCGGGGCGCGTTGCGGGCGAGCCCTTCGAGGACGGCGGGGTCGACCGGGTCGGCCGCCATCACCTGCTCCCACTTGGGCCACTCGGTGTTGCCGACGCGGATGGCGACCGGCGAGCCGAGTGTGCGGCCGTGGCGGACGCCGCCCGAGATGGTCAGTTCGTCTTGCTCGAACTTCATGCGGGCGCCGCGCCCGTAGCCGAGACGCCGGCGGCGCAGGGCCTCCTCGAGCTCGGATGTGGTGATCTCCACCCCGGCGGGCAGGCCCTCGAGGATCGCGATGAGTTCGGGGCCGTGGGACTCCCCGGCGGTCAACCAGCGCAGCATGGGACCAAGTCTTTCAGATGTGCGGTTAAGCTCCCGCCAGCAGTGCCGCCAGCGCGCCCGCGATCATAGCCGGACCGAAGGGGAACTCGCTGGTCCGGGTGCCTTTCCGGGTGATAAGCAGCCCTAATGCCCACAGCCCGCCGAGCAGCTGGCCGCCCACTCCGGCGATGACGGCGGCGTCGACGCCGACCGCCCCGGCCACGAGCCCGACGAGCCCCGCCAGCTTCACGTCGCCGAACCCGATCCCGGACGGCCGCCCGAACCACAGGACGAGATAGATCCCGGCCATGGCCAGCCCGCAGGCGGCGGCGACCATCAGCCGCCCGGTGGGGGCGAGCGCGACCAGCAGCACCGGGTAGGCGGGCAGCGTCACGACGTCGGGCAGCCGCCACGTGCGCAGATCGGTGATTGTGAGGACGACCCCCGCCCAGGCCGCCAGCAGCAGCGCCGGGACCAGCTCGGGCGTCGGGGCGTATCGCCAGGCGAGGACCCCGAACAGCAGCCCTGTCACCGCCTCGACGACGAAGGGCGGACGCGGCACCGGCACGACCCCGACGGCGTGGCGTAAGGCCGCGAGCGCCTCTTTGCGCGTGTCGTCGGGCTCGGGCACGAACCCTCCGGCGAGCTCGCGCGCGTAACGCCCCGCGACCACGCCGAGCAGCGCGAGCAGCCCCCAAGACAACACGCGGCCGACCCTAACCGGTCAACGGCGCGCACGGTCCCGATACGCGTTACGAGTGTGGAAACCCCATGCGCCGCCACCAGTTCCTCTTCTTCGGCAGGCGCGTCACGACTGTGAAGATCCCTTACGGCGCCACCAGCTCTTCTTCGGCGGCGCGGCCTCGAAGCGGGCCACCGTCACCCCCGGCACGTCGACGTCGAGGTTCCGGCGCGCGGCGGCGTCCTCGATGGCGGCCATGGCGTGCAGCATGGACCCTTCGACCGCGAACGGGGCCGGGCCCGCGACGTCGATGACGACGGCCGCGGCCTGCTCGTGCACGGCCGCCTTGCAGACCTGCGACGCGGATGCCTGGATGGGCCGTGCGTCGGCCCGCCACCGGGCGAGCGCCTCGACACCGGTGAACGCGAGCACGGCCATCCGGCCGTCCTGCCCGACGAGCTTGGGGAGAGCCATCTCGCTCTCCTTCTCCCGCTTGAGCCCGTCTTCGCCGACCTCGGCCTCGGTGAGGAGCGCCACGACGGGCACGAGCAGCCGGGCCGGTCCGAGGGCGGTCAGGACGTCGGCGACGGTGGCGGCCCCGGTCTGGAAGCCGGCCAGTGTCTCGGCCAGCGCGGCGTCGGCCCGCCCGTCGTCGTCGGGCACCAGGGGCTGCGGAATCGAAGGCACGAAGGGCGAGGATACCCGCCCGGCCGTGACGGCGCCCGCCACTGTGGGCGGCGGGCGGAGCCCAGTAGTCGATCGAGCCCGGTGATCTTCAGCGGGCGGGCGCTGTGATCGGTCACCCGGTCAGGGGCGAAAGCCCCGCCCGCTGCCGCTCCGCTCGGACCGGCCCGGACCAGAGCGCCAGTCCAGAACCCGGTGCGGGCCCTGCCCGGCGAAGCCGAAGGGAAAGTCCACGGCCGGTCTCAGTTCCTCGACCACGCCGCCGCGCAACCGCAACGGCCAGGGATGACCGGCGTTGACGAACTGGGTGCCGGTTCCGTCCAGCGCGATGCGCAGCAACTGGCCGGTGGCGAAGGTACTCCGGCCGTGATCCAGCAGGGCCTGGTGGATCCCGCCTGCCCCGCGAGATCCGCTCCGCTTCGGCGGGCGCCGCGTGAGGCGTTGACCAGCAAAGTGGCCATGAGCGCGGCGTTGACGTCGTGGCCCATGGCGTCGGTGATGGACAGGTGCAGGGTGTCGTGGTCGAGGCTGTAGTCGTAACTGTCACCGGCGATGTCGGAGGCCGGGACCAACGCCGCGGCGACGGCGAACTGCGCCGCCTCGCAGAAAGCGGCCGAGGGCAGCAGCTGGCGCTGGATCTCCGCCGCCAGGCTGACCGTGGTGGTGCGGTTGCCCCAGTGATACAGGTCGGTGAAGCGCCGGTCGGTGACGATGATGTACGCCAGCGCATGCGCGGCCTCTTCAACCTGCTCCAGCACGTCCTGGGTGACCCGGGTCAGGAACAGCTCCAGGACTCCGATGGTGTCACCGCGGTTGGTCACCGGGGCCAGGACCCGCTGCCCGTGCTCGTCCACGGGAGCCTGTGTCAGCTTCTGGGTGCGCAGGACGTCGTCATAGACGGTGCTGCCGGCCGGGGGGACCTGTTCGGCGCGGCGCTCCTGTTCGGAAGCCGCCTCCTCGTTGACCCGCAACAGGCGCCGGCCGACGACGTCGAGGAACAGGAATGACACGTATCGCGCGCCGAACCGGTCACGCAGATTGCGCGCCACCACGTCCAGAGAGGCTACCGGCGCGGCATCCTCCGCTGCTGCCAGCACCTCGGCCAAGCCGAGCCGATCACGCGCCAAGCCTGCTCCCCACGTCCCCCCGTCCCGCCGCAGGACAAGCATCCCCTGCGACACCTGCTTCGGGCTCGGGTTTCTCATACCGCTGGTGCTAGTTGTACTCGGCCATCAGGTTGGTGACTCGCCGGAGCTGATGCTTGATCAAATGGAAGACCTCCGGATGTGGTGGAGATTGCCGTCATCACCATCCCGGAGGTCTTCATGGCCCACGCTAACGCCCGCC
>NZ_SZQA01000072.1 GCF_005233835.1 Herbidospora galbida | reverse complement strand
GGCGGGCGCACGCCGGCGGCGCGGCGGCCGCCGGGGCGGCGGGGGCGAGGGGCACGGTCGGGAGGGCGGCGAAGGCCGCCGCGGCCAGAAGCTTGGTCATGCCGCCGAATGTGGCGGGCGGGGCGTTGCGCGGCGGTGACGGGAATCGTTGACGCCGCTGTAACCCCCGAACCGGTAGGAACGGGGGCATGCGAGTTCTGGTGGTGGAGGACGAACGCGACCTGGCCGACCTCGTCGGCGAGGGCCTGCGCCGGCACGCGATGGCCGTCGACGTCGTCTACGACGGCGCCGCCGCGGCCGAACGCCTCGCCGTGCACGACTACGACGTGGTCGTCCTCGACCGCGACCTCCCCGAGGTGCACGGCGACGACGTCTGCCGCGACCTGGCCGCACGCGGCAGCCGCACCCGCATCCTGATGCTGACCGCGGCGGCCTCGGTCCCCGAACGGGTCATCGGCCTGGGGCTGGGCGCCGACGACTACCTGCCCAAGCCCTTCGACTACGCCGAACTCGTGGCCCGGGTCCGGGCCCTCGGACGGCGCAGCCGCGAACCGGTGCCGCCCGTGCTGACCCGCCACGGGATCGAGCTCGACACCCGGCGCGTGCAGGCGTCCAGAGACGGGCGGCACCTGCACCTGTCGCTGAAGGAGTTCGCCGTCCTGGAGGCGCTGCTCCGCGCCGAGGGCGCCGTCGTCAGCACCGAACGCCTGCTGGAACTGGCCTGGGACGAGCACGCCGACCCCTTCACCACGGTCGTGCGGGTCGTCGTCAGCCGGTTGCGCGCCAAGCTGGGCGACCCGCCGTGCATCAGGACCGTGCCGGGAGCGGGGTACGCCCTGTGATGAAGCCGTGAAAACAATCCGGACGCGGCTCGCGTTCACCTACACCGCGCTCGTCCTGCTGACGGCCGCCGTGCTGCTGGTGAGCGTCAACGTGTCGCTGCACCACCGGCTCCGCGTCGAGACGCGCCCACCGGCGCCGGTCGCCCCCGTCTTGGGCCGGCCGATCGTGCCGCCGCCGGCGCCGGGGCGGGGCCTGGTCGAGGAGGTCGTCACCTACCAGTGGGAGGTGACCGGCGTCGCCATCCTCGTGATGGCCCTGGTGTCGCTCGCCGTCGGCTGGTTCTTCGCCGGGCGCATGCTGCGGCCGGTGCACCGCATCACCGCGACGGCCCGCCGCCTGTCGCTGTCGAACCTGCACGAGCGCATCGCGCTGGCCGGTCCGCGCGACGAACTGCGCGAGCTGGCCGACACCTTCGACGAGATGCTGGCCCGGCTGGAACGCTCGGTCGAGGGACAGCGCCGCTTCATCGCCACGGCCTCCCACGAGCTGCGCACGCCGCTGGCCGTGCAGCGCGCCGCGATCGAGATCGGGCTGCCCGACGACGTCGGCCCGATCAAGGGCAAGCTGCTGGCCGCCAACCGGCGCAGCGAGCGGCTCATCGACGCGCTGCTGGTGCTCGCCCAGGCCGAGCACGGGCTCGAAGCGCCCGAAGAGGTGGAGCTGTCGGAGGTGGTCCGGCTTGCCGTGGCCGAACTCGACCACGGCGACGTGACCGTGACCGTGACGGCCGAGCCGTGCACGGTCCTCGGCGACCGGACGCTGCTGCACCGCCTGGTCACCAACCTCGCGGGCAACGCCGTACGCCACAACGTGCCCGGCGGAACCGCGGAGGTCACCCTCGCCGGGGGCGTGCTGCGGGTGGCGAACACCGGCCCCCACGTGCCGCCCGAGCGGTTCGGCGACCTGTTCGCCCCGTTCCGGCGCATCGGCACGACCCGTACGCAGGGCGCCGGCCTGGGCCTGTCGATCGTCGCCGCCATCGCCCGCGCCCACGGGGCCACCACGGTCGCCCGCCCCCACCCGGGAGGCGGGCTGGAGCTCGCCGTCCGCTTCCCGCCGGTCAGCTGACCGGCTGCCGGTCGGCCGCCCCGAACCGCGCCATCACCCGCGACAGCATCGCCGACTGGTCGCCGGAGCCGGAACCGGCCCGGTCCCAGACCCCGCCTGCCAGCAGGTACCTCTCCCCGGCCACGAACGCGGTGCCGGCCCGCGCCATGGCGTCGATCCGGCTCCGGACGTGCGGCCGGCGGGAGAACGCGCCCATCCGCAGGGGCAGCACCATCCAGCTCGTCAGCGTGTACCCGCACGCGCGGGCGTGCGCCAGCACGGAGCAGGGGTCGGCGTACGAGGAGATCATCATGAGCACGGTGTCGAACCCGGCCGACAGGATGCGCTTGCTGATGCCCGCGCCCGTGTGCCCGCCCGACAGGTGCGGAAAGGCCGGCCGCTCCTCCGGATGGGGCAGATAAGGCGGATTGGCGACCACGCACCGCCGTTTCTCGGCGGGGTGGAGGCCGGTGAAGAAATCACCGTGGCACACTTCGTAACGACCGGTCAGGCCGGTCTGATGGATCAGTTCGCGGGCGGAAGCGGCGGAGATCTCGTCGAGTTCGAAACCGCGCATCCGGCCCTGGAAATCGATGCGCTGAATGGCGCTGACCATGGCCCGGCCGGACCCCGCGCCGAATTCGTGCACGCGTCTTATCGCAGGTCGTCGGCTGAGGAGCTCCTCAACGCAGAGCCCGTAGAATTCCGACTCCTCGTGATCATAGAAGGCGAGCATCCACGCTCCTCGATGACTCGGATCGCCGATTCACATCGGCGTACCCCGCATTATCGGCGGCCATGTCGAAAGCCGGAGAATTCGCCCGGTCAATGGTAAGTCCGGGGCACGGCAAAAAGGCGGACAAGTTATTCGCGCGGCCCGGCCGGGTATTTTCCCGTCGGCCGGATCAGCGTGCCGTTCATCGTCCACACACGGGTTTCTCCCGCATGACAGACAGGTGCGCTGCCCATGGCCGTCCAAGAAGAGCCGATCACCTCTCCGCTCGCGCCGGTGAAGCGGGGCAAGGGCGCGGTCATCGTGTCGTGGCTGACCACGACCGACCACAAGGTGATCGGGTACATGTACCTGATCTCCGCCTTCGGCTTCTTCGTGATCGCCGGGATCATGGCGCTGCTCATCCGCGCGGAGCTGGCCCACCCGGGCCTCCAGATCGTCTCCAACGAGCAGTACAACCAGCTGTTCACGCTGCACGGCACGCTGATGCTGCTGCTGTTCGCCACCCCGCTGTTCGCCGGGTTCGCCAACGTCGTCATGCCGCTCCAGATCGGCGCGCCCGACGTGGCCTTCCCCCGGCTGAACGCGGTCAGCTTCTGGTTGTTCCTGTTCGGCGGCCTGGGGGTGACCGCGAGCCTCTTCAACGCGGAGGGCGCCCCGTCGTTCGGCTGGACGGGGTACACGCCGCTGTCGACCGGGCCGTACAGTCCGGAGATGGGCGGCGACCTGTGGATCATGGGCCTGGTGCTCTCCGGACTCGGCACGATCCTGGGCGCGGTCAACTTCATCACCACGATCGTCACGATGCGGGCGCCCGGCATGACCATGTTCCGGATGCCGATCTTCACCTGGAACATCCTGTTGACCAGCGTGCTGGTGCTGATCGCGTTCCCGGTGCTGGCGGCGGCGCTGCTGGTGCTGGAGGCCGACCGGCGGCTGGGCGCGCACGTCTTCGACGCCGAGGTCGGCGGCGCGATGTTGTGGCAGCACCTGTTCTGGTTCTTCGGCCACCCCGAGGTCTACATCGTCGCGCTGCCGTTCTTCGGCATCGTCACCGAGATCATCCCGGTGTTCAGCCGCAAGCCGCTGTTCGGCTATGTCGGCCTGGTCGGCGCGACCATCTCGATCACCGGCCTGTCGGTGACGGTCTGGGCGCACCACATGTTCGCCACGGGGCGGGTGCTGCTGCCGTTCTTCTCGTTCATGTCGTTCCTGATCGCGGTGCCGACCGGGGTGAAGTTCTTCAACTGGGTCGGCACGATGTGGCGCGGCCACCTGTCGTTCGAGCCGCCGATGCTGTTCGCGATCGGCTTCCTGGTGACGTTCCTGTTCGGCGGCCTGACCGGCGTCATCCTGGCCAGCCCGCCGCTCGACTTCCAGGCGCACGACTCCTACTTCGTGGTGGCCCACTTCCACTACGTGCTGTTCGGCACGGTCGTGTTCGCCATGTTCGGCGGCTTCTACTTCTGGTGGCCCAAGTGGACCGGCCGCATGCTCGACTTCCGGCTCGGCCGCTGGCACTTCTGGCCGCTGTTCATCGGCTTCCACACCACGTTCCTGGTCCAGCACTGGCTGGGCATCACCGGCATGCCGAGACGGTACGCCGACTACAGCGCCGTCGACGGCTTCACCACCCTGAACATGGTCTCCTCGGTGGGCGCCCTCATCCTGGGCATCTCGACGCTGCCCTTCCTGTTCAACGTCTGGTACACCGCGAAGTACGCGCCGAGGGTCGAGGTCGACGACCCCTGGGGGTTCGGCAACGGCCTCGAATGGGCGACCTCATGCCCGCCGCCGCGGCACAACTTCCACCGCATCCCGCCCATCAGATCGGAGCGGCCGGCGTTCGACCTGAAATATCCGCACGTCACCCGGCACGGGATCCCCGGTGGATGACGAGCGCGTCCTGGCCGAGATGGCCCGCCACCTCCGTGAGCACGACCGCGCCTTCGCCGCCCGCATCGACCGGCTCAACGCCACCTGCGACGGCATGGCCCGGGGCCGCTTCCAGTGGGAGGTCAGCCGGACCGAGATGACCCTCGTCGTGCTGGCCACGATCCTGACCGCCGTGCTGATGGGCGTGGTGGTGGTCCTGATCCATCGGGATCAGCCGAGCACGCAGAACTCGTTGCCGTCGGGATCGGCCATCAGCACCCGGCCCTCGGCGGCGCCGAGCCGGGTCGCCCCGAGGGCCACCAGCCGGTCGATCTCCACCTGGGCGAGGTCGAAGTGCAGCCGGTTCTTCCCGGTCTTGACCGGCAGCGGCGGACCGCCCCAGGTGATCTTCGGGCCGCCGTGCGGCGACCGGATCGCGGTCTCCTCGTTCTGGTCCCACACCAGAGGCCAGCCCAGGGCCTCGCTCCAGAAGTAGCCGACCGCCTGGGAGCCGTCGCACGCGAGCGCCCCGATGAACCCGCATTCGGCGAGGAACGTGTTGCTCTCCTCGGTGACGCAGAACTCGTTCCCCTCGGGGTCGGCGAGCACGACGTGCTCCTCTTCGGGGAGCTGCCCGATGTCGATGTGCCGGGCGCCCAGGGCGAGCGCCCTGGCCACGGTCTCCTGCTGCTCGTCGAACGTGTCGCTGGTGAGGTCGAAGTGCATGGGGTTCTGCCGGGTCTTCGGCTCGCGCGTCGGCAGGAACCGCAGGCGGAAGCCGGTGTCGTCGGTGGGCAGCAGCGTGGTGTCGCCGTCCGCCTTCCAGCCGAGGAACTCGCCCCAGAACCGGGCGAGCGCGGGTGGGTCGTGCGCGTCGATGGAGAGCGCGACAAGCTGAGGGGTCATCCGCCCACGCTAGCCGCGTGGAATGTGGCGGTTCCACTGTATTTCTGGACGGTCACCTACGTAACGCCTCGGTAACGGTTGAACACCCCGATCTAGTGCGTTCTTGATGTGAACGCTAACAATTCCAGGAGAAATCCCCTTGATTGAGCGGTGTTCCCATCGTGTTAGCGCTAACAGTCGAGGGTCGTTCCGGCAAGTGAAGGGAAGGCCATGACGGCATCCGAGAAGTCAGGAATGAGCCGCCGCACCTTCGTGCGGACGTCGGCCATCGGGGTGGCCTTAGCCGCGACGGCCACCAACGTCCGGGCGGAGGCCGCGACCGCGAACGTCACCGAGTCCCTGGCCGGGATCCCCTACGTCGGCGCCGGGAGCAACGCCCCGATCAGGCCCTTCTGGCTGCACGAGATCAGCCTGAAGACGGGGCTGCTGCAGGAGAAGCGCGACCGGATGAAGGCGTTCCTGCAGGCGTTCGACGAACGCCGCTTCCTCTTCCTGTTCAACAACCAGGCGGGCCGGCCGAACCCCGCGGGTGTGACCGCGCCCGGCGGCTGGGAGGACGGCGGCCTGCTGAGCGGGCACTGGGCCGGTCACTACCTGAGCGCCCTGGCCCAGGCCTATGCCGACCAGGGCGAGGCGGTCTACAAGACCAAACTCGACTGGATGGTGAACGAGCTCGGCGCCTGCCAGGACGCCATCACCGCCCGATTGACCGCCCCCGAAGACCCCGAGGAGCCCGAGGCCCCTCCCATCGGCCGCGTGGCCGGGAAGTTCGGCAACGCCCTGAAGCTCAACGGCGGCAGCAACGCCGAGCACGTCAAGCTGCCCCAGGAGGCGGTCTCCCAGCTGACCGACTTCACGATCGCGACCTGGGTCAACCTCGCCGCCGCGCAGAACTGGAGCCGGGTCTTCGACTTCGGCCAGAGCACCGCGGTCAACATGTTCCTCACCGCCCGCGCCGGCGTGACCGGCAACCCGCCCCGGTTCGCCATCACGACCACGGGCAGCGGCGGCGAACAGCAGATCAACGGCACCACCGCGATCCCGACCGGCCAGTGGGTCCACCTGGCCGTCACCCTCTCGGGCACCGTCGGCACCCTGTACGTCAACGGCGCCGTCGCCGGCACCAACCCCGCCATGACGCTCAACCCGACCAGCCTCGGCGTGCCGGGCAACGTCTGGATCGGCCGCTCCGCCTACGGCGACGCGATGCTCAACGCGGGCATCGACGAGTTCCACATCTTCGACCGCGCCCTCAGCGCCGCCGAGATCACCTCGCTCCAGACCTCCGCCGCCGGCACCACGGGCGGCGGCAACATCGCCTGGTACCGGTTCGACGAGACCGACGGCGCCTCCGCCCTCGACTCCTCGCCCAACAACCGCCCCGCCGGCATCGTCGCCGTCCCGCAGTCGGGCGGCCCGCTCTGGAAGCCCGTCTACGCCGGCTACCTGGGCGCCATCCCGGAGGACGCCGTCATCCGCGTCGGCCCGCCCCGCTACGCCCAGTACGGCGGCAACGCCGCCACGAACGTGTGGGCGCCCTGGTACACCCAGCACAAGATCATTCGTGGGCTGCTGGACGCGTACACGCTGACCGGCAACACCAAGGCCCGCGACATCGTCGTGAAGATGGCCGACTGGGCGCACGACGCCCTGACCACCGGCGACAAGAACCACCCCGGCTACGCGGGCCCGATCACCCGCGACAACCTCAACCTGATGTGGGACACCTACATCGCCGGCGAGCTCGGCGGGGCCAACGAGGTGTTCGCCGAGATCCACGCCCTCACCGGCGACCCCAAGCACCTGGAGACGGCGAAGTTCTTCGACAACCGCGAGTCGCTCTTCGGGGCGACCGTCGAGAACCGCGACATCCTCACGGTCACCAACCCGCTCGCCTACGGCCGCAGGCGCCCGGCCCGCCTGCACGTCAACCAGCACGTGCCCGGCTTCTCGGGCTACATGAGGATCTTCGAGCAGGGCGGCGGCGACGACTACCTGACGGCCGCCAAGAACTTCTTCGGCATGCTGGTGCCGCACCGCATGTTCTCCCACGGCGGCCTCGGCGGGAACTACCCGGGCTCCAACAACAACATCGAGATGTTCCAGAACCGGGACAACGTCGCCAACGCGATCGCCCAGGGCGGCGCCGAGACGTGCTCGATCTACAACGTGGCCAAGCTGGCCCGGAACCTGTTCTTCCACACGCAGGACCCGGCCTACATGGACTACTACGAGCGGGCCCTGTTCAACCAGCTCGCCGGTTCGCGGGCCGACTCGACGAGCACGGCCAACCCGCAGGTCACCTACTTCCAGCCGCTGACCCCGGGCGCCGGCAAGTCGTACGGCAACACCGGCACCTGCTGCGGCGGCACCGGCCTGGAGATCCACACCAAGTACCAGGAGGCCGCCTACTTCAAGTCGGCCGACGGCTCGGCCATCTGGGTCAACCAGTTCGTGCCCTCGACGGTGACCTGGGCCGAGAAGAACCTCACCCTGACCCAGGAGACGGACTTCCCGCGCCAGGCCGGAACCAAGCTCACCGTCACCGGCGGCGGACAGCTCGACGTCAAGCTGCGGGTGCCCAAGTGGGCCGTCAGCGGCTACACCGTGAAGATCAACGGCGTCCTCCAGCTGCTGGAGACCCCCGTCCCGGGCACCTACCTCACCCTGAGCCGGACCTGGCACACCTGCGACACGATCGAGATCTCGATGCCGTTCAGCATCCGGATCGAGCGCGCCGTCGACCGCCCCGACACCCAGTCGATCATGTGGGGCCCGCTGCTCATGCCGATCCTCGGCAACCCCGGCGGCGGCGCCTACCGCGAGCTGACGCTCTACCGCCACCTCAAGCGCGACGGTGACTACTCCCGCGCGGCCGTCACGGCCAACGGCGTGAACGCGGCGGGCGACCCGCTGTTCACCACGGGCGGCTTCACCCTCCGCCCCTGGTACGTCGGCGACACCCAGGCCCACTCGGCCTACTTCCGCCGGGTCGAGCCGACGATCGTCTTCGGCGGCGTCGACTCGGGCGTGCCCAACGTGAAGCGCAACGACGGCCTGCCGAATTACGACGTGCCGGTCACCGGGATCGTCTCGCCCGGCACCGACGGCCTGACCTTCCTGGACGTGCTCTGGGACGCCGCCCCCTTCGCGACGCACGCCGCGTTCATGGCCAAGGTCAGCGCCACGGCCGACGCGTTCGTGACGGCGGGGCTGCTGACCGCCGCGCAGAAGGAGGCGATCGTGGCCGCCGCCGACAGCGCGCGGGCCGAACTCGCCCCCGAGGCGGAGCTCCCGGCCACGGTCACCCCCGAGGCCCGGTTCATCGCCGGCTCGGCCTACCTGGCCGTCCGCGTGGTGAACGACCACGACGCGTCCGTCGACGTCGTGATCGAGACCGCCTACGGAACGAAGACGTTCCGCGACGTCGCGCCGGGCAGGTCGGCGTTCCAGCAGTTCCCGGTCCGGGCCGCGTCCCTGCCCTCGGGCGAGGTGACGGTCTCCGTGACCGGCACGATCGGCGGCGACGAGGTCACCACCGAGATCGTCAAGCAGTACGCGGCCACATCGGGATGATCACCGAGTTCGGGCTCTCGGAGCTCTGGGAGCCGGAGACCCGCCGCGACCCGCACGCGTTCTACGCGCGCGTGCGGGCCGCGGGCCGGCCCGTCCCGCAGGTCGACCCGGCGGGGAACCGGTTCTGGGTGGTGGCCCGGCACGCCGACGTCCTCGAAGGGCTGCGGCACCCGGAGATCGGCCACCAGCTCCCCGGGCTCTCGCACGGGGAGGGGGAGGCCGAAAGGATCGCGTCCCGCCAGCTCATCTCCCTCGACCCGCCCGACCACACCCGGCTGCGCGGGCTGGTCGGCCGGGCGTTCACGGCCCGGATGACGGCACGGCTGGAGCCGTGGATCGCGGAGGTCGCCGACCGGCTGGTCGCCCGCGCACGCGAGCTGGGCAGCTTCGACGGCGTGGCCGACCTGGCCGACCCGCTGCCGGTCAACGTGATCGCGCAGCTCGTCGGGGTGCCCGAGGACGACCGGGCGATGTTCCGCGCCTGGTCGGCGACGATCGTGTCGGCGTCCGACTGGGACGGCTCGGCCACGCTGGCGTTCGCCGCCTACCTCGACGACCTGGCCGCCCTCCGCCGGAGGGCCCCGGCCGACGACCTGCTCTCCGAGCTCGTCGCCCTGGAGGCGGGCGGCGACGCCCTCGACCGCGACGAGCTCGTCGCGATGATCCAGCTGCTGCTGATCGCCGGTCAGGAGACCACGGTCGACGTCATCGTCAACGGGATCCGGCTGCTGCTCACCCACCCGGAGCAGTGGCGGAATCTCCGCGACGATCCGTCGCTGGCGGATGCGGTGGTGGAGGAGACGCTGCGCTTCCGCGGCCCGGTCGAGATCGTCCCGCCCCGCTTCGCCTTCCGCGACCTCGACCTGGCGGGGGGCGTGATCCCGGCCCACGAGCGGGTGGCCCTGTCACTGTGGGGCGCCAACCGCGACCCTGAGGTCTTCGCCGATCCCGACGTGTTCGACGTCCACCGCTCCGACGTGCGGCGGCACATCGCCTTCGGGCACGGAATCCACTTCTGCCTGGGCGCGTCGCTGGGCCGCCTCGAAGCGCGGATCATGTTCGACCGCGTCGCCCGCGAACTC
This sequence comes from Herbidospora galbida, assembly GCF_005233835.1. GTDB lineage: Bacteria > Actinomycetota > Actinomycetes > Streptosporangiales > Streptosporangiaceae > Herbidospora > Herbidospora galbida. Next base: position 10,615 of record NZ_SZQA01000072.1, on the reverse strand, counting down.
GGCACGCTGCGCCTCGCGGCCGACCAGGGAGACTTCCGCCTTCATCACGGAGGCCTGCCGCTGACCCTCTAGGCGTCGGCCGTCCCGAGGGCGCGCAGGCAGAAGGCCGAGACGAACTCCTCGGCCTCCTCCGGGGTCCGGCCGCCCTCGGTCAGCGGGATGCGCTCGGACCCCAGCACCGCCAGCACCGCCCGCGCGGCCGCCTCGACGTCGGAGGTGCGGAACTCGCCCGAATCGACGCCGGTCTGGATGATCTCCCGCAGGATCGCCTGCATCGGCGCGACGTGGGCGGCCAGCCGCTGGTAGGCGTCGGGCCCGAGAGTGGCCGACAGGTCGGCGGCCCCCGGATGGGGATGGGCCACCAGGCCGGTGAGCTGGAGCCGGACGAAGGCCCGCAGCCGGACCGACGGCGAGGCGTCGGCGGGCAGGTCGCGGGCGTAGCTCTCGACGAAGTAGTGCGTGACCCGCTCGGTGAAGGCCAGCAGCAGCGCCGTCTTGTCGGGGAAGTAGTTGTAGAGGACGGTCCGGGTGATGCCCGCCTCGGCCGCCAGCTCGGTCATCGAGATCGCGTCGATGCCCTGCCTGCGGGCCAGCCGCGCGATCGCCTCAAGGATCTTCTCCTGGGTCTGGGCGCGGTGCTCGCCGATCGTCGCGGCCGAGATGCGCGGCACGTCAGGCCGCCACCGTGGCCACCCGGCCCAGGTCGCCGAGCACCTCGGTGTTCAGCTGGTAGGCCAGCCGGGTCTCCCGGATGATCCGCTGCCGCCCGGCCTCGTCGAGGCTCTCGCCGAGGGCGTCGAGGCGGCGCCGGTATTCGTCCTTGAACCGGGGGAGGCTGCCGATGTCGAAGTGGTAGAAGTCCACCCCGCCCCCCTTGCCGTAGCCGTAGATCTTCTGCAGTTCCATCCGGATGAACTGGCCGCCCGACAGGTCGCCGAGGTAACGAGTGTAGTGGTGGGCGACATATCCGCCCGGCCAGTCGGAAACCTGGTTGATCCGGGCGACGAGCGTCTGGGTCGGCTTGCTGGGGGCGATCCGCGCGGCCCAGTCGTCGCCGTAGATGGCCCGCAGGTCGCGGACGAGCGCCTCCTCCCGGTAGAGCTCGGGGAAGACGAAGGCCCCGGCGACCGGGTCGCCGGCCAGCCGCTTCGACGCGCCGTCGAGGGCCACATAGGCGAAGTAGTGCTGGGCCACCATCTCGCCGTAGGCCTCGGGACTAAGCCTGCCCGCCATCAGGTTCTTCAGGTAGCTGTCGTCCTCCGCGGACTCGTGGTCGGTCCAGGTCGCGGTCCGCAGGACCTCGGCAAAACCCATCGCAGGCTCCTCAGAGTGTCGTTCATGACGAAGTGTCACAAACCTTCGCCGCGATCGTCAACAGGTTGATGACAGGTTGTCGTTAAACCTGATTACAGAATTACGATCGCTCTCAGCGAACTCACGCAAGCTTGGGAACACCATGGGACTCTCCTTAGTTGAGCGCATATAACTCAAGGCTGAGGAGCACGCATGACTGAGATCCTTCCCGTCCTGCCCCTGGACGACGAGGTCGTCCTGCCCGGCATGGTCGTCCCCCTCGATCTGTCCGACTCCGAGGTGCGCGCGGCCATCGAGGCCGCCCAGGCCACCGGGGCCAAGAAGCCCCACGTCCTCCTGGTTCCCCGCATCGACGGGCACTACGGGGCGGTCGGCGTCAGCGCCGTCGTCGAGCAGGTGGGCAGGCTGCCCGGAGGCGAGCCCGCCGCCGTGGTGCGGGGCGTGTCGCGCGCCCGCGTGGGCACCGGCACGACCGGTCCCGGCGCGGCCCTGTGGGTTGAGGCCACCATCGTGCCGAAGAGCACCGAAGAGCCCGACGCCAAGGTGAGCTCCCTGATGAAGGAGTACAAGGCGCTCACCACCACGATTCTGCAGAAGCGCGGCGCCTGGCAGGTCGTCGACCAGGTCAACGGCATCGACGACGCCTCGGTGCTGGCCGACAGCTCCGGCTACGCGCCCTGGCTGTCGACCGCCCAGAAGCTGCTGCTCCTGGAGACCCCCGACGCGGGCGAGCGGCTGGAGAAGCTGGTCGGCTGGGCCCGCGACCACCTGGCCGAGGTCGACGTGGCCGAGACGATCCGCAAGGACGTCCAGGAGGGCATGGAGAAGCAGCAGCGCGAGTTCCTGCTCCGCCAGCAGCTCGCGGCGGTCCGCAAGGAACTGGCCGAGCTGAACGGCGACCCCGAGACCGAGGAAGAGGACTACCGCGCCCGGGTCGAGGCGGCCGACCTGCCCGAGAAGGTGCGCGAGGCGGCCCTCAAGGAGGTCGACAAGCTGGAGCGCACCTCCGACCAGTCGCCCGAGACCGGCTGGATCCGCACCTGGCTCGACACCGTCCTCGACCTGCCGTGGAACACCCGCACCGAAGACGCCTACGACATCGCCGGCGCCCGCGCCGTCCTCGACGCCGACCACACCGGCCTGGAGGACGTGAAGGACCGGATCATCGAATACCTCGCGGTCCGCAAGCGCCGTGCCGACCAGGGCCTCGGCGTCGTCGGCGGGCGGCGGTCGGGCGCGGTGCTCGCGCTGGCCGGCCCTCCCGGAGTCGGTAAGACCTCGCTCGGCGAGTCGGTCGCGCGGGCCATGGGGCGCGAGTTCGTCCGGGTCGCCCTCGGCGGCGTCCGCGACGAGGCGGAGATCCGCGGCCACCGGCGCACCTACGTCGGCGCGCTGCCCGGCCGCATCGTCCGGGCGATCCGCGAGGCCGGCTCGATGAACCCGGTCGTGCTGCTCGACGAGGTCGACAAGGTCGGCGCCGACTACCGGGGCGACCCCACCGCCGCCCTGCTGGAGGTGCTCGACCCGGCGCAGAACCACACCTTCCGCGACCACTACCTGGAGGTCGAGCTCGACCTGTCCGACGTGCTGTTCCTGGCCACGGCCAACGCCCTGGAGCAGATCCCCGGCCCGCTGCTCGACCGCATGGACGTCGTCACCCTCGACGGCTACACCGAGGACGAGAAGGTCGTCATCGCCCGCGACCACCTGCTGCCCCGGCAGCTCGAGAAGGCGGGCCTGACCCCCGAGGAGGTCACGATCGACGACGCGGCGCTGCGCCGCGTGGCGGGCGAGTACACCCGCGAGGCGGGCGTGCGCTCCCTGGAGCGGGCGGTCGCGCGGGTGCTCCGCAAGGTCGCCGCGGCGGTCTCGCTGGGCGACAAGGCCCTGCCGCTGACCGTCACCGACGACGACCTCGTCGGCTACCTCGGCCGGCCGCGCCACGTGCCCGAGTCGTCGCTGCCCGAGTCGCGCCAGCGCACCTCGGTGCCCGGCGTCTCCACGGGCCTCGCGGTGACCGGCGCGGGCGGTGACGTCCTCTACGTCGAGGCGTCGCTGGCCGACCCCGAGACCGGCTCGACCGGGGTGACCCTGACCGGTCAGCTCGGCGACGTGATGAAGGAGTCGGCCCAGATCGCGCTCTCCTACCTGCGCTCGCGCGGCGCGGAGCTGGAGCTGCCGGTCGGGTCGCTGAAGGACCGCCAGGTCCACATCCACGTCCCGGCGGGCGCGGTGCCGAAGGACGGCCCCTCGGCCGGCGTCACCATGACGACCGCGCTGGCCTCGCTGCTCAGCGGGCGGCCGGTGCGGGGCGACGTGGCGATGACCGGTGAGGTGTCGCTGACCGGCCGGGTCCTCCCGATCGGCGGCGTCAAGCAGAAGCTGCTGGCCGCCCACCGCGCGGGCATCACGACCGTCCTGATCCCGGCCCGCAACGAGCCGGATCTCGACGACGTCCCGGCCGAGGTGCTGGCCGACCTCGAGGTCCACGCCGTCAGCGACGTGCGTGAGGTCCTGGAGATCGCGCTGACCCCGGCCACGGTGGGGCAGTCGGCGGCCGCGTAGTCTCCTCCGAGCGCGAAGGGGGTCTCCCGGGACAGGGGAGGCCCCCTTCGTCATGTCCTGATCTGCAAGGTTCGTGTCGTTGCGGCCGTCGGGCGGCGACTCGCAGGATGGAGGCATGCGGGTCGTCTGCGTCATCACCGAAGGGTTCCAGCACCTCGATCTGGCCGGTCCGGCCGACGTGTTCGCCACCGCCGGGCTGGTCAGCCGGAGGGCGGCGTACACGCTGGAGGTGACCTCGGTCGTGGCGGGGCCGGTCCGGGCGTCGAACGGGCTGGCCACGCTGGTGGAGACCCCGATCGACGAGGTCACCGGGCCGATCGACACGCTGCTGGTGGCCGGCGGGCCGACCGTCGATGACCACCTGCGCGACCCCCGCCTGGTGGCGGGGGTGCGGCGGCTGGCGGCGGGGGCCAGGCGGACCGGATCGGTCTGCACGGGGGCGTTCCTGCTCGCCGAGGCCGGGCTGCTCGACGGCGGGCGGGCCACCACCCACTGGCTGTCGGCCGGTGACCTGGCCCGGCGCTATCCCGCCGTCGAGACCGACCCCGACGCGATCTACGTCAGGCACGGCGACGTCTGGACCTCCGCCGGGGTGACCGCCGGGATCGACCTGGCCCTGGCGATGGTCGCCGACGACCACGGCCACCGCGTCGCCCGCGACGTCGCGCGGGGGCTGGTGGTCTACCTCCACCGGCCGGGCGGGCAGTCGCAGTTCTCGGCGCCGATCCAGGCCGTACCGAGAAGTGAGCCCCTGAAAGAGCTGCAGACCTGGATCGACGAGCACCCGGAGGAGGACCTCAGCGTCCCGGCGCTGGCCCGCCGGATGAACCTGAGCGAGCGCCACTTCTCCCGCGTGTTCACCGACGAGACCGGCATGCCCCCCGGCCGGTACGTCGAGATCGCCCGCACCGGCGCCGCCCGGCGGCTGCTGGAGACCACCGACGAACCCCTCGACGTCGTCGCCCGGCGGACCGGCCTCGGCCTGTCCGGGAGCCTCTACCGGGTGTTCCGACGGCATCTGCGCGTTTCCCCCGGCGACTACCGGCGCCGGTTCCGAGACAAGGAGCACTAGTGCGCATCGCCATCCCCCTCTACCCCGGCTTCACCGCCCTCGACGCGGTCGGCCCCTACACCGTGCTGGCCTTCGCGCCCGGCGTCACCGTCGCGTTCGTGGCGGGCGAGCCGGGGCCGGTCGTCGACGACCAGGACAGCCTGTCGATCACCGCGACCGCCGCCTACGACGACCTGCCCGACCCCGACGTAATCCTCGTCCCGGGCGGCCCCGGCACCGTCGGCGCGCTCGGCGACCACCGCCTCATCGAGTGGATCCGGGCCGCCCACCGGACCACGACGTGGACCACCTCGGTGTGCAGCGGCGCCTTCCTGCTCGCCCACGCCGGGATCCTGACCGGCCTCCCCGCGACCACCCACTGGGGCTTCCACGACCAGCTCGCCGCCTTCGGCGCGGTCCCGGCCGCCGGGCGCGTGGTCACCGAGGGGAAGGTCGTGACCGCCGCCGGGGTGTCGGCCGGCCTCGACATGGCGCTGACCCTTCTCGCCCTCCTGCGCGACGAGGACACCGCCAGGGCCGTGCAACTGGCCATCGAGTACGACCCCGCCCCTCCCTTCACTTCGGGCTCGCCTGCGACCGCCACTCCTGAGCTGCGGGAACGTGCGCTGAGCCTGATCCGCGGGGTGTGACCTGCGCTTTAAAGCGAGCTTCAAGTCAGTCGCTACTCAGCCGCTATCGGGACGGTTTATTCCTTTACCTGTCAAACTCCTCGTCCCGAGAGGAATCCGAAAGTGCGATTCATCAAGAAGCTCCTGGTGAGCGGCGGCGTCGCGGCCGCTCTCATCACCGGCGCCGTAGCTGCGCCGACGGCCGCCAGCGCCTCCCCCTACGTCGGAGACTGGGGCCCCTACTTCTCCGCCGACCACAAGGCCGAGGCGGAGGGCAAGTACGTCCTCCACCACGAGAAGAAGAAGGTCTGGTACTGGGAGAAGTTCAAGAAGCCCATCAAGAAGTGCTGGTGGAAGCACGGCGAGAAGAAGTGCAAGATCGTCGGCTGGAAGTGGGACAAGAAGTGGTCCTGGAAGTGGGAGGAGTACACCAAGATCTCGGTCAAGGGTGAACTCACGAACCACAAGTGGTGGGGCGACAAGAAGTTCAAGTGCGCCTGGGCCGTCTTCAAGATCGAGGACCTCGACGGCCACACCTACTTCAAGAAGTTCAAGAACTGCGACAAGGGCAGTGACTGGATCGGGTTCAGCGCGCACGACGTGAACACGATCGACGTCCAGGTCTCCCGCGGCAGCCACTTCAGCCCCAAGGGCTTCTTCGGCCCCTGGTCGCCGGTGTACGAAGCCGTCTGATCGGCACCCCAGAACGGTAGGCTGAGCGGTCTACTGAACGGCCCGCGCCATTCCCGGCGCGGGCCGTTTTCCTTTCCCGCCCGACGATCACCGAGTAATGTTCGGTCATGTATCCGGGTGCCGTCGCCGCAGTGAGCCCTGACAAACCCGCTGTGATCATGGCCGGTTCCGGCCGGGTGGTCACCTACCGGGAACTCGACGAGGAGTCCAACCGCCTCGCTCACCTGCTGCGCGAGGCCGGGCTGCGGCCCGGCGACCACATCGCGTTCATGCTGGAGAACCATCCCCTCTTCCTCGCGGTCGCGTGGGCGGCCCACCGCTCCGGGCTGCTCTACACGGCGATCAGCTCGCGGTTGCAGGCGGACGAGCTGACGTACATCGTGGAGAACTGCGGGGCGAAGGCGTTCATCAGCTCGGCGGCCTGCGCCGAGACGGCCGCCTCGGTGACCGGCCCGCCGCTCCGGCTCATGCTCGACGGCACGGTCCCCGGCTTCCTCTCGTACGAGGCCGCGGTCGCCCCCATGCCCGTCACCCCCGTGGCCGACGAGGTGCAGGGCATGGACATGCTCTACTCCTCCGGCACCACCGGCCGGCCGAAGGGCGTCAAGCCCACCTGGACCGGCCAGCCGCTCGACGTGCCCGGCCCGCTGATGAACCTGATCGGCCTCCTGTTCGCCGCCACGGCCGACAGCGTCTACCTCTCGCCCGCGCCGCTCTACCACGCCGCCCCGCTGCGCTACTCGCTCACCTTCCAGCGCTTCGGCGCGACGGTCGTCGTGATGGACCGCTTCGACCCCGAACAGGCCCTCGCCGCCGTCGAGAGATACGGCGTCACCCACTCCCAGTGGGTGCCGACCCACTTCATCAAGTTCCTGAAGCTCCCGGCCGAGATCCGGTCGAAGTACGACCTGTCCACCCTCGCGTACGCCATCCACGCCGCCGCCCCCTGCCCCATCCCGGTCAAGGAGGCGATGATGGAGTGGTGGGGGCCGATCATCCACGAGTACTACGCGGGCACCGAGGGCAACGGCTTCATCTACGCCGGCCCCCACGACTGGCTCACCCACAAGGGCACCGTCGGACGGCCGCTGCTCGGCGTGCCGCACATCCTCGACTCCCAGGGCGAGGAGCTGGGCACGGGGGAGACCGGCGTCGTCTACCTCTCGGGCGGGCCGACCTTCGTCTACCACGGCGACCCCGACAAGACCGCCGCCGCGCACGACCCGAAGGGCCGGGGCTGGTCGACGCTCGGGGACATCGGCCACCTCGACGAGGAGGGGTTCCTCTACCTGACCGACCGGAGCTCGTACATGATCATCTCAGGCGGGGTGAACATCTATCCGCAGGAGGCGGAGAACCTGCTGGCGGTGCATCCGAAGGTCGCCGACGTGGCCGTCTTCGGGGTGCCCGACGAGGAGATGGGCGAACAGGTCAAGGCCGTCGTGGAGGCCGCCGACCACGCCTCGGCCGGGCCCGAGCTGGAGGCGGAGCTGATCGCGTACTGCCGGGAACGGCTGGCCCACTACAAGTGCCCGAGGTCGGTCGACTTCCGTACGGAGCTGCCCCGGCACCCCACCGGAAAGTTGTACAAACGAATTTTGCGCGCCGAATACTGGCCGGAGCAGCACAAATAAGGCCGGTGTTCGGTTTCTCCAGGTCAGCGGGTTGATCGCTTAAGCCGGCCTTATCGAGGGTTTGCCATCTTAGAACCACCGGCCCGAAGGAGCCGGGATTCGGTAAGGGGATGGCAGAGATGAGCGCTGACGAGCGGGAGCACGAAAAGGGGACCACCGAGGTCCTGGAGGGGCGCGGCTGGAGCCAGTTCGGCCGCCGGGCCCCGCAGTACGGCGACTACCGGGGCGAGCAGCCCACCCCGCAGTTCGCGCCGCCTCCGCCGCCGCACCAGCCGGGCCCCATCCAGGGACGCGTCGGCGCGAACCCGGTCGGCGACACCGCCGTCTACGGCATGCCGCCGCTCCCGCCGGAGCCGCCCCGGCAGCAGCGGTCCGAGGGGCGGGCCTGGAAGCGGGGAGTGTCGATCCTCGCCCTGGCGTGCGTGGCGGTCGGCGGTGGGGTCGCAGGGGCCCTCATCACCAACGCGATGGACGACGACGGCGTCCCGGTGCTGACCAGCCCGGTGGTGAACCAGCAGAACAACGGCTCGGCGGCGATGCCCGCGAGGGGCACGATCGCCGCGGTCGCCAAGGCGGTGCAGCCCTCGGTCGTCATGATCACCGTGACCTCGCAGCAGGGGCAGGGTGAGGGCTCCGGCGTGATCCTCTCGGCCGACGGGCTGATCCTCACCAACAACCACGTGGTCGCCGGCGCCGGCCAGAACGCCGAGATGGCCGTCAAGTTCAGCGACGGCCGGACCATCCCCGCGACGCTCGTCGGCACCGACCCGACGACCGACATCGCGGTCATCCGCGCCACCGGTGTCTCGGGCCTCACGGCCGCCTCGCTCGGCGACAGCGACGCCCTCCAGGTGGGTGACTCGGTCCTGGCGATCGGCAGCCCGCTCGGCCTGGAGGGCTCGGTCACCTCGGGCATCGTCTCGGCGCTCGACCGCACCGTCACCTCCGGCGGCGGTGGCGGAGGCGGCGGCCCGCAGCTGCCCCCCGGCTGGGGCGGCGGCTTCGGCCAGGAGCAGGAGCAGCAGGCCGAGCCGACCACGACGATCGGCGGCATGGTCCAGACCGACGCGGCGATCAACCCCGGCAACTCGGGCGGCGCCCTGGTGAACTCGGCCGGCCAGGTCATCGGCATCAACACCGCCATCGCCACCTCGGGCGGCGGCAACGGCAACATCGGCGTCGGCTTCGCGATCCCGATCAACACCGCCAGGAACGTCGCCGACCAGCTCATCAAGACCGGCAAGGCCGTCCACGCCTACCTCGGCGTGAGCGTCGGCGACGCCACCGGCGACACCCCCGGCGCCCTGGTGTCGTCGGTCGAGGCCAACAGCCCCGCCGCCAAGGCGGGCCTGCAGCAGGGCGACATCATCACCAAGGTCGACGGCACCGCGATCGACGCCGGCGAGACCGTCGTCGGCATCATCCGCGGCCACCAGCCGGGCACCAAGGTGACCGTGAACTACGTCAGGAACGGTCAGGCGAACACGGCGACGATCACTCTGGAGGAGAAGACGACGAGCTGACGCGGAGATCTCTCAGGTAGGGGACAGGGAACGGCCGGCGGCGCCTCCTCACGCGGGGGGCGCCGCCGGTCTTTCTCTCCGTTACGGCTCCGCCCGGCCGGCCCCGCCCGCCGCCTCCGGGGCGCTCCCCGGGCGGCGCCGACCGGCCGCGCCCGGTCCGCCCGGCGACGGCTATCTCCGGATCATGGTCTCGGCGTCCCAGAGCTCGCGGTAGTAGCCGTCGGCCGCCACGAGTTCGGCGTGGGTGCCGCGCTGGACCACCAGGCCGTCTTCCAGGACGACGACCTCGTCGACCGCCTCAAGCCCCCGCAGCCGGTGGGTGACCAGGAGGGTGGTGCGGCCCCGGGTGGCGTCGAGGAGGTCGGCCATCAGGGCGTCGGCCGTGGTCTCGTCGAGGGCTTCGGCGGGTTCGTCGAGCAGCAGGACCGGGGGGTCGTAGAGGAGGGCGCGGGCCAGGGCGAGGCGCTGGATCTGGCCGCCCGACAGGGTGCGGCCGTCTTCGCCGAGCTGGACGTCCCAGCCGGCCCGGTCGGCGAACGCGTCGAGCCTGGCCTCCCGGACCGCCCGGTCGAGGTCGGCGTCGTCGGCCTCAGGGCCCGCGAGGCGCAGGTTGTCGCGGAAGGTGGTCTGGAAGACGTAGGGGTCCTGGGTGAGGCCCGTCATCATGGCGCGCGCGTCGTCGGGGGAGATCCGGCGCAGGTCGGCGCCGTTGACGGTGATGGTCCCGGACACGATGTCGACGGTCCGCATCAGCGCCGACAGCAGCGTGCTCTTGCCCGCCCCGCTCGGGCCAACGACGGCGACGCGCTTGCCGGGGGTGAGCGTCAGGCTGACCCCGCCGAGCGCGGGCCGGTCGCCGTGCCGGACGACCAGGTCGTCGACCATGACCGTCAGCGGCCCGGTGGGCCGGGGCAGCGGGTCGGCCGGGGCGGGCACCGCCGGGGGAACGGCCTCGATCTCCCGCAGCCGCCGGACCGCCGCGAGCACCCCGGTCAGCCGCTCGCCGGCCGCCGCCAGCGGGAGCACCGGCTCGAAGCTGACCAGCGACATCAGGGCCAGCACGGCGGTCGCGATCGAACCGGCGTCGAGCGCCATGGCCACGGCCACCACGATCACGACGGTGATCCCCTGGACCAGCACTCCGGCGGCCAGCGCGGTCGCGTGCACCCGGGCCTGGCCGCGCTCCAGGCGGGCCAGCCGGTCGTC
>NZ_SZQA01000071.1 GCF_005233835.1 Herbidospora galbida | reverse complement strand
TGGCGGCGGGCCGGCCGGGGCTGGGACGGGTGCCGAGCGCGCTGCATGCGGCGGCGGGCGCGGTGCCCCGGCGGGTCGCGGCGCTGCTGGCTCCGGCGCGGCGGACGTACCGGCTGCCGGCTCTGCTGCCGATTCTGGTGGCCCTGGGCACGGTCGTGTGGACCGGTGAGGCGATCGAGGACCTGCGGGAACTGCTGGAACAGGCGGCCGGCTGGCTTGGTTAGGTGAGCCTATGTTAACTTCTACCGCGTGTAGCTGGAGCTCACCGCGGTTGGAGTGACGTGTGTTCGCGAGTTATCTGATCGGCCTGCGCGAAGGGTTGGAGGCGACCCTCGTCGTCTCGGTCCTGGTCGCCTTCCTGGTCAAGAGCGACCGCACCGACCGGTTGCCGCAGGTGTGGGCCGGCGTGTTCGCGGCCGTGGCCCTGTCGGTCGGCTTCGGCGCGGTGCTGACCTTCACCGCCGCCCACCTCGGCCACACCGGCCAGGAGCTCTTCGACGCCGTCACCTCGCTGCTGGCGGTCGTCTTCGTCACCTGGATGATCTTCTGGATGCGGCGGGCCGCCCGCATGCTCTCGGGTGAGCTGCGCGGCAAGCTCTCCGAGGCGCTGGAGCTGGGCTCCCTGGCCGTGGTCGTCATGGCGTTCCTGGCCGTGGCGCGCGAGGGGCTGGAGACGGCGCTGCTGTTCTTCGCCTCCGTCCAGGGCGCGACCACCTCGGCGCAGCCGCTCATCGGCATCACGCTGGGCCTGCTCACCTCGGTCGTGCTCGGCTACGCCCTCTACAAGTCGGCCGTGCGGATCAACCTCACGACGTTCTTCACCTGGACCGGCCTGCTGCTGATCCTGGTCGCCGCGGGGATCTTCAAGTACGGCGTCCACGACCTGCAGGAGGCGAACATCCTGCCCGGCCTGAGCACCTACGCCTTCGACGTCACGGGCGCGCTGCCGCCCGACTCCTGGTACGGCGCGCTGCTCGCCGGGATGCTCAACATCACGCCGCAGCCCAGCGTCCTGGAGACCCTCGCGTGGGTGGTCTACCTGCTGCCGACCCTGTACTTCTTCCTCCGGCCGTCCCGGCCGCAGCTCGCCCCCGCCCGCGTGGCCTGAACAGGAGCACCATGTCCGCCATCACCCGTCTCGCCGTGGGCGTCCTCGCCCTGGCCGCCCTGACGGCATGCTCGGCCGAGGAACCGGGAGGCGCCGCCGACACGGCGAAGGCCCCGGGCAAGGTCACGGTCGCCGCCAGCGACACCGCGTGCGAGGTCGGCGTCACGGAGCTCGCCGCGGGCACCAGCACGTTCGCCATCACCAACGGCGGCAGCAAGGTCACCGAGTTCTACGTCTACGCCCCGGGCGACCGCGTCATGGCCGAGGTCGAGAACATCGTGCCCGGCCTGACCCGCGAGCTGATCGCCGAACTGCCCGCCGGCACCTACGAGACGGCCTGCAAGCCCGGCATGGTCGGCAAGGGCATCCGCAACGCGCTGACCGTCACCGGCGAGCACAAGCCGCTGACCGCCGACGCCGCGCTCGCCGAGGCGACCGCGAGCTACAAGCGCTACGTGAAGACCCAGAGCGACACCCTGCTGGTCAAGACGCAGGAGTTCGTCGACGCGGTCAAGGCCGGGAAGGTCGAGGAGGCCAAGGAGCTGTTCCCGGTCTCGCGCACCTACTGGGAGCGCATCGAGCCGGTCGCCGAGATCTTCGGCGACCTCGACCCGGCCATCGACGCCCGCGAGGCCGACCTGGCCGAGGGCGAGGAGTGGACCGGCTTCCACAAGATCGAGAAAGACCTCTGGATCACCAAGGACATCAGCCAGGACGGCCCCATCGCCGACAAGCTGATCACCGACGTGAAGACCATCGTCGAGAAGGCCAACGCGGCCGAGCTCACCCCGCTCAACCTGGCCAACGGCGCCAAGGAGCTCCTCGACGAGGTCGCCACCGGCAAGATCACCGGCGAGGAGGACATCTGGTCGCACACCGACCTGTGGGACTTCGCCGCCAACCTGGCCGGGTCGAAGGCCGCCGTCCAGTCGCTGCGCCCGGTGCTGGAGGAGCGCGACGCCGCCCTGGTCGCCACGCTCGACGAGAAGTTCGCCGCCGCCGAGGCCGAGCTGGGCGCCCACCAGAAGGGCGACGGCTGGCGGCTCCACAACGAGCTGTCCAAGGACGAGCTGAAGCGACTCTCCGACGTGATCAACGCGCTGGCCGAGCCGATCAGCAAGATCGCACCTCTGGTGGCCCACTAGATGATCAGTCGTCGGCAGGTCTTCGGACTGGGCGCGGCCGGGGCCGTGGCGGCGGGCGCGGGGGCCCTCGCCGCCCGCACGCTGCCCGCCGAGCCCCCGGCCCAGGCCCACGTCGAGGAGGTCTTCCCCTTCTACGGCGAGCACCAGGCCGGGATCGTCACCCCCGCCCAGGACCGGCTCCACTTCGTCGCCTTCGACGTCATCACGACCGACCGGGCCGAACTGGCCGAACTCCTCCAGGAGTGGACGGCCGCCGCCGCCCGCCTCACCCAGGGCAAGGAGGCGGGCGCCTTCGGCGCGACCGGCGGCTCCCGCGAGGCCGCGCCCGACGACACCGGCGAGGCGCTCGGCCTGCCGCCCTCGGGCCTGACCCTGACGGTCGGCTTCGGCCCCTCGCTGTTCGACGACCGCTTCGGCCTGGCCGCCAAACGTCCGGCCGCGCTGGCCGACCTGCCGAAGTTCCCCGGCGAGACGCTGGTGCCGGAGATCTCGGGCGGCGACATCTGCGTGCAGGCCTGCGCCCACGACCCGCAGGTGGCCGTGCACGCCATCCGCAACCTGGCCCGGATCGGCTTCGGCCGGGTCTCGGTGCGGTATTCGCAGCTCGGCTTCGGCCGCACCTCCTCGACCTCGCGGGCCCAGGCCACGGCCCGCAACCTGATGGGCTTCAAAGACGGCACCAACAACCTCAAGCTGGAGGACGCCGACCTGCTGCGCGAACAGCTCTGGGCCGCGCCCGGCGACGGCGCCGCCTGGATGGCCGGCGGCAGCTACCTGGTCACCCGCAAGATCCGGATGACCGTCGAGACCTGGGACCGCACCTCGTTGCGCGAACAGGAGGAGATCTTCGGCCGCGACAAGGGCGAGGGCGCCCCGATTGGCAAGCAGAAGGAGTTCGACCCGGTCGACCTGAGCGCGATGCGTCCCGACGCGCACGTCCGGCTGGCCCACCCGTCCGCGCACGGGAACGCCCACCTGCTGCGGCGCGGCTACAACTACGTCGACGGCTCCGACGGCCTGGGCCGCCTCGACGCCGGGCTGTTCTTCATCGCCTACCAGCGCGACCCGCGCACCCAGTTCGTGCCGATCCAGGCGAGCCTGGCCAAGTCAGACCCGCTGAACGAGTACATCCGGCACGTCTCCAGCGGGCTGTTCGCCTGCCCTCCCGGGGTCGTGGACGCGGGCGACTACTGGGGCCGCACGCTGTTCGCCTGAGCACGCCGACCTGGCCGTGGTCGGCGCGACCGGCCTGGCGCACGGCTTCGCGCCCGACGGCGTGCTGCGGTCGCCGCGGTTCACCATGATCGGCCTGGACCTGGGGCTGCGCTTCTCCCGGCCCACCGTGTGGCGGCTCCGCAGGATCCTGCCCGTCGCGATCGGCCGCACCCTGGGCGTCATCGCCGCCTGCGCCGCGCCGGCCTGGGTGGTCTTCCTCCTCACCCCGATCCCGTTAGCGACGGCTACCTGGCCACCACCGCCGGTGGCATCGATGCGGTGCCGGCCGGCGCCTTATCGAGATGGGCTTCCCGGCCCCGCCCCTGATCCGCCTCACGAGGAGGGCCGTGCCGGGTGGCGGCGGCACGGCCCCCGCGCGTCAGGAGGAGTAGACCTCGAGCTCCGAGAGCTGGCCCGCCGGCCAGCCGGTGTTCCCGGTGAACCGCAGCCGGACGTAGCGCTGCGTCGAGGCGGTGAAGGCGACCGTCACCGTGTTGCCCGTGGCGGGGTTGAAGGTCCGGCCCGAGGCCGCCGACAGGGTCGAGAACGTCGACCCGTTGGTGCTGCCCTGAACCTCGATCGTCTGGGTCCTGGTCTGCCACGCCGAGGCCGGCGGCAGCTTCAGCACCACGCGCGCCACCGACGTCGCCGCCCCGAGGTCGACCTGGACCCACTGCGGGAAGGCGTTGTTCGGCGACTCCCAGTACGAGCCCGCGTTGCCGTCGACGACGTTGCCCGACCCGTAGCTCTGCACGTGACCGCTCTCGGACGTCGGCTTCCCGGCCGCCAGGTTCACGTTCGCGGCCGGGTCGGTCGTCACGGTCACCGCGTTCGAGGGCTGCGAGAGGGAGTTCTGCCCGTCGCGGGCCCGCACCGTGAACGTGTAGGAGGTGTTCGGGGCCAGGCCGGTGACCGTGTGGGTCAGCCCGGTCGGCGACGCGACCGGCTCGCCGTTCTGGAGCACCTGGTAGCCGGCGACCCCCACGTTGTCGACGGACGCCGTCCACGACAGCGACACGCTGGAGGAGGTCTTGCCGGTGACGGTCAGGTTGCCCGGGGGAGTGGGCGGCGTGTTCTCCACCGCGTCGGTCGCGTAGACCTCCAGCTCGGAGAGCTGCGCGGCGGGCCAGCCGGTGTTCCCGCTGATCGTCACCCGCACGTAGCGGGCGCTCAGCGCGGGGATCGTGATCGTCGCCTGGTTGCCGGTCGCCGCGTTGAAGGTGACGCCGATCGGCCCGGTGACCGTCGTCCAGGTGCTGCCGTTGGAGCTGACCGCGAGGGTGAGCGTCTGGACCCGCGACCCCCACGCCGCGTTCGGCGGCAGTTTGAGCACCGCCCGGCCCAGGGTCGAGGCGGCCCCGAGGTCGACCTGGAACCACTGCGGCAGGGCGCCGGAGCTCTCCCAGTACGTGGAGGCGTTCCCGTCGACCGCGTTGGCGGGCACGAAGCCGTTGTTGGTGCTGCTGGCGCTGGTCGCCTTGTTCAGCGCGAGGTTGGTGTCGCCGCCGGGCGGCGGGCCGCCGGTCGTCGGCTGGGTCGGGCGGACCGCCGTCAGCGCGATCTGGCCCTTCAGCATCCGCCCGCCGTCGGCGGTGATGCGCAGGTAGTAGTCGCTGGAACAGAAGGTGCCGTCCTCGTCGAGCGCGAGGATGCCGGAACCGGCGGGCACCCAGGCCTGCGTCTCGGCCGTCTTGGCGATCTGGTTGCCCTCGTTGTACTCGTCGAACATGGAGATGTAGATGCCGTGCGACCCGGCGCGGATGGTGTTGTAGAACATCCGCCACATGAAGTCGCCGTGGGCGCGGGCGCGCGACTGCAGGTCGCCGGGCATGACGCAGGGCTGGTAGTCGATGCCGTTGGCGTTGCAGTCGGCCACGTCGCCGACGGTGGCGTTGGCGTAGTAGCTGTCGAGCTCCGCGATGGTCCTGGCCCGGCCGACCATCCAGGGGGAGATCATGTTGAAGGCCCGGTAGACCTCGCCGAAGCCGGGGCGCGAGTCGTTGATGCCCTGCCGCCACCAGGTGGGCACGCCGCCGATGACGTAGCAGCCCTGGGCCTTGAACCAGTTGATCACTTCGAGGCAGGGCGGCGGGGTGAACGGACGGCTGGGCTCGCTGAAGCCGAACCCCCAGATGCAGACGACGGGCTTGCCGTTCTGCTTGGCGTACATCGGGCTCTGCGTGTACGCCGACATCTTCGTCGTCCAGTCGGTCTTGATCTCGGCCTGGAAGGCGAGCCAGTCGGTGACGTCGTACATGATGTAGAACTTGCGGCCGAAGGCCTCGGCGGCCTGGCGCACCTTGGCGGTCATGCCGTCGCGGATCGGCCCCTCGGCCCCGTTGGGGTTGAAGCGCTGCAGGGCCACGGTGTCGCAGCCGTTGTCGCGCATCCAGCGGAAGTGGGTGTCGACCGTCTGCTGGTCCCAGGAGGAGAAAAGGCTGGCCGGCTGGCCGTTGTTCAGGTTCTGGTAGAGCGTCGGGTACGTCCGCGTGTAGTCGCGGTTGTCCGGCCACGACACGATCGTGGTGTTCGACGGCGAGGGCGGGACGGTGTTGTCGTGGCCGCTCCAGTGCCACCACCGGTCGATGGGAGACCCGTCGCCACGGCAGGCGAACCAGCCCTGGTAGCCGACGGTGATCTTGCCCACGACGTCACCGGGTGGGCTGGCCGCGTACGCCGGGCCGCTGGTCAGATGGGTCGAGGTCGCCGCGATGGCGGACGCCGAGATGGCCGAGGCGAGGAAACTACGGCGCGAGACAGCCACGTCCGATGATCCTTTCTGACAAGGACCGGGCGGACGCTACCCGGTGAGGGGGGTGCCCTCATCCTGACAGGATCGGATCATCGGACGCAATAACTGAGCAAAAACTTGCAACTTCTTCGGAGGTGGATTCAGCCCACACGTGCTGCGGCGGGTGTGCTCTCGTTGTAGAGGCGGTCGAGCGAGGTCACCTGGTAGGAGCCGTTCGCCCGGGTCTGGAACGACGACCTCGTCGTCACCGCGACCAGCTCACACGAGTTGCCCGACCCCCGGTAGACCGCGTAGGCGCGGGCCCCCGGCACCCCCGTCCAGGTCAGCGTGCCGCCCGCGTTGCGCAGGTTCTTCACCGGCCCGAGCGGTTTGGTGGGCAGGCCCTTGATCAGCGGCAGCAGCGCCGGACGCCGGTAGTACTCCTCGTCGATCCGGGTCATCACCTTCAGCGGGTTCTGCACGACCTGCTTGGCGCTGAAGTAGACGTCGCCCTTGACCTCGGGATAGCGCTTGTTCACCGCCAGGTGCGACGGGATCTCGTTGGGCCGGTTCCAGGCCCCGCCGGTGCCGATCTGGTAGAGCCCCTGGCCGATGTAGAGGTCGACGCCGCTGCCCTTCACCGCGTTGGCCCACCACGGCACCAGCACGTCGTAGTCGGCCGCGGCGAAGCCCCGGTTCCAGTAGAGCTGCGGGGTCAGGTAGTCGACCGTGCCCGCCTTGATCCAGGCCTTCGGGTCGGCGTAGATCGCGTCGTAGGCCGACATGCCGGTGGTCCTGGAGCCGGTCGGGTCGTTGCTCTTGTTGCGCCAGATCCCGAACGGGCTGATGCCGAACTTCAGGTAGGGCTTGGCCCGGTGGACGGCCCGGTCGACCTGCGCCACCAGCTGGTTGACGTTGGCGCGTCGCCAGTCGGCCAGCGATCTGCCGTCGCGGTACTTGTTGAAGGCCGCGGTGTCGTTGAACTTCGTGCCCTGACCCGGATAGGGGTAGAAGTAGTCGTCGAAGTGGACGCCGTCGATGTCGTAGCGGTTGACCACATCCATGATCACCTTGGTGACGTGGTCGCGTACCGACGGAAGCCCCGGGTTGTAGTAGAGCCGCCCCTCGTGCTTGACCACCCAGCCGGGGTGCTGCCGGGCCGGATGGTTGGCCGGCAGCGCGGCGATGTTGTCGCTGTAGGCGGCCCGGTAGGGGTTGAACCAGGCGTGGAACTCCATGCCCCGCTTGTGGGCCTCGCTGATCAGGAACGGCAGCGGGTCCCAGCCCGGGTTCTTGCCGGCCTTGCCGGTCAGGTATTGCGACCAGGGCTCCAGCGACGACCGGTAGATGGCGTCGGAGGCCGGTCTGACCTGCACGAACACCGCGTTGATGCCGCGCGAGGCGGCGGTGTCGAGCATCTTGACGTATTCGGCGCGCTGCGTGGCGGGCGACAGGCCCGCCTTCGACGGCCAGTCGATGTTCTGCGTCGTCGCGATCCACATGCCGCGCATCTGACGCTTGGCCGCCGGGCAGAGGTCCTTCTTGGCCGCGGTCACGTAGCTGGCACGCTCCAATGCCGCGGAGCTCGAGCCGGACGCCTCCGGGACCAGCAGGTATGCCCCCGCGGAAGCGGTCGCGGCCACGGTAACGGCGGCGATCAACGGTCGTTTCACTTGCCCTCCCCGAACGCGATGGCTGTCACAGTCTGGCATCGCATTGGCAATGCTTCGCCCGTATAGCGAAATTCGTCATACGAGGCGGATGTGACTCCACACAACGCGCGGGGAAATGCCCCGGCGCCGTTCAAGCGAAACGGACGGCGCCGGGAACCCCCTAGTCAGCGGGGGTTGCGACCTTTCCCGCGAGGTGGGACGGCAATGGTTCATATCGCAGGAAAGCGCGGGTGAACGTTCCGGTTCCGTGCGACATCGATCGTAGATCTATTGCGTATCGGGTGATTTCCAGTTCCGGCACCTCGGCCCGGACCAGCGTCCGGCCGACCCCCACGGGCTCGGTGCCCAGCACCCGTCCGCGCCGCGACGACAGGTCGCTCATGACGTTGCCGACGTAGTCGTCGTCGACCAGGACCGACACCTCGTCGACCGGTTCGAGCAGCAGCGCCGGGACCTTCGCGGCGGCCTCCCGCAGGGCCAGGCCGCCCGCGATCTGGAACGCCATGTCGCTGGAGTCGACCGAGTGGGCCTTGCCGTCGTACAGGGTCACCCTGATGTCGACCATCGGGTAACCGGCCACCACGCCGCGCTCCATCTGGCTCCGGACGCCCTTCTCGACCGACGGGATGAACTGGCGCGGCACCACCCCGCCGACGATCTTGTCGACGAACTCGAACCCGGAGCCCGAGGGCAGGGGTTCGATCTCCAGGTGGCAGATGGCGTACTGGCCGTGACCGCCGGTCTGCTTGACGTTGCGGCCCATGCCCTGGGCCTTGCCGCCGAAGGTCTCGCGCAGCGGGACCCGCAGGTCGATCTTCTCCACCTCGACGCCGTGACGCCGCGACAGCCGGTCGAGCAGCACGTCGGCATGGGCCTCGCCCATGCACCACAGCACGAGCTGACGGGTCTCGGCGTTGTTCTCCAGGCGCAGCGTCGGGTCTTCGGCCACGAGGCGGTTGAGCGCCTGGGAGAGCTTGTCCTCGTCGGCCTTGGACTTGGCCCTGATCGCGACGGGCAGCAGCGGCTCGGGCATCTGCCACGGCTCCATGACCAGCGGGTTGTCCTTCTCGGACAGGGTGTCGCCGGTCTCGGCGTGGCCGAGCTTGGCCACCGCGACCACGTCGCCGGCCACGCACTTGCCCACCGGTCGCTGGGTCTTGCCGAGCGGCGAGGACAGCGCGCCGACCCGCTCGTCGACGTCGTGCTCGTGCTGGGGCACGTGCCCGGAGACGTGCACGGTCATGTCGGGCCGCAGGGTGCCCGAGAAGACGCGCACCAGGCTGATGCGGCCCACGTAGGGGTCGCTGGTCGTCTTGACCACCTCGGCGACCAGCGGCCCGTCGGGGTCGCACCGGCAGACCTTGACGTTCTTGCCGTCTATGGTCGTCACCTCGGGCAGCCGGTGCTCGGGCGGGCACGGGAAGCCCTGGGTGATCACTTCGAGCAGTTCGGGCATGCCCACGCCCGGCGCGCTCACCAGCACCGGGTGGAAACTGGCCCGCGCGACGGCCTTCTCCAGGTCGTCGATGAGGACCTTGGTGTCGATCTCCTCGCCTTCGAGGTAGCGGTCCATGAGCGATTCGTCCTCGCTCTCCTGGATGATCCCCTCGATGAGCGACCCCCGGTACATCTCGATCAGCTCGACCTGGTCGGCGTCGGGTTCCCTTTCCGTACGTTCGCCGCCGGAGTAGTCGAACACGCGCTGCGACAGCAGGCCCACGAGCGCGTCGCCGCCCACCGGCAGGTAGAGTGGCGCGACCCCCTCGCCGAAGGCGTTCTGGCAGGCGGTGAGGACCTCGTCGAAGTCGGCCCGCTGATGGTCGATCTTGGTGATGACGACCGCGCGCGGCATGCCGACGCTCGCGCACTCGTCCCAGATCTGCCGGGTCAGCCCGTCGACGCCGTCGGTGGCCGCGACCACGAACAGCGCCGCGTCGGCGGCCCGCAGCCCGGCCCGCAGGTCCCCGACGAAGTCGGCGTACCCGGGCGTGTCGAGCAGGTTGATCTTTATCCCGTTGTAGGTCAGCGGCGCGAGGGCCAGGTTCACCGACCGCTGCTGGCGGACCTCGACCTCGTCGAAGTCGCTGATGGTGGTCCCGTCTTCGACCCTCCCGGTGCGCGGGATGGTGCCGGTCGCCGCGAGCAGCGCCTCCACCAGGGTCGTCTTCCCCGATCCGGAGTGGCCGACGAGCACGACGTTGCGCACCATGTCCGGCTGGTCGGCCGATGGTGCCCTGCCCGCGGCTCCCGATGTCCCTCCGTTAGCCTTCTCCGCCACTTTCGCCTCCTGGATTGGAGGGGAGGCCGCAGGCCGCGTGAACGACCGGCGGCCGCCCGGCCGCCTGCTGTGACGCGCCCCGCACCCCGATCGGAAAGGCGCGTGTAACCCACACTTAACCGTTGTGGCCCAGATCACAAGAGCCAAAGCGAGATACGGGCGGCCGAACGCCGGCCGTACCTCACGGGTGCATGCCCTACGATCAGACCGCCATGCTGAACGTTCTGCGTCCCGCCATGACCAGGCTCATGAGCCCGCTGGGCCGGTTCCTCGCGCGCCATGGCGTCACCCCCAACATGATCACCGCCGCCGGCACGCTCGGCACGGTGGCCTCGTCCCTGTGGTTCTACCCACATGGCCAGCTCGTCGCCGGCAGCCTCGTGATCACCTTCTTCGTGCTGGCCGATCTGCTCGACGGCATCCTGGCCCGGATGACCAAGGGCTCCACCTGGGGCGCCTTCCTCGACTCGACCCTCGACCGGGTCGCCGACGCGGGCGTCTTCTCCGGCCTGATCATCTATCTGGTCCTCGACGGCCAGCGGGTGCTGGCCCTGGGCGGCCTGCTCTGCCTGGTCGGCGGCGCGGTCGTCTCCTACGCCAAGGCGCGGGCCGAGGGCCTGGGCATGACGGCCAACGTCGGCATCGCCGAGCGCGGAGAGCGATTGCTCGTCGTCCTCGTGGTGGCCTTCCTCGACGGATTGGGCGTGCCGTACGTTCTGGCTGTGGGCCTTTGGGGGCTGGCCGTCGCCAGCGTGATCACTGTGGGGCAGCGCATGCACGTCGTCTACAGGCAGGCGGTGGACCATGACGCTCACTGACCGGATCGTCGCGTCGGCCTACACGGTCGGCTGGGCCGTCGTCCGGTTCGTCCCGGAGAAGGTGGCCGCCTTCGTGTTCCGGCAGATCGCCGACGTCATGTGGCGGCGCCGGGGCAAGTCGGTCAGGCGGCTGGAGTCGAACCTGGCCCGGGTGACCGGCGGCGGCGAGGCCTCGCTCCGCGCGCTGTCGAAACAGGGCCTGCGGTCCTACATGCGCTACTGGATGGAGATCTTCCGGCTGCCGGCCATGGATCCCAAGCAGATCCACGCCCGCACCCACTCCCACGGCGAGCACCACATCTTCGACACCGTCGCGTCCGGGCGCGGGGTCGTGATCGCGCTGCCCCACATGGGCAACTGGGACGCCGCCGGGATCTGGCTGGTGCAGAGCGGCCACCCGTTCACGACCGTGATGGAACGGCTCAAGCCCGAGACCCTGTTCGAGAAGTTCGTCGCCTTCCGGACCGCCATCGGCATGGAGGTGCTGCCGCTGACCGCCAAGGGCGGCGGCACCGCCCACGCCTTCGGCACCCTGGCCCAGCGCACCCGGGCCGGCGGCGTGGTCTGCCTCCCGGCCGACCGCGACCTGACCGAGAGCGGGGTCGAGGTCGACTTCTTCGGCGCCCGCACCCGCATGGCCGCCGGGCCCGCCCTGCTGGCGCTCCAGACCGGGGCGGCGCTGCTGCCGGTGATCATCTACTTCGACGGCGACGACTGGGGTTTAGACGTTCATCCGGAAGTGCCCGTGCCGGACGAGGGGACCCGGCAGGAGAAGGCGGCCGCGCTCACGCAGGGCATGGCGGCGGCCTTCGAGAAGGGCATCGCGGAACACCCTGACGACTGGCACATGCTCCAGCGGCTGTGGCTCGACGACCTGGAGCCCCGGGAGCCCCGGCCGTGAGGATCGGGATCGTGTGCCCCTACATGTGGGACGTCCCGGGCGGGGTGCAGGCCCACGTGCGCGATCTGGCCGAGGCGCTGATCGACGACGGGCACCGGGTCTCGGTCATGGCGCCGGCCAGCGACGACGCGCCGCTCCCGGCCTACGTGGTGTCGGCCGGGAGGGCCGTGCCGGTGCCCTACAACGGGTCGGTGGCCCGGCTGACCTTCGGGTTCCTGTCGGCCAACCGGGTCCGCAAGTGGATCCGCGAGGGCCGCTTCGACGTGCTGCACGTCCACGAGCCGGCCGTGCCGTCGGTCGGGCTGCTGGCCTGCTGGGTCGCGCGGGGCCCGATCGTGGCGACCTTCCACGCCTCCTACGAGCGCTCGCGGGCGGTCTCGGTGACCGCGCCCGTGCTCCACACGGCGCTGGAGAAGATCACCGGGCGTATCGCCGTCTCCGACGCGGCCCGCAAGACCCTGGTCGAGCACATGGGCGGCGACGCCGTGCTGATCCCCAACGGGGTCACGGTCGACCGCTACGCCGAGGCCGAGCCGCTCCCGGGCTGGGGCCCCGACGGGACCGTCCTGGGGTTCCTCGGGCGGATGGACGAACCCCGCAAGGGCCTGGCCGTGCTGCTGGAGGCGTTCGCGAAGCTGGGGGAGGAGCGGCCCGGCGTACGGCTGCTGGTCGCCGGGCCCGGCGACGCCGACGACGTCTACGGCAAGCTGCCGAAGCACCTGCACGACCGCGTCGGCCTGCTCGGCATGGTCAGCGAGGCCGACAAGATCCGCGCCCTCCACTCGGTCGACGTCTTCGTCGCCCCCAACCTGGGCGGCGAGAGCTTCGGCATCGTGCTGACCGAGGCCATGTCGGCGGGCGCGACCATCCTGGCCAGCGACATCCCCGCCTTCCGCAAGGTGCTGGGCGACGGCCAGGCCGGGGCCCTGTTCGCCACCGGCGACTCCGCCGCGCTGGCCCGCGAGGCGGCCCGGCTGCTCGACGATCCCGAGCGCCGGGCCAAATACTCCGACGAGGCCCGCCTCGCGGTCCGCAAATACGACTGGTCGACCGTCGCCCGCGACGTCCTGCGGGTCTACGAGACCGTCACCGGCGGCCCGGTCGGCGTGGAGGACGAGTAGTGAACACCACGGTCATCCTGGTCGTCGGCGTGGTGATCGTGCTGACGGCCGTCTACATCTCGTGGCGGGCCGGGCGGCTCGACCGGCTGCACATCCGGCTGGAGACCGCCCACGCCGCCCTCGACGCGGCCCTCCTGCGGCGGGCCGCGGTCTGCCTGGAGCTGGCCGGCTCGCGGCTGCTCGACCCCGCCACGTCGCTGGTGCTGGCGGCGGCGGCGCACGAGGCCCGTACGGCCGGCCCCGACGAGCGCGAGCACGCCGAGAGCGACCTGTCGCGCACCCTGCGGGCGGTCGTCGACCAGGAGACCTTCGCCGAGAAGGTGCAGGCCCCCGAGCTGCTGGCCGAGCTCGACGCCTCGGTGGCCAAGGTCGTCTACTCGCGGCGGTTCTACAACAACGCCGTCGACGTCACCCGGATCGCCCAGCGCCGCTTGCTGGCCCGGGTGCTGCGGCTGGCCGGGCACACGCCCTTCCCCGAGTTCTTCGACATCGACGACGATCCTCCGAAGGCCATGGCGGGCGC
Organism: Herbidospora galbida; assembly: GCF_005233835.1. Classification (GTDB taxonomy): domain Bacteria; phylum Actinomycetota; class Actinomycetes; order Streptosporangiales; family Streptosporangiaceae; genus Herbidospora; species Herbidospora galbida. Next base: position 8,487 of record NZ_SZQA01000071.1, on the reverse strand, counting down.
CTGACCGACTTGACGGACTCTGACCGAATTACCAGCTAGCGCCGGTAAGCTAGCGCCGATTTTTCGGGACTCGGGAGGAGTTGTCCGTGCGGGCACATCGGATGGGCGTTCTCATGCTCGCGGCGGCGACCCTGCTGACCGCGGCGTGCTCGTCGGGGGGCGAAAGCGGCAACCCCGGCACGACGCCGCAGGCCGCCGATGTCGCGGCGTCGCCCTCGCCGACCAAGCCGCCGGAGCACCCCTTCACCGGCATGCCGGTGGCCTCGCGCAAGCCGGTGCTCGCCGTCAAGATCGAGAACACCCACTCGGGCAAGCCGCAGATCGGCGTGAAGTACGCCGACATCGTCTACGTGGAGCAGGTCGAGGGCGGCCTGACCCGGTTGATGGCGATCTTCTCCTCGAAGCTGCCCAAGGAGGTCGGCCCGGTCCGCTCGGCCCGCATCTCCGACCTGCACATCCTGCCGATGTTCGGCAAGCCCGCCCTGGCCTACTCGGGCGTGCAGACCAAGATGATCCCGTTCGTGCAGCAGGCGTCGCTGGTCGACGTGTCCGACAGCTCGGCCCCCGGCGCCTACTTCCGCTACCCGGGCCGGGTCGCGCCCTACAACCTGGTCGGCAGGCCCGCCCAGCTGCTCAAGCAGGCCAAGGCGACCCGGGCGAAGGACATCGGGTTCACCTTCTCGGACGAGGCGCCGGAGGGCGGCGTACCGAAGAGGTCCTACACGGTGAAGTACCCGGCCGCGACCTTCACCTTCCAGTGGAACGCCGGCGCGAAGAAGTGGGCCGTCATCCAGGACGGCGAGAAGGACATGGCCGCCGAGGGCGGCCAGATCGCCCCCGCGACCGTGGTCGTGCAGTACACCAAGACCGAGCGGTCGCAGTTCCACGACTTCACCGGCAGCTACACGCCATTGGTCCACTCGACCGGCAAGGGCACCGGCATCGTGCTGCGCGACGGCAAGGCGTACAAGGTCAGGTGGCAGCGCCCCAAGGAGGAGGACGGGACCACGTTCACGCTGGCCGACGGCACCCCGATGCCCTTCGCCCGGGGCCAGGTCTGGGTCGTGCTCGCGTCCAGGACGCCGATCGCGCCGTAGACAGAGTGTCCGGTTCCGCCAGTCTTTCGGTACGAAATGGACTGTCGTTTTGGTTCGCTCAGGCGCCTAATATAGAACCAATTCAGCTGTCCCCTCGAGTGAGGTATCGCCGTGTCCAGCCCTGAAACGACCCCGTCCGTCGGCACCGCACGTGTGAAGCGCGGCATGGCCGAGATGCTCAAGGGCGGCGTGATCATGGACGTCGTCACCGCCGACCAGGCCAAGATCGCCGAAGACGCCGGCGCGGTCGCGGTCATGGCCCTGGAGCGGGTGCCCGCCGACATCCGCGCGCAGGGCGGCGTGTCCCGCATGAGCGACCCCGACATGATCGACGGCATCATCTCCGCCGTCTCGATCCCGGTCATGGCCAAGGCCCGCATCGGCCACTTCGCCGAGGCCCAGGTCCTGCAGTCGCTCGGCGTCGACTACGTCGACGAGTCGGAGGTGCTCACCCCGGCCGACTACGCCAACCACATCGACAAGTGGCGCTTCACCGTGCCCTTCGTGTGCGGCGCCACCAACCTGGGCGAGGCCCTGCGCCGCATCACCGAGGGCGCGGCCATGATCCGCTCCAAGGGCGAGGCCGGCACCGGCGACGTCTCCAACGCCGTCACCCACATGCGCACCATCCGCGCCGAGCTCAAGCGCCTCACCTCGCTGCCCGAAGACGAGCTCTACGTCGCGGCCAAGGAGCTGCAGGCCCCCTACGAGCTGGTCGCCGAGGTCGCCCGCGAGGGCAAGCTGCCGGTCGTGCTGTTCACCGCGGGCGGCATCGCCACCCCGGCCGACGCCGCGATGATGATGCAGCTCGGCGCCGAGGGCGTGTTCGTCGGCTCCGGCATCTTCAAGTCGGGCAACCCCGCCCAGCGGGCCGCCGCGATCGTCAAGGCCACCACGTTCTTCGACGACCCCGACGTGATCGCCAAGGTCTCGCGCGGCCTCGGCGAGGCCATGGTCGGCATCAACGTCGACGACATCCCGGTGCCCCACCGCCTGGCCGAGCGCGGCTGGTGAGCACACCCACGATCGGCGTGCTCGCGCTCCAGGGCGACGTCCGCGAGCACGCCCGTTCCCTGGTGGAGTCGGGCGCCGTGGCGGTGGCGGTACGCCGCCCCGAGGAGCTCGACCAGGTCGACGCCCTGGTCATCCCGGGCGGCGAGTCGACCACGATGTGGAAGCTCGCGGTGGCGTTCGAGATGTTCGACCCCATCCAGCAGCGGGTGAAGGCGGGCATGCCCGCCTACGGCTCCTGCGCCGGAATGATCATGCTGGCCGACCGCATCGAGGGCGGCATCGAGGGCCAGCAGACCCTCGGCGGCCTCGACATGGTCGTGCGCCGCAACGCCTTCGGGCGCCAGGTCGACTCCTTCGAGTACGATCTGGACCTCCCGGGGATTCAGGGCTTCCGGGCGATCTTCATCCGGGCGCCCTGGGTCGAGTCCGTCGGAAACGATGTCGAAGTGCTGGCCCGCGCCGGGGATAGGATCGTCGCGGTCCGCCAAGGCCCCTTGCTCGCCACCTCGTTCCACCCGGAACTGACGGGCGACGCGCGGGTCCATTCGTATTTCGTTGAGATGGTAAGGGAGCTCTAGCCGATGTCCGGCCACTCCAAATGGGCGACGACGAAGCACAAGAAGGCCGCGCTCGACGCCAAGCGCGGGAAGCTGTTCGCCAAGCTCATCAAGAACATCGAAGTGGCGGCCAGGACCGGTGGCCCCGATCCTGACGGCAACCCGACCCTCTATGACGCCATCACCAAGGCCCGCAAGAGCTCGGTGCCGGTCGACAACATCGAGCGCGCCCGCAAGCGCGGCGGCGGCCTCGAAGCCGGTGGCGCCGACTGGCAGACGATCATGTACGAGGGCTACGGCCCCAGCGGCGTCGCCATGCTCATCGAGTGCCTCACCGACAACCGCAACCGCGCGGCGTCCGAGGTCCGGGTCGCGCTGACCCGCAACGGCGGCTCGCTGGCCGACCCCAACTCGGTGTCCTACATGTTCAACCGCAAGGGCGTCATCCTGGTGCCCAAGCTGGTGTCGGAGACCAAGGCCGGCCGCGTCGAGCTCACCGAAGACCAGGTCCTCGAAGTGGTCTTGGAGGCGGGCGCCGAAGAGGTCAACGACCTGGGCGAGTCGTTCGAGATCGTGACCGAGGCCAGCGACCTCGTGCCGGTCCGCAAGGCCCTGCAGGACGCCGGCATCGACTACGACTCGGCCGACAGCAGCTTCCTGCCGACGATCAACGTCCCGGTCGACGAAGACACGGCGCGCAAGGTCTTCAAGCTGATCGACGCGCTCGAAGACAGCGACGACGTGCAGAACGTCTACGCCAACGCCGACGTCTCCGACGAGATCCTGGCCAAGCTCGACGCCTGACCGGTGTCGCCGGGGTTTTGCGTGGTTCCGTAGGGCCTGCGTAGGTTGTGGTTCCGTGGATATCCGTGATCTCGGTGAAGACGATCTCGACGCGGTGCTCGACAACCGCAAGCGGGCCTTCGGGCCACTCTCGGCGTCCGACGCCGCGACCTGGCGCCGCATGGTCACGCCGCTGCTGTCGCAGGGCCGCTGCCTGGGCGTCTTCGACGGCGCCCGGCTGGTCGCCACCGCCCGGCTCAACCCCTTCACGCAGTGGTGGCACGGCCGCCCGCAGCCCATGGGCGGCGTGGCCGGCGTCACCGTCGCGCCCGAAGACCGGGGGAGGGGCGTCGGCCGCATGCTGATGACCGCCGTGCTCGACCGCTGCTCCGAGCTCGGCTCGGCGGTCTCGGCGCTCTACCCCGCGACCACGCCGGTCTACCGGAGCGCCGGGTTCGAGCACGCCGGCAGCCGCCTGATCGCGACCCTCCCCACCGAGGCGCTGCGGACGATCGCCCCCGGCGCCCCGGTCGCGCTCCGCCGCATGGGCCCGGCCGACACCGACGAGCTGGTGGCGCTGATCGGCCGCGTCCACGCCGCCACCCGCGCCTCCGGCCCGCTGTCCTACACCCCGGAGACCTGGCGGGTCTGGCTCGAGGACGACGACGACTTCTGCTACCTCGCCGACGACGGCTACGTGATCTACCGCTGGTCGGGCGGCGACATCTCGGTCGACAGCCTCGTCGCCGCCTCCGAGGCGACCACACGGGCCCTGTGGGCCCTCGTCGGCACCTCCTCGTCGGTCGCCAAGCGGGTGACCGCGACCATCGCGCCCGACGACCCGGTCCTGTGGCTGCTGCGCGAACGCTCCACCGACGTCGTGTCGCCCACCCGCTGGATGTTCCGCCTCGTCGACCCCGCCGACGCCATCGCCCGGCGCGGCTACTCCCCGGCGGTGACCGCCTCGGTCCCCTTCGAGCTCACCGACCCGGCCCGCCCCGCCAACGACGGCACCTGGCTCCTGGAGGTCGCGGACGGCGCGGGCTCCCTGACGAAGGGCGCGGGCACCGGCCCGGCCCTCACGATCAACGCCCTGTCGGCCCTGTACGCGGGCGTCCCCGCCGTCACTCTCCGCATGTCGGGCGGGCTGACCGGCCCCACCGTGTTCGACGACACGTTGGACGCGGTGTTCGCGGCGAAGCCGTACCTGCTCGACTACTTCTAGTGTAAGATCGCCGAACACATGTTCGGAGCGGAAGGGGGCCGCCGGTGCGCGTGCTGGGTGTCGACCCCGGGCTCACCCGCTGCGGCGTCGGCGTCGTCGAGGGCCGCCCCGGATCGCCCGCCCGCCTGGTGGCCGTCGGCGTGATCCGCACCCCCGCCGACGACGAGATCGGCGCCCGCCTGGTGGCGATCGAGCGTGGCCTCGAGAAGTGGCTCGACGAGACCGCGCCCGACGCGGTGGCCGTCGAGCGGGTGTTCGCGCAGCACAACGTCAGGACCGTCATGGGCACCGCCCAGTCGGCCGCCGTGGCCATCCTGTGCGCGGCCCGCCGCGGGCTGCCCGTGGCGCTGCACACCCCGTCCGAGGTCAAGGCGGCGGTCACCGGCAGCGGCACCGCCGACAAGAAGCAGGTCGGCACCATGGTCACCCGCATCCTCCGCCTCGACGCCATGCCCAAGCCCGCCGACGCCGCCGACGCGCTGGCGCTGGCCATCTGCCACGTGTGGCGCGGGGGCATGCAGAACCGCCTGGCCACGGCCGCCACGGCCGCCGCGACCGCCCGCGCCGGCCGGAGCCTCCGGTGACTCCTCGCAGCCCGCTCGTGAGGTCGCCGCTTGCGGGACCGCCGCTTGCGGGGTCCCCTCTCGTGGGGTCGCCTCTTTCACCCGCTGATCGCCGGGATGTCCTTCCGGCCCTCGTTCGCACTCCCTGGAGCGCCTGATGATCGCCTCGGTGTCCGGTCTGGTCACCGCCATCGCCCCTGACGCCGCCGTGGTCGAGGTCGGCGGGGTGGGCGTCCTCGTCCACTGCACGCCCGGCACCCTCGGGCTGCTGCGGGTGGGGGAGAACGGCCGGCTGTCGACCTCGCTGGTCGTCCGGGAGGAGTCGCTGACCCTCTACGGGTTCGCCTCCGACGACGAGCGGGTGGTGTTCGAGATGCTGCAGACCGCCAGCGGCATCGGGCCCCGGCTCGCGCTGGCGATGCTCGCCGTCCACTCGCCCAACGCGCTCCGCGTCGCGGTCGCCTCCGGCGATCTCAAGGCCCTCACGATGGTGCCGGGGATCGGCCAGAAGGGCGCGCAGCGGCTCGTCCTGGAGCTCAAGGGCAAGCTCGGCACCCCCGAAGAGGTCGTCAACGCCGCGATCAACGGGCCCGCCCGCGAGGCCGTGTGGCGCGAACAGGTCCACTCCGGCCTCGTCGGCCTCGGCTACTCCGCCCGCGACGCCGACGACGCCCTCGCCGTCGTCACGCCCGACGCGGAGGCCGAACTGGCCGCCGGGCGCCAGCCCCAGATCGCCCCGCTGCTGAAGGCAGCCCTGCGGGCGCTGAGCGTGCGATGAAAGATTCACCCTCGGGCCCGGCCGGCGAGTCCTTTCCCGACACATCCGGCGGCCTCGTGCCCGGTCCTCACGGCGGTTCCCCCGAAGGGTCCCGCGCGGCTGCCTCACCGGGCCGGTCCCGGGGTTCTCACGACGACTTCCGTGGCCGATCCATGAGGATCTCCCGCGACGTCCCGCCCGCGCCCGCCGGGGCTTTCCACGGCCTTCTGCCCGGCCTCCCAGACGGCTTCCGCGAGGGATCGCTGCACGAGTCCGGCGACGGTTCCTACGAGGTCGAGGTGGTGGGCTCGTTCGAGCGGGAGCTGGTGTCCGCCGACGTCCAGGGTGACGAGAGGCTGATCGAGGCGGCGTTGCGGCCCAAGCGGCTGGCCGAGTTCATCGGGCAGCCGCGGGTCAGGGAGCAGCTCTCCCTGGTGCTCGAAGGGGCGCTGCGGCGGAACCGGCCGCCCGACCACGTGCTGATGAGCGGGCCGCCCGGCCTCGGGAAGACCACGCTCGCCATGATCATCGCGGCGGAGCTGGGGGCTCCGCTGCGGGTGACCTCGGGGCCGGCGCTGGAGCGGGCCGGTGACCTGGCTGCGATCCTGTCGACGCTGACCGACGGCGAAGTGCTCTTCATCGACGAGATCCACCGCATGGCGCGGCCCGCCGAAGAGATGCTCTACCTGGCGATGGAGGACTTCCGGGTCGACATCGTCGTCGGCAAGGGGCCGGGGGCGACCGCGATCCCGCTGGAGGTCGCGCCGTTCACCCTGGTCGGGGCGACCACCCGCGCGGGCCTGCTGCCGGCGCCGCTGCGCGACCGGTTCGGGTTCACCGCCCACATGGAGTTCTACGACGAGGCCGAACTCGAGACCGTGCTGCACCGCTCGGCCCGGCTGCTCGGCGTCGACCTGCCCGTCGAGGGGGCCGCCGAGATCGCCGGCCGCTCCCGGGGCACCCCCCGCATCGCCAACCGGCTGCTGCGGCGGGTCCGCGACTTCGCCGAGGTGCGCGCCGACGGGCTGATCACCCGGGAGATCGCCGCGGCGGCGCTGAATCTTTACGAAGTCGACGCCGAGGGCCTCGACCGGCTCGACCGGGCCGTGCTGGGCGCGCTGCTGCGCAAGTTCGGCGGCGGGCCCGTCGGGCTGTCGACACTCGCCGTAGCCGTCGGGGAGGAACCCGAGACCGTCGAGGTGGTCGCCGAGCCGTTCCTGGTCCGGCAGGGGCTGCTGGCCCGGACCCCGCGCGGGCGCGTGGCCACGGCCGCCGCCTGGGTCCATCTGGGGCTGGTCCCGCCGCCCGACGCGTTCGGGGCCGGTGTCGTCTTCGACGACCCCCCTGATAACCCACAGTGATGCCGGAAAGGACCTTGGGGATCACGGAATGGTTGCAATAGGCGTGAAATCGGAACTTTCCCGCGCGGCGGATCGTGGGTTCGTTGCCGGGGTTCTGACAGCTCGCCTACACTGCGTGGCTTGGCTGGGTGGCTAGGCTCGCTATGTAAGGTGACGTGCCGAGCGTGTGGCCCGGACCGGCGTCAAACCTCGTGTGACCTCCGGCGAATGGCCGGTCATCTCTTCAACGAAGGAGAGCCCCGTGGAAGGGCTTGCGCAGCTACTCCCGATCGTCCTGCTCTTCGTGGTCTTCTACTTCCTGCTCATCCGCCCGCAGCGGAAGCGGCAGCAGGAGCAGGTCGCGATGCAGAACTCGCTCAGCGTGGGTTCGCGCGTGATGACCACAACGGGTCTGTTCGGCACCGTGGTGGACTTCGCCGACGACGACGTCATCCTCGAGGTGGCGCCCGGCATCGAGACCCGCTGGGTGAAGGCGGCCATCGGCAAGGTCCTCACCGAGGAGCCCGGCTATGGCGACGGGCCGATCGACTCGACCGAGAACGACGAGAAGTCCGACGGCGACAACGTCGCGGAAAGCCCGGAGACTGGAGACTCCAGCACCCGCAAGTCCTGAGTACCCTCATTGAAGACCCCTTGACGAAAGACTGACCACCAGTGGCCCCACCGACCAGCAGCCAGATCAAGCCGGGACGCACGCTCCTGCTTCTTCTGGCGATCATCGCCGCCATGGGCGCGGCCGTGGTCCTGCAGAACGCGTACATCCCGAAGTTCGGTCTCGACCTCGCGGGCGGCACGACAGTCACCCTCTCGCCCGAGACCCTCGACAACAAGGCGCCCTCGCAAGAGAGCCTCGATCGGGCCGTCAACATCATCCGTGACCGCGTCAACGGGCAGGGCATCTCCGACGCCCAGGTCGCGAGGGCCAGTGACAACATCCTGATCCAGATCCCGGGCGCGGGTCAGGAAGAGGCGTTGAAGCTGGTGGCCACGACCGCCGAGCTCCGCTTCCGCCAGGTGCTCGCCGTCGCCCCGGCCCAGGAGCAGCCGGCCGCGCTGCCCAGCGACGCGGCCTCGCCGGCCCCGTCGGGCACGCTTCCGGCCGTGACGCCCTCGGCCGCCGCCTCTCCGGC
>NZ_SZQA01000070.1 GCF_005233835.1 Herbidospora galbida | reverse complement strand
CGGCCCTGCGGTGCGCCGCCGATCGCCGGCAGGGGTCGATGGCGGCGTACAGGGCGAGCCGGACGAGCGGGTGGCGGAAGGTGAGCCTGCCGGGGCTGCCGGGGAGGGCCCTGATCAGGTCGCGCCGCCCGAGTTCGGTCAGCACCCGGCAGGCGACGTCGCGGTCGACCCCGGCCACGGCCGCCACGGCCGGGAGGTCGAGGACGTCGCCGAGCACGGCCGAGGCGTCGAGCACCGTCCGGGCCTCGCCCGGCAGCAGCTCGGTCTCGGCGAGCAGCCGGGCGCCGAGGCTGCCGCGCGCCCAGGGGCCGCCGCCGTCGTCGTCGGCCGGGCGGTCGGCCAGCGCCGTCAGGTAGAGCGGGTTGCCCATCGCGTCGTCGTGCAGGTCCCTGATCAGGGCGTGTTCGACGCCGTCGAGCAGCCGGGCCGACTGCCCGTAGCTCAGCGGGCCGAGCGCGACGGAGGCGACGCCGCCCAGGTCGAGCACCGAGCGCAGCCGGACCGGCGACTGGCGCGGGCGGTGGGCGACGACGGTGGTCAGCGGGCCGTCGACGGGACGCCGGATGAGCATCTCCAGCAGCGCGACGGAGAGCGGGTCGGCCCAGTGGAAGTCGTCGAGCAGCAGCAGCACGTCGCCGGGCACGGCGGCCAGGCAGTCGGCCAGCCCCCGGCGCACCGTGACGAAGAGCTGGTGGCGGCCGGCGAACGAGGCGGTCTCGGCCTCCCCGGCCCCGCCGAGCACGTCGATGAGCGTCGCGGCGGCGGGCACGATGCGGCCCCCGGGGCCCCGCCAGGTGGCCAGGGCCTGGAGGAAGGGGTGGAAGGGCTGTTCGGCGCCCGCCTCGGAGCAGCGGCCGGACAGCACCGTGACGCCGTCTCCGCGGGCCTCCCTGGCGAGGCCGCCGAGCAGCCACGACTTGCCCGCGCCGGGATCGCCGGTCAGTTCGGTGACCAGGCCGTGGCGGTCGCGCGCGGCCCGGACGAGATGGGTCAGGCGGTCGAACTCCATGTCTCTGACGAGGGCGGGGCGCCGGATCTCATGAGCACGAGCGGTGACCGTCATCTTCGCGGAAGCCTCCCCAGGCTTCTATACAAAACCTACTGGAATTAGGGAATAGCATAACCAACCATCGCCACCCACCCGATTAGCGCGCCATCGGAATAGACGTTTAGTCACCGTCCGGAATCGCCGCGCCGGAGCTCCGGCGCCCCCTGACCGGGCACGACACATCCCGGCAAAATGCCGTGAACCGGATTCTGGGGGCGTTAAGTCCCGCTTTAGAAGCGGGGCCAAAGATGAGGCTCGCCATACCGGCCCATTCGAGGGGTGAGCAGCCTGTGTCCACATTCCGGGACGTCCACGCCCGCCACGCGGTTCGGCGCATCCCCCTCGGCGACGCCGCCGAGGTGCTGGTCGACCTGCGCGACGGCACGCCGGTCGTCCGCTGGCTGGACCTGGTGGTGCCCGGCACCCGCGCCCACCTGCGGCTGGTCAGGGAGTACCGGGGAGACTCCCGGCACGAGGCCGGGCTCGGCCCGGGCTGGCGGCTCGACCCCGCGCCGGTACGCGGCCCTGCGGGCGAACCCGTCGTCGTCGACGACCAGGGCCGCGTCGTCACCCTGCACCTCGACACCGGCGGACTGATCACGAAGATCGTCGACCCGCTGGGCGCGCAGGCCGCCGTCTTCCTGTACGACCTGGCCGGCCGCCCCGTCCGGCACACCGACGCCGCCGGGGCCACGACCGTGTTCCGCTGGGACGACGACGACCGCCTGACCGGCGTCGAGGACCCCGCCGGCGGCGCCCTGACCTTTACCTACGAGGGCCGGGCGGTGACCGCGCTCGACTGGGGCGTCGGCCGGCTCACCTTCGCCTACTCCCCCGGCCGCACGACGGTGACCGACGCCGCCGGGCGGGTGACCGTCCACGACTTCGACGGGCGCGGCCGGCTGACCGGGCTCGGCGACGGACGCCGCTGGGCCTGGACCGACGACGACCTCCTCCGCGAGGAGACCGACGCCCTCGGCGGCGTCGTCACCCGCGAGCACGACCACGAGGGCCGGCTCACCGCCCTGCGGCTGCCGACCGGGGAGAAGAGCGGCGCGGAGTACGGGCCGCAGACCGTCCTGCGCGATCCGGCCGGCCGTGAGCTGCGGCTCGACATCGACGACCAGGGCCGCCCGGTGCGCGCCCTGGTGCCCGGCCGGGACGAACCCCTCGACATCCGCACCTACCACCCGGTGCACGGACGCCCCCTGACGTTCACCGACGGCAACGGCCACACCACCTCCTTCGGCTACGACCCCGCCGGGAACCTGACCTCGGTCACCCCGCCCGCGCCGCTCGGCCCGGTCCGGTACGCCTACGACGGCCTGTCGCGGATCGCCGGGGTCACCGGCGGCGACGGCCGTACGGTCGGCTACCGGCACGACCACGCCGGACGCCTGGCCGAGGTCGTCGACGAGGCGACCGGCACGGTCCTGGCCTCGTTCTCCCACGACGGGCTCGGCCGGGTCACCCGCCGCTCGGGCCCCGGCTGGTCGTACGCCCACACCTGGACCCCGACCGGCCGAGGCCCCCGGATCTCCCGGTCCGTCCGCACCGCCGACGGCGAACCGGACGAGGTGGTGCGCTACGACCACTCCCCCGACGGCGACCTGCTCGCCGTCACCACCCCCGGCGGCATCACGGCGTACGCCTACGACGAGAACGGCCGCCCCGCGACGGTCACCACCCCGGCCGGGCACGTCGCCCGGCTCACCCACGACGCCGCCGGCCGGTTGGTCCGGGTGGACCTGGGGGCGGCCGTACAGGAGATCGAGCACGACGCGTCGGGCCGCCGCACCGCGCTCACCGTGCGCGGCCCGGACGGGCGACCGCGCCTGGCCGCCCGCTACGCCTACGAGGGCGGCCTGCTGCGCACCGCCGAGATCGACGGCGCGACCGTCGAGTACGCCTACGACGGGCTCGGCCGCCTGGTCGCGGCGGGCGGGACCGAGTACGCCTACGACCGCGCGCACAACCTGGTCAGGCTGGGCGAGATCGCCTTCACGCTGAACGCGGCCGGGCAGGTGACCCGCTTCGGCGACACCGGCTTCACCTACGACGGCGCGGGCGACTTCGTCGAGGAGGTCAACCCGACCGGCTCGTTCGCCTACAGCCCGACCCACCAGACCCTCACCGGCGTCTTCGGCGGGATCCGGGTCGTCGACGTCTCCTACGACGGCCTCGACCAGCGCGCCCCGCGCCGCATCACCGAGACCACCGTCGACGGCCGGACCGTCACCCACGTGCTGACCTGGTCGGAACTGGGGCTGCTCCGCGTCGTCGACGACGGAGCGCCCACCGACCTGGTCCGCTCCCCCGGCGGGACGCCGCTCGCCCTGACGGCCCCGGGGGGAGACCACCACTGGATCGTGACCGACCACCAGGGCTCGGTGCTGGCCCTGATCGGCGCCGACGGCGAGCTCACCGCCCGCTACCGCTACACCCCCCACGGCGCCGTCACCGCCGAAGGCCCGGCCGCCGCCCTGAACCCGCTGCGCTTCCTGGGCGCCTACCAGCTCCTGCGCAGCGCGCACGTCCTCGACGACCACCTCTACAACGGCTACTGGGGCCGCTTCACCCAGCCCGACCCGCGCCGCCGCGCGTACGCGCCCTACACCTTCCGTGACAACGACCCCGTCAACACCGGAACCCCGGCCAGGCACGACTTCTGGGCCGTGCTGAGCGGTCACCCGGTGGAGCGCTTCTTCCCGGGCCCGCCGGAGCCTCCCCTGCCGGAGTGCGCGGGCGACCGCATCCCCCTGATCGCGGGCGAGCCCCCGGCCCGCTTCCCCCTGGACTGACGAGAGAGGACCTCATCATGGCCGAGCAGATCGTGATCCGCGCGCCCAAGGAGATCGTGGTGAAGGTGGTCGACGACGTCACGGTCGCCGACCCGCAGATCGGGCAGACCGGCACGTTCGACGACGAGATCTACGACGAGGACGGCAACCTCCTGGGCACCTCCCACGGCTCGTTCAGAATCGAGTACGTGCGCCCCGGCGACGGCGGCCTGATGACCTACTACACCGAGGACATCACCCTGACCGACGGCACCATCCACGCCGAGGGCTGGGCCGACTTCAACGACGTGCGGACCAGCGAGTGGGTCTACTACCCGGCCACCGGCACCGGCGGCAGGTACGAGGGCCTCACCGGGTTCCGCACCTGGCGCATGACGGGCGTGCGGGCCTCGGCAGAGGCGCGCATCCTGCTCGCCGGCTGAGCCGATGCACATCCTCTCGGCCGCCTCGGCGCTGCCCGGCCCGCCCGTCGACAACGCCGCGCTGGCCCGGCGCTTCGGCATGGACGCGCTGTGGGAGCAGTGGGTGGAGGCGTTCATCGGCACCGGCGCCCGCCACCTCGCGCTCGACCTGGAGTCGGGCAAGGTCACCACGACCCTGGCCGACCTGGCCGCCGACGCCGGGGCCCGCGCCCTGGCGGCGGCGGGCGTGACGGCGGGCGAGGTGGACGCCGTCGTGCTGGGCACCGCGACTCCCGACCGCCTGATGCCGGCCACCGTGAACGTGGTGGCCGACCGGCTCGGCATCGACCAGGTGCGCACCTTCCAGCTGCAGTCGGGCTGCTCGGGGGCCGTCCAGGCGCTCGACGTGGCCCGGCAGCTGCTGCTGGCCGGGGAGACCGGCACGGTGCTGGTGCTCGGCGGCGACGTGATCGCGCGCTTCTACGACGTGACCCGCGACCTGACCAGGGCGGCCCCGGCCGAGCTGGTCAACTACGTGCTGTTCGGCGACGCGGCGGGCGCGGCCGTGGTGTCGGCGGACCCCCGGCCCGGATCGGCGCAGGTGCGGGCGCTGTTCACCCGCCTGGTCGGCCTGGGCCGGGAGCCCGGCGCGGTGCTGGAGTGGTTCGGCCCGGCCGACCGCCACACCGACGGTCACCACGACCGCCCGGCCGCGACCGAGGACTACAAGGCGATCGAGAAGCACGTCCCGGAGATGACCGAGGAGGTGCTCCTGGAGCTGCTGCGCGCCGTCGGCTGGACCGACCGCGACGTCGACCTGGTGCTGCCGCCGCAGCTCTCGGGCCGGATGACCCGGCTCATCACCGACCGGCTGGCGCTGCCCGCCGCCCGTGAGGTCTCGGTCGTCGACCACGCGGGCAACTGCGGCAACGCCATCGTCTTCCTGCAGCTGGAGCGGGCGCTGACGGAGATCTCCCCCGGCGAGCGGGCGATCGGGGTGTCCATCGAGTCGAGCAAGTGGATCAAGGCCGGGTTCGCGCTGGAAGGGGGCGCGTCGTGAGCGACCTCCCACCGGCCGCGGAGTGGCCGTCGGTGCGGGGGCTGCTGGCGGAGCTGCCCGACGACGCGCTGCCGCGCGCCGGCCGGTTCCTGGCCCGGCTCGACCCCGCCGAGGTGCTCGCCGCCCATCCGGCCACGCCTCTGGTCTCCCTGTACGTCACGGGGCACGGCACCCTCGCCGCGCTGCGCCCGGCGCTGACCGTGGAGCTGGCCCGGCACGGCCTGCTGGCCGCGATCACGCTCGCCGACTTCGACGCCTGGGTCCGCGACCTGGCCGACCCGGGCAGCGACCTCTACGCGACCCTCGGGAAGGCCGACGGCCCGGCGTTCGCGCTGGCGGTGCTCGGCCCCGAGATCGTCGCCGCCGAACTGCCCCTGCCCTGGCGGGCCGACGACGCCGCCCGGGTGCTCGACGCGAAGATCGAGCTGATCGAGAAGCTCGCCGGGACGTTCGCGGCGACCGCGAACGGGGCCACGCTGGTGCTCAACACGCTCCCGCTGCCCCGGGAGCTGACCGCCCAGCTGCTGGACCGGCGCGACCGGGCCGCCCTCGGCGCGGCCTGGCGGGAGGCCAACGCGCGGCTGCTGCGGCTCGACCGCCCCGAGGTGGCCGTCGTCGACCTCGACCCGCTGCTCGCCGAAGGGGTGTGCGCCCGCGACCCCCGCCAGAGCGTCTACGCCAAGGCCCACCTGACCGACGACCTGCTCGCGGCGTACGCCCGCGAGGCCGCCCACCTGGCCCGGCAGGCCGCCGGAGCGGCCAAGAAGGTGCTCGTGCTCGACCTGGACGAGACCGTCTGGGGCGGCGTGCTCGGGGAGGTCGGGCCGGAGGGCGTCGAGGTGGCCGAGGGCTACCGGGGCGAGGCGTTCACCCGGTTCCAGCGGGTGGTCCGGCAGCTCGGCTCGCAGGGCGTGCTGGTGGCGGCGGTCAGCAAGAACGACCCCGGGCCGGTGGCCGGGGTGCTGCGCGACCACCCCGGGATGACGCTGCGGGACGGCGACTTCGTCCAGGTGCGGGCCAACTGGCGGCCCAAGCACGACAACCTGGCCGAACTCGCGGCCGACCTCAACCTGGGCGCCGACAGCTTCGTGTTCGCCGACGACAGCCCCTTCGAACGCGGCCTGGTGCGCCGCGAACTGCCCGGCGTCGCCGTGGTCGACCTCACCGACGAGCCGGCGCTGCACGTCGCGGCGCTGCTGCGGGACGGCTGGTTCGACGTGCCCCGGCTCACCTCGGAAGACCTGGCCCGCCCGGCCCGCTACCGCGAGGAGGACGCCCGGCGCGGCTTCCTGGAGAGCTTCGACTCCCTCGACGGCTACCTGGCCGAACTCGGCACCGAGGTGCGGCTCGCGCCCGCCGCCCCCGCCCAGCTCGACCGGGTCTCCCAGCTCACCCTGCGCACCAACCAGTTCAACCTGACCACCCGGCGGCTGTCGCCGGCCGAGGTGCGCGACCTGGCGGGCGACCCGGACGCCCGGGTGCTCGCCATCGCCTCCGCCGACCGGTTCGGCGAGCACGGCCTGGTGGGCGCGGTGCTGCTGCGCCGCGACGGCGGGGTGCTGCGGGTGGAGAACTTCCTGCTGAGCTGCCGGGTGTTCGCGCGCGGCATCGAGCAGGCGGTGCTGGGCGCGGTGCTGGAGCACGCCCGCCGCTCGGCCGCCCGCGAGGTGCGGGCCGCCTACCGGCGTACCGCCAAGAACGGCAGGGTGGCCGGCTTCTATCCGGAGGCCGGGTTCGCGACCGTCCACGCCGACGAGGCGGGGGCCGAGTTCCGGCACGACCTGACCCGGCCGCCGGAACCGGTGCCGCACATCCGCCTCAGCGCCGATTTCGGAGGACAGCAACCATGATTTCCGTCGAGGAGTACGTCACGCTGCTGCGCGACGAACTGGCCCTCCCGGTCACCGAGGACGACCTCGGCCGGTCGCTCGACACGGTCGACGCGTGGGACTCGGTGCACCTGCTCACGCTCTGCACGCTGCTGGAGCGCCAGACGGGCCGGCCGCTGCCGTTCGCCCGGGTGCTGGAGGCCCCGAGCCTGGCGGCCGTCTACGCACTGGCCACCGCGTCATGACGGGCGTCCCGTTGTACCGGGAGCGGCGGCACACGCTGTTCTTCCTGGAGGTCATCAGGGACTTCTCCCCCGTCTTCCTCGACACCGAGGTCGACATGACCCGGGTGCTGGCGCACCGCGCCGTCAACGGCCACGCGATCACCGCCTACGTCCTGCACGCCGCCGGGCGGGTGCTGGCCAAGCACCCGGAGGCCAACGCCGCGATCCAGGGACGGCTCCGCCCCCGGGTGGCCCGCTACCCGTTCGTCAGCGGCAAGGTGACCCTCGACCGCACGCTCAACGGCCGGCGGGTCGTGCTCGGCACGGTCGTGCCGAACCTCCACGAGGCCGCCATCGCCGACATCCACGCCCACCTGACGCGGGTGCGCCAGGGCGACCCGGAGAAGCTGAAGGACTTCGAGGGGGTCAGGCGGCTGCACGCCGCGCCCTGGGCCCTCGGCCGGCGGAGATTCCGCAAGGCCGCCTCGTCGCTGAGCCTGCGCCCCCACCTGACCGGGACCTTCGCGGTGACCTCGCTCGGCCACCGGGCGGTCGACTCCTTCCACTCGGTCGGCGGCACCACCACCACGTTCGGCGTCGGCCGGATCACCGACCGGGTCGTGGTGCGGGACGGGGCGCCGGCCGTCGCGCCCGTGATGCGGCTCAGCCTCTCCTTCGACCACCGCGTGATCGACGGCGCCGAGGCGGCCGACGTGCTGACCGAGGTGAAAGAGGCTCTGGAGAACCTATGACCTACCTGGACGAGCTGAAGAACTACGTGATCGCGCACGCCCGCTCGCAGGGCATGCCGCCCGAGCACTCGGCGGCGATCCTGGCCCGGGTCGACGACGACGAGTCGTGGGTGCGCGAGTGGAGCGCCGAGGGCGACCGGCTGGCCGCGGACGACCGGCTGCCGGAGGCCAACGCCCACTACATCATGGCCCGCTTCCCCTATGCCGACGGCCCGGCGCGGCAGGAGGCCGCCGCCCGCAGCCGCGCGGTCTTCGACCGGTGGCGGGCCGGCTTCCCGGCGATCAGGCCGCTGGAGGGCCCCGCCCCCGGCTGGACGGTCGGCCTGGACGCCCCCGAGCCCCGGCCGCTGCTGGTGCTGACCGGCGGCATCATCTCGGTCAAGGAGCAGTGGGCGGCGGTGCTGCCGCAGCTCGACGCGCTGGGCTTCGCCGGGATCGTCACCGAGATGCCCCGGGTCGGCGAGAACCCGGTGCCCTACGACGCCGACGCCTGGCGGTTCTTCCCCGCCCTGCTCGACGCCGTCGAGGGCCGCGCCGACACCGGCAGGACCTACCTGCTGGCGCTGAGCTTCAGCGGCCACCTGGCGCTGCGCGCCGCCCTGCACGACGACCGGATCAGGGGCGTCGTGGGCGCGGGCGCGCCGCTGCGCCACTTCTTCACCGACGAGACCTGGCAGGCGAACGTGCCGAGGGTCACCACCGAGACGCTGGCCCACCTCACCGGGGCCGGCCCCGACAAGGTCTACGCGCTGATCCGCGACTGGGCGCTGACCCCGGAGGAGCTGTCGGCGCTGCGGATCCCGGTCGCCCACGTGACGAGCCTGCGCGACGAGATCATCCCGCCCGCCGACGCCGCCCTGCTGCGCGAGCGGGTGCCCGGGGTGCGGGTGCTGGAGCACGACGACGTGCACGGCGCGCCGTCGTCGTTCGCGCAGACCCGGCTGTGGACGCTGCTGTCGGTGCTGCGCATCCACGGCGGCTTCGCGCCCCAGCGGTTGGCCCTCACGAAGGAGTTCTCGAAGCTCCGGTACGCCTCATGACCCGGACGACGACCCGAACGCGCGGAGGAAGGTGTCGACCCCCGCGACGGCGACCTTCTCGGCGTCTCGGGAGTCGAGCGGGCGGGAGCCGAACGTGCTCAGCGTCGGGAGCTCCTCGTAGACCAGGGCGATGAACTGGTTGGCCGCCCTGACCGGGTCTTCGATGCGGAGGTGGCCGGCGTTGGCCAGCCGCGCCAGCCGCCCGGCCAGCGCCTCGATGAACTGGTCGGGGCCGCTGGCCCTGACCTGGTCGAACAGGTCGGGGAAGCGGACCGCCTCGGCGTAGAGGAGGCGGCGGACGGCCTGCGACTGCTCGTCGGTGTAGCAGGCCACCAGCTTGCCCGCGACGTCTTCGAGGCCGGGGCGCAGCCCGTCGGCCTCGCCGGGGAAGGACTCGAGAACCTCCATCGTCTTGCCGTTGGCCCGCGCCGCGGTCTCGGTCATGACGTGGCGGAACAGGTTCTCCTTGGAACCGAGGTGGTTGTAGATGGTCGGCTTCGCCACCCCGGCCTCGGCGGCGATCATGTCGAGGCTCGCCTGCGCGTAGCCGACGCGGGCGAACACCCGTAGCGCGGCCTCCACGATGGCCCGGCGTTTGTCCAGCCGCCCTCGGTCGGAGGTCGATTTCTCGGTGTCGCCAACGCTCATTTCGCCATGCTACCGTCCCAGGCAGGTAATTGAACTCCCCAGTTCATTTTCACTGTCTCCCCGGTTCAAAGGAGTTGTCATGTCAGGCACGGCCCGGCTCGACCGCGCGCTGCTCACGCTGATAGGCGTGATGGTGCTCGGCGGGATGATGTCCTACCTCGACGCGACGATCGTCAACGTCGGGATCAGCACGCTGACCGCCGAGTTCGAGGCGACCCTGGCCACGATCGAGTGGGTCACCACCGGCTACCTGCTCGCGGTCGCGCTGGCCATCCCGCTGGCCGGGTGGGCGACCGTGCGCTTCGGCGCCAAGCGCATGTGGCTGCTCGGCCTGACCGTGTTCCTGGCCGGGTCGACGCTGTCGGCCTTCGCCTGGAACGCCGAGAGCCTCATCGCGTTCCGGATCCTGCAGGGCTTCGGCGGCGGCATGGTCGACCCGATCATGATGACCGTCGTCGCGGGTGCGGCCGGTCCGGCCCGCATCGCCCGCGTGATGGGCCTCATCTCCATCCCGATCACGCTCGGCCCGGTCGTCGGCCCCATCGTCGGCGGCCTGATCCTCGACAACCTCAGCTGGCAGTGGATGTTCCTGGTCAACATCCCCTTCGCCCTCGCCGCGATCGTGCTGGCCGTCGTCGTCCTGCCGGCCGACCCGCCCGGCGGCGCCGCGCCGCTCGACTGGATCGGCGTGTTCACCCTGTCGCCCGGGTTCGCCGCGCTCGTCTTCGCGCTGTCGCGGGCCGGCGCCGAGGGCTTCGGCAGCACGTCGGTGGTGATCGGCCTGGTCGTCGGCCTGGCGCTGTTCGCCGCCTACATCGTCCACGCGCTGCGCACCACCGGCACGCCGCTGCTCGACCTGCGGCTGTTCCGCAGCAAGGGGTTCAGCGCCAGCGTGACCACCATGTTCCTCATCGGCGGTGGCCTGTTCTCGCTGCTGTTCCTGTTGCCGCTCTACTACCAGGAGGTTCGCGGCGAGTCGATCCTGGCCTCGGGCCTGCTGCTGGCCCCGCTCGGGCTCGGCACGCTCATCGGCATGCCGATCGCGGGCAACCTGGCCGACAAGCTCGGCGCGCGGCGGCTGGTGCCCGTCGGCGCGCTGCTCATCGGGCTCGGGGCGCTGGTGTTCACCTCGTCCGACGCGGGCACCTCGCAGCTGCTGCTGACCGGCGCCCAGCTCGCCGCCGGGTTCGGCCTCGGCCTGGTCGGCGCGCCGACGATGGGGTCGGTCTACCGCACGGTGCCCGGCGACGCGGTGGCCGGGGCGACCGGCGCGGTCTTCATCCTCAACCAGATCGGCGCCTCGCTCGGCATCGCCGTCGTGGCGCTCATCCTCCAGGGCGGCGGCGCGCACACCGCGCCCACCCCCGCCACGTTCGGCAACGCGTTCTGGTGGCCCGTGGCCGCCGCGGCCGTGGTCTTCGTCGCCGGGCTGCTGCTGCCGGGCAAGCCCGAGGCGGCCCCCGCCGAGCCCGTCTCCGCACCGGCGCCCTCCGAAGGAGCCCTGTCATGACCCTGCCCCTCTCCGTCCTCGACGTCGTCCCGGTCTTCGAGGGCGGCTCGGCCACCCAGGCGTTATCCGACACCGTCGCCTTCGCCCCGAAGGCCGAGGAGCTGGGCTACCTGCGCTACTGGGTGGCCGAGCACCACAGCACCACCAGCCTGGCCACCTCCGCCCCGGCCGTGCTGGCCGGGCGGCTGGCGGCGGCGACCACGACCCTGCGGGTGGGGTCGGGCGGGGTGCTGCTGCCCAACCACGCCCCGCTCGTGGTGGCCGAGCAGTTCGGCACCCTGGAGGCGCTCTACCCGGGCCGGATCGACCTCGGGCTCGGCCGGGCCCCCGGCACCGACCCGCGCACCGCCAGGGCGCTGCGCCGCTCGCCCGAGGGCGCCGCCGACTTCGCCGGCGAGATCGGCGAGCTCCGCGGCTACTTCGCGCCGGCCGACCGGTCGACCGGCATCGTCGCCGTGCCGGCCGCCGACGCGCGGCCCGACCTGTGGGTGCTCGGGTCGAGCCCCGGCAGCGGCGCGCTCGCCGGGTCGCTGGGGCTGCCCTACGCGTACGCGCACCAGATCAACCCGCGCGACACGGCGCAGGCGCTGGCCGCCTACCGGAACGCGTTCCGGCCCTCGGCCGACCTCGACCGGCCGCGCGCCCTGATCGCGGCGCTGGTCACCGTGGCCCCCACCGACGACGAGGCGTTCACCACGGCCTCCTCCTACCTGCTCGGCAAGGTCCTGATGCGCACCTCGCCCCACTTCGACGTGTTCCCGGCGGCGGCGCGGGCGGCGGCGCACCGCTGGTCGGCGGCCGAGCGGGAGTTCGTGCAAGCCATCGTCGAGCCGCAGCTCATCGGCAGCGTCGAGACGGTGGCCGGCAAGCTCGACCGGCTGATCGGGGAGACCGGCGCCGACGAGCTGATGGCGCTGACCGTGGTGCCGTCGCAGGACGACCGGCTGCGGTCGTTCCGGCTGCTGGCCGAGGCGGCGGAGATCGTGGTTTCAGCCCCGCTTTAGCGGCACTCCCGATAGTGCGAACGATTGCACCATCGAACGTATCTGGAGTTCGCATGCCTCCATCACGTGCCGTACTGGCGGCCGCCGTCCTTATCGCCCTCGCCGCGTGCGGCACGCAGAACACCGGCGGGGGTGGCGGCGGCCAGGCGGCCGAACCCGCCGCCTCCGGCAGCCTGACCCACGCGGTCAACGAGGAGCCCGACTGCTGGGACCCGCACGTCAGCGCGCAGGACGTCACCTCGTTCCTGCAGCGCCCGGTCTACGACTCGCTGGTCTACCAGACGCCCGACGGCGCCCTGGAGCCGTGGCTGGCCACCAAGTGGGAGATCAGCCCCGACAGCAAGACCTACACCTTCACCCTGCGCGAGGACGTCGTCTTCCACGACGGCGCCAAGCTCGACGCCGAGGCGGTCAAGGCCAACTTCGACCACATCACCGCCAAGGAGACCAACTCCCAGTACGCGGCCGGGCTGCTCGGGCCGTACAAGGGCGTGTCGGTCGTCGGCCCCTACCAGGTGAAGGTCGAGTTCGACCGGCCCTACGTGCCGTTCCTCCAGGCCGCCAGCACCACGGCGCTGGGCATCGCCTCCCCCGCCACGCTGAAGGCCGGGTCGGACAAGCTGTGCGCCGCCGGTGACGGCTCGGTCGGCTCCGGCCCCTTCAAGTCGGGCGCCTACGTGCGCGGCCAGGAGCGGACGTACACGAAGAACGCCGACTACGACTGGGCGCCCAAGAGCGCCGGGCACACCGGGCCGGCCCGCCTCGACACCCTCAAGGTCCGGTTCATCAGCGAGGCGGCCACCCGGGTCGGGGCGCTGACCTCGGGCCAGGTCGACACCGCGAGCGCGATCCCGGCCAACCAGCTCGGGCTGCTCAAGGCCGACTCACGGCTGCAGGTGCTCGACAAGCAGGTGCCCGGGGCGGTCAACGCCTTCTACCTGAACACCAAGGGCGCGCTGTTCTCCGACGTGCGGGTGCGCCAGGCCTTCCAGCGGGCCATCGACATCGACACGCTCGTGAAGTCGGTGTTCCAGGGCCTCTACCAGCGCGCCTGGAGCCCGCTGTCGCCGACCACCCCGGCCAGCTACGACGCCTCGCTGGAGAACACCTGGCCGACCGACCCGGCGCTGTCGGCCAAGCTGCTCGACGAGGCCGGCTGGACCGGCCGCGACGCCGACGGCTACCGCACCAAGGACGGCAAGCGGCTCACCGTGGTCGCCCCGATCTACGGCGAGGCGAGCACGTTCTCGCAGGCGGTGCAGGGCGACCTGAAGAAGTCGGGCATCTACCTGGAGCTGCTCGCCTCGACCGACGCGATCGAGATCGGCGGCCGCCTCGACGAGGGCCGCTACGACGTGGTCGAGCTGTCGTGGGCGCGCGGCGACGGCGACATCCTGAGCCACTTCTTCTTCTCCGACCAGACGTCCAAGAACAGCGGGCACAACTTCGCCCAGGTCACCGACCCCGAGGTCGACAAGTGGCTGACGGCGGCGCAGACCGCCCAGGATCCGGCCCAGCGCGCCGCCGAGTACGCCAAGGCGCAGAAGTGGGCGATCGAGAACGCGGTGGTGGTGCCGACCTACGTCGACACGCAGAACCTCGGCGCCAGCAAGAAGGTGCGCGACCTGCGGCTGAGCATCTCGGCGCACCCCGAGTTCTACGGCGCCTGGGTCGAGGCCCCGTGAGAGGTGTCCTGACCCGGCTGGTGAGCGCGGCCCTCGTCGTGTGGGCCGCGGCCACCTGCGCCTTCCTGGTGCTGCAGCTCATCCCGGGCGACCCGGTCTACGCCATCGTCGGCTCCGACGCCCTGGTCTCCGAGGAGCAGCACGAGCGGATCCGCGCGGAGTTCGGCCTCGACCAGCCGCTCGTGGTGCAGTACCTGAACTACGTCGCGCGGCTGGCGACCTTCCGGTTCGGCGACTCCTACCAGCTCCAGCAGCCGGTGGCGACGGTGCTGGCCGACCAGCTCTGGCCGACCGTGCAGCTCGCGCTGGCGGCCACCGCGCTGGCCCCGCTCCTGGCGGTGCTGGTGGCGGTGGCCACCTCGGGCCGGCGGAACTGGCCGCGCCGGGTGGCGGCCGCGGTGGAGCTGGTGGTGGTGTCGACGCCGTCGTTCTGGCTCGGCATCATGCTGCTGACGATCTTCTCGTTCCGGCTGGGCTGGCTGCCGGTGTCGGAGGCCGGCGGGGTGGCGTCGCTGGTGCTGCCCACGATCACCCTGGCGCTGCCGATCGCGGCCGTGCTGACCCAGGTGATGCGCGAGGGCCTGCTCGCCGCGCTCGACCAGCCGTTCGCGGTGACCGCGCGGGCGCGCGGCGTGCCCGAGACGGCGGTGCGCTACCGGCACGCGCTGCGCCATTCGGCGCTGCCGGCGCTGACCATGGCGGGCTGGTTCACCGGCACCCTGCTGGGCGGCGCGGTGATCGTCGAGAACGTGTTCGCCCGGCCCGGCATCGGGCGGATCACCCTCCAGGCGGTCGGCGACCGCGACCTGCCGGTCGTGCAGGGTGTGGTGGCGCTGTCGGCGGTGGTGTTCGTCGCGGTCAGCGTGCTGGTCGACGTCCTGTACGCCGTCGTCGACCCCCGCCTGCGCCGGACGACGGGGGTGCAGGCGATATGACCGTCCAGGCACTCGCGGGGCCGGCGCCGCTGACACGCCGGGTCGGGCCGGCCGTGCTGCTGTCGGGGGCGTTCCTGGTGCTCCTCCTCGTGGCCGCCGCCGTCCCCGGCCTGCTCGCCGGGGACGACCCGACCGCGACCGACCCGCTGGCCACCTTCCTGCCGCCCGACGGCGCCCACCTGTTCGGCACCGACCAGCTCGGCCGCGACGTCTTCACCCGCGTCGTGCACGGCGCCCGCCACTCGCTGGCCATCGGCGCGGCGGCCACCGTCGGCGGGCTCTTCATCGCCGTGGTGTGGGGCCTGCTGGCGGCGCTGTCGGGCCGGTTCGGCGACGCGGTGCTGATGCGGGTCGCCGACGCCCTGCTGGCGTTGCCCGGCCTGCTGCTGGCCCTGCTCGTGGTGCTGATCACCGGCAAGGGCGTGGTCGGCGCGACGCTCGCGGTGGCCGTGGGCATCGCGCCCGGCTTCGCCCGGGTGGTGCGCGCCCAGGCGCTCGTGGTGCGCCGGTCGGGATACGTCGAGGCGGCGATCGGGCTGGGCGTGCGCCGGCCGCTGGTGGTGCTGCGGCACGTGCTGCCCAACACGTTCGGGCCGCTGCTGGTGCTGGCCACCGTCACGCTCGGGGTGTCCATCTCCACGGGCGCGGCGCTGAGCTACCTCGGCCTCGGCGCGCAGCCGCCGACGCCCGAGTGGGGGGCGATGCTCACCGAGAGCCAGGGCTTCCTCCACCTGGCCTGGTGGGCGGCGCTGTTCCCGGGGCTGATGCTCGTCCTCACCGTCATCGCGGTGACCGTCGTCGGTCGCCACGCCCAGAACCGATCCGAGGGACGGTACGCCTCATGAGTCTCGTCGAGGCCACAGACCTCAACGTCCGGTTCGCCTCCGGCCGGGTGCACGCCGTGCGCGACGCGTCGCTGCGGCTGGAGCCGGGCCGGTGCCTGGCCCTGGTCGGCGAGTCGGGCTCGGGCAAGTCGGCGCTGGCCCGCTCGCTCCTCGGGCTGGCCGGGCCGACCGCCATGGTGACCGCCGGGGGGCTGCGGATCGCCGGGCAGGACGCCCAGGGCTTCGGCCCGCGCGAATGGCGCAGGGTGCGCGGCCGGCACATCGGGCTCGTCTCCCAGGACGCGCTGGTCGCCCTCGACCCGCTGCGCCCGATCGGCGCCGAGATCACCGAGTCGCTGCTGGCGCACCGCACCGTGCCCCGGAGCGCGGCCCGCGAGCGGGTGGTCGGCCTGCTCACCCGGGTCGGCGTGCCCGAGCCGGAGGAGCGCGCCCGCCAGTACGTCCACCAGCTCTCGGGCGGGCTGCGCCAGCGCGCCCTCATCGCCTCGGCCATCGCCGCCGAACCGGGGATCCTGATCGCCGACGAGCCGACCACCGCGCTCGACGCCGCCGTGCAGGCGCGGGTGCTGGCCCTGCTGAACGAGCTGAAGGAGCAGGGCACCGGGCTGCTGCTGATCTCCCATGACCTCGCCGTGGTGGAGGCGCTGGCCGACGAGGTGGCGGTGATGCGGCACGGCGTGATCGTCGAGACCGGCCCGACCGACCGGGTGCTCGACGATCCGCGGCACGCGTACACGAAGGAACTGCTCGCCGCCGTGCCGGGCAGCCGGCCCCGCGCGGTCCGCGAGCCGGTCGACGCCGGGGAAGCGCCGCTGCTGACGGTCACCGGAGTGGTGAAGCGGTTCGGGGGCCGCACGGCGGTGGCGGGCGTCGACTTCACGCTGCGGCCGGGCGAGACGCTCGGGCTGGTGGGCGAGTCGGGCTCCGGCAAGACGACGCTGGCCCGGGTCGTGCTCGGGCTGGCCCGGCCCGACGAGGGGACGGTGCTGCTCGACGGGGACCCCTGGTCCGGCGTGCCCGAACGGGCCCGCCGGACGCGGCGGCACACGATCCAGCTCGTCCCGCAGGACCCGCTCAGCGCCGTCGACCCCCGCTGGCCGGTGTCGCGGATCGTCGGCGAGGCGCTGGCCGCGACCGGCGTGCCCCGCGCCGAGCGCGCCGGCCGCACGGTGGTCCTGCTGGAGCGGGTCGGGCTGACCGCCGACCTGCTCGACCGGCGGCCCGCCGCGCTGTCGGGCGGCCAGCGCCAGCGGGTGGCCATAGCCCGCGCCCTGGCGCCGAAGCCCCGGCTGCTGGTGTGCGACGAGCCGGTGTCGGCGCTCGACGTGTCGGTGCAGGCGCAGGTGCTCGACCTGCTGCGCCGGCTGCAGGAGGAGCTGGGGCTGGCGACCCTGTTCATCTCCCACGACCTGGCCGTGGTCCGCGAGGTCTGCGACCGGGTGATGGTGATGAAGGACGGCGTCGTCGTCGAGTCGGGGCCGGTCGAGGACGTGTTCGCGGGGCCCGTCCACCCGTACACGAAGTCGCTTCTGGACGCGGTGCCACGACGGGCCCGCACCGCCCGCGAACCCGCACAAGAACGGCTTTAGACCCGCCCAATAACGCGCTGCGAGCCTCACTCTCATGACCAGCTCACCAGAACAGACCCGCGGCGCACGGCTCCCGTCGCTGACCGGGCTGCGCTTCCTCGCGGCGCTGCTCGTGTTCGCCTTCCACACCACCTGGCAGACCAAGTTCGTCGACACCCCGGTCTTCGAGAGCGCCGGCTTCTACGGCGTCACCTTCTTCTTCGTGCTCAGCGGGTTCGTGCTGACCTGGTCGGCACGGCCCGGCGACACGCCGCCGAAGGTGTGGCGGCGGCGGCTGGTGAAGATCTTCCCCAACCACCTCGTCACGTTCGTCGTGGCCGGAGTGCTGATGCTGCTGACCGCGCAGGCGTTCACCACCACCGGCACCCTGGCCAACCTGTTCCTGCTCCAGGCGTGGATCCCCGACCTCACCGTGCCGAACACGATGAACTCGGTGAGCTGGTCGCTGTCGTGCGAGCTGTTCTTCTACCTGACCTTCCCGTGGATCCTGCGGCTGCTGAACCGCTTCTCGGCCCGCGCGCTGTGGATCACGGCGGGCGCGCTGGTGGCCGTGACGCTGCTCGTGCCGCTGGTGTCGATCTACCTGATCGGCGGCCAGCCGCTGCCGTTCATCTCCGACGGCACGCTCTCGTTCGAGCAGATCTGGTTCGTGTACTTCTTCCCGCCGGTCCGGGCGGCCGAGTTCGTGCTGGGCGTGGTGGCCGCGCGGCTGGCCCTGGAGGGCTCGTGGCCTCGGCTCGGGCTGGCGCCCGCGCTGCTCATCGCGGTCGGCGGCTACGTCGTGCAGGCGAACGTGCCCTACCTGTGGGGCATCGCCGGCACGGCGGCCATCTGGCTGACGCCGCTGGTGGTGGCCGCCGCCCAGGCCGACCTGGAGCTCACCCGGTCGCCGTTCCGGGGGCGGGCGCTGGTGCGGCTCGGCGAGTGGTCGTTCGCGTTCTACATGGTGCACGGGCTGACCGTCACCTACCTGCACCGCTACCTCGTCGACGGGCGCGACCTGACGCCGCTCGCGGGAGCGGGACTGCTGGTGCTGGCCCTCGGGGTGGCGCTGGTGCTGGCCTGGGCCCTGTTCAGGTTCGTGGAGACCCCGGCGGTGAAACGGTTCAGCGTGTCGCAGCCCCATCGGACCCCGGCGCCCGCGCCGAAGCCCCTTCAGGAGGCGGCGGAATGACTCTTCTGCCCGAATACCCGCAGGCCCGCGGCTGCCCCTTCCAGCCCGCGTCCGGATACGCCGACTACGAACCCGTGTCGAAGGTGCGGCTCTACAACGGCCGTGAGGTGTGGGCGGTGACCGGGCACGCCGAGGCGCGGCAGGTGCTGCTCGACCCGGGCACCTACTCCTCCGACCGGGTCCACCCCCACTATCCGGCGCTGGCGCCCCGGTTCGAGTCGGCCCGCAAGGTGCGCAACTTCATCGGCATGGACCCGCCGGAGCACACCGTGCAGCGGCGCATGCTGCTGTCGAGCTTCACCGTGAAGAAGACCAACGCGCTGCGGCCCCGCATCCAGACCCTGGTCGACGGGCTCATCGACGAGATCGAGGCCAAGGGACCGGTCGCCGATCTGGTGCCCGACTTCGCGCTGCCGGTGCCCTCGATCGTCATCTGCGAACTGCTCGGGGTGCCGTACGCCGACCACGCGTTCTTCGAGCACCAGTCGCGGCGGGTGGTCACCGGCAGCACCACCCTGGAGGAGAGCGCCGACGCGTTCGCGCAGCTCAAGGCCTATCTCGACGACCTGATCCAGCGCAAGCAGCGGGAGCCGGGCGACGGGCTGCTCGACACCCTGATCGCCGAGCAGGTCGGGACGGGCGGGCTGACCCGGGCCGAGCTGGTGGACATCGCGCTGCTGCTGCTCGTGGCCGGCCACGAGACCACCGCGAGCGCCATCGCGCTCGGCGTCGTCACCCTGCTCGAACACCCCGACCAGCTGGCCGCGCTGCGGTCGGACCCCCGGCTGCTGCCGACGGCGGTCGAGGAGCTGCTGCGCTTCATGGCCATCGCCGACGGCATCGCCCGGTTCGCCACCGCCGACGCCGACCTGGCGGGCCACCGGGTGCGGGCCGGCGACGGGGTCGTGGTCGTCATCGCCACCGCCAACCGCGACGGCGAGGCGTTCCCCTCCCCCGCCGCGTTCGCGGTCGACCGGGGCGCGCGGCACCACGTGTCGTTCGGGCACGGCGTCCACCAGTGCATCGGCCAGAACCTGGCGCGCGCCGAGATGGAGATCGCGCTCGGCACGCTCTTCCGCAGGCTGCCCGGCCTGCGGCTGGCCAGGGACCTCGCCGACCTGCCGATCAAGGAGGCGGGCGGCGTCCAGGGTGTCTGGGAACTGCCCGTCACCTGGTGAACAGGAACGGTGAACAGGAGTCGCACATGCGTATCAGCGCCGACCAAGGACGCTGCCTGGGCGCGGGACAGTGCGTGCTGTCCGCGCCCGACCGCTTCGACCAGTCCGAGCTCGGGCTGGTCGAAGTGCTCGATCCGGAGGTGCCGGAAGGGGACGAGAAGCGCTTCCGGGACATCCTCGACCTCTGCCCGTCACAGGCCCTGTCACTGGAGGCGTGACCATGCCGATCAGCGGAACCCTCACCGACGCCGTCGCCGACCGCGCCGGGACCCGCCCGCAGCCGCTGGCCGCGCTGCCGGAGTTCGACTCCGTGGACGTGAGCGAGCCCGCCGCGCCGGTGCACGTCCGCGTCTACCGTCCGCGCGGCGTGGCCGGGCCGCTGCCCGCGACGCTGTGGCTGCACGGCGGCGGGTTCGTGCTCGGGAACGTCGACCACGTCCACCAGGCGGCGGCGCAGGCGGCGACCTACGCCTCCGCCGTGGTGGTGGCGGTCGGCTACCGGCTGGCGCCCGAGCACCCCTACCCGGCCGGGCTGGAGGACTCCTACGCGGCGCTCGAATGGCTGGCCGCCGAGGCCGGGGCGCTGGGGGTGGACGCCGGCCGGCTCGGCGTGGCCGGAGCGAGTTCCGGAGCGGCGCTGGCCACGGGCGTGGCGCTGCTGGCCAGGGACCGGGGCGGGCCTCCGCTGGTCTTCCAGCACCTGGCGACGCCCGCCCTCGACGACCGGCTCGACACCGCGTCCATGCGCACCCTGACCGACGCGCCCATCTGGAACCGGGGGCTGGCCCTGGAGAGCTGGCGGCTCTACCTGGGCGGTGAGGCCGCGTCGGCGTATTCGGCCCCGGCGCGGGCGGAGGATCTGTCGGGCCTGCCCCCGGCCTACATCTCGACGGCGGGCCTCGACCCGCTCCGCGACGAGGGCATCCTCTACGCGCTGCGCCTGGCCCAGGCCGGGGTGCCCGTCGAGCTGCACAACTACCCGGGGTTCTACCACGCCTTCGGCGGGCCCGACCGGCCGGCCGAGCAGCAGCGGATCGCCGTGGAGCATCTGGCGGCGCTGAAGCGCGGGCTGTGGCCATGACGCTTTAGATCGCATCAAGGCCTTCCTTAGCGGTTCCGGCCAAGCTGCGTTGTATGTCCGACTCCCACACCAGCACCCCCATCGCCGTCATCGGCCTGGCCTGCCGGCTGCCGGGCGCGGCGGACCCCGACTCCTTCTGGCGGCTGCTGTCGGAGGGGCGCGACGCGGTCGGCGCCGCCCCCGCCGGGCGCGGCCTGGGCGAGGCGCGCGGGGCCTACCTCGACGAGGCCGACCGCTTCGACGCCGCCTTCTTCGGCATCTCGCCGAAGGAGGCGGCGGCGATGGACCCGCAGCAGCGGCTCCTGCTCGAACTGGGCTGGGAGGCCCTGGAGGAGGCCGCCATCGTGCCCGCCTCGCTGGCGGGCAGCCGGACCGCCGTCTTCGCCGCCGCCCTCTGGGACGACTACGCCACCCTCCACCACCTGAGCGGCGCGCGGCCCGGCCGGCACGCGATGACCGGCCTGAACCGGGGCGTCCTGGCCAACCGGCTCTCCTACGTGCTGGGCCTGACCGGGCCGAGCCTGACCGTCGACGCGGCGCAGTCGTCGTCGCTGGTCGCGGTGCACCTGGCGAGCGAGAGCCTGCGCCGGGGCGAGTCGGACCTGGCCCTGGTCGGCGGGGTGAACCTGATCCTGTCGCCCGACAGCGGGGCGCGCAGCGCCGGGTTCGGCGCCCTGTCGCCGGACGGCCGCTGCTTCACCTTCGACGCCCGCGCCAACGGCTACGTGCGCGGCGAGGGCGGGGTGGCGGTGCTGCTCAAGCCGCTGGACCGCGCGCTGGCCGACGGCGACCGCGTCCACGCGGTGCTGCTCGGCGGCGCGGTCAACAACGACGGCGCCTCGGCCGGGCTGACCGTGCCCGACCGGGCCGCCCAGGAAGCGGTGATCAGGGCCGCGCACACCCGCGCCGGGACCGCGCCGGACGACGTCGGCTACGTGGAGCTGCACGGCACCGGCACGCCGGTGGGCGACCCGATCGAGGCGGCGGCGCTGGGGGCCGCCCTCGGCTCCGCCCGCCCGCTGCTGGTGGGGTCGGTGAAGACGAACGTGGGCCACCTGGAGGGCGCGGCCGGGCTGACCGGGCTGCTGAAGACGGTGCTGGCCGTCCGGCACCGGCGGGTGCCCGCGAGCCTGAACTTCCGCGACCCGAACCCGGCCATCCCCCTCGACGACCTGGGCCTGCGGGTGGCGACCGAACCGGTGGCCTGGCCGCTGGAGGGGCGCGCGGTGGCGGGGGTGAGCTCGTTCGGCATGGGCGGGACCAACGCCCACGTCGTGGTGGCGGAGCCGCCCGTCCCGGGTGACGCGCCCGCCGCCGGCGAGCCTGACGGGCGGGAGCCGCTGCCGTTCGTGGTCTCCGGGCGGGACGCGGCGGCGCTGCGGGCCCAGGCCGGGCGGCTG
>NZ_SZQA01000007.1 GCF_005233835.1 Herbidospora galbida | reverse complement strand
GGGGCCGCCGCCCGCCTCCCCTCCCCCGACGACGGTCGGCACGCTCGGGCAGGCGTTCTTCTGCGTGCTCGACCACTACTACGGCGGGCCCGGCCTGCGTACCCAGGACCTGCTGAAGGACGCGTTCGCCGCGTACACGCGGAACCTGCAGAAGCGCGGGGCCGACGTCGCGGGGCTGCGGCTGCCCGCGCTCACCGGGGACCGCGACGCCGACTGGGCCGCCGCGGCCAGGGCGCTCGGCGAGGGCGATCCGGTGGCGCTGCGCGCGGCCATCGGCGGCATGGTCGAGGGGCTGCGCGACAACCACGCCCGGCACGAGACGCCCCGGCCGCCGCGCGAGGGCGGCCTCGTCGGGACCGGGATCGTCGGCGCGTCGGGGATCAGCGGGCCGGGCCTCGACCCGGCGGCCCGGCCGCCGTTCTTCCTCACCGAGATCATCGAGGGCAGCCCGGCCGACAAGGCCGGCATCCGGGCCGGCGACATCGTCCAGGCGATCGACGGGGTGCCCGTCTGGGTCGGCGACACCCTGAACCCGCTGCTCGTCGAGCAGGTGCAGCGGCCGTCGTTCACGATCACCCTGAAGCGGCCCACGACCGGCCGGGTGCGCACGGTGAAGCTCACCGAGGGCCCGCTGACGCCTCCCGAGCGCGCCGTGCGGGTGAAGGACGTGTCGGGGGCCCGGTACGTGCAGCTCCCCGGCTTCTACGAGGGGGCCGCCGACGAGGTGATCGCGACGCTGCGCGGCGGGCCGAAGAAGGTCGTCCTGGACCTGCGCGGCAACGGCGGCGGCTCTCCCCGTGAGGTCGTCCGGCTGCTGGGCGCGTTCGCGCACGGCAAGGTCACCAGCTACTTCTGCGCGTACGACGGCTCCTGCACCCCCAACCGGACCGACGACACCGTGCCCCTGCTCGGCGCCCGGCTCGTCGTGCTGACCGACCGGCGGTGCGCGTCGGCCTGTGAGGACTTCAGCGCGGCCGTCCAGGGCCACGGGATCGCCCCCATCGTGGGCACCCGCACGGCGGGCGCCGTCTCGGGCCCGGCCGGCCCGTGGCTGCTGGACGACGGCGGCGTCGTCCTGCTGCCGTCGGTACGCCATCTCGGCCCCGGCAGGGAGATCGTCGACACGGTCGGCGTCCCGGCCGACCACCAGGCCCCCATGACCGCCCTCGACCTGGCGACCGGCCGCGACCCGGCCCTGCGCAAGGCGCTGTCGCTCCTGGGCGGCTGAGGTCAGCAGGGGCGGAAGTGGTAGGCGGGCTCCCAGTTCACGTCCAGCCAGCGGTCGTCGACCGGGTGGGTGGGCTGGATCAGCCCCCATGTGGAGTTGAGCCGGATCGCCACCGCGTCGCCCGACTGGTTGTTGCGGATCCAGCCCCGCCCGCGCCAGCCGTAGAACGAGTAGTCGCCGCACTGGTAGAGGTCGTAGATCTTCCACTTGTTGACGGTGGGGTCCTGGTAGTCGAGGACCGCCAGGCAGACCCGGTGGAGGGGGCAGCTCGGCAGGTAGGACGGCGCGTAGACGCCGCGGCCGCCCTCGGCCTTGCGCGGCGGCGGCACGTAGTTGCCGTTGCCGGCGACGGTCGGGTTGGGATCGAACACGTCGGCCCTGGCCGAGGCGGGGGCGGCTACCAGCGCCGCCCCCGCCGACAGTGCGGCGGTCGTCGCGACGAGCTTCCTGAACATGGGATTCTCCGTTCCGATCGCGGACGTTGCGAGCACGAGTCCACCTCGGGTGCGCGCGGAGCGGTACCGATCGGCCGGCGTGTGTCCGTGTTCCGGGGAAGCGTGTCCGTCAGACGGGGAGCGGGCCGCCGTGGCCGGGGATGCCGCGGTCGGGCGGGATCGTCTCCTCGGCGGCGTCGTCGGCGGTGACGCCCTGGGCGCGGGTCAGGTCGGCCAGCCGCCGGTAGTAGGCCGCGACCGCGCCGAGGGCCTCGCCGACCGCCGCCAGCAGGGTGGCGCCGGCCCGCTCGACGACGTCGGCCTCGTGGGTCTCGAACGCCCGCAGGCCCGTCAGGATCGCGGCCTTCAGATCGCGGAGCAGCCGGACGTCGTGGTGGGCGTAGGCGCGGCACAGCGTCGCGACGCGCGGGAAGTCGAGCTCCCGCACGGCCGACACGGTGGTCCTGACCAGGGTGGTCTCCGGGCGGTCCGCCAGGGCCGACAGGTCGGCGTCGTAGGAGCGGAGGTCCAGGTGGGGGTCGCAGAAACCGGCGGTGTGCTGCCACAGGGTGCGCAGGTCGTCGCCGAGCAGGCCGTCGAGGTAGCTGACCAGGAACCGCCGGTGGGCCTCGACGACGAACTGCGCCTTGAACGGCGTCAGCTCGGCCGGGTCCTCGCCCGCCGTCGCGGCGACCGTGGTGAAGCCGTAGTCGGCGGTCAGCGCGTTCTCCATGCCGACCAGCAGGTAGACGAACCGGACCCAGGTCCGGAACAGCTCCTCCAGCGGCAGCGCCCGCAGTCCCTCCTCGGTGAGCACCACGCCCCATCTGGCGCCGAACTCCAGCCGGCGCAGGTGGCCGATCTGGTACATCGCGAGCTGCGCGTCGATCTCGGCGTGCGCGTGGTGCAGGATCTTCCGGTACGCCGCCGTCGCGTCGAGCCCGACGTGGTTGCGGACGATGTGCGGGCCGCCGATGTGCAGGTGCAGGAACTCGCCGACGTCGAAGACGGCCCCGCCGATCGCCATCCAGTAGCCCGCCTCGGCGGTGGTGCGCAGGGCCAGCTCCGACACCTCGAAGCGGGGGCCCTGCTGCGCGTGGCCCAGGTAGGTGGTGAAGACGTCCTGGCTGAGCCGCCCGTCGGCCGTCAGCCGCCGGAGGAACTCGCGGCCGTCGCCGGGCACGATCTCCGCGAGCGCGTCGAGCACGGCGACGGCGAACCGCGCGCTGCCGCACACGTACACGTGCGCGCCGCGTTCGAGCAGCGCCCACAGGTCGTCGGCCTCGGTGCGGATCACGTCGTCGACCCGGCGGCGGCGACCGGCGCCGACGACGTGCCGGGCGCCGTCGAAGGTGACGCCGGCGTCGGCGCGGGAGAACGCCACCGACAGCCGCAGGCGGCCCTCGGCCGCCGCGGTCTCCAGATCGGGGTGCTGGACGAACTCCTCCGGCGACCGGATCCCCAGGTAGAGCCGGTTCTCCCCCGGTCCGGTACGCGCGGCGGCGAACCCGAGGAACGGCGCGATCCCGGACCCGGCGGCGAACATCACGACGGGCCGGCCGGGATCAGTGGGGAGCCGGAACCTGGGCGTCGGCACGATCCGCAGCGACAGGTGGCGGCGGCCCTCCTGGGCGGCCCGGCGCAGGAAGTGGGAGGCCGTGCCGCGCCGCTCGCGGGGATAGGACCACGGGGTGCGGGCGGAGGTGTAGCCGAGACCGGCGACCACCAGCCGCAGCGTGGTGGCCGCCTCGCCGGGGGGCGGGGCCGAGGCGATCGAGTAGAGGCGGAACGGCTCGGGCGGGACCACCCGGCAGAACGCGTCCTTCTCCCGGAGGTCGCCCTTCCACAGGCGGGTGACGTCGTAGCCGCCCGCGTACAGCAGGTTCAGGACGTCCCAGAGTTCCCACTGGTCTTCCATGCGGGCGTCCACGACCCGCTGCCAGGCGCCCACGGCCGTCAGCCTGATCAGCCGTTTGGCCACCTCGCGGCCGATGGGCCGCAGGCGGGCGAAGCGCAGCAGAGTGCGCAGGGGCAGCACGTCGACCTCGCCGAAGCCGGCCCGGCCGGCCACCGCGGTCCGCCACTCGGGGGTGAGCGGCACCAATTCGTCGCCGGTCGCCTGGAGCGCGGCGACGGTGCGGCGCACGAGGTCGTCGTCGTTCTCGGCCAGCACGCCGACCCGGTCGCCCGGCAGGTGGTGGACGCCCTGTCCGGTGACGTCGATGTCCAGGTAGCACGTCCAGGAACCGGACTCGCCGGTGACCACGCGGCCCCGGCGGGCGGTCCCGAACACCACCGGCGCCCCGACCGGGGGCCGGCGCTCCTCCCGGACCGTGGCCAGTTCGCCGTCGACCTTGTCCCAGGTCCGGTCCTTGAACAGGCCGGTGAAGCGGGCGCCGGTCGTCACCTGGCGGCCGACCTTGAAGGCGACCTCCAGGAAGCCGTACGCCTTGATGCGGTGCAGCCCCATCCAGCCCCGGTCGCCCACGTAGGCGTCGAGCATGGCGTTGTAGACGCCGCGCAGGGTGCTGTCACGGGTGTCCTCGACGTACTGGCGCACCGACACCTCGCGGAGCGCGGCCACCAGTTCCCGCCAGTGCCGGGGGAAGAAGCCCGCGAGGTAGGTGCTCTGCTGCCCGACCATCGAGCCGTAGTCGCGGCGTTCGAGGAAGGCGTCGATCGCGTGGACCTGCGGCTGGGCGGTGCCGCTCGGGCTGGGCGCGCCGTCGAAGATCGGGACGCCGGCCGTGCCGACCGTCTTGGCCCACAGCACCTGGTCGAGCGGGCTGCGGCCGCGCGGGTTGGGGTCGATCTGCGGATAGACGACCTGGGTGACGTACCGGAGCCGGTCGAGGATCACCAGAAGGGAACGCTCCAGAGCGGCCGGGTCGTCGGCGACGACGGCCTCCTGCGCCTCGACCATCGCGCCGAGCACGGGCGTGAGCCCCATCGCGAACTCGGTGGTGACCAGGTAGAAGACGCGTTCGGCCGCGTTGTCCCAGGTCGGCACGAGCAGGTCCATGTTGTCGAGGACCCTCGGCCCGGCCGGGTCGCGCAGCCGCCAGTTGTAGAAGAACAGGTCGATGTAGGAGACGGCGGGCTGCTTC
This sequence comes from Herbidospora galbida, assembly GCF_005233835.1. GTDB lineage: Bacteria > Actinomycetota > Actinomycetes > Streptosporangiales > Streptosporangiaceae > Herbidospora > Herbidospora galbida. The sequence goes on along the minus strand of NZ_SZQA01000007.1, from coordinate 230,828 downwards.
TTGCCCAGCCGCCGCGACACCGTCGTCCAGGGCCGCAGCAGCGAGTCGGGCAGCGCCTTCGGCGGGTCGACGGCCATGTACTGGTAGGCGTGCGCGAACACCCCGAGCATGGTCGAGGCGCGCAGCAGGTAGCGGTCGGGCAGCGCCTCGGGCCGGGCGTCGAGCACCGGCATCGCGTCGAAGGCCCGCCGCAGCGACAGCCCGCGGAACAGCTCGGGCAGCCGGGCGGTCATCTCGTCCCAGGCCCGGTGCGACTCGGGGAAGGCGAGCAGCGGCGGCTCGGCCGGGAGGAACCCGTGGGCGAAGGACAGGAACCCGTCGAGCTCGTGTCCGGCCCGCCGGTTGAACGCCTCGGCCCCCTCCACCACGCGGCGGGCGGCGACGCGCGGCGGCCCCACCGGGCGCAGCATGGTCAGCTGGTTCGCGTCGAGGGTGGTGGTCCGGTCGGGGTCGATGAACGCCCAGGTCAGCTCGTAGCGGCCGATGCGGACGCGGTCGCCGACGCCGAGCAGGCACCGGGTGATCTTCGTGTCGTTGACGAAGGTCCCGTTCGAGCTGCCGAGGTCGGTGAGGGCCAGCTGGCCGTCGTCCCATTCGAGCCGCGCGTGCCGCCGCGAGACGGCGCCGTCGTCGAGGACCACGGCCGCCGCGCCGGCGTCGCGGCCGAGGGTGACCGGCAGGGTGCACACCCGCTGGCTGGTCGCCCGGGTGTGCCGGTCGGTGAGGGTCAGCCGCAGTTCAGGAATGGTAGATCACCGCACGGCACAGGTCGGCGCGGGAGAGCGTGCCCACGAGATTCCCCTCATCGACGACGGGCAGCCTTCGGATGCCGCGTTCGACCATCACGATCGCGGCCCTGGCCAGTTCGTCGGCCGGGCTCACGGTGGCCGTGTCGCGTACGACGAGCGGGTCGATGACCCGGTCGGCGAGGGCGCGGCCCTTCTCCAGGAAGATCCGGAACGCGTCGGCGAGGGTGCCGCCCCCGGCGGTCACGTCGTCGAAGCCGGGCAGCATGGCCCGCACCAGATCCTCTTCCGACAGTGAACCGGCGAACCGGCCGTCATGGTCGATGACCATGAGCTGACCGACCTCCGAGACGCTCACCACCTCGGCCGCCCGTCTGATGGTCGAACCGAGCCGGATGTGCGCCGGGAACGCCGTCATGACGTCGCTGACCAGCATGCCGGGCCACCTCCCGATCAGTCTCCAGGAGTGTAAATCGGGGGTATTCGGGTGTACAGGTAGCGATTAGTCCTGACTTTTCAGGTCAGAAAGGGTGTGGCCGGTGGCTTGTTTGAAGAGGTGTTCGGCGCGCTCGTAGGACAGCCGGCGGCGGCCGGTGTGCGGGCACAGATCGCCCTCGGCGGGGGCGCGGGCGGGCGCCGGGCGGCGGCCAGAGAGGAACAGCGGGCCGCGCGTGCGGTCGCCGATGAGGGCGGGCAGCAGCGCGGCCGTCCGGGACCGCCAGGTGATCCCGGTACGCGAGCGGCGGTCGTCCAGGTCCAGGTCTTCGACGTTGAGGGCCAGCACCCGGGTCACCGGGGCGGCCGACTCGTGCAGCAGCCACCACAGTGCCAGTTCCCTCGGCGCGGCGCCGGTTCCGCTCCACACGTGGACGGGCGCGCCGCGCCGGATCGCCGGTGCGGGCTCCGCCCGCCGCGCGAGCTCCGCGCCCAGGTCGGGCCGACCGGCCCACGCGCAGAAGGAGCGCAGCGCCGCCAGGTGCCGGTTCCACGTCCGGGGCGCCGCGCCGCCCCAGGCCGAGGTCACCGCCCGCGCCGTCTCGGCGGGGGTCAGTTCCGCCAGGGGCGTCTGCTCGCCGAGGGCCGTGCGGAGCCGCCGCAGCGTCTGGCCGTAGGAGCGGGCCGTCGCGTCCGTGCGACCGGCGAGGAACTCGGCCACGGCCGGGCCGAGCAGCGGACCGGCGGGCTCGCCCGCGGGGATCCCGGCGGCCCGCCGGGCCAGGAAGGCCCGTTCGGCGGCGTTGTCGGCCAGCGCCGCCGCTCGCAGGAACTCCCGCCGGGCCGGTTCGGCGCGGCCCAGGCGCAGCAGGAGGTCGGCGCGGACGGCCGGGAGCAGGTGGTAGTTCCGCAGCGCCGGATCGGCGGTCAGGTCCTCGGTCAGGTCGAGACCCGCCCGAGGGCCGCGCGCCATGCCGACGGCCATCGCCCGGTTGAGCCGCACGACGGGTGTCGGGGTCAGCCGGACGAGGAGCTCGTACAGGGAGACGATCTGGGCCCAGTCGGTCTCCTCGGCCGTCGGCGCCTGGGCGTGGCAGACCGCGATGGCGGCCTGCAGCAGGTAGGGGCCGGGAGGTCCGCCGAGTTCGCGGGCCCGCAGCATCGCGGTGAACCCCCGGCGGATGCGCAGCCGGTCCCAGCGGCCCCGATCCTGCTCGTGCAGCGGGATCGGCTCGCCCGACGGCCCGGTGCGGGCGTCCGCCCGGGAGGCCTGGATCTCCATCAGGGCCAGCAGGCCCAGCACCTCCGACTGGGGCGCGGCCTCGGCCAGCATGCCGCCGAGGCGCAGCGCCTCCAGGGTCAGGCCGGGGCGCATCAGGTCGTCGCCGGAGGCGGCCGCGTACCCCTCGTTGAAGATCAGATAGACGACCTCCAGCACCGACGCGAGCCGCTCCGCCGCCTCGTCGGCGACGGGCAGGTCGAAGCCCACCCGGTGCTCGGCCAGCGCGCGTTTCGCGTCGGCGACCCGCCGGGCGATGACCTGCTCGCCGGTGAGGAAGGCGCGGGCGATCTCCGCGTTGCCCATCCCGCCGAGCAGTCTCAGGGTGAGCGCGACCCGCGCCGGGGGCGGCAGCACCGGGTGGCACGACAGGAACATCAGCCGCAGCGTGTCGTCCCGGTCCTGCTCCCCCGTGTCGTCGTCGTGGCGCAGGTCGTGGGCCATCCGCTCGTGCGTCTGATCGTGCCGCCGCTCGGCCCGGATGTGGTCGATCGCCCGGCGCCTGGCCACGGCCGTCAGCCAGGCGCCGGGGTTGCCGGGCGTCCCCTCGGCGGGCCACCGCTCCATCGCGGCGACCAGGGCGTCCTGGGCGAACTCCTCGGCCAGGCCGACGTCGCCGACCAGCCGGGTCAGCGAACCGATGATCTTCGCCGACTCCAGCTTCCAGACCGCGTCGATCACTGGACTCTGCGGATCTCGCTGACCCCGTCACCGACGATCCGGCGGAAGCGGCGGGCCAGTTCCAGCACCTCGTCCTCCGACCGCACCTCCACCAGGGCGAAGCCCACGGCGACCTCCTTGGCCTCGGTGAACGGCCCGTCGGTCACGGTGACCTCCTCGCCCGAGGAGGTCATCCGCAGCCCGCCGGGCTCCAGGCCGCCGGTGGCCAGCAGGATGCCCTTGGCGCTCATCTCCTGGATGAAGGCCCCCATCTCGGCGAACAGCCTCTCGTCGGGGGCGGGGGTGTTCTCGTCGGCCAGGCTCAGCAGCAGGTAACGCATCTCGATCTCCGTTCGTCGTCCGGTGTCTGTGCCGGTACGTCGATTCGCCGATGTGACAGGGAACGGACGACGTTCCCTGTCATATCGCACCTTCGACGTGGGAGGTGAACCGACTCCCCGACCCCGAAGAGGCTCCGATGACCACGTCCGCCACCCGCGCCCTCCTCCTCTGCGCCGCCGTCGCCGGCCCGCTCTGGTCGGCGGTGTCGCTGGCCCAGGCCGCCACCCGCGAGGGCTTCGACCTGACCCGCCACCCGCTCAGCCTGCTGAGCACCGGTTCGCTCGGCTGGCTGCAGATCCTCAACTTCGTCGTCGGCGGGGTCCTGCTGCTCCTCGGGGCCGCCGGTCTCCGCCGGGCGCTCGACGGCGGCTGGGCGCCCCGGCTGGTCGCGGCCGCCGGCGTCGGGATGGCCGCCGCCGGGGTCCTCGTCATGGATCCCGCCGACGGCTTCCCCGCCGGAACCCCCGCCGGGCCGGGCGCCCTCGGGCCCAGCGGGATCGGCCACCTGGCCGCCGGGTCGCTCACCTTCTTCTCGCTGATCGCGGCCTGCTACGTGCTCGGCCGGCGGTTCTCCCGCGCCGGCCAGCGCGGCCGGGCCGTCGCCTCCCGGGTCAGCGGGACGGCCCTCCTCCTGGGGAACCTCTGGGCGATGAGCGGCGGCACGGCCGGGTCCCTGACCCTCGCCGTCGGCGCGATCACCGCCATGCTCTGGGTCTCCCGGGTCTCGTGGACCCTCGCGGCCGACGCGGTGGTCAGTACCTCCACAGGTGGGCGGCGATGACCTCGTCGGCCGATCTGCCCTCGGCCCACGCCTGGTCGGCCGCGCGCACCACGGTGAACGCGCCGAAGAGCTCCTCCCCCAGCACCGCGCGGACGCGCCCGCCGCCGAGCAGGGCCGCCCTCTGTTCCTCGTACGTCGAAGGCAGGCGGTGGATGCCCGCCGCCGCGCGCCGCTCGTCGGTCCACGGGCCGGGGTCCTCCTGGATGGGCGGCGGGGGCACCAGGCCGTCGGCGATGCCGGCCAGACCGGCGGCGATGACGACGGCCAGCGACAGGTAGGGGTTGGCGGAGGCGTCGGACGGCTTGAGCTCCACGTTGGCGTGGCCGGCGCCCAGCAGGGCGGTGGAGGGCACGAACCGCAGGGCGGCCTCCCGGTTCTCCACGCCCCAGAAGGCGTAGGCGCTGGAGAAGAAGCCGGGCCGCAGGCGCAGGAGCGAGGCGGCGCTGGGGGCGGTGATCGCGGCGATGGACGGCAGGTCGCGCAGCAGCCCGGCCAGGTAGGCGGCCCCGTCGGCGGTCAGGCCGCAGACCCCGTCGCCGCCCGACAGGAGGTTGACGCCGTCGCGGGCGACGGAGGTGTGCAGGTGCCAGCCGTTGCCGACGCGCGCGCCGTCGGTCAGCGGGGCGAAGCAGGCCCGCAGGCCGTGGGCGCGGGCCGCGGCGTGGATGGTCTGGCGGGTGAGCAGCTGCCGGTCGGCGGCGGTCACCGGGTCGGCCGGGGCGATGTTGAGCTCGAACTGCGCGGGGCCGTATTCGGCGTGCAACTGGCCGATCTCGACGCCGTTGGCGCGCAGGTCGCCCATCAGCCGGGCGGCGAACTCGTCGACCTCCAGCAGGAGGCGCGGGCTGTAGGAGGGTCCCACGACGCCGAGAGGGCCGTCCTCCCGGCTGAGCCGGAACTCCATCTCGTAGCCCGCCCGGAACTCCAGACCGGCCCGCGCGGCGGCCTCGACCTGCCGTTCCAGCACGCCCCGCTGGTCGTACGGCCACGGCGCGCCCTCGGCGGTGACCTGCCGGCCGGGGGCCCACGCGAAGCCGGGCTGCCCGGCCAGCCGGACGATCCGGTCGGCGACCGGGACCAGGCGCACGTCACCCGACGGCGTGGTCAGCCCCGGCGGCCCGTAGGCGATCCCGTCGTGGGTGTCGAAGATCGCGAACAGCGGGCTGACGCCGACGCCGCGCTCGGCCGCCTGCGGCAGCTGCTCGATCGGGACGGTCCGGGAGCGCGGGATGCCGTTGTTGTCGGCCCAGACGACGATGAGGCCCACGACCCCGTCCTTCGCCAAGCGCTCCGCCGTTCTCTCCACCCTGCGTTCCTCTCCGGCGGCGCCCGTCCGGAGTCCCCGCGCACGGCGAAGAAAGGGTGAAGCTTCACGTCGCCGGTCTCGGCGACCACCGGTCACCCACGTCGTCGCGGACCTGGTCGGCGTCCCACTCGGCCCGCCCGAGCGGGCTCGGCGCCGGGATTCGACCCGCGTGAACCGGCCCTCGAACGCCTCCTGCCAGTGGGCAGGGCTTACGCTGTGACCTGCGGCCCCGCGTGATCTTCAGTATTCATAAACCGATGATCAACGGTGACCGCACCCGTCTCCACAGCGGCGTCCTGTGTCTGGAGGACTTGTGCAACGTGGCGAAGTCTGGTGGGTCCAGTTCGACGAGCGGAGGCTGGTCGTACTGCTGTCGGGAGACGACGCGTCCGGGATCCGGGTGATGCAGGTCGTCGCTCCGGCCGGCGTCGACATGAGCGGTCTGGGCATCGAAGTGACGGTGGGCGCCGGTGAAGGAGTGCCGTTCGAAGGCGTGCTGCGGCTCGCGTTCCCGCGTCCAGGCTTCACTCCTTGCACGTGGCTGACCACCGTGTCACGGGACGACCTGATAGAGCGGGCGGCCGTCCTGTCCCCGGCGAAGCTCAGCGAGATTGACGATGCCCTCCGTCTCGGTGGACTCGGGTAGAGGGAGAAGGAGCCGACGGCTTGGGCGGTCTCGGCCAGATGGTCGACGCTGTCCGACTGTCGCCTCGGCGCCCCTCATCATCGAGATCACGATTTACGGCCGGAGTACTAAGCGGTCTCCGCCCTGAGCGTCTCGGCCACCGACCGGCGGGCCGAGACCCGCGCCGGCACGGCCGCGAGGACGGCGGTGACCAGCAGGAGCGCGGGCGGAACCAGCCACAGCGACGGGGTGGCGGATTGCGGCGCGTTCTGGTGGCCGAAGAGCCACTGCGCGAACAGGCCGAGGGGAATGCCGGCGAGCGCGCCGGGCAGGGCGGGCAGCAGCTGGGCGGTGGCCAGGCCCGCGGCGACCTGCCCCGGCGTGGCCCCGAGGGTGCGGGCGACGGCCATGGTGGCCCGCGACTCCTTCGCGGTCGTCCAGGTCATCGTGAGGGTGTTCACCACCGCGAGGGCGACCATCGCCGCGATGACGCCCAGCAGGAGCAGGCGGGAGCGGTCGTCCATCAGGTCGGCGACGGTGACGCCGCCGAAGTCCCAGCCCTGGTCGGGCTGGGCCTCCACCATCAGCAGGACGGTGAGGCCGAGGGCCGTGGTCGCCGTGCCGGCGGCGTGCAGCAGCGCGCGGCCGGGCCGCCGGGCGACGAGGCGGAGCCCGAGCAGCAGCGGCACCGGCAGCAGCCCGGCCAGCCTGCTCAGCAGGACCAGATGGTCGGGGCGGCGGGCGGCGGGCGAGAGCGTGGCGACGGCGTCGGTCCGCAGCGCCCGCACGGCCGGGGCGACGGCGGTCAGGATCGCCACGCCGACGGCGGCGACGGTCGTCATCGCGGCGACCGGCCCGCTCGGCCCGGCGTCGGTGGTGAGCAGGCTGCCGCTGGGGTTGACGACGAGCGGGGCGACCAGCCGCGTGACGGCCAGGCCCGCCGCGTCGGCCAGCAGCGCCAGGGCGAGGTACTCGGTCAGCAGGACGACGGCGATGAGGCCCGGGGTCGCGCCGACGACCCTGAGCAGCCCCGCGCGGTGGGTCTGCCCGGCGACCCGACCGGCCGCCAGGGTGCTCAGCCCGGCGACGGCCAGGAAGCTGAGCAGCCAGCCGCCGACGATCAGGATCGGCTGACCGTCCCGCAGATAGACCGAGTCCTGGAAGGCGATGACCGGCCAGGTGAAGGAGTTCACCCGGATCGCGGGGTCGTGGGCCTCGTGGTAGACGGCCCGGAAGGCCGCGGTGGCGGCCGGGTCGCGCAGCCGCAGGTAGACGAGCGAGGCGGCCGGGACGTCCGCCTCGGCCAGCGCCCGGGTATCGCGTTCGTGCAGCCAGACCAGGCCCGACCGGTCACTGGGGCCGCCGTCGGGGCCGCCCATCGTCGCCCACGGGTAGACCGGGCGGGCGGCGGTCACCGCGACGCCGACGATCGGGAACGACCGGCCCCCGATCGTGACGTGGTCGCCGACGCGCAGGCGCAGCGCGTCGGCGAAGCCCCGTTCGACCACCGCGCCGCCGGGGCGGACCCACACCCCCGACGTCACCAGCGGCCGGTCGATCGGGCCCGGCTTCGCGTCGGCCCCGAAGACCGCGGCGCGCACCGCGCCGCGATCGGTGGTGATCGTGGTGAAGAACGTCCGGTACGTCCGGCTGCGGGCCGCCACCCCCGGCACGTTCTCCAGCGAGGTCAGCGCGGTGTCCGCGGCCCGGCTCAGGCCGGGGGCGATCGCGACCACGTCGGGGCCGGCCGTCGCGGCGCGGGTCTGGAGGTAGAGCCGCTCGGTCGCGCCGGGCAGCGACATGCCCAGGCTGAGCACGGCGGTCGCGACGAGCGTCGACAGCACGAGCAGCACGGCCGGGCCGGGATGCCGGCGCAGGTCGCCGAGGACGAGGCGGAACACGAGCAGAACGCGGCCCACGGCGGTCAGTCCCCCATGGCGAACAGGCCGTCGAACTGACCGGTGTGCCCGGCCAGCCAGGTGTCCTCGACGAAGACCCCGTCGCGCATCGAGACGAGCCGGTCGGCGGTGGCCGCCACCCGCGCGTCGTGCGTGACCATGACGAGGGTCTGCCCCATGGCGCGCAGGTCGGCGAACAGCCGCAGCACCTCGTCGGTCGCCGCCGTGTCGAGGTTGCCGGTGGGCTCGTCGGCCAGCACCACCAGCGGCTCGTTGGCCAGGGCGCGCGCGACGGCCACCCGCTGCCGCTCACCTCCCGACAGCTTCCAGGGCAGCCGGCGGGCCCGGTCGGCCAGCCCGACCTGGTCGAGCAGGTGCCGGGCCCGCCGCTTGGCGGCCCTGGGCGAGCCGCCGGCCAGCAGCACCGGCAGCTCCACGTTCTCGGCCACGGTCAGCTCCTCCACGAGGTGGAAGGACTGGAACACGAACCCGACCGACCGGCGGCGCAGCCGGGCCAGGGCCCGCTCCCCCGCGGTGTCGATCCGTTCCCCGGCCAGCCAGATCCGACCTCCGGTGGGCCGTTCGAGCCCGCCCATCAGGTGGAGCAGCGTGGACTTCCCGCAGCCGCTCGGGCCCATCACCGCGAGCATCTGCCCGGCCGGCACGTCGAGGTCGACGCCGTCGACGGCGCGGACCAGGCTGTGCTTCTGGCCGTGCCGTTTGGCCAGATCGCGGACTTGCAGCACGTTCATTCGTCCCCGGATTCCTTTCCCGCTCTCGACCAGACCCGTTCGCAGGCCTCCAGCCAGCGCAGGTCGGCCTGCAGCCGCAACGCGATCCCTTCGAGCAGCAGGCCGCCCGTGGAGCCCTCGGGCTCGGCGAGCACCGCCCGCTGCGCCTCGGCCAGCCGGCGCAGCAGCTCGCGGCGCTGCGCGTCGACGAGCTCGACCGGATCGGCCAGCCGGGACGCGCTCGCGGCGGCGAGCTTCAGGTGGAACTCGACCAGGTCGGGCTTGGGCCGGCTCACCTCGGCCAGCCACGCGGCCACCCGCTCCTGCCCGGTCTCGGTGAGGGCGTAGACCTTGCGGTCGGGGCGGGCCGGCGACGTGTCGGACCGTTCGTGGACGACCAGGCCCGCCTTCTCGAGCCGGGCCAGGGTCACGTAGACCTGGCCCGCGTTCATCGACTCGCCCAGCGGGCCGAGGGCGCGCCGCAGCCGCAGGCCGAGGTCGTAGCCGTGCGACGGCTCCTTGGCGAGCATCGCCAGTATCGCGTCCTGCATCCACCACCCCTAACGGCTAGGTAATGAATAGCGGTTAGGTAAAGAGAACGTCAACTCAGACGTCCGTGCCGGTCTCCCCGTGGGGGGCGCCGACGGGCTTGGACTCCGGCGACTCCCGCTGGCGCAGGTAGATCGACAGGGCGACCATCGAGAGCACCGCCAGGAACTCCGACTGCCAGTTCTGGAGTGTGCGGTCCCAGAAGTCGGGCGAGGCGACGTAGCCCGTCCAGGTCACCGGATCCTGGAGCCGGGCCAGCTGTTCCCGGTTGTAGGCGGCGGTGCCGGCGACCGACTGGGCGTACCAGGAGAGGACGAAGGTGGCGCCCATCACGAGGCCGAGCGAGTTGGCGAACAGCATCGTCCGCAGTCCCCCGGCGCGGGCCCACTCCGGGCTGCCCGGCCGCACCCGGTCACCCGTCTCGCCGGCCTTCGACTCCGGGGAGCCGCGCTGGACCAGCCAGACGGTGACCACGATGAACAGCAGGAACTGGAGGTACTCCGACTGCCAGTTCTCCGCGACGTCCACCGCGAAGTCGGCCGAGGTGACGTAGGCGGCCCAGGAGACGGGGTCGCCGCCGGAGCCGAGCTGGTCGTCGTTGTAGGCGCCGAGGCCCGCGATCGACTGGCCGGCCAGCGCGAGCAGGAAGACGACCAGGAAGAACAGGCTCAGCCCGTTGCGGCGGATCATCGGCGCAGGAACCCGATGAGCAGGAAGTAGGCCAGGCCCACCACGATGATCGTCAGGGTCACGGCGAACATGGCGCGCATCAGCCCGACACCTCGCAGTCGTAGGGCCGCTCGCCGTCGGGGCGGCACCCCGCTCCGCGCACCCGCCAGCCGCCGGCGCCCCGGTGCAGGAACACGGTGTCCTGCGGGAGGCGCACCTGGGCCTCCGACCCCCACACCGCGACCGACTCGGCCGGCCCGCCGCGCAACCCGAGGTCCAGGACGCTGGTCGCGCACGGCTCGGGCAGGCTCGCCGCCGCCGCGTCGGTGAGCAGCGCGCACGCCGCCGTCCCCTGCCCGGCGGCCACGGCCGCGAAGAAACGCCCCGCGGCCTCCTCGACGGCGGGCACTCCCCCGGCGGCGCAGGCGCCGGTCGTCAGCGTGATCCCCATCACGTATCTCAGCACGTAGACGGGATTCCCCGGCCGGGAGACGACTAGTCCGTTAGGCCGTCACTGTGCCGGGCACGGTGGCAGGGTGCCCGAACTGCGTCCCAGCGACCCCGCCGAACCCGGCATCACCCGCCGCCGTCGCGGGCGTTCGTTCTCCTACGCCTACGCCGACGGCCGCCCCGTGAAAGACCGGCGCACCCTGCGCCGGATCCGCGCGCTGGTGCTGCCCCCGGCCTGGCGGGAGGTGTGGATCTGCCGCGACCCCGACGGCCACATCCAGGCCGTGGGCACCGACGCGGCCGGCCGCCGCCAGTACCGCTACCACGACGCCTGGCGGGAAGAGCAGGACCGGGCCAAGTTCGAGCGGGTCGCGAAGCTGGCCGAACGCCTGCCCGCCTTCCGCGAGCGGGTGCAGAAGGACCTCGACGGCAAGGGGCTGACCCGGGAGCGGGTGCTGGCCGCCGCCGCCCGGATGCTCGACATCGGCCTGTTCCGCGTCGGCGGGGAGGCCTACGAGTCCTTCGGCCTGGCCACCCTGCGCGTGGAGCACGTGACCTGCTCCCGGGGCCGGGTCACCTGCGCCTACCCGGCCAAGGGCGGGGTGCCCCGCGAGATCGAGATCACCGACCCCGACGTCTGCGCGGTCGTCACCGCCCTGCGGAAGGGACGCGACGACGGCGAACTCCTCCGCTACCAGAACGACGGCGCCTGGGTCGACGTCAAGAGCGACGACATCAACGACTACCTGCGCGACCGGTTCGAGACCGAGGTCAGCGCCAAGGACTTCCGCACCTGGCACGCCACCGTGTACGCCGCCGTCGGCCTGGCCGTCTCCAAACGGGTGCGCAGCCGGACCGGCCGCCGCCGCGCGGTCACCCGGGTCATGAAGGAGGTGGCCGGGCACCTCGGCAACACCCCGGCCGTGGCCCGCGCCTCCTACGTCGACCCTCGGGTGGTGACCGCGTACGAGCGCGGGAAGACCATCGACCGCGCGCTCACCGACCTCGGCGACGGCGACGGCCCGGCCACCCACGGCGCGGCCGAGCGCGCGGTGATCGCACTGCTCAGACGTACCAAGAACTGAAGTTCGGTCCCCTCTCCATGGGGCAGTGGGCGTCGCGTGAACGACGAGGGGCTGGTGTTGCTGGCCGCGTGGGGCCAGTTCGCGGTGCTGCTGGGCCTGCTGGCCTACTTCCTGCTTCGGACGCGGCCATGAGGCGGGTCCTGGTGGCGCTGCTGCTCGTGGCGGGGTGCGCCTCCCCCGCCTGGAACGACGCCGACTACGGCAAGAAGGCCGGGGCGACGGCCGAGGCCGCCGCCTCCTCCGTGGCGCTGGTGCGGCTCGCGGTCGAGAGCGAGGCGAAGCTGACCCGGCCCTACCTGCAGACCCTCCTCACCGAGACCGCCACCGCGCTCGACAGCGTCGACTCCCAGTTCGGCGCGGTCCAGCCGCCGTCGCGGCGGGCGGCAGAGGTCCGGGCCGAGATCACGGAGCTGACCTCGGAGGCGGCCGAGCAGGTGCAGGTGCTCCTGAACGAGGTGCGGCTGCGGGAGATCCGCGACCCGGAGCGCGCCGCGGCCGACCTGGGTGACCTCGCCGACCGGCTGCGGGCCTTCGCCGAGGAGCATCCGTCGTGAAGCGGTTCTTCGCCGTCACTCTCGGCATCCTGACCGCGATCGGCGGGTTCGTCGACATCGGCGACCTGGTCGCCAACGCGCTGGTCGGCTCCCGGTTCGGCATGTCGCTGGCCTGGGTGGTCGTGGTCGGCGTCGTCGGCATCTGCCTGTTCGCGGAGATGGCCGGGCGGGTGGCGGCCGTGTCCGGCCGGCCCGTCTTCGATCTCGTCCGCGAACGCCTCGGCCCCCGCGCCGGTCTGCTCAACCTGGCCGCGTCCTTCGGGATCAACCTGCTCACCCTGGCCGCCGAGATCGGCGGCGCGGCCCTCGCCCTGGAACTCGCCACCGGAATCGACTACCTGCTGTGGGTGCCCGCCGTGGGCCTGGTGGCCTGGCTGGTGATGTGGCGGGTCAGGTTCGAGACGATGGAGCGGGTCTTCGGCCTGGCCGGGCTCGCCCTGGTGGTCTTCCTGGTGGCCTTCTTCGCCCTGGGCCCCGACTACGGGGAGCTGGGGCACCAGCTGACGCACAACCCGTCGGACGACGGCGCGGCCACCTACTGGTTCTACGCCGTCGCCCTGCTCGGGGCGGCCATGACGCCGTACGAGGTGTTCTTCTTCTCCTCCGGCGGCGTGGAGGAGCGCTGGACCCGGCGCGACCTGGGCGTGATGCGCGCCAACGTGTTCGTCGGGTTCCCCCTGGGCGGCCTGCTGTCGATCGCCATCGCCGCGTGTGCGGCCACCGTCTTCCTGCCGCGGATGATCGAGGTCGACACGCTCGGCCAGATGGTGCTGCCCGCTGGGCTGGCGTTCGGCCAGATCGGCCTGGCGCTGGTCGTCTTCGGCGTCTTCGCCGCGACGTTCGGCGCGACCCTGGAGACGGCGCTGTCGTCGGGCTACTCGATCAGCCAGTACTTCGGCTGGCAGTGGGGCAAGTACGTGCGCCCCCGGGAGGCGGCCCGGTTCCACGCCACGCTGCTGGTCTCGACGATCGTCGCGGTGGCGCTGATCCTGACGACGATCGACCCCATCAAGGTCACGGAGTACTCGCTGGTCTTCTCGGCGGCGGCGCTGCCGCTGACCTACCTGCCGGTCCTGATGATCGCCAACGACCCCGACTACATGGGCGACCGGGTCAACGGCCGCTTCTCCAACACCCTCGGGACGGCGTACATGATCCTGCTCCTGGTGGTCGCGGTGGCGGCCGTACCGCTGATGCTCGCCACCAAGGCGGGCCAATGACCGGCCGCGTCCTGCACGCCCACCTCCACCTGCTCGACCGCCAGGTGGTGCGGGCCGACGGCCGCCTGCTCTGCAAGGTGGACGACCTGGAGATCGAGCCGGGCGAGGCCCCGTACGTGACCGCGATCCTCGCCGGGCCGCTGGCGCTCGGCCCGCGGGTCGGCGGAGTGGTCGGCCGGCTGATGACCGGGACCACCCGCCTGTTCCGGCCGGAGGAGGACCCGGCGCCCCGGCGGGTCCCGATGAGCCTGGTCAGCGAGATCGGCAGCGCGGTCACGGTGGGCGGCGACGTGCCGGAGGCCGCACTGGAACGCTGGGTCCGCGAGCGGCTGATCGATCCCCTGCCCGGCAGCGGCGGCGCGGATCCGGGTCTCGGCGCCCCCCGTCCGGTCCGCAGGGCCGAGGTGCCCGACCGCGACCGGCTGAGTTCGCTGGTCGGCCGCCGGGTCGTCGACCGCGACGGGGCGCCGGTCGGCCAGGTGGCCGACGTCCAGCTCACCCAGGACGGCCCGCTGCTCGGGGAGAGCACGCAGGCGCTGCGCCTGAGCGGCCTCGTCGTGGCGCCCCGGCACACCGGCCAGCTCCTCGGCTACGAACGCGGCCCGGGAGGCAACAGCCCGGCGCTGGTCAGAGTGGTGATCCGCCGCCTCCACCGGGGCAGCCGCTTCGTCTCGTGGGAGCAGATCGGCGACCCCGGCGACCCGATCACGCTCACCGAGCCGCGCGCGGCCCTCCTGCCGCTGACCGAGCTCTTCGAGCCCCGCTGAGCCACCGGATCAGGCCCCGGATCAGGCCCCGGATCAGGCCCCGGATCAGGCGTGGTGGCGGGCGCGCATCCGCAGGGCGACGACGACCGCGCCGACGGCCGCGCCCAGGGCGGCCACCAGGGCGTGGTGCCTGCTGGCCCACGCCTGCGGGCTGACCTCGGCCGCCCGCTCGTCGAACGCGCCGTGCGCGCCGTAGTCGCGGCCGCGCGGGCCGTCGGCGGGCGCCCACAGGTTCGCCGGCTGGCGGCGGGGCCTCGGCTGGTCGGTCTGCTGGGAGTCGAAGCCGGTCCTGGCCAGGTAGCGGTCGAGCAAGCCGGGGGCGACCGCGTTGGCCATCAGGGTCGCCACAGTGCTCGCGCCGACCCAGTACTCGCGGCGTTCCGGGTGGTCGGCGGCGTGCAGCACGGCCCGCGCGGCGACCTCGGGCTGGTAGATCGGCGGCACCGGCTGGGCCTGGCGGGGCAGCCGCGACAGCACCCACGAGAACTGGGGCGTGTTGACCGCGGGCAGCTGGACCATGGTCACGTGGACGCCGCTGTGCCCGTGCAGCAGCTCGCAGCGCAACGCCTCGTTGAAGCCCTGGATGGCGTGCTTGGCCCCGCAGTAGGCGCTCTGCAGCGGAATGCCCCGGTAGGCCAGCGCCGACCCCACCTGGACGACCGTCCCCCGGTCGCGGGGCCGCATCCGGTTCAGCGCGGCCATCGTGCCGTGGACGTAGCCCAGGTAGGTGACCTCGGTGACGCGGCGGTACTCCTCCGGCCGGATGTCGGCGAACGGGGCGAAGACCGAGGTGAAGGCGACGTTCACCCACACGTCGATCGGGCCGAGCTCGGCCTCGGCCCGGCCGGCGGCGGCGTCCACCTGCGCGAAGTCCGACACGTCGACCGGGATCTCCAGCGGGGTGCCGCCGCCCGCCGCACCTCCCCGGCGGCGGCCCCCAGGCCCTTGACGCCCCTGGCGAGCAGGGCCACCTTCGCCCGCCGCGCGCCGAACGCCTCGGCGACCGCGCGGCCGACGCCGCCGCTCGCGCCGGTGACGACCACGACCTGTTCTCCGGGTTTCATCGCCCCTCCTGGTGCCGCCGGCGGCGAGTCAGTCGTGCGGCCACCGCAGGAACTCCTGCGCCTTGGTCTTCACCCCTTGCGCCATCAGGTGGAGCGCGCTGGGGTCGCCCTTGACGACGGCCTCGGTCACCGACTTGACCTGGTCGAAGGTCGCGTGCGGCGGAATGGGCGGCACCTCCGGGTCGCAGTGCACGTCGAGCACCGCCGGAACGCGCGCCGCGAGCGCCCGGTCCCACGCCGTACCCAGCGTCTCGGGCTCGGCGACGGTGATGCCCTCCAGGCCGAGGGAGCGGGCGAACCCGGCGTAGTCGACGTCGGGGAGGCTCTGCGAGGCCTCGAACTTCGGCGCGCCGCCCATGGCCCGCATCTCCCAGGTCACCTGGTTGAGGTCGTTGTTGTGGAACACGCAGACGACCAGGCACGGGTCGCGCCACAGGTGGTGGTAGCGGGCGATGGTGATCAGCTCGGCCATGCCGTTCATCTGCATGGCCCCGTCGCCCACCAGGGCGACCACGGGCCGGCCGGGATGGGCGAACTTGGCGCCGATGGCGTAGGGGACGCCGGGGCCCATCGTGGCCAGGGTGCCCGACAGCGAGCCCCGCATGCCCTCGCGCATGCGCAGGTTGCGGGCGTACCAGTTGGTGGACGAGCCGGAGTCGGCCGTCACGATCGCGTTGCCGGGGATGCGCCGCGACAGCTCCGAGACGATCAGCATCGGGTTGATCGGCTTGGCCGGCACCTCGGCCTCGCGCTCCATGACGTCCCACCAGTCGGCCACGTTGCGCTCGATGGTCTCCCGCCACTCGCTGCCGACCTTGGGCGCCACCATCGGCAGCAGCGCCGCGAGCGTGGCGGCGGCGTCGCCGATCAGGTTGACCTCGGTGGGGTAGCGCATCCCGATGAACCGGCCGTCGATGTCGATCTGCACGGCTCTGGCCTGCCCGAACTCCGGCAGGAACTGGGTGTACGGAAAGTTGGAGCCCACGATCAGCAGGGTGTCGCAGTCGCGCATCATCTCGTAGCTGGCCCGGGTGCCGAGCAGCCCGATCGACCCCGTCACGTAGGGGAGGTCGTCGGGCAGCACGTCCTTGCCCAGCAGCGCCTTGGCCACCCCCGCGCCGGTCAGGTCGGCGAGCCGCCGCACCTCCTCGGCCGCGCCCCGGGCGCCCTGCCCGACCAGCACGGCCAGCCGCTCCCCCGCGTTGATCACGTCGGCGGCCAGCGCGATGTCGGCCTCGGCGGCGACCGACCGCGCCCAGACGGTGCCCGGCGGGCTGGAGGGCACCATCTTGAAGGCGTGCTCCGGCGGGGCGTACTCCTCCTCCTGGAGGTCCGACGGGATGATCACCGCCGTCGGCGCGCGGGAGGCCTCGGCGGTCCGGATCGCGCGGTCGAGCGCGTTCGGCAGTTGCTCGGCCACGTTGACCTCGACGAGGTACTCCGATGCGACGTCCTTGAACAGCGCCTGGAGGTCGACCTCCTGCTGGTAGCTGCCGCCCATCGCGCTGCGGGCGGTCTGGCCCACGATCGCCACCACCGGCACGTGGTCGAGCTTGGCGTCGTAGAGGCCGTTCAGCAGGTGGATCGCCCCGGGGCCCGAGGTGGCCATGCAGACCCCGAACCGGCCGCTGAACTTGGCGTATCCGACGGCCGCGAAGGCGGCCATCTCCTCGTGCCGGCTCTGCACGAACCGGGGCACGTCGTCCGCCCGGCCCAGGGCCGCGAGGATCCCGTTGATCCCGTCTCCCGGATAGGCGAAAACCTGCTGCACGCCCCATTCCTGGAGGCGGCGTACCACGTAGTCACCGACGGTCTGCGTCATGAGCCCCGCCGTACCCATCCGTTTTGTCGGCACACGCACCTTTTGTCGGATTTGGGCTAGACGAGCACGTGACCCCCGTCCACGGTCAGCACGGTCCCGCTGGCGAACGGCTCGGTCATCAGGAACACGTACGCCCGCGCGATGTCCTCGACCTCGCCCACCCGGCCCACCGGGATCACGGCGCCGGTCTCGGCGTACATGCGTTCGCGGGCCTCCTCGCCCATCCCGGCCCACAGGGGCGAGCGCACGAAGCCGGGGGCCACCGCGTTGACCCTGATCGGCGCGAGTTCGACGGCCAGCGCCTTGGTCAGCGACTCCATCGCCCCGCAGATGCTCGCCGCGACCGACCATCCCGGCCCCGGCCGGTCCTTGGCGGTGCCGGTCGTCAGCGTGATCGACCCGGTCGGGCGAAGGTGGGGCAGGGCCTCCCGGACCGCGCCCAGCGCGCCGAAGTAGCGGACGGCGAAGAAGTCGCGGGCCGCGCCGAGGTCGATGCCGTCCACCGGCATCAGCGCCAGCGGCTCGCCGGCGGTGTAGACGAGGTGGTCGATCGGGCCCGCCTCGGCCAGCACCGCCCCCACCGCCGCCGCGTCGGTGAGGTCGGCGACCCGGCCCACCGCGCTCTCAGGCAGCCGGGTGAGCGCGTGGTCGACGCTGGCCCGGCGGCTGGAGGCCACCGTCACCTCGGCCCCCTGCCGCGCCGCCGCCTCGGCCGTGGCCAGCCCGATACCGGAGGTGCCGCCGAGCACGACGACACGTTGCCCCTGAAGATCCATGGTTCCTTCTCACGTACGAGGGATGTGCCAACCCCTCCACGATGGCCCTGCCGCGAGGCCGCCGTCCAAGACCTCGTTCGCGCTCTGTCATACCCTGAGGGCATCACGACCGGAAGGAGGCGCTGGTGGACGTCGACCTGCGGAAGCTGCGCTACTTCGTCGCGGTGGCCGAGCACCTCCACTTCGGCCGCGCCGCCGAGGCCCTGCACATCGCCCAGCCGGTGCTGTCGCGCCAGATCCGGGCGCTGGAGGAGGAGCTGCGGGCCCAGCTGTTCGTCCGCACGAAGCGCGCGACCGAACTGACCCCGGCGGGCGAGCAGCTCCTCGCCGACGCCCGGCCCCTGCTGGCCTCGGCCGAGGGCCTGCGCCGCCGCGTCGCCCGCGCGGCCCGGGGCGGCGAGGTGTTCACGGTCGGGTTCATGCCCGGCCTGATCGTCACCCCGGCGGTGCGCGCCTTCGGCGAGCGCCACCCCGGGCTGACCGTGGAGGTGGTCCGCACGACCTGGGACGACCAGACCGCCACCCTCCACGACGGCCGGGTCGACGTCGGCTACGTCCGGCTGCCGATCGACCGGCGCGGCCTGCGCGTCACCCCGCTGTGGAGCGAGCCGCGCGTCGCCGCGCTCCCCGCCGACCACCCCCTCGCGGGCAAGGACGCCGTCGGCATCGCCGACCTGGCCCACGAGCGCCTCCTGCAGAACCCCGACGCCGTCCCCGAGTGGCGCGACGTCGCGACCCGGCGCGACCCCGAGGTGCGGTTCCGCGCCGTGGAGGAGAAGCTGGAGCACGTCGCCGGCGGTCACGGCGTGGTCGTCCTGCCCCTGTCGGTGGCGGTCTTCTACACGCGTCCCGGCGTCGGGTACGTCCCGGTGACCGACATCCCGCCGAACCAGGTGTGCCTGGCCTGGAGCGCCGGCCGCCGCAGTCCGCTGATCGCCGAGTTCGCGGCCGTAGCCCGGGAAATGTCGGTGGCCGTCGATAGTTTCTGATCAACCCCCCGAACACGGAAGGTTGGTCATGTACCGACAGGGTGACATCCTGATCATGCCGGTCCCCGAGGCGTCGGTGCCTCCCGGTCTCGTCTCCGAGCCGCGTGACCACAAGGGCCGCATCGTGCTGGCCCTGGGCGAGGCCACCGGCCACGCCCACGCGCTGCACGGCCCCGGCACCCTCTACCCCGGCTACCTCCACCTGCCCGAGGGCGGCCGGCTGGTCCACGAGGAGCACGCCACGATCCCGCTGCCCAAGGGCTGGTTCCGGATCATCCGTCAGCGTGAATACGTGCCGGGTTCGTTCCGGGTGGTGGCCGACTGATGAGCATCGAGACCACGATGACCTGGGCCGACGTCGCCTTCATGACCGGTCCGGGCGACCGGGCCGAGGCCGAGGCGGGCGTCCGCGAGGCCTACGCCGCCGCCGGGCTGGCCGCGCCCTCGCTGATCCTCTGGGCCGGGTCGCCGGTCGTCGCCGCCGCGGCGGCCGCCATCCACCACGGCGGCGAGGCCGCCGTCGACGCGCTGAACAAGGCCGGCCTGGGCTCGCTCATCCTGTCGGCCGCGCCGTTGCTGGCCCGGCCTCTTGGTCATTCCGTACGCGAGGAGGTGCGCACCCAGCCCTGGGAGCAGGCCCGCGCCGACGTGCTGCGCGAGACCGGCGGGGCGGGGTGGGCGCGGGTGTGGGAGTCGACCGGCGGGCTGCTGTGGCCGAGGGTGAACACGGTCGTCCAGGAGATCCGCCGGGGCCTGTCGGTGCTCGGCGGCGAGGAGGCCGGCGACCTGCTGCGCCAGGCCGCGCTCGACGCGGTGCTCGGCCAGCACGACGCCGCCTGGCTGTCGGCCTTCGGCGACGCCCCCGGCCTGTCCGGGCTGACCCGGGTCTCCCGCAACGCGGGCTGGTGGTTCCCCTATGCCGACGTGGCCATCGTCTGCGAGCGCCCGGCCGAGCTCCACCTCGACGAGGCCGGCCGCCTCCACCGCTCCGACGGCCCCGCGCTGGTCTTCCCCGACGGGTTCGCGCTGGAGGCCTGGCACGGCATGCCGGTGCCCGAGGGCTTCGTGGCGTCGATGGCCGACCTGACCCCCGAGCGCATCCGGAACGAGGAGAACGCCGAGCTGCGCCGGGTCATGCTGGAGCACTTCGGCTTCGACCGCTACCTGGCGGAGTCGGGCGCGACCCCCCTGCACCGAGACGAGACGGGCATCCTGTGGCGCATCAGCCTGCCCGACGACGAAGACGTGATGACGGTCGAGGTGGTCAACTCGACCGCCGAACCCGACGGCACCTTCCGCACCTACTTCCTGCGGGTGCCGCCGTGGATCCAGCGGGCCCGGCAGGGCGTGGCGTGGACGTTCGGGGTGGACGAGCGAGAGTACTTCCCCAAGCAGGAGACCTGACCGGCGGCTCAGGCCGGAGCGCCGGGCAGCGCCAGCGTGAAGGCGGCCCCCTGGCCGGGGGCCGTGCGCAGGTCGAGGCGGCCTCCGTGGGCCTCCGCCAGTGAGCGGGCGATGGCGAGGCCGAGGCCCGCGCCGCCGGGCCCCGATCTGCTGCGCGAGGCGTCGGCGCGGGAGAAGCGGTCGAACACCCGGGCGGCCTCCTCCGGGGTGAGCCCCGGGCCGTGGTCCTCGATCACGAGCACCGCCTCGCCGTCCTCGGTGCCGACCCCGATGCGCACGGGCGTGCCGTCGGGGGTGTGCTCGACCACGTTCCCGACCAGGTTCGTCACGACCTGGCGGAGCCGGGCCTCGTCGCCGACCACGGGGGCCGAGGCGGGCGGTCCGCCGTCGGGGCCGGTCAGTTCGACCGGCCGTCCGGGGGCCAGGGCGCGCAGGTCGAGGCGGGCGTCGGCGGCCAGGGTGCGCAGGTCCATCGGGGCCAGGTCCAGCGGCAGGGCGTCGCCGCCCTCGTCGAGGCGGGCGAGCAGCAGCAGGTCCTCGACCAGCCGGGCCAGCCGTCCGGCCTCGCTCTCGATCCTGGCCATCGCGGGGGCGACCTCGGGCAGCCCGCCCATGCGGTAGAGCTCGGAGAACCCCTTGATCCCGACGAGCGGGGTGCGCAGCTCGTGCCCGACGTCGGCGACGAACCGCCGCAGCCGGGCCTCCGACTCGGTCCGCGCCGCGAAGGCCCGCTCGATCTGGCCGAGCATGCCGTTGAGCGCGGCCGACAGCCGGCCGACCTCGGTGTCCGGGGCCGCGTCGGGCACCCGGCGGCCGAGCTCCCCGGCGGCGATCGCGGCGGCGGTCTCCTCGATGTCCCGCAGCGGCCGCAGCCCGGCTCTGATGGCGAACCACCCGGCCAGTGTGAGCAGCGCCAGGAGGCCGAGCCCGGTGACGACGTAGATGACCCGCAGCCGGCCGACCGTCGCCTGCACGGCGTCCAGCGAGGCCGCCACCACCACGGAGGTCCCGGTCCGGTCTCGCGGCACCACCAGCACCCGCCAGTCGGCTCCTCCCGCCGAGTCCCGCGCCTCGAAGGGCGCGTCGCCCAGGGGGGCGGCCGGGGCGGGGTCCGGCCGGAGGCCGCCTGCGGGCAGGGCGGGACCGCCGGGGCCGGGTGGAAGGCGTATCTCCGAGAGGAGCTCGCCGTCCGCGTCCACCTCGGCGATGTACAGGCGGTTGATCAGGTCGAGGTTGGTGCTCAGCGCGTCGCCGGCCACCCGGTCGGCGGGGGCGCGGGAGGTGAGCCCGGGCGGGATGACGGCGATGATGCCGCCGAACACGCGGAGCTGGGTGTCGACGCGGTCGACCAGGCCCGAGCGGAGCAGGCCGACGACGATCGAGCCGCTCAGCAGCAGGCCCGCCGCCAGCAGGGCGCAGGTGATCAGGAGGAGGCGGCCGCGCAGGGAGGTCATCGGGGCTCGCGCAGGACGTAGCCGACGCCGTGGACGGTGTGGATGAGGCGGGGGCCGCCGGCCTCCAGTTTGCGGCGCAGGTAGCTGACGTAGGTGTCGACGATGCTGGTGTCGCCGGCGAAGTCGTACTGCCAGACGTCCTCGATGATCGAGGTCTTCGACACCACCCGGCCGGCGTGCTCGGCCAGGTAGCTGAGCAGGCGGAACTCGGTGGGCGACAGGCGTATCGTGACCCCGGCGCGGCGCACGTGGCAGCCCTCGACGTCGACCTCCAGGTCGCCGACGACCACGGCGTGCGCGTGCGGGACGCCGGTGCGGCGCAGGATCGCCCGGATGCGGGCCAGCAGTTCCGGCAGGTCGAACGGCTTGGTGACGTAGTCGTCGCCGCCGAGGGTGAGGCCGGTGACCTTGTCGGCCGGGGAGTCGCGGGCGGTCAGGAACAGCACCGGCACCGGCGGCCGGGCCAGCTCGCGCAGCCTGCGGACGACCTGGAAGCCGTCGAGGTCGGGCAGCATCACGTCGAGCAGGATCAGGTCGGGCCGGTCGAGGCGGACCGCCTCGACCGCCTCCGATCCGGTGGCGGCCGAGGTCACCTCGAACCCGGCGAAGCGCAGGGTCGCCGACAGCAGTTCCCGCACCGTCGGCTCGTCGTCGACGACCAGCAGCCGCTCCATCACGCCCCTTTCGTCCCCCACATCATGCGTCCCGCCGCCGGAACACCGCGTAGGCGGCGGCCAGCAGGATCGCGGCCCAGACGCAGGTCACGGCGAGCCCGGCCGCCGGTCCTGGCAGGTCGGGGTCGCCGTCGAGGCTGAGGAACCGCAGCCCGGCGGTGATCGGCCAGTAGCTCAGGATCAGCCGGGCCAGCCATTCGGGGTAGAGCGAGGCCATCGCCGGGACGAACACCCCGATCACGATCGTGATGACCATCGCCCCCGCGGTGCTGCGCACCAGGCAGCCGATGGCCAGGCCGATCAGCCCGAGCAGGGTCAGCAGCAGCCCCGGCCCGGCCAGCGCCCGGAGCATGCCCGGCTCGGCCAGCGGGTTGACGGGCACGTGCCGCGAGGCCAGCACCACCCGGCCGGCGAAGACCACGATGAGCCCCGTCACCGTCCCGGCCGCGAGCGTCAGCGCGGCGCAGACCACGGCCTTGGCGGCCAGCACCCGGCCCCGTCGGGGCACCGTGGTCAGGGTCAGCGCCATCGTCCGGGTGAGGTGTTCGACCGTGAAGGCGCGCAGGCCGAAGTAGCCGACGGCGATCTGGACGAAGATCAGCGGCCGGAAGTCGGGCGCGGGCCGGTAGGCGGCCTGGTCGGCGGCGCTCATCCGGGCGTATTCGGTGGCGGCGGCGTGGCCGAACAGCACCGCGAACAGGACGCCGAGCCCGACGATCGCGGCGAGGGTGAACCAGGTCGACCGGGTCGTCCAGGTCTTGGTCCATTCGGAGCGGACGGCGTCGATCATCGGGTCAGCTCCATGAAGGCCTCTTCCAGGGACGCGCGGCGGGGGGTGAGCTCGTGCAGGACCACTCCCTCGGCGGCGGCGAGTTCACCGATCCGCCGCACCGCGAGCCCCCGCACGACCAGTTCGTCGCCGGCGGGCTCGACCCCCGAGGCGCCGTGGGTGACGAGGACCTGGGCGAACCGGCGGGCCTCCGGGGTCCGCACGAGCACGCCGTCGGGCCGGGCGACCGCCTCGACGGTGGTGTCGGCGATCAGCCGCCCCCGCGCCACCACGATCAGCCGGTCGGCGGTCACCGCCGTCTCGGCCATCAGATGGCTGGAGACCAGGACGGTCCGTCCCTCGGCCGCCAGCCCCCGGATCAGGGTGCGGATCCAGACGATGCCCTCGGGGTCGAGCCCGTTGACCGGTTCGTCCAGGATCAGCACGCCGGGGTCGCCGAGCAGCGCGGCGGCCAGCCCGAGCCGCTGCTTCATCCCGAGCGAGAACCCGCCCGCGTGCCGGTGCGCCGCCGCGGTCAGCCCGACCAGGTCGAGCACCTCGTCGACCCGCCGCGGTTCCAGCCGGTTGCTCACCGCGAGACAGCGCAGGTGGTCGCGGGCGGAACGACGGGGGTGCACGGCCCCCGCGTCCAGCAACGCCCCGACCGCCCGCATCGGCTCGGGCAGATCGGCGAGCCGCGCCCCGAGGACCCGGGCCTGCCCCGCGTGGGGGGCGTCGAGCCCGAGGATCATCCGCATCGTGGTCGTCTTGCCGGCCCCGTTGGGCCCCAGGAACCCGGTCACCGCGCCGGGTTTCACGTCGAACGTCAGGTCGTCGACGGCGACGACGTCGCCGTAGCGTTTGCTCAGTCGGGTCACTTCGATCACGCGACCGAGCCTGCGCCCGCGAGCTCGGGACTTCCTGGGCGGTTCTGTGAGAGCCCTGTGAATCTACCGGGGTGAACCTACCGGGCCGGGATCCGTTCGAGGATGCCGCCCGCGAAGACGTCGTACAGGCCGGTCGGTTCGAGGTGGACGTAGCCGATGTGGCAGTCGCACTCCAGCTTCGGGCACGCCTTCGGCCCCAGCCGGGCGCGGAACGTGCCGTCATAGAGATTTCCCAGGACCGTCGGGATGAAGTGGCACCGCCGGACGGTCCCCTCCCCGTCCACCGAGATCACCGTGTCGCCGGTCCGGCACGCCTGGCCCGCGCTCAGGTGGGGGAAGCGGCTGTAGCGGAACAGCGGGTCGATCTCCTGCCACCCGGCCGCCTCCTCGTCGGTGTAGCTCCGGCCCTCCTCGGCGTTGATCCACAGGTAGGTGTCGGCCGGCAGGTCCCGGCGCAGGCGACGGGCGTCCTCCAGGTGGGCGGGGTCGCCGACCACGCCGACGCTGTGCCGGACCGGCAGTCCGGTCACCTTGGCCAGGAACCGGTCATAGGTCACCTGGGTCGGGTGGTAGGTCACCCACAGGGCCAGCTTCGCCGGGTTCGCCCGGTCGAGCCAGGTCGTACGGGAACTGAGGTTGGTCTGGATGGCGACACGCCGGACGTTGGCCCGGTGGCTGAGCTCGACCATCGCCTCGCGGTACCACGACCTGACCAGCCCCTCGCCCCACGGCGTGAACAGGACGCTCACGTCGTGGTCCTGCGCGGCGGCCCACTCGGTGAAGCGGCGCAGCGCGGCCCGGTCGGCGCGCAGCTGCTCGGGGGTGTCGCGGCGCTTGGCGAACGGGCAGTAGGCGCAGTCGTAGTCGCAGCTGGCCAGCGGGCCCCGGTAGAGGATCGTCAGATGGGTCATCGGGCGTCGTTGCCCGCCATGAGGCCGCGTACCTCGGCGGAGAAGAGCGCGGGCCCGACCGCGTCGGAGTGGGCGAGGCCGTCGTCGGTCAGCCGCAGCACGTCGCCGTCGCGGACCAGCCACTCGGCGGGCACCGCCGTGACGTCGGGGTCGCCGCCGAACCGGCTCCGGTAGAGGCCGAGGTCGAGGCCGTCCTTCTGCAGCAGGCTCTGGATGGTGTGCCGTCGCCGCCGCTCGGCCTCGGTCAGCGTGAAGCCGATCAGGGCCTCGGTGAAGTCGTCGCGGCGCACGTAGTCGTCGATGATCGACCGGACGTGGCGGGCGCCGACCGCGTACTCGTGGGAGTAGTGCAGGGTGCCCGTGTACGACCTGGCCCCGCACCCCACGCTCGCCATGCCGTCGGTCTGGCAGCAGTAGCCGGTCGAGGTCCCGGTGCCGGGCAGCCGGAACATGCGCATCGACACCTGCTCGTAGCCCCGGTCGAGCAGCAGGTCGCGGCCCTCGCGGTAGAGCTCCATGCGCTGGTCGTCCCAGTCGCGGCCGATCTTCCCGAGGCCGGTGAGGGGGCGTACGTACAGGGGGTAGAGGTAGAGCTCCTCGGGGGCCCAGCGCAGCGCGGTCTCCAGGGAGTGCCGCCACGACGCGACGGTCTGGCCGTCGATGCCGTAGATGAGGTCGATGTTGAGGATCGGGAAGCCGGTCGCCCTGATCGCGTCGAGGGCCCGGTCGACCTCGGCGCGCTTCTGGGGGCGGACCGCCGCGCGGGCCTCCTCGTCGACGAAGCTCTGCACCCCGATCGAGATCCGGGTCGTGCCGCGCTCCTTCAAAACCGCCAGCCGGTCGGGGGTCGCGGTCGCCGGGGAGGTCTCCACCGACAGCGGGATCTCCCCGTAGGGGGTGATCTTGCCGGTGACGTCGAACAGCCGGGTGAGCTCGGCGGGACTCAGGTAGGTCGGGGTGCCGCCGCCGATCGCCGCCGTGGCGAAGGCCGGGTCGAGGGCGTCCGCCAGCGCGAGCGTCTCGCGTTCGAGCGCGTCGAGGTAGGCCGCCACCAGGTCTTCGGGGGCGCCCGTCCGGGTGAACAGGTTGCAGAAGCCGCAGCGCATCTCGCAGAACGGGATGTGGGCGTAGAACGACCCGGCCCGCTCGCCGCGCCACACGTCGGTCAGCGCGGGGCGCGGGTCGAGCGGCCGGTAGGCGGTCTTGTGGGGGTACGCGTAGACGTAACTCTCATACGGACTGATCATCGGAGCTCCGGTCGAGGACGAGTTCGGCGTAGGGGACGGTCCAGACGACGTCGTGCGCGAGCCGGTGGCCCACGTGACCGTCCTCGCCGTAGGCGGTGCCGTGGTCGGAGCAGACGATCGCGAAGCACGGCCGGCGGCGGGTCATCAGGGCGAACAGCCGGGCGACGTGCCGGTCGACGTACTCCAGCGCCGCCGCGTGCGACTCGATCGAGTCGTCGGCCGCGCCGGGCAGGTAGAACCGGTTGGGCTGGTGCAGCGCCGAGACGTTCAGGAACAGGAAGACCGGGTCCGGCACGCCGTCGAGCACCTCCTCCGCGCGGTCGAGCTGCCGTTCGAAGGAGTCGGGGGCGGTCACCCCGAACTCGGGCGCCCAGTGGCTCTCCTGGAACAGGCCGGGCAGCACCGACCCCAGCGGGCTCAGCCGGTTGAAGAACCCCACCCCGCCGACGCAGACCGTCCGGTAACCCGCCTTGGCCAGCCCGGCGGGCAGGTCGGGCGCGTCGAACACCCAGGTCTGCGGCGAGGTGGTCGCGCTGCCGGGGAAGGACGCCGCGAACGGCCGGGTGTGCGGGCCGGGGGTGACCGGCGTCGGCAGGAACCCGGCGAACATCGCGGCGTGCGAGGCGAAGGTGAAGCTGCCGGGGCTGTGCCGCTTCTCCCAGGTCAGGAACCGGGCGAAGCCCGGCGTCCGCCCTTCGGCCATGAGCCGTTCGGCCACGTCGTACCGCAGCGTGTCGAGGGTGAGGAGCAGGATGTCGTGGCTGCCCACGATCGCGTTCATGTCGCGCACGGTCGCCACCCCGCCGCGACGGCCCGCGCCTGGCACTCGTAGGTCGTCAGCCCGCTCCCGTCGAGCGCGCCCAGGCCGGGCAGCAGGTCGCCGAAGGCGTTGACCTCGGCGACCGCCATCGACCGCCAGTCGGCGCCGATCATCAGGTCGACGCCGGTCGTCAGGCTGCCGGGGAAGCAGGCGGCGGTGCGGGCGCAGACGTCCATCGCCTCGTCCCACCGGGCCGCGCCCAGCCGGGCCCGGATCTCCCCCAGGTCGCCGCGCTTCCCGCCGAGGTGCAGGTTGGTCATCGGCACCCGGCTCACCCGCGCCACCGCGTGGGTCGGCCGCCCGGCCACCGTCACCACCCGCAGGTCGAAACAGCCGCCCGCCACCGACGCCTTCGGGAACCAGCGCTCGACGTGGAGCCCGTCGGGGGCCAGGGTGTCGACGATCCGGGCGACGGTCGACTCGTCGGTGTACGTCCGGACCGCCAGCGAGTTCCGCAGGTCCTCGGTGGCCGAGGTGACGGCGCGCAGGCGGGTCCCGGAGGTCTCGAAGGCGATCACGCCCGACGCCGAGCTGCCGTGGGCGGGCTTGACGAACACCCTCGGCCACGCCCGTGCGCGCATCTGTTCCCGCAGCTCACCGTAGGAGTTCACGGTCACGCCGCCGGGCACGGGGAGGCCCGCCGAGGCGAGCAGTGCGTGGCAGCGGCGCTTGTCGAACATGGTGGCGATCTCGCCGACGTCGGCCAGCAGCTCGCCGCCCGCCTGGGCCACCCTCCCGAGTCCTTCCATGAACCGGGTGTACCAGGTCGCCCCTCCACCGACGCGGGTCGGGTCGCCCGCGCCCCGGAGCAGGGCGTCGGCCTCGGCGGACTCGCCGGGCGAGTCGACCCGGACGAGACCGGAGAACCGGAGCGGAGCGCCGGTCAGGACCTCCGTCCAGGGAACGACGGTGATCTCGCCCAGGCCGTGGGCGCGGGCCGCCGCGCCGAACAGGTCGGCGCGGCGGTCGCCTGGAGTGCCGACGACGATCACTCGCTCACCGACGTGTAGAGCCAGCCCTCGTCCTCGTCCGGGTCGAGCTGACTGTCGAGGTCGAGGTCGACCGTGGGGAGCGCGGCCCGCAGGCGGGCCGTCATGGCGTCGCTCAGATAGTGGTGGTGCAGGTCGAGCCGCCGCAGGTGGGTGAGCGGCTGGCCGCTGAGCAGCGCCTCGGCGCCCTCGTCGGTGAGCGTGCCCATCGACAGGGCGAGCCCGTCGAGCCGGGCCACGATCGGCGCGGTCGCGACGGCGGCGGCGACGTCGTCCTGACGGTCGCTGTCCTGCAGGCCCAGGTGTTTCAGGGCGGGCAGCCGGTCGCCGGTCAGGATCGGGGCCAAGTCCTCGACGGTGTAGTCGCCGCCGTACTCGTCGACGCCGAGCCACAGCTCCAGGTGTTCCAGCGCGGGCAGGTGGCACGCCGCGACGCCGCGCACGACCTCGCCGCCGAGCCCGCCGCTCTCGATCCGGAGCATCCGCAGCCGCTCGTGGCGGACCGGGGACAGACGCAGGCCCATGCTGCCGCGGGTCTCCAGGCGTTCCAGGTCCGGGAACGCGGTCAGCAGCGGGGTGACGTCGGTCTGGTTGATCCACGACATCTCCTGCGCCTCCTGCGGGATCGCCCCGAAGAAGATCGCCCGCAGCGCCGGAAGCCGGTGGGCCCCGGCGACGAGCTTCTCCACGACCAGGTGGGGGGTCTCGTCCCAGCCGAAGAGAACGAGCGCGCGCACCTGCGCGGCTTCGGCGGCCTCGACGAAGCCGGCCAGGCTGGAATCGTCGACGGACCAGGCCGCCTCGCCGGGTGGGTGGTCGAACGCGCCGGAGAAGTCGACCGTCGGCAGGCCGGCGTAGCGGCCGTAGTAGACGTCGGTCTCGTCGGTGTGCCGGGGCAGGTCGAGGGAGATCGTCATTCGTCCACCGCCACGTAGAACCAACCGTCGTCGTCGAACTGGCGGTCGCCGAGGTCGACGCCCACCACGAACAGCGCCTTCTCGACGCGCTCCATCATGGGCTCGCTGAGGAAGTGGTGGTGCAGGTCGAGCTGGTCGAGGTGGGTCAGCGGCTGGCCGCCGAGCAGGGCCTCGGCGCCCTCGTCGGTCAGCACGCCCATCGACAGCGCGAGGTTCTCCAGGCGGGCCACGACGGGCGCGGACGCGACGGCGGCGGCGATCTCGTCCTGGCGGTCGCTGTCCTGCAGGCCCAGGTGTTTCAGGGCGGGCAGCCGGTCGCCGTTGAGAATCGGCGCGAGATCCTCGACGGTGTAGTCGCCGCCGTAGTTCTCGACGCCAAGCCAGAGCTCCAGGTGCTCCAGCGCCGGGAAGTCGCACGCGGCGACCCCCCGGACGAACGCGCCGCTCAGGCCGCCGCTCTCCACGCGGAGCATGCGCAGCCTCTCGTGCCGGACCGGGCTCAGGGCCAGGCCGTCGCCGCCCCGGATCTCCAGGCGTTCCAGGTCGGGGAACGCGGTCAGCAGGGCGGTGATGTCGCTCTGCTTGATCCAGGAGATCTCGCACCAGTCAGATCCGACCGAGCCCACGAACAGCGCCCGGAGGGCGGGCAGTCGGTGCGCGTTGGCGACCAGCTTGGCCACGATGGGCGCCGAACTCGTCGAGTACATGTCGTCCCAGTGTCCGATGACGAGGGCGGGCACCGTCTCGGTGTCGACGTGCTCGAAGAAGGCGTCCATCTCTTCGAGGATGTCCTCGTCGAGAACCGCCAGATACCAGGCACCGCTGCCGCCCGGCTTCGGCTTCTCGGCGCCTTCCCTGTCCCAGCCGATCACCGGCAGGTTCGCGTAGCGCTCCTGGTAGTCGTCGTTCTCCTCAGGACGCGGCGGCACGTGGAGGGAGATCTGCGAGGTCACTCGGACACCGCCACGTAGAGCCGGTCGTCCCCGGGCGAGAGGCGGTCGTGCAACTTGACGTCGACGCCGGGCAGTGCCTTCTCGACGCGGTCGGCCATCGCGTCGCTCAGGTAGTTGTGGTGCAGGTCGAGGACCTTCAGGTGGCTGAGCGGCTGGCCGCCGAGCAGCGCCTCGGCCCCGGCGTCGGTCAGCGTGCCCATCGACAGGTCGAGCACGTCGAGCCGCGCGACCACGGGCGCGGACGCCACGGCGGCGGCGATCTCGTCCTGGATCTCGCTGTCCTGCAGCCCGAGGTGCCTGAGGGCGGGCAGCCGGTCGCCGGCCAGGATGGGGGCCAGGTCGGCGACCGACGTGGTGCCGCCGTAGTTTTCGACGCCGAGCCAGAGCTCCAGGTGCTCCAGTGCCGGGAGGTCGCAGGCGGCGACCGACCGGACGAACGAGCTCTGCAGGCCGCCGCTCTCCACCCGGAGCACGCGCAGACTCTCGTGCCGCATCGGGACCAGTGCCAGCCCGTCGCTCCCCCGGAGCTCCAGGCGCTCCAGGTTCGGGAACGCGGTCAGCAGCGGCGTGACGGCGCTCAGCCGGATCCACGAGATCTCGCACCAGTCCCGGTCGACGTGGCCCAGAGACAGTGCGCGCAGGTTCGGGAGCAGGTGGGCGTTGGCGACCAGCTTCTCGACGATGGCCTCCGAGCTCTCCTCGTACATCTCGGGCCACTCCTCGACGCCGATGGACGTCACCTCCCCGGTGTCGGCGCAGGCGAAGAAGGAGTCCAGCTCGTTGAGGATGTCGATGCCCTCGTCGATCCCCGCGCCCAGGTCGGCGTGGCTCACTCGGCCACCGACACGTAGATCCAGTCGTCGCGCTCCTTGCGCTCCGCGAGGTCGAGCTCGGCGTCGCCGACGAACACGCGCAGGCGCTCGGCCAGCGGGTCGGTCACGTAGTTGTGGCGCAGGTCGAGCACCTTCAGGTGGCTGAGCGGCTGGCCGCTGAGCAGCGCCTCTGCGCCCTCGTCGCCCAGCGTCCCCATGGCCAGCGACAGCACGTCGAGGCGGGCCACGATCGGGGCGGCGGCCACGGCGGCGGCGATCTCGTCCTGGTGGTCGCTGTCCTGCAGGCCGAGGTGCTTCAGCGCGGGCAGCCGGTCGCCGGCCAGGATCGGGGCCAGGTCGGCGACCGTGGAGTCGCCGCCGTAGTTGTCGATGCCGAGCCAGAGGTCGAGGTGCTCCAGCGCGGGCAGGTCGGACGCCGCGACCGCGCGGACCACCTCGGCGGGCAGGCCGCCGGTCTCGAAGCGCAGCACCCGCAGGTTCTCGTGCCGGACCGGAGACAGGGCCAGGCCGGTGCCGCCCCGCACCTCCAGCCGCTCCAGCTGCGGAAAGGCGGTGAGCAGCGCGGTGACGTCCGACTGCTGGATCCAGGAGATCTCCGCCTCCTCCGACTGGATCGCGCCCAGGAAGATCGCCCGCAGCGCCGGGAAGCGCTTGGCGTTCTCGGCCAGCAGGTTGACGATCGCGGAGGAGTCGGTGTCGTACGCCTGCTCCCAGCACCCGATGACCAGCGCCCGCACCTCTTCGGTCGCGACCTGGTCGAGGAACACCTGGAGGGTCCCGGCGAACGCGCCCTCCTCGGCGTCGTAGGCGTCGGGTTCGGCGATCCGCCACGCCACCGCGCCGGCGGCCGGAAGCTCCTCGTCATCGTCGTCCGGCGGGAAGACGGCGACGTCCAGACCGGCGTAGGTCTCGTCGTAGAGGTCCCACGGGTCGGGATGAATGTTCTCCGGGAGGATTGTCAGCATGGGCCCAGTTCCTATCAGAACGCACAGACAAATCACCCGGCAACAGGAACATATCGGGCCACTTCCGCCCCACCGCCGACCGCTTGACATGAGAAACCGCAGGTCGCAGTGTTGAAAGTGAGTGAGACACATCTGACACGGGGGTCACTGATGAGTTTGCTCACCACTTCCGCGGCGTCGATCCACCAACTGGGCGCCGCCGCCGCTCTCGTCGGGAGTCCGCGACCACAGCCCGGCGCGGCGAACGGCGCCGCGGACGGACAGTTGTGGAGCAGGTACGACGTCGTGGCGAACACCATGCTCGCCGGGGGCTGGCTGATCGAGCAGCACACCCTGCGAACGGAACGCCATCTCGATCGGGCGACCGACAACGCGGTCAGGCTGAAGGACCTCGCCGTGCTCGGATCGGTCGTCACCAACCTCGGCACCATCGCCACGGGCCAGCTTCTCAAGCACGAGTTCCCGAAGGGGCTGCCGCTCGACGACGACGGCCACCTCACGTCCGACACCTCGCCGCGCGCCAGGCGCTTCTACCGCTGCCACACGGCGATGAAGACGCTGAACCGCGTCTTCGCGGGCGGCGCGATCGGGTTCACCCCGCGCGTGAACTTCAACATTTTGCGCTCCTACCGGCCCGGAACGATCTTCCGGCTCTTCACCTGACATCGGGGGTGACGATCATGACCATTGCGCAGACCGCGGCCGTTCCGATCGGCCGCCTCGGCCTCGCCACCGCCGCGTTCGGCCGGCCGTCGTTCGCCGGCGCCGGCGTCGGCACCGCGTTGTACGAGCTCGTCGTCAACACCGCCATCGCGACCGGATGGCTGACCGAGCGGAGAACGCTGCTCGGCCGGTCGCTCGAGCGGGACGCGAAGATCATGGTGGGTGCCAAGGACGTGCTGGTCACCGGCACGGTCCTCGCGGGTGCCGCGACCCTGGCCGGCAACGTGGCGGCGTGGCTCCGGTCTTCTGCGGCCGTCGACGACGACCACCCGTACCTGCGGAAGATGATCAGGCTCAACCGCTCGCTCGCGCGGCTCGGTGTCGCCTCGGCGCCCTTCATCAACTTCGCGCTGTACGACTCCTACCACCCGCACCCGCTCCGGAGCTTCTTCTCACTCTGGTGAGAGCCCGGAGGCCGTGACCCGCACGCCTAGCCCCAGGCGTGCGGGTCACGGGGCTGTCAGCCGGGCTGGTTCACGCCGTTCACCGTGAGGGTGTACGGCGCGTACTGCTGGCCGAGCTCGGTCGGCTCGTCGTACGCCACGATCGCCACGATCTTCGTGAACGGCCGGGCGAGGAGGAGTTCGAGGCGGTTGAGGTTGATCGTGCCCTTGCCGTTGAACTCGACCTGGGCGGCGACCTTGTGCTTGTCGTCGATGCCGACCAGGCGGACGTTCCAGTTGTGCACGGCGGTCGGCTTGATCTCGGTGAAGGAGTCGAACGGCTCCAGGCTGGAGCCGTCGCTGACGACGGTGCCGCCGACGGTGATGTCGTCGAGGTACAGGCCGCCCTCGTTGACGCCGCCGTCGGAGACGTACTGGAAGCCGAGCAGCACGCTCTGGCCCGCGTAGGCCGACAGGTCGAAGGTGTGCGGCTCGAAGCCGGTGGTGCTGCCGTTCAGCGACGGGCCGAGCGGGCCCTCCACCGTCTGGTCGCCGGCGACCGGGGTGTAGGTCGCGCCGCCGTCGGTGGAGACGACGACGTAGCCGTAGTCGTAGCCCTCCTCGGCGCCGTACCTGGCGAGCAGGCGCAGGGTCGGGTCGGCGGCCGGGACGGTCACCTCGGCCACGGCGCTGACGTTGAGGTTGTTCTCGTTGCCGGAGAACAGCACCGGGTTGCCGGGGCGGTCGGGGTTGTCGTTCACGATCGTCCAGGCCAGAGGCAGGGCGGGCAGGCCGGTCGCCCCGGTGAACTTCAGCGTGCGCAGCTCGCTGCCCTTGAACGGCTGCCCGTTGGCCTTCTGCAGCGTCACGTAGTCGGCCCCGTTGGGCGCGGCGCCGGGCGTGTCGTAGGTGTCGGGATTGGCCAGGTTCACGGTGGAGCTGAGCGAGGCCGAGGTGACCCGCGACTTGGGCACGCCCAGCATGACGCCGGTGCGGCTCTCCACGATCCGGTCGAGCAGGACCATCGACTGGTAGTCGTGGATGACCCGGTAGAGGTCGGCGCCCTCCGCCTTCAGCGCGGCCTCCAGGCTGGCCAGGCCCTGGTGCTCGCCGTCGCGGTGCAGCGTGGACATGAAGTCGGCGCCGTAGCGGTCGTACAGGAAGAGCATGATCTCGTAGGCGTTGCCGTAGTCGGCGAGCACCTCGCCCGGCTCGCCCTCACCCCAGAGGGTCAGCGAGTTCTGCGGGCCGCCGCACTGCCTCGGGTTGGGGTTGTACCGGCCTTGGACGTTGCCGAAGCCCTGGAAGCAGTAGATGTGACTGTCGGCGCCGTAGTCGTTGATGGTCGCCTTGGCGTCGACGTAGCCGGTGAGGGTCTGGGCGAAGTCCGACAGGCCCTCGTTGATCCAGTTCCCCTCGAACGGGTCGGTGTAGTACATGAGCAGGTGCTGCCACTCGTGCGCGAACGTGCCCTCGTACGCGTTCGGGCGGGCCGGGCGGCTGGTGCACAGGTCGCCGGTGGGCTCGTCGGCGGGCTGGTCGCCGGTCCGGTGGGCCCAGTCGAAGGCGTCGACGGTCATGACGTTGCGGTCGACGCGCTCGTTGATGCCGGCCGAGAAGAAGCCCGCGATGTAGGTCGGGTTGGCCGGGAAGTCGTAGAAGTTGTCGTCGCGGATGTTGTCGATCAGCGCGACCGTCTTGTCGCCGTCGCCGGTGTAGTCACCGGGGATGCGGGCGTTGGTCCCGTCGCGGTCGGGCGGCGTGGAGAAGGCCGCGGTCTCCTTGGGGTACATGTTCGTGTCGAACTCGTTGACGAAGTAGGCCACCTGCGCGTCGGTGATCGTCGTGGAGTTCGGGATCTGCGCCCGGCAGTCCCCGGCCGGGAACGACAGATCGTTCGCGACCCACACCTCGATCTTGTCGCCGACGCCGCGCAGGGTGAACGCCTTCGGGAACGGCGCACCCCCGGCCTGCGTGTCGTCGATGGCCAGCCAGTCGCGCACCGTGCCCACGGGCGGTGTGGCGGCCGCCGCGGCGGTCGTCTTCCTCGCCTTGGACGGCTCGTAGCGGGTCGGCAGGTCGATCTTCTTGCCCTGGAAGGTGTCGGCGAGCTTGCCGTCCCAGTGCCGGAAGTCGTTCAGCGGGGCCGACGACGGAGCCGGGGCGGCCGCCTGGGCGGGGGCCGGGAGGAGCGTCGCGAACGGGAGGGCAAGGGCGGTGACTGCTAACGCGATGACACGTCTGCGTGTCATGAAACCCCCTTCGGGTGCTGCTGCGGCACCGTGACAGGCCGCACTGACACATCGTGACTATCGGCCTGGGGGCATGGCATTCAAGCATGACATCTGCCAATAAACTCCAGTCAGTTTGGCGGTAAGCGCTTCTTCCTCACATCACTCCGGGAATGACGTGAGAAAGACCGGTGCCGGGAGCAGGTCCGCCTGGTGACTATGTTGGTCACGTGACGACGGAAGCGGTGCAGCTCAGCACGGCCAAAGGCCGCTGGATTCTGGTGACGACGGTGCTCGGTTCGGGCATGGCGCTCCTCGACGGCACCGTCGTCAACGTGGCGCTGCCCGACCTCGGCCGGGCGCTCGACGCCGACATCGAGGGCCTCCAGTGGACCATCAACGCCTACACGCTGACCCTCGCCGGGCTGATCCTGCTGGGCGGTTCCCTGGGCGACCGCTACGGCCGCCGCAAGGTGTTCATGATCGGCGTGGTCTGGTTCGCCATCGCCTCGGCCCTGTGCGGGCTGGCGCCCAGCATGGAGACGTTGATCGCGGCCCGCGCCCTCCAGGGCATCGGCGGCGCCCTGCTGACGCCGGGCTCGCTGGCGATCATCCAGGCCACGTTCGCGGCGGAGGACCGGCCGAAGGCGATCGGCGCCTGGTCGGGCCTGGGCGGCACGGCCGCCGCGATCGGGCCGCTGCTGGGCGGCTGGATCGTCCAGACGATCGGCTGGCGCTGGGTCTTCCTCATCAACCTGCCGCTGGCCGTGATCGTGCTGCTGATCGCGGCCCGCCATGTGCCGGAGACCCGCGACGAGGAGGCCGCCGGCCGGTTCGACGCGCTGGGCGCGGGGCTGGCGGCGATCGGGCTGGCCGCGCTGACCTACGGGCTGATCGAGACCGAGGTCGTGCCGATGGTCCTGGGCGCGGTGATCCTGGCGGCCTTCGTGATCGTCGAGCACCACCGGGGCGCGCAGGCGCTGGTGCCCGTGGGGCTGTTCAAGAACACGGCCTTCACCGCCGTCAACGCCGTGACGCTGTTCATGTACGCCGCGATGGGCGTGGTGTTCTTCCTGCTCGTCCTCCAGCTGCGGACCGTCTCGGGGTTCACGCCCTTCGCGGCGGGCTCGGCCCTGGTGCCGGTGACGCTGCTGATGCTGGTGATCTCCCCCTACTCCGGTGAGCTCGCCCGCCGCATCGGCCCGCGCTGGCCCATGACGGTCGGCATCCTGCTGTCCGGGACCGCGTTCATGTGGATGAGCCGGATCGGCGTCGGCGCCCACTACGTGACCGAGGTGCTGCCGCCGGTGACCCTGTTCGGCCTGGGCCTGTCGCTGACGGTCGCCCCGCTCACGGCGACCGTGCTGGCCACCGCCTCGCAGCGGCGCGCCGGCATCGCCAGCGGCGTCAACAACGCGCTGGCCCGGACCGGCAGCCTGCTGGCCGTGGCGGCCGTCCCGCCGCTGGTCGGGCTGACCGGCGAGGCCTACCTGAACCCGGCGCTGTTCGACGCGGCGTTCCGGCTCTCCATGTACGCCTGCGCGGGGATGATGGCCGTCTCGGCGCTGATCTCCGTGCTGGGCATCAGAATCCGCTTCTAGCCGAGGCCGAAGCCGAAGAACCCGTCGCCCTCGGCGATCTTCGCGCCCTTCTTCCCCACCCCCGGGTAGGAGCCCTTCTTCACCGCGCCCCGGTAGCGGAACACCTCGCCTCTCGTCGGGGCGCCGACGAGCAGGTCCCCGCCGTGCACCGCGACGGCCGCGCCGAACTCCGCCCCCTTCGGGCCGGGGATCAGCAGGTTGTGGTTCTTGGTCAGCCCGCCGGTCCGGGTGCCGGCCAGCACCTGGACGGCGTTCTCGCCGGGCACGCCGACCACGAGTTCGTCGTCGCCGTCGCCGTTCAGGTCGCCCGCGGCCAGGGAGGTGCCGAAGCGGTCGTACATGACCGCGTCTCCGGCCAGGCTGTTCTGGGTCCAGGCCTCGGCGGTGGCCGGGCGCAGGCCGCCGGGCGAGCCGTAGACGACGTCGACGGCCCCCTCGCCGTAGTCGCCGGCCCGCTGGAGGGCGGTCAGCCCCTCCCCCGGCACGCCGATCGCCAGGTCGTCATGGCCGTCGGCGTCGAAGTCGCCGGTCACCAGGGACGCGCCGAAGGCGTCCCAGCTCTCCGAGAGGCCGTCGATGCCGTAGGTCTCCTGGGAGTAGAGCAGGCGGCGGCCGTTCTTCGCGACCACGGTCACGGTGCCCTCGCCCTGGCGGATCAGGTTCGCACCGGGCGCGCCGATCGCCAGTTCGTCGTCGCCGTCACCGTCGAAGTCGCCGGTGGCCAGGGCCTCGCCGAACTGGTCGGTGACCGCGCCGCCGGTGTTCTTGATCCGGCGCAGCTTCGACCCCTGGCCGTGGACGTAGACCGAGCCGCCGCCGGGGGCGCCGATGGCCAGTTCGTCGTCGCCGTCGCCGTCGAGGTCGCCCGCCGCGAGGGCGGCACCGAAGCGGTCGGCCCCCTTGCCGGGCAGGATGACGGTCTTCCGGGAGGTCAGGCCGTACAGGATCTCGACGACACCGTGCCCGTCGCGGCCGCCGGGGCCCGCGTCCTCCTCGGAGGCGCCGATCGCGAGGTCGGCGCAGCCGTCGCCGTCGAAGTCGCCCGTGGCCAGGGCGGAGCCGAACATGTCGCCCGGTTCCGGGTCGTCCTGGGTGATCAGCGGCCCGTCGAGGATCCGGACCGCGCCCGCCCTGACCTGGCCGTCGACGGTCGCGTAGGGCTGGGCGACGGCCAGGAAGGAGCCGCACTGCGGGGACAGGCCGACGAGCAGGGGGATCGTCAGGGCCACGACGCCGAGGATCACGCGAACCTCCGCTCGCCCGCCGGGACGGTGAACCGCGCGGAGGTCTTCGCGGGGGCGCCCCGGCGGCTGATGTAGTCGAGGGTGCGGAAGTCGGCTACGAGCTCCTGCTCCGACAGGCGGGCCAGGATGTAGCCGCGGCGCTGGTCGAGGTACTTGATGTGCGGGTTCTCGGCGCGCAGCGCGGACATCCGCTCGGTGTCGCGGTAGCCGTCGCCGTCGCTGGCGATCGAGGTGGCGACCAGCTCGACGCCGACGTTGGTCTCGGGGTCGTCGAAGTCGGTACGCAGCTCCGCCGCGTGGTGGATGTGCGCGTCTCCCGTGAGCACGACCGGGTTGCGCACTCCGGCCATGCCGCGCAGGAGCTGGTCGCGCTCGGCGGCGTACCCGTCCCAGGAGTCGAGGTTGGCCTCGCGGCCGGGGCCGACCTTGAGGTCCTTCTGGGTCATCACGATCTGCTGGCCGACCAGGTTCCACTGGGCCGGGGAGTCGCGCAGGCCGTCGACGAGCCACGAGTGCTGGGCCTTGCCCAGAAGGGTGCGCCCGCTGTCGAGGCGGTCGTCGCAGCCGGCCCGTACGCCGTCCTCGCACGCCTGGTCGTCGCGGAACTGGCGGGTGTCGAGCAGGTGGAAGCGGGCCAGCGGCCCCCACGAGACCCGCCGGTTGATCGTGATCGAGGCGCCCTTGGGCACGCCGGCCCGGCGGAGCGGCATGTTCTCGTAGTAGGCCTGGAAGGCGACGGCCCGGCGCTGGTCGAAGGCGGGCGCGTCGCTGGCGGAGACGTCGGCGGCCCAGTTGTTCTCGATCTCGTGGTCGTCGAAGGCGACCAGCCACGGCGCGACCGCGTGGGCGGCCTGCAGGTCGGGGTCGCTCTTGTACTGGGCGTGCCGCATCCGGTAGTCGGCCAGCGTCGCGCACTTCACCCCGCCCGAGTGGGTGCGGATGTTGCCGAAGGGAGCGGTGTAGCCGTTGGGCTGGTACTCGTACATGTAGTCGCCCAGGTGGACGACCAGGTCGGGCTCCTGCTCGGCCAGCCGCCGGTAGGCCGTGTAGTAGCCGTGCTCCCAGTGGGCGCACGCCGCGATGGCGAAGGTGAGCGGCGACATCACGGCCGGGCTGGTCCGGGTGCGGCCGACGGGCGAGACGGAGTTCTCGGCGCGGAACCGGTAGAAGTACTCCCGGCCCGGCTGGAGACCCTCCAATTCGACGTGCACGCTGTGCGCCGACCGGGCCGACGCGGTGGCCGTCCCGTCCCGCACGATGGTCGCGAATTTCTCGTCTGTGGACACCTGCCACTTCACCTCGACGTCCCGTGAGGGCATCGAACCCCGGCCGTCCGCGCCGTAGGGGTCGATCACGAGACGGGTCCACAGCACGAAGCCGTCAGGGGACGGATCCCCGGAGGCGACGCCGACGGCGAAGGGATCGGTCTTCAGGGCACGGGACGGCAAAGACGGAAGAGCGGGCGCCGCGGCGGCCAGGAGCACGCCGGAGATGAACGATCTGCGCTGCACGTCTGACAGTGCAGTCGGCCAGTCTGTCGGAATTGTTTTACGGCTCTGACCAGCGCGATAACCAAGAATGAACAGATAAGCGGGTACCCGTTGTCAATGAACGCCAGGCGACCGTCAGTCGTCTTCTTGCAGGTCGGCGATGAATTCCTCGATGCGGGCGCACACCTCGTCGTCACCTGCGGCCCGGAACCCGCCGAGCGCCTCCTCCGCGGCGATCTCCGCCTCGGCCGGGCGGCCCAGCCGGGCGTAGGCCTCGGCCAGCGACAGCCGGGCGTACCGGACCGGCTCCATGTCGCCCTCGGCGACGTACTGCGCGACGGCCTCCACGAGATCGTCGAGCGCCTCGGGGACCGAGTCGAGCTGGAGGTACAGGCTGCCCCGGTCGTGGTGGAGGCCGGCCCGTTCCGAGGCGGGGGCGTTGGCGACGGCCTCGTCGTAGGCGGCCAGCACCTCGCGGACGCCCGCCTCGTCGACGCCCGCCGTGAGCAGCAGGTGCGCGTGGAGGGCGCAGGCGCGGGCCAGGCCCTCGCGGTCGTCTTCGGCGCGCAGGGCGTCGCGGGCCCGTCGCGCGGTCTCGGCGTCGCCGCGCACGTTGGCGAGCAGCAGCAGGCCGGTGCCGGTGGGCGGGGCGGCGGTCAGCACCTCCTCCGCTTCGGCCTCCCGGCCGAGGGTCAGGTAGGCGTGCGCGAGCCGGATGATCGCGTTCGGCGTGTTCAGGGCCCCGGCCGACGACTCGACCATCGGCAGGCCCTCGTCGGCCCGGCCTAGCTGGCAGAGCAGCAGGCCGATGCGGCCGAGGGAGCTCTGGCGGCGCTCGTCGTCGGTGTGCAGGCCGGCGGCGCGCCGCCATTCGGCCAGCGCGGTCTCGGTGTCACCCTCGACCGTGGCGACCAGGCCCCGGCCGTCGGCTCTGCGCGCCTCCAGCGAGGGGTCGGGCGGGAAGGCGTCATACCGCGCCCAGGCCGCCTTCGCCTCGTCGACGCGGCCGCGCTGCCACGCCTCCTCGGCCAGGTCGAGCAGTTCTTCGGGAGTGTGCGCGGGCGGCAGCGGAGCAGGCGGCAGCGGCGGCGGGGAGTACCGGGCCCGGGGGTCGAGCGGCACGTGCTCGTCGAGTGGCGTGGCCGTCAGCCACTCCTCGACGCGGCGGCTCTGCTCGGAGGTGCCGTTGCGGGCGTCGAACCGCGCCGCGATGTCGCGGGCCCTCGCGGTGAGCGCGGCCTCCTCGGCCGTGTCCTCGGGCCGGGCGTGGCCCTGTTCGCGGAGCAGCCGGAGCAGCAGCGCGCCGGCCGCCGCGAACCACATGGCCGCGCCGGGGCTCGGGGCCCTGTCCAGCAGCGGGCGTTCGCGGGTGAGGATCTCCAGGCCCCGGGCCAGGTTGCCGGTGACCGCGCAGAACCACAGGTGGGAGGCGATCTCCTCGACCTCGTTGGCGTCGCCGCGCATCGCCCGGTAGGCGACCCGGTGGGCGTGCGCGGCCTCGGCGTACCTGCCGGTCCGGACGTAGGCGGGCAGCAGGGTGGTCAGGATGCTCTGCGGCTGCACGTGGCAGGTCAGCTCGCCGCGCAGCACCGGCTCGGCCAGCTCGACGGCCTCCTCGTCACGACCGCGCAGGATCAGGTAGTACGCCTTCGACGCCGGGTCGCAGCCCTCGCAGTCGCTCAGGAAGTCGCGCGGAGTGGTCGACCACCGGTGGTAGAGCTCGTCGCCCCGGGCGAAGTCGCCGAGATGGGCGACGTGCGCGCAGCGGGCGGCGTGCACCGCGTGGAGGCCGTTGCCGCTCTCGCGGTAGCGGCGCTCCATGTCGTCGAGCATCTGCTCGGCGCGGGCCAGCGGCACCTCGGGGAACCGGCGCACCCCGCCGACGATCCACTTGAAGTCCCACAGGAGGCTGTTCAGCGACCACTCGTTGAAGGCGCCCGGATCGGCGTCGTAGTCGGCCAGGCAGCGGGCGAACACGGCGAACGCCTTGGCGTGCTCGGCGCCGTACATGTAGGCCTCGGTGAGTTCCATCCGGACCGCGAAGGTCAGGCCCTGGTCACCGGCCGCCTCGGCCCGCCGCAGCGCCGTCTCCAGCAGGGTCGTGCGCGTCTCCCCGTAGGGCAGCTCCCGGGCCTGACCCACCAGGTCGCCGATGGTCCGCACCGGGTCATCCATGGACGGCCCAGTCGAGCAGGCCCAGGAACGACCGGTTGAGCGCGGCGGTGTCGGCCGCCCGCATCGGGTGGTGGCCGTGCAGCAGCGCCATGCCGTAGAGCGCCTCCACGGCGGTCGCCGCCAGCGCGGGATCGGACAGGCGGGTGACGCGGCGGACCAGCGGGTTGCGGTGGTTCAGCACCAGCTGCGGCTGCTCACCGCCGCCCGCGTCGAGCGCGCCCAGCACGTCGGCCCACATCTCCCCCGCCATCTCGCCGGCCTCGCGGGCCTGGGCCTCGTGGCGGGCGGCCCGGCTGGTCAGATAGAGGGCGGGCAGCGCGGCCGGGTCGAAGTCGCGCAGCACCACCTCGCAGCCCAGCGGGGCCAGCGCGGTCGCGGCGGTGGCGAGGAACCCCCGGACCGCGAGCTCGGCGGCCGGGTCGACGGGGGCCATGCGGGTGGTGAGCTCCGCCGGTTCGAGCCGCGACAGCCCGTGGCCGGGCTCGACGCGGGTCAGCCGGGCGAGGATGTCGCCGTCGTACACGTAACCGGCGTTCAGCAGCCCCACGCCCTGGGCCGCGCAGACCCCGGCGAGCTGGCGGAACTCGTCGACGTTCGTCGTGTAGCGCCCGCGCGGATGCCGGACCCGGAACTGGGCGAGGGTCATCGGCCCGTCGGCGGTCTCGTACTCGATCCACCGGTCGACCAGCCGCAGCATGTCGTCGTCGTGCAGGGCCAGCGCCTTCACGCCGAGGTGATGCAGCCGCAGGAAGCCGCGCAGCCGGGCCGGATCGGTGGCGGCCAGCCGCACCAGCCACTCGCGCAGCTGCGCGCCGAGCGCGTCGCGGGTGTGCTCCAGCAGGTCGTCGTCGTAGAGGGCCTCACGCGAGGCGGTCGGCCGCAGCTCGGCGGCGTCGACGACGCACCGCACGAAGAACGCCCACTCGGGCAGCAGCCCGGTCAGCTTCTCCGACAGCAGCATGCCCTTGAGGTAGACGCGGTGCGCGTCACGCGCCCCCGGGTTGGCCGGATGGGGCACCACGAACGCCACCCCGGTCAGCCCCGCCTCCGGCACCGCCAGGTCGATCACGTCGAAGGCCGGAAAGCCGAAGAGCTCTCTCCCGTACGCCACCAGCGCCTCCCGCCGGAGCGCGGGACTGGCGTGGCGGCCCTGCCAGGGCGCGCCCGCGCCGGAGACCGGCACGCCGTCGACGACGACCTCGACGGGCAGCAGCGAGCCGAAGAGCCGGGCCAATTCGGTTACGGTCCGGCTGGAAGTCCAGACGGCCGCGTCACGGCGGGGACGTAAGGTGACCGTGGTGCCCGGCTCGCCCGCCTGACCAGGCGCGGTGGCGACGTCGTAGCTGCCGTCCGACCGCCCGGTCCACACCACGGCGGGCCCGCCCGAGGCCGACCGCGACTCGACGTGGATCTCGTCGGCGACCAGGAACCCCGACAGCAGGCCGATGCCGAACTGCCCCAGGAACTCGTGCCGCGCGAACCCGAGCTCGTCGCGCTTGGACGAGCGCCCGATGGTCGCCAGCAGCGTGTGCACCTCGTCTTCGGTGAGCCCGATCCCGGTGTCGTGCACCCGGATCACGTCGGACCCCACCTCGACCCGGATGCGCCCGGGCGCCGTCGGATCGCCCGCCCGCCGCGCCACGATCGCGTCACAGGCGTTCTGCAGCAGCTCACGGACGTAGACGCGCGGACTGGAATAGAGATGCCGGCTGAGCAGATCGACCACTCCGCGCAGGTCGACCTGAAAGGCCCGGGTCCCTTCGGTGTACGGCACGCGACGACCCTATCGAGCTTTTTACTGGAGAAAGTCCCGCAAATGGGAGTTCAAGACACCACAACCCAGGTAATTGCGGACGGTATGAAAATCGAGCCAGTCGATGTTGCACTGGAGGTCACGTTCCACACCCTTGAAAACCGGCCGCAACTCGGCGGGAATGGCGGCGATGTCGTCCTTGTCGGCGACGTTGATCCACCGCCCGACCCCCGGCGGCCGCGCCCCCATCCCCGCGACGGGCAGCGGCGCCAGCCGCTCGAACACCACGTTCCGCATCCCCAGCGGCGACCCGAGCGTGAC
The DNA here is from genome assembly GCF_005233835.1 of Herbidospora galbida. Classification (GTDB taxonomy): domain Bacteria; phylum Actinomycetota; class Actinomycetes; order Streptosporangiales; family Streptosporangiaceae; genus Herbidospora; species Herbidospora galbida. Next base: position 187,336 of record NZ_SZQA01000007.1, on the reverse strand, counting down.
CAGCAGGTCGGCCCGCAGATCGGGATGCGCCCAGAACGCCTCATACGTCACCACGCTCCCCAGCGAGTGGGCGATCACCACCCGGGGCCTGCGCCGCCGGATCACCGTGGCCACCGCGTCGCGCGACAGCGTCCGGGGCGCGCCGCCGCCCAGGTAGGTGGCCACCTCGGGGCAGAAGTCCTCGGCGAACTTCAGCGCCCCCGCGCCGAGCCGGTCGAGCAGCCAGCCCGCCAGCCGGTGGGCCAGCGCGGTCAGCGTCTCCCCCGCCGCGGCGGCGACGCGATGGTCTTCGACCTGGCGCATCCAGTCGGTGAAGACCATCTTCTCCGGCGGGGCCATCTTCTTCGGCGGCTGCGGGGCGCCCTTGCGCAGGTGGTGGGCGTAGTAGGCGACCTCGACGACCGAGGCGCCGGTGAGGCCTCCCTCGTGGAGATACCGGTTCCATTTGGCGAGCATCAGGTCGGCCGCCCTGACCGGGGAACCGCCGCCCTGTTCGAAGTACTTGTACTTGCCGATGCCGTGCACGCCGACGATGGTCACCCGCCCACAGTGCCGGAAAAATCCGTTGATCGCACAGCTAATCTGGAGGCATGACCGAGATTCCGGAGGCCGAGCTCAGCTGGCGGTTCTCGCGTTCCTCCGGGCCCGGCGGCCAGGGTGTGAACACGACCGACAGCCGGGTCGAGCTCAGCTTCGACATCGCCAATTCCCAGGCGCTGACCGACGTACAGCGGGAACGGGCCCTTGAGAGGCTGGCCCACCGGCTGGTCGACGGCGTGCTGACGATCGCCGCCCAGGAGTTCCGCTCCCAGCTGCGCAACCGGGAGGCGGCCCGCACCCGCCTGGAGGCGACGCTGCGCGACGCGATCGCCCCGCCCGCGAAGAAGCGGCGCCCGACCAAGCCCTCGAAGGGCCAGGTGGAGCGCCGCCTGGAGAACAAGAAGCGCCGGTCCGACGTGAAGAGACTGCGCCGCGACGTCTCCTAGCGCTCGGTCCGGTCCTCCATCTCCCAGACGTGGTCGAGCACGTGCCAGATGATCCGCCGGGAGGCGTAGCGGACCGGCCAGCGGTAGTCGTCGCCGTCGAGCGGCCGTGACACCACCTCCAGCAGCCTGGGCCGCATCTCGGCGACCTCCGCCGGCCTGATCCGCACGTCGAGCTTGGCGGCGTAGGCCCGTTCGGCCTCCGCGACGTGGGCGACCATCTTGTCGCGGTCGCGCCCGCCGCCGCGCGGCCCCTTGCGCAGCTCTTCCGGGGTGATCCCGACGACGTCGTCGAAGACCTCCCAGGCGGCCCGCATCAGCGCGGCGTTCTTGGCCGCCTCGGCCGCGCCCCAGGGCTCGGAGTCGAGGACGGCGGGCAGGGCCGGGGCGCCGAAGTCGGTCGTCGCGTTGCCGGTGATCTTCTCGGCCACCCGGATCTCGCCGGGCTCGAACACCAGCCCGGCCCGGTCGGCCACCACGCGGTAGCGCTCCTCATAGGAGAGGAGCGCCTCGATCGCGTCCTCCTCGGTCTTGGCCGACCGGCTCCAGCCCGGCCAGTCGACCGAGTTGGCGAACACCCGCTTCTTGCCGAGCTCCAGGTAGATGGTGTGCATGTCTCCACCCTGGCACCCATACCTGCCAGAACGTGGCAGCTACACCAGGTCGATCAGGTCGGCGACCGAGTTCACGACCTGCGAGGGCCGGTAGGGCCAGCGGTCGATCTGGTCGGCCTTGGAGACGCCGGTCAGCACCAGGATCGTGTGCAGGCCCGCCTCCATGCCGCAGACCACGTCGGTGTCCATGCGGTCGCCGATCATCGCGGTCGACTCGCTGTGGGCGTCGATGCGGTTGAGGGCGCTGCGCATCATCATCGGGTTGGGCTTGCCGACGAAGTAGGGGTCGACGCCGGTCGCCTTGGTGATCATCGCGGCGACCGCGCCGCAGGCCGGGAGGTTGCCCTCGTGGGAGGGGCCGACGGCGTCGGGGTTGGTGGCGATGAAGCGGGCGCCGTTCTCGATCAGCCGGATCGCCCGCGTTATGTGGGAGAAGCTGTAGGTGCGGGTCTCGCCGAGCACGACGTAGTCGGGGTTGAGGTCGGTCAGGACGTAGCCGGCCTCGTGCAGGGCGGTGGTGAGGCCCGACTCGCCGATCACGTAGGCGCTGCCCTCGGGCCGCTGGGCCGACAGGAAGTCGGCGGTGGCCATCGCGGAGGTCCAGATCGCCTCCGGCGGCACCTCCAGGCCCGCCGACCGCAGCCGGACAGACAGGTCGCGCGGGGTGTAGATCGAGTTGTTGGTGAGCACCAGGAAGCGTTTCCCCGAGGCCTCCAGCCGCTTGATGAACTCGTCGGCTCCCGGCACGGGTTGACCTTCGTGGACCAGGACGCCGTCCATGTCGGACAGCCAGCATTCGATCGGCTTGCGCTCACTCATGGGGCTAAGCATCGCAGAAGGAAATAACCGGAGTAAGACTCCGGTTATCTGTGGTTATGGACAATATCCACGGTGTGGCCCGGGGGACGGCCGAGGTCCCCCTGTCGGTGCTCGAACTCGCGACGGTGGGCGTGGGGATCACCCCCACCGAGGCCCTGCGCGGGGCGACCGACCTGGCCAGGAAGGTCGAAGAGTGGGGCTTCCACCGCATCTGGGTGGCCGAGCACCACGGCATGCCGGGGGTGGCCAGTTCGTCGCCCGCCGTGCTGATCGCCCATCTGGCGGCGGCCACCGAGCGGATCAGGATCGGGTCGGGCGGCGTGATGCTGCCCAACCACGCTCCGCTGGTGGTGGCCGAGCAGTTCGGCACCCTGGAGGCGCTGCACCCGGGCCGCATCGACCTGGGACTGGGCCGCGCGCCCGGCACCGACATGGCCACCGCGCACGCCCTGCGCCGCCGGGCCGAGGTCGACCCCGACGAGTTCCCGCAGCACGTCAACGAGCTGACCGCCTTCCTCGACGGCACCTTCCCGCGCATCCAGGCGATCCCGCGCGGGCCGCAGCGCCCGCCGATCTGGCTGCTCGGGTCGAGCGGCTTCTCGGCCAAGCTCGCCGGGCTGCTCGGCCTGCCGTTCGCGTTCGCGCACCACTTCAGCGCGGCCAACACCGAACCGGCGCTGGAGCTCTACCGCGCCTCCTTCCGCCCGTCGGAGGTGCTGGCCGAGCCCTACGCGATGATCGGCGTCTCGGCGCTGGCGGCCGAGACCGAGGAGGAGGCCTACCGGCAGGCGCTGCCGGGCGCGCTGTCGTTCCTCCGCCTGCGGTCGGGCACGCCGGGCCCCTTCCCGACGCCCGAGGAGGCGCACGAGTACGAGTTCAGCCCCATGGAGGCCGAGTTCGTCCGCGACCGCCTGTCGAACGTCGCCCTGGGCACCCCGGAACAGGTCCGCGCCCACCTCGACGAGCTGCGCAAGCGGACCGACGCCGACGAGCTGATGATCACCACGATGGTCCACGGCACCGAGACGCGCATCCGCTCCTACGAGCTGATCGCCCGCGCCTACGGCCTCATCTAGGGGCCAGGTTCTCCATCGCCTCCTCGGCCAGGGCCAGGGAGGCGGCCGGGTCGGCGTCGGGGGCGCCGAAGGCGGGGTTGAAGTTGAGGTCGTGGAAGACCTCGGTGACGCCCTTCGCCGCGAGCGCCTCGACGTCCTCCCGGATCTTCTCGTACGGCCCCGACAGGGGCTGGCTCGCGTCCTTGCCCGGCCGGGTGACGCCGCGGCAGACGAAGCGGGTCACCTCGCGGCCCGCCTCCGCGGCGGCCTCCCTGACCTGGTCGATCATGGCCGGGAGGTCCTCGGCGAGCATGCGGCTGGAGCTGATCCACCCGTCGGCCAGCCGCCCGGCCCGGCGCAGCGCGGCGGGCGCCCCGCCGCCGAGCAGGATGGGCGGCGGCGTCTCCGGCTTCGGCTCCTGGCGCGAGGGCACCACGTCGTAGAACTCGCCGTGGTGCTCGATCACCTCGTCGGTCCAGAACCGGCGCAGCAGCGTGAGGTACTCGTCGGCGCGCTTGCCCCGGCGCTCCAGCGGCACCTTCGAGGCGATGAACTCCTCCTCCATCCAGCCCAGCCCGAGCCCGGCGTCGAGCCGCCCTGCGCTCACCGACTGCAACGTGGCCAGCTGCTTGCCCAGCAGCGCGGGCGAGAAGAAGGGCAGGTTCAGCACGGCCACGCCGAGCCTGATCCGCGAGGTCAGCGCCGCGACGTACGCGAGCGACACGATCGGGTCCTGCACGCTGCGGTAGACGGCGCCGATGTCGGTGCCGGCGGGATGGAGCAGCCGCTGGAACGTCCAGATCTCGTGGTAGCCGAGTTCCTCCGCCCGCGTCGCCACCCGGGCCATGATCTGGGGGGTCGCCCACGTGCCCGACACGGGCACACCGAAGCCGATTCTCATGTCTTAGATTGTCCGGGTGTCCCTCCTCGACGAACTCGTGCGCCACGCGGGCGGCGGCGATCCCACCGTCGATCACATTGTGCTGAAGGCCACCCGCGTGCTCGTCGTCCGGGTGGGCGACGTGGTGGTGAAGGCCCACGAGGCCGACACCGACGAGGCCGCGCTGAAGGCGCGCCTGTCCGTCGAGCTGCCCGCCGGGCTGATGCTCCGGGCGCTGTCGGTCGACCGGGTCGGCGGGCGCATCGTCACCGTGTGGCCCGCCGGGACGCCGCTCACGCCCGACGACCTCGACGACGCCCCGTGGGAGGAGGCCGGCGAGCTGCTGGCCGAGCTGCACCGCCAGCCGGTCCCCGACGGGGTGCCCATGATGGGCGGCCCCGAACGGGTGACGCGCGCGGTGGCACGGCTCGAACCGGACGACCTCCCCCGCAGGGCGTACACCACCCTGAACCTCAATCAGCGGCGGCGGGTGCTGACGCACGGCGACTGGCACCTCGGCCAGCTGCTGCGCCACGACGGCGCCTGGACGCTCATCGACCCCGACGACCTCGGCTGGGGCGATCCGGCGTGGGATCTGGCCCGGCCGGCCGCGTGGTTCGCCAACGGGCTCATGGACCCGGCGGGCTGGGACCGCCTGACGCGTTCCTACCTGCGGGCCGGTGGCACCGCGATGTCCGGCGACGACATGTGGCGGGAACTCGACGGGCCGGCCCGCGCGTTGACCGTCCAGTTGGCGGCCGTCGCGGTGGCCAATGCCCGCGAAGACGGTGTCCCGCTTGACGACGCGGCGGCGGCTCTGATGTCCTCCTGCGAGAGGATCCTGACCGCCCCGCCGCTGTCCTAGAGTGAACGGTGCACGTCACATAAGGAGATGAACCTCATGCAGTGCCCTAAGTGCAGAGGCAACATGCGGACTCTTGACCGCAACGGCGTCCACATCGAGCAGTGCGACAACTGCCGCGGCATCTTCCTCGACTACGGCGAGCTCGAGACCCTGAGCCGCATGGAGAGCCAGTGGGCCCAGCAGCACTACTCGGCCCCGCCGCCCCCGCCCCCGCCCGCCCACGGCCCCGCCTGGGGTCACGGTGGTCACCACGGCGGCCACTACGGCCACCGCCGCAACAGCTGGGTGGGCATGCTCTTCTCCAGCTGACCCGAACGTCCGGCGAGCCGTCACCCCGTCACAGGGGTGGCGGCTCGCCGTGTGTTCACAGGTCCAGGCGCCGCGTGATGCCGATCGAGTCGAGGAACGGCAGATCGTGGCTGGCCACGATCAGCGCGCCCCGGTAGCCCGTCAGCGCGCCCGCGAGCTGGCGCACGCTCGCCAGGTCGAGGTTGTTGGTCGGCTCGTCGAGCAGCAGCAGCTGCGGCTGCGCGAACAGCAGCCGGGCCAGCGCGGCCCGGAACCGCTCCCCGCCCGACAGCGTGCCGGCGATCTGGTCGGCGCGGTCGCCCCGGAACAGGAACCGCGCCAGGCCCGCGCGGATCTCGTTCTCCGACGCGCCGGGCGCGACGGCGCGCACGTTGGCCGCGATGCTCACCGTCTCGTCGAGCACGTCGAGCCGCTGCGGCAGATACCGCGTCGGCACGAGTTCGGGCCACCGCGTGACGGCCTCCAGCAGCGTCGTCTTGCCCGAGCCGTTCGGGCCGAGCAGCGCGATGCGTTCGGGCCCTCTGACGACGAGCTCCGACGGTTCCCGGCCGCGCCGTTCCGGCACCAATTCCAGCGGTCCCGACACGTCCCGGTCGGTGACGAACGTGCCGCCGAGCGGGAACTCCAGCACCATCCGGGTCTGCGGCACGGCCGTGCCCGGCAGGTCGACGCGGATCTCGGCCTCGTCGCGGATCGCCTCTTCGGCCTCGGTGAGCCGGTCGCGGGCGCCGGCGAGCCGCTCCTCGTGCATGACGCGGTGCTTGCCGGCGCTCTCCTGGGCGGCGCGTTTCTTCGCCCCGACGACGATCTTCGGCAGGCCCCGGGTGGCCTCCGCCTTCCTGGCGTTCTTCGCCCGCTTGGTGAGCTTCTCGTGCGCCTCGACCAGCTCGCGCTTCTCGCGCCGCACCTCGCCCTCGGCCGCGCGGACCATCCGCTCGGCCGCCTCCTGCTCCACTTCGAGCACGTCCTCGTACGCCGTCAGCCCGCCCCCGAACACCCGCCCGTCGGGCAGTTCGGCGAGCCGGTCGACGAGGTCGAGCAGCACCCGGTCGTGGCTGACCACGACGATCGTGCCCGGCCAGGCGGTGACGGCGTCGTAGAGCCGGTGGCGGGCGGCCAGGTCGAGGTTGTTGGTCGGTTCGTCGAGGAGCAGCACGTCGGGGGCGCGCAGGAATTCGGCGGCGAGGCCGACCATGACCGTCTCGCCGCCCGAGAGCGTGGCGACGGTCCGGTCGAGGCCGACGTCGTCGAGGCCGAGCTTGTCGAGTTCGGCGCGGGCGCGTTCCTCCACGTCCCAGACGACGTTCTCGAAGTGCTCCTCGGAGGTGTCACCGGCTTCGATGGCGTGCAGGGCGCGCCGCGCCACGGTGATGCCCATCAGATCGGAGACGGTGCGGTTCACGCCGAGCGGCAGGTTCTGCGGCAGGTAGCCCACCGAGCCCGACACCTGGATCGAGCCCCTGATGGGCACCAGCTCACCGGCGGCCAGCTTGAGAAGGGTGGACTTGCCGGAACCGTTCACCCCGATGAGCCCGGTCACGCCGGGGCCGATCACGAGGTCGAGGCCTTCGAAGACGGGGGTGCCGTCGGCCCAATAGAAGAAAAGATCGTCGCAGCGCAACATGGCGCACCAACTCCAGAGGTCATGTGTCAGAGAGAAACGGACATGATCTCTAGAGCTCCAACGGATCTCCCCTGGGCAGGCGATGTGACGTCGTCCACGCTAGGCGAGCTGGTCACCAGCCTGCAAATCAATTTCGTCAGAGGCGGGCGCGGTAGATCTGCGCGGCCTTCTCGATCAGGTCGAGGTGGTCGGCGAGCTGGCTCGGGGAGTCGAGGCGGGCGTGCGACCTGACGGTCTGGTCGAGCAGGGCCAGCCAGTCGAGGCACCACCGTACGTCCTCGACCCGGGCGACCGGGCGGCCGGCGACGTCGACGTAGATGGGGCTGGTGTGGGCGTACACCCGGCGGTGCAGGCTGCGGCGGTGGGGGCCGCCGCTCGCGGTGGCGACGACGTAGGTCGGTTCGGTGATCGTCAGGGTGGTCCGCAGCTCGCCGCCCGGACCGGCGGCGACCACGCCGTCGGCGGTGACGATCTCCAGGCGTTCCACCTCGGGGCCGACACTGCGGGCGACGATCTCGACCTCGTCGCCGGCCGCCAGGCACCAGGTGTCGCCGATCTCGGCTCCCCCGGCGGTCAGCTCCAGCCACGGCCCGGTGGTGGCGAAGGTCCGGCCCTGTCGCACGGCGTGCGCGTACGCCTCGGCGGAGAGGGGGCCGCCGAGACGGGCGTACACGCGTTCCCAGCCGGGCGGGCTGGAGACGGTGTCCTGCCGGGTGTACGACAGCATCGAGTCGGTGCCCGCCAGCGCGGCCAGGCGGTTGCCCGCGCCGAGCAGGCGGCGGTAGACCTCGACGGTGCCGGAGAACTCCGAGAAGTGCAGCAGTTCGACGCCGTCGACCAGGCCGAGCGCGGCGTCGACGACCAGGGCGCGGGCGTTGCAGTCGCGCTGGGCGGCGCCGATGACGTCGCCGGGGGTGGCGACCGGGCCGTGGAACGGGTGGGCGTAACCGAGCACCGCCTGGAGTTCGCGCAGTTCACCGCAGGCGGCGCCGTTCGGGGGCCAGTCGGCGTCGTCGAGGAAGCCGGTGTGGTAGATCGACGGCGGGGCGGCCAGGCCGAAGGCGTGCACGTGGCCGAGCAGGTCGTTGCGGTATTCGACGCCCATCCGGGCGACGTGCCCGGCGTCCGACCAGGGCAGGTCGCGGCCGGCCCAGTGGTGCAGCGCCTCCTGGTCGTAGACGCGGCGGCCGGCCACGTTGCCCGCCACCAGGTTGAGCACGTGCAGGTCCTCGCCGTGCTGCATGACGGCGGCCTCGGCGGGGGCGGCCACCACGTCGCCGGCCCAGTTGAGGTGGACGTGCAGGTCGGCGCCATACCAGCCCTTCGCGGCGGCGTCGTAGACGCGGGACGGGGTGAGTTCGACCGTGGTCTCGCGCCAGGGCGACGGGACGACCTGGGTCTCGGCGAGTTCGTACTCCATGCCGCGGGTCACCCCGACGACCAGCGGTTCGGCCGGTACGGCCACCGTCACGTCGTCACCGTGGAAGTAGGGCACGCCGTGGTAGTCGCGCCGGTGCGGGACGCCGTCGGGCCACCAGCCCTGGCCGTCGGTGGATGTCACGCTCCAGCGGCAGGGGAACCCGGCCTTCAGGCGCAGCCGCGCGGGGACGGCCGCCCGGGTGAGCACCGACAGGTCGACCGGCTCGCCGTCGCAGCGCAGGTCGCTGTCGCTGGTGAACTCGGCCAGGCGGGCGCCGCCCGAGCCGATGACGTGCTCGGTTCCGTCGAGGGTGACGGTGGCGGTGGTCGTACGGGCCGAGTCGACCAGCAGCACGCCCGCCACGGGGGTCGCGGAGAGCACCGCGCACGAGCGGGCCTCCAGGATGTAGCCGCCGGAGGTGAGCCGCAGCACGGTCAGCCCGTCGGGGGCCTCCCGGCCGCTCACGGCGTCGCGGAAGGCCCGGTCGAGGTCGGTGTCGCCGGACATCTGATAGGCCTCGTCCGGAAACCGGAGGAAGCTCAGCATGCGCACATAGCCGATCGGCGGTTCACCCCAGGTGATGCCGTGCTCGGCCAGCAGGGCGCGGTAGTCGTCGAGGGCCCGTGCCACCACCGGTGGCAACAACGGGTCGTGATGCATGGTCGCCTCCCCGATATCCGAAAGCGACAGCATCGTCACACCGGATCACCGGGCATGGGGTGCAATCGTGCGTCGGGGTGAAGTGAGGTCGAACGCGGTGGGGGAAAACCCGAACCGGGAGTGAAAACCGTCACCCGTGAAATCGTGATGAACGAGCTCTGAATTCTTTTTGTGGCCCGCATCGGTTTTCGCGGCTTCTCACATAATTCAGGGTGAGATGAGGAGAAGATTACTCGGCGTGGCGCTGGCCGTCCTTCTGACCGGAGGGGTCGTCGCGGCCCTCGTCCTGGGGAACCTGGGGTCAGGCGTCACCGTCGTCCGCGGCGTCATCGGGTCGGAGAAGAAGCCGTTCTTCGACGACCCGCAGGTCAAGGCCGCCTTCGCGAAGCACGGCCTCCAGGTGGAGGTCGACACCGCCGGGTCCCGCGAGATCGCCGGGAGCGTGGACCTGAGCACCTATTCGTTCGCCTTCCCGTCGAGCGCCCCGGCGGCCGAGAAGATCAAGAAGGAGCGCGGGGTCGCCGCGACCTTCGCGCCGTTCTTCTCGCCCATGGCGGTGGCGACCTTCGAGCCGATCGTGGCCACGCTGACGCAGGCGGGGGTCGTGAGCGGCACCACGTTCGACATCAAGAAATATCTAGAAATAGTAGATAAAGGCACTCGGTGGGATGCACTGCCCGGTTCGGCGTACAAAGCCAGAAAACGGGTGCTGCTCACCACGACCGACATCCGCACCTCGAACTCCGCGGCCATGTACCTGGCGCTGACCAGCTACGTCGCCAACGGCGACGACGTCGTCACGGGCGCCGACACGCAGGTCGCCGAACGGGTCGCGCCGCTGTTCCTCGACCAGGGCTACTCCGAGTCGACGTCCGAGGCGCCGTTCGAGGACTACCTGGCCATGGGGATGGGCAAAACCCCAATGATCATGGTGTACGAGGCCCAGTACGCCGCCCGCCTGTTCGCGAACGACGGCACGATCGGCCCGCAGATGCGGCTGCTCTACCCCTCGCCGACGGTGCTCAGCAAGCACACCCTGGTGCCCTTCGACGAGAACGCGAACAAGGTCGGCCGCCTGCTGACCGACGACCCCGAGTTCGCCCGGCTCGCCGCCCGGCACGGCTTCCGCACCGCCGACCCCGGCGTGTTCGCCGGCCTCGCGAAGGGCACCCCGCTCACCCGCGACCTGGTCGACGTGGTCGAGCCGCCCACCTACGACCACCTCGAACAGCTCGTCGCCCTGATCGAAGAGCGCTACCTCTGAGGAACCACTGATGGACCTGGTACTCACGCCACCGGAGCCGGTCCCCCCGGTGCCCGCGGAGAAGGCGTCGCGGATGATGCCGATCTCCGACGAACGGGACGCCGAACTGGCCGGACGGGCCCGCGCGTTCGCCGGCGAGCTGGCCGCGCTCGACCCGCGCTCCCCCGACTTCACCAAGAAGGTCGCCGACATCACCGCGATGGGCGCGACCGAGATCGGCTCGTCGTCGCAGGTCTCCAACCGCATGCTCCGCCGGCCGCTCAAGGCGGCGGAGGGACCGGTCGCGAACGACCTGGTGTCGCTGCGCCGCACGATCGTCGACCTCGACCCGAAGAACGCCACCGCCGGCCGCCGCCTGATGGGCCTGTTACCCGGCCGGCTGCGCGACTACTTCGCCAAGTACCAGAGCGCGCAGAAGCACCTCGACGACATCGTGCGCTCGCTCAAGTCGGGCCAGGACGAGTTGCGCAAGGACAACGCCGCCATCGACGGTGAGCGCCGCCTGCTGTGGGACGCCATGCTCAAGCTCCAGGAGTACGTCGTCGTCGCCACCGCCCTCGACGCCGAGATCGAGGAGCTGATCCTGCGCGAGCACGACGAGGAGCGGATCACCGCGCTGCGCAGCGACGCCCTGTTCGCGGTGCGGCAGCGCCACCAGGACCTGCTCACCCAGCTCGCCGTCTCGGCGCAGGGCTACCTGGCGCTCGACCTGGTGCGCAAGAACAACCTGGAGCTCATCAAGGGCGTCGACCGGGCCACCACCACGACGATGGCCGCGCTGCGCACGGCGGTCGTGGTCGCCCAGGCGCTCGCCGGGCAGAAGCTGGTGCTCGACCAGATCACCGCGCTCAACGCGACCACCTCCGACCTCATCGTGTCGACGAGCGAACTGCTCCGCGGCCAGGCCGCCGACATCCAGGCGCAGGCCGCCGCGACGACGGTCGACCTCGACGCGCTGCGCAAGGCGTTCGACAACGTCTACGCCACCATCGACACCATCGACGAGTTCCGCGCGCGGGCCGTGGAGAACATGGCCACCACGGTGGGCAGCCTCACGGTCGAGATCGAGAACGCGCGCAAATACCTGGAGCGGAGCGAGCGATGAGGCGGGCCCTCCTGGCGCTGCTGCTGGCCGCGGCGTCGCTGACCGCGTGCTCGGCCGACGAGCCGTTCCGCATCCTGGCCGGCAGCGAGGTCGCCGACCTCGAACCGCTGCTGAAGGAGTCGGGCCTCGATGTCGAGTTCACCTACACCGGCACCCTCGACGGCGCCGAGCAGGTGGCCCGCGGCGATGCCGGCGACTACGACGCGACCTGGTTCTCCTCCAACCGCTACCTGTCGCTGATCGACGGGGCGCGCGAGAGGCTGTCGACCCAGACGAAGATCATGAACTCGCCGGTGGTGCTGGGCCTCAAGCCCGCCAAGGCCGCCGAGCTCGGCTGGGACGGCAAGCCGGTGACCTGGTCGGACATCGCGACCGCCGCCGCCGCGCACCGCTTCACCTTCGGGATGACCAATCCCGCCTCGTCGAACTCGGGGTTCTCGGCCCTGGTCGGGGTCGCGGCGGCGCTCTCGGACGCCGGCGAGGCCCTCGACGCGGGGACGATCGCGTCGGTGACGCCGCGCATGAAGGAGTTCTTCTCGGCGCAGCGGCTCACCGCCGGTTCGTCGGGGTGGCTGGCCGAGGCCTACACGGCGCGGCCCGACGTCGACGGGCTCGTGAACTACGAGTCGGTGCTGCTCGGCATGCGCGACGACCTGACACTCGTCTATCCCTCCGACGGGGTGGTGTCGGCCGACTATCCGCTGACCCTGCTCGCCTCCTCCTCCCGGAGGGAGCAGTACGACACGCTGGTCGCGTGGCTGCGTACACCCGAGACCCAGCGGAAGATCATGACGGCCACCCACCGGAGGCCGATCGTGCCCGGGGTCGCGCCGGCGCCGGAGTTCGGGTCGGCCGCACTGGTCGAGCTGCCCTTCCCCAACCGGCGGTCGGCGGCCGACCAGCTCATCGCGGCCTACCTGAACGACGTGCGGGTGCCCGCGCGGGCGATGTACGTGCTGGACACCTCCGGCTCGATGGAGGGTGACCGCATCGAGAGCCTGCGCGCCGCCCTCGTGACGCTGACCGGCGCCGACACCTCCGCCTACGGGACGTTCTCCCGGTTCCGCAACCGCGAGCAGGTCGCCCTGCGGCCGTTCAGCGACCACCCCAAAGGACAGCAGGACTACGAGATCCCCACCTCGAACCCCGAATCGGTGCTCGCCCAGATCAAGAGCTACGCCGAGAGCCTGTCGGCCGACGGGGGCACCGCCATCTACGACGCGCTGCGCGCCGCCTACGAGCAGAAGGTCGACTCCGGGCGCTATTCGTCGATCGTGCTGATGACCGACGGCGAGAACACCGACGGCACCGAGTACCTCGACTTCCAGCTCTACTACCAGGCGCTGCCCGCCGAGCAGAAGGCGGTCAGGACCTTCGTGGTGCTGTTCGGCGACAGCGACGCCGACGAGATGAACCAGGTCGCGAAGCTGACCGGCGGCGCCGTCTTCGACGCCAGGAACGGCTCGCTGGCCGAGGCGTTCAAGGAGATCCGTGGCTACCAGTGACCGGATCCTGACCTACCTGGGCTCGACGAAGAACATCGCCGGCTCGATCTGCGGGCTGGTCGGGGTGGGCCTGGTGTTCCTGGGCGTCGCGGGCGCGTTCTGGCCCGTGGTGGTCGTCGGCCTGTACGGCCTGGGCGCGCTCCTGGCCCCCTCCGACCGGACCAGAGTGGTGCTGTCCCTCGCCAAGGCCGAGACCAAGGCCTTGCGGGCCGAACTCGACACCCTGGTCGGACGGCTGCGCGGCCTCCCGCCCGACGTGATCGACCGCGTGGTCGACCTGGCCGAGACGCTGCGCGGCGTGCTCGGCCGGGTCGAGTCCCCCGACCACCTCCACGTGGTGTCCCAGACGATCCGCGACTACCTCCCGACCAGCCTCGACGCCTACGGACGCCTGCCCCTGGCCCGGAGGGAGGCCGCCCACGCCGAACTGCTGGGCCAGCTCGACCTGCTGAAGACGGGCCTGGGCCGGGTCGCCGACGCCGTCCACGCCGGGGACGAGCAGGCGTTGAAGGACCAGGGCCGCTTCCTGCAGGACCGGTTCGGCGGGTCGTCCCTGGACCTGTGAAGCCGGACCTATCCGGCGTCGCCCCGACCCGATCTGTACAGCAGGTCGGCCGCCTGGGCCGGAGTCAGTTCGCCGTCGAGGACGCGCTGTTCGATCTCCGGGGCGATGTTTCGCGTCTTATCGCGAAGTTCCCCCAGGACCCTTTCCCGGACCATCGCCCACGTCCAGTCGACCGCCTGGCGCTGGCGTTTGGCCGTCAGGTCGGTGGTCTCCTGGTGTTTGAGGATGTGCGCCCACAGCTCGGCCAGCCCCGCCCCCGTCATTCCGCTGCAGGTCAGCACGGGGGTGTGCGAGTTGAGGAGGCGGAGCGCGCCGGACAGCTCGCGGGCCGCCTTCTTGGCGGCCGGTTCGAACTCGCCGTCGGCCTTGTTGACCGCGATCACGTCGGCCAGCTCCAGGACGCCCTTCTTGATGCCCTGGAGCTGGTCGCCGGTCCGCGCGAGGGAGAGCACGAGGAAGGTGTCGACCATCTCGGCCACCGCCGTCTCCGACTGCCCGACCCCGACGGTCTCGACGAGCACGACGTCGTAGCCGGCCGCCTCGACGACGACCATCGCCTCCCGCGTCGCCTTCGCCACCCCGCCGAGGGTCCCGGCGGTCGGCGACGGGCGGATGAAGGCGTTCGGGTCGACCGCCAGGCGGTTCATCCGGGTCTTGTCGCCCAGGATGCTGCCGCCCGACCTGCTCGACGACGGGTCAACGGCGAGCACCGCCACCTTGTGGCCCTCGCCGGTGAGCATGGTGCCGAGCGCCTCGATGAACGTCGACTTGCCCACGCCCGGCACCCCGCTGACCCCCACCCGGCGGGCGTTCCCGGCCGCCGGGGCGAGCTCGGTGAGCAGGTGCTGGGCCTGCTCACGGTGGTCGGCGCGGGTCGACTCGACCAGGGTGATGGCCCGCGCGATCGACCGGCGGTCGCCCTTCCTGACCCCTTCGGCGATCATCGGTTCCGCAGGTCGGCGATGAGGTCGAGGGCGGCGTCGGCGATGACCGTGCCGGGCGGGAAGATCGCGTCGGCCCCGGCCGCGCGCAGCGCGTCGAAGTCGTCGGGCGGGATCACCCCGCCGACCACGATCATGATGTCGCCCGCGCCGTGGTCTTCCAGGGCCTTCTTCAGCGCCGGGACGAGCGTCAGGTGCCCCGCCGCCAGCGACGACACCCCGACGACGTGGACGTCGGCCTCGACCGCCTGGCGGGCGACCTCCTCGGGCGTCTGGAACAGCGGGCCGACGTCGACGTCGAAGCCGAGGTCGGCGAAGCCGGTCGCGATCACCTTCTGGCCCCGGTCGTGGCCGTCCTGGCCCATCTTCGCCACCAGGATCCGGGGCCGGCGGCCCTCCTCCTCGGCGAACTCCGCGCAGGCCTTGCGGACCTCGTCGATCCTGCTCATGTCGGCGCCGGCCTCCTGGCGGTAGACCCCGGTGATGGTCCGGATGCGGGCTTCGTGGCGGCCGAACACCTTCTCCAGCGCGTCGGAGATCTCCCCGACGGTCGCCTTCGCGCGGGCGGCGTCGATCGCGAGGGCCAGCAGGTTGCCGGTCCCGGCGGCGGCCTTGGTCAGCGCGTCCAGTGCCTGCTCCACCTGGGCCGCGTCGCGTTCGGCGCGCAGCCGCTCCAGCTTGGCGAGCTGCCGGCTGCGGACCGCGCTGTTGTCGACCTTCAGCACCTCGATGGGCTCGTCGGCCTCCGGGCGGTACTTGTTCACGCCGATGACCGGCTGGCGGCCCGAGTCGATGCGCGCCTGGGTGCGGGCCGCGGCCTCCTCGATGCGGAGCTTGGGCAGGCCGAGGTCGATGGCGCGGGCCATGCCGCCGGCCTCCTCCACCTCCTGGATGTGCGCCCAGGCCCTCTGGGCCAGTTCCTCGGTGAGCCGCTCGACGTAGTAGGAGCCGCCCCACGGGTCGATCACCCGCGTCGTGCCCGACTCCTGCTGCAGCACCAGCTGGGTGTTGCGGGCGATCCGGGCCGAGAAGTCGCTCGGCAGCGCGAGCGCCTCGTCGAGGGCGTTGGTGTGCAGCGACTGCGTGTGGCCCTGGGTGGCCGCCATCGCCTCGACGCAGGTGCGGGCGACGTTGTTGTAGACGTCCTGCGCGGTCAGCGACCAGCCGGAGGTCTGCGAGTGGGTGCGCAGCGACAGCGACTTGGGGTTCTTCGCGCCGAAGTCGCGCACCAGCCGCGCCCACAGCAGCCGGGCCGCGCGCAGCTTGGCGACCTCCATGAAGAAGTTCATGCCGATGCACCAGAAGAACGACAGCCGGGGCGCGAACGCGTCGACGTCGAGCCCGGCCTTGGTGCCCGCCCGCAGGTATTCGACGCCGTCGGCCAGCGTGTACGCCAGCTCCAGGTCGAGCGTGGCCCCCGCCTCCTGGATGTGGTAGCCGGAGATGGAGATCGAGTTGAACTTCGGCATCTTCTGCGAGGTGAACTCGAAGATGTCGGAGATGATCCGCATCGACGGCTCGGGCGGGTAGATGTAGGTGTTGCGGACCATGAACTCCTTGAGGATGTCGTTCTGGATCGTCCCCTGGAGCTGTTCCGGGGCCACCCCCTGCTCCTCGGCCGCCACGATGTAGAGCGCGAGGACCGGCAGCACCGCGCCGTTCATGGTCATCGACACCGACATCCGGTCGAGCGGGATGCCGTCGAACAGCTGCCGCATGTCGTAGATCGAGTCGATCGCCACCCCGGCCATGCCGACGTCGCCCTGCACACGAGGGTGGTCGGAGTCGTAGCCCCGGTGGGTGGCCAGGTCGAAGGCGACCGACAGGCCCTTCTGCCCGGCCGCGAGGTTGCGGCGGTAGAACGCGTTGGACTCCTCGGCGGTGGAGAACCCGGCGTACTGGCGGATGGTCCACGGCTGGTTGACGTACATGGTCGGGTAGGGGCCGCGCAGGAACGGTGCCTTGCCCGGGTAGGTCGGCAGATAGCCGGGCAGGTCGGCGGCGTCGTAGACGGGCTTGACCGCGATGCCCTCGGGGGTCTCCCACGCCTCGCCGTCGACCTTGGCGGGCTCGGCGTGGCCGGTCCCGAGCGGGATCTCGCTGAAGTCGGGGATCATCGGTCCACTCCCAGGTCGTCGAACGTGGTCTCCAGGACCTTCAGGGCGTCACACCCCGCGAAGAGGGTGGCGTCGACACCCTCATACTCCCCCTTCCCGGCCAGCCACACCTTCGCGGCCCCGGCCTCTTTCAGCGCGGCGGCGACCCGGGCGGCCTGGTCGGCGTACAGGCGGTCGCTCGAACAGATGCACGCGACGGCGGTGCCGGCCTCGGCGAACTCCTCCGGGGTCCCCGACACGGTCGCGATGCCGCCGGCCGCGAAGAGGTTGGCGGCGAACGTGGCGCGGGCGGTGTGCACGGCGACCGGCCCGAGCGTGGCCAGGAAGACCGTCGGCCTGCGCTCCTGCCGGTCGGCCAGGTCGCGGAGCCGCTCGAACGGCTCGGCGTGACGCCGAGGGTCACCGGGCAGGCCGGGGCCGGAGTCTCTCGCGGGGACCTTCTCGGTCAGGTTCGGGAACTCGCTCACGCCGGTGATGGGCTGTCTGCGCCGGGCGACGGCTTCGGCCCGCTTGCTCGTGGCGGCCGAGACGGCGTCTTCGATGACCTTCTCGCCGGATCTCTCGGTCTGCCGGAACAGGTCCCAGGCTTCGGCGGCCAGATCGCCGGTGAGGTGCTCGACGTACCAGGACCCACCGGCGGGGTCGGCGACGCGGGCGATGCCCGCCTCCTCGACCAGCAGCGACTGGGTGTTGCGGGCGATCCGGCGGGCGAACGGGTCGGGCAGCCCGAGCGCCGCGTCGAACGGCTGCACCGTCACCGCGTCGGCGCCCCCGGCCCCCGCCGCGAAGCAGGCCAGCGTGGTGCGCAGCATGTTCACCCACGGGTCGCGCGCCGTCATCATCGCGCCCGAGGTCACCGCGTGCTGAAGCTGCGCGGGCGGGCCACCGGCCACCTCGGCGACCCGGGCCCACAGCCGGCGCGCGGCCCGGAGCTTGGCGATCGTGAGGAACTGGTCGGCGGTGGCGGCGTAGCGGAACTCGATCAGCTCGAACGCCCGCTCGACCGACAGCCCGGCCTCGGTGAGCCGCCGCAGCGCCCTGACCCCCTGCGCGATCGACGCGGCGAGCTCCTGCGCGTCGGCCGCGCCCCGGTCGTGATAGGCCAGCGCGTCGACCACGACCAGCCGGAGCCCTCCGCGGGCCCGCCCGGCGAAGTCGGCGAGGTCGGGGTCGCCGGGCGCGAAGCCCAGGTTCCCGCCCGGAAGATCAACGGACTCGGTCAGCTGGAGGAAGGCGTCGGCGGCCCGCGCGGCGCGGTTCCCCGCGTCGAGGGCGACCGGCGCCAGGTCGAACAGCACCCCGTCGAGCGCCACCGGCAGCGCGGCCGGATCGATCGAGGTCAGGTCGAGCCAGATCGAGGAGACGCCGTTCTCCAGGTCGGCCAGGATCGCCTCCCGGGTCACCCGGGGATCGGGGTGGGCGTGCCGCTGCCGCACGTCCCACGGCCCGGCGTTCCCGACCAGACGCGGCAGCTCAGGGGCCTCGTCGTAGAGCGGCGCGATCGTCACGCCGTCGTAGGTGCGCGTCGCGAGCCGCCCCTCGGGGTCGTCGCCCTCGTATCCCGACTTGCGCAGCACGGACAGCGCGAGCGCCCGCCATTCCTCCCGCGAACCGGGATCGAATCCGGCCGCCAGATCCACGTTCATGCTCCGGATGATAGGCCGAACCGCTAAAGCGGGCCTCGACGGTCGGCCCGCGGTTCACAACGTGTAGCGGAACGACTCCTCCCAGGTAAGCCGCCCCACGATCCCGTCGTCGGGCAGGTCGACCCGCCGCTGGAACGTCTTGCACACGTCACGCGAGCGCTGCCCGTAGGCGCCGTCGGCCTCGAGCTCGAAGCCGATCTTCTTCATCTGCTGCTGCCACCGCTTCACGTCGTCACCGACGGTCACCGGCGGGAAGGTGAACAGCCGCCCGGGCCACGCCGGGATCTGCCCGCCCGGCGGATTGCCGGGATCGCCGCCACCGGGCCGGGGCGCGCCCCGCTGCACCCACGCGTACAGCGCCGCGCCCGGGCAGTCGGTCGAGAAGCCGTCGCGGTGCCCCTTGATCTCCGTCCCGGCGCCGCCCTCCTGGCGAAGGTAGTCGATGGCGTCGAGGATGCCGTGCAGCAGGTCGTTGTTGGGCTTCACGAACCCGGCGTTGCCGACCAGGCCGAGCACGGCGTAGTGGTCGGAGTTCAGACCGGAGCCGTTGGCGGCCGGCAGCCGGTCGGGCCCGCGTCCGACGAAGACCCTCTTGTGCGGACACGCGATCATCGAGTATCCGATGTCCACCCAGCCGTTCCCGTCCATGTGGAAGTTCTGGATCGACCTCACCTGCGCGACGCACAGGTTGTGGTTGTCGACGATCTCCGGGGGCACGCGGCCGCCCGTGTAGTGGACCTTGACACCCTTCGTGGACGTCAGCGGAGAGTAGGACCCCTTGGGAGCCCGGGCCCCCCATTGCGAGCGGGTCACCAGCGAGATCGCCACGAGGAAACTCCCGAACAGGTTGGACAGGACGCCGAGCATATTGGCCGCCGGATGGCGCGAGTGGCGCTTTGCCCATATCGACGGCCGATATGCCCAACGCTCATGACCCTCTAGCCCCAGACCTCCTGTGCCGTCTCCACGATCAGGCGCAGCTTGGCCAACTGCTCCTCCTGGGTGAGGGAGTTGCCCTCAACGGTGGAAGAGAACCCGCACTGCGGGGACAGGCAGAGCTGGTCGACGTCGATGTACTTCGAGGCGGCCTCGATGCGCCGCTTGAGGTCGTCCTTGGACTCCAGGACGCCCGACTTGGTGGTGATGAGGCCGAGGACGACGTACTTGCCCTTGGGCACGTAGCGGAGCGGTTCGAAGCCGCCGGAGCGCTCGTCGTCGAACTCCAGGAAGAAGCCGTCGACGCCGAGTTCGCCGAACAGGGCCTCGGCGACGAAGTCGTAGCTGCCTTCGGCGGCCCAGGAGGAGCGGAAGTTGCCGCGGCACATGTGGGTGGTGATCCGCATGCCCTCGGGCTTGCCGGTGATGGCGGTGTTGATCTGCTGGATGTAGCGCAGGTGCAGGTGCTCGGCGTCGTCGCCGCGGGCGGCGATCTCGGCGCGCTGCGCGGGGTCGTTGAGGTAGGCGAGGGAGGTGTCGTCGAACTGCAGGTAGGTGCAGCCCTGCGCGCCGATCCGGGCGACTTCGTTCTGGTACGCCACCGCGAGGTCGGCCCAGAACTCCTCGATGTCGGGGTAGACGGTCTGGTCGATGGCGGCCTGGCCGCCCCGGTAGTGGACCATGTTCGGCGACGGGATGGTCAGCTTGGGCGTCTGGCCCTCGCCGGCCACGCTCTGCAGGTAGGCGAAGTCGTCGCCGAAGATCGTCTCGTTGAGGGTGATCTTGCCGTCGACCTTCATCCCCTTGGGGGTGAACTCGATCTTCTCGTTCTCGTTGCGGAACTTGACGACGATCTGCTCGTCGGCGGCCACGCTGATGCCGCCGAGGCGGTAGATGAAGTCCATGTGCCAGGAGGCGCGGCGGAACTCGCCGTCGGTCGCCGTCTGGAGGCCGGCTTCGGCCTGGAGGGCGACCACGTCGCGGATGGCGGCGTCTTCGATGACGCGGAGACCGGCGGCGTCGAGGGTGCCCTTGGCGTAGTCGTCACGAGCCTGGAGCAGGGTGGCCGGCCGCAGGAGGCTGCCGACGTGATCCGCACGGAAGGGGGGCTCTGTGCGCATTTGCGAATCATCTCCACTGATGTCTCAAACATGACGGAAGTCGTCAAGACGCTAGCGCCAGGACGGTCCGCGTGCGAGGGTTTTCTTGATCACGAAACGAGTGTTTCGCCCCGCGATGGGCGGACCACCCGCCGCTCCGTGACGATGGCCGTGATGAGTTCGGCAGGGGTGACGTCGAACGCCGGGTTATAGGTGGCCACCCCCGGCAGCGCGGTGACCTCGGCGCTCCCCCTGTCTTCGATCTCGATGTCGCCGCCGCCGGGCGTGCGCGGGTCGACGGTGGTCTCGGGCGCGACCACGACGAACGGCACCCCGGCCCGGTGGGCGCCGAGGGCGAGCATGTAGGAGCCGATCTTGTTGGCGGTGTCGCCGTTGGCGGCGATGCGGTCGGCCCCGACGACGACGGCGTCGGCCGCGCCGCGCGCCAGCAGGAACGGCCCGGCCGAGTCGACGACGAGCCGGAACGGCGCGCCCATCTTCTGCAGCTCCCACGTGGTGAGCCGGGCCCCCTGGAGCAGCGGCCGGGTCTCCAGCGCGATGGCCTCGGCGAGCGCGCCGCGTTCGTGCATGGTCTGGATCACCCCCAGCGCGGTGCCGCGCTCGACGGTGGCCAGCGCGCCGGTGTTGCAGATGGTCATGACGCGCGTCGCGCCGTAGGCGGCGAGCAGGTCGGCGCCGCGCTCCCCCATCTCACGGCAGGCCCGGATGTCCTCCTCGCGGATCTCCAGCGCCCGCTTCAGCGGATCGGCCGCCAGGGCGGCCTCCCGCACCCCCCACGCGAGGTTCACCGCGGTCGGCCGGGCCGCCGCCAGGGGTTCGATCGACTCTCCCGTACGTGCGGCGAGCGCGACCCCCAGTGCGCCGGCCACCCCGAGCGCGGGCGCGCCGCGCACGGCCAGCCGCTTGATCGCGTCGATGAGCCCGGCGACCGTGGTGATGCGGAGGTTGACGACCTCACCGGGCAGCCGGGTCTGGTCGATGAGGACGATCGCGTCGCCGTCCCAGCCAATCGTCGTCATGCCCCCGACGCTAGCGCGAACAGATTCTCGTCGCCCCCGGGGGCCGCCATCAGAGACAGCCCCAGCGGCAGCCCGTCGACCCGCGTCACCGGAAGCGCCAGGACGGGCGCTCCGGCGATCGGGGCCAGGCAGGTCAGCCGCAGGGTGGCCGCCCGCATCCGGGCCGGCCGCCCGAGGGCGGGGGCCGTGCCGGGGGCGCTCGGCAGCGCCATGACAGCCCCGTCGAGCAGGTCGAGCAGCCGCTCCCGGGCCTCGTCGACGGTCTTGCGGGCCAGGCTGACCTCCTCGGCGGTGAGCCTCTCGGCCCGCTCGAACCGCGCGGCGACGCCGGGCCCGAACGCGGGCCGCCCGGCCGTCACCCACGCGCCGTGGCAGGCCCACGCCTCGGCGGCCTGGGTGACCGCGAACGCGTCGGTGACGTCCAGCCCGAGCGGGGTGCGGTCGACGGGCAGCCCGAGGTCCCGGAGGGCCGGCGCCAGCGCCGCCCCAACCCGGGGAGACAGCTCACTCCAGAGATCGGCGGGGACCCACACGCGTTCCGGCCCGCCCGGCTGGGGCCCGGGGTCGAGGAGCGCGTCGGCCGCCCATTCGAGCAGCGGCAGCTCCCGGGTCAGCAGCCCGGGAACGTCGTAGGAGGGTGCCAGCGGCACGATGCCGGCGCGGGGAGCGCGGGAATGGGTGGGGCGGTAGCCGTACAGACCACAGAAAGAGGCGGGGACGCGGACCGAGCCGGCGGTGTCG
This sequence comes from Herbidospora galbida, assembly GCF_005233835.1. Taxonomy (GTDB): domain Bacteria; phylum Actinomycetota; class Actinomycetes; order Streptosporangiales; family Streptosporangiaceae; genus Herbidospora; species Herbidospora galbida. The sequence goes on along the minus strand of NZ_SZQA01000007.1, from coordinate 165,147 downwards.
GTGCCCAGCCCGAGATCGGCGCGGCCGCCGGCGACGGCCGCGGCGGACCCGCTCGACGACCCGCCGCAGACGTGACCCGGGGCGGCCGGGTTTTCGGGCACGCCGTAGTGCTGGTTGGTGCCCCCCAGGCTCCAGGCGAGCTCGTCGGTGTGCGTCTTCCCGACGAATACGCTCATGGAGCGGAGCCGCGCCACGGCCTCCGCGTCACGCTCGGCCGGTTGCTTCAGCAGATCGGGATGGCCCGCCCCGGTGGGCAGCCCCTCGACGTCGACGACATCCTTGACGGCCAGACGAGGCCCGGCGGCCTCAGGCGTCACGGAACCCCACGGTACGAACGGATCGATCGCCATGCCTCACCTTCCTACGCGAGGCCGATTTCGCCCCCGTGTCCCACGCGTAAACGGATAATGCGTCGACACCTCCCCCGACAGATCAGGATCATTACCCCCATGACTCCGCTCGAGATGAAAGTGTGGATCGACGACAGCGACAGTCCCGCCGACATCATCGACGCCCTTGCTCTGTCCCCCTTCGCGACCGGATCCCAGCCGTGGGCGCAGACCGCCAGCGTGGAAAGAGTACGGAAGGACGCGCCGCTGACCGCGTCCGGCGGCGTTCTGGTCCGCGCCGCGGCCTCCGACGACGGCCCCGACTCCCGCCTGTACGAGGGCGACGGCTGGACCATGCGCGTCATCCGCTACAAGAGCGGCAACGCGATGATCGCGGTGACGGCCGTGACCGAAGACCTGGCCGCGGCCGTGGTGTCCGAGACCGTCAAGGACGCCGCCGAACCCCGCCCGGTCGACGACGACAACGTGACGATGGGCTTCTTCTGGAAGTCCGAACACGGCCGCCGGCGCTCGACGAAGACGATCGGTGCGTCGGCGTGGGCGGACGTGCGGCGCAACTATCCTCGCCTGGCGCAGGGGAAGCTGGACTCGCTGATGGCCCTGCGGGCCGGGTCCGCTCCGGGGCGGCTCCTCCTTCTCCACGGGCCTCCCGGAACGGGGAAGACGACGCTGCTGCGGACGCTCGCCCGCGAGTGGCGTGCCTGGTGCCAGGTCGACTGCGTGCTCGACCCCGAGCGGCTGTTCAACGACCCGGGGTATCTGATGGAGGTCGCGGTCGGGTGCGACTGCCCGGACCATGACGAGAAGAAGTGGCGGCTCCTCGTTCTCGAGGACTGCGACGAGCTGATCCGGGCCGAGGCGAAACTGTCTTCGGGGCAGGGGCTTTCGCGGCTGCTGAACCTGACCGACGGGTTGCTGGGTCAGGGGCGGGACGTCCTGGTGGCGGTGACGACCAATGAGGATCTGCAGCGGCTGCATCCCGCGGTGGTGCGGCCGGGGCGATGTCTGGCGCAGATCGAGGTCGGGCGGATGCAGCCCGACGAGGCTTCGGCGTGGCTGGGGGGTTCGGCCGGGGTCGGGCCCGGGGGGTTGACGCTGGCGGAGATGTTCGCGCTGAAGGCGGGGGTGGCGCCGGAGGAGACGCCGGTGGAGACGGGGCTCTATCTGTAGGTGATGTGACCCGCCTGCTCCCGCTCGACGACCCGGTGCCAGGGGAAGTCGGGCGGGAGGGCCGGGCGGTCCAGCCGGACCGTGTCGAATCTGAGGGACGGTACCCGGCTCAGGGCTCTGGCCAGGGTTCTGGCGCCTCCTTCGACCGCTGTGACGGTGAGGCCGGCGTGGCGGTGGAGGGCGTAGGTCTGGGCGTACAGATCGAGGAAGGTGCCCAGTCTCGTGTACGGGGTCAGCAGGAACTCCGTCGGCTGAGGGGTCGGCCGCGACGGGGGTGTGGTCGGCTGGAAGCGGCCGAGGACGGCGTCGAGGATGGCGCGGTTGTCGAACACGTCGGGTGTGGTGACGTGGCGGGCGTTGGGAAACTGTTCGACGTCCACGCAGTCGTCGCGGCTCGCCGACGGGTCGTTGATCTGGACGACCTTGACCGGGTCGGTGGTGCGGTCGAAGTGGTCGACCCAGCGGATGCGCAGGTCGGTGACGTAGGGGCCGCCGCGCCGGAAGCGCCCGAGGCCCGCGCCCCTGCTGGGGGTGGCCAGGAGGACCATGCGGGAGACGTGCCCGGCCCACGGGCGGTGCTCGCGGGAGTCGTCGTCGCCGTTGGCGATCAGGTAGGCGTGCCGGAAGACGAGCCCGGCCATGCCGTGGCCGACCAGCGCGATGCGGCCGCCGTCCCAGTTCGCGTCGATCCAGCGGCAGAGACTTCTCGGGTCGTGGTGGGTGACCCTGGCGGCGTGCCAGCCCTCTGGGGTGGGGGGCGCGCCGGGGCCCTGATAGATCAGCAGATTCCTCCGCATATCCGGAGCTTGGCGCGCTTCTGGTGGGGTGGCGTGAGTAGGGGGATGCTCAATCAGGAAGGCTTGGATCATGAGTGAGGCCGCCAAGATCTGTTCCGAGCTGATCCGCATCGACACGACCAACCCCGGCCCCGGGGAACGAGAGGCCGCCGAGTACGTGGCTGGCCTGCTTTCCGAGGTCGGGCTCTCCCCCGTCATCGTGGAGAGCGCGCCACGACGGGCCAGCGTCATCTGCCGGGTGCCCGGGGACTCTCCGGACGCCCTCTTGATCCACGGGCACCTTGACGTGGTGCCGGCCGACCCGGCCGACTGGGCCCTGCACCCTTTCAGCGGGGAGATCGCCGACGGGTACGTGCACGGGCGCGGGGCCGTGGACATGAAGGGGTCCCTGGCGATGACGCTGGCGTGGGTCCGGCAGGGGGTGCGGCCTCGGCGCGACCTCGTGCTGGCGTTCCTGGCCGACGAGGAGGCCACCGGGGAGTTCGGGTCGCGCTATGTGGTCTCCGAGCACGCCGAACTGTTCGAGGGGTGTACCGAGGCCATCTCCGAGTCCGGGGGGTTCTCGGTGACGATGCCGTCGGGGGTGCGGGTCTATCCGATCGGGGTCGGCGAGCGGGGGACGGCGTGGATGAAGGTGACGGCGCGTGGGGTGGCGGGGCACGGGTCGAAGCCGCCGGCGGACAACGCGGTGGCGGAGATGGCCCGGGCGCTGACGCGGGTTGCCGACCATCGCTGGCCGCTACGGCTGACACCGTCGGTTTCCGCGCTCATCAGTGAACTGTCGGACGTCCTGGGCATGGAGATCGACCCTGAGGATCTTTCCGAGGTCCCCCTTCAGGCGGCGGCGCTGTTCAAGGGAGTGCTGCGAGCCTCGACGAATCCGACGATGATGAACGCCGGATACAAGGTGAACGTCATCCCGTCTCGGGCCGAGGCGCACATCGACGGGCGATTCCTTCCGGGGTTCCGCGACGAATTCCTGGAAACCATCGACGGGCTTCTCGGGCCGAAATTGACTCGGGAGTTCATCAACTTCGAGGACGCGCCCAGCGCACCGATCTCAGGACTGTTCTACGAACTCGGCGACGTGCTCAGGGCAGAGGACCCGCTTGCCCGGCCGGTGCCTTATGTGATGACGGGCGGGACGGACGCGAAGTCGTTCGCCCGGCTGGGGATCAAGGGTTATGGTTTCGCGCCGTTGCTGCTGCCGCCGGATCTCGATTATTTCGCACTCTTTCACGGAATTGACGAAAGGGTGCCGATTGATGCGCTGGACTTCGGGGTAAGAGCTCTTAGTCGCCTACTGGACGCCTGACAGCCTTTGGCAATCACAGCGATGCCTCACAGTAGCCACATGGGGCTTTTGTGATACTTTGTCACCAATTGACCGTGGCTTAATGTAGGACAAAGGCCCCCAAAGGAACTTTATTCTACTTGTGGCTTAAGGCGACATTTTTCTACATAAACCCAGCGCCGGTTGGCGAAATAGGCGACCATATCCCCGGTCAGATTGACCTGCAAAGAATTTGCCGGTAGTCTGCCACGCGCAAAGTCTGGCCGACCCAGATCCCGGGTAGTACTCGAATGCGGACTGTCGGATCGACAGTCTTTGACACCATTCCTTTCGAGTATTTTACCCTGCTGGGAGGTTTTCCGCTATGGCACCTTCTGCCGTTGCCGAGAAAGAGTTTTCAACAAATATTCCGAACCTGTCCAATGTCTCGTTCGCGGAAATGGACATCTTCGCCGGACGCGAAATGGCGTCGATCGAAACCCTGGTCAACCCTGAAGGGATCCCGGCGGCGAAGTTCCAGTCGGCGTTCTGACTTTCGGACAACGCGGAATGTCCCAGTCCGTTCTGCCCCTCAGCCAGTATGTGCTCAAGGTGCACAGCCGGTGTGATCTGGCGTGCGACCACTGCTATGTCTACGAGAACGCAGACACGAGCTGGCGCGGAAAACCTGCAGTTCTCGCGCTGGATACCAGCGCTCACATCGCTGACAGAATCGCCGAACACGCCGCCGAGCATGCGCTCAGCCGTGTGAACGTGGTTCTTCACGGGGGCGAGCCGTTGCTGGCTGGGCCGGCTCGCCTGAACGACATCGCCACCACCCTTCGCGACCGGTTGCCCGAGGGGTGCGTCCTGGATCTCCGCATCCATACCAATGGTGTGCTGCTGAACCGGCGGTTCCTGGACGTGTTCGAGAAGCACGAGATCATGGTCGGCGTCTCCCTCGACGGCGACAGGGAGGCCAACGACCGCCACCGCAGATACCGCGACGGGCGCAGCAGCTACGACCAGGTCGTGCGGGCCATCAACCTGCTCCACGAGCGACCCCATCTCTTCGCAGGACTGCTGTGCACGATCGACGTCGAGAACGACCCGATCGCCGTCTACGAGGCGCTGCGTGCGCTCGATCCCCCCCGCATCGACTTTCTCCTCCCTCACGCGACCTGGGACGAGCCTCCACACTGGCCTGCGCCGACGGCCTACGCCGACTGGCTCATCGCCATCTACGAGCGGTGGGAGAGTCAGGGCCGTCCGGTCGAAGTCCGGATCTTCGATTCCGTCATCCGGACTCTGCACGGCGAGCCGAGCCTCACCGAAGCGATCGGCCTCGAACCGAGCGCGCTGCTGGTGGTGGAGACCGACGGCTCCTACGAACAGGTCGACTCACTCAAGGTCACCTTCGACGGGGCGCCCGCGACGGGGCAGGACGTCTTCCGTAATTCGGTGAGCGAGGCCGCGACTCACCCGGGCATCGTCGCCCGGCGGGGCGGAGTCGCCGCTCTGTCGGCCGAGTGCCGGCGATGCCCGCTGGTCACCGCATGCGGTGGCGGGCTCTACCCCCACAGGTTCAGGGCCGGGTCGTTCGACAATCCCAGTGTCTACTGCCAGGACCTCTTCAAACTGATCTCTCACATCAGGGACGCGGGTTCAATGGAGAACCACAAGCTGGAGCTCAGCCAGTTCGCCACCGGCTTCGGTGGGTGGCGTGAGATGCGGGCGCTCACGGCGACCCAGAGCAGCATCCGCCGGGGAGCCATGCGCACGGTGGGTCCGCAGGAGGAAGCCGCGTGGGCCGCGCTGCGGGCGTACGACAAGACCCATCGGCATGCCGTCGATCGGGTGCTGGCGCATCCTTTCGTCCGTGAGTGGGCGGTTCAGGCAGCGCAGAAGAAGACGTCGACCGCCTACTTGGGCAACATCGTGGCGGCCGTCGCACTGGCCGCGGCCGCCGAGGGCACCTTCACCGTCGAAGTCGAACAAGGAGCGGCCCATTTCCCCTCCATCGGCACGCTGACCGGCCTGACCGGAAGCAGTGCGACGGTGTCGGTGGCCGAAGGCGAAATACGGCACCACGCTCCTGCCCGCTGGCTACCGGCCCGACGGCTGACCTGCGGCGATTTCAGTGTGTTGATCGAAGACTCCGATCCCTTCCGCGACTGTTACCAACTTCCGCTCACCGGCCGGTTGACCGCGGCTGAGCTGACCGCCTGGCAGACCGCCTTCGACGCCGCCTGGCACATCGTCGAGACCGAGTTCCCGGAATACGCGCCGGGCCTGCGCGCCGGCCTGACGACGATCGTGCCGCTGACCGCGTCCGCCGGCGACGACGACGTGAGCTCGACCGCCCGCACCGCCTTCGGCGCGGTCGCGGCGGCGCTCCCCCGCGATCCGGCCACCTTGGCACTGCTGATCATCCACGAGTTCCAGCACGTCAAACTGGGCGCTGTCTTCGAGGCCGTCCGTCTGTTCGATCCGAAGGACACCCGACTCCACTACGCCCCGTGGCGTCCGGACCCACGTCCTCTGGAGGGTCTCTTCCAGGGCACCTATGCGCACATCGCCGTCGCCGACTTCTGGCGTCGCCGCAGGATCACGACCGGTGCGTTCGGAGCGCACGTCCAGTTCGCCCGGTGGCGCGAACAGACGGCCGAGGCCGCGGAGACCCTGCTCGCATCGGGTGTCCTGACCGAAACCGGGGTGTGGTTCGTCGAGCGGATGCGCGAGACACTGACGCCGTGGCTCACGGAGGAGATCCCCGCAGAGGCCGTGTCGGCGGCGAAGGTGTCCGCCCGCGCCCATCACGAGGCGTTCGAGACACAGAACCAATGATCACCGGTGCCCGGCTGGCGGCGGACTTCCGCCGCCTGGGAGTCGAAGCGGGCCAGACACTGCTGGTGCACGCTTCCATGCGCAACGTCGGTCGGGTAGCCGGAGGGGCCTCCACCGTGGTGGCCGCCCTACGAGACGTCCTCGGTCCCATGGGCACGCTGGTCGTACCGGCTTTCACCACAGGGAACTCGGATACCTCGAAGGTGTTCAGGAACGCCACCAGAGGGATGTCTCCGACGGAGACGTCCGCGTTCCGGTCGCTCATGCCCGCATTCGACGCGCGAACGACCCCGTCTGAGGGCATGGGCATCATCGCGGAGACCGTCCGGTTGACTCCGGGATCGGTGCGCAGCGCGCATCCGCAAACGTCCTATGCGGCGATCGGGGCCCGGGCGGCGGACCTGATGAAGGGCCATGCGCCCGACTGTCATCACGGTGAGCGGTCACCCCTGGCCCGCCTCTATGAGGTCGGCGCCCATGTAATGCTCCTCGGTGTTGGGTTCGACCGTTGCACGGCTTTTCACCTGGCCGAATATAGATACCTTTTTCCGCATACGCCCACCCGGGTCTACCGTTGCGTCGTGAACGACGGATACGGAAGGAAATGGTGGGAATTCTCCGACGCGGTTCTGGATGACAGCGAGTTCGCGCAGGTCGGCGCCGACTTTCGGCAGACCGGCGCGACCCGCGAGGAGCGTACCGGACAAGCTCACACCGTCTTCTTCCCGCTTTCGACAGCAGTGGATCACGCGGTTCGGTGGCTGCGCGAACGCCGGGTACCGAAAAGTTCTGAATTGGTAAGGCAAGACTCAGTGGGGGTCCCGTTCCTATAGTGAGCACGAGGAAGGGAGACGGATGGTCCTGCAGTCAACTCCCCGGCCGCCCGGCCCCTACTTTTTTCTCAGCTATGCTCACACGCCGAATGAAGATCCGAAGGCGAACCGGTGGGTCGCGAAGCTCTTCAAAGACCTGTGCGACATCGTCCTCGAACTCACGAGACTTCCCGATCCGTCGATGGCGGGGTTCATGGACACCGGGCGGCTTCTCACCGGCCATCTGTGGAGCCGGCGATTGGCCGAGGCCCTCGCCACCTGCCAGGTTTTCGTGCCGCTCTACTCCCCGCGCTATTTCGTCAGCCAGAACTGCGGGCGTGAATGGACCGCTTTCGTCCACAGGCTCAACAGTCAGCCGGGATCGGACGACCACCGCCCCGAGGCGATCGTCCCCGCGTTGTGGACGCCGATGCAGCCCGAAGCGCTCCCCCTGGTCGCACGGTCGATCCAGTTCTCCCACGACAAGCTGGGGCCGTACTACCGTGACGAGGGCTTCTACGGTCTGACCAAGCTGGCCATCCGGCGCGCTCATTACCAGAGGGCCGCGCATGCGCTGGCGACACGCATCGTCCAGGTGGGTGAGAGCACGCCCTTGGACCCCATCGAACCGCTCGACTTCCCCTCGCTCGGCAGCGCGTTCGAGGACTTCGACGCGGCGCAGTCGGTGACACTCACCATCGTCGCGCCCGGCCGGGAGAGCTTACCCGCCGACCGCAATCCGTTCTTCTACGGACGCCTGCCAGAGGACTGGAACCCCTTCCGCAACGAAGATCAGCCGCGCTCGCTGATCTCGTACGCCGTGGAACTGGCCACGGCGCACGGGTTCCGCACCGAACTCGGAACGCTGTCGGACTTCAGCCCCGATCTGCTGGCCGGCAAACAACCGACCGGACCCGGCGTCATGATCGTCGACCCGTGGGCACTGACCGATCCGCTGTGCCTCGCCGCGCTGGCCGCGTTCGACCGAGCGGAGTTGCCCTGGGTCAGCGTGATCATTCCGTGGAACCTGAACGACGGAGAGACCGCGGCACGGCAGCCGTATCTCCAGTCGATGTTGCGGGCGACGCTCAGCAAACGATGGTCTGATCTGTCCACCGAGTCGATCGACCACTTCTCCAACTTCAGGCGGGCATTTCCGGACGCGCTGAACCGGGCGGGCAACCAGTTCCTCAGGAAGGCCACGCCGTATCCCCCGAAGGACAGCGGAGGCGGAGGATCCGATGACTGACGGCGAAGGCCAGATCATCACGTTCTACTCCTATAAGGGCGGAACGGGACGGACGATGGCGCTGGCCAACACGGCCTGGGTGCTGGCCGCGAACGGCAAGCGGGTCCTCGTCGTCGACTGGGACCTGGAGTCGCCCGGTCTGCACAGGTTCTACCATCCCTTCCTCGACGACGAGGTCATCGCCTCCACACCGGGCGTGATCGACATCATCAACGAGTACGTGTGGGCGGCCATCCGTCCGCAGCAGCGGGCCACCGACTGGCACCTCGACTACGCCAAGGTGATGCCCCACGCCGTGTCGCTGGAGTGGGAGTTCCCGGGTGAAGGGACCCTCGACTTCATCTCCGCCGGACAGCAGAACCGCGACTATTCGTCGCTCGTGTCCACCTTCGACTGGGACAACCTCTACGACCGCCTCGGCGGCGGGCTGTTCTTCGACGCGATGCGCGCCGACATGAAGGCCAACTACGACTACACCCTGATCGACAGCAGGACCGGCCGCAGCGACATCGCCGACATCTGCACCGCGCATCTGCCCGACATCCTCGTCGACTGCTTCACCATGGCGGACCAGAGTATCGACGGGGCCGCGAAGGTGGCCCGCTACATCGAGGATCGCGTCCGCACCCGGCCTATCCGGATCCTCCCTGTGCCGATGCGGATCGACGACGGCGAAAAGGAGAAACTCGACGCCGGACGCCAACTCGCACGGAGCCGGTTCGACAACCTGCCCGCGAAGATGACTTCAGAGGAGCGCAGCAGGTACTGGGGGGCGGTCGAGATCCCGTACAAGCGCTTCTACGCCTTCGAGGAGACGCTGGCGACGTTCGGCGACGGTGCCGGATCGCCGACGTCGCTGCTGGCGGCCTACGAACGGCTGGCCGGCGCGATCACGGATGGAGCCGTGACCTCGATCCCACCCATGGAGGAGGCGGTCCGCACTCGCTGGCTGGACGCCTTCACCCGGCGCCGGGCCGCAGACCAGGCCGACGTTCTGCTGAGTTACGTGCCCGAAGACCGGATGTGGGCCGACTGGATCGGGTCGATTCTGGAACGGGTGGGCTGCCGGGTCGTCCCCAAGGCCTTGCCGCCCAAGACCCCCGAGCCGCTCCCCGATCCCCACATGCAGTTCATGGCTCTGGTGTCCCCCGCTTACCTGCGTGTTCTCGCCGAGCAGGACGAGGAATCAGGCCCGGCCACCACCGACCTGTTGAAACCACGGTCGCAGATCGCGCTGCGGGTCGCCGAGGTGCGGATTACCGCGCCCTTCGGCGACCACCCCCCGGTCGATCTGTTCCGCCTGAACGTCGACCAGGCGACGGAGGCGCTGCTGCGCTCGGTGGGACGCGACCCGCGCGACTACGCCGTCGACCTGCAGCTGGGGTCTCGCTTCCCCGGCGCCGTGCCGCCGATCTGGAACGTCGGCCCGCGGAACAACACGTTCACCGGCCGCAGCACCGCGATGGAGACGCTCCGCGACCAGCTCGTCGGCCTCAACCGGACGATCCCCCAGCCTCAGCAGATCATCGCCCTGCACGGTCTCGGCGGCGTCGGGAAGACCCAGGTCGCGCTCGAGTACGCGCACCGTTTCCGCGCGGACTACGACCTGGTCTGGTGGATCTCCGCCGAACAGCCCGACTTCATCAACACCGCGCTCGCCGAACTGGCCACCAAACTCGGCCTCCGATACGGCGACAGCGTCGTGGCCGGCGCCGAGGCGGCCCGTGAGGCGTTACGTGTCGGGCAGATGCGCTGGCTGCTCATCTTCGACAACGCCGATCCCGAAGACGTGCAGAACCACCTGCCAGGCGGCGCCGGCCACGTGCTGGCGACCTCGCGAAACCGCGCCTGGGCCGATGTGGCGGCGCCGCTCGAGGTCGACGTGTTCAGCCAGGAGGAGAGCCTGGAGCACTTCAACCGCCGGGTGCCCTCACTCGACCGGGAGGGCGCGCTCGCCGTCGCCGTCGAACTGGGACATCTGCCGCTCGCGATCGAGCAGGCGGCGGCCTGGCTGGCGGAGACCGCCGTACCGGCCTCGGAGTATCTGGCCCAGCTGAGGCAGGGCGCCGAGCTGCTGCTCACCGAGCCGCCGCGTGGTTATCCGCTTCCCGTGGCGCTGACCTGGAACATCTCACTGGCCCGGCTGAAGGAGCGCTCACCGGCGGCGGTCCGGCTGTTGCAGCTGTGCGCGTTCTTCGCCGCGGAGCCGATCTCCCAAGAGCTGATCTACAGCAACGAGATGATGCGGGCTCTGCTCAAGTACGACCCCAGCCTCCTGGGCGAGAAGGTGATGATCGGCCGGCTGATCCGCGAGGTCACCCGGTTCGCCCTCGCCAAGGTCGACCCGGCCACCAACACGATCCAGCTGCACCGCCTGGTGCAGACCGTGATCCGCAACCAGATGACCAAAGAGGAGACCGAATCGACGTCGCACGAGGTGCACGACATCCTGGTCGGCGCACGCCCGACGAAGGGAGACGTCGACGACCCCGCGAACTGGCCGCGCTACGACATCATCTGGCCGCACCTGCTGCCGTCGGAGGCCGAGAACTGCGTGGAGGAGGAGACCCGCAAACTCCTCATCGAACGAGTTCGCTACTACATCCAGCGTGGTGAGTACACCAACGCGCTCGATCTGGGTCAGCGGCTGGCGGACTTCTGGGAGGCGAAGTTCGGCCAGATCGAGCGGCAACGGCTGCTGCTGCTCAACAACGTCAGCAACGCGCACCGCTGGCTCGGCAAGCCGCAGACCTCACTCCGGCTCAGCGAGTGGACCCTGGCCCAGCAGCACGCCCTGCTCGGCGACGACCACCCGCACACCCTGGCCACCCGCGGAACCCTGGGAGCCGACCTGCGGGCCAACGGCGAGTTCGACAAGGCACTCGAGTTCGACCGCAAGACGTATGAGCTGTGGCGGGAGCTCTACGGCGAAGACCACAACAAGACGCTCAACGCGGCGAACAACCTCGCGGTCTCCTACCGGCTGATCGGCGACTGCTTCAGCGCCCGCGATCTCGACGAGGACACCTATGAGCGGATGAAGCAGGTCCTCGGCCCCCTGCACCCGAACACGCTGAGCACCGCCCAGAACCTCGCCCGGGATCTCCGCGAAGTCGGCGACTATCACGAGTCGGCCGAATGGCTGGCCACCACGATCGGCGCCTACAAGGACGCACTCAGCGACGACGACATCGAGTTGCTCCGGGCCGAGAAGAGTCTGTCGGTGTCGCTTCGCAAGGCGGGCCGGCAGGAGGAGGCGTTCGTCATCGCCGAACGGGTGGCCGAGAGGTTCCAGCGGCGATACCCGTCCCACCCCGAGACTCCGGCCGCCCTCCTCGAACTCGCCTCCTGCCGCTCGGCGCTTGAGGACAAGGCCGGGGCGTATGAACTGGCGGAGGTGACCCGGCAGAGGTACGCCGAGTTGTTCTGGGCCGGCCACCCCTACGCTCGGGTCGCCGCCAACAACGTCGCCATCTATCTGCGCGCTCTCGGGCGCCCCGAAGACGCGTTACGGCTCGGCGAGGAGACGCTCGAAGCCTTCCGCCACCACCTCGGCCCGAATCACCCCTTCGCTCTGACCTGCATGATCAACGTCGCCAACTGCCGATCGGACCTCGGCGACCACCAGCGTGCCGAGGCGCACTTCCGTGAGTCCCGCGAGGGCCTCGTCAAGACGCTCGGCGAACGGCATCCCGACACGATCGTCTGTCAGGCCGACCTGGCCATCACCTTGCTCGAGTCGGGTCGCACCGCTCAGGCGGGCGAACTGCAGGCACGGACCCTGGACGCCATGGCGGCGAGACTGGGCGACGCACACCCATTGATCGCGTCCCTGAAGAGCTGGAAGCGCATCAACAGGGATCTGGAGCCACAGCCGATCTAGTCCTGGGTCAGCCAGACCAGGACGTCCGGAAGGATGTCGAGGGCGCCGAAGTGGGCCACCCCGCGCTCGATGCGCAGCATCGCGCCCGGGATGCGCCGCCGCAACCAGCGGGCGTGGCTGACCGGTGAGAACACGTCGTTCTCACCGTGCCACAGGAGCGTGGGCACCTTGATCGCCGCAGGGTCGAACGTCCAGTCGGTACAGAACGCGAGCACGTCGTCCACCCACCCGTCGCTGGAATGGCGCAGCCCCTCGGCGAAGTTGCGGAGCAACATGCGGCGGATGCCGATGTCGGAGACGGTGCGGCGGTCGGACTCCGGCGCCTCCTCGGTGAGCCCGACGATCTTGCCGGCCGGATCGGCCCGGATCTGTGCGGCGGCCGCCCCGAGGCTGGCCGCCACGGCCGACAACCCCACTCTGGCCACGGTGAACTCCCGCACGTTCGAGGCGGTCATACCTTCGAACCAGTCGAGACCCTCGGCTCCTCTGGGCGCCAGACCCACCAGCGCGGCCGCGCGGACGACCCGGTCCCGCAGCAGCGCGGCGCAGCCGAGGGCGTGCGGAGCTCCTCCCGACCGGCCGACGACGGCGAACCGCTCAATGCCCAGCCAGTCGGCCACCGCCGCCACATCGGCCGCTCCGCTGCCGATGGTCCGGCCGGGGTTGCGGTCGGAATCGCCGTATCCCGGCCGGTCGAAGGTGATCAGACGTACGCCGAGACGGTAGAGCACACCGGCCCGGGGGGCCGGTCCGGTTCGGCTGCCGGGTGTGCCGTGGAGCAGGAAGACCGGCCTGCCCGTGGGAGCGCCGCGATCCTCGACGGCCAGTCTTCTTCCGTCAGGCATGACGACGACCACGGTCAAGATTGCCTCCCCGTAACCACATAAATGTGGTTCACCCCGCTTTAGAGTACTTCGCCCCACGGATTTTGGGAGATCCTGGCCACGATCTCCTAATATGCGCTTTGAAATCTGGCGACCGGATCGTCGTCGTCCCGGACGTACTTCAACGCCGGACTGCGGAGCTCCATCTCCAGCAAGTCACGCAGCGGGACTTCCGCATAAGCGGCGATGTCTTCGGAAGACATGAAATACTCCTGTATCGGATTTCCGTAACCGTCGAAACGAGTGTGCACGTTTCATTCAACCCGCCGCTTGGGCGGAGCGATCATTACGCCGTTCCCAGGCCGCGCGGCGGGCCGCCTGCATCTCACGTGCCCGCGCGAGCGCCCAAGATTCCACCGGTTCGTCGATCCAGCGCCGAAGAGTGCCCGCCATCCCTTCGGCGAACTCGGCTCCGGCCGGGGTCAGCGCCGAACCTGACAGCAGTAGGCACGCCGCCTCGTACACCGCCTCCCGCCACTGGGCGAACTCGACCTCAGCACGGTGGGCACACCTCTCATCGGCGGCGTGACGCATCCGCCGCCAGAAACCAGTGACGCCGAGAAAGGCGTACGTGCCGTTGAGAAGGCCCAAGGCAGGACGGGGATCGGGCCGCCAGGGGGCGTAGTAGCGGCCCTGATGGCCCGGCTCGACCAACCGGACGAGGTCGTTGAGGGCGTGGAACTTCACGTGCTGGGTCTCATGGACCAACGTCTCGGCGAGTGACACGGCGTCGGCCGGACGCGACAGGGCGATCGCGCCGAAGGCGTACTTGGACGATTCACTGCGCGGCCGTCCTGCGGGGGCGGAGATCGGGGTGAGCATGCCGATCCCGGTCCTGATCTCCTCCCACGAGGTCTGGTGCCGCTCGATGAGCAGCCGCCACGCCTCCGACAACAGCCGGGACCAGGTATCTCCTCCGTCGAGACGAGTGAGGTCACCGACCCAGCGGTACGGGTCGAGATCGTCGATCACCATCGACTGATCGCCACTCTCGATCCTGGTGACAGCTTGCCAACCCGTGACCGGCCGGCCGTCGGCCAGCACGCCCTCGCCCCCAACCCCGACCAGGCGCGTACCCCGAGCCGGGAAACCCCCTAATGAGGGCAGCGTGACCCAGCCGTCATGAGCCGTCACGGGGAGACGGCACTCCTGGCCGGCCCGAAAAGCCGCGGCCAGTGCCACGGCGGACATCCGACCAGGATCAGCCTCCTGCCGCAACACCTGCGCCGCCCACATCCCCACGGCCGGATAACCGACGACATCGTGGACCGCACGTGGTGTGGCGTCTTCCAGGTCGGCCAGCAGCGCATAGGCGTCCGCGACGTCTCGCCGCCGCTGCGAGATCTGCACCACGGCCGCCAGTAACACGCGGTGTTTGTCGAACTGGGCTGCTTTCAGCTCGGCCATCACCCGGGTGCCGCCGCCTCCGGTCGCCAGTGCCAGAAAGCTCTCCGGCAAAACGCGCCGCATTCTCGGGCTCACGTCTTTCATCGCCGGCCGCGATTCTTCTGCATGGACCGGTGGGAGATGCAAGGCCGCCGTTCGGATGACAATCTCATGATGCCCTTCGCCGCAGGAGACGTTTAAGTCTCCACTTCCCCGGCCAGGACGCTTGATGAGGATATTTATCGGACAGGGCTCGCCCGATTATCGGTCTCCTGACGCGGCGAGCCGCCGCGCCTCGTCTCTCAGATGGCGGGGCAAGGCAGGCGATCGGGCCTTGAGAGCTCGCCGGGCGTGTTCCCTGATCGTCTCGTCGGCCGGATCGTGCTCAGCCTGCACCAGATTGATCCAGGCCGAGTAAAGCCAGACCGGGCCGCTGTCGGGAGCGTCCTCCAGCGCCTCGCGGATCTCCTCCCTGATGGCCGACGCGGGCTCAGGGGCCTCGGCCAGCCTGGCCGCCGCGAGCGCGTGGGCGGCTTTGGTGGACGGCCACTGCAGCGGGCCGGCCCTTTCGAGGTCGGCGAACGCTGCCTCGGACTCCCCCATACTCGCCAAGAACTCCCCGCGGGCCTGGAGCGCGTCGTGGGCGTCACCGTCCTGCTCCAGCACGTCGGTGACCGTGTCGCGGGCGAGCGCGGGGGCGCCGTCGTGCCACAGGGCCCAGGCGAAGGCGGTCTTGATGCTCAGGTCGTGGCTGTATCGGCCCTGCGCGATGTTGAGCTCCTCGACGGCGAGATCCGAGCGCCCTTGCGCGAGCCGCAGCCAGCCCATACCGACCAGCAGGCGCCCCACCGCGTCGAAGGCGCTGAGCGACTCGAACAGCTCCGCCGCCCTGAGGTAGTGGTCGATGGAGGAGGCGTACTCCTGCTCCTGGTGGGCGATGTTGCCCAGGAAGGTGTGGATCTCCGCCTCCAGCCGCCGGTCGCCCCTGACCCTGTCGAACGCCGCCCGCGCCCGCGTCTTCGCCTGTTCGAGGTCGCGATCGCGGAGCGCGAGCTCGGCCGAGCCCAGCAGGTCGTCGGGGTCGGACCCGGACGCGGACAGGTCGACCGGCCCTGCCGCCTGGAGGATGGGCTGGATGAGCCGATCGTGCGACAGCTCGCACCATTCGGCGTCGCGCAGCAGGATGTCGCGCCGTACCAGCGCCTCGACGATCGCGTTGTCCATGCCCACGGTGACGTTCTCCCTGACCCGGACCCTCCGCCGGGTGACCAGTTGGGTGACGAACGTGCGCGCCAGCCACGACAGCAGCCGCCCGGTGTCGCCGTCGAGATGGGCCGCCGCGACCTCCCGGACCATGAGCTCGCAGTAGGTGGTGACCTGCTTGTCGGTGGCCGCGATGTCGCCGACATGGGCCTCGGTGATGGTCCGGACGCCGGGCGGCAGCGAGCGCCACACCATCGAGCAGGCGGCCTGGAGCCGCACCGGCTCGGCTCGGCGGTCACCCGGGGGTGAGTCGGCTGCCAGGTCGCTGAGCAGCCGGTCGACCGCGGACCGGTCGTAGACGCGCCCGGTGCCACGGACGGGTCCGGTGATGGCCTCGCGGGCCTCATCCGGGTCGAAGGCGTCGAGCCGGAGCCGGCGATGGTCGTTGGCGGCCAGCTTGCGGCCGTACGGCATGATCGAGGCGAGGTGGTCGTCGCGGACGCACATGAGCAGCCGGAGGTTCCTGTCCGCCTCAAGCGCCCGTTTGAGCTGGTCGAGGAACCACTCCCGGTAGACCTGGCGATGAGTGAAGCCGTCGAAGAGTTCCTCGGCCTGGTCGATCGCCAGCAGCACCGGCATCGGATCGCCGTACGGATCCTGCCGGGCCGGGCGGCTGCGCAGGTAACCCTCCAGCGTCAGGCCGGCGAGCCGGGCCGGGGACTCATTGGGAGCCCACGCCGTCAGGAGCGCGAAGACGTGGGGATTGTGCTGCGGAGGCAGCGCCGCAGCGGGATAGATCGCGCCGTCGACGACCGGGAACGCGGACCCGTACGACACCCGGCCGACCGGGAGGGTGTCGGTGGTCTCGGGATCGAGCAGCGGCAACACGCCGGCTTGGAGCAAGGAGGTCTTACCCGCGCCGGAAGGACCGTGGAGGATCGTGAGACGGTTGGCCTGCCAGTGGGCGGCCAGGTCGTGAGCCGCCCGCGCCCGGCCGAAGAACCGGTAGGCGTCGTCGGCGCGGAACGCCCGCAGGCCGACGTAGGGCCGGTGCGCCGCCGAACCTCCACTGCCCCGGTTCACGTCGTCATCCGCCCCAGAAGTTGCCTGCTGAACTCTTCGGCCGTCCCCCAGAAAACCGAGACATTCCACTCTCCATAGTGCCGCTCCACCTGTCGTTGCAGCCCTTTCACCGCGGCGGCGTCGCCCGCTGGTGACAACTGCACGCTCAGATGCCGGCGGCGGTTGATTCCCGGCACCGCGCGGGTGAGGCTGTTGAACAGCAGCCGGAAGGTCCAGTCATGCTGGCTGTAGCCGATGAACAACAGCGACCGCGTGGTCAGGGCGCCGAGAATCACTGGCGGGAGCATGGTGGGTTCATCCGACGCACGATCAAAAGCCAGATTGGTGAGGAATTCGAGATGGTCGTCTTCGGTCACCACGATCGACTCCGGCGTTCCCAGGCGTCCGTGCAGGTGATAGACGAGCGGCGCATCGGGCTGTGGATTCCAGCCGATGTTTCGGCGGCGAAGTTCCTCGTCGAATGTGATCCCCGGATTCCACGGACAGAGCATCACGTGGGGATCCTTACCGGCGGCGCGTAACGACCTGACGATGAAGTCGTCGAAATTGGTTGTCAGATAGACCGGCAGCGGGAAACGCGCGAGCATGGCGTGGGGTTCGGCGGGGTCGCCGAAATCGGGAGTGGCGCCGGTGGACAGCGCCTGGCAGATCTTCTCCTTGACGTACAGCGCCTCACCGAACTTCATTTTGCCATATTGGGCGACCTTGACGAGATTTCCCTTGTCGGAATAGGGGTATTCCCACTGGTCGGCCAGGGTCTCACTGAGCTCGGAGCCCGATGGGAGCACTCCGGCGCAGGCCCCGGCTCCCAGAAACGGCGTGCAGGCGCCTTTGGTCAACTGGAAGATCAGACGCTCCCAGTCACCCTCGTCCATGTCGTGCAAAGATCACCTCAGATTCGAACCGGCCCACGGCCGCTCTCTGGCACGTATATACACTCTGATCGCTTGTGGGCCGGTCCGTCGCGTCTGCGGACAGCGTGCTTTAATAGCTGCTTGTGAATCTCGCGACGGCCACGCCTTCGGCGAGTACCCAGTACAGAGCGGGACGCTGCACGCTCATCGCCATGAGATCCCGGAGGGACAGCGATCCGTAATTGGGAATCCCACCGATCTGATTTTCCTGCATGTGCACTCCTCGCACCGTGAGGGCAGGTTACGGGCGTCCTTTTCCCGGCACCCGGACCGGTTCCTCCTCTTGGAGGTTTCCCGCAACGTCACCATGCTTCCTTACGATTCTGTGGTGACCGGGGCAGTGAATCAAGCTCTAGCATTACGGCGTAATCCAAGGTTCCCCATTTGGGACAGGGCCGGAGGTTTTTCGTGGAGCTTTCCCAGGCAGCGCACTCGACTTCCGATGGGGCCCCCCCGGTCTGGGAACGGGTCCCGCCGAAGAATCCCCACTTCACCGGACGAGAAGATCTTCTGCTGGCCCTCCGCGACAACGTCGCCCAGGTGAGCACGGTGGTGCTGGAGCCGAGGGCGAGCGCCTTACAGGGGCAGGGCGGTGTCGGAAAGACCCAGCTCGCGATCGAATACGCCTGGCGTTACCGGCGGCATTACGACGTCGTCTACTGGATCCCCGCCGAGAAACGCGAACTCGTGCCGGCCTCGCTCGCCGCGCTGGCTCCCCACCTCGGCCTGCCGACCAGTGCCGGCCTGGGCATCGAAGAGACGGCCCGCACGGTGAAACGCGCGCTGGAGCGGGGTGAGCCCTATCGCAAATGGCTGCTCATCTTCGACAACGCCGACGACCCGGCCTCGCTGCGCGACTACATCCCCAGCGGCCCCGGGCACGCCCTCATCACCTCGCGCAACCCTCAGTGGGGCAGCCGGGTGCAGACCCTGCGCGTCGACGTGTTCGACCGCGAGGAGAGCAAGACCTTCCTGGCCAAGCGCATCCGCCGGGAGCTGCCCGACGAGAAGCTCGACATCTTGGCAGAGAAGCTCGGCGACCTGCCCATCGCCCTGGAGCAGGCGGGCGCCCTGATGTACGAGACGGCGATGGACCTCGACGAGTACCTTGCCCTGCTCGAGTCCCAGACCACCGGACTGATGCGCATGGGCAGGTCCGACGACTACCCGCAGTCGATGGCGGCGGCCTGGCAGTTGTCTGTGCACCAGCTCCGCACTCGGTTGCCGGAGGCGATCGACATCCTGCGCTGTTGCGCGTTCTTCGGCCCCGAACCGATCCCGCGCGATGTCTTCCGTCGCGGCACCGAGGCCGAGACCCCGCGTATCGCCCCGATTCTCGCCGATCCGCTGCTGCTCACGAAGGCGCTCAGCGTACTCGGCCGGTTCGCCCTCGCGAAGATCGACTCGACCACCCGGACGATCCAGGTCCACCGGCTGATCCAGTCGCTGCTCCGCGAGGAGCTCGACCCCAAGCAGCAGCACGACATCCGGCACGAGGTGCATCTCCTGCTCGCGCACTCCGCGCCCAAGGATCCGGAGGACACCGCGAACTGGAAGGCGTTCGAGGAACTGGTGCCGCACATCGGCTACTCCAACCTGGCCGAGTGCGCGACGCCGGACGTCCGGACCTTCGCGCTCAACACCGTGCGGTTCCTCTACCGAGTCGGGAACTACGAACTGGCCCGCGCCCGGGTCGAGGAGCTGATCGACAAGTGGACCGCGCGCGAGGAGCGCGACGGCCACCCTGACATCCTGGTCGCCAGGAAGCACCTCGGGAACATCCTGCGCGGCATGGGCGAGTACACGCTGGCCTACCAGACCGACCACGACACGCTCCAAGCGATGCGTAAGGAACTGGGGCCCGACCACTCCGAGACGATGTGGGCGACCAACAGCTATGTCAGCACGCTGCGCGCCCGCGGCGAGTTCCAGCGGGCCCGCGAGCAGCGCGGCGAACTGCTGCGGAGATACCAGGACGCCGCCACCCCCGACACCACCGGCATGTTCCGCGTACGCCACAACCTGGCGATCGACCACTCCCTGACGAGCGACTACGTCACCGCCCGCGACATGTTCCAGGTCCTGCTGCGCGACCTCAGCACGGCCCGGACCGGCGTCGGTTCGTCGATGGTGCTGAGCACCTGGAGCGCGCTGTCGAGGGCGGTGCGCCTCTGCGGCGACTACGACATGGCCGTCTACCTCGGGCAGGACTCCTTCGACTACGGCCGCCAGCAGTTCTCGCTCGACAACCACGGCACCCTGCTGGCCGCCAAGGACCTGTCGATCGCGTTGCGACGCCGCGGCGACTTCAACGAGGCGCTCGACCTGGCCGACACGACCTACAACGGACTCCGGCGTCTGCTCGGCCCCCTCCACTCCGACACACTGGCCGCCGGGGTGAACCTGTCCAACGCCCATCGGGCGAAAGGCAACATCGACGAGGCCTACGCCCTGGCGTTGGAGATGACACCTCTCTACGCACGGGTATTCGACGCCGACCACCCCTTCGCCCACACCTCCCGCAGCAACCTCGCGGTGCTGCACCGCCTGCGTGGAGACGCCGCCGAGGCCAGGAGGATCAACCACGAGGCGGCCGAGGCGCTGGCCGTCCGGCTGGGCTGGGACCACGACTATCCGCTGACCTGCCTGATCAACTTGCAGTCCGACCTCGCGGCGCTCGGCGAGATCGAAGAGGCCGTCAAGGGTGGCCGGGCACTGCACCAACGACTCCGCGACCTCTTCGGCGAAGACCATTTCATGACGTTGTCCGCGGCCGCGAATCTGGCGCTCGACCTGCGTGCCGTCGGCTCGGCCGCCGAGGCCGACGCGCTGAAGGCCGAGGTGCTGCGGCGCTACCAGGATCTCGACGGCATCAACCAGCCCGACGCCGTCGCCACCGCGCAGAACCGCCGCATCAATACGGACTTCGATCCTCAGCCGCTCTAGACGACATCTCGTTTCGTTCCTCCCAGGCCCGCCGGCGCGCCGACTGCGCACGGCGGGCTTCGTCGAGCACCTCGGCGCCGACCGGCTCGCCGACCCAGGTCCCGAGTGTGCGGGCCATGTTCTCGGTGAACCGCACCCCCTCGGCGGTGAGCCCTCGCCCGGCGAGCAGCGCCTGCGTCGCCTCGTAGGCGGCTTCACGCCACTGCGCGAACTCGTACTCGGCGCGGGGATGCCCGGCCGCCCGTTCGCGGCGCCAGAATCCGGTCACCCCGAGGTAGGCGTATGCGCCGTTGAGCAGACCGCGGGCTGGGCGGGGATCGGGCCGCCAGGGCGCGTAGTAGAGGTCACCGGTGTCCGGGAGCGTCAGGGGCACGACGTCCATGAGGGCGTAGAGCTTCACGTGCTGGGTCTCGTGGGCGAAGGTCTCGGCGAGCGACACGCCGTCGGACGGGGCCGAAAGGGCGATGGCGCCGAACGCCTCCCGCGAGGACTCGCTCCGGGGCCGCTCGGCGGGCGCGCCGATGGGGGTGAGCACGCTGACGGCGGTGGCGACCTCGTCGCGTACCGTCCAGTGGCGTTCGGCGAGGACGTCCCAGGCCTCACGGAGGCGGGACTGCCAGTCGTCGCGTTCCGGCGCGTCGAGGCGGGGCAGGTCGACGCCGTCGGACCAGCGGTGGGGGTCGAGGTCGTCGAGGGTGACGGTGTAGCCGCCGGCGGTGATCCGGGCGAGGGGGCGCCATCCTTCGACGGGGCGTCCGTCGGCCCGGACGCCTCCGGGGCCGACGCTCAGGTCGAACGCGCCGGTGGCGGGGAAGCCGCCGACCGAGGGCAGGGTCATCCAGCCGTTCCGGGAGGTCACCGGGAGGTGGCATTCGCGGCCCGCGAGATGGGCCGCGGCGAGCGCGACCGCGGCGAGCCTGGCCGGGTCGGCCGCACCGCGCAGGCACTGGGCCGCCCAGGCCCCGACCGCCGGGTAGCGGAGCACCGTCTCGACCGCGCCGCCCGCGCCGCGCTGCAGATCGGCGAGGACGGCGAAGGCCTCCTCCGCCACCTTCACCTCGGGGAACGACTCGACGACGCCGCGCAGCAGCATGAGGTGCCTGCTGAACTGGGCCGAGCGCAGTTCCTCTATGGCGGCGGCTCCCCCACCCCCCGACGCCAGTGCGGAGAAGGCCGCATCGGAGATTCGGTGCGGGAGGATGCTCATCGGTTTCCCCTCATCCGAGCCACGTCTTCCGCGAAAACCCGGTGAATATGGCTGACCAGGGCGTAGAGGTCGGGACAGTAGACGCTCGGATTCCGGAATCCGGAATTCTCGTCGTAGCGGTGGGCATAGAGGCCGCCGCCGCACGCCGTCACGACGTCGCATTCACGACAGACCGGCGAGAGCGCCTCGATGCCGATCTGCCGGGCCACCAGCGAAGGAAGTCTCAGAGCCGCGTCAAAGGGGTCGCGGAGCACGTGCAACGGCGTGGCGGAAGCCCCGTGATATGCGGATTTCAAAATATCGGACTGTTCTATGGAACCGTCGGTCTCCACCACCGCCAGGAGCGCCGGGGAAAGCCCGATCGATTCGCTGCGCGACGGTCGTCCGGTTATCAGGCGGAGAATCTCGGTGAAAAGCCGGACCTCGGTTTCGGCGGTGCGATACCAGCGGTCGAAGATCGGAATGAGCCAGTCGGCGTAGGGGGTCGACGACGACCCCGCGTCGCGGAACGGCGGCGGGGTCGACCAGTTGCCGTGCGGCAGCAGGAAGTCGACGGCCGGCGGGTCGAAGGTCAGCAGCGCCTCGAAGGTCTTCAGGGGGTCGTTGCGGACGTCGATCGTGCACAGCAGGCCGCTGAACAGGCCGTGGTAGCGGCTGCGGGACAGGCGCCCGATGGCATCGCTGACCAGGTCGTAGCTGCCCCGCCCGTCGCGGAACAGGCGGTGCCGGTCGTGGGCGACGGCGTCGCCGTCGAGGGAGACGCCGACCCGGATGCCGAGCTGTTCGAAGAGTTTCAGGAACTCCTCGTCCAGCCGCATCCCGTTGGTCTGGATGCTCACGTTGACCGCGCTGCCGGTGTCCATCTCCCGCCGGATGGCGCGCACCACGTAAGCGATGAAATCGGGGCCGGCCAGCAGCGGCTCTCCCCCGTGGAGGATGACGTCGACCTCGGTCAGCCCGTGGGTCATCGCGTGTTCGCCGATGCGCTGGGCCACCTTTTTCGCGATGGCCTCGGACATGCGCCTCGGCTGGTTGCGCCAGTTCTGGTCGGCCATTTCGTACACGTAGCAATGGCGGCAGGCGAGGTCGCATCGGCTGTGAATCTTCAGAATGAACTGGCGGAAGGCATGCGGTTTCCACCCCGTCGCCAGGAGGGCCTCGACGTCGAGGGATGCCGGAAATGGCCGTTGTCCCCATTCAGGTAACGTGATCGCGGTCCCCTTCGCCCTGTCGGCGCCGACCTGACGTACCTCCGCGATTACTGTCTCTCACGGCTTTTCCCGTCGCGTCAAGATTTCCGGTACGGACGCCGCTTCCCACACCCGGTCGAACTGCTGGACCCAGTACCGATACCAGCGCTCATTACGCCCCGCCACCAACTCCAGATGCATGCGCGACGACGTCGACGGGTTATGGACCCCGTGGAATTCCACGATCACTCGCCCGTGTGGCGTCTCCGGGTCGACGAGCACCAGCGAGAACCCCGGGTTGTACGGAAACAGCCGGTAGGAGAAGGCTCCCTCGGTCCGCCACCCCGCGATCAGTTTCAGGCGTTCCAGGGTCGACGTCAGCGACTGCGGCAGCCGCTGGATGGGGAACTCCAGCGAGTCGTCGAGTTGCCGCGAGGCGATGGCGATCGCGGCGGTTTCCGCGGGGTCGAGCACCACCACGCGCACCGATCCGTTCCGGCGGGTCAAGACGGTCTTGCGCAGCAGTTCGCAGGTCTGCGGCGAGAGCAGGTTGACCGCCGAGGGCGCGAAGACGCGGACGTCGCGGGCGTCGCGGAGGAGCGGGGCGAGCGGGGCCTCTTCGAAGGCGCTGCGGTCGTGCAGGAGCTCGACGGGAGACGGCGACGTGGGGACCAGGGTCAGCCGGTAGATGAGGAGGCCGACGCCCGACAGCAGGACCGCCCATCGCAGGTTCTCGTTCAGCTCGTCGCTCACCAGTGACAGGATCGCGAACGAGAACACCGTCAGGCTCAGGGCATACGTGTCGAGGTGGTTGCGGGCCTTGAGGTCGCCGACGAGGCGACGCCACCACGTCACGACCCTTCATATGCCCGTTTATGGAGCTAAATCCACCCGCTAGAGTCTTGCCACTGCGCGTGTTCCCGTGATGACGTAGGCGCATAAGGGACGAACTCTAATTGGGGGTCTGGTGCTGTTCGGCCTGCCTCCGGGGCGGCAGTTGCGTGCCGCCGGAGGGCTGGCGCTCGCGGCGGCGGGGCTTCTGGTCGCGGGGGCCTTCGTGAACTCGCGGGCCGTCCAGCAGGTCGCGGCGCCCACGGAACAGGTGCCCCGGATCGACGCCGCCGCGCGGGAGCGGGAGCAGGCCGCCACCTGGGTGGCGCGGCAGGTCAAGGGGATCGTGGGGTGTGACGCACCCGTTTGCGCGCTGCTCGCCACGCAGGGGGTCGAGCCCTCGCGGCTGCTGCCGTTACGCGGTCAGGAGGAGGTGCTGAACGCCGACGTCGTCGTGGTCACGCCGGCGCTGCGGGAGCTCTTCGGCCCGGGGCTGGAGCCGGTCACCGCCACAGAGCCCCTCGCCACGGTCGGGGCCATCAGAATCGTCCAGGTCACGCCGCAAGGAGTCGGCACGTTCGCGAAAGCACTGGAGCGTGACAAGCGCGATCGGCGCGACGCCGGGCGTGAACTGCTGGCCAACCCCCGGCTGGCGGCGACGCCCGCCGCCACCCGGCAACTGGCCGGCGGAGAGGTCGACGCGCGGATCCTGGTGTCACTGGCGGCGCTCGCCGCGTCACACAGGCTCTATATTCGGGGGTTCGGGGACGGCGGCGCCGACCCCCGCGAGGTCCCGTATCGAACGGTCGAAGTCTCGTCCGTCGACGGGAGCGAGCCGACCAGCGAGTCGGTTTCCGGGATCATCCGGTTTCTTGAGGCACAAGAGTCACGATTTCATCCCATTGAGGTGAATATCGCTCGACCGGTCGACGCAGTGTCAACAATCCTGCGCATACGGTACGCAGCGCCGAGCCCCACCGGCTCGTTGACCTCATAACGGAGCACGATGAAACTCCCTCGGTTACTCACCGGCGTCCTGCTGTTGCTCTTTCTCGCCGCGCCCGCGCACGCCGCGCCTCAGGTCGGACACGTCCGGCTGGCACACCTGTCGCCCGACACTCCTGCGGTCGACGTCTACCTCTATCCGTTCGGCGGTGACCGGGCCAAGCTCGTGCTGAACGCGGTCCCCTACGGCGGGGTGTCGCCCTACCAGAATCTGAGCGCGGGGCAGTACACCGTCGCGATGCGGCCCGCCGGGGCGGGCGCGACCACCCCGCCGGTGCTGTCGGCCAATGTGCGGGTCGAGGGCGGGCAGGCCTACACGGTGGCGGGGATGGGGCCGTACAAGAGCATTCGCCTGCAGGTTCTCAACGACTCCATGGAACTTCCCGACGGGAAGGCGGGGCTGCGGGTCATCGCCGCGTCTCTCAAGGAGCGCGTGGTGACGGTCTCCGCCGGTGACGTGGAGGAGGACCTGCGGTTCGCCGACACGCCCGAGTACACCGAGGTCGACGCGGCCATGCAGAAGATCACCGCCGCCGCCGGAGACGAGACCGCCACCGCCGACGTGGAACTCGCGCCCGGATCGACCAACACGGTCGTCGTGCTCGACGGCGACCGCGGGCTGCGGCTCCTCCCGCTCACCGACGCGGCCGCGCCCGGCGTGACGCCCGAAGGGGCCGTCGACACCGGCATGGGCGGGCTCGCCGACACCGGTCCTCCGGTCTGGCCGTTGGCGCTCGCGGGCGCGCTGGCGCTCGCCGTCGGTGCCGTTCTTCTACGGCTCCGCACCCCCTCCGGCGGCACGACGTGATCCGCTGAGCGTCTCAGGCGACGAACGGGCTTCGGGATGAGGCCACTGGTCGTGCTCGTCACTGTGCTCCTGACGGCCGGATGCACGGCGGCCGGCTCCGGCGTGCCCGACGTCTCGCCCGTCGTGCTCGGCACGACCGCACAGGCCGGGACGCTCGATCGGGAAGCCGCCGAGGCGGCCGGATGGGGGCCGGTCGAGAACCAGGTCGCGAAGGTCCGGCCCCAGCGGCGGCACGCCGAGCCCGTCGGGGTCGTCATCCCCGCCATCGGGGTCCGGTCGCGGCTGGAGCGGCTGACGCTCGACGCCCGCGGCGTCATGGTCCCGCCCGGGAAGGCGGAGGTCGCCGGGTGGTACGCCGACGGCGTGCGCCCCGGCGACCCCGGCCCGGCCGTCATCGCCGGGCACCTGGACTCCACGACGGGGCCGGGGGTGTTCGCCGAACTCGGCCGGCTGAAGCCGGGGCACCGGATCCTGGTCCGGCTGGAAGACGACGAAGTCGTGACGTTCCGGGTGGAGGAGGTCCGGACCCACGCGAAGAAGGACTTCCCCACCCGTGACGTCTACGGCGCCTCCCCCGACGCCCGGCTGCGCCTCATCACCTGCGGGGGCGCGTTCGACGCCGGCGCGGGCCACTACGCCGACAACGTCATCGTCTTCGCCGCCCTGGAGCGTTAGAGCCGCCAGGTGCGGACCGTTCCGTCGCGGCCGCCGGACACCACCACGGGCACGCCCTCGACCATGGCCACCGCGACCGACGTCACCCAGCCCCGGTGGCCGGTCAGCGGCGGGCCGAGGGGGGTGCCGGTCGTGAGGTCCCAGACGCGGACGGTGCCGTCCCAGCTGCCTGAGACGACCACCGGGCGGCCGTCGAGTTCGGTCGTCGCGAGGGCGCTGACGCGGTCGGTGTGGCCTCGGAAGGGCGGGCCCAGCGGCCGGCCCGACTGGAGGTCGAAGGCCCGCACGGTGTTGTCGGGGGCCGCGGTCACCGCCACGCCCGACCAGACGGCCAGCAGCTCGCCGGGGAGGGGGAACGGGGTGACGACGGGCTCGCCGGAGTGGAGGTCCCAGACCTCGGCCGTGCCGTCGAGCGTGGCCGTCACGGCGACGTCGCGGCCTTCGAGGATGGTGAACGCCACCGCCGTCGCGCCGCCGCCGAGCTTCAGCAGGGTCTCGCCCGACGACAGGTCGGTCACCCGGACGGAACCCGGCCCCGTCGTCACCACGGCGGTGCGCTCGCCCAGCCGGGTCACCCCGAGGGCCAGGACGTCGCCGATCTCGGCGCCGAACCTGATCTTGCGGCCAGACGACAGGTCGGAGAGCCACACTCCGGCCCCGTAGCCGCCGCAGACCACGACGTCGCCGTCGACGGCCACCGACGAGATGCTGAGCGCGTTCACCGGGCGCGGCCTGCCGATCGCGGCGCCGGTCACCGCGTCGGAGACGCGGATGGTGCCGTCGCGGCCGGCCGACACGACCACCGGGCGCGCGCCGAGCAGGCCGGCGGCGACCGACAGCACCTCTCCCCGGTGGCCGGTGAAGGGCGTGCCCATCGGCTGCCCGAACGCGGCGTCGACCGGGCGGCTCATCGGCGAGACCGTGACCACGGGCGGCCGGGGCGGCTCGGCCGGGAGGAGCACGACGGCCGTGGTCAGCGACGCGGCGATCAGGCCCAGCGATCCGCCGATCAGGACCCAGCGGCGGCGCGAGGAGCGCTCGTGGGCCTGGTGGCCCTCGTCGCGGGCGTGCACGAGCGTCACGAGCAGGTCGGCGGCCGTGGGGCGGTCGGCCGGGTCTTTGGCCAGCGCGGCCGCCAGCGCGCCGCGCAGGCGCGAGGGCACGAACGACAGGTCGGGTTCGCGGGTGACGATGCGGTTCATCACCGCCGGGATGCTGTCGTTGCCGAACGCCGGTTTCCCCGTCGCGGCGAACGTCATCGTCACGCCCCACGAGAAGACGTCGGAGGCCGGGCCCGGACGGCGGCCCGCCAGCTGCTCCGGCGACATGTACGCCGGGGTGCCCTGCACGCGGCTGGCCTCGGTGCCGGCGGCGTCCACGACCTGGGCGATGCCGAAGTCGATGACGCGCGGGCCGTCGGCGCCGAGCAGGATGTTGGCCGGCTTGAAGTCGCGGTGGACGATGCCCGCGCGGTGGATCGCGGCCAGCGCGGCGGCCGTGCCGACGGCCAGGCGGTCGAGGGAGCCGGCGTCGCGGGGGCCCTCGCGCTTCACCAGGGCCTCCAGCGACTCGCCGTCGACGTATTCACTGACGATGAAGGGGCGTTCGCCGGTCACGTCGGCGTCGATGACGCGGGCGGTGCAGAACTGGGCCACCCTGCGGGCGGCGGCGACCTCGTTGTGGAAGTCGCGCTTGCCGAAGACGCGGGCGTGCAGGACTTTGACGGCGACCGGCTCGCCCTTCTCGGTGTGGCCGTGGAAGACGGTGCCCTGGCCGCCCTCGCCGATCAGGCCGGTCAGTGTGTAGCTCCCGACCTGCCGCGGGTCGCCCGGCCGCAGAGGTCGGGGAACCGGCATGACCACACGATAACCGCACGAACAACGTGTGAACTATTCTTTCCGCCGTGCCGGTTAGAAAGGGGCTGCTGCCGCCCGAGCTCCGCGAGCTGTTCGCCGACGACGGCGTGCGGCGGGAGCTCACTGTGGAGTTGCCTCCCGGCGTGACCGTGTGGCCCGACCCGACGTTCGAACGCGGGCGCCCGCACCGGCGGCCGGCGTTCTGGCTGAGCGACGACCCCGTCTCCGGCGAGCTGTGGTCCCAGCTGCGGGCCGAACACCCCGCCTCGGGGCTGTGGCCGCTGCTGATGGAGGAGTCGGTGCAGCCGTGGTCGGTCGGGCAGATCGCCCCCGACGACGCCGAGCGCATCGACCTGTTCCACGCCCAGGCGTTCATGGACGAGGTGTGGGCCGACTGGGTCGAACTCGCCTCCCACGACCAGATCGGCAACCTGGAGCCCTTCGGGCCGGTCTCCCCCGGCCTGGCCGAGCCCGGCGTGCCGGTGGCGCACCCCGACGTGGTCGCCGACTGGTACGCCCGCGAACTGGCCCGCAACGGCACCCCGCTGGGCCTGGTGGCGGCCGACCGGGGCGCCGACGCCCTGGCGGTCATGGGCTGGCAGGGGGCCGTCAACCACAACGAGTGGGCGGTGCCCCTGGCGGCGGTCGTGCGCTCCTGGGAGGAGCGGTTCGGGGCGCGCGTGGTCGGGGTCGGGTTCAACACCCTCGACCTGAGCGTCGCCGCGCCGCCGACGACGGCGCTGCACGCCGTCCACGTGGCCGCCGAGCACTGGACGTTCTGCCCCGACACCATCGTGCAGGGTCCGGGCACGCTGGAGGACTACGCGGAGCTGATCAAGGGACGGAACGCCTGGTCGTTCTGGTGGGACTGAAAAACGGCGCTGCCGCCGGAGGTTGGCCTTCCGGCGGCAGCGCCCGCTCAGTGTGCGATCAGTTGATGTTGAGGGTGAACGTCGAGGTCGTGTTCTTGATGTTCTGGAAGTTGTTGCTGAAGGTCAGGTTGTTGAAGGTGGCCGAGCCGACCGCCGGGCCCTGACCCTGCTCGGGCATCTCGTTGACCCAGATGCCGAAGCCCGACTTCGCGTCGAACGCGTCGCCGCTCTTCTGCGCGCCCGAGATCGAGACGTTGTTGAAGATCGTGTCGGTGTGCGGGTACTCGGCGGCGCCGTTGTACTTCGTCTGGAACATGATGCCGCTGTACGTCGGGTCGACGATGTCCACGTTGTTGATCCGGATGCCCTGGAACTCCTTGGAGGCCGAGAACATCCAGATGCCCGGGAAGGTCTGCGCGCCCCAGAAGTGGCCGCCCGACCGGATGATCGAGATGTTCTCCAGGGTGGTCGGCTGGGTGCCGAAACCCCTGAACTGGTAGCCGAAGTCCAGCGAGGAGACCGTCACACCCGAGTAGCACAGCGTGTCGGCGATGTAGATGTTGCGGAAGGTGTTGTTCTGGCCGCCGTAGACCGCCAGGCCCGCCGCGCGCCACGGGGTGGTCACCGAGAGGTTCTCCCAGAGGTTGCCCGTGTTGTCGCCCTGGACGATGTCGATCGCGTTGAACAGGGCGAAGGCGTCGTCACCCGTGGAGCGGGCGTCGATGTTCCTGACGGTGTTGTTCTTGCTGTTGTTCGTCAGGTTCAGGCCGTCGGCGTACATGTTGCGGACGCGGCTGTTGGTCAGCAGCAGGTTGCTGACGTTGGTGCCCCACACCATCACCATCTGGTGCTCGATCCACATGTTGTCGATCGAGATGTTGCTGATGCCGGTCAGGTTCCACACCTTGCCGGGGCCGTCGTTGCGCGAGGTGTAGTTGCCGAACACCGCGAAGCCGCTGAAGGAGGCGCCGTTGGCCGACGACTGGACGTCGAAGCCGATGTCGGAGTTCTCCTGGCTGGTCGGGGCGTAGAACCTGGTGTACCAGGGGCCGGCGCCGACGACCTTGATGGGCTTGCCGTAGACGTTGAACTTGCTGGCCACCGAGTAGTCGCCGGCGGGCAGGTAGACGCCCTCCCAGCCGCTCTCCATGCGGGCCTTGTCGAGCGCGGCGGTGACGGCCTGCTGGGTGAAGCCGGTCGGCACGACGTACTTCGACGGGTCGGGGTTGGCGATCGGGGCGACCTGCTCGGTGTTGATGAAGTCGATCGCGTAGTTGGTCGCGTTGGCCGCGTCCTTCTGCAGCTTGATCTTCGTGCCGGCCGGGAACGAGCCGTCGAGGAAGATGTTGGCCTCGTCGTAGATGTGGCGCGGGCCGCCGGAGCCGGGCGAGTTGTTGGGGCTCGCCTCGTTGCCGTACTGCCACATGTACTTCGACGTCAGGTTGATCGCCTTGTGGAAGGCGCCGTTGACGTAGACGTTGAGTTCCTCGTTGATGCCGCCGCCGCCGGGGGCGTCGGGGATCGAGAAGCGGGTGACCAGGGTGTTGGTCTGGGCCCGGGTGGTGAACTCGACGAACGCGCCGGTGGTGTTGAGGGTGACGGCGCGGCGGCCGCTGGCCTCGCCGCCCAGGTCGCCGATGGTGCGGTTCGGGCCGACGACGCCCGCTCCGCCGCCGCGGACGGCGTCCTCGGCCTCCAGGTGGTCGTACGGCATGTTCGCGCCGCGGCCCACGAAGAGCGAGTTGTTGGTGGTGTTGTTGGCGCGCTTGACCGGCAGCTCGTTGGCGTCGTCGGCGAGCACGACGCGGACGGTGAAGCGGCCGTTGGCGGCGGTCCAGGTGCCGAGACTGATCGGCGAGGTGGTCGCGCCGGCGGCGATGACGCCGGAGTGCGAGCCGGTCAGCGTGCGGACCACGGTGCCCGAGTCGTTCAGGACGGTCAGAGTGATGCCGTGGGAGCCGCTCGCCGAGGCGACGGTGCCCTGGTTCTTGATGCCGACGCTGAAGTTGACCGTCTGGCCGCCCGACGGGTTGCTCGGGGTCCAGGCCACCGGCGAGGCGACCAGGTCGGAGCTGTCGACGGGGCGGACCACCAGGGCCGTGGAGTTGACGAAGGAGTTGTTGCCGTCGTTCTGCTCGATGATCGCGTTGGCCTCGTCGACCTTGGCGTTCACCGAGTAGGAGGCGGCGTTCCTGGCGCCGATGTTGCTGGTCACCGTGGTCTGCGCGCCGGCGGCGAGGGCCGGGACGGCGACGGTGGCGACGCGGGTGGTGTCGAGGTAGAGGTTCGCCGACGACGCCGGGGCCGCGGCGGAGCCGTTGTTGCGGACGACCGCCGACAGTGTGATGGAGTCGGTCTCGACCGGGGAGGACGGCGACCAGGTGGCCGAGGTGACGACCAGGTCGGGGTTGGGGGCCGGGGTGCCGAACACCTGGAACTCGGCGATCTGGCCGCCGGGGGCGCCGGTGTTGCTGTTGATGCTGATCCGCACGTCGGCCGTGGTCGCGGTCACCGGGATGGTGACGGTGTTCTGCGAGCTCGGGTTGAACGTGTAGTTGGCCGCCGAGACCAGGTTGGTGTAGGTGGTGGCCGACTGCTCGCGGCCCAGGACCTGGATGTTCTGGGTGCGCGTGCCCCACGCCGACGACGGGTTGAGCTTCAGCACGACGGAGGTGACGTTGGCGTTGGCGCCGAGCTTGACGGTCAGGGTGCTCGGCCAGGTGCCCGACGCGCCCTCCCAGTAGGTGTCCAGGTTGTTGTCGTTGGCGTTGGCCGCGACGAACGTGTGGACGTGGCCCGACTCGACCATCTCCTTGCCGGTGGCGAGGTTGGTGCCGGGCTGGCTGGTGCCGGTGCGGGTGACCGAGTTGCTGTCGCCGGAGACGTTGCCGGCCGCGTCGCGGGCCCGGACCAGGTAGGTCACCGTGGCGGTGGCCGGCTGGGTGTCGGTGAAGACCAGGGTGGAGCCGGAGACGCTGCCCGCGGCCGAGCCGTTGCGGATGATGTCGTAGCCGGTGACGGCGACGTTGTCGGTCGAGGCCGTCCAGGTGAGACGGATCTGGCCCGAGCCGGGCTCGGTGTAGGCCAGGTTGCCGGGGGTGGTCGGCGCCTGGGTGTCACCGGTCGACTGACCGGTGCGGGTGACCGAGTTGGAGTTGCCCGAGACGTTGCCGGCGGCGTCCTTCGCACGCACGAAGTAGGTCACCGTGGCGGTGGCCTGCTGGTTGTCGGTGTACGTCAGCACGTTGCCGGCGACGCTCGTGATGAGCTGGCCGCCCCGGTAGACGTCGTAGCCGGTGACGCCGACGTTGTCGGTGGCGGCGTTCCACGCGAGCCGGATCTGGGTGCCGCCGGGCTCGGTGTAGGTCAGGTTGCCCGGGGCGCTGGGCGCCTGGGTGTCGACCGTGCCGGTGGGGCCGTACACCTCGAACTCGGAGACCTGTCCGGCCGCCCAGCCCGTGTTGGCGGTGATGTTCAGCCGCACGTAGCGGGTGGTCGCGGCGGAGGTGAGGTTGATCGTCACCGTGTTGCCGGTGGCCGGGTTGAACGTGTACCCGGTGGAGGGCACCAGCGTGGAGAAGCTGGAGCCGTTGGCGCTGCCCTGGACCTCCAGGGTCTGGGTGCGGGTCTGCCAGGCGGTGGCCGGGGGCAGCTTCAGCACGACCCGGTTGACCGCGACCGAGGAGCCGAGGTCGACCTGCAGCCACTCGGGGAAGACGTTGTTGTTGCTCTCCCAGTAGGTGCTCGCGTTGCCGTCGTTGGCGTTGGGCGCGACGTAGTTCTGCGAGACGCTGCTGGCGGTCATCGTGCGGCCCGAGGCGAGGTTGCCCGAGGAGCCCGTGACGCCGTAGACCTCAAGAGCCGAGAGCTGCGCCGAGGCCCAGCCGGTGTTCGCGGTGATGTTCACGCGGACGTACCGGGTGTTGGTGGCGCCGAAGTTCAGGGTGACGGTGTTGGCGTTGCCGGGGGCGAAGTTCTGCCCGGCCGAGCCGACGATCGTCGACCAGCCGCTGTTGTCGAGGCTGCCCTGGACGGAGAGGGTCTGGGTGCGCGCGCCCCACGCGGCGGGGAGCCTCAGCACGACCTGGTCGACGTTCTGGGCGCTGCCCAGGTCGACCTGGACCCACTGCGGGAAGGTACTGCCGGAGCTCTCCCAGTAACTGTCCTGGTTGCCGTCGGCGACGTTGGATGAGGGGTAGGGGGAGTTCGTGCTGCTCGCGGCGGTGGCCTTACCGGCCGCGAGGTTGGGCCCGCCAGCCGCGGAGACCGGCTGCAGCGGCCCCACGGTCACGACGAGAACTGCCGCGACAAATGCCGCCAGCAGCCGTAACGGTCCGTGCTTTCTCGTCATCGCCTTCTTCTATCTCTCGGCATGGCACTACAGGGGTCGGGGGGTACAGGAGCACGGACGCTGTGCATCCCTGAAGTTGCGAGGAAAAGATAGGAATCAAACATCACCTTGCAAGATTCTTGCGCAGTGATGGCTGAATGTTACAAGTGTGCTAAGAGGGCGTCAACGGTCAGAAAACCCTGCCCTGATGAGGCATTACGGGCCGGCCCACTGGATCTTCAGTAACCCACAAGTCGCCCACAAGGCGACCCGAGCATCGTGTGACCCGTGACGACGGTGAGGGTGGGCTGGCGGTTCTCCGCCGACGGCCGGTACGCCGCCTGCCTGGCGGCCGGCGAGGGCGACGTGCTGCGCCCGGAAGTGTGGGACTTCACCGGTCCCGACCCCCTGGTGCGCCCGCTGGCCTCGGCCTGCGACGCCACCACCCAGATCAGCCCGCTCGACGGCGAGCGGGCGCTGCTGTGCCGCAACGACGACGGCCGCCACCGGATCTCGCTGGTCACCCAGTCGGCCGAGACGACCCTCACGGCCGGGCGCGGGCCGTGGATGCACCTGTCGGGCGACCTGGTGACGGGCGACGCGATCCACCGCGTGACCCCGCACGGGCTGGAGCGGCTGGCCGCCCTGCCGCCGGGCGCAAGCGGGCCCGGGATCGTGCTCGCGCCCCGGCTGGTCGGGCTGACCCGGCCGGAGGCGCCCGGCCCGGTGGTGCTGGACCTGTCCGACGGGAGCTGGGAGCTGATGCCCGGCGCCGTCACCGGTGCCCGGGTGCTGCCCGGCGGGCTCGTCGGGATGCCGCCCGGCGGGCCCCCGCAGTTCCGGTGGCGCGGCCGTCCGGTGCTGGGCGGGCTGACCGGGCGGGTCACCGCGCTCGGCGGCGACGGCGCGCGGATCGCGCTGCGGGTGGAACGGGGGTCCCGCTCACGGCTGGCGGTCTTCACGCCGTCGACCGGCGAGGTGGCCGAGCCGGCGATCCCCGACGGGGTGCTGGGCTCGACGGCGGCCTTCGCCGGCGGGATCGTGCGGGTGCCGTTCTCCTCCCCCCGGGCCCCCGGGTCGGTGCTGTCGGTGCGCCCCGACGGCGTGCGGCTCGACCCGCCGGCCCGGCGGCTCGCCGGCTTCCCGGCCGCCTGACCGCCGTCCACGGAAGGAGGTGGTCGACAGGACCCAGGGAGCGCTTTTCTGAGATCTTCACCGGACGGGGCACAGGCGAGTCCTGTGCCCCGCCTCCGACTCTTCGTGACGGCTTTCGGCCGGTCCGAATCGCAGGTGCCCGAGCAGGCCCGCCAGGCGCTTCTGGGCGCGGAAGGTGCGGCTCTTGACCGTGCCGACCGGCACGCCCAGCGCCGCGCCGATCTCGCTCTGCGTCATGTCCTCGAAGTAGGCCATCCGCAGCACCTCGGCCTCCTGCGGGGTCAGCCGGGCCAGCGCCCGCGACACCTGCACCGAGGTCCACTGGTGGTCGAGCGACGGCGGCGGCACCGACAGGCGGCCGGCGACCGCGTCGAGGTCGGTCGCGCCCGCGTTCCGCCGGGCCCTGCGGTGGACGTCCACGGCGGCGCGGCGGGTGATGGTGAACAGCCAGGGTTCCAGTTCGCGGTCGGGGTCGTAGGTGGCGGCCTTCTGCCAGATCTTCACCAGGGCCTCCTGTACGGCGTCCGCCGCGAGTTCGGCGTCGCCGAGCATCCCGTAGGCGGCGGCGAACATGGACCGCGAGTAGCGGCCGGCGATGTCGGTGAAGGCCCCCTCGTCTCCCCGCTGGAAGCGCGTTTCGAGTTTCATGCCACCACCGTGCGGGACGCCCCTGTCACGGACCCTTCGCGGCGCTGTCACGGGGAACCGATCCCGGTGAAGGACGCGTACTGACCGGTGACCGAAGGGATTCGACATGGAGACGACCGTCGCCGGGTTCGCCGACCGGCTCTTCCAGGCCGCGCTCGGGATGACCGACCTGCTGGCGATCCACCTGGGCGACCGCCTCGGGTGGTACGACGCGCTGACGACCGGGCCGGCCACCCCGGCCGAGCTGGTGGCACGGGCGGGCGGTGACGAACGCTACGCCCGCGAGTGGCTGGAGCAGCAGGCCGTGGCCGGCGTGCTGGCCGTCGGCGGCGACGGCCGGTTCGCGCTGCCGCCGGCCGCCGCCGAGGTGCTGACCGACCGGGGCAGCCTCGACTACCTGGCGCCGCTGGCCCGCATGCTGGCCGGGGCCGCCGTCCAGCTCCCGGCGCTGCTCGACGCCTACCGGACCGGCGGCGGCGTCGGCTGGGCCGCGTACGGCCCCGACGTCCGCGAGTCGCAGGCCGACATGAACCGCCCGTGGTTCGAGCACGCCCTCCCCACTGCGGTCGCCAAGATCGCCGACCTGCACGCGGCGCTCGGCGTCCCGGGCGCGCGGGTGCTCGACGTCGGCTGCGGGGCCGGGTGGTCGGCGATCGCGCTGGCCCGCGCCTACCCGCAGGCGGTGGTGGAGGGGGTCGACATCGACCCGCCGTCGATCGGGCTGGCCGAGGCCAACGCCGACGTGCCGAACGTGACCTTCCGCGCCGCCGACGCCGGCGACCTGCCCGAGGCCGCCTACGACGCGGTGTTCGCGTTCGAGTGCGTCCACGACCTGCCCCGGCCGGTCGAGACCCTGGCGGCCATGCGCCGCGCGGTGCGGCCCGGCGGCCAGGTGATCGTCATGGACGAGGCCGTCGCCGACGCCTTCCAGCCCGAGGGCGACGACGTCGAACGCCTCATGTACGGCTTCAGCCTGCTCATCTGCCTGCCCGACGGCCGCGCCCACACCCCGTCGGCGGCGACCGGCACCGTCATGCGCCCCGAGACCCTGCGGCGCTACGCCCGCGAGGCCGGCTTCACCGACGTCGAGACGCTGCCGATCGGCGACTTCGGCTTCTGGCGCTTCTACCGGCTGCTGTAGTCCGACGTCCGTCGGACTACCATCGAGACATGACGGCGAGAGTCCTGGAGCATCCCCCGGCCGAGGAGATCCGGCTCGAAGAGGTGCTCCACGCGCTGGCCGATCCGGCGCGGCTGGAGATCGTGCGGTTCCTGGCCGCGTCGGGCGAAGAGGTGCCCTGCTCGGCGATCGACCTGGCCGTCAGCAAGTCGACGACCACCCACCACTACCGGGTGCTGCGCGAGGCCGGGGTGATCACCCAGGTCTACCGCGGCACCTCGAAGCTGAACGGCCTGCGCCGCGCCGACCTCGACCGGCTGTTCCCCGGCCTGCTCGACAGCGTGGTCAACGCCCTGTTCAGCGACGGGAGGGGGCAGCGCGCCGATACTGCGCCGGCCACTGCCCCGACGTCCTGACCGGCCAGTAGGGGTCGCGCAGCAGCGCGCGGCCGAGGAACACCGCGTCGGCCTGGCCGGTGGCCACGATCTCCTCGGCCTGCTCCGGCTCGGTGATCAGGCCGACGGCCGACACCGGTACGCCCGCCTCGGCCCTGACCTGCCGGGCGAAGGGCACCTGGTAGCCCGGCCCGAGCGGGATCCGCTGGGTCGAGGCGTTGCCGCCGCTCGACACGTCGATCAGGTCGACCCCGCGGGCGGCCAGTTCGGCCGCGAGCATCACGGTCTGGCCCGGGGTCCACGCCGGTTCGCCCTCGGGCAGCCAGTCGGTCGCCGACACCCGGAAGAACAGCGGGAGGTCCTGCGGCCAGACCGCGCGCACCGCGTCGACGACCTCCAGGCCGAACCGGGCCCGGTTCTCGAACGTGCCGCCGTAGGCGTCGGTGCGGTGGTTGCTGTGCGGCGACAGGAACTCGTGAATGAGGTAGCCGTGGGCGCCGTGGATTTCGACCACCCGGAACCCCGCGCGCAGCGCCCGCTCGGCCGCCGTCGCGAACGCCTCGACGAGCTTGCCGATCTCGGCGGTGGTCAGCGCGTCCGGTACGGGATGCGCCTCGGAGAACGGGATCGGGCTCGGGGCGACCGGGGTCCAGCCGTGGTCGGCCCGGCCGACCGGGCCGCCGCCGAGCCAGGGCCGGTCGGTCGACGCCTTGCGCCCGGCGTGGGCGAGCTGGATGCCGGGGATCACGCCCTGGGCGGCCACGAACCGGGCGATGCGCTCCCAGGCCGCCTCCTGCGCGTCGTTCCACAGACCGGTGTCGGCGGGGCTGATGCGCCCCTCGGGCGAGACGGCGGTCGCCTCGGCCATGACGAGCCCGGCGCCGCCGACGGCGCGGCCGGCCAGGTGGGCGAGGTGCCAGTCGTTCGGCACCCCCGTGTCGGGCCCGTCGACGGAGGCCGAATACTGGCACATGGGCGACATCCAGACCCGGTTGGGGAAGGTCAGCGACCGTAGGGTGAGGGGCTCGAACAGCACGGGGTCTCCTTAGTTCGACATTTATCGTACTATTCAGCTTATGACCGGCTGGACGCGGCACAGCACCCCCGAATTCGCGGCCATCGCGGCGGAGCACTCGATCCTGCGCTGCGAGATCGGCTCGCGCCTGCACGGCACCCACCTGGGCGACGCAGGCGACCGCGACGAGCTGGGCATCTGCGTCGAACCGCCGGAATACGTGATCGGACTGCGGCCCTTCGAGCAGTACATCCACCGCTCGGTGCCCGAAGGGGTGAGGTCGGGGCCGGGCGACCTCGACCTGACCGTCTACAGCCTGCGCAAATGGATGCGGCTGGCGCTCGACGGCAACCCGACCGTGCTGCTGGCCCTCTTCGCGCCCGACGCGACGGTCACCCCGCTCGGGGCCGAGCTGCTGGCCGAGGGCCCGTCGTTCATCCTGTCCCGGCGGGCCGCCGACCGGTTCATCGGCTACCTGCGCGCCCAGCGCGACCGGGGCCGGACGCCGAAGGCGGCCGGGCACATGGTCCGGCTCGGCCTCCAGGGCGCCGAACTGCTGGAGACCGGGCGGATCACGCTGCCGATGCCGCAGCGCGAGGTGATCGTGGCCATCCGGACCGGCGAGATCGGCCGCGACGAGGCCCTCGCGATGGCGGCCCGGCTGGAGCGGAGGCTGGCCGAACTCGCGCCGGTGAGCGTGCTGCCCGAGCATCCGGACGAGGCGCGGGCCGACGCGTGGCTGGTGGACGCGTACCGGAGAACCTGGGCCTCCAACCAGGTGGAGGAAACGGCCGATGCCCGGACGGTCCGGGCTATTCGATAGGGCGGGTGCGCCGACACCACCCGAAACCGTCGTTACGCCAGCGGCTGCTGGGCAAGCCCGCCCTCGTCGTCGGCGGCGCCCTGCTGACCGTGGTCACGGGCACGGTCGCGGCGGTCACCTCCGACGCGGCCAAGCTCGTGGTGCTGGCCTCGCCGTCGCCGTCCCCGATCGCCAGGCCGGTGGTGGTCGCGGCGCTGAAGGTCCGCGACCTCGACCCGGGTGACACGTTCGTCTTCCCGTCGGCCTACCGTCCCGACGCGGCCACCCTGGGGAAGATCAACGGGTTGCGCGAGTCACCCGATCCCGATGCGCTCGCGGTGCTGATGCGCTCGCTCGGCGGGGTCGACGTGGGCGTCCTCGGGACCCGGTTCGTGCTGGAGAACGTGTCCAGGCTCGACGTCCGGATCCTCGACCTGCGGGTCGACGCCGACTGCCGCGCGCCCCTCGGCGGGACCCTCTTCTACTCGCCGCCGCAGGGCAGCGAGATGCTCGTCGACCTCTCCTTCGACCTCGACGCGCGCCATCCGATCCCCCGGTTCATGGAGAAGTACGGCTGGTCGGAGCAGAGCTGGTTCGACACCCAGACCGTGCTGCTCGCGCCGGGCGAGCAGCAGGTGTTCGACGTGCAGGTGGAGACCGCCCGCTACTGCGAATACCGGCTGGTCGCCGACGTGCTGCAGAAGCAGCGGACGGTCACCCTGACGATCGACGACGGCGGCGCCCCCTTCCGGGTCACCGGCATGCCGTCGCCGCGTAAGGCTCCGGCGCTCTACCCGGGGAGCCTGTGGAACCACGACACCTGCGACGAGTTCTCGGCCGTCGACCCGGCGACCTACGTCGACGAACTGAGGCCGTGCTGACGGAGTTCGCGCCGCGTCTTCTGGACGACGTCGAAAGCGGTCACCAGCAGGATCACGATCACGACGAACTTCACGAGGTCGTCGACCCACGCCTCGACGAAGACCGCCCCGGCCGCCATGGCCCAGACCAGCACTCCCCCGACGAGCAGGTTCAGGCCGATGTCGAGCCGCCGGGTCAGTGAGTTCCAGCGGCCCTGGGCGATGACGACGGCGTACAGGACCAGATGGACGATCAGCAACGCCAGCACCCAAGGGCCGCGCCGGGCGTGGAAGGCCGGGTCGTAGTGCAGCCACGGCAGGGTGACCAGCGCGATCGTGCCGCCGACGTAGAAGACCCACGCGGCGGCGTGACCCCAGCGGTTGACGTGGCCGGTGTCGGCCGGGCGCGGGCGCCACCGCGCCCGTTCGGGCCATCTGCGCCGCGTGTACGCCCCCACGGCGAACCCCGTGAACAGCACGCCCGGCCACCACAGCGACGGGATGACGACGCCGAGCCACCACGAGGCGACCGGGTTGGGGCCCGGCTCCTGGGCGACCGACGCCGCCCCCAGCGCCCAGATGACCGCCAGGCCGATCAGCGACCAGCGCAGGAACGGCCGGGAGTCGGCCGGGTCGAGCAGGACCAGCGGCGGCCGGTAGCGCGCGGCGGCCTCGGCGGGGCGGCCGAAGGCGTCGACGACCCGGCGGGCGGCGTCGGGGTCGGTGCGGTCGCCCAGTTCGTCCAGGAGGATCGAGCGCAGTTCGGCGGCCACGTCGGCGCGCTGGCGGCGGGGCAGCCGCCGCGCGACGTCGGCGACATAGGAGTCGATGAGCTGATCGGCGTTCATGACGCTCCCTCGAGAAGCTTCTCCATGGTGGCGGTGAGTTCCCGCCATGAGCCGGCCAGCCGGGCGCGCAGGGCCCGGCCGTCGTCGCTGAGCGTGTAGTAGCGGCGGGGCGAGCCGCCGTCGGTCCGCCACTCGCTGACCAGCGCGCCCTGGCTCTCCAGGCGGCGCAGCAGCGGGTAGAGGGTGCCCTCTTCGATCGCCATGCCCTGCTCGGCGAGGGCCTGGCGCAGCTCGTAGCCGTAGCGGAAGTCGCCGAGCTGGGAGAGGACCGCCAGCACGATCACGCCACGCCGGAGTTCGAGTTCCATGATGCTCCACACAGTACTGTGCGCCGCACAGTACAACAAGTCCGGCGATTTCATGATCATTACGGCGGCCGGACCGGTAACCTAGATCGAAATTTCCCACCCGATCAGGAGAACTCCGCGATGGTCACCGACGTGCCGGGCCCGGCGGCGCCGGAATCGCTCCGCAAGGACCAGCGTGAACGCCGCGCCCGCATCGTCAGGACCGGTCTGCGCGGCCTGTCGGGCGGCGACTACGACAAGATCAAGGTCTCCGACGTGGCCCGCGACGCCGAGGTCGCGCTCGGCACCCTCTACCGGTATTTCTCCTCCAAGGAACACCTCTTCGCCGCCGTCTTCGACGAGTGGCAGGACGGCCTGCGCCGCAGGCTCGACCGCCACCCCCCGGCGGGCGACACCGACGCCGACCGGCTGCGGTCGGTCCTGCACGCCGCCATCCGCGCGTTCCAGACGCAGCCGCAGTTCTACCGCCTCATGATCGTCCTGCAGACGACCGACGACCCCCGCGCCGCCGAGGTCTACGCCCCGCTCGACACCCTGTTCGCCGACGTCATGCGCGCGGCCGTCGACGGCGTGGACGAGACCGTCGTGTCGACCCTGCGCGCCGTCGCCGACCAGGGCCTACGCGCCTGGATCAGCGGACGGCTGCCCATCGAGGGCGTCTACCAGGGCGTCGACGACACCCTCGGGCTGCTCTGCCCCCGCTGACTACGTCGACTTCTTCCGGGTGTTCCGCTTCTTCGGGTCGCTCTTCGGGGTGGCCTGGTTGTTCGCCTTGCGCTTGACGAAACGGACCACGGGCGGATCGCCGACGTCCTTGACCTCGGGCAGCCGGAGGCCGCTCGACCGGGTCACCCGGGTCGGCGGGCGGGGCTCGGCGTCGTCGACCCTCGGCGCCGGCTCGCGCTCGACCACCTTCCGGGGGGTCGGCGTCCGGACGAGCTGCTTCGGCGTGGGCGTGGTCTCCGCCTTCTGGACGGGCTTCCTGACCGCCTTCTTCACCGGCTTGCGCACCGGGGCCGGCTGCACGACGCCGCCGCCGTCGCCGTAGTAGTTCTGCCAGAGCGTGAGCCCGCCCTCGCCCTCGTCCTCGCTGGACTCGTAGCCGGACTCCATCTGGCCCTTGTCGGAGTATCTGACGATCTCCGAGATGATCGCCGCGCGTCCGTCGGTGGTCGACATCGCGTTCAGCAGGTACTCGTCGGCGTCGGTGCGCTTCTTCGGGTCGTCCGGGATCTGCAGGAAGGCGCGCAGCAGCGAGGGCCGGGTCAGGCTGGCGGGGGCCGGCCAGCCGGCCGGGTAGGTCTTGAGATGGGTGCCCGACGGCGCGATGCTGATGTCCTTGGCGCGCAGCGCGCGGATCATGAGCCAGCACTTGAAACAGCACAGCTTGGAGATGCCGATCGCGATCTTGGCGTCGGTGACCCGCCGGGTGAGCCGCGCCCGCTTCCCGTCGTCGATCTTGTCTCGGAGCGCCGCCTCCCGCTTCTCGAGGTCCTCGTCGTCCGACCAGCCCGCCTCTTCTCCCAGGGCGGCGGCGCGCTGCCGCAGCAGCACGTCACCGGCCTGGGTCTCGGCGTGGATCTTCATCCCGTTCGCGGCCCGGTGGGTCATCACCCGCAGGTCGTCCCAGCTCTTCTCCAGGGAGGCCAGGTAGTCGAGCGTCTTGCGGAGCCGCCGCTCCCCCCGGCGCAGGATGTCGTCGGGGACCTTGCCCTGCTTCAGGACGCGGACCTCCAGTTTCTGGGCGACCATCTCGTCGAACAGGGCGGAGATGTCGGCCGAGGCGGCCTGCCGGCCCTTCGCCGCCGCGTCGAAGAGCCGCTTGAAGTCGCCGGCGAGCTGGGCGTCGGCCGCGTTGGCGAACAGCCGGATCTCGTCTTCCAGCAGGGTCACCACGGCAACGCACTCGCGACTGGACTTCAGGTTGGCCAGCACCCACGCCAGCCGGTCGAGCGACCGCTGCTCCGCGGTGTTGACGCGGACCCCGGCGACCATGCCGTCTTTGATGTCCTTGAGCCGGGCCGCGGTGGCCAGCCTGATCTTGTCGTTCAACCGGCCCCGCGCCACCTCCGGCTCGTCGGTCGCCGGGTCGCCCAAGATGGCCGTGCCGCCCTGCCGGGCCAGCTCCAGGTCGTAGACGTCGAGGTCCTCGCCGATGGCGCCGAAGAACTCCTCGATCTCGTCGCGGACGCCCTCGTCGGCGTCCATGACGTGCTTGACGACCGTGCCGGCCAGGATCTTCTCGGCCGAGGCGGTGCCGGGAGGGAAGCCGAGCAGCCGGGCGAGGGCCGTCCAGACGATGCCGTCGTCCTTGTACGGCACGCTGTCGAGGGCCACCAGCAGCTCGCCGGGGGTGGTGGCCTCGCCGACGCCGTGGACCTTGCCGAACCAGGCCTGGTAGCCCTTCTCGGTGTAGAGGTCGTCGACTCCCCATTCGTCGAGCAACCGCTGGGCGACCTCGTCGCCCTGGTCGACCCGTTCGGCGAAGACCTCGAAGCCCTCGGTCCTGGCCAGGTCGAGGATCGGGAGGGAGTCGTCTTCGTCGAGCTCCATTTCGGCGTGCTTGCCCTTGAACACCTGCGGATTGTCTCCGATCCCGGCGCGCCGCTGAACCGTCCGGGAGGATAGAGGCGTATCCATCACGAGGGGGTGGGCTCCGCCC
Organism: Herbidospora galbida; assembly: GCF_005233835.1. Taxonomy (GTDB): domain Bacteria; phylum Actinomycetota; class Actinomycetes; order Streptosporangiales; family Streptosporangiaceae; genus Herbidospora; species Herbidospora galbida. Next base: position 121,763 of record NZ_SZQA01000007.1, on the reverse strand, counting down.
ATGCGCCACGAATACTGCCTGCACTGCGACGCCGAGACGGTCGAGCGCCACACCGAGTCGGGCCGCGTCCGCTGCCGCTGCACCACCTGCGGCCAGACCGCCGATCGCTCGCTGATCGTCGACACGGCCCTGCGGATGTGGCACGAGACGGCGGGCGTCTTCGTCCGCGACCCGTCGGGCCGGTTCCTGTTCTTCAACCGGATCGCCTTCCCCTACGCGCTGACCATCCCCGCCGGCCACGTCGAACACGGCGAGTCGCCGCAGGTCAGCGCAGCCCGCGAACTCCAGGAGGAGACCGGCCTGCGGGCGGTGTCGCTGTCGCCGATCGCCACCGAGCCCATCGACGGCGACCAGTGCCGCCGGGGCGCCGACGGCCACGTGTGGCACACCTTCCTGACGACGGTCGGCACGGAACCGCCGGTGGCGCTCGACGAGGGCGAGGGCGACGCGTACAAGTGGCTGACCCTGGCGGAGGCCGTGGAACACGACCTGACGTTCGCGGCCCGCCACCTGATCGACCACCACGCCGACCGCCTCATGAGGTGAGCGCCGGTTCCCGGCGGCGCTCCGGCAGGTCCGTCAGCCACGCCGGGAGCACCCGGTCGATCAGCAGGCAGGTCGTGACCAGTGCGGCCGTCACCGCCGCCGGGTAGAGGGCGGCGACCACCAGCGGGGCCTCGTCCAGGAGGCCCGACGTGGTCGTATGCAGGACGGCCAGGAGCGGCATGTGGACGACGTAGATCGGCAGGGTGCGGCGGCCCAGCCAGGCCAGGCCCTCGCCGATCAGGGTCAGGCGGCCGAGCAGGGGGGCCGCCGAGAGGCCGAAGACCGTCGCCAGCAGGGAGACCAGGGTCCACACGGTCGGGATCCGCTGGGCCGACAGCAGGAGCATGGCGGCGAGCGCGGCTCCGTACACCAGGCCGACGATCGCGGTGCGGCGCCAGGTCGTGGTCTGGGCCACTCGTTCGGCCCAGGGGCGCAGGTGCAGGCCCATCAGGAAGAAGACGAAGTTCTGGAGCAGGGAGCCGCGGTTCCCGGGGGTGTCGAACACGCCGGCGGCGGTGACGACCGCGAGCAGGGCGGCCGCGCCCAGGATCACCGGGACCGGGATCCGGTGCAGGAGTTTCGCGGCGGCGAAGTAGACGGCCAGCGCGTACAGGTACCAGAGGTTGGGCGGAGTGATCAGGAGCTGTTCGGCGAACTCGCCGGCGCTGCGGGCGCTCAGGGTGTCGAACGCGGGGGTGAACCAGAAGATCGCGGTGTGGACGAGCATCCAGGCCAGGTAGAGGTAGAGGAACCTGGCCACCCTCGACCTGATCACCTGGCCCCACGGCTTCCGGTACGCGCTCAGCGCGAACATCCCCGAGATGGTGAAGAACAGCGGCATCCGCAACGTCATCAGCGCGTCGCCGAAGACGCCCCACAGGGCCGGGAACGGGCCGGCCGACGTCCAGTCGATCCGCAGGTGACTCTTGCTGACCGTGTGCCACAGCACGACCAGCAGAATGCAGACGCCCTTGGCCGCGTCGGCCCAGATCGCTCGCTGCCGGGTCTCCATCGCCGCCACGTCCTCTCCTCGCCGGGAGGCCCACTCTCGGCGGGAGAGGACGCGGGGTCGGTGGCGGAATGCTCAGTGCGTCGAAGTACGCACCACCTGCACTCCGTCGAGGGCGCAGACGGCGTTGGGGATCAGCACGGCCACCCCGTAGTACTCGCTCACCAGGTATTCGGTGACGGCCTGGCGCGAGGTGCCGAGTTCGCGGACCACCGGGGTCTCCGACGGGCGCAGCCCCACCACGCCCTGCCGCCGGTCCCCCGGCCGCACGACCAGGATGCTCGTCGTGTGGTCGGCGGCGATCGGCAGTTTGTCGCACGGCAGGAACGGCAGGCCGCGCCAGCCGAGGACCGCGCGGCCCCCGAAGTCGACCTCGTCGGGCCGGACGCCCATCCGGTTGCACTCGCGGCCGAAGGCGGCGATGGCGCGCGGGTGGGCGAGGAGGTAGCGCGGCGAGGTCTGCTTGCAGATGAGGTTGTCCAGGTCGAGCGGGGTGGGCGGGCCCTGCGCCGTGGTGACGCGGTGGCGGTCGGGCGGCGCCTGGAGGAGCTCGCGGGCGAGGTCGAGTTCCCTGCGTTCGGCCAGGGCGTCGAGGGTCAGCCGGAGCTGCTGCTCGTACTGGTCGTGCGGGTCGTTGTAGAGGTCGCCCACCCGGCGGTGCACGCGCATGATCGTCTGGGCGGCGGTCAGCTCGTACTCGCGCGGGGGGTGGCCGTATTCGACGTACATGCCGGGGATCTCCGGCTCGCCCGTGTGGCCCGCCGTCACCTGGACGCCCGGCTGGGAGCTGCCTCTCCGGGCGATCGTGCGGCGCAGAGTGCTGGTGCGCCGGTAGGTTCCGCCCGGCAGGTCGCGCCACTCCAGGATGTCCAGCAGCAGGCGCGGGGTCGTCGACGCCGTCTGCGGCCGGGTCTTGGTCGTCGTCGCCAGGGTGCGGGCCGCGCCCGTGGTCAGGCTGGTCAGGCTGGTCGCCACGCGTGGGCTCCTCTCGTGCCCAGGCCCGACAGGCCCAGTCTCATGCCCTCGCCGAGGTCGCCGGCCAGCCACGTCCGCAGCGCGGCGGCGTAGTCGGCGGGGGCGTCGGCGGCCAGGCGGTCGAACTGGGCGCGGCGGGCGATCAGCAGGTCGCCGACCACGTCGGCGGCCTGTTGCAGGTCGCAGCCGAGCAGCCGCTCCACGGCCAGCACGCCGTTGCTGACCTCGGTCGGGACACCGATCCTGTCCTGGTACGTCACCAGGTCGCGCCGCGCCGTCGCCAGGTCGGCGAAGCACTCCTCCAGCGCTCCCCGGCGCGGGGCCGGGAGGCCCAGTCCGTACAGAACCAGATCCACCATCAGCCCGGCGTGCTCGGCCCGGCGGGTCTGCAGGAGGTCGACCGGGTCGGGGACCCGTTCGCGGGCGCTGTTGCCCAGTTCCCACTCGCGGATCGCGACGAGCCGCTCGAAGCTGGCCGGGTCGAGCGGGGCCCTCCCCCACAGGTCGCGCAGGCCGCGTTCGACCGGGTTGAGCGGAGCGGGCGGGGTGCCGGTGAGGAACAGCGGCAGCCGCCGGAGGAACGCCCTCCCCCCGGCCGGGTCGCGGCGCGCCTTGAACAGCCGGTCGACGGCGGTGTCGAGGGCGGCGAGGAAGACGTACCACTGCGAGAGCACTTCGAGCCGGTCACGTGGCACGCCGCTGTGCGCCGTGACCGCCCACGACACCGCCTGGGGCGAGTAGGGCAGGCCCATGCGGCGCGCCCAGTCGGCCGCGGCGGTCCGGGCCGCGCCGGCGAACGGGCTCGCCGCGGGCCGCTCCTGCGGCGGCGGCCGGAAGGACGCGCGCCGGTCGACCGGCCGGTGGCCCGCCCACAGCCGGGCCGCCGACGTGCCGAGACCCATCGGGTGCCGCCACACCGGGACCCTCGGATCGGCGCCTCTGGTCGCCTCGTTCATGTACCGCGACGAGCGCAGATGCCACTCGTGGGAGCCCGCGTTGGCGTCCTGCAACGAGCGGGCGACGTTCAGGACGGCCAGCCGCTCGGCCGGGATCAGCGGCAGGTCCGGCAGCTCGGTCAGCAGCGTGCTCTCGAACTGCAGCAGCCGCGACGTGATCAGGTCGTTGGTCGTGTCGGCGGCCTCCTGCGGGGTCATCCCGAGGAACTCGCGCAGCACCAGGACGAAGTTGTTGAGCTCGCCCTCCTGCTCGGTCTCCCGCTGATAGGAGAAGACGTCGTTGAGCAGCACCTGCGCGTCGGTGAAGGTGTCCCGCATGACCTGGACCGGCCGCGACGCCCACACGTGATCGGGCAGCGGGGTGCCGTTGACCAGCTCGACCAGGTCGGCCACCCACCGTCCCGCGCCCGCGCCGCGCCGCCGCTCCAGGTAGTCGATCGGGTTCGGGACGCGCCCTTCCGCCAGGTTGCCGAGTTCCCAGAAGGCGTCGTCCATCTGCGCGAACGTGTTGTCGCCGAACCGCCGCCGCCACTCCTCGGTGGTGCCCGGCACGGTCCGCGCCCACAACTCCCGAAGAGTCGCCTGTACTGGATCCTCGGCGGCCGGCACCGGCTGCGACAGGTCCACCGGCATGAACGCGCGCACGTCGGCCAGCCACGCCGCCGCGCCCGCGACGTCGCCGGTCGCCTTGTAGTGACGCAGGAACCAGTCGTCGAAGTAGAAGCCCCAGACGTACCAGTCGGTCAGCAGGTCGAGCCGGGCCGGGGTCGCGTCCGGGAAGCAGTAGGCGGCGAACAGGGCCAGGTCGATGGAGTCGGCCCAGGCCGCGTCCCAGACGCTCTCGTCGATGAGCCCGTGCCGGGCGGCCCAGGCGCGGTTGTGCGCGCGGGCCCCCTCGACGTGCGGGTTCAGCCTCGGCGGCCAGGGGCGGTAGAAGTCGGGCAGCTCGAAGGGCCGCACGCTCAGTCCCGGTGCCCGAGCTCGACGTTCTCCAGCACGCCCAGCGCGTCGGGCACCAGCACGGCGGCGCTGTAGTAGGCGCTCACCAGGTAGGAGATGATCGCCTGCTCGTTGACGCCCATGAACCGCACGCTGAGGCCGGGCTCGTACTCGTCCGGCAGCCCCGTCTGGTGCAGCCCGACGACCCCCTGGCTCTCCTCGCCGACGCGCATCAGCAGCATCGACGAGACCCCGGTGTCGCTGATCGGGATCTTGTTGCAGGTGAGGATCGGCACGCCGCGCCAGGCCGGCACCTCACGGCCCAGGAGGTTCACGGTGTTCGGGTAGAGGCCCAGCTTGGAGCACTCGCGGCCGAACGCGGCGATGGCGTGCGGGTGCGCCAGGAAGACCGTCGGCTCCTTCCAGACGACGGCGAGCAGGTCGTCGAGGTCGTCGGGGGTGGGCGGCCCCGACCGGGTGGAGATCCGGTGACCGTGGTCGGCGTTGTGCAGCAGCCCGAAGTCGCGGTTGTTGACGAGCTCGTGCTCCTGCCGCTCCCGCAGCGCCTCGACGGTCAGGCGCAGCTGCTGCTCCACCTGGTTCATCGGCTCGTTGTAGAGGTCGGCGACCCGGGAGTGGACCCGCAGGACGGTCTGCGCGACCGACAGCTCGTACTCGCGCGGGTGCGTCTCGTAGGCGACGTAGGTGTGCGGCAGGGTCGGCTCGCCGGAGTGCCCCGACGACAGCTCGATCGCCGCCTCGCCGTCGGCGTCGGTGTGCGGCGTCTCGGCGTGCAGCCGCGCGTCGAGGTGCGCCCGCAGCCCCGCCGCCCGGTCGGCGACCTCGGCGAACGCCTCCTTCGTCAGCGACAGCACCACACACGGGGTGACCGCGCGGAACCCGAACTCCCAGACGCCGTGGTCGTCGATGAGGGCCTGCTCGCCGAAGTAGGCCCCGTCGGACAGCACGCCCAGCGACACCGCGTGGCCGTACTTCCCGGCGCCGAGCCGGTCGACCTTGCCGTGCGCCAGGATGTGGAACCGATCGACCTCCTGCTCCGGCGCGACGATCATGTCGCCGGGGGCGTACTCGGTCTGCGTGAACCGGCCGGCGAGCGCGGCCAGCACCTCGCCGTCACCGTAACCGCGCAGCAGCGGAAGCTCACCGAGCTCCTGCGGGATGACCTGGACCCGCGCGCCCGTCTTGAGACACTGGATGCGGCCGTCGCCGATCGTGTACGACAGCCTGCGGTTGACCCTGTACGTACCGCCCGCGACCTCCACCCACGGCAGCACCTTCAGCAGCCAGCGCGACGAGATGCCCTGCATCTGGGGGACGGACTTGGTGGTGGTGGCGAGGTTGCGGGCGGCTGCGGTGCCGAGGCTGGAGGCGTGCTCGGCGGCCGCGGCGGCGGCGGTGAGTTCGGCGTTGATCTCGGTGGTCATCGGACGCCCTTCACGAGGGAGGGGCCGGCCCCCTCCGACGCCGATCACTGTGACGAGAGGCGCCAGGGCGGCCCGCCGAGATGGGCAAGCCTTTGCCGCGCCCTCGCCGTGGCCTTGCGCGCCGAACGGCGCCCCGCGTGAGCGGAGCGCCGCCGGTCGTCGCGTCAGAAGGGCTGGATGGTCTCGCAGGAGACCGGCGCGGGGTCGAGGCCGTCCTTGTCGAGGACGATCGTGTCGACGCCCAGGCCGCAGTCGAGGTCGCCGTCCTCCTCCAGGTCCTTGGCGAACAGCTCGTCGTTGCCGCCCATGCCGAACATCTTGTCGCCGTCGCCGCCGCCGTCGTCGATGCGGTTGTTGGCGTTCGCGCCGATCAGGAAGTCGCCGCCGAACGTCGAGCCGACGATGTTCTCGACGTCGCTGCGGACGTTGTCGTTGTCGATGTTGCGGCCGTCGCCGGCGTTGTTGTCGAGGCTGACCCGGACCGAACGGTCGCCGCTCTTGTAGGAGATCGTGTCGGTCCCGGTGCCGCCGATCCAGGTGACGGCGTGTCCCTGGGTCGACCGGCTGCTGCCGATGAGGCTGTCGTTGCCGTCGCCGCCGTTGACGGTGCCCGGGATCGAGACGCCGACGCTGAAGGAGTCGTTCAGGTCGCCCAGGTCGGCGGAGAACTCGGTCGCACCGGTGCCGCAGGTGACGGCCCGAGGCGACAGCTTCACACAGCCGCCCTTCGGGGTCAGGTTCACCGTGTCGAAGACGGCGATCTGACCGTTGAAGACGGTGATCGAGGCGCTGTTGGCGCTCTGCGCGCCCGCCGTGTAGGTGATCTTCCCGTTCGCCAGCTCGACGGTGCCGGCGGTCGCGGCGTTGCCGGTGCCGGTAAAGGTCGCGGCGAGCGCGGCGGCGGCCAGGGTGAGGGTGGACAGCCGGGCGATGTAGGTACGCATGTCAGTTCCTTGTCTTGTCTGCAGGAGTGATTCGCGTACCAGTACGGGGGCCTGTGGTCCGGCAGTTCCGTTGTGTGCAGAAGTGCACGCACGCCGATCTAGACGAGTACCAGACCTCTATATCCATCGACCGGTACGCTGGCGGACATGACCTCCACCGAGAAACGCGACCTCGCCGCCGACACCGCCGGGATCCGGGAGGACATCGGCATCCTCAGAAGCGGCCAGTCGGACATCGAGAGCTTCGTCAAGGACGTGTACCTCGAAGTGCGCACCCTCCGAGGTAACGACCTGGCCCTCGTCCGTGGCAGCACCGACCTCCTGCGTGACCGCCTCGGCGAGATCAGGGCCGGGCAGATCGAGATCCACGCCCTGCTGACCGAACTCGTCCGCCGCCTCGACCCGGTCGCCGAAGCCGCAGATCACGCGTAGACGAGCACCAACCTCTTCTGGAGTCAGCCGCTAACATGAGCACCGTGCCCGAGCGTTCCGCCGAAGACCGTATGGACTGGTTCGAGAACAACATCCACGACATCCGCTACGACATCGGCGTAGTCCACGACCGCGTCATCGACACCCGCAAGGACATCATCGCCCTCCGCAAGGATGTCCAGACGGTGGACGGCCGAGTCGTCGTCCTGCAGAACGACATGACCGTCATGAAGGCCGACATCGCCGAGATCAGAGAGGACACCGCCAACCTCTGCCTCGGCCAGATCCGGCTCGAGAACAAGATGGAGGAGATGCGCGGCGACATCACCGAGATGCGCGGCGACATCACCGAAGTGCGCGGGGACATCACCGAGATGCGCGGCGACATCACCGAGATGCGCGGCGACATCACCGAAGTGCGCGGGGACATCACCGAAGTGCGCGGCGACATCACCGAGATGCGCGGCGACATCACCGAGATGCGCGGCGACATCACCGAGATGCGCGGCGACATCACCGAGATACGCGGCGACATCACCGAGATGCGCGGCGACATCACCGAGATACGTGGTGACATCGCCACTCTGAAGGCCGGGCAGACCGAGATTCGCGAGCTGCTCATCACCTTCATGCAGCGCAGCGCCTGACCCCCCGACGTACACGCGAAAGGCCCTGACCGGGGTCCGCCAGGGCCTTCCTCGCCGGTCAGGGGCTAACCCAGGTTCGCGTCTCCGCAGATGTGCACCTTGACGCCCAGTTCCTCGAACAGGGCCGCCTTCGCCACCAGCGCCTTGTCCGCCGTCGCCCCGTCGGGCGCGTACGCCACGTTCAGGTGGTTGGCCTTGTGCCGGGCCATGAACTGGTCGCGGCTCACCCCGTGGAAGACCGCGTGCATGATCGGCCACGCCGGGGTCGTCGCCTGGGAGCGTCGTTCGGTCTCCTCCTCGGGCAGGGAGACCGCCGAGGCGCGGCCCAGGTCGACGTGCAGTTCGCCGTCCTGGATGAAGACGCGGCTCCACACGATCTCGCCCGGCTTGCAGACGCCCTTGATGGTCGAGCCGCCCAGCGGGAAGTAGACCGGGTCCTGCCGCATGCCCACCGCGTCCGCGTAGCCGTTCTCGAAGTGGGACGGCGGGACCGAGCCCGAGATCTCGAAGACCCACACGAACCGGCCGTCGTACTCCTCGCCCCAGCGGACGTCGTGCAGGGTCGTCGCGGGGTCGAGGCCCATGGCGGTCCAGATGCGGTTGGTGACCAGCGCGTCGACGGCGACGCCCTCGTCGGCCTCGTTGAAGTGCGGGAGGGGGGCGTCCTCCCACAGCACGCGGGAGCCGTCGCGGGTGGTCACGGGCGGGCGGGAGGCGTTGTTCAGCAGGCCTTCGGCCAGGTCGGAGGCCGGGGAGAGGTCTTTGAGGCCCTGCTGGTACTGGATGCCGACCGCGTCGAGGCCGTAGTCGTCGCTGATGCGCAGCGCCGCGACGTACATCTTGTACTGCCACCTGAGCTGCGCCTCGGTCAGCTCGGTCGCCTCGTCGGTACCCAGGTCGAAGGTCATGCCCTGCGAGCGGAGCCACGCGCCGACGGCGTCGGCCTCCTCGTCGGGGGTGCGCAGCATCTCGGCCCACAGGGCGCTCTGCGACAGGCGTTCCTTGTAGATGCCGATCGGGTTCAGCAGTTCGTCGTCGATGATCGCGTTGTACATGCCCATGCAGCCCTCGTCGAAGACGCCGATGATCGCCTTGTCGGTGAGGAGCTGGCGGGCCAGGGCGACGCCGAGGTCGCGTTCCACGCTGTCGGGCAGTGTCGGCAGGTCGTGGACGTGGGAGGCGTCGTGCGGGATCGTCCCGGTCTCCACCCAGCTCTTGATGCCTGCCTTGAACCAGTCGTCCTGGAAGTCGACGCTCCAGATCGTCGAGTACGCCACTCCCATCTTCGTCATGCCGGAGTTCAGGCCCAGCAGGCCGACGAGGCCGGGCCAGGTGCCCTCGAAGTTGGCGACCGTCAGGATGGGGCCGCGGTGGGTGCGCAGCCCGGCCAGCACGTGGTGGCTGTACTGCCAGACCGCCTCGGCGACGATGAGCGGGGCGTCCGGCGGGATGGTCTTGAAGACCTCCAGGCCCATCCGCTGGCTGGAGATGAAGCCGTGCCCGGTGACGGGGTCGACGTCATTGGCGCGGACGACCGTCCAGCCGAGTTCGGCGAAGGCTGCCGTCACGTCGGCTTCCATCTGAACCTGGGTCGGCCAGCCCGCCAGGTTGGCCGACAGGCGCAGGTCGCCGCTGGCGATCAGGTACGCCGTCTTCGGCGGCGCGGCGGGGCGTTCCGTGGTGGGGGGGAAGGTGTACATCATGCTCCTCTGGAGGCAAGGCGGCGTTCCCGCGCCGCGAGGGCGTGCGCGACCTCGCGGGTGGCGGGATAGAGGTCGAGGTAGAGGGTGTAGAGCTCGTCGTAGGCCGGGTCCGGCACGGGGGTGACGGTGGCGGCCGGGGGGTTCCAGTCGGCGATGGCGGCGCCGGTGGTGGCGCGGGCCGCCAGGTAGGCGGCGCCGTAGGAGGCGCCGATGGTGGTCGTGGGGATGACCTGTGGCAGGCCGGTGACGTCGCTGACGATGCGGGTCCACAGACCGCCCTGGACGCCGCCGCCGACCGCGACCACCCGCGAGACCTCGGCGCCGGCCCCGCGCAACGCCTCGACGTTGTGCCGGACGCCGAGCGCGGTCGCCTCCAGGGCGGCCCGGTAGAGGTCGCCCCGGGTGTGGCTGAGGGTCAGGCCGGCGATGATCCCGCGGGCGTCGGGGTCCTGGACGGGGGTGCGCTCCCCCGCGAAGTAGGGCAGCATCAGCAGGCCGTGCGCGCCGGGGCCCGAGGCGTCCGCCTCGGCCAGGAGCGCCGGGTAGCCGGCTCCGGTCAGGTCGCTCAGCCAGGAGGTGATCGCGCCCGAGGTGGCCATGCCCCCGGCCAGGTTGTGGGAGCCGGCGTAGGCGCCGACCGTGCCCCACATCGAGGGGGTGCGCAGCGGGCGGTCGACCGTGGCGATGAGGAACATCGTGGTGCCGTACATCAGCATGAGGTCGCCGGGGTCGCAGGCGTCCACGCTGACGGCCTCGGTCCAGGCGTCGATCGAGCCGGTGATCACGGGGGTTCCGGCGGAGACGCCCGCCACATTCGATGTCACCGTTCCGGCGATCTCGTCGGACCAGCGCAGCCTGGGCAGGTCCAGGCCGGGGGCGACGAGCGGGGCCCATTCGGGGTCCCAGCCGGTTCCGTCGAACATCGGGGTGCACTGGCTGGCCGAGTGGTAATCGAGGACGTATTCGCCGGTCAGCCGGTAGAGCAGCCACGACGCCGGCATGAACAGGCGCCGGGCGCGGGCCCAGGTCTCCGGTTCGTGCTTGGCGACCCAGCGCAGTTTCGGGCCGACCGCCTGGGACGACAGCACCGAGCCGCAGCGGTCCAGGATGGCCGAGGAGCCGCCCAGCAGGTCGTCGAGCTCGGCGATCTCCTCCGACGCGCGGGTGTCGACGCCGTAGAGGATCGCCGGGCGCAGCGGGGCGCCGCCGGCGTCGGTCAGCAGGGCGCAGGGGCCCATGCCGCTCACGCCGACCGCCGTGATCTCGCGGCCGGTGGTCAGTTCCTCGGCCAGGGAGACGAATTCGGCCCACCAGATCTCGCCGTCCATCTCCACGTGGCCGGGGTGGGGACGCGCGACCCGGTGGTGGCGTACGGACGAGGCGAGAACGGTTCCCGAATCGTCGACCAGGACGCCCTTGCTCGACGAGGTGCCGATGTCGACACCGAAGAACAACGTCACCATCTCTCCCGGGTGTTCGTGTCGCGCAGGATGACCGTGCGCGCGGGTCCGTCGTCGCCGGCGATGCGGGCCAGCAGCAGGGCCGCCGCCGCTTCGCCGAGGTTGCGGGCGGGCAGGTCGACGACCCGCACGCCGTGCCTTTCGAGCGACGCGTAAGGAAGATCACCGAATACGGCCAGGCCGAATCGGGGCGGTTCGAGCCCGCGTTCGCGCAGGACGTCGAGCGCTCCGGCGGCCATCAGGTTGTTGGCGACCACCACGGCGTCCGGCGGCTCGTGCAGCGCGAGCAGGTCGCGCATGGCGGCCCGGCCGCCGTCGACGCGGTAGTCGGCGTAGCGGAGCAGCCGGTCGCCCGGCCAGGCGGTCGCCTGCCGCCAGCCCTCCATGCGGAGTTGCGCCGTCTCGACCGACTGCGGCCCGGTGATGCAGGCGACCCGGGAGAACCCGGCCGCCAGCAGCGCCTCGGCCGCGACCCGGCCGCCGGCCCGGTTGTCGACGGTGACCGCGTCGACGTCGGGGCGGTGCAGGCTCCGGTCGACGGCCACCACCGGAACCCCGTGCTCGATGAGTTTCTGCACGTCACTGGCTCCGTCGGCGGGCGCGATCAGCACTCCGGCCATGTGCTCGGCGAGGGCGATGTCCATGTACGTCTGCTCGCGCTCCGGGTCGTCGTCGGTGTTGCACAGCACGACCGAGTAGCCCCCGGTGCGGGCCCGGTTCTCCACGCCGCGCGCCAGCGCGGTGAAGAACGGGTTCTCCACGTCGGGGATGATCAGGGCGATGACCTCGGAATCCCGTCCGCGCAGGCGGCGCGCGGCCCGGCTGGGGGTGAAGCTCAGCTCCGCCATGGCCGCCCGCACCTTGCGTTCGGTCTCGGGCGAGACGCGGTTGCCGTTGATGACCCGGCTCACGGTGGCCGCCGACACCCCGGCATGGGCGGCCACCTGATAGATCGTCACCTTCGGGCCGGCCACGTCCGGCCCTGGAGGGTGTCGATCTCGTCGAGCAGGCCGATCGTCTGGGTGGCCGTCACGACCAGCAGCAACGGTACGACGACCACCGCGAGGACGCCGGTGGACGCGGCGGCGGCGAACCCGCCGAGCCAGTGGAGGGCCACGATCGTGAGCGCCCACAGCGGCTTGAACGCCACCAGGATCGCGCCGCCCCTGAGGGCTTTCAGGCCGGGCTTGTCGCGGAGGGTTCCGTAGGCGAGGGCGTACGGCAGCACGACCATCGCCAGCGCGCCCGCGACCACGGTGACACCGGTCAGCACCGCGCACCCGGCGACGAACAGCGCCAGCACCGGATCGAATCGCCGCAGCTCACCCAGCTTGGGCGCCTCACCGCGCGCGACCAGCGCGCAGAACCGGGCGACGGAGGTGAGCGCGAGCGACGGCGGCAGGACGGCCAGCGCGGTCATCCACGAGGGGGCGTCGACCATCCACGAGACGATCAGCGGCACCAGCGCGGCGAGGAGGAACAGCCCCGCCGTGACCGCACGCGGCAGCTCCCGCCAGAACAGCAGGACCGCGGGTTTCAGAAACGCGACCATCAGAGCTTCAGTCCGCTCGACGCGATCGACTGGACGATGTAGCGCTGGGCCGCGATGAAAACGATCAGAACGGGCACGATCGCCATCGCGATACCGGCCGCGATCGTGCCGAGCGACCCGGTCGAGAAGCGCCCGGCCAGCAGCACCAGGCCCACCGGCAGTGTCTGCTTCTCCGTGTCGGAGATCATCACCAGCGGGAGCAGCAGGTCGTTCCACCAGTACGTGAAGCAGAGGATCCCCAGGGTCGCGATCGACGGGCCCGACAACGGCAGGATGATGCGTGCGAACGTGTGGAACCGCGAGGCGCCGTCGATCTTGGCGGCCTCCTCCAGTTCGTACGGCAGCGCCATGAAGTGCTGGCGCAGCAGGAAGATGCCGAACGCGGAGAAGATGCCCGGGAAGATCAGCGCCCACAGCGAGTTGGTCATGCCGATCTTGGACATGACGAGGAACAGCGGCACGATCGTCACCTGGATCGGGATCATCAGCGACCCGATCACCACGGCGAACAGCACGCCCTTGCCCCGGAACCGCAGCCGTGCGAACGCGTAGGCGGCGGTGGAACAGGTGATGAGCTGCGCGATCGTCACGGTCCCCGACACGATGATCGAGTTCAGGAAGAACCGGAAGTACGGCACCTGCTCGGTCACCTTGCCGAAGTTGTCCAGCGTGAGGTTCTCCGCGTGGAAGGTCGGCGGCAGGCGGTAGAGCTCGGCGTCGGAGCCCGAGAAGGCTCCCCGGAAGATCCACAAAAAGGGCGCGGTGATGGCGACGGCCGCGACCACGAGGATCACGAACGTCAGGACGCGCGCGGCGACGTGCCCAACGGTCAGTCGGCTGGTCATTGGTAGTGGGTCCATCTGCGCGAGAACCAGAACTGGATGGCGGTCAGCACGACCAGGACCAGCGCGAACGTGATGCCGATCGCGGAGGCGTAGCCGAGGTCGAAGTCGCCGAAGGCGCGGTCGTAGAGGTATTCGACGATCGTGCGGCTGGAGTCACCCGGGCCGCCCTGGGTGAGCACCCGGGGTTCGGCGAAGATCTGGAAGGAGTTGATGGTGTTGATCACGACGAGGAAGAAGATGGTCGGCGAGAGCAGCGGGAAGGTGATGCGCCAGAACCTCGTCCAGGCGCCCGCGCCGTCGACGATCGCGGCCTCGCGCAGCTGCTTGGGGATCGACTGCAGGCCCGCGATGTAGACGAGGATCGAGAACCCGATCGTCTTCCACGAGTTGACCATGATCACCGAGATCGGCGCCCAGGTGGAGCTGCCGAGCCAGTCGATCCGGTCGAGGCCGGTCAGTCCGAGCAGGTAGTTGACCAGGCCGAGGTCCTTGTTGAGCAGGAACCGCCAGATCAGCGCGACCGCCGAGGCCGACACGACGAACGGGAAGAGGAAGGAGAGCCGGAAGAACGCCCTGATCCAGCGGGGCATCCTGGTCTCCAGCAGCACCGCGAGCAGCAGCCCGAGCACGACGTTGACGGCCAGGATCACCAGGGCCATGTAGGTCGTCGACCCGTAGACCCCGAGCAGCCGCTCGTCGGTGAACAGCCGCTTGAAGTTGTCGAGCCCGGCGAACGTGCCGTCGCTGAGCAGGTTCCAGTCGAAGAAACTCAGGATCAGGACGCCGACGGTCGGAGCCAGCACGAACACCAGGAACGTGAGGATCGACGGGGTGAGGAAGGCCAGCGCCGCGGCCCCGTCTCCACGGGGCCGGGTCGTCGGGTGAGTGTTGGTGGTCACAATGGTCCGCCTTGGGAGGGGAACCGGGTCCGGGTTCAGGGGCCGGACCCGGTCGCTCAGCAGGTGACGATGCCGGTCAGCTCGCCCTGCATGGCCTTCAGTCCGTCGGGGACCGTGGTCTCGCCGGCGAAGATCTGCTGCAGGTGGCGCAGGACGGTCGACTCGAACGTGCTGTACTTGGCCGGGGCCGGGTAGGGCACGAGGGTCTCGAACTTGTCGATGCTGTCGTAGTAGAGGTCGCTGTTGGCGGGCGGCACGCCGACCTGGGAGATCGTGTGGGCCACCGAGCGGCGTGAGGGGATGGAGTCGCCGGGCTTGTCGGGGGTGCCGACGTAGCCCTTCTCGATCTCGTCGCTGACCGTGAACTTCTGGTACTCCCAGGCCAGGTCGGGGTTCTGCGACGACTTCAGGATCGGGTAGCCGGCGCCGCCGAAGACGGTCTTGTACGTGTCGCCCTTCGGGTAGAGCTGGATGTCGAAGCTCTTGAACCCGGCGGGCAGGAAGGTGGCGATCGGCCACCGGCCCGCGCCGAACATGGCGATCTGCCCGTTCTGGAAGCGGGTGAAGACGTCGCTCATCGGCATCGGAGCCGGGGCGACGCCCTCCTTGATCAGGTCGTTGAGGAACGTCACGGCCTTGTTGACCTGCGGGGAGTCGGCGGTGGCCTGGCAGACGTCGTCGCTGGTCAGGTTGCCGCCGGCGTTGGCGACCCACGGCATGATGCCGGGGAAGATCTCGTTGCTGGCCCAGGTGAAGCCGTATTGGTCGTTGGTGCCGTCGCCGTTGGTGTCGGCGCTCAGTTTCTTGGCGGTCGCCTTGAAGTCGTCCCAGGTCCAGTCGGCCTTGGGCGGTTCGACGCCGGCCTTCTTGAAGACGTCGGTGTTGTAGTAGACGACCATGTCGTTCCAGCCGTAGCTCAGGGTGATCACGTCGCCCTTGACGGTGAAGCCGTCGATGAGGCCCTGGGCGATGTCGTCGGTGATGGCCTTGGCCCCGGCGTCCTTCTCCAGGTATTCGTTGATCGGTTTCACGAGCTTGTTGCTGTGGACGAACTGGGCGCCCTCACCGGAGATCACCATCAGGTCGGGCTTCTTGCCCGAGGCGATCAGCGTGGCGACGTTCGCGTAGTAGGTTCCCCAGTTCTCCCCGGTCACGGGGGTGAGGGTGACCTTGACGTCGGGGTGGGCCTTCGTGAAGGCGTCGGCGGTGGCCTTGTTGCCGCTCTCGGCGGCCGGGCCGTAGTTCCAGTAGACGATTTCCAGAGCTTTGGCACCGGTCGACGTCGTTTCCGAGTCGCTTCCGCAACCCGCAAGAGCCGTCGCCGCCAGGGCGGCGGTCGCGCAGGCCAGCGCGACCTTGCGGCGGGGGATGTTCATAGGCCTGCGTCCTTTTTCCTTGGGGCAGATTCACCACGCGAGCCACGACCGGCCTGCGTCAGGTGTGGCGTGCGCCACATGAAAGTGCAAGAAATCGATTTCGTCAAGCACTCCGCGAAACGTACCCCATGAAGCCCCTGATCAGGCAAGTAACGGGATGGTATCGATTACAGCGATAACGGCGGCCGGGCGATCTCGGCCCGCAGCACGACCGTGCGCAGCGGCTGGGTGTCGCCGCCGATGCGCTCCAGCAGCATCGTCGCGGCGGTCCGCCCCAAGTGGCGGGCCGGCAGCCGGACCTGCACCACGCTCGACGGCGGCGGCAGCAGGTAGGGCAGTTCGCCGAGCACGGCGACGCCGAAGTCCTCGGGGTCGATGCCCGCCTCGTGGAGGGCCTGAAGTGCGCCGATGGCCATCAGGTTGTTGGTGGTGACCACGGCGTCGGGCGGCTGGACCAGGTCGAGCAGGGCGTTCATCGCGGCCCGGCCGCCGTCGACGCGGAAGTTGGCGTGCTGCAGGAAGCCGTCGCGCACGAGGGTCTTGCGGGCCGTGACGACCTGCTTCCAGCCCAGGTAACGATCTTCGGTCTCCTCGATCCCGGCCGGGCCCGCGATGCAGGCGATGCGCCGGAAACCGGCCTCCACCAGGGCGGTCGTGGCGGCGATGCCGGCCGCCCGGTTGTCGATCTTCACGGCGTCGACCGGATAGGGCGTGGTGCGGTCGACGGCCACGACGGGCCGGCCGAGGGAGGCGATGGCGCCCAGGTCGACCTCGTCGGAGGCGGGCGAGAGGATCACGCCGGCCATGTGCTCGGAGGCGGCGATCTGCAGGTAGCGCAGCTCTTTGGCCGGGTCGTCGTCGGTGTTGCAGAGCACGACGGAGAACCCCGACTCCTGGGCGCGGTCTTCGACGCCGCGGGCCAGGGCGGTGAAGAACGGGTTCTCGATGTCGGGCACCAGCAGGCAGATGATCTCGGAGCTCTGCTTGCGCAACCGGCGCGCGGTCTTGTTGGGGGTGAAACCGAGCTGCTGGGCGGCGTCGCGGACGAGGCGCTGCTTCTCCTCGGAGACGGTGTTGCCGTTGAAAACCCGGGAAACCGTCGCGGGAGAGACCCCGGCGAGCGCCGCAACCTCGTAAATCGTCGCCATAGCGCCACACCATACCCGCGCTTGACACCCCTGATGAGCTCGTCTAGCGTGCCTGAAATCGATTTCAAGACCAACGAAATCCAACCTGGAAAGGCGGGGGCCGTGAAGCGGTACTCCGGGGAGGCCCGGCGCGCGGTCGCGTTCCCTCTCGGCGGCTTCGGCACCGGACATGTGGCGCTGGCCGGAGACGGGGCCTTGCGGCAGTGGCAGCTCGGCGGGGTGCCCAACCATCGGGGCTTCCTGCCCGACAGCTTCTTCGCGCTGCGGGTCTCCTCGACCGAGCCGCCGGACGACGTGGTGCGCCTGCTGCGGAGCGCCCCGGTGCCGCCGTCGCCCGATCCGGCCCCCAACGTCTCCGACGCCGAGGTGCCCGACCTGGGGGGACTTCCTTCCTGGCCGACGGTGGAGGCCACCGAGTTCCGGGCCGCCTACCCGTTCGCCGAGATCGACTATCTGGACTCCGGGCTCCCGGTGGCGGTGTCGCTGTCGGCGTTCACTCCGTTCGTGCCGCTCGACGCCGACGCGAGTTCGCTGCCGCTGGTGCGCTACCGGTTCACGGTGACCAACACGAGCGCCGAGTTCCGGCACGGGTTCCTGCTCGGGACGCTCCAGAACGGCGTCGGCTGGGACGGCGTGACCCCTGTCGACGGGACCAGGGGCCCCGGTTACGGCGGGAACGTGAATCGCCTGCTCAGAAGGCCGGGGCAGACCGGCGTCCTGATGGACAACCCGACGCTCCGGGAGACCGACGAGGGTTACGGCGAGATGCTGCTGTGGACGGACGCCCCCGCCCTGGCGCTCCCCCGTGCGACCAGCGCCGAGGCGCTGCTGCGTTTCGCGGAGACGGTGAAACTGGTGACGCCGGTGCAGCTCGGGGACTTCTCCGACGCCGCGCTGCGGGCGGCGCTGGCCGACGGGGCCTCACCGATGAGGGCGCCTGCGGGGCCGAGCCCGGCCGGGTTCACCTGGGACGCCGGGCTGGCCGCCGCCTTCGCGCTCGCGCCCGGTGAAACGACGACGATCGACGTCGTGCACGCCTGGTGGTTCCCCAACCGGTTCGCCGACTTCGACCGGTTCGGGCCGACTCCTTCCTATGCGGGAAGCCGGTTCTGGGTGGGCAACCACTACGCGACGCGGTTCGGGGGCGCGGTCGACGTGCTCGACGCCTATCTCGCCGACCGCGATCACCTCGACACGGCCTCCCGGAGCTGGGCGTCGGCGGTCGCCGACAGCGACCTGCCCTCGGTGTTGAAAGACGTGATCTCGGCTCAGGGGACTCTCATCAGGTCGCCGTCGCTGTTCCGGACCGCCGACGGGCGGGCCTACGGGTTCGAGGGGGCGCTGGGGGCGTCCACCCGGAACTGGAACGGGGACGTGGGCGGGTCGTGCCCGCTGAACTGCAACCACGTCTTCAACTACGAGCAGGCGCTGGCCCGGCTGTTCCCCTCGCTCGGGCGGGACATGCGGGAGACCGAGTTCGCCGTCCAGGCCCCCGACGGGTCGATCCCGCATCGGGTCGCGTTGCCGCTCTACCTGCCGCAGTACCACGACGTCGCCATCGGCGGGCCGGTCCGGCCGGCGCTCGACGGGATGCTGGGGGCGGTGCTCAAGACGTACAGGTCGGTTCTGGACGGTTCGGGCCTCGGCTGGCTCCGCGAGCAGTGGCCCGCGCTGCGACGGCTGATGGAGCACGTGACCCGCACCTGGGATCCGGACGGAACCGGCATCCTGCGCGGCGACCAGCCCTGCACCTACGACATCAGCCTGCACGGACCGAACATGTTCGTCGGCGGGCTGTGGCTGGCGGCGCTGCGGGCGATGGAGGAGATGGCCCGGCTCGTGGAACCCGCGCTGGCCGCCGGTTTCGCGACACTGTTCACGCTCGGACGGGACGGCTACGACGCGTTGCTGTGGACGGGCGAGTACTACGGCCAGCCCGACACCGGCGAGGAGCACGACTTCGGCCGGGGCTGCCTGTCCGACCAGCTGCTCGGCCAGTGGTGGGCGCACCAGCTCAACCTGGGCTACATCCTGCCCGCCGACCGGGTCAGGACGGCGCTCGCCTCGATCGTCCGCTACAACCTGAAGACCGGTTTCGAGCCCCACGGCTACCGCTCGTTCGCCGACGGGGCCGAGACCGGACTGGTCGTGTGCACCTGGCCGCACGGCGGCCGGCCCGCCGTGCCCCTGCGCTACTGCGACGAGGTCTGGACCGGCGTGGAGTATCAGGTCGCGGCCGGCTGTCTGTACGAAGGCCTGACGGACGAGGCCTTCCGCATCCTCGACGGCCTCCGGGGACGGTACGACGGGACGCGCCGCAACCCGTTCAACGAGATCGAGTGTGGCGACCACTACGTGCGCGCGATGGCCGGATGGTCGCTGCTCGACGCCTACACGGGTTTCCGGCGCGACCCCGCGACCGGGCAGGTCACGGCCTCACGGCCAGGCAGGTTCCCGGTGGTCGCGGGGACGGCGTGGGGGGTGCTGACCGTGTCTCCGGACGGGGAGGCGTCGGTCGAGGCACTGGGTCAGGGAGCCGCGAGCGGGATCGTGTAGAGCGCCCGGGTGTCCCCCACCCACTCCTGATCGACGGCGCGGCCCGTCACCGCCACGATGAGCCGGAGGTGGACCTCCAGCCAGTAACGCGGCAGGCCCTCCGGCTCGGTCATCGATCCCCAGCGTGAGATCTCCGGCATCTCCGGCAGCGTGATCCGCGCCATGTGGGGCTCGATCCACGACCCGGGTTCGGGCACGAGCAGGTCGCCGAAACCGGGTCTGCGGTCGAGGGTGCCGGTCGTCGCGCCGTCGCCGTGGACGAGCGGGTCGACCCCGCTGTCACGGGTGGTGAAGTGGAGGAAGCGCAGGCCGCTCGCCGTCAGGTTCCCGGTCTCCAGCGGCGGGCCGCTGATGGTGAGGACGTGCACCCAGCCCTCGGCGTGGCGGCCGATCCAGACCCGCTCGGTGAGACTCATCGGCCGGTAGTGGGCCATGGCGGTGGCCAGGTCGCAGTCGTGCCGGGAGCCGGGGTCGGCGCCCAGCACGGCGGCGACCTTCTCCGGGTTGCCGCATTCGACCCAGGTGCCGGAGAACCCGCTGCCCAGGCCCGCCTCGCGGAGCAGGTCCCACTGGTCAGCCATGCGGCCACGCCCCTTCGGGGATCCGGCAGAGCAGGCCCGGCGTGGCGAACCAGTCGTCGTCGATGAACCTGCCGGTCTGGTTCGCGATCGAGGCGAGGTGGAAGTTCATGAATCCGGCGAGTTCGTCGGAGCCGATGTCCCCGGCCCCGTGGTCGGTGGCGAAGTCGAACCACTCCGTCGGCCACTCGTGCCACTCGCCCTGGTGGATGTAGGACTGCTCGTCCTCCCACTCGCCGTTCACGCAACTGAAGTGAAAGCCGAGTCCGTCCATCGGGAGCATCCGGTACAGCGACTGTCCCGACAGGGCGTACAGCTTCACCCAGCCGGGGCGGTGGTCGGAGACCCAGACGAGGTGCTCCTCGCCGAAGGGCTGAAACCAGCGCTTGGCCTGGTTCAGGTCGCAGGCCAGCGTCTCCTCCGCCCTCAGCCCGTCGGCCACGGAACGATAGCCGGGCGCCTCGACCCACGCGCATTCGAACATCTCGGTCAGGCCGCGTTCCTCGAAACACGCCCATTGGTCGAATCTGTTGCGGCCTGACATCGCACTCCCGATTCATCCGAAAAGAACGATCTTGACCCTACCGGTACAGCGCTTCGATGAGCGCGGGCCAGCGCGGATCGGGCCCCGCCGGGGTCAGCAGGGTGCGGCTCGGGGTGAACGCGAAGGCGAAGCCCTCGTCGGGGTCGGCGAAGGCCAGCGCTCCCCCGGAACCGCTGTGCCCGAAGGCGCGCGGGTTCGGGGAGAAGGGCCGGGTCGGGTTGGCGAGCATGAACCCCAGCCCGAACCGCGTCTCCGAACCGAGCACCTCGTCGTGGCCCTCGCTCCGGGGTTCGATCATCTCGGCCAGCTTGGGCGAGGTCAGCAGCTCGCCGTAGAGCGTGGCGAGAGCGCGCGCATGAGCGTGGACGTTGGCGGCCGGGATCTCCGCCGCCCGCCACCGGGCGGTGTTGGGCAGCCCGGGGGTGAGCTGCTCGGCGGGGTTCGCGAACGCCTTCACGGTGAGCTCGGTCGCCGACAGCCGCGGCAGCGGCCCGTGCGACTC
Organism: Herbidospora galbida; assembly: GCF_005233835.1. Classification (GTDB taxonomy): domain Bacteria; phylum Actinomycetota; class Actinomycetes; order Streptosporangiales; family Streptosporangiaceae; genus Herbidospora; species Herbidospora galbida. Next base: position 100,707 of record NZ_SZQA01000007.1, on the reverse strand, counting down.
GGGCGGCAGCACGTCCCTGACCGGCGTGTTCGCGGCCAGCCCGACACTGAGGCCGTCGATGCCCAGATCCCGGACGAGCTCCCTCACGGTCCGCCCCGTCGCCCGCCGCAGCACCTCGCCGACCAGCCAGCCGAACGTGACGGCGTGGTAGCCGTGCCGCTCCCCCGGCGGCCACCACGGGTGCTCGGCGGCGAGCGCCTCGGTCATGGCCGTCCAGTCGAACAGCGCCCCGTCGGGCAGGTCGCGGCGGACGGCGGGCAGGCCCGCGCGGTGGGAGAGCAGGTCGGCGACCGTGCAGTCGGTGCTGAACTCCGGCCACCATTCGCGCACGGGACGGTCGAGACCGGTCAGATGACGGTGGGCGAGCGCGGCGACCACCCCCTTCCCGACGGAGAAGACGTTCACCACGTCGTCACGGGACCAGTCGCCGGCCCACTCGTCGACGACGAGCTCGCCGTCGCGGTGGACGGCCAGCGCCGCTCCCCCGGGACCTGCGGCGACGATCCGCTTGAAGAGGTCTCTCATGATCTGCCCACTTTCTTCAACCCTGGTTGTGCAACCTTGGTTGAGTATCAGAGGATGCGGGCGTGCCGTCAAGAGATCTCACGCTCCTGTTCACCGCCCTCGCCGCCGCCTGCGACGAACGGGTGCGGGCCCGGATGGCCGAGGCGGGCCATCCGGAGGTGCGCTCGGTGCACGGCTACGTCTTCCAGCACCTGCTCACGGGGCCCGTCCGGATCACCGAGCTGGCCGGGCTGCTGGGGATGACGCCACAGGGGGCGTCCAAGGTCGCGGCCGAGATGGAGCGGATCGGCTACGTCACCCGGCGGGTGTCAGGCGACGACCAGCGGGTCCGCGCCCTCGAACTGACCGCGCGCGGTCGCGAGGCCATCGAGGCAGGCCGCGCGGCCCGCGCGTCGGTGACCGAGGACCTGCTCGCCGGCCTGCCCGATCCCGAAGCTCTCTTCGACGCGCTGGACGCCCTGTCAGAGCAGACGGGAGCGCTGCGCGACCTCATGGCCCGGCGGCTGCGCCCCTGACGACGGCCCCCGCTCACTCGAAGCGGTCTGTTCCCCGGGCCTTCTTCGGCCGCGCCCGCAGGTGCATGCGTTCACCTTGGGTGCCGAACAGGCTCAGGAACTCGACCGGTTCGTCGCCTGCCACCCCGAACCAGTGGGGCACCCGCGTGTCGAACTCCGCCGCCTCACCCGGCTCCAGGATCACGTCATGCTCGCCGAGGATGACGCGCATCCGCCCGTTGAGGATGTAGAGCCATTCGTACCCTTCGTGCGTCTTCAGCTCAGGTTCGGAGCTCCGGTCGCCGGGGGCCAGAATGATCTTGTACGCCTGAATGCCGCCCGCCCGCCTGGTCAGCGGCAACATGGTCAGGCCGTTGCGGAACGTCGGCCGCAGATGGACCCGCGGATCACCGGTCGCCGGGGCGTCGACGAGCTCGTCGAGGGTGACCCCGTGGGCGCGGGCCAGCGGCAGCAGCTGTTCGAGCGTGGGCCGCCGCGCGCCCGACTCGAGCCGCGACAGGGTGCTGACCGAGATCCCGGTCGCCTCCGCGAGCGCCGCCAGGGTGGTCTCCCGCTCCTTGCGCAGCGCCCTCAGCCGGGGGCCGACCGCGTCGAGAGCCTGGCCGATGTCGTCCGTCACATCTGCGAGTTTGCCATATCGGCAAACAAGTTTGCGCATCCGCCGTACTGTCCCGCACAGTGACGGCATGCGAGAAACCTATGACGTAGTGGTGGTCGGCGGCGGCCCGGCCGGGCTCAACGGGGCCCTCATGCTGGCCCGCTCCCGCCGATCGGTCCTGGTCGTCGACGCCGGCGAGCCGCGCAACGCGCCCGCGGAGGCAGTCCACGGCCTGTTCGCCCACGACGGCACCCCGCCGGCCGAACTCCTGGCCAAGGGAAGAGCCGAAGTCGAGCGGTACGGCGGCCACCTCACCACCGGGTCGGTCGTCGGCGTGACACCCGGGTTCACCGTGACCCTGGCCGACGGAAGGCAGGTCGGCGCACGCCGCCTGCTGGTCACGACCGGTCTGACCGACGTGCTCCCCGAGATCGAGGGCCTGCGGGAACGGTGGGGGCGCGACGCCGTCCACTGCCCGTACTGCCACGGCTGGGAGATCCGCGACCGCGCGATCGGCATCCTGGCCACCAGCCCCATGGGCCTCCACCAGGCGATGATGTTCCGCCAGCTCAGCGACGACGTGACCCTCTTCACCGCCGAACCGCCCTCGGCGGAGCAGGCCGCCGAGCTGAGCGCCCGCGGCATCCGGGTGGTGCCCGGCGAGGTCGAGGCACTGGAGATCGCCGACGACCGGATCACGGGTGTCCGCCTGAAGGACGGCACGGTCGTGCCTCTAGACGCCGTGGTGGTCGGTACCCGGCTGAAGGCGCGGGTGGGGTTCCTGGAGCCGCTCGGGCTCAAGGCGGTTCCGCATCCGGGCGGCTTCGGCGAGCACATCCCGGCCGCGCCGGACGGCCAGACCGACGTGCCCGGCGTGTGGGTGGCGGGCAACGTCACCGACCTGATGGCCCAGGTGGGCGCGTCGGCGTCGGCGGGGGCGCTGGCGGGCGCCCGCATCAACGGCGACCTGATCGCGGAGGAGACGCGACAGGCGGTATTGGCGGCGACGTCATGAAAAATCAGGACACCGACCGACCCGAGGCGACCATGAACACCGCAGCACAGCACAACACGGACGGCGAGCACGGACACAAGTCCGGCGAGCAGCGCGCGCATGACCGTGAGAGCAACCAGGAACACGACCACCGGCACGCGCAGGGTCAGCAGCACGGGCATGAGCACAGCAAGAAGCACGACCGCGACGACCGGCGCATGCAAGACCACGGCCACGAGGCCGGTCGCGGGCATGGCGCGCATCCCGATCACGACGAGGTGTTCGATCGGGACTTCTGGGAGAACAAGTACCGGACCTCCGACCCCGCCGCCCTGCGGCACGAGCCCAACCCCTACCTGCTCGACGTCGCCGAATCGCTCACCCCGGGCCGGGTCCTCGACGCCGGATGCGGGCCGGGCGCCGAGGCGGTCTGGCTGGCGCGCCGGGGATGGGAGGTGACGGCGATCGACATCTCCTCGGTGGCCCTCGACCACGCCCGCAACCTCGCGGAGGAGGAAGGTCCCGACGTCGCGGGCAGGATCACCTGGCAGCAGGCCGATCTCACCGCCTGGACCGCCCCCGCCGAGGGATACGACCTGGTCTGCACCAACTACGTCCACGCGCTGGAGGATGTCGTGCCCCAGTTGGCGGCGGCGGTCCGGCCCGGTGGCACGCTGCTGGTCGTCGACCACTTCGACATCCTGGCCGTGCTCGATCCGGCCGAGTGGCGGCCCATCCCGCTGGTGGCGAGCCCGCGCGTGGTCCCCGCGTTCGACGGCACCGAGACGGTCCTCGACGACCGCGTGATGGCAGCGGTCAAGATCGCCCCCGACACGCCCTGACGCCCACGCGGCGCAAGCTCTCGTCCATAAGGGCGGGGGTCGCATGAGCGGTGCCACTCGTCGCCGTTCAGCAGGTGGTCGAGCGTGGAGTGCGGCGCGGCGGCCTCCGGGGGCGGGTGCCGGGGTGGTGTAGAACGGAACGATGGCAGCCTTGAGAAGTCTGGCGGCGACCGTCTGGCGGGCGATCGGGGGCGCGGTGCAGTGGCGCCTGCTCTGGTTGTCGCAGGCGACGTTCATGGTCGGGGTGGTGGGCGTCATCCGTGACGACGACGGGCGGGTCCTGCTGCTGAAACACCGTTTCTGGCCCGAGGGCCGCCAGTGGGGCCTGCCGACCGGCTACGCCAAGCGCGGCGAGACGTTCGAGGACACCGTCGTCCGCGAAGTCATGGAGGAGACGGGGCTGAAGGCCCGGGTCAACCGGCTGGTGCGGGTCGAGAGCGGGTTCCGGTTGCGGGTCGAGATCGCCTACGAGGGCGAACTGCTCGGCGGGACGCTGGCGCTCGACCCGACCGAGATCCTGGAGGCGGGCTGGTTCCCCGCCGAAGCGATGCCCGAGGAACTGATGCCGGGCCACCGTCTTCTGGTCGCGGCGACCTCCGCCGGAAGTCGGTAGCGCCGGTTGACCTTCCGCGCTGACGCCGGGTGGCGGCGGCGCGGAACGGTGGGGCGATGAACATCCTCACCGTCGGCGCGCTGGTGGCCGGCCTCGTCACCGCTCCCACGCCCGCTCTGCCCGCCCCCACCGGACCTCACCCGGTCGGCGCGCTCTCGCTCCATCTCATGGACAAGTCACGCTCAGATCCTTGGGTGCCCGCGTCCGGTCCGCGACAGCTCATGGTGACGGTCTGGTATCCGGCACTGTCCTCGAAGGGCAAGCGGTTCCGGTACGTCACCACGGCCGAATCGGCCAACATCCTGGCCCGTGTCCCGGGGGCAGACGACATCCCGCCCGGAGTGCTGGCCACGACCCGCACCCATGCCCGGTCGGGCGCGCCGATGGTCCGGCGCACCCTGCCCCTCGTGGTGCTGTCGCCCGGCTTCTCCTTCCCCCGGGCCACCCTGACGTCGCTCGGCGAAGACCTGGCCAGCCGCGGTTACCTCGTGGCGGCGGTCGAGCACACCTACGAGTCGGTCGGCACGACCTTCCCCGACGGGCACACGACGACCTGCGTGGTCTGCGAGCGCCAGCAGACGAAGGAACTCGGCGCGCAGGTCTCGGCCGGAAGAGTCAGGGATCTGACGTTCGTCATCGACCAGCTGAAGAAGCGGTTCCGCGTCGGCGGCGTCGCCGTCGCGGGCCACTCGATGGGCGGCAACGCCGCCGTCCACACGCTGGCCGCGCGCCCGTCGATCCGCGCCGCCGTGAACTTCGACGGCAGCCTCCTGCCCGACGCGCCGCCGCTGGACCGGCCGGTCCTGCTGATGGGCGCCGTCCGGATCGACGCGACCTGGCCGCCCGTCCAGGCGAAGCCGAAGACGTGGCTGGAGGTGACGGGCACCGACCACTCGTCGTTCACCGACTACGCGCTGCTCCGGGGGCAGGTGGGCCTGCCGTCCCAGCCGCTCGACGGCACGCGGGCGATCGAGATCACCCGGGCGTACACGGCGTGGTTCCTCGACCGGCACCTGCGCGGCCGTCAGACGCCCGAACCGGAGTTCCCCGAGGTCCGCAGGCGCGCCTGAACCCCGTGATCGGCGAGGACGTCGCGGAGCAGGGCGCGGCAGGCGGCGTCCTCGTCGCGGAAGACGCGCAGGCCGGACTTCTGGCCGCGCTCGCTGTAGTAGACGTGCCAGCCGTCAGAGGCTTCGACGAGACAGTAGCGTTCGTCGAGGTCACGTCCGATGGAGTGGACGTCGATGCCCAGAGACGCGAGATGGGCGGCGAGTTCGGTGGCGGTCATGCGAGGGTCCCCTGGTGATAGCGCGCGACCCAGCCGTCGGCGGTCCGCGTCCAGACGGTCGACCGGCGGCTGACCCGCCCGGCCTGGTCGAGCAGGTAGGTCACGAGCCACGTGTCGCCTTCGAGCCGGCGCGCGGTGAACTCCGTGATCGTCCACGGGTCGTCGTGGGGACGGGAGTGCCGCTCGGCCAGCGTGCTGAGCACGAACTCCCGCGAGTAGAGCCGTCCGGAGGCTCCGACCTCGAAGAAGTCGACGGCCATCATGACCTCGAAGAACGCGCGGTCAGCCCCGGCGGGCGCCCGGTGGAAGATCGGTTCGAGCGCGCGAAGTTCCTCCTCCACCAGATCACCTCAGACCGTAGATCAGCACTTATGACCACGCTAACGGCGACGGGGTGATGCGGGTCGACGCTCCGGGAGCGTGGTTCGTCGGCTGTCTGATCCTGTGGGTGGCTTTCTTTCCCCTCTATCTGACAGCGACGAACCGGAACCCGTTCAGGTGAGCACGGTCAGGAGTTCCTGACCATCCGCTCTCCTCCGAGCGACAGCAGCAGGAACATGTCGAACTCGTGGACGTCGCCCTTGTCCAGCCGGCGGATCGCCTCGACGGCCGTCCTCGCCCTGCTCACATGGCTGAGGGTGGCCGCCCGGACCGCGACGTAGCCGGGGTCGTAGTCCGCGACGTGCCGGAGCGCCTGGAGTTCCCCGAACGAGTCCGAGACCAGGACGAGGTCAGGGTCGACGCGGCCGTTCACGCTGAGCAGCCCCGTCACCGCCTCGGGCGCACTCTTCCTGGCCGCGATCGCTGTCACCCATCGGGCGGTCTGTCGGAAGTTGCCGTGGGCGTACCAGCGGCTGATGGTGTGCCGGTGATCGTCCCGGCCCCTTCCGACCGCGCGCCGCGTGCCCTGGCCGACGAGTTCGTGGAACACGGCGTAGTAGGCGGTCGAGGTGGCCCGCCGCAGATGCGCCGGGCGGGGGCGCCCCGGGCCGACGGACCGGCCCGCGATCTGGTCGGCGAGGTCGAGGTAGTCGTCTGCCCTGATGATCCGCCTCACGCGTCGTCCGTTCCGGCCTCGTCGTCGCCGTCTTCGACGAGGTCCCTCTCGGCCCAGTCCTGCCGGGTGTAGAACCTGGTGAAGACGTAGTGGTCGAGCCCGTGTTCGGCCGCCAGCCTGTTGCTGCTCAGGCTCAGGGCGTGGCACATCATGGGGTCCCAGCCGTCGTCGCCCACGCCGTCCATGACGATGTGGGCCCACAGGCCGTCTTCGCCCTCGGAGTCCACCATGGGCTCCAGCGTGACCTGGGTGATCCCGAGGTCGCCGGGGATCTCCGATGTGCGGATGGCCTCTGCCAAGTCGGTCAGGGTCTCCGTCCACTTGTCTGCGCTCATGAGGCGCATTGTTCTCGTCTGCATACGTCTAGTAGACCAGCTGCGTGGCCTCCTTGTCCTCTGTATGCCGTCAATTGGGCAGCACGAGATCCGGGATCTGCGCCACCCCCGCCAACAGGTGGGTGTGCGCGGCCGCACCCAGACCGGCCGCGTCCTGCGCCCCCGTCAGCACGCCAACCACGATCGCGGCCCCCGCGTTGGCGCCCGCCTCCAGGTCTCTGACCGTGTCGCCGGCGATGAGGACTCTGCGGACGTCGGTCACCCCCGTCGCCTCCATCGCGCGGAAGATCATGTAAGGGGCGGGGCGGCCCGCCGGGACGTCATCCACGCAGATCACCGCGTCGAAGAAGCCGGTCCAGCCCACCGACTCCAGCAGGCCCGTCGTCACCTCGCGGTCGAAGCCCGTCGTCAGGGCCACCTTCACTCCCCCGGCCCGCAGCCGGGTCACCGCTTCCGCCACTCCGGGCAGCGGATAGGGCGGCTTGGACGCGTACAGGGCCGCCAGCCTCGCGCGAAAGTCCCGGTAGGCCGCCTCCGAGGGCTCGCCCAGCAGGGCCGCGATGGCCTCGCGTTTGCCGGCGCCCATCCAGCGGTGCACCTCCTCCGTCGTGGGGGTGGCGCCGGCGGTGCGGACGGCGGCCTCCAGGGCCTCGTACACGCAGCCGTGTTCCTCGATGGTCGTTCCGGCGACGTCCAGGACGACGAGTTCGATCATGACACCTGTCCTCGGGTGCGCAGCAGGGCCGGTCTGGCCTGCTGGGAGTTCTCGATCGTGAAGGAGACGACGTCGGGCCGGTAGCGGTCGTCGGAGTACTCGATCGGCTCACCGGCGGCCGACGTGGTGTGGCGGCGTTCGCGGAGCAGGGCCGTCCCGGGAGGGATGTCGAGCAGGTCCGCGTCGACGGGGTCGGCGCCGACGGCGTCGATGACGTGGCGGGCGCGGGCCAGGTCGACGCCCTGGGCGGTCAGGAAGGCGAAGATCGAGCCCGAGTCGCAGTCGTGGTCGAACAGCAGGCGGCCGACCGGCCAGACGAACGTGGTGCGTTCGACCATCACCGGCACGCCGTCGAGCAGGCGCAGCCGCAGCAGTTCGACGACCGGGTCGCCCTCGGGCAGCGACAGCGCCCCGGCCGTCTCGGGTGAGGCGGCGCGGCGGGCGATCTCCAGGGTGCGCTGGCCCGGAGTGCGGCCCAGCTCCCGGGCCCAGCGGGAGAAGGACAGGAACGTCTCGAACGGCTGGCTGACCGCCGTCGAGCGGACCACCGGCGGTTTGCCCTGGCCGCCGCCGATCAGGCCCTCCGCGCGCAGGGCGGCCAGCGCCTGCCGGACGGGGGCCCGCGACGCGCCCCACTGCTCGCACAGCTGCGACTCCGACGGCAGCGCCGCGCCGATCGGCAGGTCGTTGCCGGCGATGCGGCGGCGGAGGTCGGCCGCGATGCGCTGGTGCAGGGGCTCGTCCATGTGGCTACCCTACTTGTTATGACAAGTCGGGTGGACCTGGTGGTCGTGGGCGCGGGCATCGTGGGGCTGGCGCACGCGGTGGAGGCGGTGCGCCGGGGGCTGTCGGTCGCCGTCGTCGAACGGGACGGGCACGCGACCGGCGCGTCGGTCCGCAACTTCGGCCACGGGTGCGTGACCGCGCAGGCCGGGGCGGCGCTCGACTACGCGCTGGAGGCCCGGTCCACCTGGGTGCGGCTGGCCCGCGAGGCCGGGTTCTGGCTGCGCGAGTCGGGCACGGTGCTGGTCGCGCGGCACGACGACGAGACGGCCGTGCTGGAGGAGTTCGCCCGCGAGCGCGGCGACCAGGTCGTGCCGCTCACTTCCCGGGAGGTGGCCGACCGGACCGGGATCCGGAGCCTCGGCGGGGCGTGGTTCCCCATGGACGTCCGGGTCGACCCCCGCGAGGCCGCGCCCGCCGTCGCCCGGTGGCTGGCCGGACAGGGAGTGAGCTTCCACTGGGAGACCGCCGTCCACACGGTCGAGCCCGGTCGGGTCGGCACCTCACGGGGACCGCTGGAGGCCGGCGCCGTGGTGGTCTGCGTCGGGCACGACGTCGACCGGCACTTCCCCGGGCTCTCTTCCCTGTACGGCCTGCGCCGCTGCGCCCTCCACATGCTGCGGGTCGCCGACCCCTGCCAGAGGGAGATCGCTCCGGCGGTGCTGACCGGGTTCTCGATGCTCCGCTACGACGGCTTCGCGGCGCTGCCGGGCCTGAAGGCGGTCCGGGCCCGGCTGGAGGCCGAGAGCGCGCCGCTCGTGGACGCGGGCCTGAACCTGATGTTCACCCAGCGGCCCGGCGGCGATCTCACCATCGGCGACACCCACCACTACGCGACGACGCTCGACCCCTTCAACGCCGAGGAGCTCGACCGCCTCGTGCTCCGCGAGACGGCCCGCCTGCTCGGAGTGCCCCGCCTGGAGGTGCGCGAACGCTGGCGCGGCGTCTACGCCTCGGCCGGTCGGCCCTTCCTCGACGTCTCCCCCATGCCGGGCGTGCGGGTCGTCTCGGTGACCTCCGGCATCGGCATGACGACCGCGTTCGGGCTCGCCCCCCGCGTGCTGGACGAACTGCTCATCTGAGACGAAGCGCACACTACGCTCATCTCGTGCACGCTACCCGGCTGAACGCCGCCGACGGCCTGGTGGCCACGGCGGTCGGGCTGTTCGCCCTCATCGAGGAGCTGACCGGCGGAACCGAGCTGGCCGAGCGGCCGGTCCCGGCGCTGTGGGTGGCCGGCGGGATCGCCACGGCGATCCTGGTGCTGTTCCGCCGCGTCGCCCCGATCTGGACCATGGCGGTCTACACGGTCGTGTCCGGCGCGGTCTTCGTGCTCACCCTGGAGGACGCCGCCGCCTGGCAGTGGCTGACCGAGCTGGTCTTCCTGTTCACGGTCCTCAGCCAGGCCCGGCTGCGCAGCGGGCAGGCCCTGTTCGGGGTGGCGGCCACGGTCGTCTTCGTCGCCACCATGGGCCTGACCTACGGCGGCGCCGAGTTCGCCGAGTACGCCATCGCGGCCGGCATGTCGGCCATCGCGGGCGGCGCCGGGGTCGGCGTGCGGCGCTACCAGGTGCTGGCCCGCCGCGCCGAACAGCGCACCGACGCCGTGGTGGCGCGCAGCGAGCAACTGGTGCGGGAGGCCGTCGCCGAGGAGCAGGCCCGGCTGGCCCGCGAGCTGCACGACATCGTCGCCAGCAGCGTCAGCATGATGGTGATGCAGGCGGGCGGCCTGCGCCGCCGGCTCCCCGCCGAGCTGGGCCCGGAGCGTGATGCGCTGACCCAGATCGAGGCGACCGGCCGGGGCGCGGTCGAGGAGCTCCAGCGCATGCTCCACCTGCTGCGCGGCCCCGCCCCCGACAGCCGGCTCCCGCAGCCGGGCCTGGCCCGCGTCGGCGATCTGGTCGACCAGTCGCGGACGGCCGGGCTCGACGTGACCGTCGAGGTGACCGGCGACCCCCGGCCGCTGCCGGCGGGCCTCGACCTGTCGGCCTACCGGATCGTCCAGGAGGCGCTGACCAACACCCTGAAGCACGCCGGGCCGACCCGGGTGACGGTCACGATCGACCACGGTCCGGGCGAACTGCGCCTCGACGTCACCGACGACGGGCCCCGCGACGGCTTCCGGCCCGCGCCGCACGTCCCGGGCGGCCACGGCCTGATCGGCATGCGCGAACGGGCCGCCCTCTTCCACGGCTCCCTCGACGCCGGCCCGGCGAAGAGCGGCTTCACGGTGCGGGCGGTCCTGCCGCTGAAATAGCCCGGCCCGGACGGCAAGTGATCCGTCCGGGCCGGTGTCGATCGCGATCAGGCGCTCCGGCGGAGGGCCGTCTCCGGGAACAGGTCGTCGAAGACGGCCGCGCGGTCGAACTGCATGGCCCACTCGCGGGCCCGCAGTTCCATCTCGCGGCGTTCGGTTCCGTTCATGTCGAGCACGACCCGGTCTATCGCCGCCGCGATGCCGGTGACGTCGCCCTGGTCGACGATGATCGCCGCGTCGCCGACCGCCTCGAGGGTTCCGCCGGTGTCGGTGGTGATGATCGGGCCGCCGCCCGCCAGCATCTTCTCGGCGAGGGCGATCCCGAACGTCTCGACGAAGTCGGGCTCGGGTTTGGTCGGCAGCACGTAGGCCGCGCTCCCTCGCATGAGCAGGGGCTTCTCGTTGTCGTCGACGTCGGTGAGGACGACGACGTGCTCGTCGGCCGCCGCGATCGCCTGGACCTGGGCCAGCGCGGTGCCCGTGCCGGCGATCACGAGTTTGACCTTCTCCCGGCTGCGGGCCTGCCGGTAGGCGGCCAGCAGGTCGAAGATGCCCTTCGCGGGGGTGACCCGGGACAGGAACAGCAGGTAGCCGTCGCGTTCCAGGCCTCGGTGCGCGAGGGCGGCGTCGACCAGCGCCGGGTCGGGGTCGAGGAAGGCCGAGGAGTCGATCGGCGGGTAGCTGACCGTCACCCGGCGGCGGCACTGTTCGGCGAACGTGGTGCCGACGTGGGCGTCGACCTGCTCGGCCGCGTCGATGATCTCGTCGCGGGTGTAGTCGGACACGGCCACGACCTCGTCGTTGGCCAGGAACGTCGTGAACAGCGCCGTCGCGGCCCCGAAGTGGTTGTCGCGCAGGCAGTTGCGGATGACGTTGGTGACGTCGGAGCCGACGGCCTTCACGATGGTCCGGACGTCAGGGTTGAACCCCGCCGCCCTGGCCGCGTTGACGGCGTCGAGCACGACGTTGGCGTGCGGGACGATGTACATCGACAGGCAGGTCGTCGGCACCGGCTCGGCCAGCAGCTCGACCAGACGCCCGGTCAGGCCGGCCAGGTGACGGCCGTCGGGCACCCGGTAGTCACCGACCGGTTCGGGCCGTTCGACGGTGATGCCGGGGCTGTACGGCAGCAGCCGGTCGAGCGGCTTCAACGGCAGCCCGGCGGCCTGGAGGGCCGCGATGGGCCAGGTCAGCAGCCTGACGTCGTCATATCCACGGGTAAGGGCCACCTCGGCGAGGTTGCGGGCCTCGCCGGAATGGCCGCAGATGACCGGGTCGGCCCTGACCACGATCACAAGGCGGCGACGGGGGTGGGTCATCGAGTCTCCTCCGATAGCGCAGGGGAATCGGACAGGGACGGCGGGCGGACACCCCGCCCCCATCCCGATGGCTCGGGGCCGAGTCGCAGGTGCAGTCTGCCGCCCCGATGGACGGTCGCGGCAGTCAGGTGGGCCGCATCCAGTGGACGGCCGTTGAGGGTGGCCGACTGGACGTATTGGACCGGGGGCTCATGCTCGGCGCCGTCGGAGCTGATCGGCGCCTCTCTGAGGCCGCTGGTCTCGATGACGAACTCGCCTTCTCTTACCCGCAGCGCGGCCCGTTCGAACGCGGGCGCGTTGATGAGGAAGAGGTTCTGCCCGGCCACCGGGAAGAGCCCGAGCGAGGCCCAGATGTACCAGGAGCTCAGGCCGCCGGAGTCGTCGTTGCCGGGCAGGCCGCCGGGGCCGGTGCCGAACTGCCACGTGAGCGCGGAGTGGACGACCTCGGCGGTGCGATCGGGACGGCCCGCGTAGTGGTAGGCCCACGGGGCCTCCATGTCGGGCTCGTTGTTGAGGCCCTCGAACCGGTTGAGGGCGTAGCCGGCGGCCATCTCGACCGGCTGCGGGCGCCGGCCGGCCTGCTTGACCGGGGCGGCGCCGTAGCCGAAGAACCGGTCGAGCTTGTCGATGAAGCCGGCGTCGCCGCCCGCCAGCGCGATGCGGGCGGCCATGTCGTGCAGCAGCCGGAACGAGTAGTTCCACTTGCCGCCCTCGTAGAACTCCGAGTCGCGCAGCAGGCCGGTGCCGGGGTCGAAGGCGTTGACCCAGCCGTGGGCGCGGCGGGCCAGGTCGTCGGCGAGCCTGGTGTCGTTGAGCGCGCGGGCCAGCTGGGCGGTCAGGTGGTGGCCGTAGGCCAGGTCGAGGGTGTGCGTGATCGGGTGGACGACGCCGTGCTCGAAGAAGTCCTCGCCGTACATGCGGCGCAGGTCGTCGGCCATGTGGACGAGCGCCCAGCTCCACTCGATGCCGTCGAGGTCGAGGGCGTGGGCGTCGGCGAGCGCGGTGTGGGCCAGCGCGCTGCCCTGGCGGAAGAACCGGTCGGCGCCGCGGGCCATGCGGTAGCCGATCGGGAAGTTGCCCTCTTCCTCGCAGACCCGGATCAGCGATTCGAGCAGGCCGGAGGCGCGGTCGGGGGCGATGGCCATGAGCAGCGGGAGCTGGGTCTTGTAGATGTCCCACATCGTGCAGACGTCGAAGGCGTAGGGCCCGTTGCTCGGCCAGAACGGGCTCTCGTCGTCGACGATGCACGGCTTGATCAGCGAGTGGTAGAGCGCGGTGGCGTAGACGGTCTGGCGGGCCGGGGTGCCGCCGTCGACCTTGACCCGGTCGAGGTGGTCGGCCCAGCGGGCGCGGGTGCGCAGCTTCACGATCTCGAAGGAGGGCTGGCCGAGGCCGCACTCGCGCTCCAGGTTCCGCTTGGCCTGGTCGCAGCCGCGCAGCGAGAAGCCCATGCGGACCTCGATCGTCTGCCCGGCCCGCGTGGGGCCCATGTAGAGCATGCCGAAGGGGCGCAGCGTGGTGTGCCGGATGCTGTCGAAGTCGAGCCGGGTGCCGCCGTCGATGAGCCGGCGGTCGTACCAGAGCATCTGCCGCCAGCCGGGGGCGTCGACGTCGACGTACACCGACAGGGGCACGCCCTCCATGACCACGGTGCCCTGCACCTGGCCGTGGCCGATGTTCTCGACCTGCGCCCGCAGCGGGACGGTGCGGCCGAGGTCGATGGCGAGCCCGCCACAGGACAGGTCGACGACCACGCGGGCGCTGCTGTGCTGCGGGAAGGTGTAGCGGTGGACGGCCACCTTCTGGCCGACCGTGACCTCGCACCGGATGCCGGTGTCGAGGGTGGCGGCGTAGTAGCCGGGCGAGGCCTCCTCGTCGGCCAGCGACCACGACTGGCCGAGGTCGTCGAGGGGCTGCACCATCGGGGTGACCCGCACGTAGTTGTAGTACTTGCGGATCGCGCCGGTGCCCGACTGCTGGAAGTGGGTGAACCCGCTGGCCTGGAGACGGTCGAACATCTCCTCGGGCACGCCTTCGGTGTTCTTGGCGTAACGACCGTAACCGGTCGGGTAGGCACCGGAGTAGGCACAGGCCGAGACCATGCCGAGGGGTGAGGTGGCCCCGGGGTGGGTGTTGCCCACCTGCGGTTTCGGCCACCACCACGTGGCGGCCAGGCCGCCCGCCGGGGGCAGGTCGGTGGCCGCGGTGCCGATGAAGGGATCAACGTTGTCGAGAATGCAGAGACACTATCCGGCCCCGGACCGGACGTAGGTTTCGGCGAGGTGAAATCCTTCGTTCACCTCCGCAAAAAGTCCCTGTGACCTGCGCGGGTTCACAGATCGCGGCGTCTGAGCAGCAGGGCGGCCAGGCCCAGCACCACGGCGGTCCAGGTGATCGTCCACGCCAGGTAGGCCCACGTGAGCGGGGCGTCGCTCAGGAAGGGGAAGCCTCCCTTGACGGCCGGGCCGCCGAATCCCAGCAGCGCGGCCGGGTCCTGGAAGGCGTACATCGCGCCGCGCCACAGCCCGTCGGTCGGGAGCAGGACCTGGGAGACCGTCCCGACGGCCGCGACGCTGTCGTTGCCGAGGCCGCGGCCCACTCCCCCGACCACGCCCGCGATCCAGGTCGCGCCGAACAGGCCGACGGCGACCACGCCGGAGGCCATCGGCGAGATCAGCGTGGAGAACAGCAGGCCCAGGGTGAGCAGGACGGCCGTCTGGAAGGCGAGCAGCGCCAGGCCGGTGACCGGGTCGGAGGGCCAGTAGCCCGTGGTGGCGTAGACGATCACGAACTGGGCCAGCCCGGCCAGGGCGATGAAGCCGCCGCCGAAGGCGACCAGGCCGAGCCACTTGCCGACCAGGACGGTCGAGCGCCTGATCGGGCGGGCCAAAATCGCCAGGGCGGTGCCCGACTCCACCTCGCCGGCGACGGTCGGGCCGGCGAGGAAGGCGGTGCCGAGGGCGGCGATCAGGCTGAGGCCGAACATGACCAGGTTGAGGAGCTGGGAGGCGATGAGCCGCAGTTCGCCGGTGGTCAGCTGGGCGCCGTCGAACTCCTTGGTCACGAGGGTGTGGAAACCCCACGCCGACAGGGCCAGCAGCACGACCGTGAGCACGGCCAGCGCCCGCAGCACCTTGCGGCGCGCGGCCTCGCGGAGAGTGAGGGCGGCGAAGGTGAGGACGATCATCGTTCACTTCCGAGGATGTCGAGCAGGCGGTCTTCCAGGCTGACGCGGCCGGGTTCGACCGAGTGGATCCGCACGCCGAGCGTGACGAGGTCGGCCACGAGGTCGGGGATCAGGTCGATCTCCAGATCGACGACGGTGAACAGGTCGCCGTCACGGTTCACCGGCCCGGCCCGCCGCAGGCGTTCCTCCGCTTCGGAGGTGACCTTCTCCAGCCGGAGGCGCACCTCCCGGCCCCCGAGCAGCTCGGCGAGGGTGCCCGAGGCGGCGACCCGGCCACGGTCGAGGATGACGACGCGGTCGCAGACCCGTTCGACCTCGCCGATCAGGTGGGAGTTGAGCAGCACGGCCACGCCGCGCTCCTTCAGCGACAGCAGGATGTCGCGTACGTCGGCCCGGCCCACGGGGTCGAGCGCGCTGGTCGGCTCGTCGAGCACCACGAACTCGGGGCGGGCGACGAGCGCGACGGCCAGGCCGAGGCGCTGCTGCATACCCTTGGAGAACCCGCCCACGCGGTCGCCCGCCCGGTCGGCGAGGCCGACCAGGCCGAGGGTGTCGCGGCGATCCCGCTCCGGCACGTCGGCCCCGGCGAGCCTGACGTGCAGGTCCAGGACCTCCTTCGCGCTGAGCCAGGGCTGGTAGCGGAACAGTTCCGGCAGGTAGCCGACCCTGGCGCGGGCCCGCGGATCGGCGACCGGCCGTCCGAGGAGCATGACCTCGCCCGCGTCGGGGCGGACCAGCCCGAGCATCATCTTGATGACGGTGGTCTTGCCGGCGCCGTTCGGGCCGAGCAGTCCCAGCACCTCGCCGCGGGCGACCGAGAACGAGACCCCGTCGACGGCGGTCCGTTTCCGGTAGCGTTTGCGCAGGCCGGAGGCCCAGACGGCGTTCATCGCAGCTCCCGGGCGACGCTCAGGACCTCGTCGGCGGTGAGCGAACCTGCGACCGCGTTGACCACACCGTCCGCCACCCAGACGACCCCGACCATGGAGCCGCTCTGGACGAGCGTGGCGGGGTGTCCGCCGACGTCGGTGACGGAGGTCTGCTTCTCCTCGACGGCGGAGAACAGCGGCAGGGTGCCCTCGCCGGAGAAACCGCGCAGCTGGGCCGCGACGTCGTCGGGGATGAAGGTCAGCGACGTCAGGTAGTCGCGGACGGTCGTGAAGGGGACGCCCGCCGAGTAGACCGAGGGCGCGGTGATCCGGGCGACGACCAGGGCGGGGATCTCGTGGTCCGACGCCCACACCGCCGCCAGGCCCGGCCCGGCCGACAGCCGGAACCGGCTGCCGTCGAGCCCCGGCGGCACCGGCGGGGCGGTCGCGCCCGCCTTCGCGGCGGTCCGCGCGGTCGTGTCGGCGCGGAAGGTGAACGTGCCGCCGGCCTTGGCGACGACGAAGTAGGAGGGCTCGCCGCCCACCCCGCGCGGGAGTTCGGCCACCGCCGGAAGGGTCAGGCCCGAGGCCTCCTGGGCGGCGGCGACGCCCTGCGCGCGGCGTACCGAGATCTCGTCGGTGATGACGAGGTCGCCGAACTCGTCGAGTTCGGGGATCTTGGCCAGTTCGGCCTGCGGCGCGGTGACCGGTGCGACCCGCTCGGCCTGGAAGATCTGCAGCCAGTCGGCGGCGGCGGCCGCCCCCGCGCCGGTCACCAGGACGGCCGCCCCGGCGATGGCGACGACGGGACTGCGCAGGCGGGAGCGCCAGCGGCTCAGGACGGTCGCCCTCCCCGCCGGCGCCCGGGTGGAGAAGCGGGTCCACGCCTGGTCGACGTCCGCCTCGGCGTCCACCTCGGCGTCGGCGTGCAAGACGGTGGCGGCGAAGGCGGCGTCGTCCCGGGCCACGTTCAGTCCTTCCTGGCAGGCGGGGCAGTGGGCGATGTGGTCGCGGTCGGCGTCGGCGACCCCGTCCGGCTCGTCGAGGAGCCGGCGCAGCGTGCCGTCAGTCGGATGGCGCATGACGGTTCAACTCCTTGCGCAGAGCGGACTCGGCCCGTCGCACGATCGTGCCGACGCTGCCGGGAGACAGATCGAGGGCGGCGGCGACCTCGGCGTAGCTGAGGCCGCTGTGCCGCAGGACCAGGGCGACCGCCTGGCGGCGCGGCAGCCGCGCGAGGGCCTCGCGGACGCGGCGGCGTTCGTCGCGGGTGACGACGGCGTCGGCGATGTCGGGGGCGACGGTCTCGCCGGTGGCGTTCTCCTCGCGGGCGGTCCGTCTGCGGCCCGACCGGAGGTGGTTCAGCGCGGTGTGCGCGGCGGCCACCGACAGCCAGCCGGTCGCCTCCCCGGCGGGCACCGTGGAGCGGCCGAACGCGAGGAAGACCTCCTGGGCGACGTCCTCCGCCTCGTCCCGCGACCCGAGCACGCGGGCGGCCACCGCGACGACGCGCGGATAGGCGGCCCGGAACACCTGCTCCAGGTCGGCCCGGACCGGCGGATCGGACCCCACGGCGACGCCCCTCCCGACCAGCACGTTCTCCTGTACGACGTTCACATTGGTAGAGCACCGCCGAAAGCTCACTTGTGACACGCGACAACCGGTTCCCCTGCCGCTTCCAAGAACGTCTCCACCGGCTCCCAAGCGACGTGCGCCAGAGTTCCCGTCGAAGCGAACGAAAACGGGGAGAGATCACGATGTTCAAGAAGGCCCTGTCCGCGGCGGTCGCCGCCGTGACCCTGGCGTCCGCCGCCCCGGCCGCCGCCGAAACGTACACCATCAGAGTGCTGGGAGGGCACATCGGCACCGTCAAGGAGTCGAACAGCACCTTCTTCTGCCCGGAGCACCAGATGCTGGTCGGCCGGGCGCACACCGGCGACGAGAACGGCACCACGACGTACTACTGCGGCCAGATCTACGTCAACGACGTCCGCGTCGAGGTGCTCCCGGAGCGCTACTGGGTGCGCGTGAACGAGCCGAACAGCGTGTACACCGTGCCCGAGGGCCACGCGCTCACCGGCCGCTACCACTATGGCGACGAGAAGGGATACACGGTCTACTACGCGCAGGTGATGCGGTGGCAGGGCAAGCACCTGCGCATCGTCGGCCGCCACTGGACGGCCGACATGAAGGAGAGCAAGCACACCTCGCTCTCGCCCACGGGCGAGATCATGACGGGCCGCTACCACTACGGCGACGAGAACGGCCGCACGGCCTACGAGTACGCCAGGGTCGTCGTCGACGGCTGAGCCCGCGACCCCGGCGAAACGGGGTCACGGGCTCGGAGGTGAACCGGTCAGAAGGTCTCGCAGCGGCCCTCGACGTTGACGTTCGCGCCGCGGAGCGGGCGGGCCACGTCGGCGCCCTCGCACTCGGCCTGCGCGGCCGGGGTGAAGCCCTCATCGTTGAGGTTCGGCAGGCCGGCCGGGCGGTCGTACACGACCGTGGCGGCGAGCCTGCCGACGGCGTTCACGTCGAACAGGGCGGCGCGGCCCTGGCAGGTGTCGTCGCAGACGACCCAGAGCTTCTTGAGCTCGGCGTCGTAGGTGAGCTCCATGACGCCGGGGAAGCCGCTGGCGATCGTGGCGACCCGGGTGAACGCGGTGCCGTTCTGGTCGAGGGCGTAGGCGTATACGCCGCCGGTGCCCTCGACGCCGACGAGGAACAGGCCGTCGCCGTGGTTCGGGTAGTCGGACGGCTTGTAGGCCGCGCCGGTGCGCTCGTCGGCGAAGCCCTTCGACGTCAGGTAGGAGTCGGGCACCCACGCGATGGCCTCGAGGCCGAGGTTGGCGCCGACCGCGGGGAGGTCGGCCGTGAGGACCCACTCCTTGGTGGCGGTCAGCGTGCCGTCCGCGCCGGCCGGGTCGAAGCGGAGGACGGCCGGGCGGCTGACGCCGCTGACGCCGTTGTCGCGCTCGGTCGAGACGAACACGCCGCCCGCGACGCCGGCCGGGGGTGAGCGTGACACCTTCGGCGTCGGGGTCGCCGAGGCCGGTCGGGAACTTCAGGGGGTGGGTCTCGGCGGGCGTCCAGACCTGGCCGTTCTTCTCCAGGCGGTAGAGGGTGCCGGGGCCGGCGTCGCCGGAGGGCTGGTAGTACAAGGCCGCTCATGTTGCCGCCGAGCACGCCCGCGCCGTCGGCGGTCGCGACGTCGGCGCCGCCGGGCCACGGGGTGCCGGTCGGGGTGGTGGCGCCGCCGGGTGCTCGGCACGGCCCTCACCGAGGCGGGCCTGGTCAACTATCCGACGGAGTGGTGGCACTGGTCGTACGGCGACCGCTACTGGGCCCACGTCACGGGGGCCGGGACGGCCCGCTACGGATCGGCCCGCAACTGAAAAGGGGACGGCCCGGCGGCACGAAGCCGCCGGGCCGTCGCCGGGTGGTGCGGTCTACCAGAAGCGGTATTCCGGAGCCGGCCACTCGGGCTCGGCGGGGGCGACCCACGGAGCGGCGCGGCGGGCGCGGACGTCGGCCTCGGTGATGGTCTCACCGGGGGCCAGGACGAGCGGGATGCGGACGCGGCTGCGCTGCAGGTCGACGGTGACCTTGGCGCCGGTGGCCGGCTCGCCGCTGTAGGTCGAGTCGGTGCCGGCGATGATCAGGCCGATGCGGTGCCCGGCCTTGAACTTGTAGTCCTGCGGCAGGGTCAGCCACTTGACCTCGCCGTAGGAGCCCACGGCGAGCGGGTTCGACGCGCTGATCGAGTCGCGGTTCTGCACGTCGATCCAGCCGCGGGCGACGATCTCCAGGGGGGCGGTCGTCATGTTGGTCGCGACGTCGAAGTAGCAGCCGTCGTCGGCGGCGGTCGACTCGCCGTAGCAGCTCTGCGTGGTCAGGTTGCGGATGCCCTGGTTGGTGCGCCAGGCGATCCGCTCGTCGGTGCCGAAGTCCACGAGGAGCGCGGTGAGGTTGGAGGTCGGCTTGTCGAGCTTCACCTGGAGGCTGATCTCGGGCGTGCCGGACATCCGGATGTCCTTGGACAGCTCGCTGGTGGTGAAGGCGATGCGGCCGGCGGCCGGGGTGGTGATGTTGGCGACCATCGCGTTCTCCGACTGACGCACGTCGGTGAAGGTCGCGGTCTCACCGTTCTGGGCCTGGACGAGACCGAGGGTGCCGTCGGCGGCCGGGCGGAACAGGTGGTTCTGGGCGGCGGGCTCGGGCCAGTCGCGCAGGGTGATCCACTCGGTCCGGCCGGTCTGGACGTCGGCGCGCGGCTGCTTCATGACGTCGTTGCCGACGCCGACGAGCCAGTAGTCGAACCAGGCGTGCAGGGTGTCGACCCAGCGGTCACGCTGGCCCTCGAAGTCGAACGGGTCGACGTGCTGGGTCTGGCCGACCCAGATCTTGCGCGGCACGCCCTGCTTGGCCAGCGCGTCCCACCAGACGGAGAAGTTGTCCGGCTTGACGTTCAGGTCGTTGACGGTGTGCACGACGAAGACCGAGGCCTTGACCTTGGAGACGTCGCCGAGGGTGCCGGCGATGTAGTCGCGCTCGGCCCAGTAGGGGTTGTAGTTGCCGGTGTCGTCGCCGTCGTTGGCGTCGGCGTAGGCCCGCACCGCGGCGCACTTGGCGTCCGGGTCGGTGTCGACGGCGTTGCCGAGGTACGACTGGTAGTTGAAGTTGTAGATCACGCCGTTCATGCGCTGGTACTTGTACCAGGAGCTGATCGCCGAGATCGGGACGATGGTCTCCAGGCCCTCGACGCCGGTCGCCGCGACGCCGTTGGCCAGGGTGCCGTCGTACGACTTGCCGATCATGCCGGCCTTGCCGGTGCTCCAGTCGGCGACGGCCGGGGTGACGCCGTCGAGCTTCGTGGCGGTGGCGCGGCCGTTCAGCCAGTCGATGACGGCCTTGCCGCCCAGGATGTCGGCCTTGCCGCCGACGTCGGGGCAGCCGGTCGACCGGGTGGTGCCGATCATGTCGACGGCGAGGAAGGCGTAGCCGCGCGGCACGAAGTAGTTGTCGTACCAGAGCGGGAACTTCACGATGTTCCCGTCGGCGTCGTAGACCTTGCGCTCGGCCTCGTTGCCGCGGCCGGAGTTGTCGTAATAGGGGCTCTCGTCGATGATCGACGCGACCTTGAGCCCGGGGCCCGACTCCTTGGGGCGGATGATGTCGACCCGCACGCGGTCGAGGACTCCGTCGGAGTCACTGTCGACGGTCGACTCGACGAGGACCGACTCGCGGATCGCGTCGGCGTAGGAGAAGACGGGCTGGGTGCGCCCGTTCTCCACGGAAATGGCGGGGGCGGCACTCGCCTGGACGGGCGTGGCGATGGCCACGACCAGTCCGACGGCGACGAGGGCGGCTCGCAACGGTGGCACGAAGAGCCTCCAGAGACTCGGGAAGTACCCCAAATCTCCTTGAAAACTCTCATAACAGACAAGATCAGGTTACGGCTTTGACACCACCTCGTACTGGATGTGTGACATGGCACTCAGGCTTCCCAGCCTGCCTGCCGGCCGCCGATCCGGTCGGCCGCGATGCGCTCGGCGTAGCCGGAGGCGGCGTAGGCCGCCATGGGGTCGGGGGCCAGGCCGGCTTCCTCGCGGAACCCGGCCAGCAGGGGGCGCACGTCGGTGCCGTACGCGTCCATGAACACCCCGTGGGCCCCGAGCACGTCACCCTCGCGCTGCGCCCGCGCCAGGGCGTCGCGGTCGACGAGCAGCGCCTTGGCCGCCGCCTCCTGGACGTTCATCACCGACCTGATCTGGCCCGGGATCTTCGGCTCGATGTTGTGGCACTGGTCGAGCATGAAGGCCACGCCGCCGTCGAGACCGCCGCCGCGCACGACCTCGTACATGATCCTGAAGAGCTGGAACGGGTCGGCCGCGCCGGCCATCAGGTCGTCGTCGGCATAGAAGCGGGAGTTGAGGTCGAAGCCGCCGAGCTTCCCCTCTCTCAGCAGGAACGCCACGATGAACTCGATGTTGGTGCCCGGCGCGTGGTGCCCGGTGTCGACCACCACCCGCGCCTTCGGCCCGAGCCGCAGGCAGTGGGCGTAGGCGGTGCCCCAGTCGGGCACGTCGGTGGCGTAGAAGGCGGGCTCGAACAGCTTGTACTCCAGCACCAGCCGCTGATGGTCGCCGAGCCGGGCGTAGACGGCGTCGAGGGCCTCGGCGAGCCGGTCCTGCCGGGCGCGGATGTCGTCCTGCCCCGGGTAGTTGGTGCCGTCGGAGAACCAGAGTTTCAGCACCTCGGAGCCGGTGGCGTCCATGACGTCGACGCAGTCGAGCAGGTGCCGTAGCGCCTTGCGGCGGACCGCCGGATCGGGGTTGGTGACGCTGCCGAGCATGTAGTCGTCGTCCTGGAAGACGTTGCTGTTGATCGCCCCGATCGCCACGCCGTTCGCGCGGGCGTGCCCGGCCAGGTCCGAGTAGGACTCCACCCGGTCCCAGGGGATGTGCAGGGCGACGGTCGGGGCGGCGCCGGTGAAGCGGTGGACCTGGGCGGCGTCGGCGATCTTCTCGTAGGGGTCGCGGGGCACCCCCTTCCGCGTGAACACCTTGAACCGGGTGCCCGAGTTGCCGTAGGCCCAGGAAGGCGTCTCGATGCGCAGCGCCCGCAGTCCAGCCGTCACCACTGTCGACCACCTCACCGCAAAAACGTTTCAATCCTGCTCGGACGCTAGAACAGGCGTGGGAGGTCGTCAACGTCGGCGGGAAGGGCTTGTCACGTTTTAAGGGGCGCGGGCATCCCGTCGGCGAAGAGCTGGGCGTCGATCTGGTCGAGCGCGATCCGCAGCGCCCCGAGCGCCACGCTGTCGGCGCCGAGGCTCGACGCCCTGACCTCCGGCACCCGCAGGCAGAGCCGCTCCAGTTCGTCGACCAGGGGGTCGATGATCAGGTCGGCCGACCGCGAGTAGCCGCCGCCGAGCACCACGACCTGCGGGTCGAGCGTCAGCACGAGCGCCGCCGTCCCGACCGCGAGGTCTTTCACGTAGCGCCGCAGCGTGGTCAGGGCGTCGCGGTCGCCCTCGCGGGCGCGTTCGAAGACCCAGGCCGCCTTGTCGTCGGGGTGGACGTCGGCGGGCATGCCGGGGCAGTTCTCCAGGCGGGAGGGGGCCGACAACCAGCGGAGCGTCTTCAGCGCGCCGATCTCCCCGGCCGCGCCCCCGAATCCCCGCCGCAGGGTGCCGTCGATGATGAGGCCGGCGCCGATGCGCATGCCCGCCTGCAGGTAGACGATGTCGTCGGCGTCCTGGGCGGCGCCCTGCCAGCGTTCGGCCACGGCGGCCAGCTTGCAGTCGTTCTCGACCGAGATCGGGCAGCCGAAGCGGGCCGCCAGGTGGTCGGCCGGGGAGACGCTCGCCCAGCCGGGCAGCGGGGTGAACAACGAGGTCCGGCCCGAGGCGTCGACCGGGCCGGTCACGCCGACCGTGATCGCCCAGATCTGGTCGGGTTCGAGCCCGGCCTCAGTCAGGCAGTCGGTGATGGCGGCGTCGAGGACCGCGAGCCGTTCGGCCGGGTCGGCGTCGGGGTCGACGGGCATGCGGCGGCTGCGCAGCACCTCTCCTTCGAGGTTCGACAGCAGCACGAGTATCTTGTGCGCGCCGATGTCGACCCCGAAGACGTGCCCCGCGTCGGCGTTGAAGCGGTAACGGCGGGCCGGGCGGCCGACGGTGCTGCCGTCGGGTTCGACGACCTTCACCCATCCGTCGGTCACCAGGCCGCGCACGACGACGTCGGTGCCCGGACGCGACAGGCCGGTGCGGCCCGCCAGCTCGGTGACGGTGGCGGGCGGCTGACCCCGCATCGCCCGGACGATGCTGAGCGAGTTGAGCTCGCGGAGCCTGCTGACATCGGCTCCGGCCGCTTCGACCACCCTTGCCCCCTATGCGAGATGCGGGCGGCCGAAGGCCGAGCGTGGCTCGCGTCGTGAATCTGCCTGAATAATTACGCTTTGAGAAAGCATAATTCTACCGGTCGCCTCACGAGATCGGATACTGCTGGCCGGGACTCAGCGCCCCGGTGAAGTCGACCTCGCGGCCGTCGACGGTGAACCGGTAGCGGCTTTCCTGGACGATCTCCGGCCGGTCGGTCAGATAGGCGCGGAGGCGTTCCAGCTCGGCGGGGTTGAGCCACGAGGGCGGGTCGGAGACCGCCCGGAAGCCGCAGATCGCGGCAAGGTCCTGCAGCCAGGCCATCTGGGTGTCGGTCAGCAGGTTCAGGCGGCTGCGGAAGTAGACGACGTCCGGGTCGACCTGGAGCAGCGGCGCGTGCCACAGCCGGTGGAGGGTGTTCACGACGGCGTTGTAGGCCATCGCGTCGGAGGGGTCGTCGGTGGCGTAGTTGGCCCACATCGGGGCGACGTCGGGGCCGCTGCGCATGCCGTCGACCAGCCCGAGCGAGGGCAGCAGCAGGCCCCCGCTGCCGAGCAGGTAGACCTCCGGTCCGGCCGCCTCGCGGATCAGCCGGAGCCCGTCGCGGTAGGCCCGCTCCCGCGCCGCCCCCGAGTGCCGGACCCCGGGCACCGCCCCCGCGTTGATGAAGTCGAGCTTGAGATAGGTGAAGCCCCACTCGTGCACCACCCGGTGGATCAGGGCCCGTAGGTGCTCCTGGACGCCGGGGTGGGTGAGGTCGAGCGCCCAGTAGGCGGAACCCCAGTTGTGCCCGGCCTCGACGGGGTTCCCCGCGGCGTCGCGGAGCAGGAACTCCGGGTCGGGCTCGGCGCCGGGCAGCGCGATGAACGGCGCCAGCCAGAGCCCCGGCCGCATCCCCGCCGCGCCGATCCGCCCGGCCAGCGCCGCCATGCCCGAGGGGAACTTGTCGTTGGGCTCCCAGTCTCCGACGATCCGCTGCCACCCGTCGTCGACCTGGACGACGTCGTAGGGCAGCCCGGCGAGCCCGGCGAGGTCCTTGCCGAGCTGCTCCTCGGTGATGCCCTCGTAGTAGGCGTACCAGGTGCACCAGACGTTGCCCGCCCGCCGGTCGCTGCTGCCCAGCCGCCCGGCCAGCTCCCGGGCGTAGGAGGCGAAGACCTCCCGCTCGGGCCCGTACGCCAGGAACCACGGCGCGCCGTCCTCCTCGCACCACCCGGCGAGGGTGTCGTGGTCGGCGGCCAGCCTCGGAGTGCCGAGGCCGAGCGAGCCGAGCAGCAGCACCTGCCCGTCGGCCCCCTGCAGCGCCGCCACCGCCGAGGAGTGGTGGCGGGCCGGGTCGTCCCAGACGGTGTCGTCGGCCGTCAGGCGGCGTTCGGGGTTGGCGATCCGCAGCGGGGGTTCGCTGAGCCGGCGCCACCCGCACGGGCTCCACGAGTTCTGCCCGTGCCGGTAGAAGAGGGCGTCGTCGAGACCGTGCAGGACCGCCACCCGCCCCGGCGGCAGGATCAGGCCGCCGGCGACGGGCTCGACGGGCGCTGAACCGCTCGGTTCGACCGCGAAGACGCGGCCCGCCAGGTCGACGAGTTGGGGCATGTCTCTCCTCACTGGAAGCGGAATCCGCCTTTGGGGCAGGCCCGGCGGGACCGGGTGGCCCCGCCGGGGAAGGTTCAGACGAACAGGGCGTTGACCTGCTGGTTGGCCTTGGTCAGCGCGTCGGCGGGGCTGATCTGGCCGAGGATCACCGACTGCAGGGCGTCCTGCACGATCTGGCTGATCTCGGTGCCGTGGTCGGTGATCGGCAGCAGGAAGGTGCCGCCGGGGGTCTTGGTGTAGTCGACGTACACCTGCACGTCGCGGCCCTTGGCCTTGTGGGCGGCCAGCGCGCGGTCGGTGGCGGTCTTGACGGCGGGGAAGACCACGGCCTTGTCGCCGACCGTGTTCTGGCAGTCGGCCGAGCCGAGGTACTTCACCCACTTCCAGGCGGCGTCCTTGTGCTCGGTGCCGGCCCAGATCGCGTCCGACAGGCCGTTGATGGCGCTCTTGCGGGTGCCCGACGGGCCGACCGGGAGCGGGGCCAGCGCGAACTTCTGCTGGGCGCCCTCGCCGAGGTAGGTGTTGATGGTCCAGGAACCGGCGATGGTCAGCGCGGCCTTGCCGGAGTTCATCACGGCGTCGATGCCGAGCGTCGACTGCTTGTCGAACTTCGGCGCGAAGCCCTTGTCGGTCAGCGCCTTGTACCAGCCGATGGTCTCGATCAGCTTGGGGTCGTCGTACTTGTACTGGGTGCCCCACGGATTCTTGTCGAGGTAGACGAACCCGTTGGCGGCGGCGAGCTCGCCCCAGCCGTTCTGGCCCTGGGAGCCGTCGTTCCACTCCGGCAGGTAGCCGTAGACGGCGACGTCGTCCTTGTCGAAGGCGGGGTCGAGACCGTTCCGCCCCTTCGAGTCGACGGTGAGCTTGGCGATGACCTGCTCGAACGTGCCGCCGTCCTGCGGGTTCCAGGTGAGGTTGGCCAGTTCGGCGGGGTCGACGCCGGCCTTGGCGAGCAGGTCGCTGTTGTAGACGACCGCCTCGGTGTCCCAGTCCTTGGGCAGGCCGTAGCGCTTGCCGTCCTTGGTCCACAGGTCGGCGAGGCCGTCCTGGTACTGGCTCAGGTCGACCTTGTCGGCGTCGACGTAGGGCTGGATGTCGAGGATCTGCCGGCTGGTGACGAACTGCGGATAGTAGGAGACCTGGTTGGTCCAGACGTCGGGGGCGTCGCCGGCCGCGAGCTGGGTGGTCAGGTTCTGCCAGTACTGCGCCCACGCGGTCTGGGTGATCTTGACGGTGATGCCGGGGTTGGCGGCGGCGAAGGCGTCGGCGCAGGCCTGGTAGGCGGCCTGCTGGTTGTCGTCCCAGAGCCAGTAGTCGAGGGTGACCTGCCCGCCACCGCTCCCCGGCTCCTCGCCCGCGCCGCCGCAGCCGGTGAGCGCCAGTAACCCGCACAGCAGGGCCGCGCCGACCCGCTTCCTGTCGATCATCGAGGTACCTCTTCCTGGGGGGATGTGGCCGAGGGGCCAGAAAAGTTCCCTCTTGCCTTGGTGGCTCTCCCGAATAATGATGTGGCGCATCGAAAATTTGTCAAGGCTGACTCATAAGTCACTCGATGGAGGCCCGATGGTCCTTCGACCTGCCCGGATGCTCATGGCCGCCCTGGTCACGGCCGTCCTGCTGACCGCACCGGCCCAGGCCCACCCCGGCTGGCGGCCCCTCGCCGCCGGCCAGGAACCCGCCGCCAACCCCCTCAAGGGCTTCATCCCGTACGCCGACGCCTACGCGACGTTCCCGCACTCGATGGAGTGGTTCTACCTGCCGCTCAACGCGGTGATGACCGGCCCTCACCGATTCGACTGGCGGGCCCTCGACGAGGGGCTCGACGCCATCGCGGCCCGGGGACACCAGACCGCGTTCCGCTTCTACCTCGACTATCCCGCCCGGCCGAGCGGCATCCCGCAGTTCCTGCTCGACCAGGGTCTGCTCACCCGGCCGTACGACGACTTCGGCAACGCCGGCCTGAGCGTGTCCCCCGACTACGACGACCCGCGCCTGGTCGCCGCGCTCGACGCGTTCATCGCCGCGCTCGGCCGCCGCTACGACGGCGACCCCCGGATCGGGTTCGTGCAGCTCGGCCTGCTGGGCTTCTGGGGCGAGTGGCACACCTGGCCGCACAACGGCGACCCGGGCACCGAGAACTGGTTCGCCTCCCCGGCGCAGCAGCAGCGGGTGCTGCGCGCCTACGACGCGGCCTTCGACGAGACCCGGCTGATGGTCCGCTACCCGGGCGCCGACAACGCGGCGCTCGACATGGGCTACCACGACGACTCGTTCGTCTTCTCGACGCTGCCCGGTCCGGGGTGGCACTTCATGGACCTGATGAACCAGGCCGGGACGGCCGACAAGTGGAAGACCGACACCGTCGCCGGGGAGCTGCGGCCCGAGCTGCAGGGCTGCCTGTTCTCCGGCGGCTGCGAGGGCGACTTCGCCGGGAGCGTCGCGCAGACCCACGCGACGTGGCTGCTCAACCACTACGCCTTCAGCCCGGGATACACGGGCGCGGCCTACGACACCGCGCTGGCCGCCGCGAAGTCGCTGGGCTACTCGCTGCGGGTGACCGAGGCGCGGATCGGGGGCTCGGAGGTGTCCGTCCGGATCGCGAACGACGGCGTCGCCCCGTTCGCCTACGACTGGCCGGTCGAGGTGGCCGCCGTCAGGAACGGCCGGATCGCCAGGACGTGGACCACGTCCTGGAAACTGACCCGCGTCCTGCCCGGCGCCCCGGTCGAGCTGAGCACCCGGCTGCACGGCCTGAAGAAGGGCGATCACACGCTGGTCATGCGGGTCGCCAACCCGCTGCGGAACGGGCTGCCGCTGCGCTTCGCCAACGCCGGTCAGGACGCGACCCTGGACGGCTGGCTTACCCTGGGCCGAACCCACTGATATGAGGACAAACCGTGCATGACCTCCGCCTGGGCGTGATCGGCGCCGGACAGCGATCCACTCTCGCCGCGACCGCCCACCGCCCAGGCCGGGGGTGCCGGATCACCGCCGTGTGCGACACCGACCCGGCGGCGCTGACCCGGCTCCCCGCGGAGCGGACCTTCACCGACTACCGCGACCTCCTGGAGGACGACGTCGACGCCGTCCTCGTCGCCACCCCCGACGACACCCACGCCGAGATCGCGATCGCCGCGCTGCGCGCGGGTAAGGCCGTCTACCTGGAGAAACCGCTCGCCATCACGATCGGCGACTGCGACGAGGTGCTCCGCACGGCGGCCGAGACCGGGACCCGCCTCTACCTGGGCCACAACATGCGGCACATGGGCGTGGTCCGGCTGATGCGCGAGGTCATCGCGCGCGGGGAGATCGGCGTACCGAAGACGATCTGGGTGCGGCACTTCGTCGGGCGCGGCGGCGAGTACTACTTCAAGGACTGGCACGCCGACCGCCGCCGCACCACGGGCCTGCTCCTGCAGAAGGCCGCCCACGACCTCGACGTGATCCACTGGCTCGCCGGCGGCTACACCGAACGCGTCAGCGCCTTCGGCGACCTCATGGTGTACGGCGCCCTCGACCGCCGCCCGGCGGGCACGCCCCCGGCCGAGGGCTGGCTCCGCGACTGGCCCTGGCCGCCGTCGGCGTCGACGGGCCTGCACCACCTGATCGACGTCGAGGACGTGTCGGTCATGAACATGCGCCTCGACAACGGCGTCATCGCCGCCTACCAGCAGTGCCACTTCAGCCCCGACTACTGGCGCAACTACACCGTCATCGGCACCCACGGCCGCCTGGAGAACCTCGGCGACGGGCCCGGCTCGGTCGTCCAGGTCTGGAACAGCGGGCAGTCGGCCTACCGGGAGCCCGACGTGACGTACGCGGTCCCCGAGGCGACGGGCGGCCACGGCGGCGCGGACGAGGCGATCATCGAGGAGTTCCTCCGGTTCGCCCGGCACGGCGGCCCCACCGACACCTCGCCGGTGGCGGCCCGGATGAGCGTCGCGGCCGGCTACCTCGCCACCCTGTCGCTACGCGAGGGCGGCACGCCGTTCGACGTGCCGCCGCTCGACGCCGCGACGCTGAGCTACTTCATGCCGGAGAAGTTGAGCGACTGAACCAGCCGCCGGCCGAGGAAGACGAGCAGCAGCAGGACCGGGACGACCGACAGCACCGACCCCGCCATGAGACCGGTCCAGTCGGGCGCCCGGTTCGGCGACTGCTGCAGGAACACCCCCAGGCCGACGGTGAGCACGCGGGTCTCCTCGGCCTTGCCGACGAGCAGCGGCCACAGGTAGTCCTTCCAGCTCCACACGATCGTCGTCAGCCCGATCGTGATGAGCGGCCCGCGGCTCATCGGCAGCACGATCCGCCAGAACATCCCCCACTTGCCGATGCCCTCCAGCGTCGCGGCCTCCTCGACGTCGCGCGGGATCGACAGGAAGAACTGCCGCAGGAAGAACACCGCGAACGGCGTCATGAGCAGGCTCGGCAGCACCAGCCCGGGGAAGGTGTTGACCAGGTCGAGCTGCTTGACCAGCACGAAGTTGGGCAGCAGCGTGAAGATCGGCGGCACCATCAGCGCCGCCACGATGACCCCGAACACCAGGTCGCGCCCCGGGAACCGCAGCCGCGCGAAGGCGTAGCCGGCCATCGCGCAGCACAGCGTCTGCACGATCGCGATCAGGCCGCTGTAGACGAGCGAGTTCGCCGTGTAGAGCAGGAAGTCGATCTCGGCGCCCGACCCGCCCGCCGCCCTGGCCTCCTCGGAGGAGACCAGGCCCAGCACGCGGGTGAAGTTGATCAGGGTCGGGTTCGACGGCCACAGCGCGGTCGAGTCGCGGAACAGGTCGGCGGCCGGGGTGAGCGCCGTCCGGATCATCCAGTAGAAGGGGAAGACGGTCACGACGAGCGCCGCGACCAGGGCGAGCCAGGAGGCGCGCTTCAGCATGGGGGACTCTCCTTAGCCCGGTCAGCCCAGGTCCGACCGGGACGCGCGCAGCATCCGCATCTGCAGGGCGGTCAGCACGCCGAGGACCAGCACGAGGACCATCGCCACGGCGGCGGCGTAGCCCATGTGGAAGTAGGTGAAGGCCTGCTGGAAGATGTAGTAGTAGATGACGCGGGCCTCCGGGATCGGCGCCTTGCCGCCGTAGACGACCGCGACGGTGTCGAAGATCTGGAACGACCCGATGAGCGACACGACCAGCACCAGCGCGATGATCGGCCGCAGCAGCGGCAGCGTGATCGACCGGAACATCCGCACCTCTCCCGCGCCGTCGATGGCCGCGCTCTCGTAGAGCCCCTGCGGGATCTGCAGCATCCCGGCGTACAGCAGCAGCGCCGTGTATCCCGTGTACGCCCAGCTGTTGACCAGCGCGACCAGCGGCATCGCCCACGTGGGTGAGTTGAACGACAGCGTCGTGTCGATGCCGACCACGCCCAGCAGGTGGTTGACGAAGCCCAGGTCGGGGTCGAGCAGCCAGGCCCACAGCAGGCCGATGGTCACGTTCGGCACCAGCCACGGCACGAGCAGCGCCGCGCGCAGCACGACCGACCGGGTCAGCCGGTGCATCAGCGCGGCCAGGCCCAGCGCGATCAGGGTCTGGGAGCCGATGTTCACCACGACGTAGTAGGCGGTGACCTTGAGGGCGTTCCAGAACTGCGCGTCGCCGACCAGCTCGCGGTAGTTGTCGGCGCCGACGTAGGCCGGGTCGTTGAGCAGGCTGTAGTCGGTGAAGGAGTACCAGACCCCGCGGACCGTCGGATAGGCGTAGAAGATCAGGAAACCGACGATCACCGGCACCAGGAACAACCAGCCGGCCACCCGGTCGTCGCGCTTCCTCAGAACCGCCTGCATGCGCGCTCCCGTCTTTCGGGCAGATTCACGGCGCGAGCCACGACCGGCCTTCGGCCGTCCGCGTCTCTTCTCAACCCGCCATCGCAGTAATGATGTAGGCTAGCGAAAATTTGTCAAGAGCTAATCATAAGTACCTCACGGAGGGTTGCGATATCGAAGATTCCTGTTTGTAATTCGTTACGTCCAGGTTTCGATGTGAAAACCGAGGCCCCCATGAAGCGTTGGCTCGCCGCCCTGACCGCCCTCACGACCCTGCTCCTGGGCCAGGCCCTCCCCGCCGAGGCCGCCGCCGGCCCGCCGCCCCGGCCGCCCGCCGGCCCGGCCCCCGACACCTCGCTGACCACGCACACCTACACGTACGCCAACACGCCGGTCGGCCAGCCCCTCAAGGGGTTCGCGCCCTACCTGTTCCCCGGCGACGACTACGGCGCGAAGTTCCCGGGCGGCGTCCTGTGGAGCTACTTCGCGCTCAACGAGGTCATGAAGGACCCGTCGAGCTGCTCGGTCTTCGACTGGACGGTCTTCGAGAAGGCCCTCGACGAGGCCGCCGTCTGGGGCCGCCAACTCGCCTTCCGCTTCTACGTCGAGTATCCCGGCGGCACCGGCTCCCACCCGGGCAACGGCATCCCGCCCTGCCTCAACGGCAAGGCGACGCTGCGCACCAACGGGTTCTGGGGCACCGTCAGCCCCGACTACGACGACCCCGACGTCGTCGCCGCGTTCGTCAGCTTCATCAACGCCTTCGCGGCCCGCTACGACGACGACCCCCGGGCCGGTTTCATGTCACTGGGCCTGGTCGGCCTGTGGGGCGAGTGGCACACGTGGCCGTACGACCGCGACACCGCCGACGGCTACCCGAACCTGATGCCGAGCGACACCACGATCCGGACCCTCATCAACGCCTACGACGCCGCCTTCGACAACCTCCAGCTGGAGGTCCGCTACCCCGGCCTGGCGGGCGCCGAGTCGGCCGGCATCGGGTTCCACGACGACTCGTGGCCCTACAAGGAGTGGCGCGGCAACCAGCTCAAGAGCATGACGCTGCCCCGGTCGATGAACGGCTGGGACGACGCCTTCACCCAGATCATGCTGGACACCGGCACCGAGAACCGGTGGACCGAGCAGTCGATCGGCGGCGAGGCCCGGCCCGAGATCCAGGGCTCGCTGTACGCCGACTATCCCGCCGGCGGCGGCCAGGTCGACGACGTGCTCGCGGCCACCGAGCTCACCCACATCTCGTGGATGATCAACCAGACCGGGGCGGGCGGCTACAGCCCGACCGACCCGAAGGTCGCGGCCGGGGTCCGCAAGATGGGCTACAACCTGCACATCCCGCAGGCCAACTTCAACGCCACCGCGGGTTCGACGTTCAAGGTCGGGGTGACCGTCCAGAACGACGGGGTGGCCCCGTTCTACTACCCGTGGACGTTCGTGCTCGGGCTGCGGAACGCCGCGGGCACCGTGGTGAAGACGTGGGACACGAACTGGGACATCCGGACGGTGCAGCCGCTCCGGATCCGCGCCTTCCCCGACTGGAACACCTCCGAGTACCTCGACTTCGGCCGCCCGGTGAACTTCTCGGCGAACCTGAGCACGTCGGGGGTGCCCGCCGGGTCGTACTCGCTGGTGCTGCGGGTGCGGAATCCGCTGGAGGCGGTCACCCAGACCGTGCTGCGCAACCGGCCGGCCTCGGTGCGGCTGTCCGACTACACGATCGACCGCTGGCGGCCCGCCTATCCCCTGTCGTTCGCCAACGCCAACCAGGGGACCGACGGCTGGGTCAATCTGGGCTCGGTGAGCACCGGCGGCGGCACCTGCACCGGCGACTGCACCGCGCCGACCGCCCCGGCGCTGACCTCGACGGGCAAGACCTCCTCATCGGTGTCGCTGGCGTGGAGCGGGGCGACCGACAACGTCGGGGTCACCGGTTACCAGGTCTACCGGGGCGGCACGCAGGTCGGCTCCGTCACCGGGACGACGTACACCGACAGCGGGCTGTCCGCCTCGACGAGCTACGCCTACACGGTGCGAGCGCGGGACGCCGCCGGCAACCTGTCGCCCGCGAGCAACACGGTCACCGTCGTCACCGACGCGGGCGCCTCCACGGGCCTGGTCCTGGACGACTTCGACGGCAGCCCGGCGTATCCCTCTCAGAACGACCTGGGCAAGTGGACCGGGGGCAACTGCTTCCTCGACGGCGGCGGCTCCGGCGTCGTCAGCAGTGGCGCGCTGAACCTCCGCTACGACAACTGCGGCTGGTTCGGCAGCGACGTGGGCGTCGACCTGACGTCCAAGACGCACCTGGTCGTCCGGATCAGGGGCGCCTCCGGCGGCGAGCAGACCCACTTCAACCTCGGCCTCGGCGGCTCGACCAAGCTCTTCGCCGACTACACGCTCGACGGCGGCGGGCACCCGGTCATCACCACCGCCTACCAGGACATCCGCATCCCGATGGCCGCCAACGGCATCAGCCGCAACTCGCCGAGCCAGCTCGCCATGGGCTTCTGGTACGGCGGGAACTCCACCGTCAGCATCGACGAGATCCGGTTCGAATGATGTCACGCAGACTGAGCGCCGTGGTCGCGGCGGCCGCCCTGGTGGTGACCGGGCTGGTCGTCGGCACCGCCGAGGCGCAGACCCGCACCTACCCGGCCGACTTCGCCACCGTCATCGCCAACCCCGAGCGCGGCTTCCACAACCGCTACGAGATCATCGACGATCCCGCCGTCAACGACTACGTCAACGCGGCCACCATCCCCGGCTTCAACCCCGACCTTCTCGACCGCACCTTCGCCCGGGCCAGGCAGAACGGCAACACCCTGGTCCACAGCTACCTGCACCTCGACAAGTACGCCGGGACCGACACCCTCCCGCAGGCCCTGCTCGACAACCTGGCGAGCGGCCTCGCGGCGGTCCGCGCGGCCGGCCTGAAGATCGTGCTGCGCCCGGCCTACACCTGGGACGGCTGGGCCTCCGTGCCCGAGGCGCGGATCCTCGGCCACATCACCCAGGTCGGCGCGGTGCTGACCGCCCACGCCGATGTGGTGGCGCACCTGGAGACCGGCTATCTGGGCGCGTGGGGCGAGTGGCACACGGGCAGCTACTCCGACCCGTTCAACCACGACCAGTACGCCACCCGCCTCCGCATCGTCACCAGGGTCCTGGAGACGACCCCGGCGACGATCCCGCTGGCCATGCGCTATCCGATCTTCATCAAGGAGATGCTGGACGCGCCCACGCTCACCCAGGCGCAGAAGGACCGGATCGGCTTCCACAACGACTGCTTCCTGGCCGACTACAACGACATGGGGACCTACGACAACAACTCGTGGATGGGCTGGTTCGACATCGAAGTGAAGAAGCAGTGGATGTACGACCGCATGACGTCCACCGGCTTCAACACCATCACCGGCGGCGAGACCTGCAACTCCGACGGCTACAACGACGCGGCCGGGGTCAACGTCCAGACCGAGATGTCCAAGCTGAACTTCACCGAGATCAACGAGGACTACGCGGCGGTCAACACGAACAAGTGGAAGGCCGCCAACCTGGCGGCGTCGGGGGACGACCCGGCCGAGACGGCGTTCACGCGGCTCAAGCGCAAGATGGGCTACCGGCTCCGGCTGGTCGACGCGAACTTCTCCGACTCGGTCCAGCCCGGCGGGCAGCTCACCTTCTCGGCCACCCTGGGCAACGACGGGTGGGCCGGGCCGGTCAAGCAGCGCCCGGTGTTCCTGGTGCTCGACGACGGCGCCCGGCGGTACGACCTCGCCGTCCCCGGCCTCGACCCGCGCCGCTGGACGCCGGGCACGCACTCGCTGGCGACCCAGACGGTGACCGTGCCGTCGAACGTGGTGCCGGGGACCTACCGGCTGGCCCTGTGGCTGCCCGACCAGGCCACCGGGCTGCGGTCGCGGGCCGGCTACTCGATCAGGTTCGCCAACACGGGGACCTGGCACGCGGCGGGTGGCTACAACGTGCTGGCCACGAGCTTCACCGTCGGCCAGTGCGCCCCCAACTGCCCGTCACCCTCGCCCTCCCCTTCACCCTGCCCCAGTCCGTCGCCTTCTCCGTCGCCGTCGCCGTCGCCCTCCCCCACTCCCACGGGGCTGGTGCTCGACGACTTCAACGGGAGTCCGGCCTGGCCGTCGCAGAACGACCTGGGCAAGTGGACCGGCGCCAACTGCTTCCTCGACGGCGGCGGCTCCGGCGTCGTCACCAGTGGCGCACTGAACCTCCGCTACGACAACTGCGGCTGGTTCGGCAGTGACGTCGGGGTCGACCTGACGTCCAAGACCCACCTGGTGATCCGGATCAGGGGCGCCTCCGGCGGCGAGCAGACCCACTTCAACCTCGGCCTC
This sequence comes from Herbidospora galbida, assembly GCF_005233835.1. Classification (GTDB taxonomy): domain Bacteria; phylum Actinomycetota; class Actinomycetes; order Streptosporangiales; family Streptosporangiaceae; genus Herbidospora; species Herbidospora galbida. Next base: position 65,177 of record NZ_SZQA01000007.1, on the reverse strand, counting down.
GGCGGCTCGACCAAGCTCTTCGCCGACTACACGCTCGACGGCGGCGGGCATCCGGTCGTCACGACGGCGTACACGGACATCCGCCTCCCGATGGCCGCCAACGGGATCAACCGCAACTCCCCCAGCCAGCTGACCATGGGCTTCTGGTACGGCGGCGGTTCCACCGTCACCATCGACGAGATCCGCTTCGAATGAGAGCGCGCGGCCACCGTCTCCGGGCGGTGGCCGCCCGTCGCAGGAGGTCTCGGATGGCAAAGATCGTCATCACCGGAGCCGGCAACGTCGAACTCACCCGCAAGATCCTCTCGGATCTGTTCTCCTGTACGGACCTCGCCGGCGCCCTCCATATCGCCCTGCACGACGTCGACCCCGGCCGCCTCGCCACCGCCGAGGCGCTGGCCCGCCGGCTCGACTCCGAGACCGGCGCGCACGCCCGCATCGACGCCGCGACCACCCGGCCCGCCCTGCTCGACGGCGCCGACTTCGTGATCTGCCAGTTCGACGTCGGCGGTTACGACGCCCTCCTCCGCGACCTGGAGATCCCCCGCCGGTACGGCCTCCGCCAGACCCTGGGCGACACGATCGGCGTCGGCGGCGTCTTCCGCGCGCTGCGCGCCATCCCCGAGATGGTCACCCTGGCCGCCGACATGGCCCGGCGGTGCCCGGACGCCTGGCTGCTCACCTACACCGACCCGATGGCCGCGCTCTGCTGGGCCGTCACCGCCGGCACCCCGCTGCGGAACGTCGCGGGCCTGTGCCACGCGGTCCGCGACACCCACGCCCTGCTCGCCGACCTGGTCGGCCGCGAGCTGGAGGAGATCGACTTCCGCACGGCCGGAGTCACCCACCAGGCCTTCGTGCTGCGGTTCGAGAGCGGGGGCCGCTCGCTCTACCCCGACCTCGACCCCCTGATCGCCGGTGACCACGACGTCCGGAGCGAGATCTACCGCCGCTTCGGCTACTACCCGACCGAGTCGAGCGAGCACGCCGCGGAGTACGTGCCGTGGTTCCTGCCGCACGAGAGCGAGGTCAAGCGGCTCGGCCTGCCCGTCGACGAGGCGCTGCGGCGCAGCGCCCGCAAGCTCGACTCCTACGAACGGCTGCGCGGCTCGCTCGCCGCCGGGGAGCCGATGCTGGCGCGGTGGAAACACTTCGAGATGGCCTCCGAGGTGATCCACTCGATGCTCACCGGGATGCCGCGCGAGGTCTACCTGACCCTGCCGAACCACGGGCTCATCGACAACCTGCCGGCGGACGCCTGCGTGGAGGTCCCGGCGCGGGTGGACGGCGCGGGCATCCGCCCGGTGCCGATCGGCGCGCTGCCGGTCCAGCTGGCGGCGTTGAACCGGACCTACCTCAATGTGGTTGAGTTGACCGTGACCGCGGCCCTGGAGGAGAGACGATCGGCGGTGTACCAAGCGGCGATGATCGATCCCACCACCTCCGCCACCCTGCCCCTGGCGGCCATCGAAGAGCTGTGCGACGAGCTGATCGACGCCCACGGCGCGCTGCTGCCGCCCGGCATCCGGGGCGGACGCCGATGACCGACGTGGCGGACGTCGCCGCGGACACCCGCCGGGAGCGCATCGTCTCGATGGTGCTGGAGCACGAGTTCGTCCGGGTGACCGACCTGGCCGGGCTCTTCGGCGTCACCAGCGTGACCATCCGCGCCGACCTGGAACTCCTCGACCGGCAGGGCTCGCTGCGCCGCGTGCGGGGCGGCGCGATCCCGGCCAAACCGGCCCGCGCCGCCGAACCGTCGTTCGAGGTGTCGCTGGGCAGCGCCGCGGTCGAGAAGACCCGCCTCGCCCGCCACGCCGCCGCCCTGGTCGTCAGCGGCGAGAGCCTGGTCATCGACGCCGGCACCACCACGACGTTCCTGGCCAGGGCGCTGGTCGCCCGACCCGAGCTGACCGACGTCGTCGTCTTCACCAACAGCCTGCGCGTGGCGGTCGAACTGGAGCCCGCGATCCCCCGCATCACCGTGCTGCTCACCGGTGGAACGCTACGACCGGCCACCCACGCCCTGGTCGACCCGATGGGGGCGCTGATGCTCGAACGCATCAACGCCGACACGGTGTTCCTGGCCTGCCACGGGGTCGACGCGGCGTCCGGGATCACCGGCGTGAACCTGCTGGAGGCCGAGATGAAGCGCAAGATGCTCGGCGCCTCGCGCCGGCACGTGGTCGTGGCCGACTCCTCGAAACTGGGCCGCACGGGGCTGGCCCCGATCTGCGCCCTGCCGGAGGCCGACCTCCTGATCACCGGCCGCGAGGCCGACCCGCAGGTCGTCGCCGCGCTGCGCGACGGAGGACTCACGGTGGACCTGGCTCCATGAAAGACGCGAACTTCGGGCATCCGCGCCTGGCCGCCGTCTACGACCCGCTCGATCCGGACCGCGGCGATCTCGACGCGTACGTCGCGATGGCGGAGGAGTTCGGCGCGCGGTCCGTGCTGGACGTCGGGTGCGGGACGGGCGTGTTCGCGCTGCTACTCGCAGCGCGCGGGCTGACGGTCACCGGGATCGACCCCGCGCGGGCCTCCGTCGACGTCGCGCGCGGCAAGCCGGGCGCCGAACGGGTGCGCTGGCTCGACGGCGACGCCGGGGACCTGCCGCCCCTGCGGGTCGACCTGGTGACGATGACGGGGAACGTCGCCCAGGCGATCGCCGATCCGGAGGCGTGGCGCACGACGCTGCGCGGCGCGTACGGGGCGCTGCGGCCCGGCGGGCGGCTCGTCTTCGAGACGCGCGATCCGGCGCGGCGCGTGTGGGAGGAGTGGGCGAGGTGGTCGCGCGAGACCACCTACCGCGTGACCAACATCCCGGGCGTCGGCCGCGTCGAGACCTGGGCCGAGCTGACCGACGTGAGCCTGCCGCTGGTGAGCTTCCGGGGCACGCACGTCTTCGCCTCCGACGGGGAGGTGCTGATCTCGGAGTCGACGCTCCGCTTCCGCGAACGCGCCGAGATCGAGCGCGACCTGCGTGAGCACGGCTTCGTCGTCGAGGACGTCCGCGGCGCGCCCGACCGGCCGGGCCACGAGTTCGTGTTCGTGGCGCGGCGCGGCGCGATAACCACCTGAATGTCCCGGTAGCGCTATCGCCCCCTGCCGGGCCGACCGGCGAGCCTGGTGGTCATGAGGGGGATCTTCTTCCGGCGGCCCGAGGTCCGCGAGCTCGCGGCCGCGTCCACCGAATGGGCCGGGCGTCGCGGCCTGCGCCTGCGCCTGAACGACGACCTGCACGGCTGGGCCGGCGCCGTCGGCGCGGCCATGGGGGCCGACGGCGTCAACCCGACCTTCGACCCCGCCCGCAGCCGGATCGCCCCCGGCTCGGCCTTCCATCTCGCGGCGCTCGACGAGAGCGGCGACGTCGTCGCGTGCGGCGCGGGCCGCCTGTTCGTGACCCGTGACTTCGCCGCGCTGGTCGAGTCGCTCGCCCTGTGGTTCGACCCGGTCCCGCCCGAGATGGCGGCCGGGATCGAGCCGGCCACGCCCGTGCCCGCGCTGTCGGGCCGGATCGCCCACGTGGGCGGGCTGTGGGTGCATCCCCGGCTGCGCGGCTCGGGCCTGTCGCTGACGCTGGCGCGGCTGATCCGCGCGACGGCGCTCGACCTGTTCGACGCCGACTGGGACACCTGGGTCGCCTTCCAGGACGCCGCGTCCAGGTCCACCTACGGCGCCGCCACGACGGTCCTGTGCGTCGACGGCTTCTTCCCGCCGCGCGGCCGCGCCGAGCGGGTCTTCCTCAGCTACGCGACCGGCGCCCAGGTTTTGGACGTCGTGCGCGACACCGTCGGCTACACGGCGGTGTGACGTGGACGACTGGCGCCCCTCCCTGCTCACCGGCCCAGAGGCGAAGGACCTGCTCGACTCCGGAGCGGTCCGCCGCGTCCACGACCCCCTCGACGAGCCCGCCGGCTACGGGACGTGGGTCTGGTACCCGTGGTCGGGAGTGCTGGTGCGGACCCACCCGGCCGAGGAGTTCCGGCGGCTGCGCACCGACCGCAACCGCGACAAGATCACCCCCGAGGAGCAGCGGCGGCTCGGCGCGGCCCGCATCGGCGTGGTCGGCCTGTCGGTCGGCAACGGCACCGTCGTCACCCTGACGATGGAGGGCGTCGGAGGGTCGTACAGGATCGCCGACTTCGACCGGCTCGACCTGACCAACCTCAACCGCGTCCGGGCCGGGCTGCCCGACCTGGGCCTGGAGAAGACCGTCGTGACCGCCCGGCAGATGTACGAGATCGACCCCCACCTCGACGTCGAGCCCTTCGCCGAGGGCATCACCCCGGCCAACGTCGACGCGTTCCTCGACGGCCTCGACCTGGTCGTCGAGGAGTGCGACGACCTTTACGCCAAGGTGGCCGTCCGGGAACGGGCCCGCGCCCGCCGCATCCCGGTGCTGATGAGCACCAGCGACCGCGGCATGCTCGACGTCGAACGGTTCGACCTCGAACCCGGCCGCCCGATCTTCCACGGCCTCCTCGGCGAGGTCAGGGCCGACGACCTGATCGGGCTCGAACCCAAGGACAAGATCCGGTACGTCCTGGCGATGTTCGACGAGGGGTCGCTCAGTCCCCGGATGAAGGCGTCCCTGCCGGAGGTCGGCCGGAGTCTCAACAGCTGGCCCCAGCTCGCCTCGGACGTCGCGATGGGCGCGGGCGCCGTCACCGACACGGCCCGCCGCCTCCTGCTCGGCGAGCCGGTCGCCTCGGGCCGCTACCACCTCGATCCGGCCGTTCTGGTGACGGAGGCGACCCGGCTGCACGGCTGATCACGTGAGCAGGGCGTGGGCCAGGCCGATCGCCGCCCCGGCGGCGATGTACCAGGCGTTGTTGAGCCTGGTCGTCCAGAGCAGCACCAGGGTGACCACCGCGATGGCGGCCGTCAGCGGGTCGACGATCGCGGTCACGCCGAGCTGCCAGGAGACCCCGGCCATGAGGGCCAGCGCGGCGGCGTTGAGCCCGTCGAGGAGGGCGGAGGTCCAGTCGGCGGAGCGGAGCCGGTCGGTGAGCCGGGTGAGCAGGCCGACGAACAGGAACGACGGCAGGAAGATGGCCACGGTGGCCAGGAACGCGCCGACGGGCCCGGCGACGAGGTAGCCGATGAAGGTCGCGGTGGTGAAGACGGGCCCGGGGGTCACCTGGCCGATGGAGACGGCGTCGGCGAGCTGCTGCGAGGTGATCCAGCCGAGCCGCTCGACGAAGTCGCCGCGCAGGAAGGCGAGCAGGACGTAGCCGCTGCCGTACAGGACCGAACCGATCTTCAGCATGGTCAGGAACAGCTGCGTGAGCTGCCCGCCGGTCGGGTCGGGGAAGACCGGCAGCCCGCCGACCATCGGACCGAGGAAGGGCACGGCCGGCAGCCCCCGGCGGACCGACCGGACGGCGGCGGCCAGCACCGCGCCCGAGGCGAGGATCAGCAGCTCGTTGACGCCGAGGAAGTAGGCGGCCAGGGCCGCGACCGCCAGGGCGGCGAGCCAGCCGTTCTTGATGGCGGTCCGCATCAGGCCGACCAGGGCGTGCGCGATGATCGCGATCACGGCCGGGACGACCCCGTAGAGAACGCCCTCGATTTCGGGGGTGTCGCCGTAGGTGACGTACACCCAGGCCAGGGCGGTGACCATGAGCGCGGCCGGCACGATGAAACAGACCCCGGCGACGACCAGCCCCCGCCAACGGCCCCGGTCGTAGCCGAGGTGGATGGCCAGCTCGGTGGAGTTGGGGCCCGGGATGAGGTTGGTCGCGCCCATCAGGTCGACGAACCGCTGGTCGGTCACCCAGCCCCGGCGGCGGACCAGCTCGTCGCGCATCATCGCGATGTGCGCGGCCGGGCCGCCGAAGGCGATGACGCCCAGCTTGAGGAAGACGCCCATCACCTCGCGCAGCCGGTGACGGCCGTCATCGTGGCTCACGTGGGCTCCCCGTTCTCGTCGACGGGATCGATTATGTCGACGGACGGCGACCACCCGGACCAGCGCCTGCCGGACGGCGGCCAGACAGGGTGCAGGCCCGGACGAAGGGGAGGTCAGGGGTCATGTTCCGACGGTAGGCCTGTACGTGGGTACCGGATGCGAGCCGCCAGCCGGAAGCGGGTGAACTCGGCGGCGAGCTCCTCTGGCGGGTAGTGGGCGTTGAGCCCGCTGGGGTTGGGCAGGACCCACACCCGCGCCCCGGCGAGGCGGACGGGCTGCGGGCCGATCGCCGCACCCGCCGCCCCGAAGGCCAGGCGGTAGCCGGTGACGCCCAGCAGGGCCAGCCAGCGAGGGCGCAGGGGTGCCATCCGGGCGACCAGGTCCCGGCCGCCTTCCACGTACTCCTCGACGGAGAGGTCGGCGGCCTTGGCCGTCGGCCTGCGGACGATGGTGGTGAGCCCGAGGCCGAGGGGCAGCAGGTCGCGTTCGTCCTCGGGGCGCAGCAGCCGGGGCGTGAACCCGGAGCGGTGGAGCGCGGGCCACATGCGGTTTCCCGGGGTCGCGAAGCTGTGCCCCCGCGCGGCCGAGGTGAGCCCGGGGTTGATGCCGACGAACACGACGTCCAGGTCCTCGGCGAGGACGTCGGGAAGAGGGTTCACGCGGTAAGTCGAGGGCGGCGTGTCCCCGCTCCCATCAGCGTTTCCGGCTGCACCCTTTGAAGGTAACCCCCATGGCTGACCGATTGTGGAGGGCCGATGACGATCACCCATCGCCTGGTCGAGACCGCCGCCGGCCGCGTCCACCTCGTGGAGCAGGGGTCGGGGCCGCTGGTGCTGCTCGTGCACGGGTTCCCCGAGTCGTGGTACTCGTGGCGGCGCCAACTCCCGGCGCTGGCCCAAGCCGGTTACCGGGCCGTCGCCGTCGACGTGCGCGGCTACGGCCGGTCGTCCAAGCCCGACGACGTGGCGGCGTACCGGATGCTGGAGCTGGTCGAGGACAACGTCGCCGTGGTGCGCGCCCTGGGCGAGCGGACGGCGGTGATCGTGGGGCACGACTGGGGTTCGGTCATCGCCGCCGACTCGGCCCTCCTCAGGCCCGACGTCTTCCGCGCGGTCGGGCTGCTGAGCGTCCCCTACGCGCCGCGCGGCGGGCCTCGGCCCAGCGAGGTCTTCGCGGGCATGGGCGGCGACGACGAGTTCTACGTCAGTTACTTCCAGGAACCCGGCCGGGCCGAGGCCGAGATCGAGCCGGACGTCCGGGGCTGGCTCGCCGGCGTCTACGCCGCCCTGTCGGCCGACACCATGCCGCGCGGCGACGCCCCGGACCCCCACTTCGTCTCCCCGGGCGGCGCGCTGCGCGACCGCTTCCCCGTCGGCCGGCTTCCCGCCTGGCTGAGCGAGGACGACCTGGACGTCTACGCGGCGGAGTTCGAGCGCACCGGCCTGCGCGGGGCGCTCAACCGCTACCGGAACATGGACCGCGACTGGGAGGACCTCGCCCACGTCGACGGCGCCCCCATCACGCAGCCGTCGCTGTTCGCCGGCGGTGCCCTCGACGCCTCCACGATGTGGATGGCCGACGCCGTCGAGGCCTACCCCGTCACTCTGCCGGGGCTGGTCTCCTCGCATCTGCTCGACGGCTGCGGGCACTGGATCCAGCAGGAACGTCCCGGGGAGATCAACGAGATCCTTACCGGCTGGCTCGACGTCCTGCCCTAGGCCACCTTGGGTGCGCTCGCCGTCCAGGTGTTGCAGGCGCCGGGCTTGCCGGCCTGGTAGCCCTTCTTGGTCCAGTGGAGCCGGTTGGCGGGTGAGCCGTTCCACTTGTAGCGGGCGTACTCGCGGGGCTCCATGCCGGCGATGAACGGCTTGAAGTCCGTGATCTTGCGCCCCAGGGTCTTGGCGGACACCCCGGCCAGGCAGTCGGCCTGGAGGTAGAAGCGGTGCCGCTGCTCGGCCATGTCCTCGCCGGTCCGGTCGTTGGGCATGTTCCAGTAGGCCCGGCCGATGCCCGTCTGCCCCTGGACGACGCCGCTCCACTCCCGCATGAGCGCCCCGAACACGTGGACGTCGTTCTTGGCCTTGATCCAGTCGTCCGCCAGGCGGACCTCGATGGTCTGACCGCAGATCTCGGAGTAGGAGCCGGCGATCTTCACCCCGGTGGAGCAGGACTCCTTGTCGGACTTGAACGTGACCGCCACCTGCTGGAAGCCGTCGATCGTGCCCTTCCAGGCGGTGTTCAGGCAGGAGACGAGCTTCCTGACGTACTTCTCGGTCGAGGCCCGGGTGGTGCCCTTGACCGCCTTGCACGAGACCTTCGGGAGCACGCCCTTCTTGTAGATCGCGTTGTGGGTGAGCGTGGGCTGACCCTTCACGGGCGCGGCGTGGGCCGTGCCGGAGATCAGGAAGAGGCCGGTCGCCGTGGTGGCCAGTAAGCGAGTGATCATGCGACGGAGGCTAGCGGCGGCCGTTTCCGTGATCGACGAAATGCACGGAATCTCCACACGTGTAGATTTCGGCGTATCCCCTCGACCGGCGGGGCCCGGAACCCGACCGGCTCAACCGCCACCTGCGCGAGCTGGGGATCGACCCGGCCGCCGAGGACTCCATCGACAACCCCAACACGATGGCCCTCGCCCTGGCCTCCCGGGTGACCGGTGTCCTGATCACCCCGGACGACCTGCGCCGGCCCGTCCTCGGAGCCGCGATCCCCGCCGGCCGTGAGGCGGCTACTGCGGGGCGAGGCTGATCGCCACCGATTGGGCGCGGTGGTCGGACAGGCCGCGCGGGTCGGGCAGGTCGCTCGTGTGGACGCTCACCCCTCTGGTGAAGGTCCAGTCGAGCTGCCACAGCGGGAGCGCGCCCGCGTACCACGACGTCGGGTAGAGCGACCGGTTCGCCCTGTTCGCGCTGGTGAGCCGGTCGAACAGGGGACGCAGCTCCCCCATCGCGCCGGTGCTGTTGAAGTCGCCGCTGACCAGGGCGGCGGAGGGGTTGGCGGCGAGGTCGGCCAGCAGGCCGCGGAACTGGGCGTCGCGGCGGTCGGCCCGGCCGCGCAGCTCCGTGTAGAAGCGGGACGTGAACGGGTTCTCGTCCAGGACGTACTGGGCCGGGATGTGGACGTTGTAGACGGACAGGGTCGCGGCGCCGATCCGCAGGTCGGTGCGGAGGACCTTGGCGAGGTCGAAGGCCGCCTGCCACGACGGCCGGGGCCCGAGCGCGGCCGCCGGGCCGACCCTGCGGACGACCGTGACGGGGAAACGGGACAGCGTGACGAGTTCGCCCTCGGCCGCCAGATGGTAGCCGGGGAAGGCGCGGCGCAGCGCCGCCAGGTCGTCGACCTCGCGGGGGCGGTCGTCGACCCAGTTCAGGTACTCCTGCAGGACGTAGACGTCGGCGCGCTGGTCGGTGAGGAAGCGGTAGAAGCTCTGGGGGTCGTCGTCCTGGTGCCAGTATTCGGTGTTCCACGAGAACACCCGCACCGCCCCGGCCGGCGGCGGGCCGTCCGGGGCGGTCAGCGCGCCGGGGTTCAGGCCGCCGTGCGGGGCGGCCAGCAGCAGCGATCCGGCCGCCAGCAGGGCCGCCGGGCCGCGGCACCGGGCGGCGGCCAGGAGGGTCACCGGCACGGCCAGATAGAGGGCGGGCGGGATCAGGTCGGGGATCAGCCACAGCCAGAACCGGCCCGTGAGCAGGTGGTGCAGGATCACGAAGCCCAGCCAGACGGCCGCCGCGACCCCGGCCGCCTTCCTCAACGGGCCGGCTCGGGGGTGCGGGCGTCGTACAGGCGCCGGAAGGAAGAGGAGGCCAGCCACTGCAGGGCGCCGGTCGCGACGCCCGCGAGGATGACGAGACCGACCACGAAGTGGACGGCGACGAAGTAGGCGCCGAAGAGCGGGCACTTGCGGGCGAACACGAACCGGAACATCCCGGCGTCGCCGAGCGCCCACGCGGCCAGTGCCGTCAGCGGCAGCGCCGCCCACCACGGGCCCAGCAGGAACGGCGCGGGGAGGGTGAGGACGGCCAGCGCCGACGCCAGCGATGCGAGCGCCCGCGCGGGGGTCTCGTAGCCCTGGGCGAAGCGGCGCTGGCGCGCGTAGAGCGGGACGCGCAGGCGGCCGCGCTGGAACAGCTTGCGCAGCAGGGTCGGGAGTTCGCGGTCGTGGCCCATCCGGCCGCGGACGGCGCGCGTGATCCGCACCCGGTAATGATCGCTGAGACGCCGGCCGTAGTCGACCTCCTCGGTGTGGCGCAGATCGGGGTTGAACGGGCCGGTCTCGCGGAACACCGAGGCGCGGATGGCGAACATCGCCGACCACAGGAACGACACCTCCCCCTCCGACGCGATCGACCAGTAGTGGTGCTGGTGGGCGCGGTAGTCCTCGACGCGGGTGGAGCGGATCAGCGGGTCGGGGTCCTCGATGCCGCAGACCGCGCCGAGCGACGGGTCGGCCGCCAGCAGGGCCACGCCGGTGGCGACCGCGTCGGGGGCCAGGGCGACGTCGGAGTCGACGAAGAAGAGGATCTCCCCGTTCGCGTGCGCGGCGCCGAGATTCCTGGCCACGGCGGGGCCGCTGTTGCCCGGGGTGCGGATCACCGGTACGCCCATCGACGCCGCGACGGCGGCCGAGTCGTCGGTGCTGCAGTCGTCCACGACGACGACCTCCAGCGGGGCGTGGGTCTGCTCCCGGATCGCCGTCAGGACCAGCGGGAGGAACCGGGCGTGGTTGTAGGTCGGGACGATGACGGTGACCAACGGGGGTTCCATCGGGGTCACACCTCCGAGATGAGCAGCTCTTGCAGGTGATGGGTGGACAGGCCCTCGGGCGAGTGCAGGTCGTAGTCGTGGACGGCCAGCTCCGGGGAGGTGAAGGTCCAGTCCATGCGCCACAGGCGGAGGCCGGCGAAGGACAGGGTCGCCGGGTAGAGCGGGCCCTGGGCCGCCGTCAGGCCGTCGAGGCCGCGCAGCCGGCCCATGCCGGGCAGGGCGTTGAAGTTGCCGGAGGCCACGACCGGGTTCGGGTTGCCGCCGGCGTCGGCGGCGAGCGCGTCGACCTGGACCTTCCTGGCGGCGTCGAGGGTCGCGATGGCCCGGTAGAAGCGCGGGGACAGGGGACTCGCGCTCAGGTAGAGCATGTCGAACAGGTGAACGTTGTAGACCGAGACGGTCCGCCCGCCGAGGTCGAGGTCGGTGCGCAGCGCGGCGTGCCGCCAGCTCGGCGCGTACGGGTTGAGCGCCTCCCCCACCGCCGCCTGGCCGGTCACCGGGAAGCGGGAGATGGTGAGGAGGCCGTCGAGGGTGACGATGTGGTGGCCGGGGAACTCGCGCCGCAGCACGTCGGCGTCGTCGATGGGGGTGGGCGCGCCCGGCCCGCAGCCGGAGTGCTCCTGGAGCAGGTAGACGTCGGCCCGCCACTTCTTCAGGTAGCGCAGGAAGCGGTCCGGGTCGTCGTCGGTGTTCCAGCAGTAGGCGTCCCAGGAGACGACCTTCACCGCGTCGCGCGGCACCGGGCCGCCGCCTCCGCCGAGGTGCACCCCCGACTGGGTCGCGCCCAGCACCAGCGCGACCGAGGCGAGACTCGCCGTCCACCACCGGGTCCTGGTCGCCAGCGGCACGGCCAGCAGCAGGGCCACCGGCACCAGGAGGAACAGCAGCGGCGGGATCACCAGGTCGGGGACGACCCAGAGCCAGGTCCGCCCGCTGAGGATCCGGCGGGCCACGATGAGCGCGAGCGCCGCGATCGCCAGGCTGACCAGCGCCCGGTCGCGCCGCGACGACACCCGGTGGCGGAGCAGGACCATCGGCACGGCGGCGACCGCCAGCAGCGGGACGGCGAAGAAGACCACCAGCGGCGCCCCGCCGCCCCACCACCAGAAGTCCCCGCTCAGCCAGTTGACGACCGTGACCGCCAGCCAGGCGGCCGGAACGGCGACCGCCGCCCACCGGATGATGCGAACGGCGCCGGGAGCCCGCTTCTCCGGGGCCTCCTCGCGCCGCGCCGAATCGAGCATCACGTCCGCCGGAACCAGAACGAGGCGGGCAGGTAGTGCTGGGTGACGCCGAGCCGCTCCCACAGCGGGCGCAGCAGGCCGCGCAGGTCCGGGTCGTGCTGGACGAACGCGCTGGGGAGTTCGACGTCGTACCGGCCGGGGTCGCCGAGCAGGAAGGCGGCCAGCAGGTACTGCTCCGAGTAGTGCCGCCAGCGCCACTCGGGCGGGTAGTCGAACGGGAGCATGATGTCGTGCAGGTGCACCAGCACGCCGGGCGGCAGCAGCGGCAGCACCTCGAAGAAGAACACCGTCACGTCGGAGCCCATCAGCACCCGGTGGGAGCCGTCGAGGAAGACGACGTCACCGGGTTCGAGACCGGCGAAGATCTGCAGGTCCGCGCGTTCGAGCGGGCTGCGGACCGTGACGTCGCAGAGGGCGTCGACGTTGGCGCGGGGGGCCGGGTCGATCGAGGTGATCCGGGTGCGCAGGCCGTGGTCGTCGATGGCACGGCGGGCGAACTTGGTCGAGTTGCCCGAGCCGATCTCGACGTACCGGCGCGGATCGGTCTCGGCGAGCAGGCCGTACAGGCCGAGCGCGTCCAGCGGGGGCAGCCAGCCGTTGTCCCAGTAGGGCGTGGTCCCCGAAGGCCGGTCGCGGACGGGGATCGCGGCCAGCGCGTCGGCCAGGTCCCGGAATCTCCTCAACCGGTCGGCGTAGCGGTCGCGGTTGGCCTCGATCAGCGCGGTCAGCTCGCCGTGCGCCGGCCGACCGTGGCCGAACCTCGGCTCGGGGTCGATCGGGTGGTCGATGAAGATCGGGCGGCGCAGCCCGAACGCCGACAGCACCACCCCGTGCACGCCCGGGTGCCGTTCCAGCCACGCCAGCGGCCGGTCGGCGAACGGCACGGCGCTGATCATCCGCAGCAGCGCCCCCGACACCGGCCCCGCGGGCACCTGCCTGGCCAGATGCCTGATCTGAGTGGTCATGACGACGCTCCTTGGGTGAGGGGGGCGGTACGGGTGAGGGTCAGCACGCCGAGGACGACGGCGGTCGACACGACGTCGACGACGGTGATCAGCACCCGGCTCAGCGCGACCAGGGTGATCAGGCCCGGCCCGGTCAGCAGGGTGGCGAGGGTGAGCCCGAGCACGACCTCGCGCGGGCCGAGCCCGGAGGGCATCACGAGGGTGAAGATCCCGGCCACGGTGGAGAGCGCGAACCCGCCGATCCCCACCGACAGCGCCCCGCCGGGCGGCGCGCCGAGCGCGACCGCGAGCAGGCCGACGTGCAGGCCGCTGATCAGCCAGCCGAGCGTCATCAGCCCGGTGACGGCGAGCAGCGTCCGCCGGTCGGGCAGCACGACCGGCCGGCCCTCGCCCCGGCGCAGGATCCGCTGCGCCGTCCCGAGAAGCCGTCCGAACAGCCCGGGAGCCAGCAGCGGCAGGAGCGCCGCGCCCAGCAGCGGCAGCAGCGCCCACCAGAGCGGGTCGGCGGCCACCAGCCACGGCAGGGCGACGAGCCCGACCACGAGCCCCGCCACCACGCCCAGGCCCTGGCTGGCGACGAAGGCCCCGGCCAGCCGCGCGGCGGGCGCGCCCAGCGGACGGGCCATGGCCGCGTGGGCGACCGCGGGCCAGACCCCGCCGGGCAGGTAGCGGGTGATCCCGGCGAGGAAGAAGACGCGGGCGGCGACCGGCAGGGACAGCCGGGTGCCCAGGCCCGCGAGCAGCATGCGCCACCCGAAGAAGCCGGGCAGGCCGCCGATCGACGCCAGCACGGCCGCGAGGATCGCGGTCGACCAGCCGACCTGGCGCAGGCTGTCGCCGACGCCGTGCCGCACCCGCCAGAGCTGCCAGCCGAGGAAGGCGAGCACGAGCACGACGGCGGCCCAGCGCAGGACGGCGAACACGCGTCCCCGGGTCACGCGGGCACCCGGGCGTACAGGCGGCGGAAGGAGCGGGAGGTGAGCCACTGGAGGATGCCGACGCCCGCGCCGGCGGCGATGGTCAGGTTGATCAGGAAGTGCATGGCGGCGAAGTAGAGGGTGAAGGCGAGGCCTCGGCTGCTGAGCACGAACCGGTACATCCGGCGGTCGATCCAGAGCCACGACAGCAGCAGCAGGACGGGCAGCGCGGCGGTCCAGGCCAGGCCGGTGAGCAGGGGCAGGGGGAGGGTGGCGGCGCTCAGCGCGGCGGCCAGGCTCGCGCCCGACTCCGGCGAGCCGACCACCCCGGCGGCGTACCGGCGTTGCAGGAAGAACGGCACGTGGACGCGGGTGCGGGTGAAGACCTTCCGCAGCGCGGTGCGCAGCTGCGCGTCGTCGTCGTGCCGGCCGCGCACGGCCGAGGTGAGAACCACCGTGTAGCCGCGGTCGGCGAGGCGTTCGCCGACGTCGGCGCCCTCCGACTGGGTGAGCACGTCGGTCCACGGCCCGACCTCGGCCCAGACGCGGGCGGGGAAGGCGATGATGGCGACCGGCAGGAAGCCGGTGATCGGGCCCTCGGCGACCAGGTACCAGTAGTGGCGGTAGAGGTTGCGGTACTCGCGTACCAGGCTGACGCGGTTGAGCGGGATCGCCTCGTAGTTGCCGCTGACCGCGCCGATCCCGGGGTCGGCCGACAGCAGGGCGACCGCCTCGGCGACGGCGTCGGGGGCGAGGGCGACGTCGGAGTCGAGGAAGAACAGGATCTCGCCGTTCGCGTGCGCGACGCCGAGGTTGCGGGCGACGCAGACCCCGCCGTTGCGCGGGGTGCTGAGCGGTTCGATCCCCATGGCGCGGGCGACGGCCACGGAGTCGTCGGTGCTGCAGTCGTCCACGAGGACGATCTCCACATGGGGGTAGGTCTGCGCGCGGACCGCCTCCAGGCACTGCCCGAGCACGTACCCGTAGTTGTAGTTGGGGATGATCACGGAGACCAGCGGTCTCATGAGTCACCGGCCTTTCTGGGGAGCAATCCGGCCGCCGCCCCGGCGAGCAGGGCCGTGTGGACGAGGAAGTGCACCACGACGAAGTAGACGAGGAAGGCGGGCCCGCGCTCGCGCCAGACGAACCTGGCCAGCGGCGGATCGGCGGCCGCGAACGCGAGCAGGAAGAACACCGGCAGCGCGGGGGCGACCGGGCCGAGCGGGAGAGTGGCGAGGGTGAGCGCGGCGGCCAGGATCCCGCTCGCGCGGTTGACCACGAGCGCGTCCTTGCGCAGGCGGTTGCGGGCCGACCGGCGCAGCAGCCGCGCCCGCCGGAACTGCTCGGAGAGCAGCGGCAGCAGCCGGTCGGCCTCGTCGTGCCGGCCGGTGATCGCGCCGGACAGCCGGATGCCGTGCCCGGCCAGCAGCCGTTCGCTGTACTCGTCGTCCTCGGCCGCGCGCAGGGTGACGTCGAACGGCCCGACCTGCTCGAACACCCGCCGGGGCAGCGCGGCGAGGGCGAAGACCGCCGTCGCCGTCTGGCCCGTCCCCCGGCTCAGCGCGTGGTGCAGGTGGAGGGTCCGGTAGACCTCGACGGGGCCGTCGTCGATGAGCGGCTCCCGGTCGTACACCCCGTAGACGCAACCGCAGCCGGGGTCGGCGGCGAGCAGGCGCACGGCGGCGGCCACCGCGTCGGGCGCGAGGGCGACGTCGGAGTCGAGGAAGAACAGGACCTCGCCGCGGGCCCGCGCGGCGCCGCTGTTGCGGGCCGCCGACACCCCTTGGTTGTACGGCTGCCGCACCACCACGCAGGGGTACTCGGCGGCCGTCTCGGGGGTGCCGTCGGTGCTGGCGTCGTCGACGACGATCACTTCGAGGGGACGGTGGGTCTGGGCCAGGGCCGAGGCCAGGCAGAGCCGGAGGGTCTTGGCGGCGTTGTAGGCCGGGATCACGATCGACACGAGGGTCATCGGGGTCTCCTTCAGCGCAGCAGGGCGGCGGCCAGCGCGGGGTTGCGGGCCAGCACGAAGGCCGTCCCGAGCACGACGGCCAGCCCCAGCGCGGTGACGGCCAGCCCCCGGTCGCCGAGCAGGCCGCGCACCGGGTCGCCGCCCCCGCCGTCGACGAGCACCACCTGCAGGTAGCGGAACAGCGCGAACAGCACGAACGGCGTGGCCAGCACCAGCGCCCCCGGCCCGTACGGCCCGAGCGGCGCCTCGGTCCGCACGTAGACGAGCCCGGCGACGGCCGACAGAACGGCGGCGAACTGGAGGAGGTGGTCGGTGAGCTCGACCGAGTAGCCGCGCAGCGCGGGCCGGTGGTCCGGGCCGCTCTCCAGCAGTTCCCGGCGGCGCTTCCCGACGATCAGCAGCAGCGACAGCGAGAACACCGTCACCACCAGCCAGCCGGAGATCGGCGCCCCGATCGCGGCGTACCCCTGCACGACCCGCAGCGCGAACCCCAGCGCGACCGCGCCGACGTCGACCAGCGGCACGTGCTTGAGCGACCGGCTGTAGGCCACGTTGAGCGCCAGGTAGGCCAGCAGCGGCCAGTACGGCCGTCCGGGCCCCGCCGCGACGATCAGCGCGAGCAGCACCACCAGCAGGGTCCGGTAGAGGTGGGCGGCCCGCACCGAGACGCGCCCGGCGGCGATCGGCCGGTGCCGTTTGACGGGATGCAGCCGGTCGCGGTGCCGGTCGGCCAGGTCGTTGCCGATGTAGACGCAGGCCCCGGCCAGCACGAACCCCGCGACCGCCCAGGCCGCGTGGGCGAGCGCGGTGAGGGTCCACTGGCCGGCGTCCAGCAGGGGCAGCGGCACGAGCAGCAGGCTCTTGACGCTGTGCAGCGGCCGGAGCAGCGTGACCAGATCGCCGATCCGGCCCGGCCGCGGGCGGGCGGCGAGATCCGCCTCGATGACACCCATGTGGCGTCTCCCGGCCGTCAGAAGAGGAACTTGACGAAGGACAGCGCGCCCTGCCGCCAGGCGTCGCGGCTGGTGCGCCCGGCGGTCTTCCCCCGGGCGTTCTCCCGCCACCAGTCGTAGGTGGCGAGGATCGCCTCCCGGTTGGAGAGGCGGGGGGCGAAGCCGAGCCGGTCGCGCGCCTTGGCGATGCTGACGTAGGAGTCGTCGAGCAGCTTGTAGAGCAGCCGGTCGTACACCGGGGACAGGCCGGTGCGGCCGAGCAGGCGCAGGACGGCGAGCGCGGGACCCGCCGGGACCGGCCGCACGCGCCGGCCGTGCCCGGCGGCGTCGAGCACGGCCTGGAAGTCCTCGCGCAGGGTGGCGAACTCGGCGGCGGCGACGTTGTAGGTGTCGCCGGCGACGTCGGCGGGCGCGTCCAGGACCAGCAGGATCGCGTCGACGAGGTCGTCGACGGCCAGCATCTGGATGCGCGCGCCGCCCTTGCCGAGGATGGGGAAGCCGTGTCCCTCCTCGGCCCACTCGAAGAGCATCGCGAACA
Source organism: Herbidospora galbida (assembly GCF_005233835.1). Lineage (GTDB taxonomy): Bacteria > Actinomycetota > Actinomycetes > Streptosporangiales > Streptosporangiaceae > Herbidospora > Herbidospora galbida. Next base: position 47,910 of record NZ_SZQA01000007.1, on the reverse strand, counting down.
GCCCCATCCGCCCGGGGCCGAGGAAGGTCTTCGGCCGGATGATCGGCACACACAGCCCGTCGGCGCGGAACTTCTCCGCGACCTCCTCGGCGGCGGCCTTGGCCCTGCTGTAGGGGTCGACGGGTTCGCGGGGGTGGTCCTCCGGGGTCGGGACCAGCTTCGGCAGGCCGTACACGGCGGTGGAGGAGACGTGCACCACGCGCGGGACGCCGGCGTCCCGCGCGGCGGTCAGCACGCTGCGGGTCCCCTCGACGATCACGCTGTGGATCTCGTCGTCGGGGTAGCTCGGCAGCGCGGAGGCGCAGTGGACGACGGCGTCGGCGCCGTGGAACAGCTCCGTCATGCGCGCGGTGTCGCGGATGTCGGCGGCTTCGCCGTCGACCGGGTTCAGGTCGACGCCGAGGGCCGGGCGGCCGGTTTCGCGCAGGCGGCGCAGCAGGGTCGAGCCCAGCATGCCCGCGCTGCCCGTGACTACGATCCCCATCGCGGCGCCACCTTCTCCTTGACGAATCGGGTCACCAGCCGGAGCAGGCCCTGGCCGAGGGTCTGGTCGAGGCTGTCGAGGAAGTACTCCACGTCGGCCGGCTCCACCACGAGCGGCGGGGCGGCCACCAGCGGGTTCGCGCCGTTGAGGGTGTAGTAGGCGTAGACGCCGTGGTCGCGGTAGAGGGCGTCGATCACGGCGCAGGTGATCAGCTTGACCCGGAAGTTGGGGTCGCGCGCCAGCCCCACCGGGGCCAGCCTCGCCACCCGGTCGAGGAGCTTCGGGCCGCCGTCCAGGAAGATCCCGTAGAGCGCGCCGACCCCTCTGACCTGGGCCACCGTGTCCGGGTAGGTCTTCCTGATCCGTTCGAGGCCGGGCGCCAGCACGCGTTCGATCGCGCGGGCGCGGGCCGGATAGTCGTCCTCGACGGCGATGTTGACCGCCTCGACGGCCGTGGCGGTCTCCTCGCCGAACCCGTAGTAGGTGGTGCTGGTGCTGTTCATCAGGGAGTCGCCGAGGTTGTCGTAGGCCTTGCGGAACACCGGCTCCCGGGCGATGTAGGCGGAGATGGACGACTTGCCGCCGCCGAACGACTTCGACGTGGTGACGACGTCCGGGACGAGCCCGGGGTAGCGCATGAAGTGGAAGAGGCTGCCGGTCTTGCCCCAGCCCGTGTAGATCTCGTCGAAGATGAGCACGATGTCGTGGACGTCGCAGAGCTCGCGCAGCCCGCGCAGGAACTCCTCGGAGCAGGCCGTCATGGTCGACGCGCTGAACGGCTCGATCAGGATCGCGTAGACGTCCTTCCCGGCCAGTCTCCGTACGGCGTCGAGATCGCCGTACGGGAAGACCTCCACGCCCGGGATGCCGGGGAAGGTGAAGTTCTGGTGCGCCCCGGTGAGGCTGCCGGAGCCGAGCAGCTTGCCGTGGAAGGCGATGTCGGCGCGCAGGATCCGGTGCCGGCGCCCCCGGTGGTACTTGTACGCCAGTTTGACCGCCCCCTCCACCGCCTCGGCGCCCGAATTGGGGAAGAAGGACATGTTCAGGTCACCCGGCAGCAGCTGGGCGAGATTGTGGCCGAGCGCCGCGACGTACGGAGAGAAATAGGTCTTGTGCACCTCCATCCGCCGAAGCTCCTGGAACCTTTTTCGGGCGGCCAGGATCCGGGGGTGGTTGTGGCCGTGGTTGAGCACGCCGACCCCGCCGGTGAAGTCGAGGATCCGCCGGCCCGACCGGGTCCAGAGGTAGGCGCCCTCGGCGCGTTCGACCAGTTCACGGCCGAACCCGAACGAGGTCATCAGGGACACCTGGCTGCGGTTGACGTGCCGGCGGTAGAGGTCGTGGACGTGTTCGGGAGTGAGCTGCTCGCATTCGTCGACGCTGATCAGATCAGACATGCGGCCACTTTGTGGCCCGTCCATAAAAAGCCGGTAAAGGCGTGGCTTGACAGAGTTCGGCATTTTTGTCCGGAAACCCGGATTGTGTAGGGCACGAAATACGGGGACGCCGCCGGGCCCCAAGTGTCTGAACTGAAGAATGGAACAAGCATCCCAGTATGTGAACAATATGTGGTATTGCCGGTCTATGCGGTTTCGTGTCCTCGGCACACTGGAAGTCCGCTCCGACGGCCACCGAGTGGTCCGGCTGGGCGCGGCCAAGCAGCGCGTCCTGCTGGCCGTCCTGTTGCTGCACGTCAACCGGCCGGTCCACGTCGACCGGCTCGTCGACGCGTTGTGGCCGCAGCGCCCGCCCCGAACCGCAGCCGTGGCACTGCGGACCTACGTGTCGGCGCTGCGCCAGGTGCTCGGCCTGGCCGGCCGGGCCGAGCCACCGCTGCTGTCGACGGTGCCGAGCGGCTACGAGATCCGCCTGACGGCGGCCGACCTCGACCTGCTGACCTTCGACGACCTGGCCGCCCAGGGCCGGCGCGCGCTGACCGCCGGAAAACCGGGCCTGGCCTCCGAACGGCTGCGCGGCGCGCTGGGACTGTGGCGGGGCCGCCCTTTCGAGGACGTGACCCTCGACCCCCTGCTCGAAGCCGAGCTGATCCGCTTGGAGGAGCGCAAGCTGGCCGCCCAGGAGACGTGGATCGAGTCGCAGCTGGCCCTCGGCCACCACGACGACCTGCTCGCCGACCTGGGCGCGCTCGTCGCCGAGCAGCCGCTGCGCGAACACCTGCACGCCCACTGGATGCTGGCCCTCTACCGGTCGGGCCGCCAGGCCGAGGCGCTGCGGGCCTACCGCGACCTGCGGCGACGCCTCAACGTGGACCTGGGCATCGAACCGAGCCCGCCGCTGCAACGGCTGCACCACCAGATCCTGGGCGGCCACGCCGACCTGGCCGCGCCGGCGGGCACCCCGCCCGTCGTCCCCCGGGAACTGCCGCGCGACATCGCCAGCTTCACCGGCCGGACCGCGGAGATCGCCTTCCTGGACGAGCTCGCGACCGTCCCCGACGCCGCCGCGGCCAGAGGGAGCAGCCCGGTGATCGGCGCCGTCGACGGGATGGCCGGCGTCGGCAAGACGACCCTCGCCGTGCACGTCGCCCACCGGCTGGCCGACCGCTACCCCGACGGGCAGCTCTTCGTCGACCTGCGCGGCTTCACCCGGGGCGGCACCCCGGTCGACCCCGGCGACGCCCTCGACCAGTTGCTCCGCTCGCTCGGCGTCCCCGGCGACCGCATCCCGCACGACCCCGGCGCCCGCGCCGCCCTCTACCGGACCCGGCTGGCCGGCCGCCGCGTCCTGGTCCTGCTCGACAACGTGGCCACCGAGGCCCAGGTCCGCCCGCTGCTGCCGGGCTCACCGACCTGCCTGGTGCTGATCACCAGCCGCCGCAGGCTGGCCGGCCTGGAGGACGTCCGCCCGCTCTCCCTGGACGTGCTCCCCCGCGCCGACGCCGTCACCCTGTTCGCCCGCACCGCCGGGGAGCAACGCGTCAGCGGCGAGGCCCCGGGCCTGCTCACCGAGATCGTGGAACTGTGCGGCCGTCTCCCGCTCGCGATCAGGATCGCCGCCGCCCGCCTGCGCATCCGGCCCGGCTGGACCCCCGCCCACCTGGCCGACCGCATGCGCGACCACCAGCACCGCCTGGGCGAACTGGAGGTGGGCCCGTTGAGCATCGCCGCGGCGCTCGACCTCTCGTACCACCACCTCACCCCCGGCCAGCAGGACATGTACCGCCTGCTCGGCCTCCACCCCGGCCCCGACATCGAACGCCGGGCCGCCGCCGCCCTGGTCGGCACCACCGTGGACCACGCGGGCCGCCTCCTGGACGACCTGGTCGACGCCCACCTGCTCCAGGAACCGGCACCCGGCCGCTACCGCTTCCACGACCTCCCCCGCGCCCACGCGAGCGCCACCCTGGCCGACGAGGACACCGACCACGACCGCCAGGAGGCCCTGACCCGCCTGTTCGACCACTACGTCGAGACCGCCTCGGCGGCGGTGGAGACGGAACTGGCCAACCTGCTCGCCGTGGCCGTCCACGCGGCCAGACACGGCCGGCCCGCGCACGCCCTCGGCCTGTCCGCGACTCTCCACCGGCACCTGCACGAAAGCGCGCGGTACGACGACGCGCGGGTGCTCCACCGGACCGCGGTGCACGCGGCGAAGGCGATCGCGGACCTGTGCGACCTGGGGGACGACCACCTGACGCAGGGGCGCTTCGGGCCGGCGGCGGAGTACTTCGAACAGGCCCTGAAGATGGTCGGCGCCGCGTCCCCGGACTGACGCTCACCCGAGGTAGTGGACGAGATCCTCGAGAAGACCGGGACCGGTGGGCTCCCAGGAGAGCGCCTCCCGGGTGAGGGCACTGGAGGCGGGGCTGTCCGCGGCGATCATCGGAGCCAGCCAGCTGTACGAGACGGCGGCCTCCTCGGGTGAGAGCGACGCCACCGGAACGTCGAGCCCCTTGCCAACCGCCTCGGCGACGTCCCGGAACGGCACACCCTCGTCCTGGACGGCGTGCAGGACCGACCCGGCCGGAGCCCTCTCCAGGGCGAGGACGAACAGCCGGGCGGCGTCGGACCGGTGCACGGCGGGCCACCGCGCCTCGCCGACGTACCCCGCGTGCCCCGCGGCCCGCGACGCGGCGACGTAGAAGGCGATGAACCCGTTGTCCCCCGCGCCGTGGACGGTGGGCGGCAGCCGGAGCACCGACGCGCGGACCCCGGGCTGCTCCAGCACCCAGCGCGCGGTCTGCGCCCGCCGGTGGAGCGGCGACTCCGACGTGCCGGGGAGGTCCCGCTCGGTGCCGACCCGGCCGGGAGCCAGCCCGAGCAGGCCGGACGCCAGCACGAACGGCCGTCCCGTGGTGCCCAGGGCGCCGACCAGGGCCTCGACGGCCGCGCGGTCGGCCCCGGCGGCTTCGGCGAATCCACCGGAGAAGGCCACATCGTGCTTGAACGCCAGGTGGACGACCCCGTCGGAGGCCGCCGCCGCTTCCCGGAGCAGGCCGAGATCGTCGAGAGTGCCGCGAACGACCTCGGCCCCCGCCCTGCCGAGCGCCTCGGCCGAGGCGTCGGAGCGGGCGAGCCCGACGACGTCATGTCCCTTGGCCAGCAGTTCCGGCACCAGGGCCGACCCGATCCATCCCGACGCGCCCGTCACGAACACACGCATGATTCTTGCTCCTTTGATGTCATGAACTGACATCACACTAGGCGATGTCAGTCCCTGACATCAAGACGACAGGAACTGACATCGCCTAGACTTCGCGCATGGCGAGATGGGAGCCGAACGCGCGCGGCAGGCTGGAGGACGCGGCTCTGGACCTCTTCACCGAACGCGGCTACGACAAGACGACCATCGCCGAGATCGCCCAGCGAGCGGGCCTGACCGAACGCACGTTCTTCCGCCACTTCGCCGACAAACGCGAGGTCCTCTTCAGCGGCTCGGCCCACCTCCACGACGTCCTCGTGGGCGCCGTCGCCGAGGCGCCCGCCGACGCGCCGCCCCTGACGGTGGTGGCGACGGCCCTGGAGCGGGTGGGCTCGCTGTTCGAGGAGCGCCGCTCTTATGCCCGTCGGCGGCAGGCCGCGATCAACGCCAACGGGGAGCTGCTCGAACGCGAGCTGGTCAAGCTGGCCGGGCTGGCCGAGGCCCTCGACGCGGCCCTGCGGGCGCGGGGAACCGCCGAAGGACCGGCGTCGGTCGCGGCCGAGACGGGGATCGCGCTGTTCCGGTCGGCCTTCACGTCGTGGATCGCCGCGGACGACACGGCCGGCCTCTCCGAGCACATCCGCGCGGCCTTCACCAGCCTCCACTCCCTCGCCGTCGCGTCCTCCGCGAAGTGAGCGGACCGGCTCCCCGTCACGACAACGTGACGGCCAGCAGACCCAGTACGTAGGCCACGGCGAAGAGCAGCGGAACCCACTGTTCGACGTGGGTCAACGGCAGGTACCTGCGCCAGTCACGTCCCTCGCCGAGAGCGACCCATTCGGCGCGGGAGTAGGCGAAGGCGGGCAGCCGCTCTTCGAACACGCTGATCACCTGGAACTTCGCGCTGTTGAGCTGGCGGTAGGAGCGCACGATGACATACCACGCGGCGCACTGACCGAGCAGGATGATCAACCCGGCGGTGAGGGTCAGGACGGGGAGACTGCCCAACCTGCCGCCCACGGCTCCCAGCAGAGCGACCACCGCGCTGTTGAGAGACAGGAAGAAGGTGTTGGTCAGGCTCCGCCGGGCGCTGATCCGATCGGCCATCTCGACGCACAACTTGTACTGCTCCAGGACCGCCGCCTGGTATTTCTCCGTCGCGTCCGAGTAGCTCGAGGCGGTGACACCGCTGTTCCACAGCCGGTCTCCTATGTTGCTCATGTCCCTATCATGAGGGCCTTCGTGCCGGCGGCACACGGGCTTACGCGGGGTTCGCCGCGACATCCCCGGCGGAGCGGCAGGACCGCTCCCGACCAGCCGATCAGCCCCCGCCCGGCCCCGGCCGCCGGCTTCGCAGTGCCCGGACGACCGCCACCGACACCCCCGCGAGCACACCGCCGGCCGCGGTGAGCACCGCCGCGCGGACCCACCGCGACGACGGCGCGCGCCTTGGCGCCCGGTCCGCCGCGAGCGGTTCGGCCACCGTCTCCATGTCGACGTCTATGTCGACGTCTATGTCGACGCGGAGCCGGGTCAGGGCGACCGCCTGGTGGACGTTGCGCAGGGCGCGGGTGAGGGTCAGCGGATCCTGGGTGGCGGCCAGGAGGCGCGTGACGGCCGGTTGGCGCAGCAGCCGGCGGGCGGCCGCCAGCGTGGCCGGGTCGACGTCGGCAGGCAGGCCGGCGTCACCCTCGTCGGCGAGCGCGAGCCGGGCGAGGACGAGGGCCGGGGGCAGGCGCTTCTGATGGCCGATGCGGGCGGCCGGGTCGGCGGGGATGCGACTGCCCACGGCGTCGGCCAGGCCGAGCACGTCTATCACGTGCACGTGGGGCCCGGCCGCGACCGAGCCCAGGCCGATGGTGATGGATTCCAGGACGACCCCGGATCCGGGAGCCAGGGCGTGCTCCTGATCGTCGATGCGCACCAGGACGTCGGCGCCCTGGGCGGCGAGCTGGCGGGCACGCCGGCCGGTGCGGGCGCTGGCGACGCGGCTGTGATCGTCGAGGGTGACCGGGTGGGGGTGGCCGGACTCCCGCTGCCACCAGGCGCGCTCGTCGACGATGCCGGACCAGCGGCCCCGGGGCCGGTCGGGGGCGCGTAGCCGGAGCCCGCAGGCCGCCGCCCAGGCGGCCAACGCCGCCGGGACCATCCAGCCCACTGCGCCGGTGGGCAGCGCGGCGGCGACCATGAACAGCCCGAAAGTGGCGGGGAGCAGCAGCCGGCCGTGCATGAAGTCGCCGCCCACCCTGACGACGAAGGCGGCGTGCAGGAGTGCCCCGGCGGCGGGCGCCCCGAGGAGAACCAGAAGCCGGCGGTCGCCGGCGGGTGCCGACCCGGCCAGCCAGCGTCCGGCCCATCCGGCGACCAGCGCGCCGGGCACCGCGAGGAGGTAGGGCGTGGCGTGGTTGTCCAGGTAGGCCAGGCCTCGGCGCCAGTTGTTGTGGCCGGCCTCCTTGACCAGCGCGGTGTTGGGCACCGTGGCGGCGAAATAGGCCATGCGGAACAGCTGGTAGGCGGCGGGTACGGCGAGGGCCACGCCGATCGTCCGGGCGGAGCCCGCCACCCCCGGCCGGCTCAGCGACAGCTGGGTGGTCAGGAAGGCCGCGCTGAACAGGGTCAGGTCGGGCCGGATGAGCGGCCCGAGACCGAGCAGCACCGGCAACCAGTCCACCGCGGGTGACGCGGGGCGCGGCCGCCCGCCGGGGGCATCGGTGTAGCGCCGGGTGAGCAGCCACTGGCAGCCGCCGAGCCACCCGAAGGTGAGCCCGGTCTCCAGCCCCGAGGTGGCGAAGTCCCAGAAGGGCGGCAGGGCTGCCAGCACCAGCGCCCCGGCCGGCCACGGGCGAACGGGCCCGAGGTGGCGGACCAGCCGCGCCGACGCCGCGGTGGCCGCGGCCAGGCCGAGCACGGACAGGCCGAGCCCGGCGCCGACCGCCAGCCACTCCAGTGCGACGTACCGTCCGAGGGTCGCGTCCAGGCCCACGAGCATGGCCGACCACAGCGGGCTGGTCGCCGCCTCGACCCGTTCGCCGCGGTTGAAGGCGAACGGCTGGCGGCCGTGCCGGGTGACGGCGACGACCCGGAAGTTGATGAAGGCGTCCTCCGTGGCCCAGCGGCGTCGCCATCCGGCGGCGGCCAGCACGGCGACCGGGACGGCCAGCTCCCACGATCGGCGATGCCCGCCCGGGACGGCGGCGAGGTCGCACGGTCGTCCGGCGCAGTACCTGCGGACGAGGGCGGCGGGGGTGTGGATCGCGGGCTTCACTGGACCCTCCATCAGTCATGCAGCAGTGCGGCGGTCGGCCTCCGGCGTCGCGTCCAATCAGCCGGCGAGAAGGGGCGGCAGACCACGCCGACCGTCGTCTGCCCGGCGAGCACGACCTGGCCGGACTCCCCCGCGCCGGCCAGGATGCCGATCTCGGGGGTCCCGTCGTTCCGGTCGGCGAAGACGAGATCGCCGGGGCAAGGCGGGTCGGTGACCGGAACGGCCACGGCGCCGGCGGCGTCGGTGGCCCACGTGACGAAGTCGAAGGTGATCGGGTACCGGGCGTCGACGGCCTGTTCCAGGCACCAGTTCACCAGCCCCACGCCGTCGAAGTGGCGTCGGCCGCGGCAGTCCTCTCCCCAGACGATCCGAGGGGCTTCGGACCCGTTCTCGATGCATCGCGGGCTGAAGAACTCGAAGTACGGTTGCCAGTCGTCCTCGGGGAGCGAGGCGAGTTCGGCGAGGTACACCAGCAGGTCGATGTCCGTGCGGCGGGCGACCCGACCGCCGGCGATACCGCCGGCGGTCTGATCGAAACGGCCAGCGCAGAGGTGCTCGCCGCAGCGGGCCGCGAACACGGCGGGGTCGGCCGGATCGGTGCGCGACGGCACCAGCGTCACCCCTGCCGGCTGTAGCCGCGTGCCGTCTCGGTGGCCGGGGCGTGCCCCGGCCGCGCCGGTCAGGACGTGGGCACGGTCGGCGACCTGCGCCAGCGCCAGGTCCGCCGCCCGGCGGGCGTATCGCTCGGCGGTCACGACAGGCTCCGGGACGACACGCGGGCCGGCTCGTCGACCGTGAGGACGGACCAGTGGGTGGTCATGCCGACGGCGATCCGGTCGCCTCGCCAGGCGATGGCGAACACGCCGTTGCCCATGCCGACCCCGCACACCGGCGTGGCCGTACGCGCGTCCCAGATCCGCACCGTCCGGTCCTCGCCCGCGGTGGCCAGCCGACGCCCGTCGGGCGACCAGACGACCGACACCACGGCTTCGGAGTGGGCCGCGAACGTGGGCGACGGCCGGCCCGGCCCGTCGCGGTCCGGTGCGGGCGGATCCCAGACGTCGGCGTCCCAGAGCCCGACGGTGCCGTCGCCCGCGCCGACCGCCAGCAGCCGGCCGTCGGGGGACCAGGCCACCGAGGCCACTCGGCCGAGATCGCCGCCCAGCACCACCGGCCGCGCCCCGGGCACGTCGGCGTTCCACACCCGTACCGTGCCGTCGTCGCCGCCCGATGCCAGCCGTGCGCCGTCGCCCGACCAGGCCACGGACGGCACCCAGCCCTGGTGGCCGGTCAGCACGGCCGGGACCGAGCCGGCCTCGTCGAGATCCCAGATCCGCACGGTGCCGTCGTCGCCGGAGGTGGCCAGGCGCCGGCCGTCGGCCGCCCACGCCGCTGAGCGCACCAGACCGTCGTGACCGGTCAGCAGCACAGCGGGGGCGCCCGGGGCGAGGGTGTCCCAGATCCGTACGATCCGGTCGGCACCGCCGACGGCCAGCCGCCGGCCGTCAGGCGCCCACGCCACGACCCACACGCCGCTGGTCAGATCGCTCACCTCGGTGCCCGCCCGCTCGGGCAGGTCGGGATCCCACAGTCGCACCGCGCCGTCCTCCGTGCCGGTGGCCAGCCGCCGCCCGTCGGGCGACAGGTCCACCGAGAACACCCGCCAACTGTGATCGGCCGCGCTCACGGAGCGAGTTCCGGCGTCGGCCTTCCACACCCGCGCGGTCTCGTCCTGTCCGCCGGAGGCCAGCCGCCGGCCGTCCGGCGACCAGGCCACCGACCAGACGAAGTCCTCGTGGCCGGTCAGCACGGCCGCGTCCGCGCCGGAGGCACCGGCGAGCTCCCAGATCCGCACGGTCCGATCGGCCCCGCCGGAGGCCAGCCGCCGCCCGTCGGGCGACCAGGCCACCGACCACACCAGGCCGGCGTGGCCGGTCAGCGCCAGCGGGGCGCCACCGTCCACCGGCCATGTGCGGACGGTGCCATCCCCGGCCGATGCGATCCACCGGCCGTCGGGTGACCACGCCACCGACCACACCCAGCCGTCGTGCCCGGCCAGCACGACCGGCGCGGCATGCGTGTCCTGCGACGGGCCGGGGACGTCCCAGATCCGTACCGTGCGGTCGGCGCCCCCCGAGGCCAGCCGGCGCCCGTCCGGTGACCACGCCACCGACCAGGCGCTGCCGGCGTGACCGGTGAGCACCGTCTTCGGCCGCCCCGGCGCGTCGGGATCCCACACGCGCAGCGTGCCGTCGCCGTCGGCGGTGGCGAGCCGCCGGCCGTCGGGTGACCAGGCCACCGACCACACGCTGCCCGCGTGACCGACCAGCGGCACCGGCGGGCGGCCGGGATCGTCGGGGTACCACACGCGCGCCGTCCCGTCGTCAGCTCCCGAGGCCAGTCGCTGACTGCCGGGCGCCCAGGCCACGGTGCGCACGCCTGCGTCGTGGCCGGTCAGGGTCGTCGAGGGAGGTCCGGAGGCGCCGGTCGGCCACGTCCGCACGGTGCCGTCAGCGCCTCCGGTGGCGAGCCGGCGACCGTCGGGTGACCAGGCCACCGACCACACGCCTCCCCAGCGGGGCCACTCGCCGGAGGGCGCGGGGTGGCCGACGAAGACCCGATCGAGGGCGTCGGGCCGCACCTCCGTCGCCCGGCGGAGCCGCACCGGCGGGAAGAGCGCGTCGAGGGCGTGCTGCGGATCGAGGTCGCCGCCGAGGTTGGCGAGGGTCAGGGCACGGTCGCCGATCGTCGAGACCGCGCTCATGGCGTGACTGATCCGGCGGAATCGGTCGAGAGTCTGCTGCCCGGCCCGGAAGGTGGGCAGCGCGGCCAGCGCGCGTTCGAGGTCGGCCTCCGGAGCGTGCGGGCCGTCCTGGTGGAACCGGCGCAGCAGCCAGACCGGATCGGTGGCCACCTCCTGCAGGTCGAACACGTCACCCGCCGCGACGAGGTGCTCGACCAGATGGTCGCGCAGATAGGGCTCGTCGACAGCAAGGCTGCTCCACCGTCCCGGCGTGTCCTGCGCGTCCTGGTGGGCGGTCAGCAGCTGACGGTGTGCCAGTGCGGAGTCGGGGATCTGCAGCAGCAGGAAGGCCCGCTGCTGATCGTGCAGACGTACGCCACCGTCGAACACCAGCAGGTTCCGCTTGGCGAACGCCGTGCACAACTGCCTGCTGGCCGCGTCGTCGAGTCCGGCCGTGTGCCGCCACAGCCGGGCGACGGTGGCCTCGGGTGCCGTCACGTCCTCGCCGAACACCACCAGCTCGCCGTAGCGCCGCCGCTCGTGCTCGTCCAGCGCGCTCCAGGCCAGCTGCAGGGCCCGGAACTGGTTGGCGAAGCCTTCGTCGGTGTACACGTCGCCTGCCCTGTGCACCTCGGCCAGCGCGGCGGCCCAGGAGGTACCGTGGGAAATGGTGGCGGCGAGCAGAGCCAGCGCCAGGATCACCCCGCCCAGCGCCTCGACCAGCTCGTCGGCCTCGGCGGGCAACGGCCCGGCATGAGAGGTCATCTGGGCCAGGAACTTCCGGGCCTCCTCGAGCCCGAGCCGCTCCAGCGCGAAGGCGGGGGTGTGCAACCGAGCCAGGACCAGCGGATGCCGGGTGGTCAGCACGGTCCGCCCCTCCGCCCCGGTGACCAGCAACGCCTCGGCTGCCGCCGCGGACCAGACGTCGTCGATGACCAGCAGCACCCGCTGCCCGCTGAGCGCCTCGCGCAGCGTGGCCCGTCCGTCGACCTCGTTGCGGAACCCGCCTTGGAGACCCAGCAGGCGGGCCAGCCCGACCTGGGTGGCCACCGGATCGGGACGCTCACCGAGCATGATCCAGTAGACGCCGTCGGGGAAGGCCCTCCGGACCGTGGGATCCCGGGCGAGGGCGGTGGCCAGCACGGTCTTGCCCATTCCGCCCGCGCCCTGCACGCCCACCACACCCAGGGCGCCGCCTCCGGCGTCTGCGCGACCGGCGCCAAGCACGAGGGAGCGGAGGGTGTCCAGCTCGGCCGGCCGGACGAAATGGTTGATCGGCAGCTCGGGAACGCCGTGCAGCGGGCCCGGCAGATCCGGCGGAAGGGCCGCCTCGGCGCGGGGCGTGCCCGCGGCGACGGCGGCTCCGTCCGACGACCCGGGCGCGAGCGTGGGCAGGCAGAGGAAACGCGGCGCCTGCTGGGCGAGATCGGTCAGCACGGCGGCCAGGTCGCCGGTCCGCTCCGTCAGCGCCTGCTCGGCGGAGCCCAGGAACTGCAACCCGGCGATGACGGGCACGCTGCCCCACGGGCACGGTGAGACGTAGACCGGCGCCACGAGCCGGCCGCGCGCCAGCAGCCGGGGCAGCTCTCGCTCCATGATGAACTCCGAGGTCAGGGAGTGCTCGCTGACCAGCAACAGGCTCGCGACGGCGTTGTCCAGCGCGGCGTCCAGCTCGTCGCTCCACTGTCCGGCGACCATGGTCTGGTCCCACCAGACGCGGTAGCCGCGTTCCCCCAGCACCAGGCCCAGCATCAGCACGAGGCGGCGGCACAGCTCCCTGTCCTCACGGGCGTAGGAGACGAAGACATGCGGGCGATCGGGTGGCGCGCTGCTCATCATCGAAGCGTAGATGCACGTTCCAGACAGCGGAACTTCTCTTCGTCACGCATGATGAAGTCGAAAACGGAGGAAACAGGGCGAGTCGCAAAATAACGCCGGCCTGGAAGCCGGAGAGTGCCGCACGTCGGCCGGCCGATGACCTCACGGCGAAGATGTCCGCTTCTGGACATTGGCGCGCTGGAGCACGAAACCTAAGCTTGGGCATCACGGGGTTTCCGCCAAACATGTCCGCCGATGGGTGCTATTTCGGCATGGCCTAAATGGGGGCCACTATGGCCGGGCGTTACGGGACCATCTCCCATGTGATTCGAACAGCCCGGCCCCGACAGTGGGTGAAGAATGTCCTCGTCATGGTCCCCGGCCTCTTCGGCGGAGCCGTGTTCGAGCCGCGGGCGGCGCTGGCGCTCGGCCTCGCCTTCGCCGCGTTCTGCCTTGCCGCGTCGGGCGTCTACTTCGTCAATGACGTGCGGGACGCCGAGCAGGACCGGCAGCACGACAACAAACGGTTCCGCCCGGTCGCGGCCGGAACCTTGTCTCCGGCATCGGCCCTCGTCGCCGGCGGTTGCCTGCTGACGGGCGCTCTCGGCCTCGGGTTCGCCGCAGGCGCCGGACCGGTGATCGCGCTCTACATCGCGATTTCTCTCGCGTACTGCATGGTGCTGCGTGACGTCCTCGGCGTGGATCTGGTGGCCGTCGCGTCGGGATTCCCGCTGCGGGTCATCGCCGGGGCCCAGGCCGTGGGCACACCGGCCCCCTTCTGGCTGCTGGTCGCCGTGTTCACCGGGGCGTTGTTCGTGGTGGCGGGAAAACGCTACAGCGAGGCCGTCGTCTTCGGAGAACTCCGGGCCCGGATTCGCCCGACGCTGGCCCGGTACCGGGCACCACAACTTCGCGGGATCCTGCTGGCTACGGCCGTCGCGTCTGTCGCGTCGTACGCGCTCGGCGCTGCCGCGTCCTATGACCGGGACGGCAAAGTGTTCCTCGCCCTGTCCCTTATTCCCTATACGCTCGTCCTCGTGCGGTACGCGATAGCCGTGAAGCAGGCTCGGGGGAGCAATCCTGGGCACGTCCTGCGTGGAGATCGTGTCCTGCAACTGCTGGGCGTCGTCTGGTTCTGCCTGTTCGCGATCAGAACGCTCGCATGACCACGGCGAGACCGCTCACCGGATGGGGCAGGGTGGCCCCCACCAACGCGCGGGTCCTGACGGGCGCGGACGACACGACGCTCGCCGCCGCCGTCCGCGAGGCCGGGCCCCGCGGCGTGCTCGCCCGGGGTGCCGGACGGGCTTACGGTGACGCCGCGCAGAACAGCGGCGGAGTCGTCGCGGACATGACCCACCGGAACCGGATTCTGCATCTCGACGAGGTCGGCGGCGTCGTACACGCGGAGGCGGGCGTGACCGTGGACGCGCTGCTCCGCGCCGTGGTGCCCCGCGGCTGGTGCCTGCCCGTCGTTCCCGGCAGCGCGCACGTCACGGTCGGCGGCGCGATCGCGGCCGACGTGCACGGCAAGAACCATCGGCACGGCGGCGCCTTCGGCGGCCACGTGCTCGCGTTCGATCTGCTCACGGCCGACGGTCAGGTGCGGCAGGTCCGCCCTGCGGCCGAACCGGAGATCTTCTGGGCCACGCTGGGTGGCATGGGCCTGACCGGCATCGTCCTGCGCGCGGCGCTGCGACTCGTCCGCCTGCGCACCGCGTGGGCCACGGTCGTCCAGCGCCGGATCACCGGGCTGGACGCCCTGCTCACCGGCCTGGACACCGCCCAAGGGCCGGACGAGCACGTCGTCGCCCGGATCGACCTGTCCGGACCTCGGGTGCGCGGGGTGCTCAGCCACGCCCGGCCCGCCGCGACCGCCGACGTTCCGCCCCGGCATCGGGCCCAGCCGCTCGCATACGTCGCGTCCCGCCCGCTGCCCTGTCCCCCGTTGCCCGGAGCGCTGCTGTCGAAGCCGACGACGCTGGCCGCGGCGAACGGCGTCCTACGCGTTGCGGCCCCTCCGGTCACGACCAGGGTCCTGCCGCTGGCGGCCTTCCTCTTCCCGCTGGACCGGATCGTCGCCTGGAACCGCGTCTACGGGCGTCACGGGTTCGTCCAGCACCAGTTCGTCGTGCCGCCCGACGCTCTGGACGTGCTTGGGGCCGCGCTCAGGGTGCTCGCAGCGGGACCCGGGGGCGTGCCGCTGGCCGTGCTCAAGAGACTGGGCCCGGGTGACGCGGGGCTGTTGTCGTTCCCCATGGACGGATGGACCCTCGCCGCCGACATGCCCGCAGCCCCCTCGCTGGCCCCGCTGCTCGGCCGTCTGGACGACCTCGTCGCCCGCGCGGGAGGCCGGGTCTACCTCGCCAAGGACTCCTCCCTGAGTGCCCGGCACATGGCCCGGATGTATCCGAGGCTCCCCGAGTTCCGCGAGATCCGCCGCACGCTGGACCCGCAGGGTGTGTTCAGATCCGACCTGGCCAGGAGACTGTCGCTGTGATGGACGCGCTGGGCCGCCCCCAGTCAGTACTGCTCCTCGGAGGGACCTCCGACATCGGCCTCGCGGTCGTCGCCCGGTATCTCGACGGGCGTCCGCTCCGCGTCGTGCTGGCGGCACGCGACTCCCCCCGGCTGAAGGAAGCGGTCGCACAGTTGTCCAGCCGCGGCGCGGTCGTCGAAACGGTCGAGTTCGACGCGGCCGAGCCGCAGACGCACGCGGCGGCGCTCGCGCCGTGCTTCGCCCAGGGTGACATCGACCTGGCGATCGTGGCCTTCGGCCTGCTGCCCGACCAGCGGGCGGCGATGGCCGACCAGGCCACCGCCGTCCGGACGGCCTCGGTCAACTACACCGGAGCCGTGAGCGTGGGCGTGGTCCTGGCCCAGGCGATGACCGCGCAGGGTCACGGCGTGATCATCGCGCTCTCGTCCGTGGCAGGCGAACGCCCGCGCCCGGCCAACTTCGTGTACGGCTCCGCCAAGGCCGGGATGAGTGCGTTCTACGACGGCCTGGCCGACTCCCTCATCGGTACGGGGGTGCGGGTGGTCGTGGTGCGGGCCGGGTTCGTCCGAAGCCGGATGACCGCCCATCTTTCGGCCCCGCCGCTGGCCGGAACCCCCGAGCGGGCCGCCGCCGCGATCACCGAGGCCGTCTGGCGAGGTCGCGCGGTGGCCTGGACCCCCGGCTCCGCCCGCGTCCTGGCCGCGGTGATCCGCGCCCTGCCGCGCCGGGTCCTGCGGCGGCTCCCCTTCTGATCTGCGGACGTCCACCGGCGTCCGCTCCGTCGGACCCACCCGGGCCGGCTGCTGGTCTTCGACGTGTGCGACGTCGCGCACGTCCTGGCCCACGTAGAGAGGGCCCGCTGGCCCTCGCCCTCGGGGCTCGACCCGGAGTTCATCGCGCACGCGCACGCCAACGGATGGGCGGTCCCGCAGCTCGATCACGCTGACCTGGATCTACTGGACGATCGGCGCTTCGGTACGGCGTCAGGGACCTCGCCCGCGGGTGGGTCGTGCGCCGACGGGCTCGGAATGGACCCCAGCGCACTGCCGTGAGCTGGGGTCTCCCTTCAGGAACGCACGCCCTTCCGGGAAGCGGTGACGGCGTAGCTGACGGCGAGCAGGATCAGGGCCGGCGGGATGATGACCCACATCGGCCAGAAGTAGAGGAGTTCGCCCTCGGTGATGCTGAGCAGGACCCAGATGACCAGGTTGAGGGCGACCTTGGCGGCCCAGGCGATCCAGACGACCTTGAGCCAGCGGGGTAACGCGCCCGTCGTCACGGCCGGGGCCTTGGTCTGGGTGGCGGTCACGGTGGGGGACGCGGTCTGGGCGCTGGGGAGGTCGAGCAGGAGGTTGTCCAGGTCGGCGAAGGTGACCGACGTGTAGGCACGGCTCATGCGGTCGTTGTACTCGTCGAGGCTGAGGCGGCCCTCGTCAACGGCGGCCAGCAAACGGGCGACGGCGGCCTCGCGATCATTGTCAGAAACCCGGACGTCACGTCGATCTGCCATGGACTGCCTCCTCGAGGGTGATGTGTTCGCTGGCGAGGAGGCGGTCGATGGCGGCCGTCTCCGCGTTGTCGGCGTTGCGGTCGGTACGGCGGCGGTCCGCCATAACGGTCAGGTGGGGCCGGGCCGCCTCGCGGTCGACGCGGTCGAGGAAGGCCGCCAGCATGAGGTCCCGGCTGCGGCGCAGCGCGGGGTCCACGTGGCCCGACGCGAGGGCCAGCCAGGTGGCGGCGACGTCGGCGGCGGAGGCGCCCCGGCGGGCGGTCGCCCAGTCGATGACGCGGGGGCCGTCGCCGGTGAGCAGGACGTTGTGCGGGTGCAGGTCGAGATGGAGGAGGTGGCTGCCGACGCAGACCGCGGGGAGCCAGCCGGGGGCGCGTACGGCCGACAGCTTCTTGAGCAGGTCGGCGAGGAGTCTGCCGTGGTCGGAGACCCGGCGCGGGTGGGCGGCGGCGTCCTGGTAGAGGCTCGGGCCGTCGAGGCGCTCCATCAGGATGTCGGGGCCGTCGGCGTCGTAGACCTGCGGTGCGGGGAAGCCGCCACGGCTGGCGTGGCGCATGACGGACGCCTCGCGTTCGAGGCTCCGGCCGTCTTTGGCGCGCCGGATGACCTTGCCCGCTCCGGCCTCGTAGATGTCGCAGTCGCGCCCCGACCCGATCAGGCAACCTACGCGCATGCTAGCCAGGTTAAGTGGTGAAGCGCCGCCATAGGCCGCCCTCCCGGTGACATCTTCTCCCCGCTGATTCGGTGTCGGCATCAGGTGTGCCGCAGGCTCGGCCAGAGGGCGGACCAGGCGACGGGAGCGGGGCCGCAGATCCGGATGACGTTCTCGCTGACCTGATTGTCGATGTCGTGGCCGATGTCGACCGGGCCGACGAGGCGGCAGTCGGTGAACCGCGCGGGGATGCGGCGGTTCTCGGCGGCGTGGACCAGGAGGACGGGGCCGTCGGCGCCGTCCGGGGGCGGGCCCCAGTCGGCGTAACTCATGTGTCCCGAATAGGCGGCGGGGAGGCCGTGGTCGGGGCCGTACCGCGCGATCGCGGCGGCTTCGCCGTAGTTCTGGGCGAGGATGACGGCGCGGGGGCGGTCGGCTTCGGGGATCTGGTTCCACGCGTCGGCGACCGACGCGACGAACTCCGGCCAGCCGATCTGCTCCCCCACCTCGGCGTTCAACGCGTTCGGCAACCCCGCGGCGGCGGGCGGCAGGACCGGGAGCCCGATGACGACGTTGACGGCGGCCGCGACCGCGATGCCCGCGACGAGGACGCGCCGCCGGACCCGGCCGACGACGGGCGCCACACCGGCCGCCATCGAGACCATCAGCAGAGGCAGGACGTAGTACGACTTGCCGCCCGCGAGCTGCACGACGGTGAACAGCAGCACGGTGGCCACGGGGATCAGCCGGGCCCAGCGGACCGACGGGTCCCGCCACAGGCGGATGAGGCCGGCCACCCAGATCGGGAAGAACAGCGGGGAGAGCTGCACGATCAGCAGCGGGAAGAGCATCGCGCGGTCGTCCGCGCCGTCTTCGCTGATCCCGGCCGCGACCGCGAACTGCGGCCAGCCGTGCGCGGCGCTCCAGATCAGGTTGGGCGCGGCGATGACCGCGGCGATGAGCGCGCCGATCGGCAGCCAGCGGGTGCGCAGCACGTCTCTCGGCCCGACCAGCAGGAGCGCCGCGAACAGGGTCACCACCAGCAGCCCCAGCAGCTGCTTGTTCTCCATGCCGACGCCGACCGCGACGCCGATCGCCACGAACCAGCGGCCGTCGCCGGTGCGGAGCAGGCGCAGCACCAGCAGGCTGATCACCAGCCAGGCGAGCATGTCGAAGGTCGCGGTGGCGAGCAGGTGGCCCAGGCCCAGGACGATCGCGGAGGCGGCCGCGCAGCAGGCGGCGACCGACTGCACCCGGCGGTCGCCGCCGAGTTCGCGGGCGATCAGGGCGACGGTCACGACCGAGGCCACGCAGAGGATCGTCGCGACGACGCGGAGCGCGGCCGGGCTGTCGCCGAGCAGGGCGGTGCTCGCTCGGGCGAGCAGGGGGGTCAGCGGTGGCTGGTCGACGTAGCCCCAGTCGGGATGATCGCCGGCGACCATGAAGTAGAGCTCGTCGCGATGGAATCCGTACCGGCCGGACAGGGCGGTCAGCAGGACCACTAGCGACGCCGCGACCGCGGCGATCGGACCCGCCGCGAGGGATGGCAGACCCCTGAGGCGACTGCCGCCTTCCTCCGGCGACTTCGTGTCAGAGCGTTCGATGGCCACCCGGAGATTCTGACAGCAATCGGTCAATATGAACAGCTCATTTATGTCAGACAGGAATGGCCGTATTCGCAGGCCGACCGGGCCGGGCGCAACCCCTGTCTTTCATGGCGCCGACCAGTAGGGGTGACCCCTGCCGCCCGCCGTTGGCCTGTTGTCTCCGGCCACTTCCTGCCAATGGCGGCCGGGCCGCCCGCCGCTACTGTAGCGGTAACTCGATTTCCCCAGTCAATTCAACCCGAATTATCAATTCGCGAGGACGCGAAAAGCACCGTCTTTTCGAGGTGAATACTCAAGGAGGTGACACGTTGCTGCAAGCCATCGATCTTGTCAAGCGATACGGCCCGGTCCTGGCGCTGGACGGATTCAGCCTGAGTGTGGCGGCCGGTGAGATCGTCGGCCTGGTCGGGCACAACGGCGCGGGCAAGACGACCTTCGTGGAGATCGTGTCGTACCTGATCCGTCAGGACGGCGGTCACGTGACCGTCGACGGACGTCCGCCGTCGGCGAGCAGGGGGCGGGTGGGCGTCGCGCCGCAGCACATCGCGCTCTATCCGTCCGTCACCGTGCGCGAGCACCTCAACCTGTTCGGGAAGCTCGCGGGGCTGCGCCGGGCCGCGCTCGACAGCGCCGTCGAGGAGCTGACCGTCGCGCTGAGGCTCGGCGCGTTCATCGACCGCCGGACGGCGGGGCTGTCCGGCGGGCAGCAGCGGCGGGTCCAGGCGGCCACCGCGCTGATCAACCGGCCCGGTCTGCTGCTGCTCGACGAGCCGACCGCGGGCGCCGACCTGGAGACCCGCGAGGCGATGCTCGACGTCGTCAAGCAGCGCGCCGGCGACGGCGCGGCCATCGTCTACACCACGCACTACCTGCCCGAGCTGGTCGAGTTGCAGGCCACGATCGCGGTGGCCCGCAACGGAAAGATCATCGCGCGGGGCACCTACGACGAGCTGGTGGACGGACTGCCCGGGGAGGTGCGGCTGATCCACGACAACGAGGAGGAGGTCCGCGTCTCCACCACGCAGCCGGCGGCCACCCTGATCGACCTGCTGGGCCGCGCCGAGCGGCCGATCAGCACGATCGAGGTGCACAACCCCTCCTTGGACGACCTCTACCGATCCCTGGCGGTCAGCGATGCTTCTTGACACCGGCCACCGCGCCGGGCCGGCCGCCGCCCTGCGCGAATCCCTCTACCGGATCCGCGCGCTGGCGAACAACAACACGCTCATCCGGCTCCGCGACCCCGGCCAGACGATCAGCTACGTGGTCATGCCCATGGTCCTGATGCTGGTCCTGAAGCCGCTCTACGTGCGGGCGGTCGAGGGCGGCACCACCAAGGTGGTGACCGGGCTGCTGGTCATGTTCTCGGTCTTCGCGATCTCCATCGCGGGCAACGCGATCCTGGCCGAGCGCACCTGGAAGACCTGGGACCGGCTCCGGGTGAGCCGGGCGCCGGCCGCCGAGCTGCTGATCGGCAAGACCCTGCCGATCTATCTGGTGATGATCGCGCAGCAGACCATCCTGCTGGTGTACGGCTGCCTGGTCATCGGCCTGCCCGTCCCCGGCAACGTCCCGCTGGTGCTGGGGTCCATCCTGATCTGGGCGTTCACGTTGCTGGCGATCGGCGCGCTGCTGGCCGCGATCGTGCGCAGCCACGGCGAGCTCAGCGTGATCGCGGACGTGGGCGCGCTGACGCTCAGCTCGCTCGGCGGAGCGCTGGTGCCGCTGAGCCTGATGCCGGAGTGGGCGCAGGTCGCCGCGCAGCTGTCCCCGGGCTACTGGGCCCTGAAGATGCTCCAGGCCGCCGTCGTCGGCGACACGGCCGGAACGATGCTGCCCGCCGCGATCCTGCTGGGCATCGCGCTGGTCTGCGGCGCGTTCGCGATCCGCCGGCTCACCCGCGGCTGGGGCCGCGGCGGGCTGCTCTAAGAATTTCCACCTCAAAATTCGGTGAATAGGGGCGTGTTGATGACGCAGCAACATCCACCCGTGGACGATTCCGATATTGCGATCATCGGCATGGCCGGTCGATTCCCGGGAGCCGATGACGTCGAGAAGTTCTGGCGGAACATCAGCACCGGCGTCGAATCCTTCACGCGTTTCTCGGATGAGGAACTGATTGAGGCGGGCGTGCCGGCGGCGACGTTCTCGAAGCCGAACTATGTCCGGAGCCGGCCGATTCTCGACGACATCCGCGGCTTCGACGCGGCGTTCTTCGGCTACAACCCGCGCGAGGCCACGCTGGCCGATCCGCAGCAGCGGCTCTTCCTCGAATGCGTGTGGGAGGTCCTGGAGTCGGCCGGGTACGGCTCGCCGGAGAGCCGCGGCTCGGTCGGCGTGTTCGCCGGCATGAACATCAGCGGCTACCTGCTGACCCGGCTGCAGGCGTTCGCCATGGGCATCGACACGTCCGCGCTGATGATCGGCAACGACAAGGACTCGCTGGCCACGAACGTGTCGTTCCGGCTGGACCTGTCCGGGCCGAGCGTGACCGTGCAGACGTTCTGCTCGACCTCGCTGGTCGCGGTGCACCTGGCCAGTGAGGCGCTGCGCCGGGACGAGTGCGACATGGCGCTCGCGGGCGGCGTGTCGGTCCGGATTCCGGACCGGACCGGCTACCTCTGGGAGGAGGGCGGCCAGGAGTCGCCCGACGGCCATGTGCGGACCTTCGACGCGCAGGGCCGGGGCAGCATGTTCGGCGACGGCGCGGCCGTGGTCGCGCTGAAGCGCCTGGGCAAGGCGATCGAGGACCGCGACACCGTGCTCGCGGTGATCCGCGCCTCGACGATCAACAACGACGGCGCGATGAAGTTCAGCTACCTGGCTCCCAGCATCGACGGCCAGCGCCGCTGCGTGGCCAAGGCGATCGAGAAGGCGGGCGTGCACCCGTCGCAGATCTCGTACGTCGAGGCGCACGGCACCGCCACGGAGGTCGGCGACCCGATGGAGGTCGCGGCCCTGACCAGGGCGTTCGGCCAGACCGAGAAGAAGCAGTACTGCATCCTCGGCTCGATCAAGCCGAACGTCGGCCACCTCGACCGCGCCTCCGGCGTGACCGGCCTGATCAAGGTCGTCCAGTCGCTGCGGCACGAGCTGATCCCGGGGACGCTGCACTACACCTCGCCGAACCCCGAGATCGACTTCGAGACCAGCCCGTTCTACGTCACGGCCCAGCCCACCCCCTGGCCGCGCAGCGCCGACCGGCCGCGCGTCGCCGGGATCAGCTCGCTCGGCATGGGCGGCACGAACGCGCACGCGATCATCGTCGAGGCCCCCGTCCCGGCCGCGCGCCGGGAGCGGCCCCGCCGCTGGCAGATCCTCCCGGTGTCGGCCCGGTCGGCCGCCTCCGCCGAGCGGATGGCGGCCCGCCTGGGCGAGCGCATCGCCGCCGATCCCGGCCTGGACCTGGGCGACGTCGCCTACACCCTCCAGAAGGGCCGCAAGGTCTTCAACCACCGCAAGGTCGTCATCGCCGACGGCAACGCCAGGGCCGCCGCGCTGCTCGCGGACCCGGCCGGGCCGCTGGGCCGCACCGACACGGCGGTCGGCCGCAAGACCGGGTTCCTGATCGCCGGCGTCGGCGAGCAGTATCCGGGCATGGTCGCCGCCCTCTACGGGGCCGAGCCCGCCTTCCGCGCGGACGTGGACGAGTGCGTCAGCCTGCTGGGCCTCACCGAGGCGTCCCAGCTGTCGGACGTCTTCGTCCCGGCCGGACCCGCGACCGCCCCCGACCTGGCCACGCTGCTCGGGCGGACCACAGACGCCTCCCCCAGATCGGCCCCGAACGCGCATCTCATCCAGCCCGCCGTGTTCGTCGCCGAGTACGCGCTGGCCCGGCTGCTGATGAGCTGGGGCGTCAAGCCGGAGATCATGGTCGGCTACAGCCTCGGCGAGTACGTCGCGGCCTGCCTGTCCGGGGTGCTGTCACTGGCCGACGCGCTCAAGCTGGTCGCCTACCGGGCCAAGCTGATCACCTCCCAGCCGGAGGGCGGCATGCTGGCCGTGGCCGCCGACGAGAGGCGGCTGAAGGCGGTGCTGGGTGACCTCGACCTCGACGTCGCGGTCCGCACCGGCTCGCAGCTCGTGCTGGCCGGGCCGGAGGAGAGCGTCGAGGCCGCCGCGGCGCGGCTCAGAGCGGCCGAGATCGGCTGCCGCCGCCTCCAGACCACGCACGCCTTCCACTCCCGGATGCTCGAACCGGTCGCGGCCGAGCTGACCTCCTGGATCAGCGCGAACGTGACGCTGAACCCGCCGGCCATCCCCTACGTCAGCAACGTCACCGGCGAGATCGCCACCGCCGAGCTCGTCACCGACCCCGGCTACTGGGCCCGCCACATGTGCGAGACGGTCGAGTTCGGCGCCGGGCTCGCGCACGTGCTGCGCGGCGGCGACATGGCCCTGACCGAGATCGGCCCCGGGCAGTCGCTCGGCGCGCTGACCCGCGGCCACCCCGACTGCGACCGCAACCAGTGGCCGCTGATCGTCACCACCCTGCCCGGCCAGGGCGACCAGGTGGAGACGCTCGCCGCCACCGCGACGGCCGTCGGCAAACTCTGGCTGGCCGGGGTGCCCATCGACTGGGACGCCCTGCACACCGGCTCCGACACCGGCTGGACGCCCGGCCGGGTGCCGCTGCCGACCTATCCGTTCGAGCGCCAGGACTACTGGCTGGAGATCGACCAGTCGGCGCTGAACACCGGCGTGCCCATGCTCGACGAGAGCGACCCCACGAGCATCGCGACCGCGCTGCCCCGCCTGCCGGACGAGCGGTGGATCAACGTCCCGGTGTGGCGGCAGACCGCGCCCCAGCTGGTGCGCGAGGAGGAGCAGACCAAGTGGCTGCTCTTCACCGACGCCGGTCTGGCCGACACGCTGACCGATTCCTTACGCGCCGCACTGGACGCGCTCGGCCACGAGGTCGTCCTGGTCCGGCCCGGCGACGCCTACGCCGACACCCCCGACGGCTTCGTCGTCCGCCCCGGCTCGCAGGACGACCTCGTCGCCGCCCTGCGGACGCTCGGCGGCCGTGACTTCGCGCCGGAGCGGGTCGTGCACCTGTGGACGGCCGACCCGGCCCCCGCCGACGGCGACGCCACCCAGGAGTGCCTGAAGCGCGGCCTGTACACGCTGGTCTCGTTCGCCAGGGCCGCGGTCGACCTCGGCCTGCCGACCTGGGCGCTGGACATCGTCACCGTCGGCAGCCAGAAGGTACTGACCGGCGACGACATCCTCCCCGAGCGCAACACGCTGCTCGGCCCGACCCGGCTCATCCCCGTCGAGTACCCGAGGGTCAAAACCCGCCTGATCGACATCGACGCCGGCACCGGACCGGCCGCCCTGCGGGGGCTGCTGGCCGAGCTGCGGGCCGACCCCGCCGACCAGGTCGTCGCGCTGCGCGAAGGCCGCCGCTGGACGCCGGGCTACGAGGTGCTGGACGCCGCCAACATCGACCGAACCACCCCGGTCGTGGACGTGCGGCGCGGCGGGACGTACCTGGTGACCGGCGGTCTGGGCGGCATCGGCCTGGGCATGGCCGAGCTGCTGGCCGCGAAGTACCAGGCCAACCTGGTCCTGATGGGACGCACCGCGGTCCCGCCGAAGGAGCAGTGGAGCCAGATCCTGGCCGCCCCCACCACGGCCGACGAGGTGCGGCGGCGGGTCGAGGGCCTGCGCCGCCTGGAGGCGAACGGCACCGAGGTCGTCACGGTGGCCGGCGACGTGTCCAAGGTCGCGGACGTGCGGCGGGCGGTCGACGCGGCGATCGAGCGGTTCGGCGAGCTCAACGGCGTCCTGCACTGCGCGGGCGTGCCGGCGGTGGGCCTGATGCAGTTCAAGACGGTGGCCGACATCGAGCGCACGCTCGCGCCGAAGGTGGCCGGTTCGCTGGCCCTGGCCGAGGTGCTGAAGGACGTGCCGGTCGACTTCCTCGCCCTCTACTCCTCCACCACCTCCGCCACCGGCGGCGGCGCCGGCCAGGTCGACTACTGCGCGGCCAACGCGTTCCTGGACTCCTTCGCGCTCAGCGACCCGCTGCCCGGCGCGCTGGTCACCTCGGTCGACTGGTGTGAGTGGACCTGGAACGGCTGGACGGAGGGCCTCGAGAACTACGACGAGGGCTCCAAGCAGTACTTCACCTGGTACCGGGGCCTGTTCGGGCTCAGCTTCGAGGACGGCTTCGAGACCCTCGTCCGGGTGCTGAACAGCGGTGAACGGCACGTGGTCGCCTCCACCCAGGACTTCGCGCCGCTGGTGGCGATGAGCCGCAAGTCGTCCATCGAGAGCCACCAGGCGACGGTCAAGAAGCTCAGGGACGCCTTCGGCCG
This sequence comes from Herbidospora galbida, assembly GCF_005233835.1. GTDB lineage: Bacteria > Actinomycetota > Actinomycetes > Streptosporangiales > Streptosporangiaceae > Herbidospora > Herbidospora galbida. The sequence continues at coordinate 22,406 of NZ_SZQA01000007.1, read as the reverse complement.
GCACCCCAGGCCGGACCTGTCGACCGCGTTCGTGGAGCCGCAGAACGAGGCCGAGGAGAAGATCGCCGAGGTGTGGACCGAGGCGCTCGGCCTGGAGTCGGTCGGGGTGCACGACAACTTCTTCGAGCTGGGCGGCAACTCGCTGCTGGGCATGGAGATCATCACGGAGGTCCGGAAGGCGCTCGGCCTGACCTACCTCCCACCGCACATCCTCTACCAGTCGCCCACGATCTCGTCGCTCGCCGAAGCGGCCACCGCGGGCGAGGCCAAGGAAGAGCAGACGGCCGACGTGCGCGAACAGCAGCGCACCTCGCGCATCGAACAGCGGCGGAACATGCTCCGGAGCGGAAGGACGTCATGACCGAAACCGACTACGCCTCGGCGGTGGCCCTGATCGGCATGTCCGGTCGTTTCCCGGGCGCCGACAGCGTCGCCGACCTGTGGCGCAACGTACTGTCCGGGATCAAGGGGCTGCGCGAGATCACCGACGCGGAGCTGCGCGAGACCGGCGTCGAGCCCGGCCTGATCGCCGACCCGCGCTACGTGCGGATCGGCGGCCCGCTGACCGACCTGGAGATGTTCGACGCGGGGGTCTTCGGGATCAACCCCCGCGAGGCCGAGATGATGGACCCGCAGCACCGGCTGTTCCTGGAGACCTCGTGGGAGGCCCTGGAGAGCGCCGGCTACTGCCCCACCGACGTGCCGGGACAGGTCGCGGTGTTCGGCGGGTGCGGGTTCCCCGACTACGTGGTGAAGAACATCTTCCATCTGGCCAACGCGCCGGGCGGCGCGATGCTGATGGCGATCGGCAACGAGCGTGACTCGCTGGCCTCGCTGGTGTCGTACAAGCTGGGGCTGCGCGGACCGGCGGTGTCGGTGCAGACGTTCTGCTCGACGTCGCTGGTGGCGGTGCACCTGGCGTGCCAGAGCCTGCTGACGTACGAGTGCGACATGGCGCTGGCGGGCGGCGCGTTCACGCCGCTCCCCCAGCCGGCCGGCTACCTGTACGAGCAGGGCGGCATCATGTCGCCGGACGGGAGGGTCCGCAGCTTCGACGCCGAGGCGGGCGGCACCGTGATGGGCAGCGGCGTCGGCACGGTGGCGCTCAAGCGCATGTCGGACGCGCTCGCCGACGGCGACGTGATCCACGCCGTCATCCTCGGCTCGGCCTCCAACAACGACGGCCGGATGCGGGCCGGTTACACCGCGCCGGGCGTGGACGGCCAGGCCGACGTGATCGAGTCGGCGCTCGGCGTGGCCGGGGTCAAGCCCGACACCATCGGCTACGTCGAGTGCCACGCCACCGGCACCATGCTGGGCGACTCGATCGAGCTGGCCGCGATGAACCGGGTGTTCACCCAGCCGCGTGAGACCCCGGCCGTGCTCGGTTCGCTGAAGCCGAGCCTGGGCCACCTCGACCGGGCCTCCGGCGTGACCGGTCTGATGCGGGCCGCGCTGAGCCTCAAGCACGAGCTGCTCCAGGGTGTGCCGGACTACGCCCAGCCGAACCCGGCCCTGGCCACCGCGCAGGACCGGTTCACCGTGCTGACCGAGCACCGGCCGTGGCCGGAGGGTCCGCACCCGCGCCGGGCCGGGGTCAGCTCGTTCGGCCTCGGCGGGACCAACGCGCACGTGGTGCTGGAGCAGGCGCCGCCGCGCCCGGCCCTCCCGCACCGGCGGGGCCCGCACCTGCTGACGTTCTCGGCGGGCGACGAGAACGCGCTCAACGAGCTCGGCGAGCGCCTGGCCGGTCATCTGGCCGGTGACTCCGGCGAGGACATCGCGGACGTGGCGTTCACGCTGCAGATGTCGCGCGGCGGGTTCGCGCTGCGGCGCGCGGTCGTGGTCGCCGACCGCGACGACGCGGTCGTGGCGCTGACCGACCCCTCCCGCTGGATCAACGCCAAGACCCAGCGCCGGAACCCGAAGGTGCGCCTGGTCACGCCGGAGGGCGTGCCGGAGGCCTGGTGGCCGGAGCTGCTCGCGGCGGTCGACGCCGTGATCGGCATCGAGGACGGCACCGACCGGCACGACGCGGTCGGCGCGCTGGCGGACGGGCTGCGGCGGCTCGGCGTCCAGGTGTCGCGCGAGGACGCCGGTCAGGCGTCGGAGGAGATCGCCGTCGCCCCCGTCGACGGGGTGCCCGCGGCCGAGTGGCTGCTGGCCACGCTGGCCCGGCTGTGGCAGGCCGGCAGCGCGATCGACTGGACCGCGTTGCACCGGGGCGCGGGCCGCAGGGTCGAGCTGCCCACCTACCCGTGGCAGAAGCGCCGCTACTGGGTGAAGGCCAACCCGAGCACGCAGGCCGCCCCGGTGAGCAACGACAAGACGTTCGACCGGTCGAAGTGGACGTACCTGCCGACCTGGAGGCAGCGGCCGTTCGCGGTCGCCGACCTGGACGAGCGGCTGCGGGCGGCCGGTCCCTGGCTGGTCTTCGCCGACGACGCCCGGGGCGAGGCCCTGATCGACCGGTTGAACGCGGCGGGCGCCGAGGTCACGGCGGTACGGAGCGGCGAGAGCTTCGATCAGGACGACTCCGGAGATTTCACCATCCGGCTGGACCAGCCCGATGACATGGCCGAGCTGCTGTACTCGCTGCTGGTCGCGCCCCGCGCGATCGTCCACGGGTTCAGCCTGGGCGCGACCGAGCCGGGACCGGGTCAGGACCCGGCCGGGCACTTCGACGCCGAACAGCGCCGCGGCTTCTACTCCGTGCTGGCACTGGCCAGGGAACTGGTCGACAACAGCGGCTCCGCGCCGCGCGCCGAGCTCGCCCTGCTCACCTCGGGGGGGGTCGGTGTGCTCGGCTCGGACCTGCGCCACCCGGAGCACTCCACGCTGGCGGCGCTGGCCCCCAGCCTGGCCCAGGAGAACCCCCGGATCCGGGCCCGCACGATCGACGCCGACCCCCTGGCGGCCGGCGACGAGTCCGTCCAGATCCTCGCCGCGATCCTGGCCCCGCACGAGGGCCCGGTCGCGGTCCGCGCCGGCGAGACCTGGCTGCGGACCTACGAGCAGTTCCCGATCGAGGAGCCGACCGACGAGACCCGCCCGATCAGAGACGGCGAGACCGTGCTGATCACCGGTGGCCTCGGCGACGTCGGGCTCGTGCTCTCCCGGCACCTGGCCGCCGCGTACGGCTGCAACCTGGTCCTGACCGCACGGTCGCCGCTGCCGCCCCGCGAGGAGTGGGCGGCGTTCCTGGCCGAGCCGCCCCCCGGCGGCGAGCGCACCGCCCGGCACATCCGCAACATCCTGGACCTGGAGAGCCGGGGCGCGACCGTGCTCTGCCTGTCCGCGGACGTGGCGGACGAGGAGCGGATGGCGGCCGTGGTCGAGGCCGCGGTCGAGCGGTTCGGCGGGATCGACGTGGTGGTGCACGGCGCGGGCGTGCAGGACGGGGCGTACTTCAACTTCGCCCACCTGATGGACCGCGCCCAGTGCGACGCCCACCTGTCCACCAAGGTCAGGGGCTTCCACGTGCTGGAGAAGGTGCTCGGCGGGCACGCCGCCGAGCGGCGGATCACGCTGTCGTCCATCGCGGCGGTGCTGGGCGGCATGACGCTCGCGCCGTACGCCGCGGCCAACGCGGCGCTGGACGCCTACATCCGGCAGTCCCGGGTGGCGGGCGGAGCCCGCTGGGTGACCGTCGACTGGGACACCTGGAGCATCGACGCCGGCCGTCTGGAAGGCCACAGCGAGGCCGTGGTCGGCTTCGCGATGGCCCCGGCGGAAGGCGTCGACGTCTTCGAGCGGGCCCTGTCGGCCACCGACCGGGTCGGCCATCTGGTCATCTCGACCGGTCCGCTGGAAGGCCGGCTGGCGCAGTGGGTCACCGGCGACATCCACAGCGCCGAGGACACCCCGGACGACCAGGAGCGCCATCCGAGGCCGGATCTCAACAACCCCTACGTGGAACCGAGGGAGGGCACCGAGGCCGCGCTGGCCGGCATCTGGTCGCGGGTGCTGGGCATCGAGCCGATCGGCGCCACCGACAACTTCTTCGAGCTGGGCGGCCACTCGCTCCTCGCGATCGAGCTGACCACCAGGATCCGCACGTCGCTGAACGCGTCGGTCCCGGTGACGGGACTGCTGGAGTGCCCCACGGTGCGCCTGCTGGCCGAGCTGCTCGACGAACGGGAGACCGAATGAGGCAGCCGGAGCACGTGCGGGCGGTCCAGGCGTTCGCGCGCAGGGAACTCATCGGCAAGGACGCCTACCTCGACTCGCTGGCCGAGGCGCCGCTCCCGCTGTACGAGCGGTTCGCGGACACCGGCCTGGCGAACTGGTGGGTGCCGAAGGAGCACGGCGGCCCCGGCCTCGGCCTGGAGGACGGCGTGCGGATCGTCGCCGAACTCGCCTACGCCGACGCCGGCGCCGCGTTCACCCTGTTCATCCCGGTCCTGACGACCAGCATGGTCTCCTGGTACGGGTCCCCCGAACTGCGGGACCACTACCTGGGCAAGCTGGTGGCCGGGAGCGGGTTCTGCGCGACGCTCGGCAGCGAGCACGCGGCGGGCAGCGAGCTGGCCAGGATCACCACGACCGCCCGCCGCGACGGGAACGACGTCGTGCTGAACGGGGAGAAGGCGTTCTCCACGAACGCCGACTTCGCCGAGTTCCTGGTGGTGGTCGCCCGCGCCGAACACGACCCGGCCGGCTACCTCGCGGTGCTGGTTCCCCGGGACACGCCGGGCATCCGGATCGACAAACGCTGGGACGTGCTGGGGCTGCGCTCCTCGGCGACCTACCAGGTGACGCTGACCGACTGCCGGGTGCCGGCCGCCAACGTGCTGCGCGGCAACGGGCTGCGGCTGCTGGAGGTGGGGCTGAACGCCAGCCGCATCCTGATCGCCACCACGGCGCTCGGCATCGCCCGCCGGATCCGGGACGTGTGCCTGGAGTACGGCAGGACCAAACAGGTCAAGGGCGCCATCCTGGCCGGCAACGCGGTGTTCGCGGCCAAGCTGGGCCAGTTCGAGATGCAGATCGACGTGATGGCCAACCAGTGCCTGGCGGCGGCCCGCCGGTACGACGAGATCGCGGCCCGGCCGGACGCGGCCGCGGAGTTCCTCCGGGTGGGCACGCTGAAGACGGCGCTGACCACGAAGATGTTCTGCGGCCAGACCGGCTGGCAGATCGCCTCGGCCGCGTCGGAGATGTTCGGCGGCGTCGGTTACACCCACGACTCGGTGATCGGCAAGCTGCTGCGGGACGTGCGGTACGTGTCGATCGTGGAGGGCGGTGACGACGTGCTGCGGGACCTGGTGTTCAACCGGTACGTGGTGCCGGTGTCCCAGCGGTCGTGACAGCGGTCGTGACGACGGCGCCCGCGTAGCCGGGCGCCACGTCGAGCCAGCGAAGGGAACGCGACGAACCCACCGTCGCGTTCCCTTCGCGCGTCACCGGCGCGTTCCGCAGGCCGGCCAGGCCCGCCCCGGTCGCCTTGACGTACGCCTCTTTGGCGCACCAGAGCCTGAAGTACTCCTCTTCGGGGGAGGCGGCCCGGGTCAGGTGGTCGACCTCGGCGGGATGGTAGAGATGCCGGGCCATGGCCAGGTGGTCGAGGTCGTCGCGGACGCGTTCGACGTCGACGCCGACCCGCAGGCCCGGCGGGGCCACCCCGATCAACGCCCACTCCTCGGAGTGCGACAGGTTGAAGTCGACCGGGTGGCCGACCAGGTACGGCCGGCCGTTGTGCTCCGCGCCGAAGACGAGATCGGCCGGCGGCAGGCCGGTGAGCCCGCCGAGGACGGCCCGCAGGGCGGCGTGCGCGACCGTGAAGCGGCGGCGCTCGACCGGTGTCGCCAGCGCCGCCGCGCGGGCCCGCTCGGACCCGGAAAGCAGCGGGGCCCACCTCGCGCCATCCGGCTGATCGAGGTGGACCCGCCACACGAAGGGGTCCGTCACATCCATTTGAGCAGGGCCTTGGAAATGATCTTGTGGGCCAGCGCGGCCTGCTCGAACACCGCGAAGTGGCCGCCGACGAACGGCTGGAGCTCGTACTCCCTGGTGGTCTGCTCCCCCCACGGCGTCACGGTCTCGGCCCTGATCCGGGAGTCGTCGGTGCTGGGCATGGCCGTGATGGGCAGGTCCAGCGGCTTCTCGTCGCGGTACTCGTAGGTCTCCTTGATCGTGAAGTCGGCGACGACGGCCGGGAGGATCATGTCCAGCACACCGGGATCGGTCAGCAGCCACTCCGGCGTGCCGCCCAGCTCGCGGAGCATCGCGACGACCTCCGGCCGGGACATCTGCCCGACCGGCTTGCCGTCCTCGTAGGCGAGCTGCGGAGCGACGGAACCGGAGACGAACAGGTGCACCGGCGGCGGGCCGCCGCGCCGGCGGATCTCGCGGGCCAGCTCGAACGCGACGAGCGCGCCGAGGCTGTGGCCGTACAGGGCGTATCTGCGGTCGATCGAGCCGAGCGAGACGTCCGACTGGACGATCTCGGCGAGGTCGGCCACCAGCGGGCCCATCCGGTCGTAGGCGGGCTCCCTGAGCCTGCTGTCCCGGCCCGGGAGCTGGATGGGCTGGACGGCCACCCCCGGCAGGACGCGCTGCCAGCTCCGGAAGGTGGAGGCGGCGCCGCCGGCGTGCGGCAGGCAGTACAGCGCGAGCGCGCCGGGGCCCGCGCCGGTCTGGCCGGCGAACGGCATCCACCGGCCGGCCGCGTCGTCAAAGCTCATCGACGATCTCCAAGTGGACGTAGGGCGGAGGCGGCTGGACGGTGCTCAGGTCGGCCTCCAGCACCACGTGGACGCCGTCTCTGCCGACCTCGCGGAATCCGGCGAAGGCGTAGGTGACCTGCATCATCCGGTTCCGGCCGGTCTCCACGAAGTCGGCGCGCACGCTCACCCCGGCCGCCTGGGCCAGCCGCATGATGTGGTTGAGCAGCACCATGCCGACCCCGCGGGACATGACCCGGCAGGACATCAGCATCATGTTGAGCCGCCACACCTTCTCGCCCTTCTCCACCAGGGCGAGGCCGATCTTGCCGTAGCTGCCGAACCGGTCGGTCAGGGAGGCGACCAGCAGCAGGTGGTCGGGCGACTCGCGCAGCTCGTCCAGCTCCTCGTAGGAGTAGGTGCGGCCGGTCGAGTTGAGCTGGTTGGTGCGGACGGTCAGCTCCTCGGCCCGCTGCAGGTCGTCCCGCACGGCGGGAGCGATGGTGAACCGCATGTCCAGCCCGGCCAGGAACTCCTCGTTGGTGCCGACGAAGCCGGACTCCAGGTCGTCGCGTGCGGCCTGCGCCTGGTACATGGGGCGGCGCTGGGCGGACTCGTCGGTGACGAACCGGGGGATGAACTCCGGCCGGGCCAGCGCCTCGTCCAGGTCCACGATGTCGACCAGGGTGACGGCGGGCAGGCCGTGACCGACCTCGCCGCGCTCGAACTCCTGGTCGTCGACGAAGGCGAACGCGTCCAGCCCGAGGTTGAGCGCCTTCGCGATGCGCGCGATGGAGTCGGATTTGGCGTTCCAGTTGATCTGCGGGTGCAGGAACATCTCCTCGACGCCGAACTCGCGCAGCTTCTCCAGGGCGGCGGCGCTGTCGTTCTTGCTGGCGATCGAGTGCAGCACTCCCATCTGGTCGAGCCGGTGGATGTGCGCCACCACCTCGGGCCGCAGGGTGACCTCGCCGTCCTCCAGCAGCACGCCGTCCCACAGCGTGTTGTCCAGGTCCCAGACCACGCACTTGATCCGGCCCTGGACCGGCTTCTCCGGGGCGACAGGGGGGGTTTCGTCGACCACGGTCATCAGATGATCTCCCGTTCTGCCTGGCTGGCGATGGTGATGCGCTGGATCTCGTTGCTGCCTTCGATGATCTCCATGACCTTGGCGTCCCGGTACAGCCGCGCCACCGGGTAGTCGTGGCCGCAGCCGTTCGCGCCGTGGATCTGGACCGCCTCGGACGCGTGCCGGGCGGCGGCGGTGGAGGCGAAGTACTTCGCCACCCAGGTCGCCATGATCGTGGACGCCTCGCCGGCGTCCTTGAGCCGGCCGGCCTCCGCGACGAGCAGGCGGGCCGCCCGCGCGTCGGTGACCATGTCGGAGAGTTTCGCCTGGATCAGCGGCAGGTCCTTGAGGAGCGTCCCGCCGACGGTGCGGCGGGAGGCGTACGCGGCGCAGGCCTCCAGCGCGGCCTGGATGATGCCGACCGAGCCGGTCGCCACGCTGTAGCGGCCGAGGTCCAGGGTGCCGGTCAGCACCATGCCGGCGGTGAAGCCGCTCGGGCCGAGCAGCGCGTCCGGGCCGAGCGCGACGTCGCGGAAGGAGATCTCCGCGATCATCGACGCCCGGGTGCCGAGCACGTCCTCGATCGGCGTCACCTCGACGCCGGGGCTGTCCCTGGGGACCAGGAACGCGCCGATGCTGGTGGCCGTGCGGGCGAAGACCAGGAAGAGATCGGCCCGCTGGCCGTTGGTGATCCACTTCTTGACGCCGTTGAGCACCCAGCCGCCGTTCTTCTCCACGACGTGGCTGGCGATCCCGGAGGCGTCGCTGCCGGCGCCGGGCTCGGACAGGCAGAACGCGGCGAGCACGTCTCCCCGGCCGAGCGCCGGCACCCACCGCTCGCGCTGGGCCGGGCTGCCCCACCGCTGCACCGCCCACGACACCATCGTGTGCACGGTGAGCAGGCTGCGCACCGAGGAGCAGCCCCGGCCGACCTCCTCGTGGACCTCGCCGAGGGTGACCAGGTCCATCCCCCCTCCCCCGGTTTCCCGGGGCAGGAAGGGCGCCCAGAGCCCGGCGGCGGTCATCCGCTCCAGCAGCTCCTCGGGGACCCGGCCCTGCCGGTCGTACGCGTCGGCGTACGGGACGATGTGGGTGTCGACGAACGCGCGGGCGGACTTCCTGTCGGTGACCTGAAGGGTGCCCGGCGCGGTCTCAGCCAGGGTCGCCATGTCAGACCCGCGCGGGGGAAAGCCGGTCCACCAGCTCCGCCATGGTGTTGGCGGACCGGAAGTTGTCGATCTTCAACTCGTCGTTGGGGATGGTGACCTCGAAGGTCTTCTCGATGTACATCACCAGCTCCATGGCGAACAACGAGTTCACGAAGCCCAGGGCGAAGATGTCCTGGGTCTCGTCGATCTCCGCCTGCGGGTAGCGGGCGCGCACGAAGTCGAGGATCTGTTCCTTGGCGTTGCCGGACATGTCTGGCTCCTTAGTTGGCGTCGTAGGTGTAGAAACCGCGGCCCGACTTGCGGCCGTGCAGGCCGGCGTCGGTCATCTGCTTGAGCAGGGGGCAAGGGCGGTACTTGCTGTCGGCGTAGTGCTCGTAGAGCACCTCCACGCTGTAGAGGATGGTGTCGACCCCGATCAGGTCGGCCGTCTCCAGCGGGCCCATCGGGTGGCCGAAACAGCTCCGGAACACCTCGTCGACCGACTCGGCGGTGGCGACGCCCTCGTGGACGAGGAACGCGGCCTCGTTCACGGTGAGCATCAGGACCCGGTTGGAGACGAACCCGCAGGCGTCCTTGACGTCGATGGCCTTCTTGCCCATCGCCGACAGCAGGTCGCGGACCCGCTCGACGGTCTCGGCGGTCGTGTGGAAGCCGGGGATCAGCTCGCACGCCGGCTTGGCCGGGACCGGGTTCATGAAGTGCACCCCGACCACCTTGTCGGGGCGGCCGGTGACGGCGGCGACCTTGGTGATCGGGATCGCGGAGGTGTTGACGACGAAGATCGTGTCCGGCCCGCAGACCGCGTCCATCGTCTCGTAGACCGACCGCTTGACGTCCCAGTTCTCCGTCACGTTCTCGATGACGACGTCGGCCTTGGCGACCGCCTCGGCGCCCACCGCGGTGGTGATCCGGGACAGCACGTCGTCGGGGTCCAGGGCCGGGCCGCCCATCAGGCGGCTCATCCTGGCGTTGCGCCAGATGGTGGCGCGGGCCGCGGCGAGGATCTCCTCGTCCTTGTCCACCAGGACCACGTCGTGGCCGGTCTGCGCCAGGTTCTGGGCCACGCCGACGCCCATCACGCCGGCGCCCACCACACCGATAACTGTCATGACCTCTCCGTTTCTCTGGTTGTCCTGCTGACGGATGGCGCTCATCGGCGCCGGCGGGAGGCCGACGACTCCAGGCCCGAACGGCGGAGCTGGGCGCGGACGTGGCTGCCCCCGTTCTCGCCTGCCGTTCTCGACGCCGGTGCGGGTCCCGAGGTGAGGGCCTCGATGGTCGCGGCGAGCGCGGCCACGGTCGGCGCCTCGTACAAGATGTGCGGCGGGAGCTCGGCGAGGGCGAACTCGCGGCGCAGGGCGGCCACGATGCTGACGCCCAGCAGCGAGTTGCCGCCCAGCTCGAAGAAGTTGTCGAGCACGCCGATCCGGTCGAGGCGGAGCGCGTCGCCCCAGATGACCGCGATGGCCTCCTCCTTCGGCCCGGACGGCTCCTGGTAGGGCGTGACCAGCTCGGGCCGGGGATGCCGGTCCCCGCCGGCGCCCGCCACGGCGGGCGAGGTCACCGCCTCCAGGTTGAACCGCGCGCTGCCGGTGACGACGGTCTCGAAGTCCTGGGTGGAGACGATCACCCGGGGTTCGCCGCTGGCCAGGGCGCGCAGCAGCGAGCGGTACCCCTCCTCGAAGCCGATGCCGACCCTGGCCCGGTTCTCCTTGAAGAAGGTCTGGAGGCCCTCGTCGTAACCGGCCAGGCCGGCCTCCCAGGCGTTCCAGGTCCACTCGCCCCAGTCGATCGAGACGACCTTGCGGCCGGTCGCGGCCAGGCGCAGCGCGTAGCCGTCGAGGTAGGCGTTGGCGGCGCAGTAGTCCACCTGGCCGGGACCGCCGCCGGTGGCGGAGGTGATCGAGGAGAACAGCGCCAGGAAGTCCAGCTCGATCTCGCCGGGCTCGCCGATGCGGAGGGCCTCGGCCAGCGCCCGCGTCCCGGCGATCTTGGGGGCGAGGACGGCGTCCAGCTCGCTCGGCCGCTTGAACTGCATCAGGCCCATGGCCGGGAGGCCGGCCGCGTGCAGGACGCCGTGGAGCGCGCCGAACCGCTCGATCGCCGTGTCGACCGCCCGCTTCACGGCGGCCGGGTCGGCCACGTCGCCGACCACGATCTCGACCTCGCCGCCGAGGTCACGGACGGCCTGGACCCGCCGGGCGGCCTCGTCCCGGCCCGGCAGGCCGGAACGGGCGAGCAGGACGAGTTTGGCCTTGACGTCGCGGGCCATCCGCTCGGCCAGGCCGAGCGCGATGCCGCCGAGGCCGCCGGTGATCAGGTAGACGCCGCCGTCACGCAGCGGAGTGGCGTCCGGGGTGGCCATGGTCTCGTAGCCGGGCAGGTAGCGGCGGCCCCGGCGCAGCGCCACGATCCGGTCGGTCTGCGGGCGGGCCAGCTCGGCGACCAGGCCTGAGGGGGTGTCGAGGTCGATGAAGCGGGTGGTGACCCTCGGGTACTCCAGTGGGATCACCAGCGACGGGCCGATCAGCGTCGAGCCGTCGGGGTTGCCGACCTCGCCGGGGAGGACCTCCTGGGTGCCGGAGACGGCGACGTCCAGCGACCAGCCGTCGACGCCCGACTCGCCCGCCGCCCTCGCCAGGGCGACCAGGGTGTGCAGGCCGTACTCGACGGTGTCCTCGCCGGGCTCCAGGGTCCACAGGTGCACGACCCGGTCGAGTCCGTGACCGGCGGCGCGCAGGCCGCGCAGGAGGGCGAGTGCATCGGCGACGTTTCCCGGGCGGACCGTGTGGCCGTCCCCGACGGCGGCGTAGCCCCCGCCGGGGCGGACCTGGATGACGGTCGCGCCGGTCGCGGCGAGTTCGGCGGTGACCTCGTCGGCCGCGCCCTCGCGGGTGAAGACGAGCCAGGTGCCGGGCCGGTCCGCGGCGGGCGCGGGGGCCGCGGTCTGCCGCCAGACCGGCAGGTGGAGCCACTGTTCCTCGGGCAGCTTGGGCAGGCTGGTGATCGCGTCGAAGAGGTTGCCGCCCTCCAAAGCCAGCGGCTTCGCCTTCGGCTGGGGCGCGTCCGCCGACCCCTCGATCCAGTAGCGGCGCCGCTGGAAGGGGTAGGTCGGCAGCGGGATCCGGCCCGGCAGGCCGGCGGTCGCGGCCTCGGGCAGCCGCCCGTGGTAGGCGTTCCAGTCCAGCTCCGCGCCGACCAGCCAGAGCCGGGCCAGGCACCCGGCCAGCGCCTCGTCGTCCGGGCGCGGGTCGCTCGCGCCGGGCAGCGCGTGCAGGATCAGCGGCCACCGCTTGGGCGGGCAGCCCGCCCCGCGGACCAGCGCGCCGAGCGACTGACCCGGCCCGATCTCGACCACGGCCAGTTCGGGGTCGGCCAGCAGCGTCTCGACGCCCTTCCCGAAGCGCACCGTGCCGCACATGTGCTCGGCCCAGTAACCCGGGTCGCAGACCAGGTCGGCGTCGGCGATTTCGCCCGTCAGGTTGGAGATGTAGGGAAGCTCCGGCGGGTTCAGCCGGATGTTGGCCTTCACCCAGTCGGTCAGCTCGCCGGTGACCGGCTGGAGCATCCGGGAGTGGAACGCGTGCGTGGTGTCCAGCGCCCGGCACGGGATGTCGGCCCGGCGCAGCTCGGCGACGAGCCGCTCCATCTCGTCCGACGGCCCGGCCACGACCGAGACCTGCGGGCCGTTGACGGCGGCGAGGTCCAGGCCGCGCCGCTCCAGCCGGAACTTGCGGCGCACGTCCTCGGCGGGCATCGAGACGGCCACCATCGACCCGGCGGGCATCGCGCCGATCAGCTTGGCCCGGTGCGCGACCAGGGCGATCGCGTCGGGCAGCGAGAGCACGCCCGCGAGGCAGGCCGCGACGTACTCGCCGAGGCTGTAGCCGAGCATCAGCCGGGGCCGCACTCCCCAGGCCATGAGGGTGCGGGCCAGGGCGTACTCGATCGCGAAGAGGGCCGGCTGGGCGATCTCGGTGCGCTTCAGCGTGCCGGCCCGGTCGTCCTCGGCGTTCCCGGCCCGGCCGAGCAGGACGGCCAGGTCGGCGCCCGCGCCGCGCCCGCCGGCGACCAGGCCGGGCAGGTCGACGCCGTCGAGCGGGCCGCGCAGCAGCTCAAGGCATTCGTCCAGGGCCGCGCGGAACGCGGGTTCGCGCTCGTAGATCTCGGTGACCATGCCCGGGTACTGCTCGCCGACGCCCGCGAACAGGAACGCCGTCTGGCGGCCCTGCACGGTGTCGACCCGGGAGAGCAGACCGTCCTGGGCCGCTTCGCCGGTGAGGATCCGCGCGGCCTCGGCCGTGGCGGTGGCGACGACGACCTTGCGGTGCTCGAACGTCTTGCGGCCCGCCTGGAGCGTGTACGCGGCGTCCGCCAGACGCGTGCCGGGAGCGGCCGAAAGGTGTGCGCCGAGCCGCCGGGCGGCCTCCTCGGCGGCGACCGCGTTGCGGGCCGAGACCGGCAGGATCTGGTGGCGGCGGCCCTTCTCGTCCTCGATGGCGGGGGGCCGCGCCGGGGCCTCCTCGATGACCATGTGCACGTTGGTGCCGCCCATCCCGAGCGAGTTGAGCCCGGCGATCCTCGGCCGGCCGTGGCGGGTCCGCCACGGGGAGAGCTCGGCGTTCACGTAGAAGGGGCTGTTGTCGAAGTCGATCTCGGGGTTGGGGGCCGTGTAGTGCAGGCTGGCCGGGATGACCTGGTTCGTCAGGGCGTACGAGGTCTTGATCAGGCCGCTCGCGCCGGCCGCGCGGTCCAGGTGGCCGACGTTGGTCTTGACCGATCCGATCGGGCAGTACCCCGTCTCCTCGGTCGGGCCGAACGCGCGGGTCAGCGCGGCCACCTCGATCGGGTCGCCGAGTTCGGTGGCGGTGCCGTGCGCCTCGACGTAGCTGATGTCCTCGCCGGTGACCTCGGCGTCGGCCATCGCGTCGGCGATCACCCTGGCCTGGCCGACCACGCTGGGCGCGGTGTAGCCGACCTTGAGCGCGCCGTCGTTGTTCATCGCGGAGCCGCGGATCACGGCCCAGACGTGGTCGCCGTCCCTGATCGCGTCCGACAGGCGCTTGAGCAGGACCACGGCGGCGCCGTCGCCGAACATGCTCCCCCTGGCCTGCGCGTCGAAGGTGCGGACGTGGCCGTCGGGCGACTCCATGCCGCCGGGGCCGAAGACGTGGCCGACCTTGTCCGGGACGCGGATCGAGACGCCCCCGGCCAGGGCCATCTCGCACTCCCCCGCGCGCAGGCTCTGCACCGCGAGGTGGGTGGCGACCAGGGAGGTGGAGCAGAACGTCTGGACGGCCACGCTCGGGCCGTGCAGGTCGAAGAGGTAGGAGACGGTGGTGGTGAGGGCGTCCTTGTCGTTGCCCATGATGATCTCGTAGTGGCTGACGTCCTCGTCCTCGCGCAGCAGGCGTTCGCCCATGTGGAGGAGGTAGGTGCTGATGTTGGCGCCGCCGTAGACGCCGACCCGGCCGCGGTGCTCGGGGGCGCCGTAGCCGGCGTGCTCCAGGGCCTCCCAGCAGACTTCGAGGAACAGGCGCTGCTGCGGATCGGTGAGGGCGGCCATGCGGGGGCTGATGCCGAAGAACTGGGCGTCGAAGCCGGCGACGTCGTCCAGGATCGGGCGGGCGGGGACGTACGCGGGATCGTGGACGAGGGCCTCGTCGACGCCGGCGGCCCTGAGCTCCTCCGGGGTGAAGAAGCTGATCGACTCGACGCCGTCGCGGAGGTTGCGCCAGAAGGCGTCCACGTCGCCGGCGCCGGGGAAGCGGCCGGCCATGCCGACGATGGCGATCCGCCGGTCGTCGTCGCTCTTCGTCGCCGCGACGGGGGCGGCGGGCCGGGGGACGACGGCCCTGGCCGGGGTGGCCGTCGCGCCGCGTTCGTCGAGGATGACCGCCAGCCGGTTGACGGTCGGGGCCTCGAAGAGCAGCACCGTCGGGACGGCGACCCCGAACCGCTTCTTGACCAGCGCCAGCATCTGGAGCGCGACCAGCGAGTTCCCGCCGAGGTCGAAGAAGTTGTCGCGGGTGCCGACGGGCTCGACGCCCAGCACCTCCGACCACAGCTCGGCCAGCGCGCGCTCGGTGCCGGTCAGCGGCGGGCTGTAGGGCTGCGGCAGCTCGGGCCGGGGGAAACGCTCGGCGGAGTGCGCCGGTCCGGCCTCGGCGGTGACCTTCGGCAGCCGGTCGGCCAGGCCGCCCGCGGCCACCACGACGGCGGGCCTCCCGAGCGCGATCACCTGGTCGAGCGCGGCCAGGGACTCGGCGGCGGTCATCGAGTGGGCGGCCATGGTGGCGCCCATCCCGCCTTGGAGGCGCTCCAGCGTGACCGACCAGGTGTCCCAGCTCGCGGCCACCCATCCCGGCCGCCGGGCCAGGGCGGTGAGCGCGGCGTTGGCGGCCGAGTAGCTGCCGAAGGCGATGCCGCCCAGGATGGAGGAGGTGGACGAGAACAGCACGCAGAAGTCCACCTCTGGCAGCACCTCCGCGAGGACGCGGGCGCCGGCGACCTTCGCGCCGAAGTGGCGCTCGACGGCGGCCTCGGTGACGTCCCGGAGCGGGAGGAACGTGTCGGGCCCGGTCTCGGCGGCGGCGTGCACCACCCCGTCGACCCGGCCCACCCCGGCGAGCATCGCGCGCATCGCGGCGGCGTCGGTGACGTCCACGCGGGGGGTGAGCACCTCCGCGCCGAGCGCGCGCAGCCGCTCGGCGCCGTCGCCGCGCGGGCCGCTCCGGCTGGTCAGGATCAACCGGCCGGCGCCGGCCCGGATCAGGTGCTCCCCGACGAGCAGACCGACGTCGCCGAGACCGCCGGTGATCAGGTAGGTGCCGCCGGGGCGCACCTTTGGGGCGACCTTCGCCTCTGCGGCCGGGACGAACTCCCGCACGTGGCGGCGGCCGTTCCGGTAGGCGACGAGGACGTCGGCCGACGTCCGCCGCAGCTCGGCGGCCAGGACGCCGGCGTGACCGGCGGCGCTCGCGCGCGGATCCAGGTCCACGCCGCGGCAGTCGAGGGCCAGATACTCCTGGTTGCCGACGATCGGCAACGTCGCCGCGGCCGCCTGGGCCGGGTCGGCGTGCTCCCCCGGCGCGACGGCCTGGCCGCCCAGCGTGGCGACGACGACCCGGGTGCGGTCGTCGCCTTCGTCGCCGAAGGCGTCCAGTAACCGGGCCAGCGGCACGACGGCCCGGCCGTCCGGTCCGCCGTCCGGGTCGAGGAGTCGGAGGTCGGCCACCACGGCGGGGCCGCTCTCCGCCAGCCGCCGGGCGAGCGCGACGTGGTCGGCGGCCGAAGCCGGGTCGACGGTGAAGCCGCCGGGGATCTCGGCGAACGAGGCTCCCGCCCGCACTGTCACGACCTCGCCGCCGTCGGCGCGGAGCGCCTGGGCCAGCGCCTCGGCGACGCCGGTGCCGTCGGCGAACAGGACGTGACGGCCGACGGTGTCCGTCTCGGCCGGCAGCGCCTCGGCGGCCCAGCGGGACTCCAGGAGCTGAACGTGGTCGGGGTCGGCCGCCAGGCGCGGCGCCTCGGCGGGACGCCCGGCCGGGGCGTCGATCCAGTAGCGCTCCCGCTGGAAGGGGTAGGTGGGCAGCCCGACCTTGGCGGCCGGCCGGTCCTGCTCGTAGCCGGGCCAGTCGATCGGGACGCCGGCCAGCCAGAGCCGCCCGACGGCCTCGGCGAGCACCGACCCGGCCGGGCGCGGGTCGGCGGCGGCCGGGAGGGCTCCGACGACCAGCGGCCAGCGCTCGCGCGGGCAGTCGCGGTGCGCCCGGACCATCGCGCCCAGCGACTGACCGGGGCCCAGTTCCAGCAGGGCGTGGTCGCCCTGCGCCAGCAGCGTGCCCAGCACGGCGTCGAACCTGACCGGTGCGCACATGTGCTCGGCCCAGTAGCCGGGGTCGGTGGCCTGCGCCTCGGTGATCAGCTCGCCGGTGACGTTCGACACGTACGGGATCCGCGGCCCGGAGAGCCCGATGTTGGCGCCGATCCAGGCCGTCAGCTCGGCACGGACCGGCTCCATCATCCGGGAGTGGAAGGCGTGCCCGGTGGCCAGCGGGCGGCACGGGATCCCGTCGGCCGCCAGCAGCGCCCGGACCGCCTCCATGGCGGCGGGCTCGCCCGCGACCACGGTCAGGTCGGGGCCGTTCTCGGCGGCCACGTCGATCTCCGCGACGCCGGCGCGCGCGATCCTGGCGGCCAGGTCGGCCGCGCCGAGCGGGACCGCGCTCATCGCGCCCTCGGGCAGCGCGTCGATCAGCGTGGCCCGGTGCGCGACCAGCGCGAGCGCGTCCGGCAGCGAGAGCACACCTGCGAGGCAGGCGGCGACGTACTCGCCGAGGCTGTACCCGGCCAGCACGGACGGGGTGACGCCCCAGCCGATGAGGGTCGTGGCCAGGGCGTACTCGACGGAGAAGAGCGCGGGGTGCAGCAGCGCGGTCGGCATCGCGTCGGTGGTCGCGGCGTCACGGCCGAGCAGGGCGCCCAGGCCGCCTCCCGACCGGGTGTCGCGGGGGCGGAGCATCTCCTCCAGCGGGTCGGCGCCGTCCATCCGGTCGCGCAGGATCGCGCGGCACTCGTCGAGAGCGGCCCGGAACGCGGGTTCGGTGGCGTAGAGGTCCTCGGCCAGGCCCGGGTACTGCTCGCCGGTGCCCGGGATCAGGAAGCCGACCGGGCGGTCGGCGCGGCTCTCCGCCCGCCCCTGCACACCGGCGTCCCGCATCCCGGCGACGGCCTCCCCGGCCGTGGCGGCGACCAGGAACCGGCGGTGCTCGAAGACGCGGCGGCCGACCCGCAGGGTGTGGGCGACGTCGCCGAGCCGCAGATCGGGGGTGTCGGCGAGGTGGTCCGCGAGACCGGCGGTCAGCTCGTCGGCGGCCTTCGCCGAGCGGGCCGACCAGACGAGCAGCTGCGGCCGGGACGTCTCCGCCGGCCGGGAGAGCGGCGGGGCCTCCTCCAGCACGACGTGCGCGTTGGTGCCGCCGATGCCGAAGGCGCTGACCCCGGCCCTGCGGACCCGGCCGGCCCCGCGCGGCCACGCGCGCAGGGCGGTGACCACGTCGAGCCGGGCCTCTCCCGCGCTGAGCTGCGCGTTCGGCGTGGACAGGTTGCGGGTCGGCGGGATCTCGCCGTGCCGGAGCGCGAGCGCCGCCTTGATCAGGTTGGTCACGCCGGCGGCCCGGTCGAGGTGGCCGACGTTGGGCTTGACCGAGCCGATCAGCAGGTTCTGGCCCTGGAACACCTGCTGCAGCGCGGCCAGTTCGGCGGCGTCGCCGAGCGCGGTGCCGGTGCCGTGCGCCTCCACGTAGTCGATGTCGGCCGGCGCCAGACCGGCGGCGGCGAGCGCCTCGGCCATCACGGCCGCCTGTCCCTGCACGCCCGGCGCGGTGAAGCCGACCTTGCGACCGGCGTCGTTGTTGACCGCCCAGCCCCGGATGACCGCGTAGATCTGGTCGCCGTCGGCGAGCGCGTCCTCCAGCCGGCGCAGCGCGACCACGCCGACCCCGCTGCCGAGCGGCGCGCCGAGGCCGCCCGCGTCGAAGGCGCGGCATTCGCCGTCCGGCGGGGCGATGCCGCCCTGCTGGTAGAGGTAGCCGACGCGGTGCGGGACGCCGACCGCCACGCCGCCGGCCAGCGCGAGGTCGCTCTCGAAGGCGGCCAGGCTGCTGGCGGCGGCGCAGATGGCGACCAGCGAGGTGGAGCAGTAGCTCTGCACGGAGTAGCTGGGACCGGACAGGCCGAGGGTGTGCGAGACGCGGGTGGTGAGGGAGTCCTTGTCGTTGGCCAGGCCCACGGCGAGCTCGCCCATGACGGCGCCGACCTCGCTGGGCACCAGGTTGTTCTGCAGGTAGGAGCTCCAGGCCGAGCCGCCGAAGACGCCGATCGCGCCGTCGAAGCGGGTGGGGTCGCAGCCCGCGTCCTCCAGCGCCTCCCAGCTGTGCTCCAGGAAGAGCCGGTGCTGCGGGTCCAGGATCTGCGCCTCCTTCGGGCTGAACCCGAAGAAGCCCGCGTCGAACAGCTCCACCCCGTCGATCACGGCCCCGGCCTTCACGTAACCGGGGTCGGCGAGCAGTTCCTCCGGTACGCCGGCGGCCCGGAGCTCCTCGTCGGTGAAGCGGGTCACCCCGGACCGGCCGGCCCGGATGGCGGTCCACAGTTCGGCCACACCGGAAGCGCCGGGGAACCGGCCGGACATCCCGACGATCGCGATGTCGGTGCCCTCGTCATCAATCACGTCGTCAGTCACGTCGTCAGCTCTCATGTCGGGCGTCCTCACTTCCGCGTCCCCGAGCGGGCGCGGCGACGCCGCGACCCCCGCGCCGAGCTGGTGTCCAGGGCCTGGCGGGCGCCTTCCGCGGCGTCTCCGGCCACCGCCGCGGCGAACTCCGCCACGGTCGGGTGTTCGAACAGCACGGCGGGCGCGATCGGCACGCCGAGCTCCTTCTCGATGGCGAGCACCATGGCCATCCCGACCAGGGAGTTGCCGCCGAGGTCGAAGAACGGGTCGTGGACGCCGACCCGGTCGATGCCGAGGTAGGCGCCCCACACTTCGGCGATGGCGATCTCCGGCTCGGTCCGGGGGGCGGCGTAGTCGGTGCGGAGCTCCGGGCGCGGGAAGCGCTCGCTGAGCGAGACGGCCGTGGTCGCGCCGACCAGCGCGTCGATGTCGACCATCGCGGACCAGTCGCGGAGCACCTCGCGGAGCGGCTGCCGGACCGCCAGGACGCTGCCGTGCCCACCGGCCACGATCCGGTCCAGCAGGGCGCAGCCGGCCTCGTCGGCGAAGCCGTACCGCTCGCGGTAGGCGCGCACGCGTTCGGCCAGGCCGGTGGCGGACTTGAGGCTCTCGGCCTGCCAGTCGTCGTGCTGCCAGGGGCCCCAGGCGATCGACACCACCCGGGTGGAGGGGGCCGAGGCGGCGAGCGCCTCGCCGTAGGCGTCCAGGACGGTGTTGGCGGCGCAGTAGTCGCTCTCGCCGATGCCGCCGAACGCGGTGACGGCGGAGGAGTACAGGACGAGCAGTTCGGGCCGCCGGTCGGCGGGGGTCTCCGGGCCGACCAGTTCGGCCAGCGGGCCCATCGCGAGGATCTTGGGAGCCAGCACCGCTCCGGCGTCCGCGAGCGACCTGCGCCGCGCCATCCCGCCGGCGGGGAGCCCGGCGGCGTGGACGACGCCGGTGAGCGTGCCGAAGTGGTCGCGGCAGCGCTCCAGCGCGGCCCGCAGTTCGGCGGGTACGCCGACGTCGGCGGAGAGCAGCAGCACCTCGGCCCCGCCGGCCTCCAGTTCCGCGACGTCCCGCAGGGTGCGCCCGGTCTTGCCGCCGGGGTCTTCGGCGCCGTCGCGCGAGAGCGCGGTCCTGCCGACCAGCGCGAGCCTGCGCACCCCGGCCCGGACCAGGTGCCTGGCCAGCGCCATCCCCAGGCCGCGGGTGCCGCCGGTGATCAGGTAGACGCCGTCCTCCCGCCACGGCGACGGCGGATCGGGGACGGCGGGCACCTCGCCCCAGCCGCGCAGCCAGCGCCGGTCGCGCCGCCAGCCGGAGACCCGGTCGGACCCGGCCTCGGCGTCGTCGCGGGCGACGTCCAAGAGCAGTTCGCAGCCGATCTGACCGGCCTCGGCGTCGACGTCGGTCGCGCCGGGGTCGAGGTCGACGCCGGTCCAGTCCAGGCCCGCGTACTCGTGCCGGATCGCGCGTCCCAGACCGTGCGTCACGGCCCGGTACGGGGCCGTCGCGTCCGCGCCGAGGATCTCGGTGGCCCCCCGGGTGACGGTCAGCAACCGTACTGCCCGGTCGCCGAACGCCTGGACGGCGAGCAGCAGGCTGTCGAAGCCGTACCCGACGGCGGCGCGCGGGTCGTCGGCGAGGAGGCTCCACAGGTGGGCCACCCGTACCGGCCCGTCACCGTCACCGGCGGCGGCGAACACCTCGGCGTAGTGCGCGGGGTCGCGGGGGTCGATGACCAGGCGGCGGCCCTCGCGGCGCAGCTCGGTCCCGGCGACCACCTCCAGGACCCGCGTGCCCGCGGCGGCGGCGCGGTCGGCGAGTGCCGCGCCGACGCCGCCGGAGTCGGCGAACACGATCAGCGATCCGTCCAGCCGCAGGTCGGCGGGGACGGACGGGCGCGCCGGGTCCCGCTGCCAGGCGGGAGCGAAGCAGAGGTCCGCCGGTTCGGCCGGCCGGGCGGACGGCACCGGCGAGCTGCTGCCCTCGACGATCTCGGGCCAGTAGCGGGTCCGCTGGAACGGATACGCCGGCAGGCTGACGACGCGGCCCGGTCCCGGCTGGACGCGCTCCCAGGTCACGCCCGCGCCGAGTTCCCACAGCCGGGCACAGGTCTCCAGGAGTTCGACCCGGGCATCACGCGGTTCTCCACCGGTCCAGGAGGCCGGCAGGGTGCCGAGGACCGCCGCCCCGGACCCGCCCGCGAGGTTCTGCCGGACCAGCCCGCCGAGCGTCTGCCCCGCGCCGAGTTCGACGAACACGTCGATGTCCTGCTCGACGCAGTGCCGTACCGCGTCGGCGAACCGGACCGTGCTGACGAGCTGGTCGGCCCAGTACGCGCTGCTGGTGGCCTGTTCGGGGGTCATCGGCCGGCCGGTGAGGTTGCACAGGATCGTGGTGGACGGGGCCTGCCGGGGCACCGACTCGATCAGCGCGGCCAGCTTCTCCCGCGCGGGTTCGAGCAGCGACGAGTGGAAGGCGTGCGCGGAGCGCAGCGGGCGGCAGGCGACGCCCGCTGCGAGCAGCCGGTGGGTGACGGCGTCGATCTCGTCGACCGGGCCGCTGAGGACGGTCATCGACGGGCCGTTCAGCGCGGCGATCCCGATCCCGGCGCCGTGGGCCCGGATCTGGTCTCCCCCGGCCGCGACCGCGACCATCTTGCCGGCCGGGATTGCGCTGATCAGGCGGGCGCGTTCGGTGACGACGCGCAGCGCGTCCTCCAGGGTGAAGACCCCTGCCAGGGTGGCGGCGACGTATTCGCCGAGGCTGTAGCCGAGCAGCGCGTCCGGGCGGACGCCCCGGTGCGCGAGCAGCTGGGCCAGCGCGTACTCGACGGTGAACAGGAACGGGTGGGCGACCTCGGCGTGCGCCAGCCGGTCATCGGCCTCCGAGGGGCCCTGCGGCGCCCGGCCGAGCAGGACGGCCAGGTCGCCGGGGTCCGCGGCGGGCCGCTCGTGGAACAGCGGGCGCAGGTCCACGTCCCCGACGAGCTCGATGCAGCGATCGACCGCCTCGGCGTAGACGGGTTCGGACTGGTAGAGCTCCCGGCCGAGGCCGGCGTACTGGTCGCCGACGCCGGGGAGGAGGAAGGCGACGCGCGGCCGCCCCTTGACGCGCGCGGCGGGCCCGGACGAGGCGGCGGCCCGGAGGCCGCGGACGGCCCCGGCCACGTCGTCGCAGACCAAAACGCGGCGGTGGTCGTGCTCGGCGCGGCCGACCCGCAGCGTGTGGGCGACGTCGGCCAGGTCGGCGGCGGGGTGGTCCTCCAGCCAGGAGGCGAG
>NZ_SZQA01000069.1 GCF_005233835.1 Herbidospora galbida | reverse complement strand
ACCGCCGCGACGAACTCGCCCGCCTCGACGCCCTCGACGGCGAGGAGTCGCGCCTGGCCGCGCTGCGAGCCGCCCGCGAGGCCGCCGAGGTCGAGGCCGCCCGCCTAGCGGGCGTGGAGGCCGAACTCGCCGACCGCCTGACCACCCTGCCCGGCCTCCTGGCCGAGGCCGCCGCCCGCCTGGCCGCCTGCCGTGAACAGGCCGCCGCCCTGCCCTCGGCCCGCTCGCGCCTGGTCGCGGCCGAGGAACGGCTCGAAGCGGTGATCCGCCGCGACGAACTCGCCGCCGAACTGGCGATGGCCGAAGACGCCCGCCGGATCGCGGTCGACGCCGCGCAGTCGGCCGTCGACCGCCTCCACGAGATCCGCCAGGCCAGGATCGACGGCATGGCCGCCGAACTGGCCGCCCGCCTGGCCGAGGGCGACCCGTGCGCGGTCTGCGGCTCCCCCGACCACCCCGCTCCGGCCGAGCCGCTGTCCGAGATGGCCACCGCCGACGACGAGGAGGCCGCCCAGGCGGAGGCCGACGCCGCCCAGTCGGCCAGGGAGGCGGCCGAGTCGCAGGTCGCGAGCCTGGGCGGCCGGCACGAACGCGCCGCCGACGTCGCCGACGGCCTGTCCCCGGCCGAGGCCGAACAGGCCCGCGAGGAGGCGCGAGCCGACCTGGCCGCCCTGGAGGCCGCCGCCGCCCGCGAACCCGTCCACCGCGACGAGGTCGACCGCCTGGAGACGGCCCTCGCCGACGTCCGCGAGGCGGAGGCCGAGACCGCCCTCGCCCTGCGCGAACTCCAGACCAGGCAGCAGACCTCCCGCGCCGAGGAGGAGCGGATCGAGGTCCGCCTGTCCGCCGCGCTCGACCCGGGCGAAACGGTCTCATCCCGCCGCACCAGCCTGACCGCCGAAGCGACCGCGATCGGCAGGGCCCTGGCGGCGGAGACGACGACGACCACCCTGACCGGTCTGCTCGCGGACGCCCGCCGCCAGGTCGCGGCCACGACCAGAGGCACCCGCCTGGAGCCCGCGGATCCGATCGACCCCGCGGTCTGGCCTGACGTCCCGGCCGCGCAGGGCCTCCTGGCCCAGACGCGGCAGGCCGTCGAGGAGCTCACCGCCGTCCTCGACGGCCGCCTCGCCGCCCGGCAGAGCGCCGAGCAGCTGACCCGCGAGGTCGCGGACCTGAAGGTCAAAGAGAGCGCCGACGCCACGCTCCTCATGGAGACCCGGGCCGCGCGGGGCCGGTTCGCCCACGAGGAGTCCGAGCTCACGACCCGCCTCGACCGGCTGCGCGGCGACGACGCCTCCATCCACGAGCGGGTCGAACGCCTCCGCGCCGAGACCGAGGCCTACCGCCACGCCGCCGAGGTCTCCGAGGCCCTGCACGAGGCCAGGCGGGAACTCTCCGCCGCCCAGAACGCCGCGCTGGCCGCCGCCGTCGAGGCGGGCTTCACCGGCCTCGACGACCTGGCCGCCGCCCGCCGCACCCCGGCCGAGATCGACGAGATGGGCGCCCGCCTGCGCGAACTGGGCGACGAACTGGCCGCCGTGGTCCGCGCCCTCGCCGACCCCGAACTGAAGGCCGCCGCCGACCAGCCCCCGCCCGACCTCCCCGCCCTCCAGCGGGCCCACGACGAGGCCGACGCGGCCCGGTCGGTCCAGGTCTCCGCCCGCGACGGCGCCGTCGCCCGCCTCACCCAGCTCACGGCGCTGGCGGCCGAACTCGCCGAGGCGCAGGCCCGCCGCGCCCCGGCCGAGCGCCGCCACCGGCTGGCCCGCCGGATGGCCGAACTCGCCAACGGCACCTCCTCCGACAACCAGTGGGACATGCCCCTGTCGTCCTACGTCCTCGGCGAACGCCTCCGCCAGGTCGCCGACGCCGCCAACGAACGCCTCACCCACATGTCCGACGGCCGCTACCTGCTCCAGTACGACGTGAAGAAGACGGCCGGGCACCGCGGCCGCTCGGGCGGCGGGCTGGGCCTGCGCGTCCTCGACGCCTGGACCGGCGTCGACCGCGATCCGGCCACCCTCTCGGGCGGCGAGAGCTTCATCACCTCACTGGCCCTCGCGCTCGGCCTGGCCGACGTGGTCGCGGCCGAGGCGGGCGGCGCGGAGATCGGCACCCTCTTCGTCGACGAGGGCTTCGGCACCCTCGACGAGGAGACCCTCGACGACGTCCTCGACATCCTCGACTCCCTGCGCGAGGGAGGCCGGGCGGTCGGCGTGGTCAGCCACGTCGCCGAACTGCGGGTCAGGATCCCGGCCCAGCTTCGCGTCCACAAGGGCAGAGCGGGCTCGACCCTGCGCTGAGGCGCTCAGGAGAGCAGTTTGTGGGCGGCGTGCTCGATCTCCTGCTCGCCGAGCAACACCTGGTCGGACGCCGCGCCCAGGGGCACGAAGCTGTCCTGCGAGGTCACGCGGGCGATCCGGCCGGTGAAGCCGTTGTCGACGAGCGCCGTCACGATCGCCTCCGACACGCCGCCCGTCCGGCGCGTCTCGTCGGCGATCAGCACGTTCCCGGTCAGCTCGGCCGAGCGCATCAGGTCGTCGATCGGCAGCGGAGACAGCCAGCGCAGGTCGAGGACGCGGCAGCTCTTCTCCTCCTGCGTCAGCCGGACCGCCGCCCGCAGGCTCATCCGCAGGCCGTTGCCGAAGGTCACGATCGTCAGGTCGCGGCCGTCGCCGTAGGAACGGGCGCGGCCCACGGGGACATGGGTCTCCGCCCACCGCGACGGCGGGGCGTAGGGGGCCAGCCAGCCGTTGTCGCCCTCGTCGAACAGGTCGCGCGTGTGGTAGAGCGCGATCGGTTCGAGGAACACGCAGACCGTGCCCTGGGTGCGGGCGGTGGCCAGGCAGGTGCGCAGCATCGCGGCCGCGTCGTCGGGGCGGGCCGGGGCGGCGATCACCAGGCCGGGGATGTCGCGGAGGGCGGCGACGGAGTTGTCGTTGTGGAAGTGGCCGCCGAAGCCCTTCTGGTAGGCGAGGCCGGGGACCCGGACGACCAGGGGATTCCGGTACGCGCCCTGGGAGAAGAAGCTCAGCGTCGACGCCTCGCCGCGGATCTGGTCGAGGGCGTTGTGCAGGTAGGCCAGGTATTGGATCTCGGGAACCGGGGTCAGGCCGGAGACGCCGGAGCCCAGGGCCAGGCCGAGGATCGCCTGCTCGTCGAGGAGGGTGTCGAAGACGCGCTCGGTGCCGAACTGGCGGACCAGCCCCCGGGTGACGCCGTAGACGCCGCCCTTGCGGGCGACGTCCTCGCCGAAGACGATCAGGCCGGGGTCGTCGAGCATCTGGTCGGCGAGGGTCCGGTTGATCGCCTGGGCCAGGGTGAGGCGTCCCTCGTCTTCCGGGAGGACGCGGAAGAGGTCCTCCCGGCCCTTCGGGGCGTGGGCCGACTCCGTCGCGACGCGCTGCGGGTCGCGGGGGGAGATGGGGGCCATGATCTCGCGGGCGCTGGTCAGCTTCGGCCGGCGGCCCGCCTCCGCGGCGAGCTTGAGGACGTGGTCGCGCTCGGCCTCGTACCGGGAGAGAAGGCCGTCGGGGGTCTCCAGGCCGGCCTCGACCAGGAGCGCCGCGGTCGCCACGAGCGGGTCGTGCGCCAGGTCGGCGGCGATCTCGCGGCGGGTGCGGTAGCCGATCTCGACGTCGGAGCCCGCGTGGCCCATCAGACGCACCGTCTTCAGGTGGAGATAGGCGGGCGACCGGTTCTCGCGGACGTGGGCCGCGGCCTTCCGCGCGACCTCGTAGGTCTCGGCGATGTCGGAGCCGTCGGCGGTGAAGTACTCGATCAGCGACTGCCGTGACGCCTCGACCCAGCCGGGCGGGGTCCGGACGCTGATGCCGATGCCGTTGTCCTCGCACACGAAGAGGATCGGCAGCGACAGGCCCCGGTAGGCGCCGTAGGCGGCCGTGTTGAACCCCGACAGGGCGCTCGCGTGGTTGACCGACGCGTCGCCGAAGCTGCAGACCGCGATCGCGTCGGGGGCCCACGCACTGGAGACGCCGAGCTGGCGGCCGCGTTCGATCGCGAACGCCACGCCGACCGCGCGCGGCAGGTGGCTGGCGATGGTGGAGGTCTGCGGGATCACCGCGAGCGAGGGGTGGCCGAAGACCTTGTGCCGTCCGCCCGCGATCGGTTCCTCGGCCGAGGCGGCCAGGCCGAGCAGGATGTCGCGCAGGCCCTCGTTGGCCACCCGGCCCGCCTGTGACGACCGGGCCAGGTAGAAGGCCCCCGACCGGTAGTGGAGCAGCGCCGGGTCGGTCTCCCGCAGCGCGAAGGCGACGGCCGCGTTGCCCTCGTGGCCGGCCGAGCCGATCGTGTAGTGGCCCAGCTCGTTCTCGCGCATCCAGCGCGCGGCCACGTCGCAGAGGCGGCTGGCCAGCTGGGCGTCGTACACCCTTCTGGCCTGTCTGCCGGTCAGTGGTGAACCGGGACGGACTGGACGCTCCGGGTCTCCCTTCGCAGCCGGGGGGCGAAGCGCCCCGACGACCTCGGCGAAATGCGTCTCAACAGTGTCCCGCGCCACATGCCCGATTATGTCGTCACCTCGTGCGTGCCGTCCTGCCCCTTGCGCAGTCCGGCCCGATTTGACAAGTTTTCATCACAACATGTCAGGAGATCAAACCATTCCGCCGCAAAAGCCGTCTACTAGAAAGGCAGAAAGCGCGGCACCCTCACGTCGCGTTCGACACACACGGGGAAGGAAAACACCCGCATGTTGAAACGCATCAGCGCCGTGATTCTCGCGGCGGCAGTGGCGTCGGTGGGATTAGCCACCGGCACCGCGGCGAACGCCGCCACGGCGGACAAGCCGACCGTGTCCGACATCACGATCAACCCCAGTCCCGTGGTCGTGACCAGCCGTGACAAGGTCACCGCGACGTTCTCCTTCATCGCGGGGAACATCGCCACGGACGTGACCGCAACGATCACGCCCAAGGGCGGCGCCGCGGTGCCGCTCAAGCTCGACAAGGCCGACGTGCCGACCATCACCACCAGCAAGAAGTACGTCGGCACCTACCAGTTCGGCCGCGGCGAGGCCGCCGGCGACTGGACGCTCGCCATCAAGGCGGGCAACGCCTCCGGCACCACCGAGGCCTCCAAGGGCTTCCGCGTCGTGCAGGTCTGGTCGACCGACATCGTCAGGTTCGGCGCCGGCCCTGAGCCGGCGAGGTTCGGCTCCGCGCTGACCGTCTCGGGCCGGCTGCTCATCCTCGGCCCGAAGGGCCCCGACGGCCTGAAGGACCAGCGAGTCAAGATCCTGTTCAAGGAGAGGGGCTCCTTCCGCTGGAAGACCGTCGCCTGGGACCGCACCAACTGGCGCGGTGACTTCGCGGTCCGCGTCAAGGCCCTCAAGTCGGGCTGGTGGAAGGCCGAGTACGACGGTGTCCGGGGCTTCACCCACGGTTCGAGCAGCGGCAGTGACCAGGTCACCGTCTTCCGCCCGAGGCCGCCGAAGCCCGACGCCGCCAGCCGCGTCGTCGACTTCAACGCCTCCCCCGAACCGGTGAAGAAGGGCAAGAAGCTCTCCCTCGTCGGTGAGCTGCAGACCTGGGACCACGGTCGCTGGGACGGCTACGAGGGCAAGGTCACCGTCTGGTTCAAGGCGAAGTCCGGCAAGTGGACCTACGTCAAGACC
Source organism: Herbidospora galbida (assembly GCF_005233835.1). Classification (GTDB taxonomy): domain Bacteria; phylum Actinomycetota; class Actinomycetes; order Streptosporangiales; family Streptosporangiaceae; genus Herbidospora; species Herbidospora galbida. Next base: position 17,867 of record NZ_SZQA01000069.1, on the reverse strand, counting down.
GCCTGGACCGACGGCTCGGGCGAGTTCTCGACCACGGCCACGGCCAAGAAGACCGGTGACTGGCGCGTCGTCTTCGCGGGCGACAAGGACACCAAGCCCAGCAACAGCAAGTCCGACTGGGTGCTCGTCAAGTAACACCCGCACCTGAGAGAGCCCGGGACACCCCACGCGTCCCGGGCTCTTTCGCGCGAAGAACTACTCGGTACGCCGGAAGCGAGCGATGGCGAGCTGCAGCAGCACGAACCCGATCACCGCCACGATGACCAGCTCGAACCAGACCGGCAGCCGCCAGCCGAACCAGTTGATGCCCGGGTTCAGCAGCGCCATGACCTGGGGGTCCACGGTCAGGTGACCGAAGACGGCCTCCCGCATCGGGTCGACCGCGTAGGTCAGCGGGTTGATGACCGTCAGGACGTGCAGCCAGGCCGGCAGGTTGGCCAGCGGGTACATCGCGCCCGACAGGAAGATCATCGGCATGATCGCCATCTGCATGATGCCGAAGAACGTCTGCATGTTCTTCATCCCGGCGGCCAGCAGCGTGCCGAACGCGGTGATCGTGAACGCCGCCAGCAGCATCTCGGCCAGCAGCGTGACGATCAGCACCGGGTCGTAGGGCACCCCGACCAGCCCGGCCATGGCCAGGATGATCACGCCCTGCGCGGTGGCCACGAGCGCCCCGCCCAGGCACTTGCCGAGCACGATCGCGCCCCGGCTGACCGGTGCGACCAGCATCTCGCGCAGGAACCCGAACTCGCGGTCCCACACGATCGACGCGGCCGAGAACATGGCCGTCGTGATGACCGTCATGGCGAGCACGCCGGGGTAGATGAAGGTGCGGTAGTCCAGGCCGGGGATGGCGTTCTTCACGATCGAGCCCAGACCCGTACCGAGCACGAAAAGGAAGAGGATCGGCTGGGCCAGCGAGGACACCAGCCGCGTGTGGTCGTTGACGAACCGCAGCATCTCCCGGCGCAGCACCACCTTCACCGCACGCACGTCGTGGGCCAGGCCGCCCGTGGGCAGCCGTACCGCGGCGATCTCGGTCGCTGTCATCGGCGCAGCCTCGCTCTCATCATCTGGTTCATCCCGCCCGACTCCTCTTCGGCGTCGCGGATGGTCGAGCCGGTGTAGTTCATGAACACGTCGTCGAGCGTCGGCCGATGCACGCTGACCCCGGTGATCGGCAGCCCGAGTTCGGCGAACAGTCTCGGCACGAACTCCTCTCCTGAGGCCACCGCGAAGGTCACCGCGCCGTCGTGGACGCCGGCGTCGACGTCGAAGCGTTCTTTCAGCGCCGCGATGGCGGCCTGGTCGTCGGAGGTGTGGATCTGCACCCGGTCCTTGCCCACGCTGGCCTTCAGCGCCTCGGGGGAGTCGATGACGACGATCTCACCGTGGTCGATGATCGCGATGCGGTCGCAGTACTCGGCCTCGTCCATGTAGTGGGTGGTCATGAAGATCGTGATGTCCTCGGTCCGGCGGAGCTCGTTGATGTAGCCCCAGATCGCCGAGCGGGTCTGCGGGTCGAGCCCGACCGTCGGCTCGTCGAGGAACAGCACGCGGGGGGAGTGCAGGAGCCCGCGGGCGATCTCCAGGCGGCGCTTCATGCCGCCCGAGAAGGTCTGGACCTTGCTGTCGCGGCGGTCCCACAGGGCCACCATCTCCATGACCTGCCGAAGCCGTTCGTCCACCACCGACCGGGGCACGCCGTAGAGCTCTGCGTGGAAGCGGAGGTTCTGCTCGGCGGTGAGATAGGAGTCGAGCGTGGGGTCCTGGAAGACCAGGCCGATGTTGCGGCGGACCTCGTCGCGCTCCTTGACGACGTCGTGACCGGCGACCCGGGCCGATCCGCCGGTGGGGTTGATCAGGGTGCAGAGCATGCTGATCGTGGTCGACTTGCCGGCCCCGTTGGGGCCGAGGAAGCCGAACACCTCGCCGTGCGCGACCTCGAAACTGACGCCCTTGACCGCGTCGACCTTGCCGTAGGACTTCTCGAGCCCGGTGACCTCGACGGCGTTCATCGATCCCCTTCCTCGTCGTCGTCACCGGCCAGGATGCGGAACATCTCGCGGCGGGTGGTCTTCAGCAGCTTCTTCGTCTGGGCCACCTGCTCGTCGGTGGCGACCTGGGTGAGGTGGATGAACGCCTCGGCGAGCTGACCCCAGAGCAGCCGCATCTCGTGGCGGTCCTCGGTCATCCCCTGGGCCACCTCGGTCCAGGGTTCGGGTCCGGTACGGCTGCCGGCGACCTCGCGGCCCTCGTCGGTCAGCCGGTAGACGCGCGCGCCCGCCGACTCCCCGGCCGCGACCAGGCCCTCGTCCTCCAGCTGCTGGAGCGACGGGTAGACCGATCCGGGGGAGGGCCGCCAGAGCCCGCCGCTGCGGCGGGAGATCTCCTCGATCATCTGGTGGCCGTTGCGGGGCTCCTCGGCGAGCAGCGCGAGCAGCGCCGCCCGGACGTTGCCGCGCCTGACCTGCAGGAGCGACGGTATGGGGGGAGCGGGCATGACTAAACCTCCGACTATCTAGATATTCTCAAAGATATATCTCGATAGTCGGACGTGTCGACATGATTCACAACCAGTCGCGGCGCTTGAACACGATGTAGAGCGTCAGGCAGACACACCCCATGAGCAGCACCGCGAACGGGTAGCCGAGGGTCCAGTGCAGCTCGGGCATGTGGTCGAAGTTCATCCCGTAGATCGTGCCGACCAGGGTCGGGGCGAACAGGATGGCCGCCCAGGCGGAGATCTTCTTGACCTCGTCGCCCTGGGCGATGCTGGCGCCGGTGAGCTTGGTCATCTCCTCGTTCTGGGCCTGGCTGACCAGGGTGGAGTTGACGATCAGGATGTCCTGGAGCATCTGCCGGAACCCGGCCACCCGCTCGGTGACGGTGATCGCGTGGTCGGCCACGTCGCGCAGGTAGCTCTGCAGCTCCTCGTCGACGCCGAACTTGGGGGCGTGCTGGATGAAGCCGTCGAGCATCTGGGTGAGCGGCAGGGTGGCCCGCTGGAACTCGATGACCTCGCGCGACAGCTCGTAGATGCGCCGGGGGGCCGCCGGGTCGCCACCGAAGACCTGCACCTCGATCTCGTCGATGTCGTTCTGCAGGCCGGCGACCACGGGGGCGTAGGCGTCGACGACGGTGTCGAGGATGGCGTACAGGACCGCCTGCGGACCCTGGCGGAGCAGGTCGGGGTCGTTCTCCATGCGCTTGCGGACCAGCGACAGGTCGGGGGCCTCGCTGTGGCGGACCGTGATCACGAAGTCGGGGCCGAGGAAGATGTGCAGCTCGCCGAAGGCGACCTCCTCCTCGGCGTCGAGGTAGTTGGCGGCCCGCAGCACCATGAACAGCGTGTCGCCGTAGCGGTCGGCCTTGGGCCGCTGGTGGGCCACGATGGCGTCCTCGATGGCGAGGTCGTGCAGCCCGAACTCCTCGGCGACCTTGAGCAGTTCGGTGTCCTCGGGGCGATAGAGACCTATCCACGCCATCGACCCCGGATGGGCGCGCAGGGAGGCGAACGCGCCCGCGAGGGACAGGGGTGAGTCGATCCGGTGCCCGTTCAGATAGATCGCGTTGTCGATGACGCTCTGTCTGACCAGGACCTCTTCCGGCTTACGGGGGTCCATCGACGCCTCGGGGGAGGCGTCTCGTCTCATCCAGGTCCGCATTCGCAGCTTTGCCACAGGGTGACGTTATCCCTCCATACCCGGATCAATCCTCTGAGGCGCCCAACCCCCTAGGCTTTGCCCCAAGCGAGACGCTGACAGCCGGAGGCCGGCTGTGGCTCGCGCTGTGAATCTGCCTGGAAAGCGAGACGCTGACGGCCGGAGGCCGGCTGTGGCTCGCGCCTTGAATCTGCCTCGATAAAAGGTGGCCCCCTGAAAGCCCTCTGGAACCAGCTCATCGACACCCATCCGGCGCCGCCGCTGTGGGTGATCGCGGTCGCGGGAGTCGTGGCCTTCGGCATCGTGGCCTATCCGCAGACCTGGCATCTGTCGCGCGGCCTGATCACGATCGCCCATGAGGGCGGGCACGCCCTGATGGCGGTGCTGACCCGGCGCAAGCTGCGCGGCATCCGGCTGCACTCCGACACCTCGGGGGTGACGCTGACGCGGGGCCGTCCGACGGGTCCGGGCATGGTGCTGACGGCGGCGGCCGGCTACATTGCCCCCTCGCTCGTGGGGCTGGGCGCCGCGTGGCTGACCGACGCCGGGCACGTGACGCTGCTGCTCTGGCTGGTGCTCGTGCTGCTCACCTGCATGCTCCTGCTGATCAGGAACGTGTTCGGGGTGGTCTCGCTGCTGGCCGTCGGCGGCGCGGTGTTCTGCGTGTCGTGGCTGGCGACGCCCGACATCCAGGGCGTGGTGGCCTACGGCGCGGCCTGGTTCCTCATGCTCGGCGGGGTGCGGCCCATCCTCGAACTCCAGCGCAAGCGGCGGCGCGGCCGGGCCCCCGACTCCGACGCCGACCAGCTCGCGCGGCTGACGCGGGTCCCCGGTGCATTATGGGTGTTTCTGTTTTTCGTGGTGTCAGTGGTGGCATTGGGATATGGCGGCTATTTGCTGGTGATGTGAAGGAAATTCGCGATGTCCGCGATTTCCTGATCGACGGGAATTTCGCCGCCGTTTCCGCCGAGTGACCACGTTCCGACGATCACGCCGTCCTTGACAACGGCCGGGCGGATGATTCCCCCGCCGGGGGCGATCGTGGCCGTTGGAACGGTCATCGGGGCACGTTCCTTCCAGCCGAGCAGAAACTCATCGAAGGCGGGCAGCAGCCTGGTGCCTTCCCACGGCTCTTTCTCCGGTACGTCGTGATGCGCGCGCCGCGCGTCCTTCAGGCTCACCCCCGACCAGTGGGCGAGGTCCTCGGGCGTGGCGGGTGAGTGGGCGCGCGCGTACCGCGAGCCGAGCTCCCTGAGGGCCCTGTCGCGGTCGGGCTCGAAGGCGATCGGCGCGCCCAGCCAGTCGGCGGCGTGGACATAGGTGGCCTTGCCGCCCCTGTCGGGCCCGAGCACCAGCCGCCCCCGCTCGGCGGCGAGCGCGGCCAGATGGATGATCGCCTGGCCTTCGACGCGGAGCCGCTCGCCGAGCTCGGCCTTGGTGAGCGGCCCCTGCCCGAAGGTGGCCTTCTCGACCCGCCCGGCCAGGTCGTCGCCGGTGACGCCGAGCTGGGCGAGCCGCCGGGCGATCGTGCTGGTCGAGGGCCGCGTCAGCGAGAGCAGCCACGGCAGGTCGTCGGCGGCGATCAGGTGCAGCGTGCCGCGCGGCCCCCACGCCCGGACGATCTCCCCGGCCTGGAGGGCGGCCTCCACGTCGGCCCTGGTGAACCCGGCGCCCCGGGCGCGCAGCGCCAGCGCCGCCGCCTTCGCATCCTGCGCCTGCACGGCCAGGAGGGCGCGCACCAGCTCCGGGACGGTCGTGCGGGGCCGGTCGAGGAGCTGCGCGGCGGCCCGTCTCGGCCATGGATCGTTCACGGAACGATCCTAGGAACACGGAATGTCGGAGGGGTGCCCTACGGTGGGGCGCGTGCTACCCGAGACGCTCGACTCGGCGCTGTCCGACGAGGCGGTGCTGGTCACCTATCGCCGCATGTTCGCCGCCCTGGCCCGCGACAGCGGCGCCGTCGTCGACGACCCGGCGCTCGTCGACATCGCCGAGACCCTGTTCGCGGCGTTCGCCGAGGCGGGCGAAGAGTGGCTGACCCACGAGCAGATGCGCCACGCGTGCCGCGCCCACCCGGTCGAGCAGTTCGAGAACCGGCTCCGCGTGCTGCGCGGCCTTGGCGCGATCCGCGAGGTGTTCCCCAAGCCCAACCAGCTGCGCTACCGGGCGTCGTTCACGTCGGTCGTCGGCCTGATGTTCATCCGCCGCATGATGGACGACGGCGGCCAGAGCGAGATGCACCGCCTGCTGGCCCTCGAAGACCTGACGGTCGCCGGCCCGCGCACGACGATGGAGCAGGCCCGCCGCTCGGCCGACATGCTGGCCCGCGCCTTCCGCCTGTGGGCCCTCGAACTCGTGACCCTCACGACCGGCACCATCGAGGAGCTCCGCGAACAGGCCCCCAAGCTGTGGGGCACCGAGGAGATCGCCCGCCGCGCCCAGAGCCTGCACACCACGATCCTGACCCGCTGGCCCGACCTCGACCGCGTCTGCACCGACCTCCGCTCGGCCATCTACGCCTACAGCGACGCCTCCCGCCGCGCGGCCGGCCGCCTGGCCGACTCGGCCGGCACGACCCGCAACCTGACCCTCCTCCCGGCCGAGACGTGGCGCACCTTCGCCCAGACGGCCTCCCGCGAACGCCTCGCCGCGGTGCTGGAGGGCTTCGTCTTCGACGCCGCCGCGCCGTGGCACGACCCGGGCGCGATCGTCCGCGCGGTCGACGAGGCCCCCCGGCCCGTTCCCGTCCGCCCCGCGCCGCCACGCTCCGCCCTCCCCGACGAGGGCGCGTCGTCGTCGTTGGCGGCGAACGCTCCCGGGCGGTTCACGGAGGTGGCCGAAGCACTGCTCGGCGAGCGTGACGCCGTGGCGCTCGAAGAGGTGCTGACGGGCGACTGGTCGACGATCCGCCGCGTGCTCGCCGACCTGGCGTCGGCCGACCTGCATCCCGAAGCGCCCTACCGGCTGGCCTGGTCCGACACCCTGACGGCCGACCCGTCGGGGCACCCGAGCTGGCTGTCGCACGGCCGGTTGGAGCGGACCGATGGGTGACGTTGAATCTTCCGGTCGGTGTGACCGGTCGCGTCTCGTGGGCGGTGGAACCGGCCGACGGCCGGCCCTCCGGGGCACCCGAGCCGGCTGTCGCACGGCCGGCCGGTGTGACCGGTCGCCTCTCGTGGAATGCGGCCGGGCTTCGTTCGCCGGCGGATCGGGGGGCCGGTCGCGTGGGTGAGCTGCACGCCGAGGCGCGTTCCTCGGGTCTGGTGAAGCTGGCCGGTTCCGTGCCGCCCGGGTTCGTCCGGGTCGGTGAGGTCGGGGTGCCCGTGTGGCCCGACGGGGCGTCGCCATCGCTGCTGGAGGAGTACCAGGTCGCCGCCGCGCCCGTGGAGCGGGCGGGGGAGACCCGGCGCGTGCTGGCCTGCTGTCTGCGCATGTGCTGGGCCGACCTCGACGCCGAGCCGTGGCCGGGGGTGTGGGCGGCGGTCGACGACGTGCTCGCCTGCTACCGCACCATGGTCGGGCGGACCGACGACTCGGTGCGGAGCTGGGCCGTGGGGGCGCTGCGGCGGCTCCACGACACCGGCTGGATCGTGCTGTCCGGGTTCGGGACCCTCCGGCTCGGGCCGCGCTGCGTGCTCTGGACCGCCGACGGCCACGTCCAGCTGCGGGAGCTGATGCGGCGCATCGCCGCGCCCGCGCCGTCGGGCGAGGTGACGCCGGTCGTCGAGGCGCGCGACGAGGGGGCCGAGGAGTTCGGCGACCTGCTCGGGGCGTTCGACGAGCGGCGCCGGGCCGAGCTGGTGGCCGCGTTCGTGGCGGTCGAGACGGCGGCCGAGCCGGTCCACGAGGCGCGGTTCGCCGCGCTGCGCGATCCGGCCCTGCGGCGGGCGCTGATGGAGATGCTGGCCCGCCGGGGGCGGGTGCTGCAGCAGCGGCGCGACGCGTGGATCTCCGGCTACACCGACGCCTACCGGGTCACCTCCCTGCCGGAGGCCGAGCGCGCGGTGCTGGCGCTGGTGCTGGTCCACTCGGTGGCGATCCCCCGGGCCGAGGGCCTGCTGGGCGAGGACACCTGGCTGTCGCAGTATCCGGTCGCGACCGAGGAGCTGCGCCGCCGCACCCTGCTGCCCATCGGCGAGCTGGAGGCCGCGCTGCGGTCGCTCCGGCAGGCGGGGCTGATCGCCCAGCAGAAGACGAACGAAGAAGGCGCGGGCGGCTACGTGCCGGGCCCGCAGTTCCACCGGCTGACGCGGGCGGCGCGGGCGCGGCTGCAGGAGGAGCTCATCCTCGCGGCCGGCCCGCAGACGCCCCTCGCCGTGGCCATCCGGGCCAAACGCCGCCGCCACGAGCCGGCGGGCCCGGACGGGGAAACATGATGCGCGGTCTCCCGGCAGGTGGAGCGCCGCGAGTCGGCGGCCCTGGACCGGGGAGCCTGATGCGCGGTCTCCCGGCTGGTGGAGCTCCACGAGTCGGCGGCTCTGGATGGGGGAGCCTGATGCGCGGTGTTCCGGCGCGGGCGGCGCGTTCGGGCGGAGCTTCCGGCGAGGCGGCCATGGGGTGTCCGTCGACGGCGCCGGTCGCGGGCGGGTGGGCTCCTTGTGCCGGGCGCCGGTCGCGGGGAGGTCTTCGGGTTGTTCGGTTCGGAAAGGGCATGGGATGACTGAGGTCGTCGATCTGAGTGGAGACAAGCCGGGGGAGCCGGGGGCCTCCGGGTTGTTCCAGGTCGTCGTGCCGATCGACGACGTGCGGCCGGTCCGGGCCGCGCAGGACAACGTCGTCGGCGACCGGGTGCTGGTCGCGGTGCAGGCGGTCAACATCTCGCGGCTGTCGACCCACACCGTCCCGATCGTGCCGGGCACGCTCGTCGTCGTGGCGGGGGCCGGGCCGAAAGACTCCAACGGGGCCGGGAAGTCGTCGTTCATCGCCGCGATCACGGCGCTGCTCGGCGACGAGCAGTGGCGGTTCGCCTCGGGGGCGAAGGCCGTCTCCGAGCTGCTGTTCAACGCCGAACTGGCCGCGCACGGCGACCAGCAGTGGGCCAGCGCCGACCACGGCTACATCGTCGGCGTCTTCGACGTGCCGTCGGCCGGGGTGCCGGTGACCGTGTGGGTGCGGGTCAACCAGGAGGCGCCGCACCTGGAGGTGCGGTGGGCCGAGGGCGTCCACCTGGCCACCGCCGCCTCCGAGGCCGAGCGGGTCACCCACGCCGACGTCATCTGGTCGGGGCTGCCCAAGAGCGCGGGGCGGCGCGACGTCGTCGCCCGCGACCTGACCCGCGTCCTCTACGGCGACCGGGTCAGGTGCGTCTCGTTCCTCTCCACGTCCGTACGCAGCAAGGTCGCCACCAACCTGCTCTCCCAGCCCCTCAACGAGATCTCGCCCGACCGCATCTTCGAGGCCATCGCCGCCCTGACCGGCCTCGACGCCGAGCTCGACCAGGAACGCGAGGCCCGCCGCGACGAACACGCCAAACGGGTCCGGGCCGAAGACGCCCAGCAGCGCCTGGCCGACTTCGAAGACGAGTCCCGTCACCTGCTCGCCGCCTTCGACCGCCGCGACAAGGCCCGCGAACGCCTGGCCGACGCCCTGAAGCACTGGCGCGGCCGTCTGGCCCGCCGGGTCGCCGACGCCGCCGAGGCCGAGGGCACCCTGGCCGCGCAGCGAGCCGAGTTCGACGCCGCCGCCGAGACGGCCGAGTCGGCGATCGCCGAGGTCAAAGCCGAGATCGCCGCCCTGCGCGACGACTCGCTCGACCGCGCGCTGGCCACCGCCCGCCGCGAACTGGCCGCCATCCAGGCGAGCGCCGCCCGCGTCGAGGCCGAACGCGCGGTCGCCCAGAACACCGCCGACCAGCTCCGCGCCCAGATCCCCGCCCTGGAGGAGCAGCGCCGCCGCGCCGACGGCCGCGACCCGGCCCGGGCCCGCGCCGAACTGGCCGAGGCCCGCAAGGTCCACGCCGAGGCCCTCAAGGCCCTGGGCGTCGCCGACCGCGAACACGAGACCGCCCAGGCCGCCCTCCGCGACGCCGAGAACGGCCCGGCAGCCGCTCAGCTCACGGCGCTGGGCCTGGCCGGCATCCCCGCCGCCGGCCTCCTCGACGCCCTCGACGTGGCGGAACAGGCCCGCGACAGCGGTCACTCCGCCCCGGCCGGATCGGCCGCGCTCGCCGCCGATCGCTCCCGCGCCGCCGTCACCGAGGCGCTCGGCGACGGCCCCGCTGAGGCTCGCGGCACCGCCACCGGTGCCCACAGCCCGGATCAGATCCGCGACTCCGTCGGCGGCGCGGGCACCCGTGCGGCCGATGTCGCCGGACACGCGCGCGACGCCGCCGCCCGCGACGCCGTGGTGGTCGACGCCGCCGACATGGACGCCGCCGCGAAGGCGCTGGCCGGCTTCCCCGGGTCGGTCGTCGTCTCCTCGTCCGGGGTGACCGTCGTGGGCATGGCCGAAGCCCAGGTCACCGGTCGGGACGCCCGCGTCAAGGCCGCCGCCAAGCGGGTCGAGCGGGCCGTCGCGGCGCAGGAGGCCGCCGCCTCGGCCGTGCGGAGGGCCGAAGACGGCGTCACCGCGGCCGAGCGCCGGGTCGAGGGCGCCGAGGCCGCCGACCGGCTGGCGGAGCTCGCCACCCGCCTCGACGCCCAGCGCGACCGGCTGACCGAGCTGACCGCGGCCGCCGGGGAGCTCACCCCGGCGCTCGACGCCGCCGAGGAGCAGGTCGGCGCGCTCGACTTCAGGGCCCGCACCCGCGACGTCGAGGCCGACCGACTCGACGGCCGCCGCCACGCCCTGACCGCCCGCCGCGACGAGGCCCGTGCGGGCGCCGCCCGCATCGAGGCCCAGCGGACCGCCCTCGGGCTCGACCGACTGGTCAGAGACTGGGGCGGCACCGTCGAGGGCGCCCAAGAATGGCTCGCCGCCGACGAGCTGACCGCCGACGAATGGTGGCGGGCCGCCGAACGCCACCTCGACGCCGCCCTGCGCGGCACCTTCGACGACGGCGACGAGATGCCCGAGGAACTCGCCTACCTCATCGCCGCCCGCAAGGACGGCCGCGCCGCCGAGGAGCTGGCCACCTTCCAGGCGGTGTGCAACGCGCTCGGCTCCTACCTGCGCGCCCAGGAGGAGTACGAACGCCACCAGCGCCGCCAGATCGAGACCCAGATCACCACCCGCCGCCGCGACCTCGCCGCCGCCACGAGGGGCGCCGAGGAGGCCGCCCAGTCGACCGCCGTGCACCGCGCGACCCTCACCGAGGCCATCCGCGCCCGCCTGACCCGGGTGGCCGAGGAGTTCGACCGCCTCGACACCGGCTACGGCGGCTACGGCGCGGCCCTCGACTTCCCCGTCCCTGCGGCCCCGGCCGACCCGGAGCAGCGTTGGTCGTGGCGGGTGGTCCCGAAGTGGAAGCGCGGCGAGGGCCAGGGCTACGTGCCCTACAACCGCCGGGCCAACACGGCGCTGATGGACGAGAAGGCGGTGAAGCTGGTCTGCGCGGCGGCCATCGCCTCCAGCGGCGGCAAGCACCTGACGCTGGTCCTCGACGAGCTCGGCCGCAACCTCGGCAAGGAGCACCGCCGCGAGGCGGTCGCCCTGTTCCGCCGCATCGGCGAGACCTACGGCATCACCGTCATCGGCGCCCTCCAGGACGACATGGAGCCCTACGCCATCGACGCCTGCGGCCAGTATGTGAAGCTCCGCCGGTCGTCCGACGCGATGGCCTACAACGAGCCGCCCATCATCATCGCCCATGACAAGCACGCCGACCGGGTGCGGATGCTCACCGACTTCGTGACTCGCACGTAAGAAATCTACTTTGTAAAGGCGTCGGCCCGGCGCGTGTTAACGGTCGCTAACAGCAGCCCGCAGCGACGTCCGGGCCATGACCTCCAGCACCGCCGCCATCTCGTCGCGCCCCAGCTCTCCGACGCTCCGGGGCGTCGAGTTCAGCAGCCCGAACACGGCGTGCACCGCGGCCCGCACCCTGGCCACCGCGCACCCCGGATGAAGGTCGCGCACCACGCCCACCCACTCTTCGACGTAGAGGCGCTGGAGCCGGCGGATGGCCCGCTGGTCGGCCTCGGGCACGTTGTGCAGTTCCCGCTCGTGCACCCGGATCAGCTCCGGATGGCCGAGGGCGAACTCGATGTGGCCCCTGACCAGCACGTCCAGCGCCTGAGAGGGATCCAGAGCCGCAGCGGAGGCGCCGGCTGAGGAGAGCCGGCCCGAGATGTCGAGCAGGATCTCGGTCAGCAGCGCCTCCTTGCCCCGGAAGTGGCGGTAGAGCGCGGGCCCCGACACCCCCACCGCCGCGCCGATCTCCTCGATGGACACCCCGTGGAAGCCGCGCTCGGCGAAGAGGGCCGCCGCGGCGTCGAGGATCTCGGCCCGCCTGTTCCGGGTAGGTGTGGTCACAAGCCCCCATGGTAGACGTCTATGTTAATGGCGACTAACGTGAGGCGCGGAGACGACGGAGGAGGTGGCCGACAGGTGTGGCCGGTTCTGTCCAGTTCGGGTGATCCGGGCGGGGCGCCGTACAAGAAGAACGCCGAGGTCAACGAGCGGCTCGTCGCCGAGCTGCGGGAGCGGCTCGACACGGCCGCCAGGGGCGGGCCCGAGCGGTCGCGGATCCGGCATGTCGAGCGCGGCAAGCTCCTCCCCAGAGACCGGGTCGACGCGCTGCTCGACCCCGGCGCGCGGTTCCTGGAGCTCTCGCCGCTGGCGGCGACGGGGCTCTACGACGACGCCGCGCCGGCGGCCGGGATCATCACCGGCGTCGGCCGGGTCAGCGGCCGTGAGGTCGTGATCGTCGCCAACGACGCGACCGTCAAGGGCGGCACCTACTATCCGATGACCGTCAAGAAGCACCTCCGCGCCCAGGAGGTCGCCCTCGACAACCGTCTGCCCTGCGTCTACCTGGTCGACTCCGGCGGCGCGTTCCTGCCGAAGCAAGATGAGGTCTTCCCCGACCGCGAGCACTTCGGCCGGATCTTCTACAACCAGGCGACCATGTCCGCGAAGGGGATCCCGCAGGTCGCGGCGGTCCTCGGGTCGTGCACGGCCGGCGGCGCCTACGTCCCGGCGATGAGCGACGAGGCGGTGATCGTCCGGAACCAGGGCACGATCTTCCTCGGCGGGCCGCCCCTGGTGAAGGCCGCGACGGGGGAGGAGGTCACCGCCGAGGAACTGGGCGGCGGCGACGTCCACTCGCGGATCAGCGGGGTGACCGACCACCTGGCCGACGACGACGCCCACGCGCTGCGCATCGTCCGCGACATCGTGGCCACCTTCGCCCCCGGGAAGAAGGCGTGGGAGCGCGCCGAGACCGAGGCGCCGAAATACGAGCCCCGGGAGCTCTACGGCATCGTGCCCCCCGACCCGCGCACCCCTTATGACGTGCGCGAGGTCATCGCCCGCATCGTCGACGGCAGCCGGTTCCTGGAGTTCAAGCAGGAGTACGGCCCGACCCTCGTCACCGGCTTCGCGCGCATTCACGGGCATCCGGTCGGGATCGTCGCCAACAACGGCATCCTGTTCGCCGAGTCGGCCCTCAAGGGCGCCCACTTCATCGAGCTCTGCGACCGGCGCGAGATCCCGCTGGTGTTCCTGCAGAACATCAGCGGGTTCATGGTCGGCAAGGCCTACGAGCAGGGCGGCATCGCCAAGCACGGCGCCAAGATGGTCACCGCCGTCGCCTGCGCGCGGGTGCCGAAGCTGACCGTGGTCGTCGGCGGTTCGTTCGGGGCCGGCAACTACGCGATGGCCGGGCGGGCCTACTCGCCGCGCTTCCTGTGGATGTGGCCCAACGCCCGCATCTCGGTCATGGGCGGCGAACAGGCCGCGACCGTGCTGTCGATGGTCGGCGACGCCGATCCCGAGGCGATCCGGGCCCAGTACGAATCGCAGGGCAACCCCTACTACTCGACCGCGCGCCTGTGGGACGACGGCGTCATCGACCCCGCCGACACCCGGACCGTCCTCGGCCTGGCCCTCGGGGCCTGCGCGAACGCGCCGCTGGAGCCGGTCGGCTACGGCGTCTTCCGGATGTGAGGCCCATGTTCGACACCGTTCTGGTCGCCAACCGGGGCGAGATCGCCCTCCGTGTCATCAAGACGCTGCGCCGCCTGGGCATCCGGTCGGTGGCCGTCCACACCGAGGGCGACACGACTCATGCCGACGAAGCCGACATGGCGGTGAAGATCGGGAGCTACCTCAACGCCGACGAGGTGATCCAGGCCGCTCTCCAGGTGAACGCTCAGGCCGTGCACCCCGGTTACGGCTTCCTCTCCGAGAACACGCGCTTCTCCCAGGCCTGCGCCGACAGCGGCATCGTCTTCGTCGGCCCGCCCGCCGCCGTGATCGAGGCCATGGGCGACAAGATCCGCGCCAAGGAGACCGTCGCCGCCGCCGGGGTCCCGGTCGTCCCGGGCGCGTCGGCCGACCTGGAGAGCTTCGGCGACTTCCCCGCGCTGATCAAGCCGTCCGCCGGGGGCGGCGGCAAGGGCATGGTGCTGGTCCGTTCGAAGGAGGAACTGCCCGACGCCCTCGCCTCGGCCGCGCGCACCGCCCTCGCCGCCTTCGGCGACGACACCCTTCTCATCGAGCGGTACGTCGAGAGCCCCCGCCACATCGAGATCCAGGTGCTGGCCGACAGCCACGGCAACGTCGTCCACCTGGGCGAACGCGAGTGCAGCCTGCAGCGCCGGCACCAGAAGATCATCGAAGAGGCCCCTTCGCCCCTGCTCGACGAGGCCACGCGGGCCAAGATGGGCGCCGCCGCCGTGGAGGCCGCGCGCAGCGTCGGCTACGTCAACGCGGGCACCATCGAGTTCATCGTCCACGGCACGACCGGCGAGTTCTTCTTCATGGAGATGAACACCCGCCTCCAGGTCGAACACCCCGTGACCGAACTCGTCACCGGTCTCGACCTGGTCGAACTCCAGCTCAGGGTGGCCGCGGGCGAGGAACTGCCGCTGACCCAAGACGACGTGCGGCTCGACGGCCACGCCGTGGAGGCCCGCGTCTACGCCGAAGACCCCGCGCGCGGCTTCCTCCCGAGCACCGGTCGCATCCTCAAGCTGGCGGAGCCGGCGGTCCGCTTCGACTCGGGCATCGCCGAGGGCGGGGTGGTCGGCACGGGATACGACCCGATGCTCGCCAAGGTCGTCGCCTGGGCGCCCACGAGAGACGAGGCCCTGACCAAGCTCCAGCGGGCGCTCCACGACACGGTCATCCTCGGCGTGACCACCAACCTGGGCTTCCTCCAGAGGCTCGTCGAGAACCCCCGGGTCCGGCAGGGCGTGCTCGACACCGGGCTCGTGGAGCGCGAGCTCGACCCGGCCGAACCGGCGGTCCCCGGGTACGTCCTGGCCGAGGCGGCCCGCCTCTTCACCCCGGTGGCGGCCTCCGACGACCCGTGGGACATCCCCGACGGCTGGCGGCTGGGCCGGCACCGCCCGGCGGCCCACCTGCTGGAGGTCGGCGGGGAGATCGTCGAGGCGCCCGAAGGCGACGGGGTGACCAGGCGGTTCACGACCGCCCGCGACGGCGCGACGCTGTGGCTGCACGCCGGAGGGCGGACGTACAAGATCACCAAGCATGAGCCCATCGAGGAGCGGTCGGCCGCCGCCCAGGCGGGTGACGGCGCGGTGCGCAGTCCGATGCCGGGGACGGTCCTGGTCGTGAAGGCCGCGCAGGGCGACCGGGTGGCCGAGGGGCAGCCGCTGCTGATCGTGGAGGCGATGAAGATGGAGCACACCGTCACCGCCCCGATCGCCGGCGTCGTGACCGTGAACGTCCGCGCCGGCCAGCAGGTCGCCCTCGACGAGGTGCTCGCGATCGTGGAGGCGCCGGAATGACGTACAAGATCGAGAACCTGCCCGACGAGGTCACGATCTACGAGGTCGGGCCGCGCGACGGGCTGCAGAACGAGAAGACGGTCGTGCCGGTCGAGGTGAAGGCCGAGTTCGTCACCCGGCTCGGGGCGGCGGGCCTGAAGGTCATCGAGACGACCAGTTTCGTCCATCCCAAGTGGGTGCCGCAGCTCGCCGACGCCGAAGAGCTGCTCAAGGTCGTCCACCGAAAAGACCAGGTGCGCTATCCGGTGCTGGTGCCGAACGAGCGCGGCCTCGACCGCGCGCTCGAACTGGGCTGCACCGAGATCGCGATCTTCGGCAGCGCGACCGAGACCTTCGCCCAGCGCAATCTGAACCGGTCGCTGAAGACCCAGTTCGACATGTTCGCCCCGGTGGTCCGGCGGGCCGGGGAGAACGGGCTCAGGGTCCGCGCCTACGTGTCGATGTGCTTCGGCGACCCGTGGGAGGGGCCGGTCCCGATCGGCCAGGTCGTCGACGTCGGCAGCCGGCTGCTCGACCTCGGCTGCGCCGAGCTGTCGCTGGGCGACACGATCGGCGTGGCCACCGCCGGGCACGTCGGCGCGCTGCTCGACGCCTTCCCCCGGGAGCGGCCGCTCGCGGTCCACTTCCACGACACCTACGGCCAGGCCCTGGCCAACGTCGTCGAGGCCCTCCGCCACGGCATCACCGTCATCGACGCCAGCGCGGGCGGCATCGGCGGCTGCCCCTACGCCAAGTCGGCCACCGGCAACCTCGCCACCGAAGACCTGGTCTGGCTTCTCGACGGCCTCGGCGTCCGCCACGGCGTCGACCTCCCCGCGCTCGCCGCCACCAGCCACTGGCTCGCCGGGCAGCTCGGCCGCCCCAGCCCCAGCGCGGTGGTCCGCGCCCTCACGAAGGAGTGAGCATGCTCTCCGAAGACCACGAAGACCTGCGCAAGACCGTCGAGGCGTTCGCCCGCGACGAGGTCGCCCCGGTCATCGGCGACCTCTACGAGAAGGGCGAGTTCCCCTACGACATCGTCCGGAAGATGGGCGCGATGGGCCTGTTCGGGCTGCCCATCCCCGAGGAGCACGGCGGCATGGGCGGCGACTACTTCGCCCTGTGCCTGGCGCTCGAAGAGCTGGCCCGGGTCGACTCCAGCGTCGCCATCACCCTGGAGGCCGCCGTCTCGCTGGGCGCGATGCCGCTGCACCGCTTCGGCACCCCCGAGCAGAAGGACGAATGGCTGCCGAAGCTGGCGGCCGGCGAGCTGCTGGGCGCGTTCGGGCTGACCGAGCCGGGCGGCGGCTCCGACGTGCCCGGCGGCATGCGGACCACGGCCGTCCTCGACGGCGGCGAGTGGGTGATCAACGGGTCGAAGGCGTTCATCACCAACTCCGGCACCGCCATCACCGGCTTCATCGGGGTCGCCGCGATCACCGGGCGGCGGGCCGACGGGAAGCCCGAGATCTCCACGATCATCGTCCCGGCGGGCACTCCCGGCCTGGTGGTCTCCGAGAAGTACTCGAAGGTCGGCTGGTCGTCCAGCGACACCCGGGAGCTGTCGTTCACCGACTGCCGGGTCCCGGCGGCCAACCTCCTCGGGCAGCGCGGCCGGGGCTACGCCCAGTTCCTGCAGACCCTCGACGAGGGCCGGATCGCCATCGCCGCCCTGTCGGTCGGCCTGGCCCAGGGCTGCGTCGACGAGTCGGTCCGGTACGTCGCCGAGCGCCACGCCTTCGGCCACCCGATCGGCCACTACCAGGCGATGCAGTTCAAGGTCGCCGACATGGAGGTCCGGGCCCACACCGCCCGCCTGGCCTACTACCACGCGGCCGACCGGATGCTGCGCGGCCTGCCGTTCAAGAAGGAGGCCGCCATCGCCAAGCTGGTCGCCTCGAACGCCGCGATGGACAACTCGCGCGACGCCACCCAGATCTTCGGCGGCTACGGCTTCATGAACGAGTACCCCGTCGGCCGCTTCTACCGCGACGCCAAGATTCTGGAGATCGGTGAGGGCACGAGCGAGATCCAGCGGCTCCTCATCGCCCGCGAATTGGGGCTTGGAGGGCTCTGACCACGATTAATTAATCCTTAGAAAGCCGATCAAGCGTGCGGGTCCACTCCCGGCTGCTGGTTGTCTGTGTACGACAACCCCCGTAACCCAGATGAAGGGCATCACAGTGGACCTGAACGTCACTCGTCGTCGCGTCATCGGCACCGCCGCGCTGGCCGGGGTCGGCGTCGCCGTCGCGGCGTGTTCGGGAGAGCAGGGCACCACCGCCGAACCCGCTCCGGCCGACACCAACGCCGCGCCCCCGGCCGCGACCGACGCCCCCGCGACCGACGCCCCCGCGGCCGGCGG
>NZ_SZQA01000068.1 GCF_005233835.1 Herbidospora galbida | reverse complement strand
GGGGCCGGGGTGCGCCGCCGCCCGCGGTGCCCGGGGCCGAGCCGTCGACGGGGCTCGCGCCGCCCGTGCGGCAGCCTCGGCTGGTGGAGCTCGACCTGCTGCGGTTCGTGGCCGCGTTCGCGGTCATGGCGTTCCACTACATGGCGGCGTCGCGGTCGCTGTGGGACGAGTCGCCGGTCGTGCTGTTCGCGCCGGTCAAGTACTTCGCCACGCTCGGCATCCTCGGGGTCGAGCTGTTCTTCCTCATCAGCGGGTTCGTCATCCTGATGAGCGCCTGGGGGCACAGCCTGCGCAGGTTCGCCGTGTCGCGGTTCGCGCGGCTCTTCCCGGCCTACTGGTTCACCGTGATCGCCTTGTACGTGCTCTACACGTACACGAGCGTCGAATACTTCAAACCCAACCTGGACACCGTCGGCTACGTGATCAATCTCACGATGCTGCAGGAGGCGTTCGGCGTCATCCCGGCCGGGGGAGTGTTCTGGTCGCTCTGGGTGGAGCTGAAGTTCTACTTCCTGATCTCCATCGTGGTGATCATGGGCGTGAACCTGCGGCGGGCCCTGGGGTTCATGTGGGTGTGGCTGGCCGCGGCGATCTTCGCCGAGTGGCTGCAGAACGATCTGGTCACCGAGATCGTCATGCCCCGGCAGGCGCCCTACTTCATCGCCGGCATGGCCTTCTACCTGATCTACCGTGAGGGCTCCACCGTCACGCGGTGGGGGTTCGTCCTGGTCGGCTACGCCTGCTCCCTGTACGCGGCCCTGGAGCGCATGCAGAGCCGCATCGACCTCGTGGGGATCAAGAACTTCCCGGCGCCGCCGCCGGCCGTCATCGTGTGGATCACGGTCATCTACGTGCTCATGGCGGCCGTCGCCCTCGGGTGGCTGCGCTGGGTGCGGTGGCGGGCGCTGACGACCGTGGGGGCGCTCACCTACCCCCTCTACCTGGTACATCAGAACGTCTCGGCGGTACTTATCCCGGAATTCCGGGAATCTATAAATCCGTGGGTGCTCGCCGGGGGCACGATGCTGGCATCGATTCTTCTGTCGTATGCTGTATACCGGCTTGTTGATCGCCCAGGTCAGCGGTTGCTGCGCCGTCTGATGGGCAGGAGCCCAATGGAACAACGCCAGGCATCGGTGCCGTAACTGTCTGGTGGCCGGGCATAGTGAAGGGGCTAGGCTCGGGATATAAACGGCGGAACGACAGGCCATGGGGTGCGCATGACAGTCCGGCGGGTGATGGGCATCGAGACCGAGTACGGAATTTCCGTGCCCGGTCAACCAGGTGCGAATGCGATGGTGACCTCCTCGCAGGTCGTCAACGCATACCTGGCGGCCTCGGCCGCGCGCGCCCGCCGCGCCCGGTGGGACTTCGAGGAGGAGAACCCCCTCCGTGACGCCCGGGGTTTCGACCTCGCCCGTGAGGCGGCCGACTCCAGCCAGCTCACCGACGAAGACCTCGGCCTCGCCAACGTCATCCTCACCAACGGCGCCCGGCTCTACGTCGACCACGCCCACCCCGAATACTCCACGCCCGAATGCACCAACCCCCGGGCCGCGGTCATCTGGGACAAGGCGGGCGAGCGGGTCATGCACGACGCGGCCGTCCGGGCCTCGGGCATGCCGGGCAACGCGCCGATCCAGCTCTACAAGAACAACACCGACTCCAAGGGCGCCAGCTACGGCTGCCACGAGAACTACCTGATGCGCCGGGCGACCCCGTTCGCCGACATCGTGCGCCACCTGACCCCGTTCTTCGTCTCCCGCCAGGTCTTCGCGGGGGCGGGCAAGGTCGGCATCGGGCAGGACTCGCGCGGCGACGGCTACCAGATCTCGCAGCGGGCCGACTTCTTCGAGGTCGAGGTCGGCCTCGAGACGACGCTCAAGCGCCCGATCATCAACACCCGCGACGAGCCGCACGCCGACCCGGAGAAGTACCGCCGGCTCCACGTGATCATCGGCGACGCGAACATGTCGGAGATCTCGACCTACCTGAAGCTCGGCACGACCTCGCTCGTCCTGGCCATGATCGAAGACGGCTTCCTGACGGTCGACCTGTCGGTCGAGTCGCCGGTCGCCGCGCTGCGCGCCATCTCCCACGACCCGTCGTGCAAGCACATCGTGACGTTGCGGTCGGGCCGGAAGATGACGGCCGTCCAGCTGCAGATGGAGTATCTGGAGCAGGCCCGCAAGTACGTCGAAGACCGCTACGGCTCCAACGCCGACGAGATGACTAAAGACGTGCTCAACCGGTGGGAGTCGGTGCTGACCCGGCTCGCCGAAGACCCGATGCAGCTCTCGCGGGAGCTCGACTGGGTGGCCAAGCTCGAACTCCTCGAGGGCTACCGCACCCGCGACAAGCTGCCGTGGTCCCACCCGCGCCTGCAGCTCGTCGACCTGCAGTACGCCGACATCCGGCCCGAGCGCGGCCTCTACAACCGGCTCGTCGAACGCGGCCGGATGCAGCGCCTGGTTACGGAAGACGACGTGGAGCGTGCTATCGAAACGCCGCCCACCGACACCCGGGCCTACTTCCGCGGGCGTTGCCTGCGGCAGTACAGCGAGTCGGTGGCCGCGGCGTCGTGGGATTCGGTGATATTCGACATCCCGGGCCGCGAGTCACTGCAGCGGGTGCCGACCCTGGAGCCGCTGCGGGGAACCAAGGCGCACGTGGGCGACCTGCTCGACCGCTGCCGCACCGCGGCGGAACTGGTCGCGGCCCTGACGGGCGACTCCTGACCTGAGGTCCTCTGAGAGCCCGGGCTCATCTGGCCCGGGCTCTTTTGCGTACCTGTCAGGGCGAGGAGTTGATCTACTTTGTAAAGGGGCCGGGATCGTGTCGCCTTGACGGGTTTTGCCATATCGGGGTACGTTCGCCGGGAATTGTGGCGGCGTGAGGGAAACCGGTGAGAGTCCGGTACGGTCGCGCCACTGTGATCCATCGTCGATGGAGAGTCAGGTCACCACCCGCCACGTTGATCTACGACAGGGACGCGTAATCCCGGAGGAGGATCGTGGCGTGAGCCAGATGTCCAGCTCCCCAACCATTCCCGTTCGCACCTTGCTGCCGTGGTCGGCGGCGGTGCCCATCCTGCTGATCGTCGCCTATCTGGTGACGATGGACTCGGCGGGGGTGCTCGCCCAGACCGGTGACTTCCTGCATGAGCTCATGCACGACGGTCGTCATCTGCTCGGCGTTCCCTGCCACTGATGATCAAGGACTTGTTTCTCCGGGGCCTCGGCGCCGGAGCCGTCGCCGGGCTGCTCGCGGGGCTCTTCGGGTTCCTCGTCGGGGAGCCCTTCATCGACCAGGCCATCGCGATCGAGGAGGCCGCCGCCGGGGCGGGGCACTCGCACGCCGACGAACTGGTCAGCCGGGGCGGGCAGGCCTTCGGGCTGTTCCTCGCCACCACCCTCTACGGGCTCGTCGTCGGCGGGCTGTTCGCGCTCGCCTACGCCTTCGTCAAGGGCCGGTTCGGGCCCGCGAACGAGCAGGCGCTGGCCGTCACGCTGGCGGCCGGGGGGTTCCTGGCCGTCGTGCTCGTCCCGTTCCTGAAGTATCCGGGCAACCCGCCGGCCGTCGGCGACCCCGACACCATCGGGCAGCGGACCGTTCTCTACCTGGTGATGCTCGCCATCGGGCTGCTCGCGCTCGGCGCGGGGGCGGTGATCCACCGGCGGTTCGGGTGGGTCGCGGCCGTCCCGGCGTTCCTGGTGATCGTCGGGATCGCGTACGCGGTGCTGCCGGGGATTCAGGAGGTGCCGCCGGAGTTCCCGGCGGTGCTGCTGTGGAACTTCCGGGTGTCGTCGCTGGGCATGCAGGCCGTGCTCTGGGGCGTGCTCGGATCGGTGTTCGCCCTGCTGTCGGCGCGGCAGCGGGTGCGGGTCTGACCTCGGGTTCGACCTCAGGCGAGGACGGCGGCCACGCGACCGGCCGCCGGGTCTTGCCCGGCGGGCACGAACTCCCGGCGGCTCCACTCGGCGTCGTGGATCTCGGAGGGGCGCGGTCGAAGCCGGCCGTGACATCGCGGTGAATGGCGCGGGCCCCTCGTGAAGGCCGCGCGGTGTTCGTTTATCCGGATGGTTCTATGCGCGGATCGCATAAGGCGTTCCGAGGTCGTGAAGGAGCCGTCAGCGCGCATGCTCACGTTGGGGTCGCTCGGGAAGGCGATGTGGTGAACCTGGTGCGCGTCAGGCCGCGGGGCGGCCCGTGAAGGCGGTGCGGGTGACGTTGATGGCGCATCCCCTTACCGCGAGCCAGCGGGACGGGGTCTTTCCGGTCGCGGACGAACCGGCTGATCTCGCCCTGTTCGACTCCCCGACGGGAGCCATCCGGCTCATGCGAGGGCCCGAGGCCCGGTGTGATCTGCTTCCAGGGGCCGAGGTCGTGCCCGAGCTGAGGGATCTCGGCATGGGGAACTGGACGGGCCGGCGGCTGGCCGACGTCGATCCCCGCCAGCTGGCCCGGTGGGTCGGTGATCCTGAGGCCGCGCCGCACGGGGGCGAGTCCGTCGGTCAGTTGCTCGTCAGGGTGCGGGGGTGGCTTGACCGGCTCGACGGCGGGGCGGTGTTCGCGGTCACTCATCCGGGCGTCGTGCGGGCGGCTGTGTCCGTGGCCACCGGGGCGGACTATCAGCGGGTCGACGTGCCGCCGCTCGGGCGGGCGTCGCTCACCGGGGTGGGTGGCCGGTGGAATCTGCGGTTGCAGTGAAAGGAAGTCGGGAGTGACCTATCCGTTCAGCGCGGTTGTCGGGATGGACGACCTCAAACTGGCGCTCATCCTCAACGCCGTGTCGCCACGGGTGGGCGGGGTGCTCGTCCGCGGGGAGAAGGGCACGGCGAAGTCGACGATCGTGCGGGCGCTGGCCGAGCTGCTCCCGGCTGTCGAGGTCGTGCCGGGGTGCCGGTTCGCCTGTGATCCCGCGGCGCCGTACGGCCAATGCCCGGACGGCCCCCACGACGGTGGGAGAGAGACGCGCAGGGCCCGGCTCGTCGAGTTGCCCGTCGGGGCGTCGGAGGACCGGCTCGCCGGGTCGCTCGACCTGGAGAAGGCCCTCGCGCACGGGGTCGCCGCCTTCGAGCCGGGGCTGCTGGCCGCGGCGCATCGCGGGGTGCTCTACGTCGACGAGGTCAACCTGCTGCACGACCACCTGGTCGACCTGCTGCTCGACGCAGCCGCGCTCGGGACCTGCTACGTCGAGCGCGAAGGGGTGTCGGTGCGGCACGCCGCGCGATTCCTGCTGGCCGGGACGATGAACCCCGAGGAAGGCGAGCTGCGACCGCAGCTGCTCGACCGGTTCGGGCTGACGGTCGAGGTCCGGGCGTCGCGGGATCCGGGGGAGCGGGCCGAGGTGATCCGCCGCCGGATGTCCTACGAGCGCGATCCGGACGGGTTCGCCGCCGACTGGGCGGCCCGGGAGGGGGAGCTCGCGGCGCGGATCGCCGAGGCCCGGGAGCGGGTGGAGTCGGTACGCCTGCCCGACGCCGCCCTCAAGCAGATCGCGACCGTGTGCGCGGGGTTCGAGGTCGACGGGATGCGCGCCGACCTGGTGACCGCCCACGCGGCGGTCGCGCACGCGGCCTGGGCCGGCCGGGACAGGGTCACCACGAGGGACGTCCGCGAGGCGGCCCGCCTCGCCCTGCCCCACCGCCGGCGGCGGGACCCGTTCGACGCGCCCGGCCTGGACGAGAACAAACTCGACGAACTCCTCGACCAGTTCCCGGACGACCCTGACGACACGGACCCGCCGGACGGCCCAGACGATCAGGGCGACCCGACCGACGGCGATCAGCGGCACCAGAGCGAGGCCAACGACCAGAACCGGCCCCGGCCGGACCACAATGCCCAGAGCGCGGCCGATCAAGGCCCCCCTGATCCAGGCCAGACCGATCAAGGCCACGCCGAACCTGACCAGGCAGCACAGGGTGCGGCCGAGTCGTTCCAGGTCGCCGGCGCCCCCTACAAGGCCAGGCTCTTCTCCGTCCCCGGCGTGGGCGGCGGCGCCCCCGGTCGCCGATCCCGGGGCCGTTCGGCCAAGGGCCGCACCGTCGGTTCCCGCACCCCGCAGGCGAAGGTCACCCAGGTCCACCTGATGGCCACCCTCCGCGCCGCCGCCCACCGAGGCTGGCGGCAGGGACCCGTCAGGGCAACTGATCTGCGGGAAGCCGTCAGGGAAGGACGGGAGGGCAACCTCGTCCTGTTCGTCGTGGACGCCAGCGGTTCCATGGGCGCCCGCAAGCGCATGGGCGAGGTCAAGACCGCCGTCCTGAGCCTGCTGCTGGACGCCTACCAGCGCCGCGACAAGATCGGCCTGATCACCTTCCGGGGCGACTCCGCCGAACTCGTCCTCCCGCCCACGTCCTCGGTCGAGGCGGGCGCGGCCCGGATGCGGCTGCTCAAGACGGGCGGCCGCACTCCCATCGCCGCCGGGCTGGTCAAGGCCGCCGAGGTCCTGGCTGTGGAACGGCTCCGCGACCCGGCGCGGCGGCCGCTCGTGGTCGTCGTCACCGACGGCCGGGCCACCTCCGGCGACGCCGACCGCGCCGCCGCCCTCCTCAAGGACACCGCCTGCGTCGTCGTCGACTGCGAGTCGGGGCCGGTCCGCCTCGGGCTGGCCGCCCGGCTGGCGGTCCGGTTGACGGCGCCGGTCGTGGACCTGTCCGATGTCGCCCACGTCATGAAAGCCGCGTGAGATGCCGCAAGGTCAGCCGGAGAACGTCCCGAACGACGGCCTCACCACCCGCCAGCGCCGGACCCGGCCGCTGGTCGTCGTGCACACCGGGCCCGGCAAGGGGAAGTCGACGGCCGCCTTCGGCCTGGCGCTGCGCGCCTGGAACCAGGGATGGCCGATCGGGGTCTTCCAGTTCGTCAAGTCGGCCAAGTGGAAGGTGGGCGAGGAGGCGGCGCTGAAGGCGCTGGGCGAGATCGGGCCGCCGGTGACCTGGCACAAGATGGGTGACGGCTGGTCGTGGATCCGCAAGTCCGACGACGACCACGCCGCCAACGCCCGTGAGGGCTGGGCGCAGATCAAGCGGGATCTCACCGCCGAGACGTACCGGCTGCTGGTCCTGGACGAGTTCACGTACCCGATCAAATGGGGGTGGATCCCCGTCGAGGACGTCATCGAGACCCTGCGGAACCGGCCGGGGTCGCAGCACGTCGTCATCACCGGCCGGGACGCCCACCCCGACCTGGTCGCCTTCGCCGACCTCGTCACCGAGATGACCAAGGTCCGGCACCCGATGGACGCCGGGCAGAAGGGGCAGAGAGGCATCGAATGGTAGCCCGGCTGGTCGTCGCGGCGCCGTCGTCGGGAGCGGGCAAGACGACGATCGCGACCGGTCTGATGGCCGCCCTGGTGAACGCCGGCCTCACCGTCTCGCCGCACAAGGCGGGGCCCGACTACATCGACCCGGGCTACCACGCACTGGCGACCGGACGGCCCGGCCGCAACCTCGACCCGTTCCTCACGAGCGAGGACCTGGTCGCGCCGCTCTTCCTCCACGGCGCGCGCGACGCCGACATCGCGATCGTCGAAGGCGTCATGGGCCTGTTCGACGGGCTTCCGGACGGCTACGCCTCCACCGCCCACGTGGCCCGGCTGATCGACGCCCCCGTGGTCCTGGTCGTCGACGCCACCGGGCAGGGCCAGTCGGTCGCCGCGCTGGTGCACGGCTTCGCCGGGTTCGACACACGGGTGCGGATCGGCGGCGTCATCCTCAACCGGGTGGGCTCCGACCGCCACGAGGAGGTGTGCCGGGCCGCGCTCGATCACAGCGGCGTGCCGGTCCTCGGCGTCGTCCGCCGCACCCCGGGCATCGAGACCCCCTCACGCCACCTCGGCCTGATCCCGGTCGCCGAACGCCGCCGCGAGGCCCTGGAGGCCGTGGCCCGCCTGGGCGACCTGGTCGCGGAGAGCTGCGACCTGAAGGCGCTGGTCCGGCTGGCCCACACCGCCCCGGCGCTGCCCGGCGAGGCCTGGAGCCCCGGGCAGGCCGCCGAGCCCGCTCGCCGGCGGGTCGCCGTCGCCGGTGGGCCCGCGTTCACCTTCGGCTACGCCGAACAGGCCGAACTCCTCGAAGCGGCCGGCGCCGAGGTCGTCCCGTTCGACCCCCTCCGCGACGAACAACTCCCCGAGGGCGCCGGCGGCCTGATCCTCCCCGGCGGCTTCCCCGAGATGCACGTCCACGAGCTGGCCGCCAACGAGCGGCTCAAGCGGGAGATCGCCGCTTTCGACGGCCCGATTGTGGCCGAGTGCGGGGGGCTCCTCTATCTGGCCCGCGAGCTCGACGGTCACCCCATGGTCGGCCGCATCGACGCCACGTCGGAGATGTCGCCCCGGCTCACCCTCGGCTACCGCGACGCCGTCGTCACCCGCGACACCGTCATCGGCCGGATCGGTGAGCGGGTCAGGGGGCACGAGTTCCACCGGACCGTCACCGATCTCCCCGGTGAGCGGGTCTATCGCTGGCGCGGCGGCGCCGACGGGTACGCTGCCGGGCGGATCCTGGCGTCCTACCTGCACCTTCACTGGGCGGGGACGCCGGAGGCAGCGACGCGTTTCGTCAAGGAGTGCAGATGAGCTTCGAGGAGTTCTGGACCGAGCGGCACCTGTGCACGCTCACGACCCTGCGGGCCGACGGCACGCCCCACGTGGTGCCCGTCGGGGTGACCCTCGACGGCGACGTCGCCCGGGTCATCACCTCGTCGACCTCGCAGAAGGTGCGCAACGTCCGGAACGGCGGGAGCCGCGTGGCGGTCTGCCAGGTCGACGGCGCGCGCTGGTCGACCCTGGAGGGCGTGGCGACCGTCCACGACGACCCCGAGGCGGTCGCGCGGGCGGTGCGGCTCTACTCGGCCCGCTACCGCGAGCCGAGGGCCAACCCGCTCCGGGTCGTCATCGAGATCAAGATCACTCGTGAGCTGGGGAACGTGCGGCGTGACTGACGTGGTGGTCGTCGGCATCGGGGCCGACGGCTGGGCGGGCCTGGGCGAGCCGGCCCGGGAGGCCGTCGCGAAGGCGGAGGTCGTCGCGGGTTCCGAGCGCCAGCTCGCCCTGCTGCCCGACGTGCCGGGGGAGCTGCGGCCGTGGCCGGCCCCGCTGCTTCCCGCTCTGCGGGAGCTGCTCGACAGCGGCCGGCGCGTCTGCGTGCTGGCCAGCGGCGACCCCATGCACCACGGCATCGGCGCGACCATCGCCCGCCTGGGAGTGCCCGGGGTGCGGGTGATCCCGCATCCGTCGTCGGTGTCTTTGGCGTGCGCGCGGCTCGGCTGGCCCGTCGAGTCGGTGACGGTCGTCAGCATGGTCGGCCGCCCGCTCGCCGCGGTGTTCGCGCCCGGCCGCCGCTTCATCGTGCTCAGCGAGGGGAGCGGCTCTCCTGCCGTCGTGGCCGGGGCCCTCGAATCCGCCGGGTACGACCAGAGCTCGCTCACCGTCCTCGAACAGCTGGGCGGGCCGGGGGAGCGGATCGGCCCCCTGCGCGACGACGTCGACCCGCTGAACGTGGTGGCGGTCGAGTGCCGGTCGGCCGACCCGCTGCCGATCGTCCCGGGCCTGCCCGACGACGCCTACGACCACGACGGCCAGTTGACCAAGCGCGAGGTCAGAGCCGTGGTCATGGCCTTCCTCCAGCCGAACGGCCTGCTGTGGGACGTCGGCGGCGGCGCGGGCAGCATCGCCGTCGAGTGGATGCGCGCCGACCGCTCCTGCCGCGCGGTGACCGTCGAACGCGACCCGGTCAGGGCGGCCCGCATCGCGGGGAACGCCGCGAGGCTGGGCGTACCGGGCCTGAAGGTCGTCACCGGAACGGCCCCGCAGGCCCTCGCCGGGCTGGAGCCGCCCGACGCCGTCTTCATCGGCGGCGGCCTGACCACCGAGGGCGTCCCGGAGGCGTGCTGGCGGGCCCTCGGGCCGGGCGGACGCCTGGTGGCGACCGCCGTCACCGTGGAGTCGGAGGCCGTCCTGGCGGCCTGGCACCGCGCGCACGGCGGCGACCTCACCCGCCTGTCCGTCAGCCGGGCCGCCCCGGTCGGCGGCTTCACCGGCTGGCGTCCCGCCATGCCCGTGACCATCTGGTCGGCAAGGAAGGACCTCACGTGATCCGCTTCGTCGGCGCCGGCCCCGGCGCGGCCGACCTCATCACCGTGCGCGGGCAGCGGGTGATCGAGACCTCGCCCGTCTGCCTGTACGCCGGCTCGCTCGTCCCCGCCGACCTGCTGGCCCGGTGCCCCGCCGGCGCCAGGATCGTGGACACCGCCAACCTCGACCTCGACCAGATCCTCGCCGAGATGACCGGCGCCCACGAGCAGGGCCTCGACGTGGCCCGGCTGCACTCGGGCGACCCCTCGGTCTTCAGCGCCATGGCCGAGCAGATGCGGCGGCTCGACGCGGCCGGGGTGCCCTACGAGGTCGTTCCGGGGGTCCCCGCCTTCGCCGCCGCGGCGGCATCGCTCAGACGCGAGCTCACGGTCCCCGGGGTGGCCCAGACGATCATCCTGACCCGGACCTCCGAACGCGCCACCCCGATGCCGCCGGGGGAGGACCTCACGACGCTCGGCCAGTCGCGGGCGACGATGGTGCTGCACCTGGCCGTACAGCGCATCGAGCCGGTGACCGCCGAACTCGCCGGCGCCTATGGGCGGGACTGCCCGGTGGCCGTGGTCGCCTACGCCTCCCGCGACGACGAGGTCATCATCAGAGGGACGCTGGGCGATATCTCGGAACTGGTGCGGGCGGCGGGCGTCAAGCGGACGGCGGTCATCATCGTCGGCCGGGTCCTGACCGCGGCGCAGTTCCCCGACAGCCACCTCTACTCGGTGGCCCGCGCCCGCTGAGAGCGGCGCGGTCCCCCTATTCGGCGGCGTGCACCCAGGCGACCGCCTCGGCCACCGTCTCGACGTAGGGGACCTCGGCCGGGACCGGCGGACGCTTGACCATCACGACCGGCACGCCCAGCTCGCGCGCGGCCACCAGCTTCGCGCGGGTCAGTTCGCCGCCGCTGTCTTTGGTCACCAGGGTGTCGATGCGGTGCTCCCGCATGAGGGCCAGCTCGCCTTCGAGGGTGTACGGCCCCCGCGACAGGATGACCTCCATCGACACCGGGTCGTCCGGCGGATCGACCGACCGCGCCAGGAACCACACCCCGGGGATGCCGTCGAAGACGGGCAGGCTCCGGCGCCCGGTGGTCAGGAACACCCGCGTCCCCGGCAGCGACCGGGCCGCCTCCTCCAGCGAGGAGACCCACCGCCAGTCGTCACCGGGCTCCTGCGTCCAGCCCGGCCGCCGCAGCCCGAGCAGCGGGATCCCCGTCATCCCCGCCGCCTCGGCCGCCGCCTCGGACATCTTCGCGGCGAACGGATGGGTCGCGTCGACGACCACGTCGACGGGGTGCTCCCAGAGCCAGCGGGCCAGTCCGAGCGACCCGCCGAACCCCCCGATCACGACCGCCCCCACGGGCAGCCGGGGCGCCTTGACCCGGCCCGCCAGCGAGGTCACCACGACGTTCTCGGGATGCAGCCGGGCCGCCAGTTCGCGGGCCTCGGCCGTGCCCCCGAGGATGAAGACGCGTTTCATGCCGGGTAGCGGCGGGGCGTGAACACCACGCCGCCGGCCACGCGGGTGGTCGAGGAACCGATGATCAGCAGGCAGCGCATGTCCACCTCCGCCGGGTCGAGGTCGCCGAGGGTCGTCACCACGATCGTCTCCTGAGGGGTGCCCACCGCCCGCCCGACGACGACGGGCGTGTGCGCCGGGCGGTGTTCGAGCAGCAGGTCCCTGGCCACCCCGACCTGCCACGTCCGGGTCTTGGACGCCGGGTTGTAGATCGCGAGGACCAGGTCGGCGGCGGCCGCGGCGGAGATCCGCCGGGCTACCACGTCCCACGGCTTGAGCTGGTCGGACAACGACACCACACAATAGTCGTGGCCGAGCGGCGCGCCGACCCGGGCGGCCACCGCGTGCGCGGCCGTCAGCCCCGGCACGACCCTGACCGGCACGCCCGCGAACCGCTCCTGGGTGGCCGCCTCGAGCACGGCCGAGGCCATCGCGAACACGCCCGGGTCGCCCGACGACACCACCGCGACCCGCGATCCGGCCAGGGCCAGCGAGAGGGCGTGCTCGGCCCGTTCGGCCTCGACCCGGTTGTCGGTGGCGTGCCGCTTCTGGCGCGGGTTCGGCGGGACGCGGTCGAGGTAGGGGCCGTAGCCGACGAGTTCGTCGGCGGTGGCCAGGGCGTCCTGGGCCTCGGGGGTCAGCCAGGGGCGTCCGGCGGGGCCGAGGCCGACCACGGCCACCTCGCCGGGGCCCTCGTGGCGGGGGCGCTCGGGCAGCGGGAGCGGGGCGCCGACGGGGGAGGGCAGCAGCGCCAGCGAGAAGTAGGGCACCGACTCCGGGTCGACGTCGCGCAGCGGCGCGAGGCGCTGGGCGGCGGTGGTGGCGCGTTCGACGTACCAGGCGTCGTCGAGGCGGCCCGCCTCCTCCAGGGCGGCGCGGACCTTGGTGAACGTCCGGCCCAGCTTCATGATCGCGACCGGGCCGTCGCCGACGCGGGCGGCCAGTTCCTCGGCCGGGAGGGTGCCGGGCAGCACGGTCAGCGTCTCGTCGCGCTCGACCAGAGGGCGGCCCAGTGCCGCCGCCGCGCCGCTGATCGAGGTCACGCCCGGGACCACCTCGGTCGGGTAGCTTCCCGCCAGGCGCTTGTGCAGGTGCATGTAGGAGCCGTAGAAGAGCGGGTCGCCCTCGCACAGCACCACCACGTCGCGGCCCGCGTCGAGGTGGGCGGCCAGGCGGGCGGCGCAGGAGGCGTAGAACTCGTCGAGGGCGCCCTGGTAGCCGCCCGGGTGGTCGGTCGTCTCCGTCGTGACCGGGTAGACGAGCGCCTCCTCGATCTGGCCCTCGCGCAGGTGGGGGGCGGCGACCGAGCGGGCGATGCTGCGGCCGTGCCGGGCGCTGTGGTAGGCGATCACCCCCGCCTCGCCGAGCAGCCGGGCCGCCTTCACGGTCACCAGTTCGGGGTCGCCGGGGCCGAGGCCCACGCCATAGAGCGTTCCGGTCATCATTCCTCGTCACTGGCGATGGCGTTCAGGGCCGCCGCCGTCATCGCGCTGCCGCCACGGCGGCCGCGTACCACCAGAAACTCCAGGTCGGACGCGGCCAGCGCGTCCTTCGACTCGGCCGCGCCGATGAAGCCCACGGGGATCCCGATCACCGCCGCCGGTCGCGGCGCGCCCTCGGCGACCATCTCCAGCAGCCGGAACAGCGCCGTCGGCGCGTTCCCGACCGCGACCACCGCGCCGCCCATCCGCTCGCGCCACAGCTCCAGCGCCGCCGCGCTGCGGGTGGTCCCGAGCTCGGCCGCCAGCGCAGGGACGCGCGGGTCCGCGAGGGTGCAGACAACCTCGTTCTCGTACGGCAACCGCTTCCGCGTCACCCCCGCCGCGACCATGTTGGCGTCGCAGAGGATGGGCGCGCCCGCGTCCAGCGCCTTCCTGGCCGCCGCGACGACCCCGTCCGACCAGGCCATGTCGCCCGGCAGATCGGTCATGCCGCAGGCGTGGATCATGCGGACCGCGACCCGCGCCACGTCGGGCGGGAGGGCCGACAGGTCGGCCTCGGCGCGGATGGTGGCGAACGACTGGCGGTAGATCTCCGCGCCGTCCTTGATGTAGGTCACGATGCACTCCGCTGGTAGCCGGACGTGGTGGCGATCAGGTCCACGACCTCGCCCCGGGGACGGCCGCACTTCCGCCCGCAGCCCGACCAGTGGACGGGTACGCCGATGGGCTCCGCGTCCTTCTGGACGTCGCTCAGCGACTTCGCGCAGCCGGGGGAGCCGGTGCAGGCGGTGACGTGGAGCCAGGGGCTCTCGGGGTCGGTGATCAGCCCGTCGGGCAGGCGGGTGCCCTTCGGGACCAGGACGGTGCGCCACGGAGTGATCCGCAGCCACTCCGCCTCTGCCAGGACCGTCGCCTGTGTCGCGGTCAGACGGCCCAGGGGGGCCAAGACTCCGGTCGTGTCGCCGAAGTCGCCGACGTAACCGCCGGTCCGGGGCGCGGGCAGGTCTGCGGGAACACCGGGGAAGGCGCCCTCGGGGATGCGCCAGGCGCCGTCGGAGACCCGCAGGAAGTTCTGCGCGACGTGGACCGCCTCGTGGACCGCCTGAGCGGGCGGTAGCCGTAACCGAAGGTCGGTGGTTCCCGCGATTACGGCGAAGTGCTCACCGCGGGACATCAGCACCACGTCGGCGCCGAGACCCGCCACATCCCCCGAGCCGTCGTCGACTGCGAACAGGAACCGACCGGACAGATCGGCCAGTTCGGGCACGGCGCAGATCGCCGCGTCGAGGTCCCGGACCACCCCCCGGAACGCGGCCGAGCCGTTCAGCGGCGAGGCGACGATGTTGCGCACCCGCTCGTGCGACGGCGAGGGCAGCAGCCCCGCCGCCGCGACCGCCTCAGCGAATCCCGCCGGATCCTTGACCCCTCTGACCTGGACGTTCGCCCGAGACGTCAGCTCCAGCACGCCTCCGCCGGAGGCCGCGAGCACGCCGAGCTGCGCCCCAGTCAGGTCGCCCCCGGGCAGCCGGACGCGGGCCAGCGGCCCGTCGGCGGCGGGGTGGACCTGCAGCGCGCCGGGGCAGGCGTCGCGCGAGGAATGTCCGGTAATGGCCACGTCGAGGATGGTAAAGCCCACCGTGGGTCTTGCAAGCCGGGGGAGTCCCGTAGTCTCATCGGGCGACGGCACAAACGAGGAAGCCGGTGTGAATCCGGCGCGGTCCCGCCACTGTCACCGGGGAGCGAACCCCACCAACGGCCACTGTCACAGGGAAGGCCGGGGTGAGCCCTGATCCGGGAGCCAGGAGACTCGGCCGTCACCTGGACACACGACCCGGGGCGCGGACCCCGAGGGAGGGCTTCGCCATGATCGTTTTGCTGTCCACATCGGACACCGACCTCCTGAGCGCCCGCGCGAGCGGCGCCCCCTACCGCCTGGCGAACCCCTCCCGGACCCCCGACCCGGCCGCGTTACTCGACGACGCCGACGTGGTCGTGGTCCGCCTGCTCGGCGGCCGGCGGGCCTACGAAGAGGGCCTCGACACCCTGCTGGCCAGCGGGAAGCCGGTCGTGGTGCTGGGCGGCGAGCAGGCCCCCGACGCGGAGCTGATGGAACTGTCGACCGTGCCCAGCGGCGTGTGCGCGGAGGCGCACGCCTACCTGGCCCACGGCGGCCCCGCCAACCTGGCCGAACTCCACAACTTCCTGAGCGACACCCTGCTGCTGACGGGCCACGGCTTCGCCGCGCCGGCGGCGCTGCCCTCCTGGGGCCTCGGCGAGGCCGTCGAGGGTGAGGGGCCCGTCGTGGGGATCCTCTACTACCGCGCCCACCACGTCGCCGGCAACACCGCTTTCATCCAGACTTTGTCCGAAGCCATCGTGGCCAAAGGCGGCCGCCCGCTTCCCGTCTACTGCGCCTCCCTGCGCACCGCCGAGCCGGGCCTGATCGACACCCTGCGGCAGTGCGACGCCCTGATCGTCACCGTCCTGGCCGCCGGCGGCACCCGGCCCGCCACCGCGCAGGCGGGCGGCGAGGACGAGGCCTGGGACGTCGGCGCGCTCGCCGACCTCGACATCCCGATCCTCCAGGGCCTCTGCCTGACCACCGACCGGGCCACCTGGGAGGCCGCCGACGACGGCCTGTCGCCGCTCGACGCCGCCTCCCAGATCGCCATCCCCGAGTTCGACGGGCGCATCATCACGGTCCCGTTCTCGTTCAAGGAGATCGACCCCGACGGGCTCACCGTCTACGCCGCCGACCCCGAGCGCGCCGCCCGCGTGGCCGGGGTCGCGGTCCGGCACGCCCGACTGCGGCACATCCCCGTCGGCGAGCGCCGCGTGGCGATCATGCTGTCGGCCTACCCGACCAAGCACTCCCGCATCGGCAACGCCGTCGGCCTCGACACCCCCCGGAGCGTCGTCCGGCTGCTGAAGGCCATGGGCGAGGCCGGTTACGCGATCGGCGACTTCCCGGGCGTGGCCGCCCAGGACGGCGACGCGCTCATCCACGCCCTGATCGCCGCCGGCGGCCAGGACCCCGACTGGCTCACCGACGAGCAGCTCGCCGGCAACCCGGTCCGCATCCACAAGGACGACTACCGGGCCCACTTCGACACCCTCCCGGCCGACCTCCGCGAGGCGATGGAACGCCACTGGGGGCCGCCGCCGGGCGAGCTGTTCGTCGACGGCGACGACATCGTCCTGGCCGCCCTCCAGGACGGCAACCTCGTCGTCATGGTCCAGCCGCCGCGCGGCTTCGGCGAGAACCCCATCGCCATCTACCACGACCCCGACCTGCCGCCGAGCCACCACTTCCTGGCCGCCTACCACTGGCTGTCGTCCCGGTACGACGCCGTCGTGCACGTCGGCAAGCACGGCAACCTCGAATGGCTTCCCGGCAAGTCGGCCGGCCTGTCGGCCGCCTGCGGCCCCGACGCCGCCCTCGGCGACCTCCCGCTGATCTACCCCTTCCTCGTGAACGACCCGGGCGAGGGCACCCAGGCCAAACGCCGGGCCCACGCCACCCTGGTCGACCACCTGGTGCCGCCGATGGCCCGCGCCGACACCTACGGCGACATGGCCCGCCTGGAGCAGCTCCTCGACGAGCACGCCTCCATCGCGGCCATGGACCCCGCCAAGCTCCCCGCGATCCGCGCCCAGATCTGGACGCTGATCCAGGCCGCCCGCCTCGACCACGACCTCGGCCTCGACGACCGCCCCCACGACGCCGAGTTCGACGACTTCCTGCTGCACGTCGACGGCTGGCTGTGCGAGGTCAAGGACGTCCAGATCCGCGACGGCCTGCACGTCCTTGGCCAGGTCCCCGAGGGGGAGGCGCGCGTCGACCTGGTGCTGGCGATCCTGCGCGCCCGCCAGATGTGGGCCGGCGACCAGGCCCTCCCGGGCCTGCGCGAGGCCCTGGGCCTGACCGAGAACGGCGACGGCCGCGTCGAGGTGGACGAGGCCGAGGCCAAAGCGCGCGAACTGGTGGTCGCCATGGAGGCGGCGGGCTGGGACCCCGGCCACGCCGCGCGCCTGGCCGGCGACGGCCAGGTGGGGGACATCCTGAGGTTCGCCGCCACCGAGGTCGTGCCCCGCCTGAACGGCACCGCCGACGAGATCGCCAACGTCCTGCACGCCCTGGAGGGCGGCTACGTCCCCGCCGGCCCCAGCGGTTCGCCGCTGCGCGGGCTGGTCAACGTCCTGCCGACCGGCCGCAACTTCTACTCCGTCGACCCCAAGGCGGTGCCCAGCCGCCTGGCCTGGGAGACCGGCCAGGCCATGGCCGAGTCGCTCGTCGAGCGCTACCGGACCGACACGGGGGAGTGGCCCCGCTCGGTCGGCCTGTCGATCTGGGGCACCAGCGCCATGCGCACCTCGGGCGACGACGTCGCCGAGGTCCTCGCCCTGCTGGGCGTCCGCCCCGTCTGGGACGACGCCTCCCGCCGCGTCACCGGCCTGGAGGTCGTCCCGGCCGCCGAACTGGGCCGCCCCCGGGTGGACGTCACGGTCCGCATCAGCGGCTTCTTCCGCGACGCCTTCCCCCACGTGGTGGCGCTGATGGACGACGCGGTCAAGCTGGTGGCCGAGCTGGACGAGGAGGACAACTACGTCCGCGACCACGTCAGGGCCGACGGGTCGACGCTGCGCGTCTTCGGCTCGGCCCCCGGCGCGTACGGCGCGGGTCTGCTGCCGTTGATCGACAGCCGCACCTGGCGCGACGACCGCGACCTCGCCGAGGTCTACGCCGTGTGGGGCGGCTTCGCCTACGGCCGGGGGATCGACGGGGTGCCGGCGCGGGAGGCGATGGAGGCGGCGTACAAGAGGATCAACATCGCGGCCAAGAACGTCGACACCCGCGAGCACGACATCGCCGACTCCGACGACTACTTCCAGTACCACGGCGGCATGATCGCCACCGTCCGCGCCCTCACCGGACGCGACCCGAAGGCCTACATCGGCGACTCGACCAGGCCCGACGCGGTCCGCACCCGCAGCCTCAGCGAGGAGACCAGCCGCATCTTCCGCGCCCGGGTGGTCAACCCCCGCTGGCTGGCCGCCATGCGCCGGCACGGCTACAAGGGCGCCTTCGAACTGGCCGCCACCGTCGACTACCTGTTCGGCTACGACGCCACCACCGGCGTGGTCGCCGACTGGATGTACGACAAGATCGCCGCCACCTACGTCCTCGACGAGGAGAACCGCAAATTCCTCAGCGAGTCGAACCCCTGGGCCCTGCACGGCATCGCCGAACGCCTGCTCGAAGCGGCCGGGCGCGGCATGTGGGCCGAGCCCGACCCCGAGATCATGGCCGCCCTCCAGCAGGCCTTCCTGGACACCGAGGGCGACTTGGAATCTACATCGTAAAGGCGTCGGGCGGGAGGTAGTCGGCTCGCCGTCCCGGCGTCGCCGCCGCGATGCCCTCACGGTGTAACAGGCCCGCCAGCAGCAACGACACCTCGTTGCCCGGCAGCCGGTCGCGGGCCTGCCGCCGCAGCAGCCCGTTGAGCACGGGCACCAGCGCGCCGGCTTTCGAGGGCGGATCGGGGTCGCGGGTGGTGGCCAGGCCGAGCACCGACATGGCCGTGCCGAGGAAGGGCGGCCGCCCCTCGACGGCGGTGTAGATCGTCGCGCCCAGCGACCACAGGTCGGCCGCCGGGGTGGCCGGGCCGCCGCTCATCCGCTCGGGCGCGATGAAGTCGACCGTACGGGTGACCGGGACGGTCGTCGGCGCCGACGCCTCGTGTTCGAGGGCGGCGATGCCGAAGTCGGTCAGCACGACCCGGTCACCGGTCAGCAGCACGTTGGCCGGCTTGATGTCGCCGTGGACGACCCCGGCGTCGTGGGCGTGCCGCACGCCGGCCAGGAGCTGGTAGCCGATCCACGCCGACCAGTGGACCGGCAGCGAGCCCAGGTGCTCGATGGTCTGTTTGAGGGTCAGGCCTTCGAGGAATTCGGTCACGATGTAGAGGCGGCCGTTCTCCTCCAGCAGATCGTGGACCGTGATGATGGCCGGGTGGCTGAGCCGGGCGGCCGAGCGCGCCTCGTTGAGCGCCTTGCGGCGGGCCAGCTCCATGTCGGGCCGGTCGGTGCGGTAGGGCGGCTGGACTTCCTTGATCGCCACGTCGCGCTTCAGCAGCAGGTCGTGGGCCTGCCACATGATGCCCGAGCCGTCACGCCGGATCGGGATGGTGAGCTGGTAGCGGGCCCCCAGCAGCGTCTGCTTCGTGCGCGCGGGCTTCACCGGCGGACTTTTCACCGGCGGACCGGGAGTGCCCGACGTGGAGCTCCCATGGTGAGCCTGCGCCGTGTGCTTACCGATCTGAACCAACCACCTGTCTGACCCGAATCCGAGCTCCCCATGCGCTCAATATTCTGGTGGCCCGACGGCGGTTTCGCTCCGTATCCGGGAGATCTAGAGCAACCCGATTCCCAAGATGATCGTACCCGCCGCCAGCGAGGCCCCACCCAGACCGGTGAGCCAGATCAGGCGGTTGGGGCGGGTGTCGCCCGGTCGTACGACCGACAGGAAGAACCCCAGCGGCATCAGGATCGGCGCGGCCACGATGAGCCACTGCGCCAGAGACCGGAATCCGGGGGAGAGGTCGGCCTGGTCGAGGTAGATCAGGGCCACCAGGGAGAAGAGCACGAGCACCCCGGCGTGGGCGTGTCCGGCACGCCACAATCCCCGTCTGACGGGATTGTCCAGATATCCGGGTATACGTCCGAGTATGTGAGCGAGCAGACTGGCCCCACCGAAGGCGACGCCGGGCACGGTGATCAGCAGGATCCCGGCGGTGGTAAGGGTGGAGGGAGACATTCGAGCGCACCCCGTTCTGATTGGATAGTTGCACTGTCCGACGATTATTGGATAGCGAAACTATCTGGTCAACCCGTTTGAAGATCGCATGGCGATTCAGGCGAGTTGTCGGTCGGTTCGGGGAAGATATGAAACAGACACGTCCCCCGAGTGGAGGTATCACCGATGGCCAGCAGGGACAGCGGCGGTCAGAAGCAGACGGGCCGGCAGGAGACCGAGACCGAGCAGGTCGAGGAGCAGTCGGGAAGCGACGTCCAGGAGCGCCACGAGAAGCTCAGCGACGACGTCGACTCGATCCTCGATGAGATCGACGAGGTCCTCGAGGAGAACGCCGAGGAGTTCGTCCGGTCCTACGTGCAGAAGGGTGGCGAGTAAAGGGGCCAACGCCCACCTCGCCCACGTCCCTCGTCGCGGTCGCGGAACCCTCCGCCGGCCGCGACGAGTCGTTTGCGGCGAAAATTTCCGATCATGAACCCGGTTCGCGGTGAGCTGATCGGGAAGAGTGCAACCAGCGCTGTCACATGAGTAGGGTCGGCGTAAACAACACGACCTAGGAGGGAGTCGCGTGGCATCTCAGCAGGCCTGGATGAACAACCTCTTCACCAATACGGGTTCCTCGTCCTTCACCGAGTTCCTGCGTGGCTACGCCCCGGAGATGCTCCCGGGCAACCGCGACGCGCTGCCCGCCCCCGTCGGTGAGCAGATCCCCCATGCGACCACGATCGTGGCGGTCACGTGCGCCGGCGGCGTGGTGATGGCCGGCGACCGGCGCGCCACCTCGGGCAACATGATCTCCAACCGGGACATGGAGAAGGTCTTCCGGACCGACGAATACTCCTGCATGGGCATCGCCGGCACCGCCTCGACCGGCATCGAGATGGCCCGCCTCTACCAGGTCGAGCTCGAGCACTACGAGAAGCTCGAGGGCCGCTCGCTGTCGACCGAGGGCAAGGCCAACCGGCTGGCCACCTTCGTCCGGCAGAACCTCGGCGCCGCCATGCAGGGCCTCGTCGTGGTCCCGATCTTCGCGGCCTACGACGAGAAGATCGACGGCGGCCGCATCTTCGGATACGACGTCGGCGGCGGCCCCTACGAGCACCACCTCTACCACTCGATCGGCTCCGGTTCGATCTTCGCCCGCGGCTCGCTGAAGAAGCTCTACCGCGAGAACGCCGCACCCGACGAGGTCGTCCTCACGGTGCTGCAGGCGCTCTACGACGCGGCCGACGACGACTCCGCGACGGGCGGTCCCGACGTGACCCGCAGGATCTGGCCGGTCGTGGCGGTCATCACCGCCGACGGCTACCGCCGCCTGCCCGAAGAGGAGGTCTCCGCCGCGGTCGAGACCATACTCTCGGGCCGGATGATCGATCCCGACGGGCCGACCGCGCCGCTGCGCTAGAAAGGAACCCCACAGGTGTCCATGCCGTTCCCTTACGCGTCGCCCGAGCAGATCATGCGCGACCGCGCGGAATACGCGCGGAAGGGCATCGCCCGAGGCCGAAGCGTGGTCGTGGTCCAGTACGCCGACGGCATCCTGCTGGTGGCCCCGAACCCGTCCAAGGCGCTGCACAAGATCAGCGAGATCTACGACCGCATCGGCTTCGCCGCCGTCGGCCGCTACAACGAGTTCGAGACCCTCCGCCAGGCCGGCATCCGCTACGCCGACGTCAACGGCTACAACTACAACCGCAACGACGTCACCGCCCGCGCGCTGGCCAACGTCTACGCCAGCCAGCTCGGCATGATCTTCACCGACTCGATCAAGGCCCTCGAGGTCGAGATCGTCGTCGCCGAGGTCGGCGAGGTGGCAGAGCACGATCAGATCTACCGCCTCACCTTCGACGGCTCGGTCTTCGACGAGCAGGGCATGGCCGTCATCGGCGGCCAGTCCGACACCGTCGCGACCCGCCTGAAGGAGCGCTACCGTCCGGGCGCGCCCCTGGCCGAGGCCCTCGACGCCGCCCTGAGCGCGCTGACCGAACCGGGCGGCGAACGCCCTTCGGCCGCCCAGCTCGAGGTCGCCGTCCTCGACCGCAACCGCGAACACCGCAAGTTCCTGCGCCTCAGCGGCCCCCGCCTGGAGCGCCTCCTCACGCCCGCCAAGCCCGCCACCCCCGAGACCCCGGCCGCCCCCACGGCCCCCGAAGGCGGCCCCAAACCCCCGCCCACGGCCCCCGAGGGCGACATCGACACGGGCTCCGAGCCGCCGCTCTAACCGAACAGACGCCATATGGGGCCGCCCGCCGACATCGGCGGGCGGCCCCTGCATGGTCTGACGTATAGACGAGGAGCTCGCCCGATGGAGGCGGCCGGACCGATGACCGACGAGGAACTCGCCGCGATCGAGGAGCTGGTCGACGCCACGACTCCCGGGCCCTGGTACGTCCGCGACCTCGACGACGAGTACGCCATGTGCCTGGTCGCCGTCGGCACCACCCCCGCCACCGGGCGCGGCGAACGCCGGCCCCACTTCGACCACCACGAGATCGTGGCCGCCACCCTCGTCCAGCAGCCCCGCTATGCCGACGTCGCCGACGGACGCTGGGACGAGAACGCCCTGTTCATCGCCGAAGCCAGGCAGCACGTGCCCCGGCTGATAGCCGAGGTCCGGCGGCTGCGCCGACTTCTCGCCGAAGCGCGGCACGACCACGCCGAGCGCGGGGATGCAGAGATCCCCTGATGCCTTGGAAACCAGGTGTCCCATGACGCCATCACCGCTGTGCGCCGGCTCTGCACGCCGGCTGTCTCCTGACGGCATCCGCCGCCGGCGCCGAATCAGGAGGGTGGCCCGACGTGGTCGGGTGGCCGGCCGGGCGGAGCCGTAACGGAGAATCGGCTCTTTCCACGAACGGCGCGCGGCTTTTGAGCGGTTTTTCGGATTCCCCCATACAGCTCAACTTGCACGGACTTAACACGGGTTTCGCTAGGCTCGTCCCGCTATGACGATCACATTCCGGCGGGCCCTGCTGGCCCTGGCCGTCCTCCCGCTTGCCGCCTGTTCCTCGCCCGCCGAGACGGCGGCCCCCGCTCCCGCGGTCACCGCGACCGTCACCGCGACGGTCACGGCCTCCGCGCCGCAGCCGACGGAGACGGTGGCCGCGCCCACAGAGAGCGCCGCGCCGACCCAGACGCCCCAGGTGAGCGCCGACGTCGACAAGGAGGACCCGATCTCGGCCCGCACCCCGAAGATCAAGTCGGCCAAGTTCCAGTACGACGAGGGGCACGACTTCAACCAGATGTCCCCGAGCGCCGAGGGCGTGCTGCGCGGCCGGATCGTCTCCCTCGACGGCGACGAGGCCCGTTACGTGCCGGTCCGCTACGCGGGCGGCGACTTCGTCGGGCCCGAGGGCGGCATGACCTACGCCGCCCCGATCGCCCCCGACGTGGTGTTCCTCAGCGCGGTCGGCTGCAAGGGGAACGACCAGACGATCAACTCCGCCGCCCTCGGCACCGAGAAGTGCCCGCGCGAGCGGCTGCTCGAACTGGCGGGGCAGGGTGAGCCCACCGCGCTGATCACTGTGAAGAGTGGCCAGATCGTGAAGGTCGTCGAGATCTATTACTGAGGTTCGCGGGGAATGTAGACGACCATGAGTTTCCTACCGCACACGACGGATCTGGGAATAGGGTGAGGTGATGGATCGTCGCATCTTCGGGCTGGAGAACGAGTACGGCGTCACCTGCACGTTCCGGGGCCAGCGCAGGCTGTCTCCCGACGAGGTGGCCCGCTACCTGTTCCGGCGAGTGGTGTCCTGGGGCCGATCGAGCAACGTCTTCCTCCGCAACGGCGCACGTCTCTACCTCGACGTCGGCAGCCATCCTGAATACGCCACCCCCGAGTGTGACAACGTCGTGGAGCTGGTCACCCATGACAAGGCGGGCGAACGCATTCTCGAAGGTCTTCTCGTCGACGCCGAGAAGCGCCTCCGCGAAGAGGGCATCGCCGGGGACATCTACCTCTTCAAGAACAACACCGACTCCGCGGGCAACTCCTACGGCTGCCACGAGAACTACCTCGTCGGCCGTCACGGCGAGTTCGGCCGCCTGGCCGACGTCCTGATCCCCTACCTGGTCACCCGGCAGATCATCTGCGGGGCCGGCAAGGTGCTGCAGACCCCGCGCGGCGCCGTCTACTGCGTCTCCCAGCGGGCCGAGCACATCTGGGAAGGGGTGTCGTCGGCGACGACGCGCAGCCGTCCCATCATCAACACCCGAGACGAACCCCATGCCGACGCCGAGCGCTTCCGCCGGCTCCACGTCATCGTGGGCGACTCCAACATGAGCGAGACGACCATGCTGCTCAAGGTCGGCGCCACCGACCTGGTGCTGCGCATGATCGAGGCGGGCGTGGTGATGCGCGACCTGTCGCTGGAGAACCCGATCAGGGCGATCCGCGAGGTCTCCCACGACATGACCGGCCGCCGCCGGGTGCGGCTGGCCAACGGCCGCGAGGCCTCCTCGCTGGAGATCCAGCAGGAATACCTCGGCAAGGCGAAGGATTTCGTCGACCGCCGCGGCGGCGACGAGACCAGCAAGCGGGTCCTCGAACTCTGGGAGCGCACCCTGCGCGCCGTGGAGACCGGCGACCTCGACCTGGTCTCGCGGGAGATCGACTGGGTCACCAAATACCAGCTGATTGAACGTTACAGAAAGAAGTACGACCTCCCGCTCTCCTCGCCGCGGGTGGCCCAGCTCGATCTGGCCTACCACGACGTGCACCGCAAGCGCGGGCTGTTCTACCTGCTGCAGAAGCGGGGGTCGGTCGAGCGGGTCGCGTCCGACATCAAGATCTTCGAGGCGAAGTCGGTCCCGCCGCAGACCACGCGGGCGCGGCTGCGCGGCGAGTTCATCCGCAAGGCCCAGGAGAAGCGGCGCGACTTCACCGTCGACTGGGTCCACCTGAAGCTCAACGACCAGGCTCAGCGGACCGTTCTCTGCAAGGACCCATTCCGAAGTGTTGACGAACGGGTCGACAAGCTGATCGCCGGAATGTGATCTCCTTACGACGGGCAGACGGCGGGTTCGGGTAGTGTGACCCGAACCCGCTGTCATATTCCTGAGGACTTTCACATGCGCCGCCGCACGGCCATAACCGCCGCCGCACTTCCTTTGCTGCTGTCCGCCGTCGCGTGCGGCACCGCACAGAAGACGGCCACCGGAGCCAGCCCTACCGCCGCCGCCACGAGCGCCGCGCCCAGCGCGGCCGCCTCGTCGGGCGCCGCCGCGGCCGCCCCGGTCGGCCCCG
>NZ_SZQA01000067.1 GCF_005233835.1 Herbidospora galbida | reverse complement strand
CGCCACGCTCCCCGCCAGCGCGGCGGCGACCGGGCCGAGCGCGGCGGCGGCCCTCTCCTGCCGGGGCGTCAGCCCGCTCGCCCGCAGCACCCGCAGGTCGGCCTGGGACGCCTCGACGACGCGGGCGGCGTAGAGGCCGATCGTCACGGCGGCCACGCCGAGGGCGGCCAGGGCGAAGGCCAGCACGGTGAGCGCCTGGTAGGAGGTGAGCCGGTCGTAGTGGCCGCCGGTCTCGCTCAGGTCGTCGACCTGGAGCGGCTGCCCCGTCAGGGCGGCCATCTGGGCGCGCAGGCGCGGCACCCCGGCCGCCCCGTCGGTGAGCCGGGCCAGCGCGATCGAGAAGCCCCGGCCCGACGCGCCCATGAGGTTGGCGCTGTACTTCCGGTAGAGCCCGGCGGACGGGAGCACCACCCCCGGGCCGTCGACCCCGTCGGAGAAGAACGGCGACCTGATGACGCCGACGATGCGCGCGGTGACGCGGGGGCCGTGGCCGCCGGCCGGGCCGCCGCCGGCGTTGGCCAAAAGGTCGGTCTCGTCGGGGGTGTTGAGCTTGATGGTCACCGTGTCGCCGACGCTCTTGCCGTAGAGCGTGGTGAAGCGGTGCTGGACGACGACCTCGTCGGCCCGCGCCGGGTCGGGCAGCCGGCCCGCCAGCAGCACCGGCCGTTCGAGGTCGCGCCACAGGGCGGCGTCGACGGGCGGGACGGACTGCCAGTTCAACGGCACGTCGTCGACGTAGATCGCGGCGATGGCGTAGGGGGCGACCGCCTCGACGCCGGGCAGGGCGCGCACGCGGTCCCAGTCGAGGCCGGGCTGCTGGTTGGAGATCAGCGCGTGGGCGGGCAGGGTCGCCGCGCGCAGCCGGTCGAGGGCGCTCTCGCCGCGCCGCGCGCCCGCCAGGGCGGCCGTCACCACGCCCACCCCCGCCGCGACCAGGAGCAGCAGGACGCACAGATCCCGTCGGCGACGGCGGGCCTCGACGCCGAACCAGGCGGTCAGTAATCCCACACCGCCGACTGTGCGCCTCCGGAGGGCCGCCGCGAAGGGTGCTGGCCCCCGGTTACAGCCCCAGGTCGCTCAGGCCGGGGTGGTCGTCGGGGCGGCGGCCGATGGGCCAGTGGTACTTCCGCTCCGACTCGGCGATCGGGAGGTCGTTGATGGAGGCGTGCCGGAACGCCATCAGGCCGTCGTCGGCGAACTCCCACTGCTCGTTGCCGTAGGAGCGGTACCACTGGCCGGAGTCGTCGTGGCTCTCGTACGCGAACCGCACCGCGATCCGGTTCCCGGTGAACGCCCACAGTTCCTTGATCAGGCGGTATTCCAGCTCGCGGCGCCACTTGCGGGTCAGGAACTCGACGATCGCGTC
Source organism: Herbidospora galbida (assembly GCF_005233835.1). Lineage (GTDB taxonomy): Bacteria > Actinomycetota > Actinomycetes > Streptosporangiales > Streptosporangiaceae > Herbidospora > Herbidospora galbida. Next base: position 23,832 of record NZ_SZQA01000067.1, on the reverse strand, counting down.
GCGGCCGGTGAGGAACTCGGCCCGGTTGCGCCAGTGGCTGTCGAGGGAGTAGCCGCGCGAGACCCTCTCGGGATCGCGGGTGTTCCAGGCGTCCTCCGCAAGGCGGACCCGTTCTAGCGCGCTTTCCCTGGTGAAGGGCGGGCCGGATGCTGTCATGGCGTCGGGCGTACCCAAGATCACCTCGCTTCCAACCGAAGGCCGTCCTGCGGCGTCCTTAAGGACGTGGATCGATATGAGGGTTTCCGGGAGTTCCTCCGTGCCAGGCAGATGGCGCTGATGCGGACGTCCTACCTGTTGTGCGGCGACGCCCACCAGGCCGAGGAGATGCTGCAGAGCGTGCTGGTCAAGGTGGCCGGGAACTGGCGCGGGATCGCCCGTGACAACCCCGAGGCGTACGTGCGCCGGGCGCTGGTCAACGAGCACATCTCGTGGTGGCGGCGGCAGCGGCGCAGCCTCGCGTTCACCGGGCCGCCGAGATCGGGCCGCGATCCCGGCGACGAGAGCGTCAGCCGGATCGTGCTCTGGCAGGCGCTGGCCCGGCTGACGCCCCGGCAGCGGGCCGTGCTGGTGCTGCGCTTCTACGAGGACCTCAGCGTCCAGGAGGCCGCCGACCTGCTCGGCTGCTCGGCCGGCACGGTCAAGAGCCAGACCAGCCACGCGCTCGGGCGGCTGCGCGCCCTCGCCCCGGAACTCGCCGATCTGCTGCACGACACCGACACCGACACCGCCCGTCAGGAGGCGAAGTGATGACCCGGCTCCACGACGAACTGGCGCGCATCGCCGAACACGCCCCCGACGTCGACCTGGCCGACCGCGTGCTGCGCGGGGCGCGGCGCAGGCGGACGCGATTCGCCTCGGCCGCCATGGCCCTGGCCGTCACGGTCGTCGTGGCGATCACTCTGACCGTGATCGGCACCGGGACGGACGCGGCGCCCATGACGGGCCGACCGGTCGCGTCCCCGGGCCCGGGGGAACTGCCCGTCAAGGGGGTGTCACCGGCCGCCTACGCCTATTACGACTGGTGCGGCAGGGAGATCACCTCCGGGACGGCCCGGCTGAGCGGGCGCGACTGCCTCCAGTGGCGGCTGGTCACCCGTTCGGGCGAGCGCTACCGGGTGCCCGAGGCGAAGAGCGCCCACGCCGGGCCGGCCGACAACGCCCAGACGCTCGTCGCCGCTCCGTTGGAGATCACCCCGGACGGCCGGAAGATCGCCTACTACAGCGAGAAGGACCAGCGGTTCGCGGTCCGCGATCTGGAGTCGGGCTCGATCCTGCTCGCACCGCCCCTCGTCCCGGCGGCCGACGTACGGAGGAACGCCGCGGAGATCGCGCTGTCGGCCGACGGGCGATACCTGGCCGTCAGCGTGCAGGACGGGCTCAACACGCTGGCCGACCTCGAGACCGGCGCGCTGACCGACCTCCCGGCGGGCTGGAAGGCGCAGAGCATCGGCGCCGGCGGCCGCCCGGTCGTCGTGGCCGACACCGGCCGGCTCGGGCTGTTCGACGACGGCGAGGTGGAGCCCTTCACCGGCCGGGCATGGCACACGCCCGGCGTGGCCGACCCCGACGAGACGACCATCGCCTACCTCACCCGCCCCTATCCGGAGAACGGCGGCTCCACCGACCCCACCGTCGTCGACGCCCAGATCGCCACCGTGGACGCCGTCACCGGCGAGGCCCTGACCAGCGTCCAAGTGCGGGACGTGCCCGAGAGCTTCTTCCCTCTGGGCATGGGGCCCTGGCTGAACGCCACCGAGGTCACGGTGTCCGGCAGGAAGCTGGACGCCCGCCCGGTTAAGGGCAAGGACAACGTCATCGGCTGGGACACCTTCGCCGTCGACGTGACCACGGGGAGGATGCGCAAGCTGGACACCTACTCCATCGAGGCCTGGGCCGGTGGGATCGTCCTGCCCGGTTACTAGTTGAACGGGTTGTCGTAGAAGGCGGAGCTGGTGTGATAGGTGCTGTTCGGCGGGTTGAACTTCACGCCGTCGACGATGAGCGTCACGTTGGCGACGGTCCCGCCGGGCGTCACCTCGCCCGAGACGAGGGACGCCGGGTTCGCGCACTGCGGGATCGTCACCGGCGTGCCGGGCGTGGCGGGCAGCGGGGTGCGCCAGGCTCCGTTGACGGAGGCGTACAGGGTGGGGCGGCTGTAGCTGGACTGCCAGCAGACCGCGATCGTGTAGCGGTATTTGGCGTTCCCGTCGTCGAACGCGATCGATCCGTAGGCGCCGGAGAGCTTGACGCCCTGGCCGTACACGTCGAGGTGCACCGGGAGGTCGGCCCCGTAGGCCGCCTGTGCCGGGGCGGCCGGCGTCGCGAGCACGGCCAGCAGCGCGATGACGAGAATGCGCGATAAACGACCCATGGGCCGAATATCCGTACGAACGAGGCCCCCGTCAATGGGGAATCCACACCTTAATACAAGGCGTGGTCACGGGGTCAGCGCGCAGCCCTTGCGCGACAGGTCCAGCCGCGATCCCTTGGTCAGGCAGGCTCCGATCAGGTAGACCTGCTGGCCGTAGGAACGGCCCTTCACGGCGGTCACGGTCCCGCCCGGGCCCACCTCGCAGGGGTTGTCGTCGGTGCACCGGCCACCCGCCTCGTTGTGGGTGTTGTGGATCCCCACGATCGTGGTCCCGTCGGGGGCCAGCAGGGCGGAGCCGGAGGTGCCGTGGGCGGGCGCGCAGTCCTTGCCCGCGGCGTAGCGGATCGCGTCGTCCTGCTGGTAGGCGCCCTCGCGCAGGTGCTCGACCACGGCCTCGGCGGTGCACTTCATGCGGCGGGTGGGGTAGGCCAGGGCCAGCCGGTCGCCCGCGCGCACGGGGGCGGTGGTGAGCCGGAAGACCTTCGCGCCCTTGGCCGCCAGTTGCGCGTAGGTCCTGTTCAGGCGGTAGAGGGCGATGTCGGTGCCGGTCATGGTGGCGTACACCAGCCGGTTGGCGCGGGCGGTGACCTTGGGGTAGCCCTGACGGTCGGCGATCGGCACGACACGGTCGGCGGGCCGGTCGACCAGCGCCTTTCCGGGCGCGGGCCGCTCGCCCTGCACGCAGTGGCCGTTGGTCAGCAGCAGCGCCGGGTCCTGCGGGCGGGACGCGGCGGTGCGGATCACGGAGCCCACGCAGTCGCCCAGGTTCACGGCGCCCTCCACGTCCGGGATCCGGTCGTCCGGCGGCACCTTCCGGCCCGAGATGATGCCGTTGATCCAGGCGGCGTGCCGGGTGGCGTCGGTGTAGAGCGTCGGGGCCCTGTCGCCGCCGGGGCCGCTGACCACCCCGGCCACCGCCCACCGTCCGCCCTCGCGGACCAGCACGGGCCCGCCCGAGTCCATGTTGCTCGCGGCGATCTTGCCGTCACGGCTGCCGACGCACAGCTCCCCTGCCTTCGCGGCCGACGGGCAGGCCGAGAGCGGCTGCACCACGGTGTCGGCCTCCCGCAGCTTCGTCGGAAAGCACGTCAGGTCGGCGATGTCGTCGCAGGTCATGCCCCAGCCGACGATCCGGACGGGCGTGCCGGGCCGCGGCGTGGCCGAGGCGATGCGCACCGGCTTGGCCCGGACGGGGGTCCGCAGGTGCAGCAGCGCGAGGTCCCGGCCCCAGATGCCTCCTTCTTCCTGGAAGTTCGACAGCCGGTAGTAGTGGTCGACCTCCGCGACCTCGCCTCCGGAGGTGGTGTCGAGCGACCCGACCCGGACCTTCCAGCCGCGCGGGACGCCCACCTTCGCGACGGTCGGGTTCTTGCCGGCGCAGTGGCTCGCGGTCAGCACCCACTGCGGCGCGAGGACCTCCACCCCGCAGCCGTGCTTGTCCGGGCGCGGCGGGGCGGGATAGGAGGGCTGGAAGGAGCCCATGAACGAGTAGGCCCTGGTCGACGCGTGGCCGCCGACGACGGCCTGCGCCGGGGAGACGGCCATCAGGAACGGCGCCAGCACGAGCGCGGCGCCGAGCAGGAGGGATCGTTTTCGCATACGCCCACCCTGGACACCGGAGGTATCCGGCCCACCGCACGACCGTGTCGGCGACCGCTCGGCCGTGTATCGGTTCGGCCGCTCCGGGGCTCACTCGTCGTCGAGGGCCGCCAGCCGGGTGGTCAGATCGTTGGCGAAGCGTTCGAGCAGGCGGCCGAAGGTCCGGCGGTCGTCGGCGGACCAGTCGGCCAGGGCGGTGGCGAACCAGCCGAGCAGCGTCCGCACGTACTTCTCGGCCGCCTCGGCGCCGAGTGGGGTGAGTTCGATCAGCCGGGCGCGCTGGTCGTGCGGATCGGCGACCCGGCGGGCGAGGCCACGCCGCTCCAGTTCGTGCACCTGGCGGGTCACGTGAGGGCCGACGACCTGCATGCGCTTGGCGACCTCGCCGACCCGCAGCGGCTGGTCGGACGTGTAGAGGATGACCAGAACCGACATGCCTGGACGTTCCACCGTGATCCCGGCGCTCTCCATGGCACGTTCGATCAGGCCGCTGCGCTGCAGCACGGTGCCGAGCTGGGTCAGACGGGGCAGCACCTCCAGCAGGTCGAGGTCGCCGTCGCCGGGGGTGTCAGTCATCACACTCCATTAGATACCTAACTTAGGTATATTCCTATCCGAGGCGGCCCCAGGTTAGCGGGTCGATGTACCTCTTAAAAAGATACCTAAGTTAGGTATCCATGATGAAGGAGGAGCACATGGGCAAGGTGCTGATCTCGGGGGCGAGCATCGCCGGTCCCGCGCTGGCCTACTGGCTGAACCGGTACGGCTTCGAGGTCACGGTCGTGGAGAAGGCGTCCGCGCTACGCGGTGGCGGCTACCCCATCGACATCCGGGGCGCCGCGCTGGAGGTCGTCCGGCGGATGGGGATCCACCCCGCTCTGCAAGAGGCCCACGTCGACTCGCGGAGGATCAGCTTCCTCGATCCGGACGGCGGCCTGATCACCGCCGTCGACCACGCGATCTTCACCGGCGGGGTCGAGGGCCGGGATCTGGAGGTGCCCCGGGGCGACCTCACCGAGGTCCTGTACGGAGCCGTCCGCGACGACGTCGAGTTCCTCTTCGGCGACAGCGTCGCCACCCTGGACGACCGGGCCGACGGCGTCGAGGTGACCTTCCGCGGCGGGGCCCGGCGCGTGTTCGACGTGGTGGTCGGGGCCGACGGGCTGCACTCGCACACCAGAGGGCTCGTCTTCGGTCCCGAGGAGCGGTTCCACCACTACCTCGGCTACTGCTTCGCCGGATTCACCGTGCCCAACCACCTCGGGCTCTCGCACGAGGGGGTCGTCTGGAACGTCCCGGGCCGGGGGGCCGCCCTCTACGCCGTCGGCGACGGCGGCACGGTGCACGGGTTCCTCAACTTCAGCCTGGACGAACCGCCCTTCCACGCCTTCCGGGACCCGGAGGCCCAGCGCGACCTGGTCGCGTCGGTCTTCGCCGGCGACGGGTGGGAGATCCCTCGCCTGGTGGCGGCCATGCGTACCGCCGACGACCTGTTCTTCGACGTCGTCAGCCAGATCAGGATGCCCCGCTGGTCGTCGGGCCGGGTGGTCCTCGTCGGCGACGCCGCCTCCGCGCCCTCGTTCCTGACCGGGCAGGGCACCAGCCTCGCGCTCGTCGGCGCCTACCTGCTGGCGGGGGAACTCGCGACCGGCCCCGACCACGTGGCCGCGTTCGAGGCCTACGAACTGCGGACGCGAGGCTTCGTCGAGATGAACCAGGCGCTCGTCTCGGCCGGGGACGCCGCCCTCTTCCCGAGGACCGCCGAAGCGCTGGCCCGGCGCGACGAGATGTTGCGCGGCCTGACCGCCCTGCCCTCGCACGGACGGCCCGAACACTCGGCGATCGTGCTCGGCGACTTCGCCGCCGCGGGCGGCTGAGGCCGCCCTCTAAGCGGGCGCGGGCAGCCGACCCGAGTCGACCGAGTCGAGGACGCGGGCCGCCGCGCCCAGTGCGGCGGCGCCGTAGCCCAGGCCCGAGACGACCAGCCGGCAGCCGCCTCCCCCGGGGGCGAGGGCGCGGCCGAGCATCTCCTGTTCGGCCCGCGCCAGGATCCACGGGGCGAGCTTCACGTAGTAGCCGCCCAGGACGACGACCTCGGGGTTCAGCAGGTTCGCGACGATGCCGACGCCCCGGCCGAGGTTGCCGGCGAGGGTGTCGAGCAGGTCGAGCACGACGGGGTCGCCCGCCTCGGCGCGCTGCACCACCTCGTCGATCTCGGGCTCCAGTTCCGCCGGGGACACGCCGCCCGGGACCGTGCGGTCGAGCAGCGCGCCCAGCCCGGCCACCACCTCCAGGCAGCCGCGCCGCCCGCAGTGGCACGGCGGGCCGCCGGGCACGATCTCGATGTGCCCGATCTCGCCGCTGAACCCGGCGCCCCCGCGCCGCAGCCGCCCGTCGAGCACGATCCCGGCGCCGACCCCGATCTCGCCGGTCAGGTAGACCAGGTCGCGTACGCCGCCATGAGGCCCGAACCGCAACTCCGCCAGCGCGCCCAGGTTCGCGTCGTTGTCGACCAGGACGGGGAACCCGGGGTCGCGCAGCGCCTTGGCCAGGTCGCCCGCCAGGTCGACGTCGCGCCAGCCCATGTTGGGCGCGAGGCGCACCGAACCGCCCAGGTCGACGAGGCCGGGGACCGCGACGGTGAGGCCGAGCACCTGGCGGGCCTCCTTGGTCATGCGGGTCACCACGCGGCGGGCCACGCCCGCGATCCCGGCGACCGCCTGGCCCGAGGAGGCCGAGCCGCCGGGGAAGGCGCGCCGCCACGACAGCAGCGCCTCGCCCTTGAGGTCGACCGCGACGGCCGTCAGGTAGTCGACGTTCACCTCGATGCCGACCGCGGCGTACGGGGAGCCGTCGAGCACGAGCATCGTGGCCGGGCGGCCCACGCGGTTCTCGGTCAGCCCCGTCTCACGCAGCAGCCGCCGGTCGATCAGGTCGGCCACCAGGCTGGACACCGTCGCCTTGTTGAGGCCGGTCGAGGCGGCGATGTCGGCGCGCGAGCAGGGCGCGTTCTCGCGGACGAACCGCAGCACGACGGCCAGGTTGGTGGCCCGCACGTCGGTGAAGTCGGCCGGCTGGGGGCCGGTGCCCGGAGCGCTTCCCTGAGTATTGGTGATCAATTGAGCCCCGTTCCGTGTCGGCCTCATCATGCCGCATAGGCGGCGCCACTTGTGGTGCCCTGCCTTCTGGACTAGTTTGTTTGGTCGTTAGACGAACTAACTCTACCAGGAAGGGGGCGCTCTGTGAGAACCACCACGAGACGGGGATTCCTCGGTCTCGCCGGGCTGACCGTGCTCGCCGCCTGCTCCGCCCCGCCGGGTCCGAAACCCGGCGCCAAGGCCACCGCCGCCGCGATGGACAAACTCGCCGCGCTGGTGCCCAAGTACGTGCCCCGCACGGTGCTGACCCCCGACCTCCCGGGCTCGGTCCCCGGCTTCGGACGCGACGGATACCTGTCCTATCCGCCGAGCGAGAAGCTGGTCGACCTGGTCACCGCCGTGCCGGGCAAGGGCGGCAGCTACAAGGCGATGGTGCCGACCTGGAGCCCGCTGCCGTCGCCGCTCGGCCAGAACTCCTACTACGACGCCGTGAACAAGGACCTCGGGGCGACGATCGAGTTCAACTACCTCGACGGCCTGACCATCAACGACAAGCTGCCGACCCTGCTGGCCGGCGGCGACGTCGTCGACGTCACCACCCTGCCGGGCTGGGCCCTCACCGCCGTGCCCGACTACGCGCGCGCGGTCGACGGCCTGTTCGAGGACCTCACCCCCTACCTGGCGGGCGACGTCGCGGCGAAGTATCCGGGCCTGTCGGCGATCCCGACCCTGGCCTGGCAGTACTCCGTCTTCGGCGGGAAGCTCAAGGCGGTGCCCGCCTGGCCGACCCCGCAGTTCGGCTGGGTGCTCTTCCACCGCAAGGACCTGTGGGACAAGCTCGGCCAGGGCGCCCCGAAGAACGCCGACGACCTGCTCGCGATGGGCAAGGCCGTCACCGACGCGTCCAAGGACCGCTGGGCGTTCAGCGACATCTTCCCGATGATGGAGGAGATCTTCCGGGCGCCCAGGAAGTGGCGCAAGGAGAGCGGCGCCCTCGTCCACCGCTACGAGACCCCCGAGTACGCCGCCGCCGTCGAGTGGATGCGCAAGGCCGTGGACGCCGGGCTGGTGCACCCCAACGTCCTGTCGGCCAAGTCGGCGGCCGACGACAAGGAGCTGTTCAAGTCGGGCCAGATCCTGGTGAAGAACGACGGCTTCTCGTTCTGGGCCGAGACGCTCATCCAGGTCGGCAAGGAGAACCCCGACTTCTGGATGGAGCCGCTGCCCGTGTTCGGCGCCGACGGTGGCAAGCCCGAATACCGGATGAACCAGGACCCGTCGTACACGTTCATCAAGAAGGGCACCCCGAAGGAGAAGGTCGAGGAGCTGCTCGCGATCTTCGACTACCTCTCGGCGCCGTTCGGCAGCCGCGAGCAGCTGCTGTTCAACAACGGCGTCGAGGGCGTCCACTTCACCCGCGACGACAAGGGCGCCCCGCAGGTCACCGAGCTCGGGCCCAAGGAGATCGTGGGCAGCTACGTGTGGCTCGGCGGCCGGGTCGACCCCATCTTCGAGTCGCAGGCCCATCCCGACTACGTGCGGACCGCCACGACCTGGTGGAACACGGCCGCGACCGTCCGGCACCAGGACCCGTTCGACGGCATCCGCGTCGAGGAGCCCGGCGACTTCACCGCGGCCGCGAAACCGTTCGAGGACAAGGTCGTCGACATCATCCGGGGCCGCCGCGAGGTGAGCACGCTCCAGCAGGCCATCACCGAGTGGAAGGCGGGCGGCGGCGACGCGGGCCGCGAGTTCTACATGAAGGTCCTCACCGAGAATGGCCGTGCTTAGAAAGTCTCCGCCGGCGGATGCCCTGACCTCATCCGCCGGCACGGGACGGCCGCCGTTACCGGCCCGGCTGCGGCGCGACTGGCAACTGCTGGCCATGACGATCCCGGCCGTCGGGCTGCTGGTCGTGTTCCACTACGTCCCGACGCTCGGCAACGTCATCGCCTTCCAGGACTACTCCCCCTACGACGGCATCACCGGCAGCCCGTGGGTCGGCCTCTACAACTTCCAGTGGCTGCTGTCGGACCCCGAGTTCTGGACCGCGCTGCGCAACACCGTCACGATCACGGCCTTCCAGCTCGTGTTCTACTTCCCGATCCCGATCATGCTGGCCATCCTGCTCGACAGCGTGCTGTCGAGGCGGCTGCGGCTGTTCATCCAGGGCATCGTCTACATGCCGCACTTCTTCTCGTGGGTGCTGGTCGTGGCGCTGTTCCAGCAGATCCTCGGCGGCGCGGGCCTGCTCGCCCAGACCCTCCGCCAGGCCGGGCACGAGCCGTGGAACGTCATGACCGACCCCGACGCGTTCATCGTGCTGGTCACCGCGCAGTCGGTCTGGAAGGACGCGGGCTGGGGCACGATCATCTTCCTGGCCGCCCTCGCCGCCATCAACACGAATCTGTACGAGGCCGCGGCGGTCGACGGGGCCTCCCGGTGGCGCCGCCTGTGGCACATCACGCTGCCCGGTCTGCGGCCGGTCATCCTGCTGCTGCTGATCCTGCGGCTGGGCGACGCGCTGAACGTCGGCTTCGAGCAGTTCTTCCTCCAGCGCGACGCCGTCGGGGCGGAGGCGGCGGAGGTGCTCGACACGTTCGTCTACTGGCGCACCCTCATGACCGGCGCGTGGAGCTACGGCGCGGCGGCCGGGCTGTTCAAGGGCCTGGTCGGGCTCATCCTCATCGTGGTGGCCAACAAGGTCGCCCACCGGTTCGGCGAGCAGGGGATCTACAAGCGATCATGAGTACCCGTCCCGTCTGGCAGGAACGGCCGACCGTCTTCGGGCTGACGCTGAAGACCGTCGTGCTGACGCTGATCGTGCTCGCCATGGTCTATCCGCTCTACGTCGTGGTGCTGACCAGCCTGTCGACCGCCGCCACGGTCACCGAGGCGGGCGGGCTGGTGACGCTGCCGGGCGAGCTGTCGCTCGACGCCTACCGGGAGCTGTTCGGCGGGGGCGTGGTGACGCGCGCGGTGCTGGTCTCGACCGGGGTGACGGTCGTCGGGACGGCGCTGAGCCTGGGGCTCACGATCTTCGCGGCGTACGGGCTGTCGCGGCCCGGGTCGGTGCTGCATCGGCCGCTGCTGTTCCTGTTCCTGCTGACGTTCCTGTTCACGCCCGGCATGATCCCCAGCTATCTGATCGTGCGCGAGCTCGGGCTGATCGACAGCTACTGGTCGCTGATCCTGCCCACCGCCGTGTCGGCGTTCAACCTGGTCGTCATGCGGGCGTTCTTCATGAGCATCCCGGGTGAGGTGCTCGACAGCGCCCGGATCGACGGGGCCTCCGACTTCCGGATCCTGTGGCGGATCGTGCTGCCGATGTCGAAGGGCGTGACCGCCGTCATCGGGCTGTTCTACGCGGTCGGCTACTGGAACGCCTTCTTCAACGCCGTCCTCTACATCAACGACAACTCGAAGTGGCCCCTGCAGCTGATCCTGCGGCAGTACGTGCAGCAGGGCATGAACCTGGTGCCGAACCAGCGGGCCGTCGACACGGCCGCCGGGTACGCCCTGCCGCCGAACCTGGCGATCAAGATGGCCATCATCGTGGTGGCGCTGGTGCCGGTCTTGCTGATCTATCCGTTCGTCCAGCGGCACTTCACGAAGGGCGTGATCATCGGCGCGGTCAAGGGGTAGTCTTCGCCGGCCTTTTGTGCTCCCATCTAGCCGCATGAAGGTCATCTCATCGGCGGCCGCGGCCTGTCTGCTCGCGCTGGTCTCCGCGTGCGCCCCCGCCGAGGTGCCGACAGCGCCCGAGGTCCTGGTGATCGCCACGGGGCTCGACGACCCGTACGAGATCGTGTGGGGGCCCGACGACCACCTCTGGGTGACCGAGAAGTCCGGCGGGCGCGTCACCCGCGTCGACCCGGCGAACGGGAAGAAGACCGTGGCGCTCACGGTCGGGGGAGCGCTGCACACCACGGGCGGCCAGGACGGCGTGCTCGGCCTGGCCCTCCATCCCGACCTGCTGCGCGGCCAGGGCCGCGACTGGGTCTACCTCGCCCACACCTACGCCGGGGAGGGCAACCAGACGAAGATCGTCCGGTATACCTACGACTCCGCCCGGCAGGCCCTGACCAGCCCGGTCGACGTCCTCACCGGCCTGGTCTCCAGCGTCGACCACCAGTCGGGCAAGCTGCGGTTCGGTCCCGACGGCGCGCTCTACTACACGATCGGCGACCAGGGGGCCAACCAGTTCGGCCTCTACTGCGAGACCATCGAGGCGCAGACGCTCCCGACCGCGGCGCAGGTGAAGGCCCGCGACTGGAGCGCCTACCAGGGCAAGGTCCTGCGCCTGAACCTCGACGGCTCGATCCCGGGCGACAACCCGGAGTTCGGCGGCGTCCGCAGCCACGTCTACGCGGTGGGCTTCCGCAACGCCCAGGGGCTGACCTTCACCTCTTCGGGTCTTCTGTACGGCACCGACCAGGGCCCCAAGACCGACGACGAGGTCAACCTCGTGCGGGCCGGAAAGAACTACGGCTGGCCGCACGTGGCCGGCCACCGCGACGACAAGGCCTACGTCTACGCCCGATGGGCCGAGGCCGAGAACGGCTGCGAGGCTGAAAGGTTCAACGACTACGACATTCCCGCGACCGTTCCGTACGCGGAGGAGACCGACTGGGACGACCCGGATTTCAGGCCGCCGCTCGTCACCTTCGAGACGGTCGACGACGACTTCGACTTCCGCGCCGACGCCGACTGCGACCCCTCGACGATGTTCGTCTGCTGGCCGACGCTGGCCCTGTCGAGCCTGGAGCCCGGCCCCGCAGGGACGCTCCTGGCGACCTCCCTCAAGGACGGCGCCGTCTACCGCGTCCCGCTCGCCTCCGGCGGCGAGAAGGCCGGCCCCGCCGAGAGGATCGCCGACACCGTCAACCGCTACCGCGACACCGCCCTCGATCCGGCCGGCGACACCCTCTACATCGCCACCGACAGCGGGGGCCTCACCCGGGACGCCGACGGCAAGCCCACCCGGGCGCTGGAGAACCCCGGGGCGATCCTCGCCTACGAGCTTTGATCGCCCCGGGCCCGTCTACAGCGTGAAGCGCTGGACCCGCCGCAGTTTGTTCATCGCGTCGAGGGCCGCGACCTTGTAGCTCTCGGACAGGGTCGGGTAGTTGAAGACGGCGTCGACCAGGTAGTCGATGGTGCCGCCGCAGCCCATGACGGCCTGGCCGATGTGCACGAGCTCGGTCGCCTGGGTGCCGAAGACGTGCACGCCCAGGAGCTTGCGGTCTTCGGGTGAGACCAGGAGCTTGAGCATGCCGTGGGTGTCGCCGATGATCTGGCCCCGGGCCAGTTCGCGGTAGCGCGACAGGCCCGTCTCGAACGGGACGTGGGCGTCGGTGAGCTCGTCTTCGGTCGCGCCGACGAAGCTGATCTCGGGGATGGTGTAGATGCCGATCGGCTGCAGCCGGCTCAGGTCGGAGACCGGCTCGTCGCACGCGTGGTAGGCGGCCAGGCGGCCCTGCTCCATCGACGTGGCGGCCAGCGCCGGGAAGCCGATGACGTCGCCGACGGCGTAGATGTGCGGCACGTTGGTGCGGTAGTGCTCGTCGACCGTGATGCGGCCCCTGGAGTCAGCCTCCAGGCCCGCCGTGTGGAGGGCGAGCGACTCGGTCATGCCCTGGCGGCCCGCCGAGTACATGACCGTGGCGGCGGGGATCTTCTTGCCGCTCTCGAGGATGGTCAGCGCGCCGCGTTCGTGGCGCTCCACGGCGGCGACGGTCTCGCCGAACCGGAAGGTGACGGCCAGGTCGCGCAGGTGGTATTTGAGCGCCTCGATGATCTCCAGGTCGCAGAACTCCAGCATCCGGTCGCGGCGCTCGACCACGGTGACCTTGGTGCCGAGGGCGGCGAACATGGAGGCGTACTCGATGCCGATGACGCCGGCGCCGACCACGACCATCGAGTCGGGCACGCGGTCGAGGTCGAGGATGCCGTCGGAGTCGACGATGGTCGACCCGTCGAACTCGACGCTGTCGGGCCGGGCCGGGCGGGTGCCCGTGGCGATGATGATCTTGTCGGCGGTGACCTTGGTCTCGCGGCCCAGGTCGTCGACCACCGCGACGGTGTGGGGGTCGAGGAACTGGCCCGAGCCGGTCAGCACGGTCACGTGGTTGCGGGAGAGCTGGTTGCGGACCACCTCGACCTCGCGGCCCACGACGTGCTGGGTGCGCGCCGTCAGGTCGTGGATGCCGATCTCTTCCTTGACGCGGTAGTTGCGGCCGTACATCTCGCGCTGGCTGAGTCCGGTCAGGTAGAGCACGGCCTCGCGCATGGTCTTGGAGGGGATCGTGCCGGTGTTGATGCACACCCCGCCGATCATGTTGCGCCGCTCGACGATCGCTACGCGGCGCTCCAGCTTGGCGGCCGCGATGGCGGCCTTCTGCCCACCCGGCCCGGATCCCAGGACGAGAACATCAAAGTCGCTCACACCTAGCAGTGTGGTCGCTGCGACCAGCGACGAGAAGACCTTGACCGGCTTCACCGGACAATTGGCCGACTTGTGCGGTCACGGCAACGTAGAGGCCACTAGACCGGTGCAATCCGGAGACAAGCAGACATCAAGCGGGCTCCGCCAGGATCTGGCCCCATGTGGAAGGACACCCCTCAGTACCTCGGCGAACTGCTCATCTGGGAGATCGAGGACTACCTCATCGCCCAGTCCCAACGCCCCGAGCGGGCCAAGGTCGCCTTCATCCGGCTGGCCGACGCCTGGGGCGCCGCCTCGATCGCGGCCGAACTCGACAACGGCGGCAGCTTCTACTCGGCGGCCAAGCGGGCCGACGCCCTGGGCATGACCCTGCCGGGCGACATGTTCGGTACGGTGACCCGCGAGCAGATGCCGCACGTCTTCACGGCGGTGCCCGGCACGACGTTCCCGCCGATGCCCGACGGGGACGGGTGGGTCATTGTCCGGTTGGTCGCTTTCGAATCCTGATATTTCGGGATTCGACAGTAGGCTGGTCGCCATAATGATCCACCGACGCGTAATCGGAGGATCCACTTGGCAGTGCCACAGCCGCTCCGCGATCCCCGCCGGCTCGGCGGCCACACCCTCGTCGCCGCGTACCCGCCGGGTGATCGGTCCGCCTCCTTCGAGACGGGCGACGGCGCCCTGCTGACGCTGTTCCACACCCGCCTGCCCGACCCCGACGCGTTCCTCGAACGGATCGACGAACTCCAGCGCGCCGGCGGCTACCCGTGGCTCTCGCTCCTGGACGCCGGCACCTCCGGCGGCGAGCCCTACGTGGTCGTCGAGAAGGTCGACGGCACTCACTTACAGAAGGCCCTGTCCGAGCGGGACGCCCAGCGCCTGGCCATCGCCTCGATGACCGGCCTCGCCGGGTTGCACCGCGACGGCGTGGCCCACGGATCCTTCACCCCGTGGTCGGTCGTGCTGACCGGCGCGGGCCCGCGACTGGCCCTGCTCGACCTGGACGCACTGGTGACAGGGGGGCCCGGCACGACCGCCGTCTCGGACGCCCCTTCCCCGGCACCCGAGACCGGAGCTCCCGACGACCCCGACGCCACCGCGCGGGTCGCAGAGAAGGTCGCCACCTGGTCCACGGCGGAGCCCGACGCGGCCGACGAGACGCGGCCGATCGGGTCGCTCGCCTACCTGCCGCCCGAGGCCTTACGCCCCGAGGGGTACGCGCCCGCGCCGCCCGGTGACCTGTTCGCGTGGGCGGCCGTCATGGTGTTCGCCGTGACCGGGCGGCACGCCTTCGAGCGCGACTCCCCCTCGGCCACCATGAACGCCGTCCTGCACGACGACCCCGACCTCGACGGTGTCCCCGAGGGCCTCGCGGGGGTCGTCGCGGCCTGCCTGGCGAAGGACCCAGGGCAGCGGCCGACCGCGCGGGAGGCGCTCGAACGGCTCATCGGCGAGGCGCAGCTCACCGTCGACCGGGCCACCCTCGACGTGGTGAACCGGTCGGGCGCCACCCTGCCGACGGCCGAACCGGAGGAGCCCGAGACCGAGCCCGCCGTCCCGGCTCCCCCGCCCCGCCGGGGCCCGCGCGTCGGCGCGCTCCTCGCCGCCGCCGTCGCGATCGTGCTGGTCGCGGGCCTGGGGGGCTACCTGCTGGGCGGCAACCGGACGGTCGCGGCGACCACCCCGGCCGGCGCCGACGGCACCCCGTCGACCTCGGTCAGCACGCTGGCCGCCGCCGACGAACCGGCTCCGCCGCCCCCGGCCGTCGGCGACGTCACCGCCCCCGGCCCCGCCATCACGCTGAAGGAGAACCCGGCCGACCCCGCCCGGCTCACCGGCTATCGCAGGGGGGCCGACACCTGGGTCCGCACCGAGGGCGACACCTTCACCCGGCTGCCGGGCAAGGACGTCGAACCGGCCCGCTCCCCCGGCGGGAAGTGGCTCGCCGCGGTCGGCCCGGAGACCATCACCTTCACCGGCGCGGGCGAGCCGTTCACGGTCACGCCCGGGGTGACCTACACGCGGCCGACCTGGTCGCGCGACGGCGCGAAGCTGATGCTCACGACGACCTCCGGCGAGGAGGGCCGCCCGGCCGGGTTCGTCGTCGTCGACGTCGCCACCCGGGCGGTCGCCACCGTCGACACCGACGACGAGACGACCGGCGGCGAAGGGCACTTCGCCTGGCTGCCCGACGGTTCGGGGGTCGTGGTCGGCTACCGGACCGAGACCGGGCACGGGGTCAGGTTCCGCGACCTGACCGGCGACCTGACCAAGGCCTACCACTGGGTGGGCGAGACCTACGGGCGGCGGATGTTCTCGCCGTCCGGGAAGACCTTCGTGACGTTCTGCCCGAGCGGCGGCACCTACTGCGTCTGGGACACCACGACCGGGGTGCGGCAGGCCTCGATCGCGCTGTTCTACCCCGACGGCCTGCTCTACGGCTGGTACGACGACGCCCACCTGATCGTCGCCGACCCGCGCGGGGACCCGCACCGGATCGTCGCCATGGACCTGCGCGGACGGCCGCAGCGGGTGCTGGCCGAGATCCCGCCCGAGGACGACACGACCGACCTGCTCCTCTACTACACGGGGAACTGAACCCTGATGCCTCCCGTCGAGCCGCTCACCCCTCAGGACCCGGCCTCGCTCGGCCCCTATCCCCTGGCCGGCCGGCTGGGCGGGGACGTCTATCTGGCCACCGCCCCCGGCGGCGGACAGGTGGCCGCGCGCAGGCTGGCCCGGCCGCTCGACGCCCCCGGACGCGAGGCGCTGGCCCGCGTCTGGGAGGCCGCGGCCGTCGGCACGCCGCACATCCTGGACACCGGGCGCGACTACATCGTGTCCGAGTACGTGCCGGGGCCGAGCCTGGCCGAAGAGGTCGCCGACCGGGGCGCCCTGGCCGGCCCCGCGCTGCACCGGCTCGCCGTCGCCACGGCGACCGCCGTGGCCTCCCTCCACCGGGCCGGGCTCACCCACGACGGCATCGCGCCCGAGCGGGTGCTGCTCGGGCCCGACGGGCCCCGGCTGATCGGGGCCGAACGGCCGGTCACGCCCGCCTGGCGGGCCCCGGAGTCGCAGGAGCTCTGGCAGGACCCCGACGAGCCGCCGAGCGCCGCCGCCGACGTGTTCGCCTGGGCGGCGGTGATCGCGTTCGCCGCGACCGGGCGTCCGCCGTTCGGGGAGAACCCGACGCGGGTCTCGTACGGGGCGGCGGATCTCGGGCCGCTCTCCGGGGCGCTGCGCGACCTCGTCGCCGACTGTCTCGCGGACGAGCCCGAGGGCCGGCCGGGAGCCGAGGAGACGCTGCTCCGGCTGCTCGGCCACGCGGGGGCCCTCGACACGGTGCTGCCCCCGTCGGCGCCCCAGGTGGTCGTGGCGCCCAAGATGGGCGTGAGCCGTACCTCCCCCGAGAAGAGAGGGAAGGGCGGCGCGGTCGCCCTCGCGGCGGGCGGGCTGGCGCTGGCGCTGGTGTCCGGCGCGGGAGGGTACCTGCTCGCGCCCGCTCCGGCCTCGCAGGCGCGGAAGGCGGCGACGACCCCCACGTATACGCCGCGCCCGGCCGCGTTCCCCACCCCCGGGCCCTCGCCGCTGGCGCTCACCGGCGGGGTGCTGAACGAGAGGCCCGGCGATCCGCTGCGGCTGGCCTCCTACCGGGCCAGCGTCTCGGCCGACGCGACGGCGGCGTTCGCGCGCAGTCGCGACGGCGCGGGCTTCGACCGGACCGGCGGCGACAACCACGTCTCGGTCGTCTCGCCCGACGGGCGCTGGACGGCGACGATCGACGAGCTGTTCGTGGCCGCCAAGGAGCGGCTCGACGTCGAGTTCACCGACCGGGGCAGCGGCCGGCGGTTCACCGTGCCGACCATCTCCGCCCCGCTCAGCGCGCACCATCCGACCTGGTCACCCGACGGGACCCGGCTGATGCTGTCGCTGTGGATCACCGAGGGCACGGAGACCGACATCGCGCCCTTCGGGTTCGTCGTCGTCGACCCGGCCACCCGCGCGGCGACCGTCGTGGAGACCGCCAACGACGCCGACCGGGAGGCGTTCCTGGCCGCCGACCCCGAGGTGCGGCTCGGCGCGCTGCCCGCCTTCCGGTGGACGCCCGAAGGCCGGGAGGTCGCCACGGCCTACCTGACCCCCGAGGGCCGGTTCGGGGTGCGGTTCCACGACCTCGCCGGACGCGCCCTGCGCAGCTTCCACTGGGTGGGGCTCCCGGCGGGAACGGCCTGGTTCTCCCCCGACGGCCGGTCGTTCGTGACGACCCAGTGCGAGAAACGGCACGTCTTCTGCGTCTGGGACACCGCCACCGGCGCGCGGCGGGGCGGCGTGCCCTCGGCGCGGGGCGACGGCATGCTCGGCTGGTTCGACGCGACCCACCTGCTCTTCTCCCGGGAGAAGAAGGGCGAGTACCGCGCCGACGTGATCGACTTCTCCGGCGAGACCACCCGGACCCTGGTCGAGCTCGACCTGCCCGGCGACGACCCCCTCGTGCAGCTGTTCTTCCTGCGGAGCTGACCCTCCGTGGAGGGCACCCGGCTGGGCGGCTACACCATCCTGCGGACCCTGGGGGCCGGCGGGCAGGGGACCGTCTACCTGGCCGCCGCGCCCGACGGCGGGCAGGTGGCGGTGAAGGTGCTGCACGCGATGCCGGAGGACGGCGCGGCCGAGCGGTTCCTGCGCGAGGCCGAGGTGCTGCCGGAGGTGGCCTCGTTCTGCGCGGCGCAGGTGCTCGGGTTCGGGGTCGCCGACGGGGTGCCCTACATCGCCAGCGAGTACGTCGAAGGCCCGACGCTCCAGGCCCTGGTCAGGGAGCGCGGACCGTTGGGCGGGGGGTCGCTGCGGTCGGTGGCGGTCGGGACGATCACGGCGCTGTCGGCGATCCACCGGGCCGGGGTGGTGCACCTCGACTTCAAGCCGGCGAACGTGATCGTCGGCCGCGACGGCCCCCGGGTGATCGACTTCGGCGTCGCGCGGGCGGTGGACGCCGAGACGACCGGCACCGGAGCGGTCGGGACTCCCACCTACATGGCGCCGGAGCAGCTCGGGGAGTCGCCGCCCGGCCCGGCGGCCGACGTGTTCGCGTGGGCGGCCACGGTGGTGTTCGCGGCGTCCGGGAGACCGCCGTTCGGGGCCGATTCGGTGCCCGCGGTGCTGAACCGGCTGCTGCGCGGAGAGCCCGACCTCGGGCCGCTCACCGGGGACCTGCGCGAGGTGGTCGCGGCCTGCCTGGTCAAGGACCCGCTCGCCCGGCCCGCCTCTTCTGACGTGCTGTTACGGCTGCTCGGACGGGTTCCGGCGGCCTCCCGCCGGGTCGGTCGGCGGGTCCTGGTCGCGGGGGCGGCGCTGGCCGTGGCGGCCGCCGCCCTGGGGGTGGCGGTGTGGGCGTCGCGGCCCGAGCCGCCCCGGTTGACGGGTCCGCCTTCCTCGGCGTTCACCTCGCTGCGGGTGCCCGAGTTGCCGGGGTCGGTCTACGAGCACCCGTCCGACCCGGTGCGGCTGACGTCGTTCAGCGTCAGTACGTCCATCATGAGCATCCGGTCGTATGTGCGGTCGCGTGACTCCTTCGTGCCGATCGAACGGCAACGGCATCCGGTCGTGTCGCCGGACGGGTCGACCCTGGCGGAGATCAACTGGGCGCCGCTGCGGGCGGCCGACGGGAACGTGGTGACCTTCACGCGGGACGGGGAGACCTTCACCGTGCCGACGGTGGAGCCGCCGCTGGCGGTGGACTCTCCGGTCTGGTCCCGGGACGGCGGGCGGGTGCTGCTGACGGTGTCGTCGGAGGCGGGCCGGACGGGCTTCGTGCTGGTGGACGTCGCCGCGCGGCGCTCGGCCTACGTGCCCGTCGCGTCGCCGGAGACGGACTTCGGGTTCGCGCCGGGCGGGGCGGTGACGTCGGGCGGGGTCGTGTACGGGCCTGACGGGGCCCGGTCGCGGACCTACGACGGGATGGACAGCCTGGTCTTCTCGCCCTCCGGGCGGAGGTATGCCGGGGCCTGCGCGTCCGGGATCTGCGGACCCAGGCCGCTGCGATCGTCCGGCGAGGTGATCGGGTGGTTCAACGAGGACACGCTGATCGTGCGCGACGGGCGCGAGGTGCTCGCGGTGGACGCGGCCAGCGGGGCCACGAGACGGACCCTCGCGGACCTCGGCTCCGACGGAGAGGTCTTGATCCACTACTCGTGATGGATGCCGATGCCCGGTCCCGAGCGATCGCCCGGTGGTTCGGGTGATCGCTCGGGGTTTCGGGTGCGGTTACGCCATCACGCGGTCGACGATCTCCGACGCGCCCATCGAGCGGGCGCAGTGGGCGCCGCAGAACCATTTGCGGTCGGCCTCCACGCCGTGGCCGATGATCCGGCAGCCGCAGTGTTCGCAGATCGGCGCCATTCTGGTGATCGCGCACTCGAAGCTGTCGAACGTGTGGACGGCGCCCTGGGCGTGGATTTCGAACGTCATGTCGTAGTCGTTTCCGCATACTTCGCAAGCGGCCATGATTCCCCCCGGATAGGTCGTTACCGCTTACCTACCCAGGGGGAACCCGGCTCACAGCGTCGCGAGCAGACCCTTCGCCATCTCCTTGGCCCCGGCGGCGGCCTCCGGCAGCGGCATGAGCACCGCACCGGTGTTGTTGATCTCGGTCCCGGCCGGGCGGTCGGCGCCGCCGAACAGGACCGTCACGACGTACTTGTCCTGCATGACCTTGACCTCGTACGCACCGCTGTAGGCCGTTTCGGTCTGCTGCCTGATCGCCTGGCCGTAGTTGTCGGTGCCCAGACCCGGGATCTTCTGGATCTTGCTCCACTGGATCCCGCCGATCTTCGAACCGGCCGTCCCCCGGCTCTTGCCGCGCTCGTCGACCAGGTAGAACCGGGCCATCTCGGCGTTCGGGAACTCCCGGATGCCGATCCGCAGGTTCCGCCAGCGGACCTTGCCGCCCTCGACCGGCATGGCGTCGTTCCACCACTGACACTCGGTCAGCTTCGCCTTGCCCTCCGTGAGCGACTGCGCCAGGCCCCCGGTCTGCGGGACCAGCTTCGCGGCCGTCGGGTTCATCGCCACACAGTTCGGCGGCAGCGCGATCTTGACCGGCGACGGGCTGGCCGTCGGGGTGGGGCTCGGCCGGGCCTTGCCGGCGAACGGCAGCGGCTTCTTGGCGTACCAGGCCTCGGCCGACTGGGCGAGCTGGGTCAGCAGGGCCTTGACCTCCCGGATCGCGTTCTCCTCGGTGATCGACTGCTTGGTGTCGTTGGTGAGGACGTCGGCTTCCTTGTGCTGCTGGCTGGCCTCGTACTTGACGTCGAAGGTGATGTTGCCGACCCGGCCCATGCCGGTGCCGAAGGCGTAGCGGTAGTCGTCCTCCCGCGTCCACTGGTACTGGGCGACCGCCGCCTGGCCGATGCCGGTGAACACCTCCGGCTTGGAGTAGTAGCGCTCCTCGTTGGAGACCGAGGCGGTGTAGTCGTACTGGCGCTTCTCGCCGTCGAACTGGATCGAGGCGGCCTTGTCGGCGGTGGTGTCGCCGATCGCCTCGTAGCGGGCGACGTTGACGGTGATCTGCCGCTGGCGGTTGAACTCGCCGAACGAGATGTTGCGGTTGGTCCACTCGCAGGTCCACCTGACGTAGCTGACCAGGTTCCCGTCGCGCTCGTCGGACATCCGCATGTCGATCTTGGCGGCCGGGACCAGCCGCTCGGTCTGCTCCGGGTCGAGCATCGCGCAGACGTCGAAGTCGGTGCCCTTCGGATCGTCGCCCGCCGCCGGAGGAGCCGCGCCCGACGCCTCGGGAGAGGCCCCCGCCTTCGGCGGCGGCGCCGTCTGCGGCGTGTCCTCGCCACCCGTCGTCTGGAAGAAGACGAACGTGCCGCCCGCCACGACCAGGACCACCACGGCCGCGATCAGCGGCCAGAGCCACTTGTTCCTGGTCGGCGGCCCGGGAGGCTGCGCCCAGCCCGGCTGGGTGGTGCCCTGCCACGGACCGGAGTTCGGCTGCTGCCAGCCGCTCTGCGCCTGCCACGGGTCGCCGCCCCCGCTCGGGGCGCCGTTGGCCTGCGGCTGGAACAGCACCGCCGTGCCCTCCGGCCCCTCCTGGTTCTGGGGTGCCTGCGGGTTCCATGGGCCCTGCGGAGGCTGGTTCGCGTCCCCCGGCCCGCGCCACCGCTCACTGCCCCGGGGGACGTGGCCATGCGGGCCCGGGGGCTCCTGCGGAGGCCAGGCGGTGCCTTCGGACGGGGTGGACCAGGCCGAACCCGGCGCGGTCAGACCGGAGGACTCCTGCCGGGACTCGGGCGCCGGGGATTCGGTGCCCGGCCACTTGGCGGTGGGCGACGCCTCCGCCCCCGGCCAGGGGGCGTCACTCTTGGACTCGGCCCCAGGCCACTGCGGACCTGTCGAGGACTCCGCGCCCGGCCACGGGGAACCGCTCTGAGGCTCCGCCCCCGGACGCTGCGGACCTGACGGGGACTCGACACCGGGCCACTGGGGACCGCTCTGAGGCTCCCCTCCCGGACGCTGCGGACCCGAAGGCGACTCGACGCCAGGCCACTGCGGACCGGTCGAGGACTCCGCACCGGGCCACTGCGGACCGACCGACGACTCCACACCAGGCCACTGGAGACCGCTCTGGGACTCCGCAACCGGCCGCTGCGGACCCGACGGCGACTCCACACCGGGCCACTGCGGGCCGGTCGAGGACTCCGCACCGGGCCACTGCGGGGCCGGGCCGCCGAAGGCGGGCGGCTGGGGGGTCGGCGAGGGGCGGCGTGGGTCGGCGGGCGGTTCCGGCATGCCGGGCCAGTCCGGTCCCCCCGAGGGCCACGGCTGGGGCGGGGGCGCCGGGGGCTGCGAGGGGCGGTGGGAGCCGAAGGCGTCGAAGCCCTGACCGGGGGCGGTGCCCTGGTTCGGGGCCTGGCCGGAGCGGCGGCCGGAACCGGCGCCGTCGCCGATCGGGGAGACGCCGTTGGCGCCCGGCGCGTGCCGGTCGGAGGGGCCGTTGGGCACCGGGCCACCGCCGCGTCCGGGGGCGTCCGGGCGGCTGAAGTCGCGGAAATCGGACCGGCCCTCGGGAGGGCCCTCCGGGACGGGCGCGCCGAACATCGCGGGCGGGCGGAGCTGGCCGGGCGGGGTCTCCGGGGTCTGCGGCGCGCGGGGCTGGCTGGCCGGGGTGTCGAACCAGCCCGGCCGGTCAGACGGCGGGGACGACGGGGTGGCCGACTGCCTGGTGGACGACTTCGGGATCCGCCGCGGCAACTCGGAGGCGCTCTCACGTAACCGCGTGGTCGCCGGGTCGATGCCCGTGGGATCGCCGTCCTGCGGCCGAGCGGGCGGCTCGCCCACCTTGGGCCCGTCCGCCACTTCCCCGTCGCCGGGGCGCTTGGGCGTGTCCCCGGCGTCCAGGCGCTTGGTCGCGTCGGCGCTCGGGACGGGCTCCGCAGACGGTGCCGGTTTGTCCAGGTCGCGGAGCATCGCCCCGAACGGGTCGGACTCGTCCGGGCCGGCGTCATCCGACGCCGCAGGGGTCTCCTCCGCCGGCGGTTCCGGGTCGGCGGCCTCGTTGCGCCACGAGGCGACCCTCGTCGGGTCGCCGATCATCGGTACGCCCGATTCGCCCGTGCGGCGGACGAACGGCAGGCTCGTGCCGGTCGTCTTGGGGATCTCGCCCGTGGCCGGGTCGTCCTCGTCGTAGGCGTGGGGGCGCGAATCCCGTACCGGAGCACCGAAGGCCTCGCCCGGCGGGTCCGCGGGGGGCGTGTCCTCCGGGGGCGGGGGAACCGCACGCAGGTGGTTCCGGGGCTTCTGGGGGTCTTCGGGCATGGGGGGACTCCTTGGTCAGCCGATTCCGGCCGCGACCAGCTGGGCGGCCTGGCGGGCGCGCTCCCTGGTGTCGTCGCCGGGCGACTTGTAGGTGACCTGGGCGGACAGGTTGCTTCTCCGGAACCAGACGGTGGCGCCGCCGTCGGCGGGCGCCACGTAGGCCTCGTCGGCGACGCCGGTGAGGTTCTCGGCGCCGTCGGGGCGGGCGGGGGCGGCTCCGGTGGTCAGGCGGTAGCCCACGACCACCTCGGTGCCGCCGGAGCGGTTGATCCAGCGGCAGCCGCCGTCCGGCGTGGGTTCGGCGTTGGCCTGGGTGCCGAGCAGGCGGGTGATCTGCGTGGTGGTCAGCGACGCGCAGGCGTCGGGGGCCGCGGTGAAGCGGGCCGGTACGTCGGCCGGCCCGGCCGCGAACTGGGAGGCGGCCCAGCCGGCGCCGACGCCGAGGGCGATCGTGAGGGCGGCGCCGATCGCCCAGCGGCCGGCCCGGCTCGAGCGCG
>NZ_SZQA01000066.1 GCF_005233835.1 Herbidospora galbida | reverse complement strand
CGCGCGGGTGACCCCCGACGGCCCGCCGGAGATCCGCGACGTCGGCGCGGCGCTCAACCAGCTCGCCGGGCGGATCGACGGCCTGCTGCGGCGCGAGCGCGAGTCGGTCGCCGACCTGTCCCACCGGCTGCGCACCCCGGTGACGGCGCTGCGGCTGGAGGTCGACGCGATGCGCGACCGCGAGGACGCCGCCCGCGTCGGCACGGCCGTGGCCAGCGTCGAACGGATGGTCACCCAGGTCATCACCGAGGCGCGCCGGTCGGGCGCCGAACGCGGGCCGGGCTGCGACGCGGCGGAGGTGGTCGCCGAGCGGGTCGCGTTCTGGTCGGCCCTGGCCGACGACCAGAACCGCCCTCGTTCGGTACGGCTCTCGCCCGGCCCCCTCCCCGTCCCGGTCCGCGCCGAAGACCTGGCCGCGCTCGTCGACCTGCTGCTGGAGAACGTGTTCGCGCACACCCCCGAGGGCACCGCGTTCGCGGTCGAGCTCACCGGACGGCCCGGCGGCGCCCGGCTGACCGTCGGCGACGAGGGCCCCGGCTTCCCCGACCCCGGCCTGGTGGAACGGGGGGCCAGCGGCGCCGGCTCGACCGGGCTGGGGCTGGACATCGCCCGGCGGACGGCCGAGGAGTCCGGCGGGTCGCTGAGCGTCCGGAACGGCCCGGTGGGCGCACGGGTGATCGTGGACTTCGGAAATCCTTAGGAAACCGGCAGGGCCTCGATAGGCCCGGGTCCCCGATGGTGGAGGAACAAGCACGAAGCATCAGAAGGAGACGAATATGCGCAGGAAGACCGCCATCGCCACCGGTGTCCTCGCCGCCGCCCTGGCCGCCGGCGTCACCGGGGTCGGGATCGCGTCGGCCGACAGCGACAGCACCGAGACCCCCGACAAGGCCCCCGCCAGGCCGACGGTGCTCGTCGACGCCGCCCAGCGCACCGCGGTGGGACAGGTCGCCGGCGGATGGGTCGTCTCGTCCGATCTCGACGGCACGACCTGGGAGATCGAGGTGGCCGGCACCGACGGGACCGTCAAGGAGGTCTACGTCGACGCGGCGAAGGGCACGGTCGTCCAGGCCCCCGCGGACGAGGCCGACGACGCGAACGACGCGGACGACGCCGACGACGCCGACGACGCGAACGACGCGAACGACGCCGACGACGCCGACGACGCCGACGACGACGACGACTGACGCGACCGAAACGGCGGCCGGCCCGGTCCGGCCGCCGTTCGCATGCCTACGGCTTGCGGGCCACGCCGCCGAAGGAGTCGATGGGGCGCTCGTACTCGGTCGGGTGCCACTGCGACAGCGGGACCAGACCGGGCTCGACGAACTCCAGGCCCTCGAAGACCGACTTGAGCTCCTCGACGCTGCGCAGGTAGTAGGGCACGCCGCCCGACTCCACCAGCTTGTCGGCCCCGTCGCCGATCTCGTCGCCCTCGGAGCTGTCCCAGAAGATCATGTAGCTGCCCGACGGGACGTGGGCCATGACACGGTCGACGATCGACTTCAGCTCGTCGAGCTTCTCGACGTAGCCGAGCACGCCCATGAACATGACGCAGATCGGCTTGGTGAAGTCGAGCACGTTCCTGGCGTCGGCGACGATCAGCTCGGGGTCGTGGTAGTCGGCCTCGACGTAGGTCGTCACGCCCTCGGGGGTGGTGTTGACCAGCAGGGCGCGGGCGTGCACCAGGACCATGGGGTCGTTGTCGACGTACACGATCCGGGCGTCGGGGTGCACCGACTGGGCGACCTCGTGGGTGTTCTGCATGGTGGGCAGGCCGGTGCCGATGTCGAGGAACTGGGTGACGCCGCCCTCCTCGGCCACCCACTTCACCGTGCGGATGAGGAACTTCCGCGACTGCTTGGCCATCGTGACGATGTCGGGGTAGACCGACGCGACCGCGTCGCCCGCCTGGCGGTCGGCGGCGTAGTTGTCCTTGCCGCCCATCCAGTAGTTCCAGATGCGCGCCGCGTGCGGCGTGTTCGTATTGAGTCTGGCCGCGTAGTCGGCACGCGGATTCGTGTATTCGTCGGCCATTTCGGCTCCCTGTACGGAAAAGTCCGGGACGCCAAGATCATACTTTCTAGGGCAAAGTACGTTACAAGACCCGTACAAGTCGTCCCAGACAAACTGGGCCACATGAGCAAGACTCCGGGCCCCGGCCCCATCGGGAAGATCGTCCTGATCCTGTGCTGGCTCGCCGTGTGCGGCCTGTCCATCTACGGCTCGGTCCCATCGTTGTTGCTGGCCACCGGCCAGGAGGGCACCCCCGGCACGCTGACCGTGACGTCGTGCGTGACCCTGGGCCAGGGCCGCTACGACTGCGACGGCGTCTTCACCCCCGCCTCCGGCGGCCCGTCGATCGCGGTCCACGCCTCCCCCGACTCCGAGACCGGCGAGGTCACCCCGGCCCAGCTCACCCCCGAGGGCGACCGGGCGGTGCCTACGGGCACCAAGGGCGTGCTGGCCGCGCTGAGCCTGGCGGGGGTCGGGCTGGGCGGCCTGGGCTTCCTGCCCTACGTGCTCATGTACTGGGCCCGCCTCCCGGGCCGCCGCGTCGCGGCGATAGCCGGCGCGATCCTCTCGGTGGGCGGGCTGACGTTGGCCATCGTCGGAGTGGGAGCCTCGCTGTGACTTCACACGAACATCACATGCGACACATTCCCGGGTCATTTGACGTCGATCATCAGTCCTTGTGATGAGAAGAAGTCACGGTCGAGAAAACGTCCGGAGACTCTGCCCAGGACGGTCAGATACTCCTCCAGTTGCCCGGCCGTCGTGCTGACGTCGTAGGTCAGATCGGCCCAGTGGACGCGGTACTCCTCCTCGTCGTAGAGGGTGCCCGTACTCACACCGTCATGGGTGTAGAAGAGCTCGTCGATCTCGTCGAGCCCGGTGATGCACGCGACATCGAAGACCCGCTGCCCTCCCAGGCTGAGCGGATCCGAATCCGGCATCAAGCCGTCGAGGTAAACGATCAGCGACCAGCCTGCGGCGAGCCGGGCGATCCAGGCCCGCCGCCGAGAACCGGTGCGGGTCCTGGTTTCGGACGATCGTGCGGCGTGGAAATCACACCTCACCGCCTTCTCCGGGTCGGCGTCGAGCCGCCGGGCCACTTCGTAAACGTCCTCGACGCTGACCCAGTGCGCCATGAAGGAGTCATAGATGCCGTGTTCGGCCAGGACACGCAGTTGATTCTCTGGAGGAAAAGCGGACACAGGGACCATCCAGCTTCCGAGACAAAGGGCGGGAAGTGCCAACATACCACTTCCCGCCCCTTTTCATATCAGGCTCACATCACGGCGATATGAGCACCCAGAACGGATTATCCGCACCCACCCGATAGTCTCCGTAGAATGCGAGGAGCTCGTCGCCCTGGAGTTTGTTCTGTCTACCGTTCACGGCCCGGATGGAATAATGACCTTCAGCATAGGCGGCCCCGTTGATCGTCGAGGCGAACGGATACTCGTCACATGCCGTGGATTTTTTGTAAGGCATCTTGTCCGCCCGGTACGGCGGATTATACTTCTCCGGCATATAGTACTTGCAGAGGTTGATGCTTGCGGCCTCGCGAGCACGTTTCGCCTTGTCTTTCTTGATTTCCTCTTCGGTCGCGTTCGGGTCGTTGAGCGGAGGCGAGATCAACCAGTTCATCTCGTCAACGGTTCCCACGTCCATATGAAGATTGATTCTCGAGAAATGCTTCCTGTTCACGTCAGGCGTTTCTCCGGGCGTGCCGCGAACCAAGGGCTTTCCACGATCGTCATCGCCGTCTTCATCATACCTGGGTGCCGCCCAGTTGCCGTATATGAATTTGTTCTGCCTGCCGCCCACCGGCTTTCGCGTGGGCGGATAGCCCGGCCTACTCCAGTCATGCCCGGGACGAAGAGGGGGCTGGAGATGGGAATTGTTCTCCTCTAGAGCGTCCTCGATATGATCGATGATCTCGATGAATTCACTGTCATCGCTCTTCGACATGACGAATACACGTTTCGCCCTGGTGTTGATGCAGCCACGGAACCGGTCGGGGACATCCGGGTTGTTGGCGCCGAACTTCAGGCTGTCGCAGCGGAAGTTCGGCACCCAGCTCAGGAAGTGAGGCGCCCCGACCCCGTGCCGCCGAATCCCGACCACTTTGCCCTCGCTGTCGAGAGCCTTGTCGCTCCATGCCTTTATTTCGATATCGAAAATTCCACTGTCATCAATGATGATGTATGGCGCGATGGTGCAGATGAACGCATCCGAAGGATCGACGGTGGCCGAGACCTTGAACAGCTCCCACGGACTGGTCCGCCACGCCGAGATGTCCTTCGTCTTCGTCTCGTGATCGGCTTCGCAGCTACCGTCACTGAAGGTGCCCGTCTGCGGGCGTATCTCCAACGAAATCGGCAGCCCGCTCAACGCCGACCCCGGAACGACGACACTTCCGTCGTCATCGACGATGGCGAACTCGTCGATCATGAACCAGACCCTGATGTCGGTCGGTTTGATGCCGGTACCGGCACCATCCACCACCGAGTTCCCCGTCGCGTCGCCGAGATAGGCGTCCATGACCCAGGTCGCGCGGAATCGGAGAGCGTAGTCGTCGTCGAAGAGCTCCTCACCGACACCGCACAACCCCTGTGCGATCCGGTGCCTGATAAAGCTCTTGCAGAACGATTTCTTCATTCTCCCCGTCGAATCATCCTCCTCGTAGTCCTGCATATAGAGATACGAAGACCAGCATGAGTTGTACGGCTTCTCGCGGATCCGCGCGTCGTACACCGCATAACCGGTTTCGGTTCCGCTGACCTGGCAGTTCTGCAGGTTCACCCGCTCGTAGTCGAAATCGCCGCCGGTGTTCGACATGGCGGTCTGCATCATCGGCGCCTTGCTCCGAGAGGCCACCGGACCCGTCTCCAGCGCGGCGATCTCGGTGGCGTCGAGGGGCCGCTGGAACAACCGTAGATCGTCGAGGTCTCCCCTGACCTTGCTGCCCAATGTCGTCGGACTGTCCGCGTGCCAGGCGGGGAAGCTCACCGGAGCAGTCGAAACGAGAGCTCCGTTGAGATAGAGCGAAGCGGTTCCGGCGGTGGCGTCATAGACACCGGCCAGGTGGAACCATTCGTCCACCGGTGGTTCGACGCCGGAGAGCACGCCCTCGGTGGTCGCGTTGGCGGTGTCGGCGCTGGTCAGGGTGAACACCAGGCCGTCGCCAGGGGTGTTGCCCAGCCGGAAGGGTGCCTGGTGGGTGCCCTTCTGCTCGGCGAGGGTGAAGTCGCCGTCCTTGTCGCTCCAGCGCGACCAGGCGGCGACGGTGAAGCTCTGGTCAGTGTTGATCACCGGCCCGTCGGTCTGGGCCAGCGGCTCCTCGCCGGGTTGGGTGACGTCTATGGTCACCTGCTGCCAGTCCGACCATGGCGAGGCGTCCTGGCCGGCGACGGCGCGCAGGCGCCAGCGGATCTGCCACCCGTCGGTGAGCTCCCCCGCCGGGACCGTGATGGTGGCCTGGGCGCCGGAGGCGATGCCGTCCACCCCGCCGGTCCACACTTGGGCGCCGTCGTGTTCGATCTCGGCCTCGGCGCGGAGCGGCTGGCCGGTGGGGTTGGTGAGGGTGGCGGTCAGTCTGGGTGTGAGGGTGGTGGTGACCGTGGCGCCGTCCACGACCTTGGACGGGGTGAGGGCCGCGCCGGTGGCGGTGGGTTTGGGCACCGTGACGGTGAGGGTCTGCCAGTCCGACCACGCCGAGGTGGCCGTGGCCGAGAGGGCGCGGGCCCGCCAGCGCACCTGCCAGCCATCGGTCAGCGTGCCCGCCGGGACGGGGATGCCGGCCTGAGTGCCGGCCGGGACGTTGTCGGCGGCGCCGGTCCAGATCTGGGCGCCGTCGTGCTCGATCTCGGCTTCGGCCCGCAGCGGCTTGCCTGCCGGGTCGGCGACCTGGACGAGCAGCGACGGAGTCCGGGTGGAGGTCACCGTGGCACCGTTCACCTGCGCAGATGGGCTGACCTGGAGGGCGGCCACGGCGGGTTCCGAGACGGGATCGGGCAGGTCGACGGTGAGGTCGTGCCAGTCCGACCAGGGCGAGCCGATCGTGGTGTCGGTGTTGACCGCGCGGACTCGCCAGCGTCCCTGCCAGCCGTCGGTCAGGGTCCCGGCGGGGACGGTGACGGTGGCCTGAGTGCCGGAGGCCACTCCGGTGACGGCTCCCGTCCAGGTTTGGCCACCGCCCTCCACCTCGAATTCGGCGCGGAGCGGCTGGGCGGCGGGGTCGGTGACCAGTGCGTGCAGGGTCGGGGTCAGGCTGGTCGTGACGTTCGCCTGCGAGGAGGGCGTGACCTGGAACTGGCCGACGGTCGGGTTCGGCACGTCCACCACGGCCTGCTGCCATGCCGACCACGCCGACTGGACGGTGGCCGAGGCCGCCCGCGCCCGCCAGCGGATCTGCAGGCCGTCGGTCAGCTTCCCGGCGGGGACGGTGACGAGGGCCTGGTTGCCGGAGGCGACGGCGGGCGAATCACCGGCCCAGATCTGGGCGCCGTTGTGTTCGATCTCGAACTGTCCCGTGAGGTTCCCGCCCGCGGCGTCGGTGAGGGTTCCCGCCAGCACCGGGGTGAGCGAGGTGATGGTCGTGGTGCCGTTCACGACTTGGGCGGGGGTGGCGGACAGCGCGCCGATCGCCGGAGCCGAGGCCGGGCCCGCCGTGATGACGGTGAGCGTCGGCTGCGATCCCCAGCTGATGTAGTCCTCGCTGGAGGCGAAGATGCGATAGTTCTGGGTGGTCTGGGTCTCGTTCGGCTGCATCAGCACGAGTCCGTGGTTGGCGGCGCCGGACGCCCAGTCCTGGGCGATCCCGGTGATCGTCCACTCCATCGGTCCGGGCTCGCCGTCGCATGACATACCGACGCCGTTTCGGTTGGTGACGGCGTCCTCGGTGGTGCTCGCGGGCTTGTTGCCCCAGGTGAGAGCGGTCTCGCTCCAGCTTCCGGTCAGGCGGCGGACCTGGATGCCGGCACCGGCCTGGGTCCCGCAGGGGTCGGACTCGATGGTGGTCAGCGCGAGCTTGGCGTTGGTCACCGTGGCACCGGCCAGATCGGCGGTGGAGAAGCGCAGGTGGGTCCGGGTGAACTCACCGTAGTAGCGGCCCGCCGCCAGCTGGGGTGCGGTGGGATCGGCGGGCCATCCGGAGACGTTGGAGGCCCACACGTCCACGTCGTCGTTGGCCGGCAGCGTGATGGTGGGGTCCACGCGGACCGGGTACTCGGTGTCCGGGTCGGAGAGGAAGCCGTGGTCGGGTTTGAGCACCAGTTCGGTCTTGCCGGCCTCGGTCACCACGTCGGCGGCGATCGCCTCGCGGTTGGCCTTGGACGCGTCGACCATCACCGGCCGCGGCGCCGACGCCACCAGCTTCTTGCCATCGGACAGCAGCAGACGGCCGCCCTTGCCCTCGGTCAGCGCCAGGTCCCCGGTCTCCACGCCGATGTGGATCTCCAGCGGTTTGGCCGGACGCTCCCGCAGGACCACGTCGTGACGGAAGCCGGTCGGCAACGCCGTGACGACGAGGTCGGCGCCCTTGCCCGCGGCATCCGGGTAGGTGGCGACGTTCGCCTTGACGGTTGGCTTGGGCAGCGGGGTCGGCCAGCGCAGGCCGTATGAGTCGCCATCGTCGGTGCTCATCGTGACGAACTGGCCCGAACCGCCAGTGGAGATCCGCGTGGACACCCCTGCGGCCACGGCCCTGGGTTTGAGCATGCCGTCCAGTTCGACTAGGCCGGTGTCGATCGGCACCCAGCCCTCACCCTGCCTGACGCGGATCGGACCGGCGGTGAACTCGCTGCGGAACGTACCGTCCGGTAGCGCGTACATGATGCTCGTGGCGGTCGTCTCGTCGGTCACCTCAACAGGCTTCTGCG
This sequence comes from Herbidospora galbida, assembly GCF_005233835.1. Lineage (GTDB taxonomy): Bacteria > Actinomycetota > Actinomycetes > Streptosporangiales > Streptosporangiaceae > Herbidospora > Herbidospora galbida. The sequence continues at coordinate 18,907 of NZ_SZQA01000066.1, read as the reverse complement.
ATCGGGCCGCCTCACCCGCGGCGGCGATCCGCGCCTGGGAAGGTTGGTTCGAGATCGCGCCGCCGTCCTTGCCGGCGATCCACGACGCGGTTTCGGTCAGGCTCGCGTGATGATCGTGGCCGGAGGAGTCGGCGGCCGTACGGCCGTCTTCCTCGTCGAACGTCCAGTGCCCCGCGACCTGATTCACGGTGGTGAACGACCAGGTGTGGGACCCCATCCAGTTCTCCGACAGGTCGATCGCCCCATCGATCTCGGCTGTGTACGTCGTGCCCGGCTTCAGTGCCTGCGCCGGAGTGAAGGTCACGACCTCTGCCGGGTCGTACTCGGAACTTCCCGCGACCGCCACGCCCTGAGCGTCCTTCAGAACGATGTCGACTTCGGCCACCGGCTCGCTGAACGTCACCCGAACCGGGGAATCCAGCGGAACCTCGATCGCACCGTCGGCCGGTTCGGTCGACACGACCTTGGGCGCGACCGTGTCCTCACCATCCTGGGGGCCGGCGTCGTCAGCCTCGCCGGGATCGGCCGGGGACAGCATGTCCGTGCCGATGAGAGATCCTTCGCCGTCTCTGAGCTGAGCGTTGGCCGACACCAACTCCTCTGTCATCGCCGGGACGACCTCTCCGGGCTCAGGGAGGTACACCGATCGGGTCAGCGCTTCCTCGTACTCGGGGATCGAGGTGAGCGGCTCACTCGAGGTGATGACAACCGTTTCGCGGCGAGGTGGTTCCGGCAGCTCGACGTCCACCGTCAGGATGGGCGGATGGAGTTGCCCCTTGCAGTCCTCCAACGGCGCCGTGCGGCAACCGCCCGCGTCCTCGGAGCGGTAGCGACGCCAGTTCCGCAGGTCCGACTCGTTGCCGGCGGTCAGCCGGATGCCGTAGTTGGTGGCTCCGTCGATCCATGCCTGGACGATCCCGTTGAGTGAGTGGGTCAGATCCCAGGCGTAGCCCATCGAGCCGGTGCAGTCGTCGCCGTAGGCGCCGTATTCGGTGTCCGCGCCCGTGTTCGTGACGGTCGGCTGACTGCCCCATTCCAGGTCCAGCTCGTCCCAGTCCGAGGTGATGCGCCGGGCGGTGACGCCCGAGTAGACCGAGATGCCGCACTCATTGGACTGGTAGTTCCACAGGTGCAGGTCGGCGTTGTCCACGGTGGCGCCCGCGAAGGTTTCGGGAATGTCGGGGAATTCCAGGTACCCGCGCCAGCGCTTGGCGACGTTGCTGGCGTACGACTTGCCGACCACGATCTGGTCCTGCGTGAAGGTGTTCCAGCTCTCCTGGTAGTCGACGTCGTTGATCCACGTGTCCATGCCGCCGTCGCCCCACTGACCGGTGTGGCCCTCATACCAGTCGTCGGCGGCGGCGAGCAGGGTCACCGGGTAGGTGACCGCCGGATCGGCCAGGAAAGCGGCGTCCGGGGTGAAGACCAGAGTCCTGCCGTCATCTGCGAGGGCGACGTCGGCCCTGCCGGTCCGCCCCGTGTCGATCGCACCGGTGGAGTCGGCGGCCTTGGCGTCGCGCAGCATGGTGGGACGCACCTCGGTGATCTTCTTGCCGTTCGCATCGACGATCGTGGGCCGGTCGGCTCGGTCCTTGAAGGAAAGCCCTTCGGGCAGGTCCATCGGCACCCGGAAGGTTACCGGGCCGGTGGGCCGCTGACGGATGACGATCTTCTGCCGGAAACCGGACGCCGTCGCGACCACCTGCAGATCACGGCCTCGCCCGTAGGCGTCCGCGTAGGTCGCGGTGTCGCCCTTCAGCTTGGGCTCGGGGAGAACCGACGGCGTGGTGATCTTCACCGCTCCGGCCTTGAGCAGCGTCTTGTCCTGGCCGTCGGACAGCGTGAGGCTGCCCGCCGCCGCCTGCGGCGTGATGACGCCGCCCTTCGCCACCAGTGTGGTGTCGATCGGGGTGAAACCCCTGCCGTCGGCGGTCCGCACGCGGATCGGTTCGGTGCTGAGCTCCATGCGCACCGTCTTGCCGTCGGGGTTGGCGTAGTAGGTGGCGCTTTCGGAGCGCATCGACTCGATCTCGACGCGGCGGTTGTCCTTCTTGGCCTGGGTCAGCGCCAACTCGGCGGGCGAATCGGGGAGCTTGGGCGGCGTCGCGAACGGGGCCGTCGGCGGCTGCGTGAGCGGCTCGGCGCTCGCGGGGACGGTCATCAGCGAGAGCGGCAGGGTCAGCACCATGACCAGGGCAACCTGGCGGCGCGTCCGGGCGAACCTGCCCGACGCTAATCGTGAGATCTTCAATACCGGCCTTTCGAACAGAAGTTTCAAAAACCGGCTGATCATCACATTCGTCACGGTGACTGTAAAGATCCTTTTCCGTGACATGGCGCACCGGTCTGTACGAAACACCTGTTCGCGGCGCGCGCGGGAGAGGCGGGCGCCGTGCGGACGTCACGCCGGTCGGACCCGCCTCGGCGTATCCGACCGGCGTGGCACCTCAGTGGCTTTCCGCGCCGATCGTCGTGTCGGGCCCGTGGCCCGTCTTCACCACGGTCTCCGGCGGCAGGGTCAGCAGTTTGGCCGCGATCGACGCCACGATCGTGTCGTGGTCGGAGAACGACCGGCCCGTCGCCCCCGGGCCGCCCTGGAACAGGGTGTCGCCCGTGAAGACGACCCCCAGGTCCGGCGCGTGGAAACAGCACGCCCCGGGCGCGTGCCCCGGCGTGTGCAGGACCGTCAGCGTCGTCCCGCCCACCTCGATCGTCTGACCGTCGGCCAGTTCGCCGTCGGGGGCGCGGTCGGGGTGGGTGAGCCGCCACACCGGCAGGTCGTCGGGGTGGAGCAGGATCGGCGCGCCGGTCGCCTCGGCCAGTGCCGGGGCCTGGCGGACGTGGTCGTCGTGGGCGTGGGTGGCCAGGATCGCCGTCACCCGGCGGCCGGCCACCACCTTCAGGATCGCGTCGACGTCGTGGGGCGCGTCGAACACCACGCACTCGGCGTCGTCGCCGAGCACCCACACGTTGTTGTCGACGTCGAAGGTCTGGCCGTCGAGGCTGAAGGTGCCCGAGGTGACGGCGTGGTCGATCCGGGTCACTTCCAGACCACCACGGACCGGAGCACGTCGCCGTGGTGCATCTTCTCGAACGCCGCCTCGACCCCGTCGAGCGGGATCTCCTCCGACACGAACGCCGCCAGGTCGATGCGGCCCTGGAGGTGCAGGTCGATCAGCATCGGGAAGTCGCGGGTGGGCAGGCAGTCGCCGTACCACGACGACTTGAGCGCGCCGCCCCGGCCGAACACGTCGAGGAGCGGCAGGTCCAGGCGCATCTCCGGCGACGGCACGCCGACGAGCACCACGGTGCCGGCCAGGTCGCGGGCGTAGAAGGCCTGCTCGTACGTCTTCGGGATGCCGACCGCGTCGATCACGACGTCGGCGCCGTTGCCGCCGGTCAGGTCGCGGATCGCCTCGACGGGGTCGGCCGAGGAGGAGTCGACCGTGTGGGTCGCGCCGAGGTTCTTCGCCCATTCGAGCTTGCGGGGGTCGATGTCGACCGCGATGATCTTCGCCGCGCCGGCCAGGCGGGCGCCCATGACCGAGGCGATGCCGACGCCGCCGCAGCCGATGACGGCGACGGAGTCGCCGCGGCCGACGTTGCCGGTGTTCATCGCCGCGCCGAACCCGGCCATGACGCCGCAGCCCAGCAGCCCGGCGACGGCCGCGCCGGCGGCCGGGTCGACCTTGGTGCACTGCCCGGCGGCGACCAGGGTCTTGTCGGCGAACGCGCCGATGCCCAGGGCCGGGGACAGCACCGTGCCGTCGGCGAGGGTCATCTTCTGGGTGGCGTTGTGGGTGTTGAAGCAGTACCAGGGGCGGCCGCGCAGGCAGGCCCGGCACTGGCCGCAGACCGCGCGCCAGTTCAGGATCACGAAGTCACCGGGCTCGACCTCGGTGACCCCCTCGCCGACCGCCTCGACGACGCCGGCCGCCTCGTGGCCGAGCAGGAACGGGAAGTCGTCGTTGATCGCGCCTTCGCGGTAGTGCAGGTCGGTGTGGCAGACGCCGCACGCCTCCACCTTGACCAGCGCCTCTCCCGGGCCCGGGTCGGGCACGAGAATCGTCTCCAGCGTCACCGGGGCGCCCTTGGCCCGGGCCACCACGCCGCGTACTTCGTGTGTCATGGACCGATTGTGATGGACTGGATCTCTGACCGGAAGGAGGACGCCGTGCCGCCGCGGGATGACGATCTGTTCAAGGGAGCCGCCGACTACTACGAGCTCGGCCGCCTTCCCTACGCCGCGCAGCTGCCCGAGGTCCTCGCGAAGGAGCTGGGCCTGGGTCCCGAGTCGGTGGTGGCCGACATCGGCTGCGGGCCGGGCCTGCTCGCGGTCGCGCTGGCCCCCTTCTGCGGACGGGTGCTCGGCGTCGACCCCGACCCCGACATGCTGGCGCGGGGCCGCCGCCGCGACCCGTCGCTCACCTGGCTGCGCGCGCGGGCCGAAGACCTGGCGTTCGAGCCGGGCGAACTCGACGCTGTGGTGTTCGGCCGGTCGTTCCACTGGACCGACCGCGCGCTGATGTCCGGCCGGCTGCGGACCTTCGTCCGGCCCGGCGGCCACCTGGTGCTGGTCTCCGAGATGCACCGGCCCGGCCGCATCCCACCGCAGGTCAAGGAACTGATCGCCGAGTTCCTCGGCGAATACCGCGTGCCGCGCCTCGGCGACGAGGAGGAGATCATCGCGGCGGCGGGCTGGCAGGGCCCGAAGCGGCTGACCATGCGGACGGCCGGCACCCTCACCCGCGACCCGGAGACCCGGATCGCCGAGGTCTACTCGATGTCGAGTTCGACCCGGCACCGCTTCGGCACGCGGCTCCCGGAGTTCGACCGGCGGCTGCGCGAACTGCTGTCGGAGCCTGAGGTCATCCCTTTTCCGGCGACACTGGCCCGGATCTGGACGAACCCCTGACCGCGTAGCCGAAGACCAGCGTGGTGCCGAACATCAGCACCCCGTAGACGGCGGGCGGGATCGACATCGTCGAGTTGTTCAGCAGGGTCGGGCTCAGGGCGATCGTGATGGCCAGGGTGCTGTTGTGGATGCCGATCTCCATGCCCGAGGCGATCGCCTGGCGGCGGCCGACGCGGAACAGGCGGGGCAGCCAGTAGCCGATGGTCAGGCTGATCGCCGAGAACAGCACCGCGACGAGGCCGACCGAGGCGAGGTGGTCGAGCAGCCGTTCGCGCTCCTGCACGATCGCGCCGACGATGACGGCGGCCAGCACGACCGCCGAGGCGATGCGGACCGGCTTGTCGGCGCGGTCGGCGAACGACCGCTTCCAGGCGCGGACCAGCATGCCGATCACGACCGGGATCAGCACCAGCGCGAACACCTGGAGGACCTTGTCGGCCTGGAGGCCGAGTTCGCCGCCGCCTTCGACGAAGTGGCCGATCGACAGGTTGACCACGAGGGGCAGGGTGAAGGCGGCCAGCACCGAGTTGACGGCGGTCAGCGTCACGTTCAGCGCGACGTCGCCGCCAAACAGGTGGCTGTAGAGGTTGGCGGTGGTTCCGCCGGGCGAGGCGGCGAGTAGCATCATGCCCACCGCGAGCAGCGGTTCGAGGTCGAAGACGACGACCAGGCCGAAGCAGACGGCGGGCAGGATCAGCACCTGGGCGACCAGGGCGATCACGACGGCCTTGGGTTGGGCGGCGACGTCGGCGAAGTCGCGCAGGGTGAGAGACAGGCCCAGCCCGAACATGATGAGCGCGAGTGCGGCGGGGAGCGCGACGGTGGTGAGGATCGACTGTTGCACGGAACACCGTATTTCTGGGGGGTTCCGTCGTTGTAGCAGCAGTCCCGTCGGCGATCAAGCGATGGTAACGCTCCCATTCCGTTGACTCGGTTTCATAACGAGCTATTGACACGTTTTATGTTAGCGATAACAGTCTTCGCATGACGCACGTGAGATTCCCCCGGATCGCCGCCGCTCTCCTGTTGGCCACCACACTGGCCGCGTGCGGGTCCACCCAGAAGACCGTTGACGCGGAGGCCTCCCAGTCGGCCGCCGCCGGCCCCGCCGGGTCGCTGGTCGGGGTGACGATGCCCACCAAGTCGTCGGAACGCTGGATCTCCGACGGTGACAACGTGAAGGCGGAGCTGGAGAAGCTCGGCTACCAGGTCGACCTCCAGTACGCCGAGAACGACATCCCCACTCAGATCAACCAGATCGAGAACCAGATCACCAAGGGCGCCAAGCTCCTGATCATCGCCTCGATCGACGGCACCGCCATCACCACCCAGCTCCAGCAGGCGGCCGACAAGAAGATCCCGGTCATCGCCTACGACCGGCTGATCCGCAACTCCCCCAACGTCGACTACTACGCCACCTTCGACAACTTCAAGGTCGGCGTCCAGCAGGCCACCTCGCTGCTCAAGGGCCTGAAGGTGGACGACTCGACCAAGGGTCCCCTCAACGTCGAACTGTTCGCCGGGTCGCCCGACGACAACAACGCGACGTTCTTCTTCAACGGCGCGATGTCGGTCCTCCAGCCGTACATCGACAAGAAGGTCCTGAACGTGAAGAGCGGTCAGACCGACTTCAAGACGGTCGCGATCCTGCGCTGGGACCCGGCGACCGCGCAGAAGCGCATGGAGGACATCCTCACCAAGACCTACAGCGGCGGCGACCACGTCGACGGCGTGCTGTCCCCCTACGACGGCCTGTCGATCGGCATCCTGTCGGCCCTGAAGTCCAACGGTTACGGCACCTCTGAGCAGCCGTACCCGGTGGTCACGGGCCAGGACGCCGAGCTCGCCTCGGTCAAGTCGATCCTCGCCGACGAGCAGTACTCGACGATCTACAAGGACACCCGCCAGCTCGCCGACGTGACCGTGAAGATGGCCGACGCCGTCCTGAAGGGCGGCAAGCCGGAGGTCAACAACACCACGGACTACGACAACGGCAACAAGGTGGTCCCGTCGTACCTGCTGGACCCGGTCATCGTCGACAAGTCCAACACCCAGACGCTGGTCGACTCCGGTTACTACGAGGCCTCCGAACTGCAATGACCGACGACATCCTGCGCATGCGGGAGATCACCAAGACCTTCCCCGGCGTACGGGCGCTCCAGGACGTGAACCTGTCCGTGCGCCGGGGTGAGATCCACGCGATCTGCGGTGAGAACGGCGCCGGGAAGTCGACCCTGATGAAGGTGCTGTCGGGGGTCTACCCCCACGGCTCGTACGAGGGCGAGATCGCCTTCGACGGCCAGGAGTGCCGGTTCGCCGGCATCCGCGACAGCGAGCAGCGGGGCATCGTCATCATCCACCAGGAGCTGGCGCTCTGCCCGCAGCTGTCGATCGCGGAGAACATCTTCCTGGGCAACGAGCGGTCCCGGCGCGGCCTGATCGACTGGAACCGCACGAACCACCAGGCGCGGACCCTGCTGGACCGGGTGGGCCTGCCCGAGAACCCGGTCACCACCGTCTCGGACATCGGCGTCGGCAAGCAGCAGCTCGTCGAGATCGCCAAGGCCCTGTCGAAGGAGGTGCGGCTGCTCATCCTCGACGAGCCGACGGCCGCGCTGAACGACGAGGACTCGGCCCACCTGCTCGACCTGCTGCGCGGCCTGCGGGCCGAGGGCATCACCTGCGTGATCATCTCGCACAAGCTGAACGAGATCGCCGCGATCGCCGACCGGGTCACCATCCTGCGCGACGGCCGCTCGATCGAGACGCTCGACATGGGCGCCGACGACGTCACCGAGGACCGCATCATCTCGGGCATGGTCGGCCGCGACCTGGAACACCGCTATCCGCCGCACGAGCCGTCGATCGGCGAGGAGGCGTTCCGGATCGAGGACTGGACCGTGCACTCCCCCGTCCAGCGCGACCGCGTGGTGGTGTCCGGGGCCGGGCTGTCGGTACGGCACGGCGAGATCGTCGGCCTGGCCGGGCTGATGGGCGCGGGCCGGACCGAACTCGCGATGAGCGTCTTCGGCCGGTCCTACGGCGTCGACATCTCCGGCCGGGTCTACCGTGACGGCCGGCAGGTGGAGATCAAGAGCGTCCGCGACGCGATCGGCCACGGCATCGCCTACGCGACCGAGGACCGCAAGCGCTACGGCCTGAACCTGATCGAGGACATCAAACGCAACATCTCCGCCGCCGACCTCGGGCGGCTGGCGCGGCGCGGCTGGGTGGACGACAACGAGGAGTACCGCGTCGCCGAGGGCTTCCGCCACGACATGAACATCAAGGCCCCGAGCGTGCTGAGCGTGACCGGGAAGCTGAGCGGCGGCAACCAGCAGAAGGTCGTCCTGTCGAAGTGGATCTTCACCGACGCCGACGTCCTGATCCTCGACGAGCCCACCCGGGGCATCGACGTGGGCGCCAAGTACGAGATCTACTCGATCATCAACCGCCTCGCCGACGCCGGGAAGGCCGTGCTGGTCATCTCGTCGGAACTGCCCGAACTGCTGGGCCTGTGCGACCGCATCTACACCATGTCGGCCGGTCACATCACCGGCGAACTCCCCCGGCACGAGGCCACCCAGGAACGCCTGATGACACTGATGACGACGTTGACGAGCAAGGATCCAACCCGATGAGCAGCATCTCCCCCACAGACGTCCCGACCGCTCCGGCCGGGCCACCGAACTCGGCCGGTCCGGCCCGGACGACGGTGTTCGGGATCTCGCTGAACATCCGGCAGAGCGGGATCTACATCGCGTTCGCGCTGATCGTGGTGCTGTTCACGATCCTCACCGAGGGCGCGCTCCTCCAGCCGCAGAACATCTCGAACATCATCGTCCAGAACTCCTACATCCTGATCCTGTCGATCGGGATGATCCTGATCATCATCGCCGGGCACATCGACCTGTCGGTCGGATCCGTCGTCGCCGTCACCGGCGCGATAGCCGCGGTGCTGATGGTCGACTACGGCGTGCCGTGGCCCGTGGCGCTGCTGCTCACCCTCGTCGCGGGCGGGCTGATCGGGGCCTGGCAGGGGTTCTGGATCGCCTACTTCGGGATCCCGGCCTTCATCGTCACGCTCGCCGGCATGCTGCTGTTCCGGGCGCTGACGCTGACCGTGCTGGGCAACCAGGGCATCGGCCCCTTCCCCGACCCCGTCAGGACGCTTTCCAACGGGTTCACCGACGGCTTCTTCGGCAACATCGGGCTGGGGGCGCTCGGCGGCGCGGACCTGTTCTCGCTGCTCGTCGGCGTCCTGGTCGTCGGGGGCATGGCACTGTCGCAGTGGCGCACCAGGACCGCCCGGCTCGGCTACCACCAGGCCGTCGACCCGCTGCCGGTCTTCCTGCTGAAGATCGTCACGGCCGCCGCGGTCATCATGTTCGTGGTGGTCCAGCTGGCCCGGTTCCGGAACCTGCCGTGGGTGCTGGTGCTGCTGGCCCTGCTCGTGCTGGCGTACTCGCTGCTCACGAACCGCGCGGTGTTCGGGCGGCAGATCTACGCCATCGGCGGCAACCTCCAGGCGGCGGTGCTGTCGGGCATCAAGGTCAAGCAGGTCGTGTTCTGGATCTTCGTCAACATGGGCGTGCTGGCCGCGCTGGCGGGGGTCATCTTCGCGGGCCGGCTGAACCAGGCCGGACCGACCGCCGGCAACACCTTCGAGCTCGACGCCATCGCGGCGGCGTTCATCGGCGGCGCGGCGGTGCAGGGCGGCGTCGGGAAGGTAGTGGGCGCGATCACCGGAGGTCTCATCATGGGTGTGATCAACAACGGCATGTCCCTCATCGGCTCACCGAGCGAGCGCGTGATGCTCGTGAAGGGCGTCGTGCTGCTGGCGGCGGTGGCATTCGATGTATGGGCCAAGCGGCGTGCCGCGCGTTAGGTCATAGGCTTGGATCCCATGACCACTTCCCCCGGCGGCGAGCCGGCCGAACGCACCAAAGCGGCCGTTCTCGAAGACGTCGCCGGCCTCGCGGGCGTCTCGGCGATGACCGTCTCCCGCGTCCTCAACGCTCCGGAGAAGGTGCGCCCCGAGACCCGCGCGCGGGTTCTCGCGGCCGTCCAGGAGCTCGGCTACCGGCCCAACTTCGCGGCCCGTTCCCTCGTGACGGGCCGCTCGGGCGTGCTCGGAGTGGTGAGTTTCGACACGACTCTGTACGGGCCCGCCTCCACCCTCTACGCCATCGAGCGCGCCGCGCGCGAACACGACTACCTGGTGAACATCGCCAGTCTCGAGGCGATGACCCGGCGGTCCATCGCCGAGGGCGTCGACCGGCTGCGTCAGCAGTCTGTCGACGGCGTCATCGTGATCGTCCCCCACGAGTCGGCCGCCGACGGCCTGCGCGACCTGCCGCCCGATCTGCCCGTGGTCGACGTCGGCGGCGGCGAGCGGCTGTCGGTGCCGGCCGTTGCGGTCGACCACCACGCCGGCGCGGTCAGGGCCACCCGGCACCTGCTCGAACTCGGGCACGAGACCGTCCACCACCTGAGCGGCCCGGCCAACTGGATCGACGCCAACAACCGCATGCAGGGCTGGCGGCACGCGCTGCGCGGTCGCGAGATCCCGCCGCCGCTGGCCGGCGACTGGTCCGCGAACAGCGGTTACGAGCAGGGCAAACGGCTGTCGCGCGACCCGTCGGTGACGGCGGTGTTCGTGGCCAACGACCCGATGGCGCTCGGCCTCATGCGGGCCTTCCGCGAGGCCGGCCGCCGCGTGCCCGAAGACGTCAGCGTGGTCGGTTACGACGACGTCCCGGAGGCGGCCCACTTCTGGCCGCCGCTCACGACGGTCCGGCAGAACTTCGCCACACTCGGCCGCCAGGCCTTCCAGTTACTGCTGAACCGGATGGTCGGCCACGACACCTCCGAACGCCGCACGGTCGAACCGGAACTGGTCGTCCGGGAGTCGACCAGCCGCCGGTAAAACCGAATTACCCCGCCCGTGACCTGATCGCAGCACCCCAGCGGGCAACGGTCCTCCATGGACGACGTGTGGTTGATCGTGGCCCGGGGGGTGTTCGGGGGCGTCCTCGTGATGTGCTTCGCGCTGCTCGGGGAGGCGACCTCGCCGAAGCGGTTCGCGGGCATCTTCGCCGCGGCTCCGGCCGTGGCCATCGGGGGGATGGTCATCACCGCGTTGAGCGACGGGCGGCGGGAGCTGGCGGAGTCGGGTCTCGGCATGGTCGCCGGCGGGGTGGCGCTGGTGGCGTACTGCGCGCTGGCGGTCCCGCTGGTCCGCCGGTTCGGCGCGCTCAAGGGCTCGACGGGCGCGCTGGTCCTCTGGGCGGCCGTGGCCTGGCTGGGCTGGACGGTGATCTCGTGAAGGTGACGTTCCGGGCGTCGCGGCTGCGGCACACCCGGGTGCGCGACCTCGCGGTGAGGTTCGTGTTCGGCGCGGCCATCTCGGTGGTCGCCGGCCTGGTCGGCGAGCGGTGGGGGCCGCTCGCCGGAGGCGTCTGGCTGGGTTTCCCCGCCATCCTCGGCGCCACGCTGACGCTCATCGAGGAGGAGGAGCACAAGCGCGGCCCGGCCGCCAAGGACGCCATGGGCGCCATCTTCGGAGCCGGCGGCCTGACGGCGTTCGCCGTCTGCGTCTGGCTGCTGGCGACCCGCCTGCCCTCCTGGCTGGTGCTGGTCGTCGCGCTGGCGGCGTGGATGGCCGTGGCCGCGTTCCTGTACGTGGTCAGCGAAGCGAGCAGATCGCGTCTTCGATCACGCGGGTCACGGCCTCCGGGTGGGAGACCAGGGCGAGGTGGGAGCCACCGTCGAACTCGGTGACCTTCGACTTGGCGCGCTTGGCCATCGCGCGCTGCGAGTCGGGGACGATGATCTTGTCGCCGCTCGCGATGAAGTACCACGACGGGATGGTCTTCCAGGCGGGCTCCTTCGACGGGGTCATGAACGCGGCCGTCGAGGCGGCCCGCTGCCCCGCCCACAGCTCGGCCGACCGGGTCTTCGGCAGGTCCTGGGCGAAGGAGTTCTGGAAGACGTCCTTCTTCAGGTAGAGGTCCTTCGCGGTCGTGCCGGGCGCGGCGGCCTGGTCGTAGAGGGTCTCCGGCTTTCCGCCCAGGGCCGAGCCCGCCCCGCTGAGCTGCATGGTGTTCTCGCCGGCCGCGGGGGCGGCGGCGTCGACGTACACCAGTGCCTTGACGTCGGGGTCGCCGGTGGCCGCGTTGGTGATGACCGAACCGCCGTAGGAGTGGCCGACCAGGACGACCGGGCCCTGGACCGTGTCGAGGAAGTCGCGCACGGTCTGGGCGTCGCTCGTCAGGTCGCGGAGCGGGTTGCCGATCGCGCGGGCGGTGTAGCCCGACCGCTGGAGTTCCTGGACCTCGCCGGCCCAGCTGGAGGTGTCGGCCCACGCGCCGTGGACCAGGACGACGGTGGGCTTGACCGGGCACACCTGCCGCACGGCCGCCTCGGCGGCGTGGGCCGGGGCGACGCCCGTGAGGATCATGACGACGGCGAGGAGCGACTTCGACACGGCTTTCCCCCAAAGATCAGCGCTGGTCGACGAGCACGAGGCGCGGTTCCTCCGCGTGGACTCCCTCGTGCACGAACTCGGTGAGGTCCTTGAGCGTCTCGGCGTGGTGGGTCTGCAGGCCGTAGCCCCGGGCGATCGCCAGCGGGTCGATCCCGCCGAGGTCGAGGTAGTCGCCGTGCGGGACCCGCAGCAGGTCGGCGAACTCCTCCAGGGCGCGGTAGCGGTGGTTGGCGCAGATGACGAACGTGACCGGCACGTGGTGGCGGGCGGCGGTCCACAGCGCCGAGGGGGTGTAGTGCATGGCGCCGTCGCCAATTAGGGCGAGCACCGGGCGATCGGGGCGGGCCAGCGACAGGCCGATCGCGGCCGGGAGGCCCCAGCCGAGGCCGCCCGCCGCCGGGTAGAAGAGCGACGTCGGGCGGGTGATCGTGAGGCGGTCTCTGAGGAGGTCGGCCGAGGTCCACTCGAAGGCGATCACGGCGTTGTCGGGCTTGCCGTGGTCGACGGCGTCGAGGATGGCCTCGGCGGTGAAGGGCTCGGCGTCGGGGAGCAGGCGGCCCTTCGGCAGCGGCCGGTCGCTCTTGTCGCACGTGTCGAGCAGCCGCACCAGGGCGTCGGCCGGGTCGCCGATCAGGAACCGGCCCATCGGGGCGCGGGCCGCTTCGCCGGGGTCGTCGGTGACGGCGTACAGGCGCGTGTCCGGCGGCAGGAAGCCGACCCGGCTCGGGGCGTGGTAGCGGAAGACGGGCGCGCCGACGCAGATCACCAGGTCGTGGGCGGCGAGGATGTCGGCGACCGCGCCGGCGGCCGACGGCAGGACGCCCCGGTAGCTCGGGTGGCGGGTGGGGAACGGGGCCCTGGGCGCGCTCGGGGCGATCCAGACCGGCAGGCAGGCCTTCTCGGCCAGCGCGACGGCCGCCTCGAAGCCGTCGTCGGTGTCGGCTCCCGGGCCGAGGACCAGCACGGGAGTGTCGGCGCGGTTCAGCGCGTCCTTGAGTTCGCCGACCGCCTGCACGACCGGCGTCCCCTCGACGCTCCGGTCGAGCAGGCCCGTGAGCGCGGGCTCGTCGGCGAGCTCGTCCCAGTCGTCCAGCGGGACGGACAGGTACGTCACGCCGCGCGGCGCGCTCGCGGCGAGCAGCAGCGCCGTGGAGAGCAGGGCGGGGCCGTCTTGGGGGCGGAGGGGTTCGCCCGACCACTTGACCAGCGGGTCGGTGAGCTTCGTGGCGTCGGCGTTGGTGAGCATCGCGCCGACCGGGACGTAGCGGCGGGCCTGCTGACCTGCCATGACGACCATCGGGGTGTGACCGGCGGCGGCGTTGGTGAGGCAGCCCATGGCGTTGCCGGTGCCGGAGGCGGCGTGCAGGTTGACGAAGCCCGTCGTGCCACTGGCCTGGGCGAAGCCGTCGGCCATCGCGATGGCGGCGCCCTCCTGGAGGGCCAGGTAGTAGGGGAGGTCGTCGGGCAGGCCGGTGAGGAAGGGCAGCTCGTTGGAGCCGGGGTTGCCGAACACCGCCTTCACCCCGTGGTGGCGGAGCACCCGATAGAAGGCCTCGCTCACGTGAGTCACTAACCGAACATATCCAGATTTATCGGAAATGCGCAATTAATGGGCCGAGTTTCACAGCTTACCCATCGCGGGAACATTTGACTCGGTGTGGCGATTTCCAATACCCAACAATTAGGGAAATCACTGTGATTGCTCGCCCCAATCCCGCTAAATCCGGCATACGTCCATCAACGCGGAAAGTCCCCGCGCTGGCGCCCATGTTGGGCCCTGCGTTCGTCGCGGCCATCGCCTACGTCGATCCGGGGAACGTGGCCACCAACCTCACCGCCGGGGCGACCCTCGGCTACCTGCTCGTCTGGGTCGTGGTGCTGGCCAGCCTGGTCGCGATCCTGGTGCAGTTCCAGGCGGCGAAGCTGGGCATGGCGACCGGGCTGAACCTGCCCGAGCTGTGCCGCGAGCGGTTCAGCCGGCGCGGCAGCCTGCTGCTGTGGGGGCAGGCTGAGATCGTCGTGCTCGCCACCGACCTGGCCGAGTTCGTCGGGGCCGCCATCGGGATGCAGCTGCTGTTCGGCATGCCCGTGTGGCTGTCGGCGATCACCACGGCGGTGATCTCGCTGGCCCTGCTGGAGCTGCGCCGCAAGGGGCGCACCCGGCCGTTCGAGCTGATGAGCGCGGCGGCGCTGATGTTCGTCGGGGCCGGGGTCGGCTACGACATCCTGGCCACCGGGCACCAGTCGGCGGGCGGCCTGGCGGCCGGGCTCATCCCGAGCCTGGGCGGGGCGGGGGCGCTGCTGCTGGCGATGGGCATCGTCGGCGCGACGGTCATGCCGCACGCCGTCTACCTGCACTCGGCCCTGGTGCAGGGGCGCGGGATGACGACCGATGCGGCCCGCGCGCAGCCCGCGCTGGTGCGGCGGATCCTGCGGTGGGACTGCTCGCTGGCGCTCGGCGTGGCCACGGTCATCAACGTGTCGATGATCGCGCTGGGCGCAGGGCTCGGGGTGGCCAGCGGCGGCACCTGGACCGGCGACCTGTCGGCCGCCCACGCCGAACTGGCCGCCCGCGCGGGCGGGTTCGCCGCCCTGGCGTTCGCCGTCGCGCTGCTGTCGTCGGGGCTGTCGTCGTCCGGGATCGGGACGCTCGCCGGCGACGTCGTGATGCGCGGGTTCCTGAACGTGCGGGTGCCCGTCCACGCCCGCCGGATCGTGACGATGACCCCGGCCGTGCTGGCGCTGCTGTCCGGGGTCCCGCTCACCGACCTGCTGGTGCTGAGCCAGGTGGTCATCTCGCTCGGCGTTCCGGTGGTGCTGTTCCTGCTCGTGTACTTCTGCCGCGACCGCGACCTGATGGGCCCGCTGGTGAACGCGCCCCTCACCACCTGGATCGCGGGCACCGCGGCGGCGGTCGTCGCCCTGCTGGGCTGTTCGCTGCCGATCACGATGCTGCTCTGATGACCGTCCGCGCCAGAATCCAGGTCTGCGCCGCGCTGGCCGCCGTCTCCTTTCTCCTGGACGCCGACCTCCGGCTCACCGTGACGCTTTTCCTGCTGGCGTCATTTGCCCACGGGGTCGCGGGGATTGCCGCGCGGCACGATGAGCGGGTCGATCGGGGTGAACGGGAATTGCGGGAGTTCTCTCTCGGGAATGGCGAAACTCGCGGCGAGGACCTCGCGTGAAAACGCGGTCGCGGTGGCCTTGTAACCGATGTCGGCGGGCATCGGCTGGTCGAAGAAGATGAGGAAGTGGATGTCCTCGTCGCCGATGACCTCGATGTGGTGCGGGAAGGCGCGCGGCACGAAATAGAGGTCGCCGGGACTGAGGAGGTACTCGTCGAGGCTGAGGTCCGGGTCGAGGACCCGCATCCGGGCGTGGCCCTTGGCGACATAGCCCATCTCGGCGGTGACCGGGTGCCAGTGCGGCTCCCGCATGCCGCTCTCCCTGATGCGCAGGGAGTACATGGAGATGTCGTCGAGGGCGGCCCAGAACTGGCCCCGCGCCATGCGGGCGTCGCCGTAGGAGTAGGTCAGCACCGGCGCCTGGCTCTCGACGTCGAACAGCTTGGCGTTGGGCAGCTTGGCGGTCGGCGTCACCTCGGCCGGGCCGGTGCGCCGCACGATCTGCTGGGCCGGCGACCGGTCGAACGCGGCGAACGCCGAGGCCTGGAGGTCGAAGGTGTTGCCGAGCACGGCGTCGGTCATCGCGGTGAAGCTGTCGCGCACCGAGAAGTGCTGCGGCCGTTCGCTGCGCAGGGCCAGCACGAGCTCGGCGCGGTCGGGCCCGATGTTCTCGATGTGGTAAACCGCGCCCGACTCGACGTGGTACATCTGCCCCGGCCGTACGACGAACGACGAGAACGCGTCGGCGTTGCCGAGGATCGAGACCAGGACGGTGCCGGAGACCACGTAGGCGAGCTGGTTGGCGTTGACGTTCCACTGCGGCTCGCGGATCGCGCCGGGCTCCAGGATGACCCTCTTCAGCGAGAGCCGGTCGAGGATCGGCAGGACCTTCTCGTCGACCACGGTGACCGAGCCCAGGTCGTTCTCGAACGTGGGCCGGACCTTCCCCAGCGAGGTGATGTGTGGCGACTTGCGCATGGTCTTCTCCCCCGGAAGCGAACTGTTTTCCCAGGTTAAGCAGCATGTGCCGGAAGTCTGAGGAATGACACGTTGGTCTTCGTCGGCCCCCGGGATTCGATGGACAAGATCTGGAATGTCGGAGATGTGCGCTAACCTTCCGGCGACACGGTCGTAGCGCAGAGGTCGTCGCGCCCCAAAGCGATGCGGAGGACGCCGGTTCGAATCCGGTCGGCCGTGTCACCTTTTTTGCCGGAGGGGGACGCGCATGGCTTCTGACGTGGAGACCTGCCTGCGTGTCCTGGCCGAGGCCCGCGCGGCCGATCCCGACGACGAGCGCTGGGCGCCGGTGCGGGAGGCCGCCGCGCAGGTCTACCGGGCGGGCAAGAAGGCCCGCAAGTCGGCCCGCAACGCCGACCGCCGCCGGCACGACGACGTCGTGAACGCCGCCACCGAGCGCCACCGCAACCAGAACCCCGACTCCGCTCCGCCGGTCGCCCCGCCCACGGCGTTACGGCCGCTGGCCGCGACCCGGCGGTGCTACGTCTGCAAGGCGTCCTACGACCTGGCCCACTCGGTCTACCACCTGCTCTGTCCCGAGTGCGCCGAGGAGAACCTGGCCCGCCGCACCGCCCGCTGTGACCTGCGCGGACGCCGGGCGCTGGTGACCGGCGGCCGGGTGAAGATCGGTTTCCAGACCGCGCTGAAGCTGCTGCGCGACGGCGCCGAGGTCTTCGTGACGACCCGGTTCCCCGCCGACGCGACCCGCCGCTACGCCGCCGTCCCCGACGCGGCCGAGTGGCTCGACCGGCTGCACGTCCACGGTGTCGACCTGCTCGACCTGCCCGGGGTGGCGGGTCTGCTGGAGACCGTGCACGAGCGGTTCGACCACCTCGACGTCCTGGTCAACAACGCGGCCCAGACGATCCGCCGCCCGGCGGCCTACCACCGTGAGGTGGCGGCGGCGGAGAGCCTTCCGCCGGAGGGCCTGGCCGCCCGGATCAGCCGTACGACCGGCACCGCGATCGCCACGGGGGTCGCGCACGAGATCACCTCAGGCGGCGAGCTCGAGTCGCTCTTCCCCGCCGGGCTGCTCGACGAGACCGGCGAGCCGCTCGACCTGCGCGACCGCAACAGCTGGAGCCTGCGGCTGCACGAGGTCGACCCCGCCGAGTGGCTGGAGGTCCAGCTGGTGAACTCGTTCGCGCCGTTCCTGCTGACCTCGCGGCTGCGGGGGCTCCTGGAGGCCTCGCCGCACCCCGACCGGTACGTCGTACAGGTGTCGGCGATGGAGGGCAGCTTCTCGCGGGAGAACAAGACCGTCCGCCACCCGCACACCAACATGGCCAAGGCCGCGCTGAACATGCTCACCCGGACCGCCGCCCCCGACTACGCCGCGAGCGGCATCCACATGAACAGCGTCGACACCGGGTGGTGCACCGACGAGCGGCCCCACCCGGAGAGGGCGGCGAGCCGCTTCCGGCCGCCGCTCGACGTGATCGACGGGGCCGCGCGGGTGTACGACCCCGTCGTCCGGGGGGTCGGCGGCGACCCCGTCTCCGGACTCTTCCTGAAGGACTACCGATCGGTGGAGTGGTGACCGTGAAGCCTGTGCCCGTACGCTGCCCGGCGATCGAGCACCCCGACGTCCCCCTGGCCGAGGCGGCGGCCCTCGACCCGCTGCTCGCGCGGCTGGCCGACACCCGCGCGGTCGCGGCCGACGAGGTCTTCCCGCTCGGCGCGCTGCGTCCCGACGGCCGGGTCGACCTGTGCAAGCAGGGCCTGGGCGCCCCCGGCGTGGCCCGGCTGCTGCCGGTGGCGACGGCGTCGCCGCACGCCGTCCACCTCCTGCTGGGCACCAACGCCATCGGCGACGAGGGGGCCCGCGCGGTCGCGGGCGCGCTCACCGGCGACCACCGCCTGCGCACCCTCTACCTCGGCTGCAACCGCATCGGCCCCGAGGGCACGGCGGCGCTGGCCGACCGGCTGAGCGGCGATCAAAGCGTCCGGGCGCTGTGGCTCAAGCGGAACCCGGTCGGCGAGGCGGGGGTGCGGGCGCTGGCGCAGATGCTCGCCTGGAACAGCACGCTGCGCACGCTCGACCTGGTCAACACCGGCCTGTCCATGGCCTCGCTGGAGGTGCTGGTCGCCGCGCTCACCAGCCGCGACGTGCCGCTGGAGCGGCTGTTCCTCGGCGGGAACGGCCTCGGGCCCGGCGCCGCGCCGCTGCTGGCGACGCTGATCACCGAGGCGGGCGTACGAGAGCTCTACCTCCCGGCCAACCACCTGGGCGACGAGGGCGCGGCCGCGCTGGCCGCCGCGGGCGACCCGGCGCGTCCGGTCCGCCTCGGCCTCGGCGGCAACGGCATCGGTCCGGACGGCGCGACGGCGCTGGCCGCCGCGCTCGACCGCATCGAGTCG
>NZ_SZQA01000065.1 GCF_005233835.1 Herbidospora galbida | reverse complement strand
CCGCCGCCCCGGTGGCCCGCTCGGCGGCCAGCGCCTGCACCAGCACGGCCAGCGGGACCAGGAACGCCACCAGCACCAGCGACGTCGTCGCCAGCGCCAGCGACGCCAGCCGCCGCCTCACCGGCCCGGGTCGACGATCTTGACGCCGACCCCGTGGACGGCGTGCAGGTAGCGGGGCCGCTGCGCGGTCTCGCCGAGCTTGCGCCGCAGCCACGACAGGTGGACGTCGACCGTCTTGTCGCCGCCGCCCCAGGCCATCCGCCACACCTCGGCCAGCAGCTCCCGCTTCTGCACCACCTGCCCGGCCCGCGCGGCGAGGTAGTGGAGCAGGTCGAACTCCTTCGGCGTCAGGTCGAGCCTGCGGTCGTCGAGCCACGCCTCCCGCGCCGCCGGTTCGACCCGCAGCCCGCCGACGACGATCACCTCCGGCTCGGCCTGCTCCCGGCCGCGCCGCAGCACCGCCCGCACCCGGGCGTCGAGCTGCGCCGCGCCGAACGGCTTCACGACGTAGTCGTCGGCGCCCGCGTCGAGCGCCTTCACGATCTCGGGCTCGGCGTCGCGGGCCGTCGCCACGATCACCGGGATCTCGCTGACCGCCCGCAGCATCCGCAGCACCTCGCAGCCGTCGACGTCGGGCAGCCCGAGATCGAGCACGACGAGGTCGGGCCGCTCCTCCAGGGCGCGCGTCAGCCCCGCCATGCCGTCGGGCACCGCGCTGACGGCGTGCCCGAGACCGGTCAGCGCCCGGGTGAGGGCCGATCTGACCTGGGGATCGTCCTCCACGAGAAGCAGGTGTGCCACCTGTCCGCCTTTCTGGGTAATACCTGTCGAAGTTCCCCGAGAAAGGCGGACGATGCGCGGAGCGGGACTGGCGGCGTGGCTGCTGGCGGCGGCCTGCGCCGCGTCGGCGGGCACCTGGGCGGTCTCGCTCATCGCCCCCGGCGGGGCCCTGACCGAGGCCCAGGTCGAGGAGGCGCTCGTCACGGCCTCGGCCCAGCCGCCCCCGCCGCCCGGGGTGACCTTGCGGGCCGGGGGCAGTTTCGCGTACGCGGAGGGCTCGGTCACCGCCGCCTGCTCCGGCGACCGGGCGGTCCTGCTGTCGTGGACCCCGGCGCAGAACCACAGCGTGGAGGACGTCGAGCGGGGCCCGGCCCCGGCGGCGTCGGTGACCTTCGAGTCGGCCGACGACCGGACGACCACAGTGACGGTCCGCTGCCCCGGCCCGGTCGCCTCGGTCCGCCGCGCCGCCGACGACTAGGTCAGCGGGGCGTCCAGTAGATCCGCATGTCGGAGAAGACCTTGTCGGGACCTTCGGCGAGGACCCTGGTCTGCTTCCCGTCCAGGTCGAGCAGCACGACCTCGAACCTGTCCTTCCCCCGCCGGGAGGCCATGACGTGGTCGTCGTCGAGCCAGCCGCCCACGATCAGCCCCTTGGCCAGGGGGAACCGGCGGCGTTCCGCCCCGGTCACCGCGTCGAGCAGGCACAGCCGCCCCGCGGCGCAGCCGGTCAGCAGCAGGCCGTCGCGGGTGGCGTGGAGGTCGCCGGTGTCCTTCAGCTCTCTGACGACCTCGCCGGTCAGGGTGTAGACGGTGGTCGTGCCGCCGGTTTCGCGGGCCAGCGTGCCCTCCTCCGGGCCCCAGTGAAACGCCTCGTCACCCCCCGCTGCGACGTCCCGTGTCTCGGTCGTGCCCGTGACCGGGTCGACCAGGACGAAGCCGGTGGCGGGGGAGTCGTCCTCCAGGCCGGTGGCGGTCATCAGCAGGCGCGTGCCGTCGGCCGACCAGACGGGCCGGCGGGCCAGCGCGGGGCGGGTGAGCGTCTTGACCTCGCGCGTCGTGCCGGTCGTCCGGTCGGTGACGGCGATGAAGTCGAAGTCGGACGTGAGCAGCCGGGCGGCGGAGAGGACCGCCACGAACCGTCCGCCGGGGGAGACCAGCGGCTCGGTCATGGCGCCGACGGAGACGAACCTCCCGGTGGCCGGGTCGCGGACGTAGCCGGTGCCCTCGCCGTCGCCCTGTGTGTCCTCGTAGGACGACGCCCACAGGCCGTCGGCGGGGTTCTCGTGCAGCGTGACGCCCAGCGTCTCGATCTCGACGTCGACCGTGGAGGTCGCGGCCATGGGCCGCGCCACGACCGGGACCGGAGCCGCCGGGGGCGGCGCGGCCGGCGCGGCGGGCGGGGGATCGGGCCGGGTCAGCACGACGGCCGCGGTCACGCCGACGGCGACGAGGACGGCGATCCACCACGCCCGGGACCGGCGCGGCCGTTCCGGTGTCGCCACGCCGCCGGGTGACGTCTGCTCCCCGAGCAGCCGCATCAGCGCGGCCTGCGCGGTCGGCCGGGCCGCCGGGTCCTTGTCCAGGCAGACCGCCACCAGTTCCCGCAGCTCCCCGTCGAGCGCGCCCAGGTCGGGCTCGCGGGTGAGGATGCGGTTGATGACGGCGGGCACCGGTTCGGTCCCGAAGGGCGGCCGTCCGGTCGCCGCGCACACGATCGTCGCCCCCCACGCGAACAGGTCGGCCGCGCTCCCCGCCGGGCCGCCGCGGAACTGCTCCGGGGCCATGTAGGGCGGCGTGCCGACGACGTCGGCGGCGGCGGACGAGTCGCCGAGCTGGGCGATGCCGAAGTCGATCACGCGCGGCCCGTCGCGGCCGAGCAGCACGTTGGCGGGCTTGAAGTCCCGGTGCACCACGCCGGCCCGGTGGATGGCGGCCAGCGCCGTCATGGTCCCGATGGCGAGCCGCCCCAGCTCGGCCCCCTTGAGCGGCCCGCGATCGGCGAGGGCGAAGGCGAGGCTGGGTCCGTCGACGTACTCGCTGACGATGTAGGGCGACCCGTCGGCCACGCCGGTCTCCAGTACCTGCGCGGTGCAGAAGGTGCGCACCCGGCGCACCATCTCCGACTCGGCCAGGAACGCCCCCACGTCGCCGCCGCGCAGCACCTTGACCGCCACCCGCTCACCCGAGGGCGACTCGCACAGGTAGACGACCCCCTGCCCGCCGGATCCGAGCTGCCCGAGTATCCGGTGGCCGCCGATCATCATGGGAGCACGCCGAAGCGCAGGAAGACGGTGTCCTTCTTGTCGTCGACCGTCGCCAGCACGCGTTCGACCTGGCCGAGCAGGTCCACGATCCGGAGTTCGTAGCCCTTCTTGGTCGGCACTCGCACGACGAAGTGGCGGTCGGTGAACCACCCGTTCCACAGGGAGTCGGCGGGGGTCGGCACAGTCGCCAGCCGGGCGCCCGATCCCATGTCCCAGACGCAGATGTCGTCGGACTTCGGGCAGAGCGTCGCCAGGCTCCTGCCGGACGGGCTGAACCAGCTCCGGTCGCGCGGCAGGCCCACCCAGTGCAGCGTGCGGCTCACCTTGCCCCGGGTGTCGTAGATCTCCACCCCGCGGTGGCGGCTGTCGGAGTAACCCCGGGCGATCTGCCCGTCGGGGGTGAAACCGAACGGATAGGCGTCCCCGCCGTAGTATTCGGTCTGCACGAAACTCGCCGTCCGCGTGGTGACGTCGACGACGACGAACCCCTCGATGCGCTCTTTGTCGGGGTTGTCGACGGAGAGCACGACCTTCGTCCCGTCGCGCGACCAGCTCGGCATGATGCTCCGCAGCGGTCTGCGCACGGTGTTCACGGTGAACTCGGCCCCGGTCGCGAGATCGCGGAACTTGACGTAGTCGTAGTCGGAGCGCAGGAACTTGGCCCACGGGCTGAGCGCCACCCATGTGCCGTCGGGCGACACCATGGGCTCCTCGCCCCGTCCGACCTCGGTGAAGGTGCCGTCGGCCCGCCGGACGTAGGCGGCGAACGGGGCCTTCAGCGAGAGGTAGCCGTTGAGGCGCACCGGGTCGTCGGCGCTCTCGTGCATGGTCACGTTCGTCCCGTCGACCTTGACGTCGGTCGTCTTCTCCGGCACCGAGTCGAGTTCGACCGCCACGGTCGCCGCCGTGGTCACCGAAGGGGGCGCCGCCTGGACGCGCACGTACTCGACTCTGGGCGGCACGGCCAGGAAGACCGCCACGCCCGCGACCAGCGCGCCGGCGAGGAAGGCCGTCGCGGCCCGCCAGGGCGCCCGGCGCCGGCGCCGGGTCACCCGCCCGGTGACCTGGAGCAGCGACTCCTCCCCGATGAGCCGTAACAGCACGTCACTGGCCACGGGCCGGTCGCCGGGGTCCTTCGCCAGGCAGGCCGACAGCACGCTCCGCAGCTCGACGTCGATCCCGGTCAGGTCGGCCGGCTCGCGCACCACCCGGTTCACGGTCGCGGCCACCGAGTCGCCGGCGAACAGGTCGCGCCCGGTCGCCGCGAACACCATCGTCGCCGCCCACGCGAACACGTCGGCCGGGGGTCCCGCCGGCACCGCGTCGAACTCCTCGGGCGCGCGGTAGGCGGGCTTGCCGACGTACCGCGTCACGGTGGTCTCCGACGCCCGCAGGGCCTCGTTCAGCCCGAAATCGGCCATCCGGGGGCCGTCGGGCCCGAGCACGACGGTCGAGGGCCGGATGTCGCCGTGCAGCACCCCCGCCTGGTGGATGGCGACGACCGCGCTCATGGTCCCCACCGCGAGCCGGTGCAGCGCCGCCCCGGTCAGCACCCCGTTCGCCGGTACGGCCTCCGCCAGCGTCGGGCCGTCGACGTGCTCGGACACGACATAGGGCCGGTCTCCGAGCGTGCCGCCGCCGAGCACCTGGGCGACGCAGAACGCCGGCACCCCCTTCAGCGGCCCGACGGCGGCGGTCACCCGTTCGGGCTCGGCGACGGGGGCCAGCAGCCGGATGACGACGGGTGTGCCCCGTGGATCGGTGGCCAGGTAGGCGTCCTCGGGCCCCGGCTCGTCGATCTTGCCGGTGATCCGGTACTCCCCGACGACGGTGGGATCGTCGGGCTCCAGCGGAACGGCGCGCCCCATGCGGACATTATGGGCACGTGCCTACGGATGCCACATCTTCTCCAGGGGATGTTTGTGCACCTGCTTGTAAACGGCCCGCTGCGCCCACCGCCCGGTCGTGAGGAGCCCGATGCTGAGCACCAGCGCCCCGCAGGTCACGATGATCGCCCAGCTGATGCGGTAGGCGGCGGTGAAGCCGGGGCCCGGCGCCAGCACCGTGACGTGCGTGGCGACGACGCTTCCGACGATGGCCACGCCGAGCGTGACGCCCGTCTGCCGCATGGTCGACACGATGCTCGCGGCCACCCCGGCCTGCGCGTTGGGCATCCCCGAGACGGCCGTCGTGGTGATCGCGGCGTTGATCCAGCCGAGCCCGAAACCGGTGAGGCCGTAGCAGACGTACATGCGGAGCCCGGTGGGCAGGTCGGCCGGAACGGCGGCGAGCAGCCCGGCGCACATGCTCGCGATGCTGCCGATCACGATGGACGGCCGCGGCCCGTACCGGCCGACGACCCGCCCGGAGATGGGCCCGCACAGCGCCTGCAGCAGCGGCATCGGCAGGATCGACAGCCCGGCGTGCAGCGGCGAGAACCCCCGGACGTCCTGCAGATAGAGCGTGTTGACGATCAGGAACCCGCCCTGCGCGGTGTACATGAGCAGCGCGATCCCGGTGGCCCCCGAGAACGGCGGCGACTTGAAGAACCTGACGTCGATCAGCGGCTCCGGCCTGCGCCGCTCGACGACGATGAGCGCGCCGAGGCAGGCCGCCGAGGCGATGAGGGAGAGCACGGTCTGCGGCGACCCCCAGCCGGTGTTCGGCGCCTCGATGATGCCGAACGTCAGCAGGAACACGGTCCCGATGACGAGGAGCTGCCCGGCCGGGTCGGGTTTCCTGGCGTGCGGCGACCGCGACTCCGGGACGTGCAGTTTGGCCAGGACGAACGCCGCGATCCCGATCGGGACGTTGACCCAGAACACCGACCGCCACCCGACGAACTCGACCAGCGCGCCCCCGATGAGGGGCCCGGCCGCGACGCTGACGCCCACCACGCCGCCCCAGACCCCGATGGCTCTGGCCCTCTCCTGCGGCTCGGTGAACGTGTTGGTGATGATCGACATGGCGACCGGGTTGAGCATGCTGCCCCCGACGGCCTGGAGGGCCCGGAACACCGTCAGCGTCTCGAGGGTGGGGGCGAGGCTGCACAGCAGCGAGCCGGTGGTGAAGACGACCAGGCCCGTCTGGAACACCTTCCGGCGGCCGATCCGGTCGGCGGTCGAGGCCGACAGCATCAGGAACGACGCGAGGGTGAGGGTGTAGGCGTCGAGGGTCCACTGCGCGCCGGAGATGCTCGCGCCGAAGGTGCTCTTGATCGACGGCAGGGCCACGTTGAGGATGCTGCTGTCCATGCCGACGATGAAGACGCTCACGCAACAGATGGCCAGCACGACGCCGGGCCTCGCACAGGTCGACACCCGCAGGGACTACCCGGGCCGACCTGCGACGATGTGAGCCGCGACAGGTCTTTGCCGTGATCATCAACGCCGTTTATACGGGCGCTATACAGCCGCTCACGAGGCTGGCCCCTGATAAACCGGATGATTCTTCTCGGAGGCCCCACGGTGTTGCGCGAACGGCGGCCGCGCGCCGCATTACCCACCCTCGTCTCACTTGCCCTCTTATCGAGTCTGTTCACCTCGGTGCCGGCGAAGGCGGTCGCCCCGCCCGTCCAGGCTCCGGTGAAAGCCGCGGCGGTGACCTGCCCCGAGGAGATGCCGACCGAGATCGCCGCGCGGCTGGCCGCGCAGGTCTGCGGCAAGCGGGTCAGGGCCGCGGCGATGACCACGGAGAACGACGAGTACTTCGTGAACCCCGATGGCACACTCACCCTTGAGCACCGCTACCGCCCGGTCCGGGTCAAGCGTGACGACCGGTGGGTGCCGGCCGACGCGACGCTCGTCGCGGGCGCCGACGGCATGGTCGTCCCGAAGGCCGCCTCGGTGTCCTACGGCTTCTCCGGCGGCGGCGACGGGCCCCTGGCCCGCGCCGCGCGCGAGGGCGTGGAGTTCACGCTCGGCTCGCCGCTCGGCCGGCTGCCGAAGCCCGTGGTGTCCGGTGCGACCGCGACCTACCCGGAGGTGCTGCCCGGCGTCGACCTGGTGCTCACCGCCGACGTGGACGGCTTCACCCAGAAGCTGATGGTCAAGAACCGGCAGGCCGCCGCCGACCCGAGGCTGAAGTCGCTCACCTTCGGCACCGAGCTCGAGAAGGGCGAGCTGAAGGCCGACAAGCACGGCAACCTCACCGTCGTCGACGAGAAGGACCGGCCCGTCTTCGCGGCCGTCGCCACCGAGATGTGGGACGCCGCCGCCGAGAGCGCGGAGAAGAAGACCCCGGCCGCCGTCGCCTCCAGGACCGGGGCCGAGACGCCGAACCCCGGCAGGCGGGCCACGATGGGCGTCAAGGTCGGCCGGGACGCGATCACGATCACCCCGGACGCGGCGCTGCTGGCCGACCCGGCCACCGTCTTCCCGGTGACGATCGACCCGAGCTTCACCGCCGCCAAGTCGGCCTGGACGTACGTCGACTCGCGCTACCCGACCAGCACGTACTGGAACAGCTCGAACGACGCCACGGTGGGCACCTCGGAGTCGGGCGCCTTCAAGCGGCGCTCGTTCTTCAACATGAACCTGTCGGGCATGGGCACCCGCAAGCAGATCGTGTCGGCCACGTTCAACATCTACGAGCACTGGGCCTGGTCCTGCTCCGCCAGGAACGTCGAACTGCACCGGACCAACGCGGTGTCCTCCTCGACCAACTGGAACAACCAGCCGGCCTCGAACCTGTCGATCGGCGCCAAGAACGTCGCCTACGGCTGGTCGTCGAGCGGGCAGGGCGGGGCGTCGAACTGCCCGTCGGCATGGGTCGGCTGGAACGTCGCCTCGGCCCTCCAGGGCATCATGGACGCGGGCGGCACCTCGGTGACGTTCATGGTCAAGGCGTCCAGTGAGACCGACAACACCTACTGGAAGCGCTTCGCCAACAACCCGAACATCTCCATCACCTACAACTCGCTCCCGGGCACGCCCGCCGGCCTGGCGATGGCGCCCTGCTCGACCTGCTCCAGCCCGGCCCTGGTCGGGGCGGCGCAGCCGAACCTGTCGGCGAAGGTCTCCGACGCCGACGGCACGGCGCAGCGGGCCGACTTCGAGGTGTGGGACGCCGGCAAGACCACCAAGATCACCGGTGGTTCGGTGTCGGGTGTCGCCAACAACGGCACCGGCACCTGGCGGGTCGCCACCCCGCTCGCCAACACCTCCTACAACTGGCGGGTGCGCACCTACGACGGCACCGCCTACGGCGCCTGGTCGTCGTGGTTCGCCTTCACCGTCGACGCCTCCGCGCCCGACTCGCCCGAGGTGAACTCGGCCGAGTACCCGGCCGGCGCGTGGTCGAAGGGCGCCGGGCAGGCCGGGACGTTCACGATCACCCCGGCGGGCTCCGACGTGTCGGCGGTGCTCTGGTCGTTCGACGGCGGCACCCAGCAGTCGGCCGCCAACAGCGGCGGCGCCCACACGGTCACCTGGACGCCCGCGACCGACGGGCCGCACACCCTCCGGGCCTGGGTCAAGGACAAGGCCGGCAACCTGTCCGAGCCCGCACAGTACGACTTCGGCGTGGGCAGCTTCGCGGTGACCTCGCCGCAGGACGCGACCTCCACGGCCCGGCGTACCGTGCTGGCCGCCGCCGGCAGCGCCGGCGTCAGCGCCGTCACCTTCTCCTACCGGCGCGGCGAGGCCGACGATTGGCACCAGGTCCCGGCCGCCGACGTGCGCCGCCGCTCCGACGGCGCGGCGGTCACCTGGCCGGTGGCGATGGCCTCCGGCGTCTCGCCCGACCTGGTCTGGGACGTCACCCGCACGCTGACCGAGGACGGTGCGATCGAGATCCGGGCGGAGTTCACCACCGGAAGCGGCACCGCCGCCTCCGCGCCGGTGGACCTGACGGTCGACCGGGACGCCCAGGGGGCCACCACCGGCCCGATCGGCCCCGGCACGGTCAACCTGCTCAACGGCGACTTCCGGATGAGCGCCACCGACGCCAGCATGTTCGGCATCGGCCTCACCCGCTCCTTCTCCTCCCGCGACCCGCGCAAGGGCTCCTCCCTGCCGGGCGTGGCGGCCATCTTCGGCGCTGAATGGACGCCGAACGGCCTGGCCCAGTCGGGCGACGGCACCTTCACCGAGCTGCACGCCACCTCCGCCACCTCGGTGGAGATCACCGGCGACGGCGCCTCGGTCGGCTTCACCCGGAACGCCGACGGCTCCTGGACGCCGCAGTCGGACGCCGGCAACCTCACGCTGACCCATGACGCGTCGGCCGACCGCTACACCCTGACCGACTCCACCACCGCCGACAGCACCGTGTTCGCGAAGGTCAACGACGCCTACCTCGTACGGGCGGTCTACCCGGCCACCGGCAAGGGCGGCACCGTCTTCGTCTGGGAGTCGGTGACCGGCGCCGACGGCGCCCGGCTCGCCCGGCCCACCAGGATCATCGCCCCGGCCTGGTCGGTGGCCTCGCCGAGCGACTGCGACGTCGCCACCCTGGCCGCGCTGCCCGAGGGCTGCCGCCTGATCGTGGTCACCTACGCCACCACGACGACGGCCGGCGCCCAGCTCGGAGACGTCGCCGGTCAGGTGAAGGCGATCAGCCTGTGGGAGGGCGGCGCCGCCGCCCCGCGCGGCCTGTCCGAGTACCGCTACGACGACCTCGGCCGGCTCCGCGAGCGCTGGGACCCCGCCACCCCGACCGTCAAGACCCGCTACGACTACGACCTCGGCGGCCGGGTCAACCGCTTCACCCCGCCCGGTGAGCTGCCGTGGACCCTCACCTACGGCCGCGCCGGGAACGCCGACACCGCCGCCGACGGCATGCTGCTGGCCGCCTCGCGGCCGACCCTGCGCCCCGGCACGCTGAGCGAGACCAACGGCACCGCCGTCACCTCGGTCGTGTACGACGTGCCGACCAGCGGCAGCGGCGCGCCCTACAACCTCTCGCCCGCCGCCACCCTGACGTGGGGCCAGACCGACCCGCCGTCCGACGCCACCGCGGTCTTCCCGCCCGACCAGGTGCCCGCC
The DNA here is from genome assembly GCF_005233835.1 of Herbidospora galbida. Classification (GTDB taxonomy): domain Bacteria; phylum Actinomycetota; class Actinomycetes; order Streptosporangiales; family Streptosporangiaceae; genus Herbidospora; species Herbidospora galbida. Next base: position 17,407 of record NZ_SZQA01000065.1, on the reverse strand, counting down.
AACCACACCGGGCGCGGCGGGCTGGCCGGATCGGACTACGGCCGGGCCACCGTCACCTACCTGAACGCCAACGGCGCTACCGTCAACCGGGCCGAGCCCGGCGGCGGCCTGTCGGCCAGCCAGTACGACGCCCACGGCAACACGGTGCTCAACCTGTCGGCGGGCAACCGGGCGCTGGCCTTCGGCCAGGGACCGGGCGCGGCCGAGGAGCTGACCCGCCTGGGCCTGATCAACAGCTCGACCGCCGAGCGGGCCCGGCTGCTGTCGGAGGAGACCGTGTACTCCGCCGACGGCCAGCGGATGCTCGGGGAGTTCGGCCCGCTGCACCTGGTGCGGCTGAACGGCGTGCCGACGCCCGCCCGCAAGCACCAGGTCAACACCTTCGACGAGGGCCGGCCCGACGACGCCAAGGTCTCCGGCCTGGTCACGGGCACCGCCGTCGGCGCGTGGGTGCCCGGCGGCGGCGCGGACGCCGACGTCCGCCTCAGCCGCACCTTCTACGACTGGGCCAACGGCAAGGTCGTCAAGACGGTGACCGACCCGGGCGGCCTGGCCGTCACCCGGACCACCGGCTACGACGCCGACGGCCGCGCCGTCAGCTCCACGATGCCCAAGTCGTCAGGGGACGACGCCGGCACCACGACCAGCGCCTACTACACCGCCGACGGCTCCGGCGCCTGCGGCGGCAAGCCCGAATGGGCCGGTCTGCTCTGCCGCACCCAGGCCAAGCAGGCCGTCTCGGGCGGCGGGTCCAACCCGTCCGAGCTGGTCACCAAGGTGTACGCCTACGAGGAGGGCGGCCGGGTCGCCTCGATCACCGAGACCGCCAACGGCGTCACCCGCACCACCGCCACCACGTACGACACGGCCGGCCAGGTGCTCACCACCACGGTCACCGGCGGCCTCGGCACGGCCGTGCCCGCCGTCACCAACAGCTACGACGCGGCCGGCCGCCTGACGAAGACCACCGCCTCCACCGGTGCGTCCATCACCCGCGAGTACGACGTCCTGGGCCGGCAGACCTCCTACACCGACGCCGACGGCGGCGTCACCCGGGTGGAGTACGACGCGCTCGACCGGGTCATCAGGAAGACCGACGGCGCCCCGTCCACGATGACCTACGAGTACGACCTCGACGCCGACCCCCGCGGCCTGCTCACCGCGATGACCGACTCGGTCGCCGGGCGCTTCACCGCGACCTACGACGTCGAGGGCGGCATCGTCGCCGAGCAGCTGCCGGGAGGGGTGTCGTACACGGTCAGCAAGGACCCGACCGGCGCGCCCACCCGGCGCGTCTACCAGAACGCCGCCGGCGTGAAGCTGCTGGACGACTCGGTCACCTGGTCGATCCACGGCCAGCAGCTCACCCGCACCGGCCTGTCGGCGCAGATCGTCGGCTACGACAAGATCGGGCGCATCTCCTCCGTCGACGACACCGTCGGCGGCGTCTGCACCCGGCGCGCCTACGGCTACGACGCCAACTCCAACCGCACCTCGCTGACCAGCGGCGGCTGCGACGGCAGCGGCGCCACCACCCGCACCCACGCCTACGACACCGGCGACCGGCTCGTCGACCAGGGCTACGTGTACGACGCCTTCGGCCGCACCACCTCCACCCCCGACGGGCTGGCCGTCGACTACTACGCGACCGACCTGGTCAAGGCGATGACCTCGGGGGACTCGCGGCAGTCGTACACGCTGGACCCCCAGCTCCGCCGCAACAGCACCCTGACGGAGGCGCGGACCGGCGGGACGTGGGCCGCCACGGCCCGGCGGGTCGAGCACTTCGACGCCGACGACGACACCCCCGCCTGGGTGGTGGAGGACGTCGCCACCGGGCGGGTCTCCAGGAACGTCCACTCGGTGTCGGGCGGCCTGGCGGCGATCACCTCGGCCACCGGGGAGGTCCGGCTCCAGCTCACCAACCTGCACGACGACATCAACGTCGTGCTGGACCTGACCACCGGCGTGCCGCTGGCGCTCGACTTCGACGAGTTCGGCAACCCGCGCCCGGGTCAGCCGTCCGGCCGCTACGGCTGGCACGGCGCGGCCGAGCGGGTCGCCGACACCCCCGACGGCACGATCCTCATGGGCGTGCGGCTCTACCAGCCGAAGCTCGGCCGGTTCCTGCAGACCGACCCGATCGAGGGAGGCAGCTCCAACGCCTACGACTACGCCGCCCAGGCGCCCACGTCCAACGCCGACCTCGACGGCCGCAAGTGGTATTGGTGCCGCACCTTCTCGCACTTCGCCTTCAACCACTGCGGCGTCAGCCGGGCCTGGTACCACGGAAGCTGGCGCACCGTGCGCTGGGTGAAGACCCCGGCCGGCTGGTGGGTGCGCGGCGTGATGTACGACTACTGCACCAAGCCCGGCCTCGACCGGCCGCTCGGCTTCGACTTCCGGCAGGCGTGCATGATGCACGACTACGGATACGCCCTGCGGAAGATGGGCTACATCTCCAGCAAGTACCAGGCCGACGCCGTCTTCTACAACGTGCTCTGGAACGGCGTCTGCCCGGCGTACGCCTGGTGGAAGCGCGGCACCTGCCGCAGGCTCGCCACCACGTACTACTTGGCCGTCTTCTACGGCGGCCGGGTGTGATCTCCCGATGACCCGCCGGCGGGGACCGTCACCCGGTCCCCGCCGGTGTCTTTCTGACCCACGGGTTGACGGGTGTGACTCCATCGTGCACATTTGAGCGGCTTTGATCGTCATCATCGCCGTTCCACTGGAGCCTGATGGAATTCGCCGTCCTGGGGCCGCTCCGCGTGTCGGACGACGCCGGGGTGCTGACGCTGAGCGCCGGCAAGCAGTGCGTCATGCTCGCCGAACTGCTCTGCCGTGCCAATCGCCCGGTGTCCGCCGACACCCTGGTCGAGGCCCTCTGGGGACACCGTCCACCCCGCACCGCGAGCGACAACCTGCGCCTGTACGCGCATCAGCTGCGCCGCGTGCTCGGTCAGGACCGCGTCACCCGAGCCGGCAACGGATGGACGCTCACCGTCCACCCGGGGGAACTCGACGCCGAGGTGTTCGAGACCCTGGCCGAGCAGGGCCGCGCCCTCCTGGCCGCCGGCGACCACGAACAGGCCTCGGCGGTGCTCGCGCGGGCGCTGGAGCTGTGGCGCGGCCCCGTCTACGACGGCCTCAACGTCACCGACGGGCTGCGCGACCACGCGCGCCGGCTGGAGGAGGAACGCCTCGGCGCGCTGGAGAACCGCATCGACGCCGACCTCGCGCGAGGCCTGTCCTCGGCGCTCGTGCCGGAGCTGACCGCGCTGGTCGGCGAGCAGCCGCTCCGGGAGCACCCGCGCGCCCAGCTCATGACGGCCCTGGCCCGGTCGGGCCGCCAGGCCGAGGCGCTGGCCGTCTTCCACGACGCGCGCCGGGTGTTCGCCACCGAACTCGGCATCGACCCCGGCGACGAGCTGCGCGACCTCCACCAGGCGATCCTCACCGGCGCCCTGCCCGACGACCCGGCGACGCCGCCGCCCCCGCCGCCGAGGGAGGCCACGCCCGCGCAGCTCCCGGCCGACATCTCCGACTTCACCGGCCGCGACGACCAGCTCGGCCGGATCACCGCGTTGCTGGGCGGCCCGCCGCCGGCCGGCCCGGGGCACGTCCGGGTCTGCGTGATCGCCGGCATGGGCGGCGTCGGCAAGACGACGCTGGCCGTGCACGCCGCCCACCGCATCGCCCGCGACTACCCCGACGGCCAGCTCCACGTGAACCTGCACGGCGTCGAGCCGTCGCCCGCCGACCCCGGGCAGGTGCTGGCCTCCTTCCTGACCGCGCTCGGCGTGCCCCGGACCGCCATGCCGGAGACCACGGAGGAACGCGCGGCCTACTTCCGCAGCCAGGTCGCCGACCGCCGGATGCTGATCGTGCTCGACAACGCCGCCTCGGAGCGGCAGGTGCGCCCGTTGCTGCCCGGCTCGTCGGGCTGCGCGGTCATCGTCACCAGCCGGACCCGGCTGACCGGCCTGTCCGGGGCGACGCTCATCGAGCTGTCGGTGCTGCTGCCCGCCCAGGCCGTACAGCTGCTCTCGCGGATCGCCGGGGCCGGGCGGGTGGCCGCCGAACCCGAGGCCGCCGCCGAGATCGCCCGCCTGTCCGACCGCATCCCGCTGGCCGTGCGGGTCGCCGGGGCCCGGCTCGCGGTACGCCCCAACTGGCCGCTCAAACGGCTGGCCGGCCAGCTCACCGACGAGCGGCGGCGGCTCGACCAGTTCGCCACCGGCGACCTGGCCGTGCGGGCCAGCCTGGCGCTCAGCTACCTCGGCCTCGACCCGGTCACCCGCAGGGCCTTCCGCCTGCTCGGCGCCCTGGACGCCCCCGACTTCGCCGCCTGGACCGCCGCCGCCCTGCTCGACCTGCCGCTGTCGGCGGGGGAGGAGCTCGTCGAGTCCCTGGTCGACCGCCAGCTCCTGCTCATCAGCGGCGCCGACGCGTCCGGGCAGTCCCGCTACCGGTTCCACGACCTGGTGCGCCTGTACGCCCGCGAGCGCGGCGCACTGGAGGACGACGACGCCGCCGTGCTGGCGGCGCTGAGCCGCGCCTTCGGCGGCTGGCTGGCCCTGGCCGAACGCGCCACCGAGAAGGTGCACGGCACCTCGCTGGCCATCATCCACGGCGACGCGCCCCGCTGGCGGCCGCCCGAGGAGGAGCCCGAGGAGCCGTGGGAACCGCTGGCCGACCACGACCCGCTCGCCTGGTTCGACGGCGAACGGGCCGCCCTGGTCGCCGCCGTCCGGCAGGCGTGCGGGCTGGGCCTGACCGCCATCGCCTGGGACACCGCCTGCTCCCTGGAGCGCTACCTCGACGTGCGCGGCCGGTTCGACGACTGGCGGACGATGCACGAACCGCTGCTGGAGGCCTGCCGGGAGGCCGGCGACCGGCTCGGCGAGGCGACCGTGCTGCGCGGTCTCATCTCGGCGACGAGCTGGATGGACAACGAGGCCATGGCCGCCCACTACGACGGCGCCGGGCAGCTCATCGCCCTGTTCACCGAGGTCGGCGAGGACCGTGGGCTGGCCGACGCCTACGTGATGCGGGCCTGGGGCCAGGCCGCCCGCGGCGCGCTGGCCCTGGGCCTCGAATCGGGCCGGACCGCGCTGCGCCTGGCCGAGGGGGCCGGCCACCTGAGCGGCCAGGCCCGCGCCCACGTCTGCATGGCCGTGACGTACGGGCTGTCCGACCTCGACATGGCGATCGTGCACCTGCACAAGGGCCTGGAGTTGGCCGAGCGGCTGGGCAACGCCCGGTTCGAGGCGACCGCGCTCCAGTTCCTCGGCCTGGCCCACGCCCACCTGCGGCAGTACGAACCGGGCATGGCCTACCTCAGCCGCGCGATGGCCGACCGCCGCTTCGGCGACGCCCTGGTCGACGCGACCGGCATGGTCGCCCTGGCCCGCCTCTACGCGGTGGCCGGCGACCCGAGGGCGCGCGGCGCGGCCGAGGCCGCCGAGGAGCTGTGCCGCAACCACCGGCTGGCCCACCACCGCGCCGACGCGCTGTGGGTGCTCGGCGAGGTCGACCTGGCCGAGGGCCTGATCGACGAGGCCGTCGCCCACCTGGAGGAGTCGGTGCGCCTGTGGCGCGTACGCGGCTGGCAGGCCTTCATCGCCGCCGCCCTGGCGAGCCTCGCCGACGCGTACGCGGCGGCCGGCCGGCCGGAGGAGGAGAAGCGCGCCCGCGAGGAGGCCGAGACGCTGAAGGAGAAGGGCCGCGAGCAGATCGGGCTGCCGGGCTAGGTCACCAGGTCCGGGCCGCCTGGAGGAGCCGGTCGCGGACGAGCGTGACGTGACGGCGGGCGGGTGCGCCGGCTCGGTGGGCGAGGAAGCCGGTGTTGATGGGCGGGTCGTCGGGATCGAGGAGCAGGACGAGGGCGCCCGCGGCGAGCTCGCGGGCGCAGAGGTAGCGGGGGAGGACGGTGACCCCGGCCCCGGCCGCGACGGCGGCGAGGACGCCGCGCAGGTCGGGGACGACGACGGCGGGCGGTCTGGTGAGCCGGGTGCGGAAGACGTGCCGCCAGTAGCGGCGGAGGATGGGCAGGTCCTCGGCGTAGGCGACGAGCGGGGCGTCGTTGAGAGGTCGGGGGTAGTCGCAGGTGAGGGCGGTCAGGCGGGCCGCCCAGGCGGTGGCGGCGACGAGCACGAACTCCTCGTCCATGAGGGGGACGGCGACGACGGAGCGCCCGCGCGGGCGGATCGCCGAGAGGACCAGGTCGAAGCGCCCGGCGCGCAGGCCGTCGAGCAGGTCGTCGGCGAGGCCGGTGGTGACCCGCAGCCGCAGGCCCTCGTCGACCAGCGGGGCGAGGGCGGGCAGCGCCAGAGTGCTCAGCATCTCGGCGGGGCCGCCGAGGTGCACCGGCTCGGAGGGCTCGTCGTGGGTGCGGCCCCGTTCGGCGACGGCGGCCAGTTCGTCCAGGGGAGCGGCGATCCGGGCGGCCAGTTCGTCGGCGACGGACGTGGCGGCCACGCCCCGGGGCAGCCGTTCGAACAGCTGACGGTCGAGCCGCGCCTCCAGCGCCCGGATCTGGCTGGTCACGGTGGGCTGGGAGAGACCGAGCAGCGGGCCCGCCGCGGTGAACGACCCGGCGCGGTAGACGGCCAGGAACGTCCGCAGCTGCGTCAGATCGAGGGGCGCACCGTCTGAGCTATCGGTCTGCCTATGGCTCATGGAAGAGATGCTATTGGTTCCTCTATGGATGTGCGGCCTACGCTCGGGACGTTCCCGCTGATGGACGCCCGAGCGCCGTCGGCATCAACCCCCCTCGCGTGCTGCGAGGGCCGCGGAAAGACCATGAGTGATGGCGAAGATTCTGATTGTCCTGACCGGCGCCCGCCACTGGACGCTGGCCGACGGAACCGAGCACCCGACGGGCTTCTGGGCCGAGGAACTGGTGGCTCCGTACCGGGCGTTCGTCGAGGCCGGGCACGAGGTGGTCCTGGCCACCCCGGGCGGCGTCGTGCCGACGGTGGACCGGGTGAGCCTCACGCCGGAGGTCAACGGCGGGCCGGAGGGCGCGGAGGCGATGGCCGCCGCCCTGCGTGACCTGGCCGAACTCGGGAGCCCGGCCGCTCTCGACGGCGTCGACCCGGAGGAGTACGACGCGGTCTTCTACGCCGGCGGCCACGGCCCGATGGAGGACCTGGCGACCGACCGCGACTCGGCCCGCGTGCTCGGCACGCTGCTGAACGCGGGCAAGCCGGTGGGCCTGGTCTGCCACGGCCTGGCCGCCGCCCTGGCCACCGAGTCCCCCGACGGCGCCTCGCCGTTCGCCGGCTACCGCCTCACCGGCTTCACCAAGGCGGAGGAGACCCAGACGGGCCTCGCCGACCGGGCGAAGTGGCTGCTGGAGGACCGGCTGGTCGCCCTGGGCGCGCGGTTCTCGGCGGGCGAGCCGTGGGCGCCCCACGTGGTGGTCGACCGCAACCTCCACACCGGGCAGAACCCGGCCTCCTCCGCCCGGCTCGCCGCCGAACTGCTCAAGGCGCTGGGCTGACCATGGCACTGATTCTCATCACGGGCGCCTCCGACGGGCTCGGCCGGGCGCTGGCGAGGACCTCGCCGCCGACGGGCGGCACCGGTTGCTGCTGCACGGACGCGACCCCCGGCGACTCGCCGAGGTGGCCGGGGCCACGGGCGGGCAGACCTTCGCCGCCGACTTCTCGTCGCTCGCGGACGTCCGGATCGTCAACGTCGCCTCCATCGGCCAGCAGCCGATCGACTTCGGCGACCCCCAGCTCGAAGACGGATACACCGACGTCGCCGCCTACTGCCGCGCCAAACTGGCGCTCATCGCCCACAGCCTCGACCTGGCCCAGGAGCTCCGGGGCAGCGGGGTCACCGTGAACAGCGTGCATCCCGCGACCTACATGCCGACGGCGATGTCCCGCCGGTCGGGCATGGAGGTCGTGGACAGCCTGGAGCAGGGGGCGGCCGCGACCCGCCGCCTGGTGGACGCGCCCGAATTGGCCGGGGTCAGCGGCCGGTACTTCGACGGGAAGGAGGCCAGGGCCGCCGAGGAGGCGTACCGGACGGAGTGTCGGGCGCGGCTTCGCGAGCTGACGGACCGGCTGCCGGTCGCTGATCAGAACCTCGGGTCGTTGCCCCGGTCGGTGCTGACCTTCAGCTTCAGGGCGCGGGCCACGTCGCCCCACGACACGTACGAGAAGTTCGTCGCGTCGCGCTCCCCGTCCACGTTCGCGCCCGTGTCGGGCTCGTCGTGGGTGACCAGGAGGCCCTGGGTGAACCTGCCGACGGGCCGGTTGGTCACGGTCAGGCCGTCGGAGCCGTTGACGTCGTCCACGCCCTTGACGCCCTTGACCCGGAAGGTCCCCAGCGCCTTGTTGGCGCCCTGGCGGTCGTAGACGGTGAAGGTGTCGTCGCCCTGGCTGGAGACGATCACGTAGCCGGTCGCGCCGCCGCCGTAGTAGACGTCGACGCCCTCCGCGTCGGCGGTGAGGCGGTCGCCGCCGAAGCCCGAGGCGTCCGGGTCGACCGGCGCGCACTCCTCGGTCTCCTCGTCGTAGACGTCCTCGACGCCGAAGTCGGTCACCTTGTCGACCAGCTTCGGCTCCTTCGAGCCGAGGGGCAGCGGCACCCGCCACAGGCCGACGTCCTCCTGGGCGGCGTACAGGACCCCCGAGCGCTGGTCGACGGCCAGGCCCTCGAAGTGGGGGAGGACGCCCGGCTCCTCGCACGGCTTCCAGGTCTTGCCGTCGGGCAGCGGGAACTCGGACGGCATGGTCAGCTTCTCGACCTTGGAGTAGCCGAGCCTTCCGTTCCGCTCCACGATCCGGGCGGTCGCCAGGGTCGTCGCGCCCTCCTGGGTGACGACCGCGTAGGAGACGCCCGGCTCGGGCTGCCACACGGCCAGGCCGTAGGCGGTGTGCTCCTCGCCGACCGTCTCGCGGTCGGGGCTGAACAGGAACTCCTGGTCGGGCGCGGTCACCTCGCGCAGCGGCTCGGCGGCCGAGGGGTCGATGGCGAAGAAGCGGATCTGGTCGTTGTAGCGGTCGGACACGACCGCCACGTCGACCTTCCGGCCGCCCAGCCGGACGCCGTAGGCGATGTCGACGTTGTTGTAGCGGCCCTCGACGCCGTCCCGCCGCGGGGCCTTGACGGCCTTCAGCGACTGCCGCTCCCGGGAGTCCAGGTCGTAGACGCGCAGGCCGCCCTCCTTGGCGGTCACGATCACGATCGACTTGCGGGAGTCGTGCGGGTGGACCCAGATCGCCGGGTCGTCGCCGGAGGCGTTGCCGCCCCGGTCGTCGTCGTACAGGACCGGGGTCTCGTTGTCGGTCGTCACGACCTCGGGGCCCGCCGCCGAGGCGGGGACGGCGGACAGCAGGGCGGCGGCGAGGAGGCCGGCCGCGAGCGCGGCCTTGGGGGTGCGGTTCACGCGTGCGAGGCTGCCCGACCAATCTGTCGGGCGGGTTAACGCCGCGGTGCCGCCAGGAGCCGGAGCATCTCCTGGATCTGGGCCTTGCGCGACTCCTCGATGCGTTTGGCCAGGTCCTTCGTCGCGGCGTCCAGGCCCGTCTTCACCTCGGTGCGGGCCATGTCGACGGCGTTGTGCTGGTGGCCGGTGAGCAGGTTCAGGAAGTTCGTGTCGAACTGGCCGGCGGGCGCCTTCTCCAGCGACAGGATGTCGGAGGGGCGGGTCTCGTGCAGGCCGCCGTGGGCGTCGTGGGAGCCGGGCGGCGCCTCCATCGGCTGCTCCCACCTCGTCAGGCGGGTCGTCATGGTCTTCGCCTCGTCCGACTGGGTGGCCCGGATCGCCGACGCCAGGGCCTTCACCTCGGGCCGCGCGGCCCGCTCCTCCGCGATCTTCGCCATCTGGATGCCCTGCTCGTGGTGCGGGATCATCATCTGCAGGAACATCACGTCGGCGGCGTTGAACGCGGGCTCGGCCGGGGCGGAACATCCGGCCACGAGGGCGAGGACGATTGCCAGACGCTTCATGGCTCCCTCATTGTTGGTCGGAGCCGGCACGGCGCGCGGACTGCGCCGTGCCGGCGGTCTTCAGCTGACCACACGCGTGGTTACACGCGGGCCCAGAGCGCGGGCACGTTCGGCGGCTCCCAGCCGGCGAGCGAGGTGTGCGCCTGGAGGCAGCGGTAGGTGGCGCCGCCGTAGGTCACGGTCGAACCGGTGGCGTAGTAGGTGCCGGTGCGCCACGTGCCACCCGCCGGGGGCGGGGTGACGGTGGGCGTGGGCGACGGCGGACGGGGGGTCACGGTCGGCGTCGGGGTCGGCTGCGGGTTGCCGCCGCCACCGCCGATCTGGAGGTCGACGCAGCTGTAGAAGGCCATCGGGGTGTCGGCGATGTTCCAGATGGCCAGCAGGCGCTGGCGTCCGGAGAAGCCGCCGAGGTTGACGTTGTGCGAGACCGTCGCACCCGGCTGGCGTCCGCCGTCGTTGAAGACGGCGACCCGGGTGTTGCCGATGTAGTACTCCCACGTGCTGGTCGCGTGGCGGGCGGTCAGGACCCAGTTGAAGGTCACGTTCTGCCCGACGGACGTCGCGGGCCACGGCTTGCTCTCGTCGCTCAGCTGCGCGAACTGCGAGAGACCTCCGTGACAGTTGCGCTGGCCCTTGGGCCCTTCGACCGACTGCGGTTCGTAGATGATCGGACCGCAGTTGGCCACCCGGCCCTGGGCGCAGTTCGCCTGCCGGCTCGGCGGCGAGGAGATGTACCCGTGGGCTTGGGCGGGACCGGTGAGCACGACCAGCGTCGATGCCACGGCGGCCAAGGCCGTGACGATCGACAAGATCGTTTTTCTCATGTGAAGCTCCTTCCTGGGGGGCTTCCGAGCAATGTAAAAGAAAGTTTCCTAAGAGTAAATGGTGTAAGGGGCCTCCTGTCAGGGCCGTGGTCAACTCGGTCGTTCAGTTGTCGGTACACCCAGATACGGTGCCTTGGACGCCCGCGTTCAAGGAGGTTTCCGATGGTCGGAGTCGACGACGTACGCCGGGTCGCCCTGGCCCTGCCGCGCACCACCGAGCACCTGATCCGCGACCGGGTCAAGTTCCGGGTCGGGCGGATCGTCTACGTCGCCTTCTCGCGCGACGAGACCACGATGGGCTTCGGCTACCCGAAGGAGGAGCGCGCCGCCCTCGTCGCGGCCGAGCCCGGCACCTTCTTCCTGCCGGGGCCGGTCGACATGCGCTACCAGTGGGTGGAGTGCCGGCTCGACCGCCTCGACCCCGAGCGGATGCGCGAACTGGTCGTGGACGCCTGGCAGATGTGCGTCCCCAAGAAAGTGGCCCGCGAACACCTGGGAGACCCCTCATGACCGTCCCCACCGGCACGATCGGCTTCGGCGCGATGCGGCTCGCCGACGCCGGCATCTGGCGCGGCCCCGCCGACCGCCCGGCCGCCGTCCGGCTGCTGCGAAAGGTGGCCGAACTCGGGGTGCCGCTGATCGACACCGCCGACGCCTACGCCCTCGGCGACAACGAGAGGCTCATCGCCGAGGCGCTGCACCCCTATCCCGACGGCCTGATCGTCGCGACCAAGGCGGGGGAGGCCCGGCCGTCGCCCGGCGAGTGGGTGCCCGTCGGGCATCCCGCCTACCTGAGGCAGCAGGCCGAGCTCAGCCTGCGGCGGCTGCGCACCGACCACATCCCGCTGTTCTACCTGCACCGCATCGACCCGCTGGTCGCGCTCGAAGACCAGCTCGGGGCGCTGGTCGAGTTGCGGGAGGCGGGCAAGATCGGGGCCATCGGCCTGTCGGAGGTGAGCGTCGGGCAGCTCGACGCCGCGCTGGAGATCACCGCCATCGCGGCGGTGCAGAACGCGTACAACGTCGGAGACCGCACCCACGAGGCGATGGTGGAACGCACGGCCGAGCTGGGCATCGCGTTCGTGCCGTTCTACCCGATCGCGTCGTCGCACCCCGGGGTACGGGAGGTCGCGGCCGAGCTCGGCGCGACGACCGCGCAGGTGTCGCTGGCGTGGCTGCTCCGGCGCGCGCCGAACATGCTCCCCATTCCGGGCACGACCTCGGAGGTCCACCTGGCCGAGAACCTGCGCGCCGCCGACCTGAAGCTCACCGACGAGCAGTACGACCGCGTTCAGTCGGTCGCGGGCGGATAGAGGGCGGTCGCCGCCGTCAGGACGAAGTCGATCAGCCGGTCGGCGTAGGCGGGCGCCTGGGCCCGCATGTCCTCCCGGAGCTCCTCGGGCGTGGCCAGCACGTGCTGCAGCACCGCGCCCAGCAGCGTGTCGAGGATCAGGGTGGGCGACGCCCCGGGGCCGAGCTCGCCCCGGGCGATGGCGCGGCGGATCATCTGCCGCGCCTCCAGCACCCGCGACTTCCTGATCACGCCCGTCACCGGGGAGAACAGCTCGGGATAGGCCCGCGCCTCGACGTGCAGCCGCAGCCCCGCCAGGCCGTAGGGGCCCAGGTAGTGGGCCAGCATCGAGCCGATGAGCTCTCGCAGGTCCTCGCGCAGGGTGCCGGTGTCGATGTCGAACGACGGCACGACCAGGGCCGACTCGATGGCGTCGGCGATGAGCTTCTCGCGGCTGGGCCAGCGGCGGTAGAGCGCGGCCTTGCCGATGCCGGCCCGGCGGGCGACCGCGTCGAGCGTGAACTTCGCCCAGCCCAGCTCGGCGTACAGGGCCAGCGCGGCTCTGAGGGCCTTGCGGTCGACCTGGGCGTCTCGCGGACGGCCGGGTCCCGGGACGGGCATACCGGGGTCGGTGCTCACAAGGTCAGCAGGCTAACCGCGGGACTTCCGGCCGAACCCGGTTCGCGGGCGGCCGTCGCCGAGCAGTCGGGGCGGTGAGATGAACGGCGTTTCAGTCAAATTGACGATTCCGCTGGTCACCAGTGACGTCAGGGCGTGATGCCCAGGTTGATACGTTGATGATGATATGAACGATCAGCGCACCCCCGTCCTCGTCGGGGCCGGGCAGGTCTCCGAACGCATCGGCGACCCCGGCTACCGGGCCCGCTCGGCCGTCGACCTGGCCGCCGCGGCGGCCGCCCTGGCGCTCGCCGGCGTCGACCCCCGCGAGATCGACACGATCGCGGCCGTACGGCAGTTCGAGATCTCCACCCCGCAGGCGGTGGCCCCGCTGGGCCGGTCGGACAACGTCCCCCGCTCGGTCGCCCGCCGCCTCGGCGCCGACCCCGCCCGCGCGATCCTCGACGTGACGGGCGGCCAGTCGCCGCAGCGCCTCGTGACCGAACTGGCCGCCTCGATCGCGGCGGGGGAGTCGGAGGCCGCCCTGGTGGTCGGCGCGGAGGCCATCTCCACGATCGCCCACCTGATGGGCTCTCCCGACCGGCCCGATTTCTCGGAGCACGTGCCGGGCGACCTGGACGACCGGGGCCACGGCCTCGACGGCCTGGTCGACGCGGAACTCGCCCGCCACGGCCTGACCAGCGCGGCCGCCCAGTACGCCCTCTTCGAGAACGCCCGCCGCGCCCGCCTGGGGCAGACCCGCGACGAGTACGCCCACGGCATGGGCGCCCTGTTCGCCCCCTTCACCCGGGTCGCCGCCGCCAACCCGCACGCCGCCGCCCCGACGGTGCGCACCGCCGAAGAGCTGGTCACGGTGTCGGAGCGGAACCGGGTGATCGCCGATCCGTACACCCGCTACGTGGTGGCCAGGGAAAAGGTGAACCAGGGCGCGGCCGTGCTGCTGACGTCGGTGGCCAAGGCCCGCCGCCTGGGCGTCCCGCCGGGCCGATGGGTGTACGTCCACGGCCACGCCGACGTCCGCGAACAGGACGTCCTCGCCCGCCCCGACCTCAGCCGCGGCCCCGCCTCGGTCCTGGCCGTGACCGACGCCCTCGCCCAGGCGGGCGCGACCCCCGCCGACGTCGCCGCCGCCGACCTCTACAGCTGCTTCCCGATCGCCGTCACCAACATCACCGACGCCGTCCCGCTGACCTGCCCCCTCACCCTGACCGGCGGCCTCCCGTTCTTCGGCGGCCCCGGCAACGCCTACTCCCTGCACGCCGTCGCCGAGGCCGTCGCCTTCTGCCGCGCCCACCCCGGCGACCTGGCCCTGGTCGGCGCCAACGGCGGCCTGCTGACCAAGTACTCCGCCGCCCTGTACGCCACCACCCCCGCCCCCTGGACCGAGCAGTCGGACCTGCAGGGTCAGGTCGACGCCTGGCCGAAGGTCCCCACCGCCGCGGAGGCCGACGGCCCGGCCACGATCGAGACGTACACGATCAGGCGGAGCCGGGACGGCCGCCGGACCGGCATCGTCCTGGCCCGCCTGGACGACGGCCGCCGCTTCGTGGCCACGGCCGACCCCGCCCTGCTGACGACCGGCGAACCGGTCGGCGCCCGCGTCCGCGCGACCTCGTCGGCCGCCGGCAACACGGTCGCCTAGGTCCTGTCGCTACTCCTCCGGATCGGCCGGGACGTGGAGCAGGGCCAAGAGTCGGCGGCGCAGCTCGTTGAAGCCGGGTACGTCGACCGCGCGGGGATGGCCCAGGTCCACCTCGATCTCCTCGGCGATGCGTCCCCGGTCCAGCACCAGAAGACGGTCCGACAGGAGCAGCGCCTCCTCCACGTCATGCGTCACCAGCAGGGCCGCGAAGCCGTGCCTGGCGCGCAGCCGGCCGAACAGCGCCTGCATCTTCAGCCTGGTCAGGGCGTCGAGCGCGCCGAAGGGCTCGTCGAGCAGGAGCAGGTCGGGCTCGCGTACCAGCGCTCGGGCGAAGGCCACCCGCTGGCTCTGGCCGCCGGACAACTCCGACGGCCACGCGCGGCCGCGCTCGGCCAGGCCGACCTCCTCCAACGCGGTCGCCGTGCGGTCGGGGGCGTCGCCGCCGCGTACGCCCAGGGCCACGTTCTCGGCCACCCGCTTCCACGGAAGCAGGCGGTGCTCCTGGAAGACCACGGCCTTGGAGCCGAACGTGGTGAACTCGCCGGTGGCCTCCTCGTCGAGTCCGGCCAGGATGCGCAGCAGCGTGCTCTTGCCCGAGCCGCTCTCGCCCAGCAGGGCGACGACCTCGCCCTTCTCGATGCGCAGGTCGACGCCGTCCAGGACGGTCGTGCCGCCGAAGACGCGGCGCACGCCGGTGGCGGTTACGACGCCTTCAGGCCGCGACGCCATGACAACGCCCTCCTCTCCGCGGTGCGCAGGGCCAGGTCGGACAGCAGGCCGAGGGAGGCGTAGACGATCAGGCCGAGGACGACGATCTCCGTCTGGCTGAAGTCGCGGGCCTCCATCATCATGAAGCCCAGGCCGCTCTGGCCGTTGACCTGCTCGCCCACGACCAGGCTGAGCCAGCCGGCCGCGAACGCCAGGCGCAGGCCCAGGAACAACGACGGCATCGCGCCGGGCAGCACGACGTGGCGGATGCGCTCCAGCTGGGTGAGGCCGCAGGTGCGGGCGGCCTCGACCAGGCGTTCGTCGATGTCGCGGATGCCGGCGTAGGTGTTGAGGTAGATCGGGAAGAACGCGCCCAGGGCCACCAGCGAGACCTTCAGCGACTCCCCGATGCCGACCCAGATGATGAGCAGCGGCACCAGCCCGAGGTGCGGCAGCATGCGGGCCGCCTGCACGGGCGGGTCGACCAGGTCGTCGCCGTTGCGGAACAGGCCCGCCACCGCGCCCAGGAACAGGCCGAGCAGGCCGCCGATGAGCAGTCCCAGGGCGGCCCGCTCCACCGACTCCAGCAGGTGCAGGCCGAGAGAGCCGTCCAGGGTCAGGCGCCAGGCCGCCTCGGCGACCTTGCTCGGCGGGGGCAGCTTGTCGGGCGACAGGACGCCGGCCTGCGCGGCGCCCTCCCACACGGCGACGAGGGCGATCGGGGTGATCAGCCGCCTTGGCCGGAGCCTCACTTCAAGACGTCCGCGAAACTCGGGTCGATCAGGCTCTTGACGTCGACCTTGGCGGGGATGAGGGTCAGGTCGGCGAAGCCGTCGGCGATCTGCTGGAGTTCATCGCCGATCGCGGCGTCCACCGGGGCCAGCGGCTGGGCGCTGCGCCCCAGGGCGCGGCGGGCGACGTCCTCGGGGATCTTCAGTTCCGGTACGAGCAGCTTGACGCGCTCCTCGGGGTTGGCGATGCCCCAGTCGGTGACCTCGCGGTAGACCTTCAGGTACTCGCGGACCAGATCGGGCTTCTTCTCCAGGGCCTCCGGCGAGACCAGCAGGTACTCCCGGTTGTTGGCCAGACCGGTGGCGTCGGCGAGCACCTTCACGCCGGGCGCCTCCGCCAGCGAGAAGTACGGGTCCCAGATGATCCAGGCGTCGACCTGGTCGTTGTCGAAGGCGGGGCGCGCCTCGGCCGGCTTGAGGTACTGCACCTGGATGTCGCTGATCTTCATGTCGTTTGCTTCGAGGAGCTTGACCAGCAGCCAGTTGACGTTGGAGCCCTTGTTGAGCGCGACCTTCTTGCCCGCGAGGTCCTTGAAGGAGGTGAAGCCGTTCTTCTCCTTGACCAGCACGGCCTCGCCCTTCGGCACCGGCTGCGAGGTCGCGATGATCTTGAACTTGGTGCCGCCGGCGGCAGCGAAGATCGGCGGGGCCTCGCCCGTCTGGCCGATGTCGATCGCGCCCGCCTTGATCGCCTCCGTCAGCGCCGGGCCGCTCTCGAACAGCGACCAGGTGGCGTTCTTGGCCAGGCCCCTGGCCTTGAGCAGGCTCTGACCGCCGAAGCGCTGGTAGCCGACGCGCAGTTGCTCGCCGTCGGCCGTCGTCTCACCTCCCCCGCAGGCGGCGAGACTGCCGATCAGGGTGAGCACGCCAAATAAAGCAGCGATGCGGCGCATAGCGGGTGGCTCCTTGCGGGGAACGAAGCAAACGGTCGCCAGTATGCCTATATAACCTACTTTTTGTATAGGGTTAGTAGGGAATTGTCGAGCTAGCCGAGCGCCGCCGCCAGTTCCGCGCGGGTCGTCACGCCGAGCTTGCGGTACACGTTCGACAGGTGCACCTCGACCGCCTTCGGGGTCACGAACAGCGTCTGGGCGATCTCGCGGTTGGTCGTCCCCTCCCCGGCGAGCTTCGCCACCCGCTGCTCGCTCGGGGTCAGGCTGTCGGCGCCCGTCTGGGTCAGCGGCCGGGGCCGCGCCCCGAGGGCGCGCAGCTTCGCCGTCGCCTCCTCGACCAGCGGCCCCGCGCCGCAGCGGAACGCGAGTTCGCGGCCACGGGAGACCATCGCCGCCGAGTCGCCGAGCGCGACCAGCGTCCTGGCCTGCTCCAGCCGCGCCGGCGACAGCGCCAGCACCTCGGACGACTCCTCCAGCAGCGCCCGCGATCCGGTCACCAGCCCGGCCACCCGCAGTGCCCGGCCGAGCGCCGGCGCCGAACCCCAGGCCCGCGCCAGCGCCAGTTCCTCCCGGGCGTAGTCGGCGGCCAGGTCGCGCCGGCCCTGGCCGCACAGCGCGAGCGCTGCCTCCGACCGCCACGGCAG
>NZ_SZQA01000064.1 GCF_005233835.1 Herbidospora galbida | reverse complement strand
CCGGGGCAGCAGCGCCGTGACCGCCGTGCCGGCCGTGACCAGCGCGGCGACCGCCACCCCGCCCGGCAGCAGCACGGGCAGGTCGGCGTCGAGGCCGGGGGAGGGTTCGTAGAGGGCGGCGGTGCCGTAGGGCAGCCACGCCGAGGCCAGGACCGAGGCGAGCACGCCCGCTCCCGCGCCCAGGAAGGCGGACGGCAGGACGGCCGCCGCCGTCGCCGTGGCGGCCTGCCGCCGGGTCATCCCCACCAGGGTCAGCGGGCGCAGGTCGACGGCCGATGTGGTGGCGTACCGGAAAACGGCCTGTGCGACCAGCACCGCGGCGGTGAGGAACGCCGCGACGGCGAAGACCAGCAGGCAGCCGGTCTCGAACCCGATCACCTGGCGCACGTGGGCCAGTTCGTCGGCGCGGTCGGCGATCTCGACGTCGCCGCGCCCGGCCAGCCACGCCCGCAGCGCGGGCAGCCCGCCGTCGGCCACCCTGACCAGCCCGTTGAGGGGCGCCTGGCGGTCCGGCCCCAGGATCTCGTCGGGATAGGCCGCCACCAGGCCCGGAGACGGGATGAAGTGGCCGCGCCCGTCGGGCTCGTCGGCGTACCAGGTCGAGCGGACCACGCCGACGATCGTGACCGGCACCCTCGGCCCGCGCGGAGGGCCGGTGCGGGCCCCGCCGATCCCGGCCGCCGCCGTGTCCGGCGTCGGCAGCAGCACGGTGACCCGCCGACCAACGGTGAAGCCCCGCGCCGCGTAGGCCGGGGTCACCACCGCCTCGTGCGCGCTCGCCGGGTCGGGCAGCCGCCCGGCCAGCACGACCGGGCGCTCGATCGTCCGCATCGCCTCGGTGTCGGCCGCCACGAACGGCGACGGCGAGTCGTCGCCCGGGTCCTCCGCGAGCACCGTCGAGGTGTAGCCGGGAAACGTCGTCACCGCCTCGACCTGCGGCAACGCGCGCAGGCCGGCCCAGTCGAACCCGGCCTGGTTGGGCAGGACGACGGCGGTCGCCGGGGCCGTGACGGCCAGCAGGCGGTCGACCGCGCCGCCGCCCCTCCGGGCCCCGGCCACCGCGGTCAGCACGGTGGCCGTCCCGAACGCCACGAGAAGGGCCAGGATCAGGAGCGACCGGCCGCGCCGCCGTGTCTCAAGGCGCAGCCAGGCCGCGATGATCCCGTCCATGCCCGGCAGTCTGCGCCGTCAACGCGCCGGCTGCCAGGGGGTTGTCCCCTCAGTACCAGTTGTGGGCCTGGAAGTGCCCCCACGCCCCGCACGGCGAGCCGTACCGGCCCTTGATGTAGCCGATGCCCCAGCGGATCTGCGTCCTGGGGTTCACCCGCCAGTCCCAGCCCGCCCGGCCCATCTTGTCGCCGGGGAGCGCCTGCGGGATCCCGTACGCGCCCGACCAGCGGTTGCGCGCCCGGTGGTTCCAGTTGCTCTCGCGCGTCCACAGGCTGTCGAGGCAGCGGAACTCCCGGCGCGCCCAGTCGCGGCGGAGGATCAGGCGGTGGGCGTACATCTTGCTGCTCACCTTGATCGAGGGTGCGGCCCTCCGTTTCCAGGAGTGGCCGTCGTGTCCGCTCCCGCAGGCGGAGGCGGGGGTGGCCCCGGCGAGCGCGGCGAAGGCGAGCATGGCCGCGACGGTGCCGCGACGTGCGCTGATGCTGTCCAAATCGGTCCTTGTCCTCGGGTCGCGTGCGGTCGACGGGGGACAACCCCCGTGTCCGGTACGCCCATGGCTCGCGCGCACTGGTCCGCGCGGCCAAACCGGATAACAGAGACCAACTCCCGGAGGCACCGCGACGTGTCCTAGCGCGGATTGAAGTACGCCGGGCGACCGCGCCGCCGCGTCTTCGACCCCCCGAGAACGGTTGTTTGCCGACCCCGTGCCAAGCCCGGGTGATCACACGGCCCGGCGCTGGCCGGGCGGGGCGGACGGTAGAGGTCGCGATGGCGCGGAAATGCCGTCCGCCTGGGGTTTCAGGTCGTCTCCACGGGGTGAGCGGGACGAAAGTGACGCTCTGTAGAGTCGGCCCCATGACGAATCTCGACATCCCCGTGACCACCCTCGACGGCCGGGCCACGACGCTCGGCGACCTCCTCCAGGGGCGTTCGGCGCTGGTCGTCAACGTGGCGTCCAAGTGCGGCCTGACCCCGCAGTACACCGGCCTGGTCCGTCTCCAGGACACCTTCGCGCCGCGCGGGTTCACCGTCATCGGCGTGCCGTGCAACCAGTTCATGGGCCAGGAGCCCGGCACCGCCGACGAGATCCAGGAGTTCTGCTCGGTCACCTACGGCGTCGACTTCCCGCTGCTGGAGAAGGCCGACGTCAACGGCGACGACCGCCACCCCCTCTACCGCGCGCTCGTCGGCGACGGCGAGGACATCAAGTGGAACTTCGAGAAGTTCACCGTCAACGCCGGCGGCGAGGTGACCGCCCGCTTCGCCCCGCAGATCGAGCCCGAGTCGGCCGAGGTCGTGGCCGCGATCGAGAAGAACCTGTAGAGCCGGCGGCAAGTTTCGGTCATGCGGGCGCGCCGCTCGGCGGGCCCGCACGGCCGCCCTCGTAGGAAAGGAGCACCGGCCCGCCAGCTTTGGGGACACAGTGGCCGGAATCCGCTGCTCTTTCCGGGGGAGGCCATGCTCGCAGCGCGTGCCCTCGCCTGTGTGGGGCTGATGTGGACGTGCCTGGCCGCCGCCGTGCCCATCTCCGTGCCGGTTTCGCACGACGTGGCCGACGCCTTCGTCACGGGGGAGCAGGCCACCGTCGAGTTCTTCGACGGGTGGGAGTCGCCCGCCGTCGATCCGCGCCGTCCGGTCGCCGAGGACCTGCCGTTCACCGGCGCTCCCCTTGAGGCGCTGGCCGTGGCCGCGTCGGGGCTGGCGCTGACCGGGGTGCTGCTGGCCGTCGGGAACCGGCGGCGCAGGCGGGCCGAAGCAAGGCGCCTGACGTGAGGGTGCGCTGGGCGCGGGTCGGGTGGGCGCGCGTCGCCTGGAAGCGCAAGGGCTGGCTGCGGACCGCCGTCGCGGCGACCGCGCTGACGGCGACCACGCTCGGCGTCGCCTGGCCCGTCTACCTGGGCGTCTCGGCCGCGCGGCACCTGTCCGACGCCAGAGACGCGTTCAAGGAGCTGGCCCGCTCGACCCGGCTGATCCCGCCCGGTCCCGAGATCGCGGCGCGGCTCGGCGAGGCCCGGGCCGGTGCCGAGGCCGCCATGCGCTACACCTCGGGCCGTGACTGGGCGCTGCTGGCCCGCCTGCCGTTCGCCGGCGAACCGGCCAGGGCGGTCCGCGACTACGCGCGGGCCGCGCTCGACCTGGCCACCGGCCTCGAACTGCTGCTGCGGCAGAACCGCGCCGAGATCCCGCGCGCGGTCGGCCACCTGCGGGCTGCGCGGGAGGTGCTGCCCCAGGTCACCGCGTTGCAGCGGGTCGACACGCTGGCCGCGCTGGCGGGCCTGCGCGGCCGTTACCTGGTCGCCGTGCAGAGCCCCGACCGGGCGCGGGCGACCGGGGGAGTGGTGCGCGGGTTCGGGGTGGTGACGATCGCGCCGTCCGGCTGGACCGTCGAACCGGTCCGCCGGGTGCCCGACGTCGCCGCGCACGTGGTCGACCTGGGCGCCGGCTACGCCTCCCGCTACGGCGCCGACGCGACCGCCACCGCCGCCGCGTCGAACCGGTCACCGCACTTCCCGTACGCCGCCCGCATCTGGGCCGCCCTCCACGGCCGCCCGGTCGACGGGGTGATCGGCGCCGACGCGGCCACGCTCGCGCGACTGTCGGGCCTGGCCGGGCTGCCCGGCCTGATGAAGGTCATCGACCAGGGGCACATCAGGATCTGGTCGGCCGACCCCGAGGAGCAGCGGCTGCTGGAGCGCACCCCGCTCGCGGGCGTCCTCACGCCCGCGCCGGGGCCGTTCGCCTACCTGGTCGTCAACGACGCGGGCGGCGACGGGATCGGGCGCAACCTCGATCGTACCGTCGAATACCGGGTGTCCCCTGAGTGCGGCAGCACGGTCTCGGCGACGCTGCGCAACGGCGACCGCGACGGGAAGGTGTGGGTGTCGGTGTTCACCGCGACGGGGTCGCGGCTGGAGAAGGCCTACCTCGACGGGAAGGTGACCGCGCTGAAGCAGGAGACCGAGCACGGCCACCCGGTGTTCTCCACGACGCTCGACCTGGCAGCCGGGGAGACCCGGACCCTGGAGCTGCGGCTCATGGAGCCCGTCTCGCCGGCCGCGCCGGTCGTGCCGGAGCAGCCCATGGCCAAGCCGCAGCGGACCGTGGTCACCGCCGGGGAGCGCAGCTGCTCCTGACGATCAGCTCGGTCGGCAGCGACACCGTCCGGGGCCGCCGCCCGTGGCGCAGCACCAGCTCGGCCGCGCGGTAGCCCACGTCGGAGGCGGGCTGCGCGATCACCGTCAGCGGGGGCGAGCACAGTTCGGCCCACGGCACGTCGTCGAACATGATGAGCGACAGGTCGCGCGGGATGCGTACATAGAGCTCGCGGGCGGCCAGCACGGCCGCCTCGCCGAGCATGTTCCCCCCGGCGATCACGGCCGTCAGGTCGGCCCGCCGCTGGAACAGCCCGGCCGCGGCGGCGTAGGCCGAGTCGCGGCTGGCCCGCGCGAACACCACCAGGTCCTCGTCGAGCAGGTCGCCCATCGCCTCGCGGAACGCGGCGACCCGGTGGGACATGCCCTGGCGGGCCAGGAAGCCGATCTTGCGGTGGCCGAGCCCGGTCAGGTATTCGATCGCGGTACGCAGCCCCGACCGGTCGTCGGTCAGCACGGCAGGCACCTCGTCGAGCGCGCGGGCGTGCTGGCCGGGCGACCACACGCGGCGGTCGGCGAACACGACGTTCAGCCCGGCCCGCACCGCGCTCGCCCACATCTCGCCGTCGCCGGTCGGCACCGCGATGATGCGGTCCATGCTCTGCTCCAGCAGCCCGCCGACCAGGTCGGCCTCCTGCTCGGCGTCGTCGCCGGTCACCCCGATGGTCACCGGCTCGCGGTAGGACCGCGCGCACGACAGCACCCCGTCGCACAGGCGCGCGTAGAACCCGTCGGTGATGTCGGGCACCAGCAGGGCGACCCCGCCGCTGCGCTGCTGACGTAGATTGCGACCGAGGGCGCTCGGCCGGTAGTCGAGCTTGGTCGCCGCGTCGAGCACCCGCTCCCGGGTCTCCGCGCTCGCCGACCCCCCCGACAACACCCGCGACACCGTGGCCACTCCGACTCCCGCCAGTTCGGCGACGTCTTTGATGGTGGTCCGGCGCGGTCCTGGAGTGCTCATGGAAACGATTCCATCATCATTCCATCGTCACCGCCAGTCTCGGAACGATAACGCGACACGCGATGACGAGCTGAAACCGGGCGAGTCGCTTGACACGGATGTCCGGTTCGGGTGAGATGCATGAAAACGTATCCACTTTTCCCTCAATGGGAAGGCGGCGCCGGGGTCCGCGCGTGCCTTCCGGAGCGCGAAGGACTGGCATGGCATCTATCGTTCTGAACAACGTCGACAAGATCTACGCGGGCGGGGTCAAGGCCGTGAACGGCCTCAACCTGGAGATCAAAGACGGCGAGTTCATGGTTCTCGTCGGCCCCTCGGGCTGCGGCAAGTCGACCGCCCTGCGCATGATCGCCGGGCTTGAGGACATCAGCGGCGGCGAGATCGTCATCGGCGACCGGGTGGTCAACCACCTGCCGCCGAAGGACCGCGACATCGCCATGGTGTTCCAGAACTACGCCCTCTACCCCCACATGACGGTCGAGGAGAACCTCGCCTTCGGCCTCAAGCTCCGCAAGATGAGCAAGCCCGAGATCGCCAAGCGCGTGAACGAGGCCGCCAAGATGCTCGGCCTGGAGCAGTACCTCAAGCGCAAGCCGGCCGCCCTCTCCGGCGGTCAGCGCCAGCGTGTCGCGATGGGCCGCGCCATCGTGCGCGAGCCGCAGGCCTTCCTCATGGACGAGCCGCTGTCCAACCTCGACGCCAAGCTCCGCGTCTCGATGCGCGCCTCGCTGAACCAGCTCCACGAGCGCCTCGGCGTCACCACCGTCTACGTCACCCACGACCAGGTCGAGGCCATGACCCTCGGCGACCGCGTCTGCGTGCTCCGCGACGGCATCCTCCAGCAGGTCGACACCCCGCAGAACCTGTTCGACAAGCCGGTCAACCTCTTCGTCGCCGGCTTCATGGGCTCCCCGTCGATGAACTTCACCTACGCCGAGCTCGTCCGCGACGGCGCCGGCGCGGCCGTGGCCTTCGCCGGCTACAAGCTCCCGGTCCCCGACACGGCGTTCGCCGAGAAGGCCGGCCTTGAGCGCTACATCGGCAAGCGCATCATCCTCGGCATCCGCCCCTCCGACTTCGAGGACGCGGTCGCCGCCAACGGCGCCTCCGCCGGCTGGGCCCGCGTGCCCGTCAAGGCCAACGTGACCGAGGAGCTCGGCTCCGAGATCAACGTCCTGTTCACGATCGACGCCCCGCCGGTCGAGCACAAGGACACCGTCGCCGCCGCCAACGACGGTGACGAGGAAGAGGCGGCGGCGCTGCCGCTGACCGGCGACAAGTCCCTGTGGACCGCCCGCGTCAACGCCCGCAGCCACGTCCGCCCCGGCCAGAACATCGAGCTGGTCGTGGACACCCACAACCTGCACTTCTTCGACGTCGAGAGCGGCCTGTCCATCGGCCACCCCGCCAACGTGGGCCGCTGACGACATACCCTTCAACGGCAGAGCCCGCCCCGGCCAACTTCCCCCCTCCGTTTGGCCGGGCGGGTTCTGTCTTTTCTTTTGCGGCCCGATTCAACGGTGGAGCCGCGCGGTTGCCCGGTGGCAACAGACGAGGGGATCTACGCGCAACAACGCCGCGGTGATTCTCGTCAGTCTCGCGGCGAATCCCGCCCACGCCGTGGCGACCGCGTGACCTACCGGAAGGCCCTGCGGGGCGCCCGGTCCTCGGGGTAGGGCGAGCGGGGCCGTACGGGAGCGAAGTTCAGCACCCCGCCGACGAGCTGCGCGTTCACCCGCGCGAGCTGCGCCACCGCCTGGGCGAGCGACTCCCGGCGGGCGCGGCCGGCGCGGGCCACCAGGAGCACCCCGTCGCAGGCCGTCGCCAGGACCGCCGCGTCGGTCACCGGGAGCAGCGGCGGCGCGTCGACGACGACCAGGTCGTGGTCGGCGGTCAGGTCCGACAGCACGCGGCGCATGCCGGGCGAGCCGGCCAGTTCGCTCGGGTTGGCCGGGATCCGGCCGCTGGGCAGGACGTCGAGGTCGTGGCGGCGCTGGAGGGCCTCCGGCAGGCGGGCCGAGCCGGCCAGGACGTCGGTCAGGCCCATCGACCGGGGGTCCAGGCCCAGGTGGGCCGCCAGCGAGGGGCGGCGCAGGTCGGCGTCCACCAGAGCGACCCGCAGGCCGGTCCGCGCGACGGCCAGGGCCAGGTTGATCGCCAGGGTCGACTTGCCCTCGCCCGTGTCGCAGCTGGTCACCAGCAGGGAGCGCGGGCGGCCGTCGACGCCCACGAACCGCAGGTTGGTCCGCAGCGCGCGGAAGGCCTCAGCCCGGACGCCGGTGACGATCAGGGGGCGGCGGCGGTCGCGCCCGATGACCCCGAGGGTCGGCGCGCCGGTCACCTCGGCGAGGTCGTCGCTGTCGGCGATCGTGGTGTCGAGGCGGGAGCGCAGCATCAGGAAGCCGTAGGCGAAGACCAGGGCCAGCAGGATCCCGGCCGCCACGTTCACCAGGGGGCGCGGTGAGACCGGGCGCGTCGGCGGGGTGGCCTGGTCGACCACGGTGACGCCGATCGCGGAGCGCTTCTCCAGGGTGTGGATCAGGCCGCTGAGCTCGCCGCCGATGCGGTTGGCGACGCGGGCGGCCCGGTGCGGGTCGCCGTCGGTGACGATGGCGCGCAGCAGCACCGTGCCGGGCACGACCTCCGACCGCACGTCGAGGGCGGCCGGGTCGAGGTGCTCGGCCACCGCGACCTCCAGCAGCACGCGGCGGCTGGTGACCAGGCGGGCGTACGACTTCACCCGCTGCTGCGACAGCGGGTCGGCGGAGCCCTTCTGGTCGACCATCAAGGAGACGGCCGCCGCGTACCTGACGGGCATGGAGCCGGTCACCAGCAGCGCGCACGCCGCGCCGCCGAGGGCGGCCACGAGGAGGATCCACCAGCCCCGGCGCACCAGCCGCAGATGTTCCGTCATGCCGTCACCGCCACCCGATAGACGTCGACCTGCTGGAACGCGAGCACCCCGGCGACCGCGGCGGTCCCGGCGCCCGACAGGGCGACCAGGGGCGACAGCAGGCCCAGCGTCATGGCCACCGCGAGCGCCCCGCTCACCGCCGCGCTCGCCGCGAGGCCGTACACGATCACCGGCGCCGGCAGCCCGACCCGCCGCAGCCGGTGCGCCACGTGGTCGGTGCCGCCGCACGTCAGCGGCCGGTGGTGGAGGGCGCGGGCGAGCAGCACGACGCCCGTGTCGACGGTCGCGGTGAAGGTCGCCAGCAGCGCCCCGGCCGGGGCGTGGAAGGGCCCGTCGAAGACCAGCAGCGCGCACCCGGCGACGGTGAAGCCGATGAACAGCGAGCCGCAGTCGCCCATGAAGATGCGGGCCGGGGTCCAGTTGTGGACGAGGAACCCGGCGGCCGAGCCCGCCAGGGCGAACGGCACCAGGGCGACCGGCCCGCTCCCGGCGGCCAGCGCGGCGGCGCCCAGGGTCAGGCCGGTCGCCGTCGTCACCGCGCCGAGCGCGCCGTCCATGTTGTCGAGCAGGTTGAAGGCGTTCGCCGCGAACACCAGCCAGGTCGCGGTCAGCGTCACGTCGAGCCACGACACGCCGGTCAGGTCGGCACGGACGCTGTTGACGGCGACCAGCAGGGCGGTCGGGGTCTCCACGGCCAGGCGCGGCAGCCGGCCGAGCGGGCGGGCGTCGTCGACCAGGCCGACCAGGGCGAACACCAGGCCGCCGAAGAGCAGGGCGTGGACGCGCGGGTCGTCGGCCACGCCCGCGACGGCCGTGCCGAGGATGATGGCCGGGCCGCCCAGGTACGGGGTCGGGGCCCGATGTGCCTTGTGCCCGCCGGGGTGGTCCACCAGCCCGACCCGCAGGGCCAGGCGGCGCAGCGGCTCGACGGCCAGGGCGCCCACGACGGTGGCGGAGACGGCCGTGCCGAGCACGATCGCGGGGTTCACCGGACGCGGGCCTCGCTGATCGTGTCGAGCAGGATCTCGTCGAGGTTCCGGCGGGGCCGCCATCCGGTCAGCGCCCGCAGCCGCGACGCGTCGGCCACCCGGAAGCCGGGTTCGGGGGCGCCGCCGTGGAAGGTGATGCCCGAGGCGCTCCCGGCCAGTTCGACGATCGCCTTGGCCAGTTCCAGCACGCTGACCTCGTCGTCGGCGCCCACGTCGAAGATGCCGCCGAGGGCGAACGGCTCGTCGAGCAGCAGCGTCAGCGCCTCCACGACGTCGCGGACGTGGGTGAGGCAGCGCACCTGCGACCCGTCGCCGGGCACCACCAGGTCGACCCCGGCCAGCGCCTGCCGGATCATCCTCGGCACCAGGTGCTCCTCGCGCTGCCTCGGCCCGGCCACGTCGAACAGCCGGGCCACCACCACGAGCAGGTCCTTCTCGGTCCGGTACGTCGCCCCGCGCGGCGGCTCCCCGGTGGAGAAGGCCGCGGCGTGGTCGTCGGTGCCCACCAGCACCTTGCGGCCGTGCCGCCGGGCCGCGTCCAGCACCGCCTCGCCGCCCGCCAGGTGGACGACCGCGTCACACCCGCCGACCAGGTCGCCGACCAGCGGGGCGTCCAGCGCGCACCCCTGGACGAACCGCAGCGCCGGATGCCCGCGCAGGTGCCGGAGGTTGGCGGGGGACCCGCTGGACAGATCGTCCAGGACGGTGACCGTGTCGCCCCGGGCGAGCAGGGCCCCGGTCAGGTGCGAGCCGACGAAGCCGCCGCCCCCGGTGATCAGATGGTGCGCCACGGTGCTCCTCGCTGTCAGTGGGCGAGAGAGACGGTAGAGACGCCGTCGGCGCGGGCCGGCTCAGCCACGCGCGGGCTTGCGCCGCCTTTTGCGGATTATTGGCGACCCGCGCACGTACCCGAAGGAGGTGCCGCGCGGCCGAGCGCCCTGCCCATAGCGGGGCAAACCGGGTCACGATGGCAAACGAGCCGCTAATCCTTCGCAAGCGCATGACATTCGCGCTGCTCACAGCCACATGAGGGCCCCGCGCTGAACAAGACTGCCCGCCGGGCAGACATACCGGAACAGGGTCGAAACGGGGGCCAGTGATGGGCGAGCGCATCAGGGTCATGCGGGTGATCACCGGGCTGGACGCGGGCGGACCCGCGCTCCAGGCCGTCACGCTGCTCGACCACCTGGATCCCGGCCGGTTCGAGCAGCGCCTCTACACCACCACGATGCACGAACGCGCGCACACCATCCCGGACGACAGCCCCCGCGCGCTGGCCCGGCTGGTCAGGGAGATGCGCAGGTTCCGGCCGGACATCGTGCACACCCACACGGCCAGGGCGGGCGCGCTCGGCCGGATGGCCGCGACGATGGCCCGGGTCCCGGCGCGCGTGCACACCTTCGACGTCCATCCGCGCCAGGCCGCGGTCGAGCGGCGGCTGGCCCGGGTCAGCGACCGGCTGATCGCCGACTGCGCGCAGGTCCGCGACGACCTGCTCGCCGCCGGGATCGGCGCCCCGCGTCAGTACGCCGTCGTCCGGCCCGGCGTGCGCATGGCCGGCCGGCCGACCCGGGAGGTCGCGCGGGCCCGGCTGGGGCTGCCGGCCGACATCCCCGTCGTGGCGTTCGTCGGGAAGGTCACCAAGAACCGCAGGCCCGACCGGTTCCTCGACACCGTCGCGCTGGTGCTGCGCGGCCTGCCGATGACCAAGATCCTCGTCTGCGGCGGCGGCGACCTGGCCGCCGACCTGCGGGCCAAGGCGGTCAGGTTCGGCGACGCCGTCGCCTACCTCAGCCGCCGCACCGACCTGGAGATCATCCACGCCGCCGCCGACGTCATGCTGCTGACCAGCGACTACGAGGGCATCCCCCTCGACCTCCTCAAGGCCGCCGCGTCGGGGGTCCCGGCGGTCGCCACGCGGGTCGGCGGGGTGCCCGAGGTCGTCGAGGACCGGGTGACCGGGCTGCTCACCGACCCCGACCCGGGGCTGCTGGCCGCCTCGGTCGTGCGGATCCTGCGCGACCCCGGCTACGCGGGCCGCCTGGGCGACGCCGCCGCCCAGCGCGCCGGGCTCTACTTCGGTCAGTCGCGGTTCGTCGACGACGTGTCGGCCCTCTACCTGCGGCTGTACGAGGAGACCCGGTCATGAAGCGCTACCTGAATCGCCGGCCGATGTGGGTGGAGACGCGGGCCGTGAGGTTCTGCGGGAGCAGCCGCCCCACGCCGACGATCAGCTTGTAGCGCAGGTCGGGCACGCTGACGACCTTGCCGAGGGCCAGGTCGCGCATCGCCGTCTTCACGACGGGGTCGGCCTCCAGCCAGAGGAACTCCGGAATGCCGGTGGTGTCCATCCCGGCCCGCTGGTGGAACTCGGTGTGCACGAAACCGGGGCACAGCGCCATCACCCGCACGCCGTCGGCGGAGGTCTCGGCGGCGACGGCGCCGCTGAAGTTGACCACCCAGGCCTTGGACGCGCCGTAGGTGCCCCGGGTGAAGAACGCCGCCACCGAGGCCACGTTGATCACCCCGCCCCGGCCCTTGGCCCGCATGTGGGGCAGGGCCGCGTAGGTGAGCCGCAGGACCGCCTCGCAGTGCACCTTCATCATGGTGAGCTCGTCTTCGACGGGCGCGCTCAGGAACATCGCCCGGTTGCCGAACCCGGCGTTGTTCACCAGCAGGTCGACCCCCTCGCGCAGCCGCTCCTCGACGGCCTTCAGGCCGTCGTCGGCCGACAGGTCGGCGGGCAGCACCTCGGCGTGGACGCCGTAGCGGCGGCCGAGGAACGCGGCCTGCTCGGCCAGCCGGTCGCGGTCGCGGGCGACCAGCACGAGAGAGAAGCCGTCGGCGGCCAGGCGGCGGGTGAACGCCGCGCCGATCCCGGCGGTCGCGCCGGTGACGAGTGCGGTGGGCATGGCCCGCAGCCTAGCCTCCTGCTGATCACCCTGCTCCCCGGGCGCGAGACCCAGGCCCAGGATCCGGTATGCCGCGATTCATGCTTTTCGATAGGACCGATATTGCCTTTCTGATGCAGGTATCGGCCGCATCGCGAGATCTCAGGCATAAGCGGGCGTCGATAATCGGCGAGGATTGCGGGACGTCGCAGGTCAGAGTCGTCCCGATTCGTCCGAACGGCTTCGGTCACATAAGCTTCGCCAGTTCGTGCATCAACGGTCGTTCTGGGGGAAGTGCCGCTTACGCCCGGCTTATGCCATGCAGCCTACGCTGCCGCAAAAAGTTGACATGTCGAGACAGCGGTTCCCGCCGCCCTATGATCACGTCACAAATGCAGCTAAGCTCCGGGCAAGATTTGGTCAAGTTTTCCAAGATGTAACAACAGTCCCGGTAAGGGGATACTTGGAAAACGGGCACTACTACCTCGTAGACCCGCAAAGCGGAGGTATGGCCCTGTGAAGACATGGCGGGCGGGGTCCGGCGCGGCGGCGGCCTTCGGGGTCGCCGCGATGATCGCCGGATTGGCCGGATGCGGCGGCTCGCAATACACATTCGTCCGTGACTCGGGCGGCAGCACCTACTTCAAAGTCCCCGCCACCTGGCACAAGGTCGATCAGGACGCGGTGGACGCCGCGCTCCTCGGGGATCCGTCCTCGGCGACCACCCAGGTGCTGAAACAGAGAATCTGGACCGCCGCCTACGACGGCCACACCCAGCCGTCGATCGACCACATCATGACGGCGGGACCGGAAGGCCCCGACGAGCCGTTCGCGTTCGCGATCGTGCAGACGCTCTCCGAGGAACAGCAGCAGGACGTCTCGCTGAACGCCCTGCGCAACGTGATGGGCTTCCCCGTCACGGCCACGGCTGCCGAACGCACGCAGAACGAGCAGAACAAGGAATACCCGTACAAGAACTTCGAGCTCACCCGTGACGAGGTGCTCGAGGGCGACAACGGCGCGAAGGGCGTGCGGGTGCAGTTCAGCCTCCGATACATGGGCGGCCCGCTGCAGACCTTCCAGCAGACCGGCTATCTGTCGGCCGACGGAACCACCATGTCGACGTTCCTGATCCGCTGCTCCGCGACCTGTTTCCAGCAGCGCCAGGCCGAGCTCGACTCCATCGCGCAGTCGTTCAAGGTGAAGAACAACTTCGGGTAAGGAGCCCACATGAAGACGGCTTCCCCGCCGCAATACGAAGGGCTCCGGCCACCCGGATCGGGCCCCGACGACAGGGATCCGCGCACCCGCAAGAAGATGGCGTTCTGGGATCGCGCCAAGATCATCATCTTCCTCGTCGCGGCGTTCCTCATCCTCACCGTCAAGACGATGGGTGAGTTCGAAGGTATCATGACCTTCTGGGACGCCCTGGTCTACCAGGCCGAGGCGACCGGCTGGATTCTCTGGCTGATCGGCATCGACCTGATCCGCCAGCTCCACTTCCTGATCTCCGAGCGCTCCGCCGGCTACCACCGTCTGTGGACCAAGGGCATCTTCGGCGGTTTCGACCGCTGGGTGCACCGCAGGTTCAGCGACTGGACCCGCTACCGGCTGTCGCGCGCGATCAAGGTCGTTTTCTGGATCACCCTCATCGCCTTCATCCTCGCCGAGGTCCTGCCAGGGGACGTGTCGCCCGTCATGGCGCTGTTCCAGGCCCCGGCGCTGCTGTGGCAGGCGATGCCGATGATCGCGCAGCTCGCCTTCGCGTTCTTCTTCATCGTGTTCCAGTTCATCGGCCTGTTCTGGTTCCTCTCACGGGGCGGCGTCGAGACCTACTTCCCCGACGACATCAAGACGCGCTTCGAGGACGTCTGGGGCCAGGACCACGTGGTCGAGCGGGTCAAGGAGAACATCGTCTTCCTGGAGCGCCCCGACGAGATCGAGCAGCGCGGCGGATACGTGCCCAGCGGCCTCCTGCTGTGGGGCCCGCCCGGCACCGGCAAGACCCTGATGGCCGAGGCCGTCGCGGGCGAGACCGGCAAGCCGTACGTGTTCGTCGACCCCGGCGCCTTCACGAACATGTTCATGGGCATCGGCATCCTCAAGGTCAAGTCGCTGTTCCGCAAGCTGCGCAAGCTCGCCCTGCGGTACGGCGGCGTCATCGTCTTCTTCGACGAGGCCGACTCGCTCGGCCGCCGCGGTTCGCTGGCCCAGCAGGGCCCGCGCACCGGTCCGAGCTTCAGCCCGGCCTTCGGCGACGCCTGCCACGGCTTCTCCTACCTGTCGGAAGGCTCGCGGCAGACCCTGCTCCGGGAGTCGATGCAGCGGACCGAGGAGGAAGCCCCCCGCACCAGGACCAGCCGGTTCATGATGGGCGGCAACATGATGGGCGGCGGCGGTGACATGGGCACCCTCCAGGCCCTGCTCACCGAACTGTCCGGCCTGAAGAAACCGCGCGGCATCGTCAACCGCCACGTGCGGCGACTGCTCGGCATGCGGCCCAAGCCGCCGCCCAAGTACCGCATCCTCGTCATGATGGCGACGAACATGCCCGACGCGCTCGACGAGGCCCTCCTGCGACCCGGCCGCATCGACCGGATCTACAAGGTCGGCTATCCGTCCAAGCCGGGCCGGATCCGCACCTACCAGGGCTATTTCAACAAGGTGCGCCACGAGCTGACCGACGAGAACATCGACAAGCTCGCCACGATCACCCCCTACGCCACCGGCGCCACGATCAAGGACCTCGTGAACGAGTCCCTGATCACCGCGATCCGCGACGGCCGCGAGGTGATCACCTGGGCCGACGTGACGAAGGCCAAGCGGCTCAAGCAGCTCGGCCCGCCCGAGGACGTCGAGTACATCGAGCGCGAGCGCCACGCGGTGGCCGTCCACGAGGCCTGCCACGCGGTGGTCTCCTACCGCACCACCCGGCACTTCGAGATCGACATCGCCACCATCGAGAAGGGCGCCGGTTACCTCGGCATGGTCTCCAGCATCAAGCCGGAAGACCAGTTCACCCGGTGGAAGTCGGAGTTCGAGGCCGACATCAAGACGTCCCTCGCCTCGCTGGTCGGAGAGCGCATGTTCTTCGGCGACGACAACTCCTCGGGCGTCTCGGGCGACCTGGACGCCGCGACGTACATGACCGCGGTGATGGAGACCCGCTACGGCATGGGCATGGCCATCACCGCCCTCCCGGCGATGCTGGAGCTGGGCCTCAGCGGCGTCGGCCAGCCGGCGCCCCGGAAGAAGGGCCCCGGCGGCAACATCGGCTTCCTGGCGGGCAACCTGAACGAGCCCCGCCCCGACGGCGCGAGCGGCGTCCACGACCGCATCGAGCAGGGGCTGGCGCGGTTGTACGAGGAGACCGAGGAACTCCTGCGGGCCAATCGGGCCCAGGTGCTGGCCGTCGCCCACGCCCTGGAGACCCAGAAGACCCTCAACGGCGAAGACGTCATCGCGATCATCGAGCGCACGACGGGCCCGCTGGTCGACGGCACCGTCTACGCCGACGAGGACTTCCAGCGCGAGCTGGAGGAATACCACGAGGCGGCCGTGGCGGCGCACCAGGGGCACACCAAGGTGACCGCCGTCATGCCGATGCCGCGCGTGCGCCAGCTGTCGCTGCAGCCGGCGGGCGTCGCCGGCAACGGCTCGGTGCCCGCCTTCGCTCCCGCCGGCACGATCACCGGGGAGATCGTCCCGGTGAACGGCAACGGGAGCGGCTCGGTCGACTTCGTCCCGTGGGCGAACACGAACGGCAACGGCGTGCCGCTGCCCCCGCCGCCGCCCGACGCGGCGGCGGCCAAGCCCGGGAGCTCGCGGTCGCGCGGCCTGCTCTGGGGCCTGTTCGGGGCGGCGCTCGCGCTGGCCGCGCTGGTCCTCGTGGTGATCGCCGTCTCCGGCGGCGCCATGAACGGCGCGACCGAGGTGGTGCCGGGGCTGCCGACCGGCACGGTCGTCGTGTTCTTCCTGATCCTGCTCGGGATCGTCGCCATCCTGGCCATCGTGGTCGGGGTGATCCGCGCCCAGCAGGCCAACCGGCGGCGCGCCGAGGAGGCCAGAGACCGGGCGAACGAGCGGGCCCAGCTCCTCGCCGCCGCGATGGACCCCGAAGTGGCCATGAGATTGCTCGGGTACGACGGCCGGGAGAAGTAGAAAACACAGAATTGCACCAAGCGCCCGCCGTCCTGAGCGCTCCGGACGACGGACTTGACGGAAGATCGTGAGTCGGCCTTGCCTCCGTGGCGGGGCCGATTCACTTTTGTCGACATGAAGCAGCGCCTGACAGTTGTTCTGACACTGATCGTCCTGGTCCTGACCACGGGCCTGACGAGCGCCGGAGCCGGGGCCGAACCCCCGCCCAACCGCCAGTACACCGTCGACGGGGTGAGCACCCAGGAGCAGCGCACCGCGGTCGCCCAGACCGGTGCCGCCATCGACGAGGTCGCCGCCGACCGGATCGTCGTCACCGCGACCAGCGAGGAGGTCGCGGCGATCAGGGCCCTGGGCCACACCGTCACGGCCGCGCCGAACCGGCTCGCGCCCGTCGTGCCCAAGCCGCTCGACTTCCCGGCCGCCGACAGCGCCTACCACAACTTCGCCGAGCTCAACACGGTGGTCAACGCGGCCCTGTCGGCCCACTCGTCGATCATCCGCAAGGT
The DNA here is from genome assembly GCF_005233835.1 of Herbidospora galbida. Lineage (GTDB taxonomy): Bacteria > Actinomycetota > Actinomycetes > Streptosporangiales > Streptosporangiaceae > Herbidospora > Herbidospora galbida. The sequence goes on along the minus strand of NZ_SZQA01000064.1, from coordinate 10,835 downwards.
GTCGATCGGCACGTCGTACCAGGGCCGGGAGCTGTTCGCGCTCAAGATCAGCGACAACGTCGCCACCGACGAGAACGAGCCCGAGGTGCTGTTCACCCACAGCCAGCACGCCCGTGAGCACCTGACCGTCGAGATGGCGATCTACCTGATGAACCTGCTCACCGACTCCTACGGCTCGGACTCCCGCATCACGGACATCGTGAACTCGCGCGAGATCTGGATCGTCCCGAACATGAACCCCGACGGCAGCGAGTACGACATCGCCACCGGGTCGTACCGCAGCTGGCGCAAGAACCGCCAGCCCAACAGCGGGTCGAGCGCGATCGGCACCGACCTGAACCGCAACTGGGCCTACAACTGGGGCTGCTGCGGCGGATCGTCGGGCACCACGTCGTCGGACACCTACCGGGGCCCCTCGGCCGAGTCGGCGCCCGAGGTGCGCGCCGTGGCCGACTTCGTCCGCGGCCGCGTCGTCGGGGGCGTCCAGCAGATCAAGGCGCACATCGACTGGCACTCCTACGGCGAGCTGATCCTGTGGCCCTACGGCTACACCACCGCCAACACCGCCCCCGGCCTCACCCAGGACGACCGCGACGCGCACGCCGTGCTCGGCCAGCAGATGGCCGCGACCAACAACTACACCCCCGAGCAGGCCAGCGACCTCTACATCACCGACGGGTCGATCGACGACTGGATGTGGGGCGCGTACAAGATCTTCTCCTACACCTTCGAGATGTACCCGGTGGCGTCCAACCCCGGCTTCTACCCGCCCGACGAGGCGATCGTGCCGCAGACCACCCGCAACCGCGAGGCCACCCTGCTGCTCCTGGAGAACGCCGACTGCGTCTACAAGGTGATCGGCAAGCAGTCGCAGTACTGCGGCGGCGGCCCGCCGGCCGTCACCGTCTACACCGACGACTTCGAGACCGCCACCGGCTGGACCGCCAACCCGCTCGGCACCGACACCGCCACCATCGGCCAGTTCACCCGGGCCAACCCCGACGCGACCACCTCCAGCGGCGCCAAGCAGCTCGGCACCACCGTCAGCGGCTCGTTCGACCTGGTCACCGGCCCGCTCGCGGGCGCCTCGGCGGGCGACTACGACCTCGACGGCGGCGTCACCTCGATCCGCTCCCCGCAGATCACCCTGCCGAGCACCGGCACCCTGACCCTGTCGTTCTCGTGGTACTTAGCCCACGGGAGCAACTCCTCCACCACCGACTATCTGCGCGTCTCGGTCAACGGCACCCAGGTCTTCCAGCAGCTCGGCGCGGCGAGCAACCGCAACGGCGCGTGGGCCACGGCGTCGGTGAACCTGGCGGCCTTCGCCGGCCAGACCGTCCAGATCACGGTCAGCGCCGCCGACACCGGCACCGCCTCACTGGTCGAGGCGGCCGTCGATGATGTGAAGATCACCCAGCAGTAATGGACTACCTACCCTTACCGGTGTAAACGTGGCATGTGTGATTAACGACCGGTCGCGGGGCCCCGAACGGGAGCTCGCCGTCCTGCTCCGCACCGGACCGTTCGAACGCGCGCTCCGGGCCGCCATCGCGGCCCGGGGCCTGTCGCTGGAACGTCTGCACGTGCGCCTCGCCGAGCGGGGCGCCCATGTCAGCCTGGCCAGTCTCAGCAACTGGCAGCGCGGCCGCTCCCGGCCGGAGCGGTCGCGGTCGCTGGCGGCGGTGCGGGAGCTGGAGTCGATCCTCGGGCTGCCCGCCGACTCGCTCGTCGCCCTGCTCGGGCCGAGGCGGCCCCGGGGGAGGTGGCTGGCGCACGATCCGGGCGCGATCAGGCAGCAGCTGCGCGACCTCGTCGAGGCGCTCGACGACGACGAACTGCCGACTGTACTCGCAGTCGTGCGCGCCCTCAGGGCATCAGACCGGAAATGATATACCGCCGGTTTTGACCGGAAATTTCCTGGAAGCTCAGCACAGGCGATTAGTTCCGCCCTATCTGACCTGGCGTTTCGTCATGCCCTCATTCGGGCCTTTCGTATGCGTGCGCCACCCAGGAAAGGACCCCCGATGCACCGTATCCCCCGAGTCGCGGCGCTGCTTGCGGCCACCGCGCTCGCGGGCGCGTCGCTCGCCGCCCCCGTCCAGGCCCGTACGGCCGTGGTGGCGGGGACGGACAATCCCGGCGCGATCCCCGGCAGCTACATCGTCGTGCTGAAGCCGACGGCGGACGTCCGCGCGCAGTCCCGCGACCTTGCCGCCGAGAACGGCGGCCAGGTGAAGAACGTGTACAACCGGGCCATCAAGGGCTTCTCCATCAACGCCACCGCGAAGGAGGCCCGCGCCCTGGCCGCCGACCCCGACGTCGCCTACGTCGAGCAGGACGCCGTGGTGACGATCGACGCCGAGCAGGCCAACCCGCCGTCGTGGGGCCTCGACCGCATCGACCAGCGCGCCCTTCCCCTGAACTCCCGCTACACCTACACCGGGACGGGGTCGGGGGTGACGGCGTACATCATCGACACCGGCGTCCTCACCACGCACCAGGACTTCGGCGGCCGGGCCGTCTCCGGCAAGGACTTCGTGTCCAACGACAACGACGCGACCGACTGCAACGGCCACGGCACCCACGTCGCCGGGACCGTTGGCGGAACCGCCTACGGCGTGGCCAAGCAGGTCAAACTGGTCGGCGTGCGGGTCCTCGACTGCGCCGGGCGCGGCAGCAACTCCGGCGTCATCGCCGGCATCGACTGGGTGACCGCCAACGCGGCCAAGCCCGCCGTCGCCAACATGTCGCTGGGCGGCTCGGCCTCGACCGCCGTCGACACGGCCGTGAAGAACTCGATCAAGTCGGGCGTGACCTACGGCCTGGCGGCCGGCAACAGCAGCATGAACGCCTGCTCGTCGTCGCCGTCGCGGGTCCCCGAGGGCATCACCGTCGGCGCCACCGCGAAGAACGACGCCCGCGCGTCGTACTCCAACTACGGCGACTGCCTCGACCTCTTCGCGCCCGGCACCGACATCACCTCGGCCTGGTACAACTCGCCGACCGCCAAGAGCACCATCAGTGGCACGAGCATGGCGACCCCGCACGTCGTGGGGGCGGCCGCCCTGATCCTCTCCGGTACGCCGACCGCGACCCCGGCGCAGATCAGGGACACCCTCGTGAAGAACGGCGTGACCGGCGCGGTGACCAACCCGGGCAGCGGATCGCCGAACGTCCTGCTGAACACGTCGGGCGGGCCGTCGTCCGCCCCGTCGCCCACGGCGTCGCCGTCGCCTTCGGCCACGCCCTCACCGAGCACGAGCCCGAGCCCGAGCACCACTCCGAGCCCGAGCACGACGCCGAGCCCCACCACCTCACCGCGCCCGTCGGCCTCGCCGTCGGCCACGCCGACCGCGCCCGCGAAGAAGTGCGTGACCGCGACGAACAACGCGCACGTCTCGGCCGGCCGGGCCTACGTGGAGTTCTTCTTCCTCGTGTACGCCGAGGGCTCCAACGACTACCTCGGCCTCACCGGCAGCACCCAGCGCAGCCTCCAGGAAACCCGTTCGGGCTACTGGGACCTGGTCTCGCGCTGCGCGTGACCTCGAGCTGAAAAGGTCCGGCTCCGGCGTGGGGGCCGGACCTTTTCACGTCGCGGATGCGGCGTGGACCTGGAGCGGTGGTCGGTGCCGGTTGGGCGGAGCCGTAACGGAAGGAAGCTTTTCAGAGCGTGAACTCCAGGTCGGGCGTGATCTCCGCGACGTCCATCTGGGCCTTCTGCAGGCGGCCCGAATAGTCCCAGTTCATCGCCTGCCAGCGGGTGAACTGGTCGAGGACCCACATGCCCGACTGGCGGCTTCCGTTGCCCGACTTCCCGTTTCCGCCGAACGGCAGGTGCGCCTCCGCGCCCGAGGTCGAGTTGTTGACGCTGACCATCCCGGCCGACACCCCGGCCCGGAAGCGGAACGCCGACTGCGGATCGCGGGTGTAGATCGACGACGACAGGCCGTAGCCGGGGAGGTTGGCCAGCTCGATGGCCTCGTCGAGGGTGGAGAAGGTCGTCACGCCGACGATCGGGCCGAACGTCTCCTCCAGGAACAGCCGGTCGGTCGGCCGGACGCCGTCGACGATCACCGGGTGGTAGAAGAGGCCCTCGTTCGGGTCGTCGCCGAGGAAGTGGCCGCACGGGTTGGCCTCGGTGATCCGGCCGACCGGGCCGGTGACCGTGTGGTGGTCGCCGATCCAGGTCAGGAACTCCTCGTAGCGGTCGGCGAACTTCTGGTCGAGCAGCGGCCCCATCAGCACCTTCCGGGCCGGATCGCCGACGTGGGCCGACTGCGCGGCGGCGGTGAACCGGGCCACGAAGTCGCTGTGGATCGACTCGTGGACGATCACCGTCCCGAGCGAGGTGCAGCGCTGGCCGGCGGTGCCGAACCCGGCGAACAGGGCGCCCTCGGTGGCGAGGGTCAGGTCGGCGTCGGGCATGACCACCATCGGGTTCTTGCCGCCCAGCTCCAGGCACGGCGACTGCAGGTGCCGCCCGCACAGCTCGCCGATCTTGCGCCCGACCTCGGAGGAGCCGGTGAAGCCGACCTTGTGGACGGTCCCCTCGCCGAGCGCGGTCTCCAGCCCGGCGAACGTCTGCTCGCCGTCGGCGAAGACGACGTTGAACACTCCTTCGGGCAGCCCTGCGGCCGAGAAGATCCGGTGCAGCGCGGAGGCGGAGGCGGCGGCGTACTCGGCGGGCTTCCACACCACCGAGTTCCCGCACAGCAGGGCCGGCACCAGGTACCACGACGGCACCGCCACCGGGAAGTTCCCCGCCGTGATCACCGCCGCGACCCCGACCGGGGTCCGGAACGTGAACAGGTTCTTGTCGGGCATCTCCGACGGAACGGTCTGCCCGTAGAGACGCCGCCCTTCGCCGATGAAGAAGTCGCAGGTGTCGACGATCTCGCGCACCTCGCCCAGCGCCTCGGCGTAGGGCTTGCCGATCTCCTCGCTGACCAGCCGCGCCAGCGCCTCGGCGTTGGTCTCCACGAGCCGCCCGATCGACGCGATCACCCGCCCCCGCACCGGCGCCGGCACCCGCGCCCAGTCGTGCTGCGCGGCGGCCGCGTTCCGGCACGCCGCCGCGAACGTCGCCGCGTCGGCCAGGGCGACCTCGGCGACGACCTCCTTCAACCGGGCGGGGTTCCGGGACACATAGGGCGTGCCGGACGGCTCGTCCTTACCCCCGATGACGGAAACGATCTGCCGGGTCATCGTGCGACCTCCTCGTCGTGCGCGTGCTGTTCACCCTATTCCGGACGGCAAGATAGGCGGGTGTACGTCATCCCCGAGGTCGTCCCCGCCGGTTCCATGCGTGACCGCCCCCAGCCGTCGCTGACGACCGGAGACCTGCTGCTGCGCCCCTTCCGCGAGTCTGGCGACGAGCCGATCGTCATGGCCGCCTTCGCCGACCCCGACATCCGCCTGTGGAACCTGGAACACGAGGCCGACGCCGCCAGGGCCGCGAACGTCATCGCCCGCTGGCGGGCCCGCTGGACCCTGGAGACCGGCGCGTCGTGGGTGGTCGAACGCGACGGCCTGGCCGTGGGCCGGGTGGCCCTGCGTACGGTCGAACTGGAACTGGGCCTGGGGGAGATCGCCTACTGGACCCTCCCCGAAGGCCGAGGCCGGGGCGGCACCACGGCGGCGGTCTCTGAGGTGACCCGCTGGGCCTTCGACGACCTGGGGCTCCACCGCCTCGAACTCCGCCACGCGATCGCCAACCCGGCGTCGTGCCGGGTCGCGGAGCGGGCGGGGTTCGTGCTGGAGGGCATCCTGCACAGCTCGCTGCTGCACGCGAACGGCTGGCACGACATGCACCTCCACGCGCGGATCACCACGCGCCCTTCCTGAGGCCCGCTACTCGGCCAGCCGGAAGTCGGTGAACTCGAAGCCGGGGGAGACGACGCAGCTGACCAGCACGCCCTCGTCTCCCTCAGGGCGGGCCGCCTGCCAGACCCCCGGCGGGATCAGCACCTGGGGCCGCTGGCCCTTCTCGACGTCGGGCCCCAGGACGACGCTCTCGCCGGTCTGCGGCCGATCGCCGTCGCCGCCGAAGGTGAGGACCAGCGGGCCGCCGCGGTGCCAGAACCAGAGCTCGGCGGAGGCGACGACGTGCCAGGCCGACTCCTCGCCGGGTTCGAGGAGGAAGTAGATGGCGGTCGCGCTGTGCCTCTGGCCGTCGTAGCCGTCGGGGGAGAACATGACGGACGACCGCCAGGTCTCCCTGAACCAGCCCCCTTCGGGGTGGGGTTCCAGCCCGAGCTCCTCGGCCAGCGGCGGCTTCTGCATGTCGGCTCCCTCCAGCGGCACCTGCGTTCCGAGATTATCGATCTTCGTGGCGACCTGGCGGGTTCAGTCGTCGGGGGGTGTCACGCCTTCCTGGTGGGCGATGGCGGCGGCCTGGGTGCGGGTGGCCGCGCCCAGTTTGGCCAGGATGTTGGACACGTGGACGCTCGCCGTCTTCTGGCTGATGAACAGGCGTTCGCCGATCTCGCGGTTGGAGCGCCCCGCCGCCACCTGGGCCAGGACCTCGCGTTCGCGGCCAGTCAGGCTGTCGAGGACGCTCGCCCGGCCCGGCTCGGCCGCGTCGGGCAGGGTGAAGCGGGCCCGGCGGCCCAGCAGGTCGAGGGCGTGGCGGAGCGGCGCGGCGCCCAGGTGGTCGGCCACCTCGACGGCCTTCTCCCACTCGGCGCGGGCCCGGTCGCGGTCGCCCGTCTCGAGGAGGGTCTCGGCCAGCCGCCAGCGGTTGCGGGCCTGCTCGTAGGGGAAGCCGCCGTCGAACGCGGTCAGCGCCCGGTCCCACACCTCGGGGGTGGCGGTGCCGGACAGCCGGTGCCATTCGGCCTCGGCGCGGGCCAGCCAGCCCTGGCCCTCGGGGCCGAGCGTGGTCCGCGGGCCGGCGGGGCCGTGGGTGGCGGCGTAGCGGGCCCGCTCGACGAACTCGGTGCCGCGCTGCCGGGCCGGATCGCCGGGCGGCAGGTCGGCCAGGGCCGCCAGGCCGGTCGCCGATATGCGGATCAGCCCCGAGTCGTAGGGTTGCTGCACCGCCACGACCGCGTCGACGTGGCCGAGCGCCTCTTTCGGGTCGCCGCGCCACAGGGCCAGTTCGGCGGCCATGCCCCGGGTCATGTAGGTCACCAGGTCGTCGGCGCCCCAGAACGGCTCCAGCCAGCGCAATCGCTCGGCCGCCACCGCGCGCCCCCGGCCGACCTCGACGAACAGGGCGAACGACGACAGCAGCGCCTCGGGAGGGGTGCCGACCCGCACGCCGAACATGGCGGCCCGTTTCTCGGCGGCGTCCCAGTCGCCCGCAGCGAAGGAGATCAGGTAGCGCAGGAACCGCAGGTCGGTGCCGAACGTGCTCCACATCAGGCCGTTCTCGCGGGCCACCTGGAGCCCCGCCTCGGCCGACTCCGCCGCCGCGTCGAGGTCGCCGCGCTCGTATTGCAGCCGGGCCAGGCTGAACCAGGCCCGCAGGTCCATCGACAGCGAGCCCGACGTCTTCGCCGCCGCCATCGACAGCAGCTCCTCGGCCATGTCGGGGTCGCCGAGCGACTCCTGCTGGATGCCCAGCGACACCAGCGCCGCCGACTCGGCCTCGATCGAACCGGTGCGCCGCGCCACCTCCAGCGCGCGGGCGGCGGCCTCCTGCGCGTCGGCCACCCGCTCGGCGATCCACAGCGTGCGGGCGTGGGTGGCCAGGGCGCGGGCCAGCATCGGCGTCTCCGGGCCGTCGCCGACGACGTCGACCGCCGCCTGGGCCGCCTCGGCCATGCCGTGGAAGTCGTCGCCGTCGGCCTGATACCAGGCCAGCCGCTCGTTGGTCTCGGCCACCAGCTGCGGCTCGGTGACGAGCTGGCGCAGCCGCCGCAGGTGGGCGATGGCCCGGTGGTTGTCGCCGCTGTCGGCCGCCGCCGCGGCGCTGTCGAGGATCAGCCGCGCCCGCGTCGTGCCGGTGATCGCGTCGGCGTCGGGAACCTGCTCCCATACCTCCAGCGCCCGATCGAAATGCCGGTTGGCCTCGGCCGGGGCGCCCATCTGGGTCGCCCGCAGACCCGCCTCCAGCGAGGTGATCAGCGCGCCCCGCACGTCGTGGGCGGCCGAATAGTGGTGGGCCAGCTCGGCCGCCCGGCCCCCCGACTCGGTCAGCAGCGACGCGAACGTCATGTGCAGGCGGGTGCGCTCGCCCGGCAGCAGGTCGTCGTAGACGGCCTCTTGGAGGAGGGCGTGGCGGAAGTCGTAGCCGATGTGCTGGTCGACCGTCAGCAGCCCGCGCGAGACGATCTCGCGCAGCGCCTCTTCGAGCGGCCGGTCGGCCAGCCCGGCCGCCGCGCGCAGCATGTCGTGGTCGACCCGCCGCCCGGCCACGGCCGCCACGCGGAGCACCTGCTGGGCCGTGTCGGACAGTCCTTCTACGCGCGCCATCAGCAGGTCGGCCAGCGTCGCCGGCAGCCGGTCGCCGCTGGAGGCGGCCTGGAGCAGCTCCTCGGCGAAGAACGGATTGCCCCCGGCCCGCCCGACGACCCCGCCGATCAGCCCCGCGTTCCCGCCGCCCAGGGCGGTCAGGTGGGTCGCCATCGCCTCGTCGTCGAGTGGCGGCAGCTCGACCGGCACGACCAGCGGCAGCCGCTGGAGCTCGGCGAGCACCGGCCGCAGCGGATGACGGCGGTGCAGGTCGTCGGTCCGGTAGGTGCCGACCAGGACCACCCGCTCGCGCTGCAGCATGCGGGTGAGGAAGACCAGCAGGTCACGCGTCGAATGGTCGGCCCAGTGGAGATCTTCGAACACCATCAGCACCGGCCGCTCGTCGGCCAGCTCGCCCAGCAGGCTCAGCGTCGCGCCGAAGAGCCGCTGCTGCGCCAGCGCCCCGCTGAGCGCGTCGGACCCGTCTGGGTCGGCCCCCGGCAGCAGCCGCCGCAGCACCGGCCGCGATTCGAGCGCCGACCGGAGATCGGCGCTGCGCAGCGCGTCGGCCAGCGGCAGATAGGGCAGCGCGTTGCCCAGCTCGGCGCACTGCCCGACCAGGACGGTGAAACCGCGCTCCCGCGCGATCTCGGACAGCTCGCACACGATCCGGGTCTTCCCGATGCCGGCGTCACCGCCGACGAGCGCCACCCCGGCCATCCGCCCGGTCGCGGCGTCGAGCACCCGGGACAGCCGGTCGAGCTGGAACCCCCGCCCGACAAGCCCGGTTTGTGTCTTTCGGCCCACCACGCTGCGAGTATGGCACGTCACCCCGACAGAACCCCGGGCCCTCTTCGTGATCTTGCACGTTTTGTCGCCCGGCGCGGCTAGGGTGCGGCGCGTGACCGAACGATGGAGTCGAGACCAGGTGCTGGCGCTCGCGCCCGACGCCGCCTCGCAGAAGGCGGCCGGCGGGGTGAGCGCGCCCAGGAAGTGGTCCGCCATGGGGGTGAGCGGGCCGGCGTTGTGGGGCGAGTGCGCCGGGTCCGGGTCGAAGCCCTACCAGGCGTGCGTCGACCTGTCCGAACCCGCCTACCGTTGCAGCTGTCCCAGCCGGAAGTTCCCCTGCAAGCACGCCCTGGGCCTGCTCCTCCTGTGGTCGGCCGACGGCGTGCCGCCGGCAGCCGAACCGGCCCCCTGGGCCGCCGAGTGGTTCGACCAGCGGGCCGCGCGGGCCGAGAAGGCCGCGGAGAAGAAGGCCGCGGAGAAGAAGGCCGCGGAGAAGAAGGCCGCGGAGAAGAAGGCCGCGGAGAAGAAGGCCGAGCCCTCCGCCGCCAAGCCCGACGAGGGCCGGGCCCGGCAGCGCGAGGAGCGCGTCACCGCCGGGCTGGCCGAGCTCGAACGCTGGCTGTCCGACCAGGTCGCGAGCGGGCTGTCCGACGCGCGGCAGACGGGTCTGGCCGAATGGAGCGACCTGGCCAAACGCCTGGTCGACGCGCAGGCGCCCGGCCTGGCCGGGACCTTCTCGGGGCTCACGCGGGTCTTCCGCGACGAGAACTGGCCGGGCCGGCTGCTCGGTGAATACGCCATGGTCCACCTGCTGGCCGTGGCCCACCGGCGGGCCGCCGAGCTGCCCGGCGACCTGCGCGACACGGTCCGCCAGCGGGTCGGCTACCAGGTGCCCAAGGAGACCGTGCTGGCCCTCCCGCCGATCCGCGACGAGTGGCAGGTCATCGCGCTGCGCGACGAGGAGCGCGACCGGCTGCTGTCGCGGCGGGTCTGGCTGCACGGCCGGGCGACCGGCAGGGTGGCCCTCGTGCTGTCGTTCGCGCCGCCCGGCCAGCCGCTCGACGCGTCGCTGGTGCTGGGCACCCGCGTCGACGCCGACGTCTCCTACTATCCGGGCGCGGCGCCGCTGCGGGCCCTGATCGCCGACCGCTACGGCGCGGCCGTGCCCGCCAGGGCGCCCGCCTCGGGGGTGACCGTCGAGGGGGTGCCACAGCTGATCGCCGACGTCCTGACCCGCGACCCGTGGACCGACTCGTGGCCGCTGGTGATCACCGGCGCCCGGGTCGGGCGCGACGGCAAGGAATGGTGCCTCCTGGGCGACTCGGGGCAGGGCCTCCGGCTCCACCCCTCGGCGGGCGATCCGTGGAAGCTGATCGCGGTCTCGGGCGGCCACCTGGTGACGGTCGCCGTGGAATGGACTCCCGACGGCCTGCGTCCCCTCACCACGTGGGACGACAACGACGAGGTGGTGGTCCTGTGAGGCTCGATCGGCGCAACGGGTGGAACGAGCTGGTCTCCACCGCTCTCGTCGGGACCGAGCGCCGGGGTCTCGACTCCCCCTTCGACCTGCTGGAGCAGGCCGCCGCGCAGGTGGTCGCCCGGCGGGCGGGGGAGCGGCCCGGCGCCGGGAGCCCGCTCGCCGAGGC
>NZ_SZQA01000063.1 GCF_005233835.1 Herbidospora galbida | reverse complement strand
GGGCCGGGAAGGGCCTGCGGGCCGGGCGGGCCGCCGCCGGCTGGTCGGCGCCCGGGGCGATCCCCGCCGCGCTCGCGCTCCAGGCGGTCGAGGCGGTGTTCACCCTCCCGGCCGCCCGGGTCAGGGCGTGCGGGCGCTGCGGCTGGCTGTTCCTCGACTCCTCGCGGGGCGGCCGCCGCCGCTGGTGCAGCATGAGCATCTGCGGCAACCGCGAGAAGGCCCGCCGCCACCGGCAGGGCCTCACCGGCTGAGGAAGGCCGCGACCTCCTTCACGAACGTGTCGGGCTCCTCGGCGTGGACGTTGTGCCCGGCGCCGAGCACCACCCGCCGCCCGTCGGGCAGCGCCGCGGTGAACTCGGCCAGCGCCTCCTGCGGCACCAGCTCGCTGTACGCGCCCCCGACGACCAGCACCGGCATGGTCAGCTCGCCCAATCGCGCCCACCACGTGGGATCGACCGCGCGGACCCCGGCCCTGATCAGGTCGACCACCGCGGGGTCGAAGTCGACCTCGTCGCCCATCACCACATAGGGCTCGATCACCTGGGGCGCATGCGGCGCCGGGAACGAGTCCTCCAGCACCAGCCGCCGGACCAGCCCGGGCCGCTCGCGGGCGACCAGCGTGGCGACCCGGCCGCCCATCGAGTGGCCGACCAGGTCGATCTCGGTGAGGCCCCGGGCGTCGAGGAACGCCAGGGTGTCGGCGGCCATCAGGTCGAGGGTGTAGTCGGCGTGACGCGGGCTCGCGCCGTGGCCGCGCATCTCGGGGGCGATCCAGTGCCGCCCGAGGGCGGGAGCGATCGGGTCCCACGTGGCGGCGGTGGCGGTCAGGCCGTGGATCAGGACGACGGGGACGTCTCCCGGCGGCCCGCCTTCTTTCCAAGCGAGAGGTAGGGCATCCATGGGCGTCACCCTACGGGCCGGGCACCGTGATCCAGGTGGCGCGGGCTCGCGCGATGACCCCTTCCGCCGACAGCAGAGCCGAGGCGCTGAACAGCTTGCGCCCGGACGACCCCAGCGGCCACCCCACGGCGACCAGGCGCTCCCCGGCCCGGACCTCGCGGCCGATCTCGGCCTCCAGAGTGCCGAGGAGGGCGATGACGTCGGTGCCCTGGGCGAACGGCGGATAGCTCACGCAGTCGAGCGCCGCCCACAGCATCTCCGGCCGCACGATCCCGTTCTCCGCGACCGTGTCGTCGGGCTCGAACGGCGCGGCGCACACGTCGGCGTCGGGGAGCCGCCCGGGGGTGACCCGCAGGCCGTCGGCCCGGCCGTGCCCGCAGACGAAGCAGCCGGTCAGCAGGTTGTCGACGCCGATCCACGGGTGCCGGTCGCGGGCCCGCGCCGCCTCCGCGAGGTCCGGGCGGACCGGCGGGTCGGGGAACTCCGCGTCCGAGGGCCCGGCCTCGGCCACCAGCGCGCCGTCGCGCAGGACGCGGACGGCCCCGCCGTCGCGCACCACGTCGAGCGGGGTCTCCAGCGGCGGCGGCAGGCGCAGGGACACCCGCGCCGGGCCGCCGGCGCCGGACGCGAGGAACGCGGCGGCGAGCCCGGCGGCGTAACCGCCGTTGGCCGAGGCGGGCGGCCCGTTGAACCGGGCGCCGATGACGATCTGCTCTCCCACGCCCCCAGTGAACCGCACCGGGGCCGCCGGGAGAGGATCCGGGTATGGACACCGCCGACGTCTACCGAACCTTCGGCATCCGCGAGGCCCGGGGCGCGTACCGGGAGCTCGCCGTCGCGATCGCCGCCGACCCCGCCCTGATCGCCCTCATCGACGCGCTCCCGCAGCCCAAACGCCAGCCGAACCTGGTCTTGGCCGCGGTCCGGTTCGAGGGCGGCCCGGAGACCGAGGAGGGCGGCTTCCGCGCGTGGGCCAGGGAGCACTGGCCCCGCGTCGAGCGGACCGTTCTGGCCCGCCGCACCCAGACCAACGAGGCCGGCCGCTGCGCCAGCCTCTTACCCGTCCTGGCCCAGATCCCCGGCCCGCTGGCCCTCATCGAGGTCGGCGCCTCGGCCGGCCTGTGCCTGCAGCCCGACCGCTACCGGTACGCCTACGACGCCCGCCCGCCGGTCGGCGCCGGCCCGGTGACCCTGACCTGCGCGACCGAGGGCGACCCGCCCATCCCCGGGGCCGTCCCCGAGATCGCCTGGCGGGCCGGCGTCGACCTGGCCCCCATCGACGTCACCGACGCCGAGGAGCGCCGCTGGCTCGAATGCCTCGTCTGGCCCGGCGAGGACGCCCGCCGCGACCGCCTGCGCGCCGCCCTCGCCCTGGCCGCCGAGCGTCCGCTCCGCCTGGTGCGCGGCGACGCCGCCGAGGCGCTGCCCGGCCTGGTCGAGGAGGCGAGGGACCACGGCACGGTGGTCGTCTACCACTCGGCGATGCTGCCCTACCTGACGCCCGAGGCCAGGGATCGCTTCGTCGACCTGGTCACCGGTCTGGGGGTCCGGTGGATCTCCAACGAGGGCACGATGCGGCTGCCCCGGCTGGTGATCCCCGACGGCGCGGTTCCCGAGGGGCGGCTGACCTTCGTGACCGCTCTCGACGGCGTACCGAAGGCGGTCACCGACCCGCACGGCTCGTGGCTGAGGTGGCTCTGAGGCGTCAGGCCCGGCGGCCTTCGGCGAGCAGGGTCTCGATGCGGATCAGGCGTTCCTCCAGCCGGGCGATGTCGGCCAGGGTCGCGTTCTCCTCCTCGGGCCGGAGCCGGACCACCACGGTCCCGCCCGGTTCGAGGGTCGCCTCGGCCACGTCCTCGACCCGGCTGCCGCCCTGCCGCTTGATCGCCACGTCGAGGTCGGCGTGCCGCAGGCCGAGACGTCTCAGGTTGCGGTCGTCGTAGCGGCCGTCGTGGGCCAGCACCGTCGGCCTGCTCTCGAACAACCGGGCCAGCCAGCCCCATTGGGCCGCCGCGCGGGTCAGCAGCGAGTTCCCGGTCACCAGCACGACCGCGCCGATGATCCCGCCGAGCAGCGAGTTGTCGGGGCCGATGATGGCGTTCTGCACGACGTTCGACAGCAGCAGCATGACCACCAGGTCGAACGTGTTGAGCTGGGCCATGTCCCGCTTCCCGACCAGCCGGAGCAGGACCACCACGCAGAGGTAGACGGCGACGGTCCGGACCACCTTGTCCAGGACCGGCACCCCGAGGGTCAGGATGTCGCTCATGCGACACGGTAACGCAGCCAGACCAGGCCTCCGCGGAAGGTGTCGCTGTCGATCAGCTGGAGCGACCGCGACGGCGGCGGGGCCTCGCCCCACCACGTGCGGGCGCCCATGCCCATGACCGGATGGACCAGCAGGCTGACCTCGTCGATCAGCCCTCCGGCCAGCAGCCGGCCGACCAGCCGCCCGCCGCTGACCACGCGCACCACCGCGACGCCCGGCCGCCGCCCGATCGCGCGCAGCGCCGCCGCCAGGTCGACCTGGTCGTCGCCGACGACGAGTTCGGGGACGTGGCGGCCGGGGGGCCGGGGCGGGGTGGCGCGGCAGTGCAGGGCGAGCACCTCCGACCAGTGGCCGGCGGCGCGGAGCTCCTCCCAGCGGGTGACCCGGGCCCGGCCGTCGACCACGGCGAGCAGCGGGCCCGGGTCGCGCGGCCCGGCGCCGTGGATCAGGGTGGGTTCCTGGGAGAGGACCGTGTCGGACCCGGCCAGGGTGGCGTCCTCGTGCCAGGTGGTGCCGACGAGCTGGTGGAACCGGCTGCGGTCGAGGGGGAACCCGTCGGTCTTCCCGTCGAGCGAAACGGCCAGGTGGGCGACCACATAGGGCGTGTCGGTCGGCATGTCACCGAGCGTAGTCGAGGGTAAACCGGTTGCCCGGGTCGGCTCGCGTGATCACACTGACCTGATGCTGATCAGACGTGAGGCCCCGGGTGACGCGGCCGCGATCCGCGAGGTCGTCCGGCGGGCCTTCGCCAGCCCGGACACCCCCGACCCGGTCGAGTCCCCGCTGGTCGACGAGCTGCGCGCCGACGCGGGCTGGATCCCGGCCCTGTCGATGGTCGCCGAGGTGGACAACGCGGTGGCCGGTCACGTGGTCTGCACCCGCGCCGACCTCGGCGGAGCGCCCGTGCTCGGCCTCGGCCCGCTCGCGGTCGCGCCCGAGCGGCAGCGCCAGGGGGTCGGGCTGGCGCTGATGCACGCGGTCCTCGGGGCCGCCGAGGCGCTGGGGGAGCCGCTCGTGGTCCTGCTGGGCAACCCCGCCTACTACTCGCGGTACGGCTTCCGCCCCGCCTCCGACCTGGGGATCGTCTCTCCCGACCCGCAGTGGGGCCATCACTTCCAGGCTCGGCCGCTGTCGGCGTACAGGGGAGAGAAGGGCGTGTTCGCCTACGCCGAGCCGTTCAACCGGTTGTGAACGGCCGCAGGGCGGCCAGCTGCTGCTCGAAGGGGATGAGTTTCTCCTCGGCAGGCCGTTTGGCCGGGGCGCCCGAGAGCAGGGCGGCCAGTTCGCCCGCCGCCCGGTCGACCCGGGAGGCGAGCCCGTCGCCCGACGTGGCCCCCCAGTCCTCCGAGGCGGCGTAGACGGCCGTCGGCACGACGACCGCGCGCAGGTAGGTGAACATCGGCCGCAGCGCGTGCTCCAGCGCCAGCGAGTGCCGGGCGGTCCCGCCGGTCGCGGCGATCAGCACCGGCGTCCCCTGCAGGGCGGTGTTGTCGAGCACGTCGAAGAACGACTTGAACAGCCCGCTGTACGACGCCGTGAAGATCGGCGTGACCGCGATCAGGCCGTCGGCCCGCTCGACCGTCTCCAGCGCCTCCTTCAGCGCGGGGGAGGGGAACCCGGTCACGAGGTTGTTGGCGATGTCCACGGCCAGGCCGCGCAGCTCGATCACGCGGATCTCGGTGTTCTCCGCAGGGCCGGCGAGGTGGCGGCCGGCGGCCTCGGCCAGGCGGTCGGCCAGCAGCCTCGTGGAGGAGGGCTGGCTGAGCCCGGCCGAGACGACGGCGATGACGGTCATGGGGTCTCCTAACCGGCGGTCAGCCGGCGACGAGGGCCGCGTCGCGGGAGGCGACGCGCGCCGCGTGGGTGGGGGCCTCGGCCACGCCCTCGGCGCGGCGGGCGGCGAACTCCTTGCGCAGCACCGGCACGACCTCCTCGCCGAGCAGGTCGAGCTGCTCCAGCACGGTCTTCAGCGGCAGCCCGGCGTGGTCCATCAGGAACAGCTGGCGCTGGTAGTCGCCGAAGGACTCGCGGAAGGTCAGCGTGCGGTCGATGACCTCCTGCGGGCTGCCGACGGTCAGCGGCGTCTGCTCGGTGAAGTCCTCCAGCGACGGGCCGTTGCCGTAGACGGGGGCCTTGTCGAAGTAGGGGCGGAACTCGCGGACCGCGTCCTGGGAGTTCTTGCGCATGAACACCTGGCCGCCGAGGCCGACGATCGCCTGCTCCGGGGTGCCGTGCCCGTAGTGGGCGTAGCGCTGCCGGTAGAGGTTGATCAGCCGCATGAAGTGCTCCTTCGGCCAGAAGATGTTGTTGGCGAAGAAGCCGTCGCCGTAGTAGGCGGCCTGCTCGGCGATCTCGGGACTGCGGATCGAGCCGTGCCAGACGAACGGCGGGACGCCGTCGAGCGGCCTGGGCGTGGAGGTGAAGCCCTGGAGCGGGGTGCGGAAGTTGCCCTCCCAGTCGACGACGTCCTCGCGCCACAGGCGGTGCACCAGCGCGTAGTTCTCGATGGCCAGGGCGATGCCGTTGCGGATGTCCTGCCCGAACCACGGGTAGACCGGGCCGGTGTTGCCGCGGCCCATCATCAGGTCGACCCGGCCGTCGGCCAGGTGCTGCAGCATCGCGTAGTCCTCGGCGATCTTCACCGGGTCGTTGGTGGTGATCAGGGTGGTGGACGTCGAGAGGATGAGCTTGTCGGTCTTGGCCGCGATGTACCCGAGCATCGTGGTCGGCGACGAGGGCACGAACGGCGGGTTGTGGTGCTCCCCCATCGCGAAGACGTCGAGCCCGACCTCCTCGGCCTTCAGCGCGATCGTCACCATGGCCTTGATCCGCTCGGCCTCGGTGGGGGTGGTGCCGTTCGTCGGGTCCGTGGTGACGTCACCGACGGTGAAGATCCCGAACTGCATCTCTGCTCATCCTCCTCGTTCTGGTGTTGTGGCCGCTGTAGCGTGGTCCGGCACCAACTTATTCCGCGCCGCAAGTATCTCTGTCATGGGAGGCTGTGCCAATGCGACGTACCGGACAGACCTTGATTTTCGACGCGGATGACACCCTGTGGGAGAACAACGTCTTCTTCGAGCGGGTGATCGACGACTTCCTCGACTGGGCCGCCCATCCGACGCTCGACCGGGTCCAGATCCGGCGGATCCTCAACGACATCGAGCGGGCCAACGCCGTCACCCACGGCTACGGCAGCCGGGTCTTCCTGCGGAACCTGCACGAGACCTTCGAGCGGCTCCGGGAGCGGCCCGCGACCGCCGCCGAGAAGGCCTTTGTCGATGATCTCGCCGGCCGCCTGGTCAGGGGCGAGGTCGACCTGATCCCCGGCGTGGCCGACACCCTGGCGGAGCTCTCCTCGCGGCATGAGCTGTTCCTGCTGACCAAGGGCGACGTCGAGGAGCAGCAGCGCAAGATCGACGCGTCGGGGCTGTCGACGTGGTTCCGCAAGGCCCACATCGTGCGGGAGAAGGACGTCGAGGTCTACCGGCGGCTCGCCCTGGAGTCGGGCTTCGCGGTCGACCGCACGTGGATGATCGGGAACTCCCCCAAGTCCGACATCTCGCCGGCCCGCGCCGCCGGGATGAACGCCGTTTTCATCCCCCACGAGCACACATGGGTGCTGGAGCACGCCG
Source organism: Herbidospora galbida (assembly GCF_005233835.1). Taxonomy (GTDB): domain Bacteria; phylum Actinomycetota; class Actinomycetes; order Streptosporangiales; family Streptosporangiaceae; genus Herbidospora; species Herbidospora galbida. The sequence continues at coordinate 20,834 of NZ_SZQA01000063.1, read as the reverse complement.
AGCTCGACCCGCTCGACGAGGGCGTGCTGACCCTGGGACGGTTCACCGAACTCGTCGACCATTTCTGAGCCCCGGTGATCCGCTGGCGGGACATAGTGCGGCAAACTTGGGCCTATGGTGCATCAGCGTGCCGGGCAGCCCGCCCTGCCGACCGACCTGGTCGACGTCCCCCGCCTCCTGACCAGCTACTACGCGCTGCGCCCCGACGTGGAGCAGCCCGCCCAGCGGGTCGCCTTCGGCACCTCGGGACACCGGGGTTCGTCGCTGAACACGGCCTTCAACGAAGACCACATCCTGGCCACCACCCAAGCCATCTGCGAATACCGCCGCGCGCAGGGGATCGACGGCCCGCTGTTCCTGGGGGTCGACACCCACGCGCTCTCGGAGCCCGCGCGGGTGTCGGCGCTGGAGGTGCTGGCGGCCAACGAGGTCCGGGTGCTCATCGACGTCCACGACGGCTTCACGCCCACCCCGTCGATCTCGCACGCCATCCTCACCTACAACCGGGGCCGTGACACGGGCCTGGCCGACGGCATCGTCGTCACCCCGTCGCACAACCCCCCGCAGGACGGCGGCTTCAAGTACAACCCGCCCAACGGCGGCCCCGCCGACACCGACGCGACCGGCTGGATCCAGAACCGCGCCAACGAGCTGATCGCCGGCGGGCTCAAAGAGGTCCGCCGCATCCCGTTCGAGCGCGCCCTGAAGGCCGAGACCACCGGGCGCTACGACTTCCTCGGCTCCTACGTGGCCGACCTCCCCTCGGTGGTCGACCTCGACGCGATCCGGGCTTCCGGTGTACGGATCGGCGCCGACCCCCTGGGCGGCGCGAGCGTGGCCTACTGGGGCGAGATCGCCGACCGCCACCACCTCGACCTGACGGTCGTCAACCCGCTGACCGACCCGACGTGGCGCTTCATGACGCTCGACTGGGACGGCAAGATCCGCATGGACTGCTCCTCGCCGTACGCGATGGCCTCGCTGATCGCGTCCAAGGACTCCTACGACATCGCCACGGGCAACGACGCCGACAGCGACCGCCACGGCATCGTCACCCCCGACGGCGGCCTGCTGAACCCCAACCACTACCTGGCCGTCGCCATCTCCTACCTGTACGCCCACCGCGACGGCTGGCGGGCCGACGCGGGCGTCGGCAAGACCCTGGTCAGCAGCAGCATGATCGACCGCGTGGTGGCGGGCCTCGGCCGCCGCCTGGTCGAGGTCCCGGTGGGCTTCAAGTGGTTCGTCCCCGGCCTGCTCGACGGCTCGCTCGGCTTCGGCGGCGAGGAGAGCGCGGGCGCGTCCTTCCTGCGCCGCGACGGCCACGTGTGGACGACCGACAAGGACGGCATCATCCTGGCGCTGCTCGCCTCGGAGATCACCGCCGTGACGGGGAAGTCGCCCAGCGCCCACTACCGCGACCTGACCGACCGCTTCGGCGACCCCGCCTACGCCCGGGTCGACGCCCCCGCCTCGCGGGAGGAGAAGGCGGTTTTGGCCAGGCTCTCGGCCGGGCAGGTGACGGCCGGCAGCCTGGCGGGCGAGCCGATCACCAACGTGCTCACCCACGCCCCCGGCAACGGCGCGGCGCTGGGCGGCCTGAAGGTCGAGACGGCCAACGCGTGGTTCGCGGCCCGGCCGTCGGGGACCGAGGACGTCTACAAGATCTACGCCGAGTCGTTCCTCGGGCCGGAGCACCTGGCCAAGGTTCAGCAGGAGGCAAAGACTGTGGTCTCGGCCGCACTCACCGCCTGAAAATCCCCACAAAGGCCACTCTTCACCGACAAACCGGGCGGCTAGTGTCCGAATGGTGGATCGCTGGCTGAGACGCGAGGACGAGCGGCTGCTCACCGGGAGGGGCCGCTTCGTCGCGGACCTGCGCGTGCCCGGCTGCCTCGACGCCGTCTTCGTCCGCAGCGAGGTCGCCCACGGAACGCTGCGGGAGGCCGACTGCTCGGCCGCCCGCGAGGTGCCCGGTGTGGCCGGGGCCTGGTCGGCCGCCGACCTGCCGGACCTGCCGCCGATGCCGGACGCGCCCGGCGTCGAGGGCAGGGAGTGGCCCGCGCTGGTCAAAGATCGGGTGCGCTACCCCGGTGAGGCGCTGGCCGTCGTCCTGGGCGACGACCGCTACCGGGCCGAGGACGGGGCCGCCCGGGTCCGCGTGCGCGTCGACCCGCTGCCCGCCGTGGTGACGGCGGAGGAGGCGGCCGGCGACGAGGTCCGGCTGTTCGAGGGCCGCAGCAACGTCGCCCTGCGCGGCGAGGCCGGGCGGCCGATCGGCGACGAGGTGTGGGAGCGGGCGGCCGTCGTGGTCGAGAGCCGCTACCGGCAGCAGTTGCTGATGCCCTCGCCGATGGAGTGCCGCACCATCCTGTGCGTGCCCGAGGGCGAGCGGCTCACCGTCTGGTCGGGCCACCAGGCCCCTCACCGGCTGCGGCACGACCTCGCCGGACTGCTCGACCGGCCGGAGGAGAGCATCCGGGTCGTCGTGCCCGACACCGGGGGCGCGTTCGGCTCCAAGAGCGCGGTGTTCCCCGAGTTCATCGCGGTCGCCTGGCTGGCCGTACGGCTCGGCCGCCCGGTCCGCTGGGTGGAGGACCGGCGGGAGTCCCTGCTGGTCGCGACCCGTGGCCGGGGGCAGGACCAGCAGGTCCGCCTGGCCGCCGACGCCGACGGGCGGCTGCTCGCCTACGAGCTGACCGTCGAGGCCGACGTGGGCGCCTATCCCCACCTCGGCGTCGCCTTCCCCATGCAGACCGCGTGGATGGCGACCGGTCCGTACACCACACCGGAGGTGCACGCCACCGTCCGCTCGGTGCTCACCAACACCATGATCACCTACCCCTACCGGGGCGCCGGGCGGCCGGAGGCCACCAGCCCCCTCGAACGCACGATGGACGTGCTGGCCAAGCGCCTGGACCTCGACCCGGCCGACCTGCGCCGCCGCAACCTCATCCCGCCCGATCGGTTCCCCTACCGCACCCCCACCGGCCGCACCTACGACAGCGGCGACCACCCCGCCGCCCTCGACCTGGCGCTGCGCACCCTCGGCTACCACGGCTGGCGCGCGGAACAGGCCCGCCGCCGCGCCGACCCCGCCGCCCTGCCCGTCGGCATCGGCCTGTCCTGCTACGTCGAGCGGTCCGGCGGCGAACGGGGCTCCGTCCACGACTACGTCGGCGTCGAGGCGGGCGAGGACGGCACCGTCGTCGCCCGCTGCGGCGCCGCCTCCAGCGGCCAGAGCCACGCGACCGTCTTCCCCGCGCTCGTCGCCGAGACCCTCGGCGTCGAGCCGGCCCGGGTCCGTCTCATCGAGGGCGACACCGACGAGCTGCCCGGCGGCGTCGGCTCCTTCGGCAGCCGGTCGGCCCAGATCGACGGCGCGGGCCTGCAGCACGCCGCCACCCTCCTCATCGAGGAGGCCAGGGAACGGGCCGCCCGGATGTGGGACCTGCCGATCGAGGAGACCGCCTGGTCCGACGGCGTCGTCCATCCCGTTCGGGGCACCGCCGCCATGGGCCTGTCCGAACTGGTCAAGCGCACCGGCCCGCTGCGGATCGACGAACGCTACGAGGCCGACATGGCCTTCCCGTTCGGCGCCCACGCGGCCGTGGTCGAGGTCGACCCCGACCTGGGCACCGTGCGGGTGCTCCAGATCGTCGCCGTGGACGACTGCGGCCGCGCCCTCGACCCGGCGGTCGTGCGCGGGCAGCAGTTCGGCTCGATCGTCCAGGGCCTCGGCCAGGCACTGTACGAAGGCGTCCCGTTCGGCGACGACGGCGTCCCGCTGCTGGGCTACGGACTGCTCGACTACCTGCTGCCGACGTACGCCGAGATCCCGCCCATCGACCTGGAGGAGACCCGCACCCCGACCCCGCGCACCCCGCTGGGCGCGAAGGGCGCGGGGGAGTCGGGCTGCATCGGCACCCCGCCCGCCATCGTCAACGCCGTGGCCGACGCCCTGCGGCTCGACCACCCCGAGCGGCTCCAGATGCCCCTCAGCCCCGACGTGGTCTGGCGGGCGGCGGCGTGAAGCCCGCCGCCTTCGACTACCTCGCGCCGCGGACCGTGGCCGAGGCCCTCGACGCGCTCGCCGCCGGAGCCCAGGTGCTGGCCGGCGGCCAGAGCCTGCTGCTGGAGATGCACCTCCAGCGCGTCCACCCGGACCTGGTCGCCGACATCAACCGCATCCCCGGCCTCGACGCCCTGACCGTCTCCGACGGCACGCTCACGGTCGGCGCGCTGGTCCGCCACCGGGCCTTCGCGTCGCCCGGCGCCGTCCCCGGCCCGCTCGGCGACCTGTTCGGGCGGGCCGTCGGCTACATCGCCCACCCGCCGATCCGCACCCGGGGCACCATGGCCGGCAGCCTGGCGTGGGCCCACCCGGCCTCGGAGTGGTGCGCCCTGGCGGTCGCCCTCGACGCCGTCGTCGAACTCCGCAGCACCCGGGGCACGCGGGAGGTCCCGGCCGGAGAGTACTTCCGCGGCCCCTTCCAGACCGCCCGCGAACCCGACGAACTCCTCACCGCCGTCCGCTACCCACTGCTCGCCCCGGACACCGGCGTCGCCTTCACCGAGCACCGCCGCACCGGCTTCTCCTTCGCCCAGGTGGCCGTCGGGGCCGCCCTCACCACCCGCGACGGAGTGATCACCGAGGCGCGGATCGGCCTGGCCAACTGCGCCGACCGCCCCCTGAGGGCGCACGCCGCCGAACGGGCCCTCGTCGGGGCCGAGGTCTCGTCGTGGGCGTTCGCCGCGGCGGGCGAGACCGCCGCCGAGCAGGACGCCGCCCCCGTGCCCGAGCCGTACGCCGACGTCGACTACCGCCGCCAGGTCATCGCCGTCCTGGTCGCCCGAACCCTGAGAGAGGCCGTCCCGGTATGAAGATCACCCTCAGCGTGAACGACGACGCCTACCCGCTCGACGTCGAACCCCGCAGGGTGCTGGCCGACGCCCTCCGCGACGACTGCGGCCTCACCGGCACCCACCTGGGCTGCGAGCAGGGCGTCTGCGGCGCGTGCACGGTCCTGGTCGACGGCGAGGCGGTCCGGTCGTGCCTGATGCTGGCCGTCCAGTGCGACGGCGTCCCGATCCGCACCGTCGAGGGCCTGGCCGGCCCCGGCGGCGAACCGCACCCCCTGCAGCGGGCCTTCTCCGCCGAACGCGGGCTGCAGTGCGGCTTCTGCACCCCGGGCTTCCTGATGCTCGCGGCCGGAGCCCTGGAGCGGGATCCGGCACTCGGCGAAGAGGAGGTGGCGGCACTGGTCGGCTCCAACCTCTGCCGCTGCACGGGCTACGAGCCCATCCGCCGAGCCATCACCCGCGCGGCCCGGGATCACCAGAAGGGCCAGGACGGCCGCCACTTGTCGGCGTAGCGGTCGTAGACCGCCCGCAGCCACGGCTCGCGCACCTCGGGCGACGTGGCCAGGGTCGTGATGAAAGCGGTCAGGTCGGGCGTGACGTGGAACCGGCTCATCAGCGTGGGGTCGTCGAGGAGAGCGGCACGGGGGATCGAGGGCCCCGCGATCAGCAGCCGCCGGGCGTCGGCCGGAAAGGCGAGGCACCGCCACACGGCCCAGGGCACCGCGATCGGCGTCGCCACGTCTCCCCGCCAGATCTCCTCGGTCTGCGGATGCTCGGGCACCAGCGCGACGTCGGCCCCCGGCGTGGCCGGCCGCCCCGGCCCGGCCAGCGCCACCGTCCGTCCGCCGGGCCCCGCCGGCAGCAGCAGGTCGAGCACGTCCCCGAGGATCTCGGTTCCGGCGGGCATGGCCAGCCGCACCCCTCCCGACGCGGCCAGCAGCCGGGCCGTCACCCTGCCCGCCATGACGCTCCACTCGGCGTCGTGGATCTCCGAGGGGTCGCGGTCGAAGGCGTCCCCGATCTCGTCCCACGGGAGCGCCGCGTCGTCGGTCCCCGTCGCCCGGACCGCGCCGGGATCGAGCCAGACCACCTGCCAGTGCCCGCAGTCGTCGATCAGCCGGGCCACCGGGACGCCGCACGACTCGCACGCCATGACGTCCATCAGCCCGCAGCAGTAGCCGTCGAGCCGATCCGGCAGGAAGACGGTGCCCCGGATATCGCCCAGGCAGATCCCGACGCCGCCGGCGTCCTCTCTCCGGGGCAGGGGGGCGCCGGGCGGTTCCGGCGTCTCGTCCTGCCACCGCCGCCACCGGGGACCGTCACGCCCGGGATCCACGACGTACGTCTTCGGCTCCAGGAGCTGACCCCGGAGGAGCTGGTGTCCCCACTGCGTCAGGGCGTGCCAGGGAAAGGCGACGCGGGAGAGGGGGGCGGTCAGGGGTTGCTCGCAGGCGGCGCAGACGAAGACCCTCATATGGGGCAGCAGACTAGACTCCCCGCCCGCCGATATCGCCCGCTTCGCTGCGGGCTGATCGCCAATTCCGGGCGTCGTCCCAGATGATGGGGTTCATGCCGTACTCCGATCTACCGCTGCCCGAACTGCGCACCTACGTCTCCGCCGTCACCGAGCCCGACGACTTCGACGACTTCTGGGCCGCGACCCTGTCCGAGACCCGCTCCCACGAGCTCGCCCCCGTCTTCTCGCCCGTCGCCACGGGCCTCACCACCGTCGACGTCTTCGACGTCGCGTTCCAGGGGTGGGCCGGGCAGCCGGTCCGGGGCTGGTTCCTCGTCCCGGCCGGCGCCGAGGGGCCGTTGCCGTGCGTGGTGCGCTACCAGGGTTACGGCGGCGGCCGGGGGCTGCCGCACCAGTGGCTCTACTGGCCGAGCGCCGGTTTCGCCCATCTCGTCATGGACACCCGGGGCCAGGGGAGCGGATGGTCGGTCGGCGACACCCCCGACCCCGAAGGCTCGGCCCCGGCCCACCCGGGTTACATGACCCGGGGCATCGGCGACCCGGCGACCTACTACTACCGCCGGGTGTTCAGCGACGCGGTGCGGGCCGTCGAGACCGTGCGGCAGCATCCGCTCGTCGACCCGGCCAAGGTCGCGGTCACCGGCGGCAGCCAGGGCGGCGGCATCACCCTCGCCGTGTCGGCGCTGCTCCCGGACGTCGCGGCGGCCATGCCCGACGTGCCCTTCCTGTCGGACTTCCCGCGCTCGATCCGGCTGACCGGCAAGGACCCGTACACGGAGATCGCCCGCTACCTGAAGATCCACCGGACCGAGGTCGGGCGGGTCGAGCACACCCTGTCCTACTTCGACGGGGTCAACTTCGCCCGCCGCGCCGCCGCCCCCGCGCTGTTCTCGGTCGGGCTGATGGACGAGATCTGCCTGCCCTCGACCGTCTTCGCCGCCTACAACGCCTACGCCGGGGCCGCCAAGCACATGGAGGAGTACGCCTTCAACGACCACGAGGGCGGCGCCGACGCGCACCTGCCGGTGCAGCTGGCCTGGCTGAAGACGTGGGTCACGGCTCCATAAGCGCCGAGGTCTCCTCGGACACGGGCGTGGCCAGCACCGACGCGACGACGTCGACCAGGTGGCTGGTGAAGAGCCGCTCGTCGCGGCCCTCGCCGGTCTCGGCGCGGCGGGCCAGTTCCGTGTACGTCACCCGGATCGCCGTGAACCGCCGGTGCAGCCGCGTCACGGCGATCTCGGGCAGCAGCGGCCCGACCAGCTCCCGCCACCGGTTGACGCTCGTCGGCTCCTGAGTCGAGGCCCGCAGCGCGCCGGGCGTGGCCCGGCGGACCACCTGGTCGAGCAGCCGCAGGTAACGCCGCCCGCCGGGCTCGGCCAGGCAGGCGGCGAGCGGCCGGACGAAGGCCCCGGCCAAAGGCCGCAACGGTTCCGGGGGCGGGTCGGCCTCGAAGGCGTCGAGCAGCGCGTGGCGGGCCGCCTCGACCGACGGGTGGTGCCGGGCCAGGACGGCCCGCAGCAGGCCCTCCCGGTCGCCGAAGTGATACTGCAGGGCCGAGGCGTTCCGCTGCCCGGCGGCGGCGTTGATCTCCCGGAGCGACACGGCGTCGATGCCCCGCTCGGCGAACAGTTCCTCGGCGGCCAGCGTCAGCCGCAGACGGCCGTCCACGATCCACCCCCTGTGCGGATTAAGGCGATCGCATTAATATACGGCCCATGGCCATCGACTTCACGCTCGCTCCCGAGCACGAGGAGATCCGCCGCCGGGTCCGCGCGTTCGTCCAGGACGTCATCGTCCCGGCGAAGACCGAGGGCCTGACGCGCGAGGAATACCTCCGCACGATCTTCGGCCTGCGCGAGCGGGCCAAGGCCGAGGGGCTGTGGCTGCCGCACATGCCGGTCGAGGTCGGCGGCATGGGATTGGGGCACGTCGCGCTCGCGATGGTCCAGTCGGAGGCGGCCAAGACGCGGCTCGGCCCGTGGGTGCTCAACTGCCAGGCGCCCGACGAGGGCAACATGCACACGCTGCTCCACTGGGCCACCGAGGAGCAGAAGGAGAAGTACCTCCGGCCGCTGCTGGAGGGCCGGGCCATGTCGTGCTTCGCGATGACCGAACCCGAGGTGGCCGGGTCCGATCCCACGCTGATCCGGACGACCGCCGTACAGGACGGCGACGAATGGGTCGTCAACGGCCACAAGTGGTTCATCTCCAACGCCCGCCGGGCGAGCTTCGCGATCCTCATCGCCCGCACCGAACCGGACGTACCGGAAGGACAGCGGGGGGCCACCACGGCGTTCCTGGTCGACATCCCCTCGCCGGGCTGGACCGACGTGCGCGAGGTCGAGACGATGCACGGCTCGACCGGCCACAGCGAGATCGTGATCGAGGACCTGCGCCTGCCGGAGAGCCGGATCCTCGGCGGCCGGGGCAACGGCCACCGCCTGGGGCAGTACCGCCTCGGGCCCGCCCGGCTGGCCCACTGCATGCGGTGGATCTCCCAGGCCGAGACGGCGCTCGACATGATGGTCGACCGGGCGCTCAACCGCTACAGCCACGGCTCGCTGCTGGCCGACAAACAGGGCGTGCAGTGGCTGATCGCCGACTCGGCGATGGAGCTCTACCAGTGCAAGCTGATGGTCCTGCACGCCGCCTCGAAGATCGACAAGGGCGACGACTTCCGCACCGAGGTCTCCATGGCCAAGCACTTCGTGGCGAACGCGCTGAATCGCATCGTCGACCGGGCGATCCAGGTCCACGGCGCGCTCGGATATTCGACCGACACCCCGCTGGCGAGCATGTTCCAGCACGCCCGCTGGGCGCGCTTCGCCGACGGCGCCGACGAGATCCACCAGATGCGCATCGCCGAACGCACCATCGCCGCCTATCGTGACACCGGCTCGACGCGGGCCGCGACGGGAGGACTGCCACTGTGACAGCCACTGTGAAGGTCGCACTGGTCACCGGCGGGAGCAGCGGCATCGGCGCGGGCGTCGCCCGCCGCCTGGCCGAGTCCGGCGTGAAGGTCGTCGTCGCCGACGTCGCCGAACCCGCCGACGTGCGGTGCGACGTCTCCGACCTCGACGACAACCTCAGGGCCGTCGACTTCGTGATGGACAGGTACGGCCGCCTCGACCTGGCCTTCCTCAACGCGGGCGTGGCCTCGGGCTGCGGCGTCGGCGACGACTTCGACCTGGCCCTCTACCGCCGCGCGATGGGCATCAACCTCGACGGCGTCGTCTTCGGCGCGCACGCGGCGATCCCCGCCCTGAAGGCGTCCGGCGGCGGCGTCATCGTCGCGACCGCGTCGATGGCCGGCATCATCGGCATCCCGCTCGACCCGATCTACGCGGCGAACAAACACGCCGTCGTCGGGCTGGTCCGCTCGCTGGGCGTGGCCCTGGCCGCCGACGGCATCAAGGTCCAGGCCCTGTGCCCGTCGTTCGCCGACACCGCGATCCTGGGCGACGCCCGCGTCCTGCTCGAAGCCGAGGGCTTCCCGATCCTCAAGGTGGAGGAGGTCGTCGACGCCTTCGAGAAGATCGTCGCGAGCGAGGGCACCGGCGAGTGCTGGTTCGTCGTCTCCGGCCGCGAGAGCGAACCCTTCACCTTCCGCCGCGCCCCCGGCCCTAGATAGACATTCTCTCCGTTACGGCTCCGCCCACCCCGGCACCGCCCGCCGTCCCGGGTTCCGCGCCGCATCCGGCGCGGAACCGGCCGCCCGGGGACCGCGCCGCAACGAGAGAGGTACGGCGGAAAACGCGGCCTCGGCGGGAGACGCTCGGCGGAAACCCGAATGCGCCGGTTCGGCGTGACCGGTTATGGTTCGACCATGACCTGGCGACATTGATCCACACCTGAGTCCCGATTCGCCCGGCGTCTCTACGCCCTGGCGTTCTTCGAGGAGTTCGTCCTCCTCTATCCCGTCTACGCGCTCCTGTTCGCCGACCACGGGCTCTCAGCGGGCCAGATCTCGACGCTCTTCGTCATCTGGTCGCTGACCTCCTTCCTGCTGGAGATCCCCTCGGGCGCGTGGGCCGACACGTTCTCGCGCCGCCGCCTGCTGGTGCTGTCGCCGCTGCTCACCGCCACGGGCTTCGGCCTGTGGACCTTCCTGCCGGGCTACTGGTCGTTCACGGCCGGGTTCGTGCTGTGGGGGATCGCGACCGCGATCGGTTCGGGCACCTCCGAGGCCCTCGTCTACGAGGAACTGGCCCGGCTGGACGCCGCCGACGCCTACCCCCGCGTCACCGGCCGCGCCGAGGCGGTCGGCACCACCGCGATGATGATCGCCGGCGGGATCGCCGCCCCGGCCATGGCCTGGGGCGGCTACCAGGCGGTCGGCGTCGCCTCCATGGCCACACTCGTCGCCGCCGCCCTGGTCGCCCGCACCCTCCCCGAGACGCGGGAGGAGCCCGGCGAGGACGACGACGGCTACCTCGACGTGCTGAAAGCGGGATTCCGCGAGGTCGGCGGCTCCAAGACTCTCCTGCGGCGGCTGCTGCTGGTCTCGGCCGTGACCGGCCTGAGCGCGTTCGACGAGTACCTGCCGCTGCTGGCCCAGGGCACCGGCGTCGGCGACGAGTGGGTCCCGCCGCTGATGGTGCTCGTCTCGGCCGGGTTCGCCGTCGGCGGCTTCCTGGCCGGACGCGGCCTGCGGTGGACCGGCCCGATCACCTGCGCCGGCGGCCTGCTCCTGATCGCCGGGGCGGCGGTGCGCAGCCCGTGGGGGTTCGTGTTCGTCGCCGCCGCGTTCGGGGTGATCCAGTGGGCGATCACGGCGGCCGACACCCGCCTCCAGCACGGCCTGTCGGACCGGTCACGCGCGACGGTGACCTCGATGTCGGGGCTGGGCACCGAGGTCATGGCGGTGCTGACCTTCGCCTTCTACGGGTTCGGGTCGGAGTTCGCGCCGTCGTGGCCGCTGTTCGTCGCGCTCGCGGTGCCGTACACGCTGATCGGGGCCTTTCAGGGCCGCAGGGCCGAGTAGAGCACCTGGTCGTGCCAGGCCCCCTCGCGCCACTGCGCCCGGCGGATCACCCCTTCGCGGACGAACCCCGCCTTCTCCAGCGCCCGCTGCTCGGCGATGTTCTCGGCGTCGGTGAACGACTGGATCCGCTCGGCGCGGGTGTGGGCGAACAGGTAGCCGGCCAGCTGGACCTGCGCCTGCGTGCCGATGCCCTTGCCTCGGTAGCCGGAGAACACGCAGATCCCCGTCGACCAGCACCAGGAGGTGAGGTCAGGCCCCCAGGAGTTCATCCACCACGACACCCACCCGACCGGCACCCCGTCGCCCTCGACGGTCATCCGGCCGGAGTCGGGCCCGAGGAACCCGTTCTCGGCGAACTCGCGGTGGAACGGCTGCGGCGGACGGTGCCCGAACCACTGGTAGGGGCCGGTGCCCTCCCGGTCGGCGCGCTCCCGCTCGAAGAGCTCGAGATCCTTGGCCCGAACCGGGCGAAGTGTGACCTCCATGGAAACTCCTTTCATGCGGGTATGACGCAATCTTCCTCCTTTCGGGCGGGCTTGGTGCCGGTTCTCCAGGACGGCGGGAGGCCGGGGGTCACACGTCGAGCTCCAGGCGCGACAGCGGCTCGACGAGTTCCTCCTCCTCGTACGCCAGATGCGACAGCAGCGCCTCGGTCAGGGCCGCCACCTGGCGGCGGACCTCGTCGAGGCCCGACGGGTCGCTCACCATCGCGACCAGGGCCCGGTCGAGGCCGGCGAGGACCTCCGCGATGACCTCGTGCTCCTCCTCCAGCCGGCGGATCACCGGGGCCAGCGACGCCTCGGCCGCGACCAGGCCGGGGAACATGTGGGCGTCCTCGATCGAGTGGTGGGCGGTCAGGACGCGGCAGTAGGAGGCGCAGAAGCTGCCCAGCGTCCAGTAGTTCTGCCGCATGGTCAGGTCGTTGATCAGCGACCGGACCTCCGCGGCCTCCGCCCGGCCCTGGGCGACCTGCTCGACGGCGTCGCCGATGCGGGCGAGCTCCTGCCGGAGGTGGTCGTGGATGAGGACCAGCCGGTTGCCGATCTCCCGCTGCCGGGGCGAGAGCCCGGCCGTGTCCCGCTTGGGCGACCGGGGCCGCGTCGCGTCGTCGATGATCATTTCCGTCCCGATACCGTGGCTGACAGGGATGATCTCTACAGAAGATCACCAACGTCGCCCAACGCTACCAAAGAGAGCAGGTCAGGCCATGTCCGTACTCGTCGCGTTCAGCGTCACCCCGATCGGTGAGGGCGAGGAGGTGGGGGAGTACGTCGCCGAGGCGGTCAGGGTGGTCCGGGCCTCCGGCCTGCCGAACCGGACCGACTCGATGTTCACCACGGTCGAGGGGGAGAGCTGGGATCAGGTGATGGCGGTCGTCCAGGCCGCGGTGGCCGCCGTCGAGGCCCGCTGCGACCGGGTCAGCCTGGTGCTCAAGGCCGACATCCGGACCGGCGCGGCCGGGCGCATGGAGGAGAAGGTGGCGTCGGTCGAACGCCACCTCGCCTGACTCAGAACTCCTCCTGCTGCACCATGAGCCGCACGTCGTCGAGGTAGGGGTCGAGCTCGCCCGGGTCGAAGCGGCACATGGCGATGGCGAACCAGAACTCGCCGTGGACGTTGCCCTCCTGCTTGTAACGCCCGTCGGGCGCGAAGGCGGCCCACCCGCCGGGCAGGCCGAGCAGGGTGACCTTGCGGACCGGTTCGGGGCCCGACAGATCCCACAGGATGATCATGCCGTCGTTCCCGGCCGAGGCCAGCAGCGGCTCGGCCGGGCTGAACGCGACCGACACCACCCGGCGCGAGTGGCCCGACAGGGTGTGCAGGTGACGGCCGGTGGCCACGTCCCACAGCCGGATGAGCCGGTCGTCGCCCGCCGTCGCCAGGATCGAGCCGTCGGTGCTGAAGTCGCCCGTCCACAGACGGCCCGACCGGGTGTCGAGCGCCTGCAGCTCCTGGCCGGTGGTGTGGTCCCAGATCCGGGCCACGCCGTCGTTGCCGATGCTGGCCAGCGCGGTGCCCATTGGGTTGAAGACCACCCGGTAGACGCGGTCGCCGTGGCCCGACATGATCCGCAGGCACTCGCCCGTGGTGGCGTCCCAGATCCGGACCAGACGGTCGTCGCAGCCCGTCGCCACCAGGCGGCCGTCGGGGCTGAAGTCGATGGAGCGCACCCGGCCCTGGTGGGGGGCCGGCTTGGTGACGTGGGTGTTGCTGGTGCGGTACCAGAGCTGGAGCGTGTCGTCGTCGTTGGCGGTGGCCAGCACCTTGCCGTTCGGGCTGAAGGCCTGCGCCCAGACCGACTCGGTGTTGGTGTCGAGCTCGCGCTCGAAGTCCCAGCCCGCCGTCTGCCGCAGGTGCACCGCGCCGTCGTTGGTGGTGGTGGCGATGCGCTCGCCGTCGGGGCTGAACACCGCCGAGGTGAGCTGGTCGTTGACCCCGCTGAACTCCTTGATCAGCCGCCCGGTCGGCGGCTCCCAGATCCGGACCGCCCCGTCGTTGCCGCTGCTGGCCAGCATCGTCCCGTCGGGGCTGAAGTTGACCGAGGTGACCCGGCGGCCGTGCCCGCGCAGGGTGCGCGTCTGCTGACCGGTGCCCAGGTCCCAGAGCCGGATCGAGTCGTCGTTGCTGGTGGTGGCGAGCTGCGTGCCGTTGGGGTGGATCGCGAAGGGCCAGATCGACCCCCGGTGCCCGGCCAGCCCCGGCCTCGGCTGCCCCAGCTCGCCCTGCCACATGCGCAGCGACCCGTTGCTGTCGACGCTGATGAGGTTCTTGCCGTCGGGGGTGTACGACACCTGGTAGACGGCCCCGGTGTGCCCGGCCAGCTGGCGCGGGACCAGCGGGGCGCGCAGGTTCCAGACCCGGATCGTGCCCATCGTGTCGCCGGTGGCCAGATGGGTGCCCTCGGGATGGAAGTCGACGGCGTAGACCCGTCCGGGATGGCCGCGCAGCTCGTGCACGACCCGTCCGCTCGCGGTCTCGAACAGGCGGATCAGGCCGTAGTGGTCGCCGGCGGCCAGCAGCGACCCGTCGGGGCTGAGCGCCAGGCGGTAGACCGGCCCGGTCCCCTCCGACAGCACCACCCGCAGCTCGCCGGTGCTCAGGTCCCAGACCCGGACGTTGGCGGAGGCGTCGCCGGTGATCAGGCTGGTGCCGTCGGGGCCGAACACCGCCGTGTAGACGGGCGGGGTGTGCCCCGGCAGCTCGCAGCGGAGCGTGCCGGTCGCGGTCTCCCACACCATCAGCGTGCCGTCGGGCGAACCCGCCGCCAGGAGGGTGCCGCCCTCGTTGAACAGCAGCGGCCAGACCCCCTTGGGATGCACCCGCAGCACGTGGGCGCACTCTCCGGTCGCGGTGTCCCAGATCCGCACGTCGCCGTCGGCCGACCCGGTGGCCAGCAGGTCCTGTGCGCCGAAGGCCAGGGCGTAGGCCCGGTCGCGGTGCCCCCACAGGGTGCGGATCGGCCGCCCGGAGGGCGCCTCGAAGATCATCACCCCGCCGTTGTCGCAGCCCACGGCGAAGATCTGCCCGTCGGTGTTGTACGCGATCGGGTTCGGCAACCGGGTCGTCAGCGGGTCGAACCCGTAGGGCACGCCCACCGCCGGGGGAGCGACCTGCACCTCGATCGAGCAGCCCGGCACCACGGCGGCGTCGCGCAGCTCGGGGGCGCGCAGCACCCGGTCGCCCGCCGTCACGTTGACCAGCGTGGCGCGGGTCCAGCGGCTGCCGGAGACGACCGCGTCGCGCAGGTCGGTGCGGGCCAGCCGGGCCCGGGTCAGGTCGGCCCCGCGCAGGTCGGCGCCGGTCAGCCGGGCCTCGTCGAGCCAGGCGCCGGCCAGCTTGGTGCCCCGCAGGATCGCCCGCGACAGGTTGGTGCCCACGAGCCGGGCGTCGGTCAGGTCGGCGTCGGTGAGGTCGACCTCCTGGAGGTCGCGATGGGAGAGGTCCTCCCCGCGCAGCTGCGCGCCGCGCAGGCTCGTCTGGGCGGGGGTGCGCAGCCTGGTGATGATCTTGAGAGCGTTCTTGCGCGCGGTGTTCCCGGCCCCGGGGTCGGCCAGCACGCGGTCGGCCCAGAGCTGGCAGTCGTGCGCCTCGGCCAGGTCGCACAGGAAGTCGACGGTCAGCTGCGACAGCTCCCGGCGGCTCAGCGCGGTGGGGTTGGCGCGGTCGCGGCCGAACTCGTCGGCGATGAAGTGGGCGACGAGCCACTCGGCCACCGACCCGTGGATGAACCCGAACAGGCCGTCGTAGGTCCGCACCAGCAGGCTCGCGGTGCCCACGGTGTGGGTGGCCTGCTCGCCCGACATGCGCCCGTCGGCCAGGCCCGAGAGCGTCTCGGCGACCTCGGCCAGCTCGGCCAGCCGCAGGTAGGGCTCGTTGGTCTCCCACAGCCGCATCGCCAGCGTGCGCACGGCGTGCCACAGGTCGGCCTCGTCGAGCCCGGCCTGCGCGCCGCGCTGGTTGCCCAGCCGCCGCTGCTCGTAGCGCAGCCAGCTGCCGAGGATCTCCTGGTAGAGCGTGGCGGCGCTGACGGTCCGGTGGGCGTGCGCGACCGCGCGCAGCCGGTCGTCGGCCAGGTCGGCGATGAAGGTCAGCATGCGGGGGTTGCGGGCCAGCCCGCTCAGGTCCTGGATGCTGCGCAGCAGCCGCAGCCGCTCCTCGGCCAGCGCCCGGTCGCCGTAGGCGTTGATCAGGTAGGCCAGGATCTGCTCGGACGAGAAGCCCTCGATGCTGAAGACCCGCCGCTGCGGCAGGATGCCGACCATCTCGCCGAGCTTGGTGAACACCTGGGCGTCCGACTTGAAGTGCTGCGTCCGGCTCGCCACGACGATCTTCGCCTGGTCCTGCGCCGCCTGGAGCAGGGTCTCGAGGTGGTCGGCGGCCCGGTCGTAGGTGACCCGGGTGACCAGCTCGTCGAACCCGTCGAAGAACAGCACGATCCGGCCCTGCCGGAGCATGTACTGGACGGCCTTCAGGTCGATCTGGTCTTCGCCGTGGTTGGCCAGGTGAGCGGCGATCAGCGTCTCGACCGAGTGGGCCTTGTCGAGCGTGCGCAGGTCGATCAGGACCGGCGTCAGGTGCGGGGTCTCGGTGGCCATCCGCCGGACGACCTGGCGCAGCACGAACGTCTTGCCGCGCCCGAAGTCGCCCAGCACCAGCACGAACCTGCCCTGGTCGCCGTGGAGCTGGGAGATCAGCTCACCGGCCAGGTCGTGGCGGATCTCGCCGCCGGTCGGGTCGAGCTCGCGGTAGTCCTGGGTCACGTAGAGGTGGGCGGGGTAGGTCGTGTCGGCGTTCAGCTGCCGGGTCTGCGCCGCGACGTAGCCCGACAGGTCGACCAGGCCCTGGAACTCGAGCAGGCTGCGCAGGCGCACGCCCCGGCGGGCCGAGTCTTCGCGCAGGCTGCGCGGCGGGGTCGGGCCCAGGTAGACCAGCTCGGCCGACTGCCCCATGTGGCCCGCGTGCACGTGGCGGACGAACTCGTCGACCTCGTCGGCGGTCGGCTCGCCGACGATCACGCCGACCCAGAACTCGCGCACGAACCCGCCGTCGCGGTAGCTCACCCGCAGGTGGGGCGGGTCGTCGTCGACGGTCCGGATGACGGCGTGGTCGAAGCGGGTCTCGCAGGCCTCGGCCACCCGGTCGAGGAGCTGGGCCCGTGGCCCCTGCGCCCGCGCGGGGGGCTGCCGGTCGGGCTCGGGACCGCCGACGGCCAGCGGCGCCGGCACGGCCCCCGGCGCGGGGAAGATCCCGCCGGCCGAGATCCAGCGCCGCTCGATCGGGTTGGGGGGCGCGCTGGTCCGGTGGACGACCAGGCCGTCGGGGGTGAACTCCAGCACCTGCTGACGGCCGGGCTCCAGCGGGGGCAGCACGAGCGCGCCGGCCCCCAGCGTCGACGGGTCGCCGTCGCGGCCGCCGCCCTGGAGGATCGTGTGGAGCTTCCCGCCGAGCAGGCCCTCGACGACCGCGGCGTCGGTGAGCGAGTCGGGCAGCCCCGGCGTGAGGCTGTGGTGGACGACGCCGAGGCGCAGCCAGCCCTCCCGCTCGAAGGCGCGGACGCGCTCGGCGAACCAGGCGGCCTGCGACTCGCCGACCAGGCCGAACCGGTGCTCGGTCCGGTGGCTGATCGCCATCGTGGAGTTGAGCCCGGCCACCACGACCTTGAGCTCGGGGATCGCGAAGAGCGTCCACGGCTGGGCGCTGTCGAACATGACCGAGTCGACGCCCTGGTAGAACTCGCGGAACAGCGACGCGAAGTGACGCCACTTCGGCCAGTAGGGCGGCTCGGGCCGCTCGTCGTCGGCCTTGCAGTCGTTGAAGTAGGCCTCGCAGGCGGCCAGGTTCACGTCGCGGGCGCCCGGCACCAGCACCACCCGCTGGGGTTCGAGACCGGCGAGCGCGCGCAGCCCCGTGAGGAAGGTCAGCGCGTCGGTCATCTGCTTGCGGCTGCCCGCCGCCGTGAGGTCGCCGGCCACCACCATGAGCTCGGGCCGGGGCACCCCCGCGTCGGTCAGCCGGGTCAGCTCGGCGAAGATGTGCGACTGCAGGCCGGAGGGGCTCAGCGGCGGCTCGGCCCCCATCGTCCGGCCGAACCGGGGACCCGCGACGTGGAGCACGCTCAGGCTGTCGCGCCGGGTGGGCGGCTCGAAGTCGGCCGGATATCCCGGCGGCACCACCGGCACCCGGCGGGCCCGCCGCTGCCCGGTCAGCACGGTCGGCCGGGGCGAGGTGAGCGGCGCCGGCGGCTGGACGTCGGACGCGGTGGGGAAGGAGGGGCGTAACTCGGGCTTGGCCCGCCCGGCCAGCGCCTCGCGGATGCGGGTGAGGACGAGCCCCCGCGCGTGCTCGGGGGTGGTCACCCCGACCAGGTCGACCCAGGTGATGTTCGAGAGGAGCCCGTCGACCCGGCAGTCCTCGATGCGCACGGTGATGAGTTTGTTTTCTGGATTATCCGGATTGGCGCGGAGCGCGGCCTGCCATTCGAGTTTCCCGTAACGGGAACCCAAATAGTTCTCGGTCAGCAGCGCGAGTACGACCGCGGCCTCCCGGACGCCCCGGTCCATGAAGTCGACGAAATTGGTGCCGGGGACGAAATCCCAGGCCTGCAGCATGGTGCGGTATCCTGCTGCTTCCAGTTCCCAGCCCAGCCAAGACGCCCAGCGTTCGTCAGCCGGAGAGTAGCTGATGAAAATGTCGATCGGCCGCTCCATGACGCCGGTATCACCCGCCTCGCCGGAATGAAGTCATGATACTTTCTACCGTGGGCGACAAAGGGTCACCGTCCGTGCCGTTGTGGAAACGGGCCGTACGAGCACCGAGTGTACTCGATTGGATTCGAATCGGCCTGCTTTTCATCGGGGTCGGTTGCGTATTGACGGGTCTGCTGCCGATTGCGGAGGCGCGGGCGAGTGTCGAGCGAATAGCTCCGCTCATGTTGTTTCTGGTCAGCGTTATCGTGCTGGCCGAACTGACCAAACAGGCGCAGGTATTCGACGTCATCGCGGCGCGGCTGGCGCTGCTGGGCCGGGGGGCCTATCCGGCGCTCTTCCTGCTGTGCGTCGCGTTCGCCTCGGCCACGACGATCTTCCTCAACCTCGACACCACGGCGGTCCTGCTCACGCCCGTCATGCTGGCGCTCGCGCCCCGGGCGAAGATCGCGCCGCTGCCCCTGGCGATGACCACCGTCTGGCTGGCCAACACCGCCAGCCTGCTGCTCCCGGTGAGCAACCTGACCAACCTGCTGGCGCTGAACAAGCTGGGCCTGTCGGCGCCCGAGTTCGCGGGCCGCATGTGGCTCGCGCAGCTCGTCGCGATCGCGGGCACGATGGCGCTGCTGTGGGTGTTCTACTGGCGGCGGGGGGTGCGGGGGGCCGACCGTTACGAGCCCGCCCCGCCCGAGCCGATCAAGGACAACGTGCTGTTCTGGGGCACCGGCGCGGCCTGCCTGCTGTTCATCGCGGCCATCCTGGCCGGGGTGCACATCGAGGTCGCCGCGATCGCCGCCGCCGCCCTGGCCGTCACCGCCTACCTGTTCCGCGACCGCGCGTCGCTGCGCCCCTCGCTGATCCCCTGGCAGCTGCTCGTGTTCGTCACCGGGCTGTTCCTCGTGGTGCCCACGCTGATGCGCCTCGGCCTCAACGACCTGATGTCCTGGCTCATCGGCACGGGAGAGGGGTTCGCCGGGCTGCTGCGCACGGCCGCCGCGGGCGCGGGCCTGTCGAACGTGGTCAACAACCTGCCCGCCTATGTCGCGGGCGAACAGGTGGTGCCCGCGGCCAATCTCGACCAGTTGCTGGCCCTGCTGGTCGGCACGAATGTCGGCTCGGTCATCACGCCGTGGGCCTCGCTGGCCACGCTGCTCTGGTTCGAATGGTGCCGCCGCCGGGATGTCAAGGTGCCGCTGGGGAAATTCGTCCTCACCGGCGCGGTGCTCGCCATTGTCCTGCTGCCCTCGGTGGTGTGGGTGCTGGCGCTCGCCTGATATATAGACTGAGCGCATGTCGGCTCTTCCGGTATACGACGCGGTGCTGTTACCAGGCGCCGTCGTCGAGGAACGTTCGGTACGACTCAGCGCGTGGTGCGCCGAATTCGCGCCGGCCGAATTCACGCTGCGGACCGGTGAGCTCTATCCGCACATCTCGCTTTACATGGCGAATTTCGAATCGGCCCGGCTCGGCGAGGCGTGCGAGGCGCTACGCCTGATCGGTGAGCGGACCCCCGAGATCCCGCTGGAGGGGGGCCATTTCGCCGCCAACGACCAGGGGATGTTCGAGCTGTTCTACCGGAAGACCGGCGCGGTCACCCGGCTCCAGGAAGACCTCCTCGCCGCCCTCGGCCCGCTGCGCACCGGGCTGCGCGAACGCGACCCGGTCGGCCGGGTGCTGGCCGAGCACCGTCTCGTCGCGCCCCCCGAGGCCCGCGCCAACCTCGACCGCCACGGCTACGACGAGATCGGCGAGCTGTTCCGCCCCCACATCACCATGACCCGGTTCCGGGAACGCGGCTTGCAGGTGCCCGCCGAGCTGCTCCCGCCGGCCCGATCGTTCGACGAGGTCTACCGCACCCTCGCGCTGTGCGTGATGGGCGAGCACGGCACCTGCACCGAGGTCGTCGAGGTCGTGGAGCTCGGCTCAGCCGCCTGAGGGCCAGATCCGGGCGAACTGCCCGGCCCGGCAGGCGACAAAGTTCCGCTCCGACTCCGGCAGGTCGACCCGCAGGTCGAACGGCTCCCCGTCGAACCGGTGGATCGTCACCCCCGCCTCCGCCGCGATCAGGGCGCCCGCCGGGAAGTCGACGAGCTCGGCCCGGTAGCCGACCATGCCGTCGATCCGCCCCCGGGCCAGCATGATCCACGCCACCAGCGGCGCCCACAGCTGCAGCAGCCGGCCGGCCCGCGCCTCCAGGGCGGTCCGCAGTGCGCCGGTGGCCGGATCGGCGGCCAGGCCGTGGCCCTGCGTCCAGGCCAGCAGCAGGGGCCGCCCGTCCGGCGCCGCCTCGGCGGGCAGG